>CAVUEO010000033.1:0-12773 GCA_963740515.1 uncultured Actinomycetota bacterium
ATGGCTGCTGAACGCAGCCTTCCAAGGCAAGTCCCACCAAGACAAATTGTGAACCTCAACATTGACTAGCCGCGCGCTTGGGCCTCGAGCGCGCAGACACAGACACCAGCGCTGCCCTACGAGGTTGTCCGCCGGCGACCCGATCGCCGCCGGTCTTGATGGGATGGTCGTCCCACATTGAGAGCCTGAGCAGCCAACCGAGCAGCCTAAGTACCGGTCACTTTCGGACCGGCGCACAGGTCGGCGAACGCGTTAGGCGATGCAGCTACACGGTAGATTTTCTGCGCTCGTAATGCGCAGATCTGAGGGCGATGCCTACGAGGTCGCAGCTGCCGGTGAGTCGCCTAACGTCCAATTTGGTCGGGGCGGATGTTGTCGACTTGGCCGTAGATGAATAGGGCGTCGATGTAGCCGTCTTCGTCCCACTCGAAGACGTGCCACTCCAGCTCGGCAAAGTGCAGGATCATTCCCGCCTCCAGCTGGACCCGATCGCCTCGTTGATCAGGCGCCGTCCCCGGGCGGATGTAGCCATTCCGGGCGTCGACGATGTAGATCGTCTCCTCGGCGTGATGGTGCGGTTCCATCGGACCGCTCTCATCCGAGTAGCGAGCGAAGCCGACCGTCATCCTGGTGCTAGTGACCTTGCCTTCACCCGGCTCGCCGACCGCCTTCTGCAGCGTGCGACCCGCTAGCTTCACAGGATCTAAATCGGTCCGCTTGAGCACGTCCACACGTCACCTCCAGGACCGTCCTGAGTGTCCGAGCGCAACCTGCCCGCCGCCAGCGGTTTTGATGTTAGCCAGCCGCTGTCCGGTGCGCCGCTGCCCATGTTTGCATGGTCGAGCAACGAGCTCTGGGGGAGGTTGGCCTTTCCTCGCGTGAGATTGCTGGGGTCGACGGGGTAGCAGTGAGGGTGTCGCTGAAGATCGCCTACGCGAGAGGCCTCACTTTATGGGCCGGCTGCGTATATCCAGCGAAAGCCTTGGTCGCCAACACAACTCGCGTCGGAGCGGGGCGCTCCGTACGACAACCATGGCGGAGCCGCTCGCCGGCGGCGATCCCCGGTCCGAGTGCCCGAGTCGCGGACGGCCGAGATCCGGACGCCTGAGCGGGCATTCAACACGATGGCGGGCTCTCCCTCGGAGACGCCCGCGCCGAGTTGGTCGATCCCGGGCAGGGATCATCACGTCGGCCGACGAGACCAGGCGCATCGAGCGGGACGATCACAATCCACAGCCCGAAGGGCCAGGGCACCACTGTGCGGGTAGAGCTCTCGATCGTGTCCCTGGGGAGCCGGCCTACCGCCTCCGGTGGTCGAGTCGTCCGGTCATAACTGCAGAGATCCCACTGGCGCTCCCATTCCGGGTTGGTCAGCAGGTGGACCAGGGTGGGCTTGACAGGCTGAGCCGAAGGAAGCGCCGTACCTGCCGCCGCCGTCCCTGCTGACGCTGGTTGGGATAGTCGTAGTTCCGGTTGGCACAGGTGGGCGGCCGGGGCTTGCAGCGGCCAGGATGTAGACCTATCGGTTCCAGCCAGCGTCGCATTTCGTCGGTGTCCTGGAATCGGGACGTCGGTTTCGCTCGAGTTCAGGCAGGATGATCTGTAGAGCAGCGCGTCAAGGCGCGGCGCGGCCCCCCGCGAATGCGGCATAGTCCCGGCTGCGTGTCCAGCTGGGCTGAGGGCCTCGCTAGACCGCTGCCACCTGGTGGGAGCATCCGGTCGGAGTTGATCAGAAGGTGGGTACGCGCACGCGATGATCGAGCGATTCGGTCGGATGACCAACGTAATCGTCAGGCGTAGGCTCCAGACATGATTGCTAGGGCGCCGTTCGGCGCGACGGGCCACGACTCAAGTCGGGCAATCTTTGGCGCCGCGGCGCTTGGCAAGGTGTCCAAGGGCGACGCGGACCGTGCGCTTGAGGTGCTGCTCGAACACGGCATCAATCACATCGACGTCGCCGCGAGCTACGGCGACGCTGAACTGCGAATCGCGACCTGGCTGCGGCGCAATCCCGCAACGTTCTTCGTGGCCACGAAGACGGGCCAGCGGACCTACCGCGCCGCGCGGGAGGAGATCCGCCGATCGCTCGATCGCCTCGGGGTCGACCGCGTCGACTCGATCCAACTGCACAATCTGGTGGACGTGATCGATTGGGAGACCGCGCTGGGCGCGGACGGCGCCCTCGAGGCGGCGATCGAGGCGCGCGAGGAGGGACTTGTGCGCTTCATCGGCGTCACCGGCCACGGCCTGTCGGTGGCCGAGATGCACCGGCGCAGCCTGGAGCGCTTCGCCTTCGACTCCGTCCTCCTGCCATACAACTACGTGCAGATGCAGGACCCGCACTACGCGGATAGGTTCGAAGCGCTCGCGGCGGTGTGCGCCGAGCGAAATGTCGCCCTGCAAACGATCAAGAGCATCGCGTGGCGCCGCTGGGAAGGCCGAGCGGCCACGGCTTCGACCTGGTACGAGCCGCTGCGTGAACAGGCGGACATCGATCTCGCGGCGCACTGGGTGCTCGGCCGGCCGGAGGCGTTCCTGCTAACCAGCGGGGACGTCGAGATCCTGCCCCGGCTTCTCGACGCGGTGGAGCGCTTTGAGCGGCGACCGTCGGATGCGGAAATGGCCGAGCTTACGACCCGGCGCGAGGTCGGCGCCCTCTTCGTATAGCTACGCAGCGCCTCCTGCCCGGCTGCTTTCGCCGGTGGCACTGGCCAACATTCTGCGCACCGACAGGCTGGTCAGAGACCCTTGGCGGAAAACGCGCAGCGCCCTAATGACGAGGCTCGATGGCCTTCCCTCCGATTGAGCCGTTCACGATCTACGACCATGGCCGAATCGTTCCACGAGTCGCGGCCCAAGACACCACCAAATCGAGCCAGCTACCTGGAAGGCCTTCCAAGCTTCCCTGGTCGCGTCGGATACGTCGATCGAGGCGGCGCTGCAGCCGGTGAAGCCCTTCGAGGGCATCGGCAAGGGAGGCCGCGATGTCGGCAGCGGATCGCGTGTCTAACCCCTCAGCCTGGATTAGCCGGGCACCAGCGGCCGCGTTCTCGAGGGAGCGTTTGAGGTTTCGAGCGGTCTGGGTGTGGTTATGCGGACTCTTGCGACCGGCGGCTTCACTTCCGGCAACCTCAAGCCCGCGGAGCCGGACGTCGTTCATGATCACCTTCGGCTTCGCTAGCACCAGATAGCTGCGATCACCTGCATTAGCGTCCGCATCCGCACCCGGCACAGAGAACACGCGGGCCAGACCGTACACGTCGGCCGCACGCTTAACGTCCACTGCGACACGGTAACGAGATCTTGTGCGGGCCTGCCGGAGCGTAGGACTGTTCCGGAACCCGGGTAAGGCTATTAGGAGCATTGATGCGGATCTATCACTTCGCATCGTAGAACCTGGAGAACCTGTTCGATGAGGAGAATGCTGTTGCGCTGGGGCGATGCATCGACAAGGTGTTCCGAGCCATAAAGAACGATATTGCCCGGGCTGGATACCACAACTGCAGGATGGCAAGATCGATGGCTTGCCACCGGGATTGCGGCGATGAACCTCGGCCAGGGCCCGGATTTGCTGGGCGTGTGAGGTCGAGACCGGTTCGTGGTCGACCGTCTGGTCGAGCGGGTCAATGCAACACTGCCCGTCCCCCGCAGCTATGCGGTGGTTCACGCCGACACCGGCGATGCCCGCGGCATCGATGTCGCATTCCTCTACGACGACACGCTGTTCGAGGTTCCCTTACCCCTTGCGGAGTCAGTGTTCTATCACGTGGTGATCCGCCGCAACGTCACCCGCGAAATCGATCAGGTCAATTTCAAACCACCACGGTGGCCGCCCGGACCGCGGCCGTCTTCGGCAACCATTGGCCCAGCCGGAGTCGCGGTCAATTCGAGTCCGAGGGCTACCGCGCCATTGCTGGGGAGATGCTCAGCTGTTTCCACCAGCGGATCCTCGAGGTGCACGGACCCAGACAGCGGTGCACGCGATGGGGGACTCCACCGACGAACCGTTCGACACCACCCTCCTTGGTTCGACACGCGCCGCGCCTAGCACCCGACAGCGAGCCAAGGTCACCAATGCGAGGGAGAACACGCTTTTGTGGAATCTCATGTGGCCAGACGCGGGTCTGCCCGATGGCAGCTTCTATTTCGACAAGCAGCCCAACATGCTCAATCAGTTCTTGGTCATCAAGAACATGGCCACCGGCGGCGCGCCGATCAAGGTCAACGCGGGCACGGGCCCCAGATCCTCGAACCGCCGGCCATGGTCGATCCAGGTGACTACCTACAGCCAATTTCGTACGGCGGAATGGGCGATCCGGTCAATCCGAACGGATTCTCCGACCACTTCCCAAATCACCATGACGGTCGCCGAGGTCGACTAGCAGCCCAGCGCGTTCGGTGCTGCACGGCTTGGGATATGACCAGCAGAGTCCTGACCATCCGCTACGTCTAGGCTCATTGCGGTTCTCGCTTGGTCATCCAGAGGTCGTCACTTCCGGAGCCTCCCGGCCGGTTGGATTCTGCTGCCGGAGGTTGGCGATGCGCTGGGCGCGGCTCATGAGGTGTATCTGGCCGCCGCGGTCCCCGATCCTGCGGGGCATCGCAGCTTCTTGGACGAGATGCAGGCCGATCCGTTGGCGATGTTCAACTCTGAGTGGTTCGGCGTCGACCCGACCGGCGACCCGGTGTTGGCGACGTACTTCTTATTCCACGACTGTGATCTGTCAACGCTGCGGTGGGCGCTAGGGACTCTGCAGTTGTTCGACGCGCTGCGCAATGGCTATGCCGAGGTGCCGCCAGCACGCGATCTTCGCAATCGGGCCTCGACGCTGGTCGCGCCGCGCGATGACCGCACCTTACGACCGGCATATCTGGCCGCGATTGCACGAGAACGGCTGGGCGTGGAACCGGTGATTTTGAGCGGTGGACATTGCCCTCACGTGTCTCGGCCGGGCGAAGTGGCTGACCTGCTCGAGTCGCTTGCGTCCTCCTGAAATCGTAGGCGAAGCTGAGTCCTACAGCCACGCGACGATTAGCGTGTTGTCCGCTGTGCAAGGGCGTGGGCGAGCCTGTAGAAGGAGACGGTGCCGGTCTCGATGATGTTTGCCGACGAAGGTCAGCCGGTCCACGATGGCGGCGCGTCAGGGGCATCAGCTGGCCGGGGCGCGCGGATGCGAAGAAGTCTGGCCCGAAGCCGAGCGGTGCCACCGGCGATGTGCAACGAGTGCGGCAGCGTCCGAACAGCGAAGGCGGCCTACCTCAGCCTTAGTAGCGGCCATCGACCGCTTCGATGTGATGTCTGCGGCCGTGCCACCGAGTACGCCAAGCTGACTACGGACTTCGAGTCCGAGCGCTGCGCGAGGATCAACGCCAAGCAGAACAAAGAGAACGCGCAATCCGTTCAGTTGCAGGCCAGCCTCGCGATGCTGGACCAGCTCGGCGTCAGGTTCGAGCTGGTTGAGACCGACGAGTGGTACGCCAAGCGAAGCAGGCGACAGCGATTACTTGCTCGTCGAGGCCGACCGGCGCACTGCCCGCAGCCGTTCCGGCCCGCTGCGCACGGCGACCTGGTTCCGCTGGGCCAGTGACCCAGAGGTCGCGGCTTTGGTTTGACGCGGCGTTCGCCTCGCCGGTGGCCAGGTCAGAGTGGCAGCTCACTTGCCTTACGCGGTGAGAGGGCGTCAACCTCCGCCGTGATGGCCCCGGCTCGGTCTATGGCTCCCAGCTCGGCGATAGAAGTCGAGCTAAATCTGTCCGTGCACTATCCTCTGCTCAGCGGATCGAAGTCGGATTACTCGCCCGTCCTGCCGGTGAACGAAGATCTCGGCTGGACCAATTCGCGTTGCGATCTCACGCAGGTGGCTTACGGCTTCATCGAGAGTGGGATGCCGGTCATACTCCCTGTTGCTTCGTCGGCAAGCCCAGGATCCATCCTTAAGTTCTATCGCCCGAATGAACCACGCCACACCTCAACTGTGAGCGACAACGCGAGACATAAGTAGGGCCGAAAGACCCGGACTGGGCCAGCCGGTCTCGATGCAGGGGACACTATGGACCATGACAGAGATCACGGTGCGGGTGCTGGACGAGTCTGAGTGGTCGCTGTACCGCGCCGTCCGCTTGGGCGCTTTGGCAGAGTCTCCCGGTTCGTTTACTGCGACCTTGGCCGATGAAGCTGATCGTGACGAGCAGTTCTGGCGTGACCGGATGACCCGGTCGCAGTGGCTGCTGGCCGAACGAGGCCAGGTAGCACAGGGAATCGTCAGCCTTGGACCTTACGAGGAGGAGCCCTCAGCAGCCGAGGTTTTCGGCTTGTATGTCGTCCCGGAGGCACGGGGTACCGGCGTGTCCTGGCGACTCGTCGAGACTGCGGCGGCTCGGGCGACTCAGCAGGCTTATCTGCAGCTTTACTACTGGGTGGGGACCAACAACGGGCGAGCGGTCGGCTTTGCTAAGAACTTCGGGTTCCGCACCACAGACTACCGCCGCCCATCGCGCAGCTCCGACCTCGATCCGGGTGAGGAGATTGCCATGGTGCTGTCGCTGGAGCCCGACGCCACATCAGCGCCGAACCCGACCAGCGGGAAGGCAGCCAGCCGCGAAGGCCCCCTCAGCTGAGACCCGGGCGAGCAGCATCCTCGGTCCGCGAACGCGTTGTGCCGGCGGCCTAGGGTCAGCCTCCGGACCGCCACAGGTCAGGCGCTTTGCACATTCGCAACACATCACTCCCATCTGTTGGCATGAAGGACACGAATTGGCCTTATGACCATTTCCGGCTGACAGTCAGCTCACGCGTCGATAGAGGCACGTCATCATGGCCTCGACTAGATTTCTGACTTCCGATAACTTTCGCTTTCAGGTGGCCTGTTGAGCATGATCACGTAGGTCAGGTGGAGCGGTTCTAGGCGACATCCAGCTCTGCGTGGAGCCGAGCACCACATCAGGCGACCCACGGACAGTCCCTCGGTTTCGCGCACCGATAAGTGCTGTCGTCACCGACAATGTCAGTGACCAATTGGGCATAGCCACGACTATGCCCAAAAAGGGCTCCGCGTGTCGGATGGCGGAAGGCTTGCCTAGTGTCGGATGTCACCCCCGATCTGGCCAATTGTCACACTTTCCGGTCAGTGTCATGAGCGTAGGCAAGTCCGCTGATCACCTCGTGGGCAGTGCCAAGCGCAAGCCGCAACTGTTCAGCGCTGTCGCCGGCTTGCTGCAGCCAATGCGTAGCCGCTGCGACAGCGGCAGGCACGTCGGAGAAGGGCCCACAATCCGTTGCTCGCAGTCGACCAGCCTCGGCCTGGCTATCAAGCCATCTAGCAAGCTGGCCGCTGGCTTGCGGAAGCCATCCGGCCAACGCTTCGAGTGAACCAAGGATCTTGTACACATCGGCGAGATAGGTCAGCTCGCCTTTGGCGGGCTGGACAGCGTGATTCAAGTCCCGGATTGCGGCGGCGGCACGCTCTGCGAGAACCTCGGCGTCTTCGTCGGTTACGATCGTGTCGTCCATCTGGTGTACCTCTCCCTGCTGGCCCGTCGTCATCATTACAGGTAGCTCAGTCGGCCCGGGTGCCTCGAGGACGGCCGATCACATCGACCGCGTCCAGCGATATTGCGGCATCGCGGGCAGTGAAGGTGAGCCGTTCGTCGAGCCGATCGTCGATCCATGCGACCAGGCTCGCGGCGGCGGCGGCGTCACCGTTGGTGGCTGCCTCTCGCAGTCGCCGTGCTGCGTAGTAGAGCGCGGAGTCGAGTTCGGTGACGGGGTCGCCGGTGACCAGCATCGTCAGCTTGTCGCAGATCAACACGGTTGCAGCATCCCCACGTTCCGACTCGTGGTCTGTTTGTTCGTTCAGGCTGGTCGCGCCGGCGGCCCAGGTTGGACTGTGGCAGCTGATGGTCGCCACAGCTGGATCCGTCCGGACGGTAGGAGGGTGACGAAGGAGTCGGCGCCACAGCTGGGGCAGGTGTTATCGGCGGTGATTCCTGATGCGCGCAGCCGGCGCCGACAGCCCAGGCACACCAGTCGTGCCTTGCTGGATTGAGGCGACACGGGACTCATCAGCTATCAACCGTATTCACAGTTGCGAAAGTTTGCAACTGTTCAGGATCGCATCGGTACCGGCTGGGATTGCTGCTGGCCGTGCTCGTAGAACCGGCCGGCACGGGTGGGCCGTTCACAGGCCGGTGATCATGAGGTCGTCGAGCTCGTAGCTCAGCTTGTTGCGGATGGCCACGACGCCGGCGACGCGCGATGCGGCGTATCCGGCGTGTTCGGCCCTGCTGCGGTAGGTGAGTGTTCCCTGGAGTGTGACGACGCCGTGGTCGACGTGCACCGTGATGGCGGCTGGGGTGCGGCCGGGGCGCCTGAGGTCTGCCTGGATGGCCGCGGTGACGTCGGCCTCGATTCGCTCGTCGGAGCGCCGGTAGACGGTAAGTAGGTTGCGCCGGGTAAGGATGCCGACCAGGCGCATGTCCTGGTCGACGACGCAGAGCTGGAGGTGGGAGGGGTCGGACAGCCGGTGGGCGGCCTGGCCGATCGGTGCGTCGGCGCCGATGACGGCCACCGGTGCGGCCATCAGTTCGGCGGCGGTCAGCGCCGAGGCCTTGCGCCAGCGGCGGCGGGCAGCCGCGCCGCCGAAGATTGGTACGGCGTCGGTTCCGCCGTGGAACTCGAGGTTGGCCAGCAGGTCGGCCTCGGTGACTGTGCCGAGTGGGCGGGTCTGGGTGTCGACGACCGGCACGGCATACGCGTCACCGGCAAGGAGGGCATTGACTACGTCCTTGAACTTGGTATTGGGAGTCACGGCGACCGCCGGACAGGTCATCACCGTGGCGACGACGGGCTCACCCATGGCACACTCGCACCTCGCATCGAACTTGATAAGGTTAGCAACTGTTGAATCATGCGAGACGGTGTCGCTGGACACAGACTTGCCGGAGACTGGCAGAGGCATCAGACGTCGAAGTCGGGCCAGGCCGGATGCGGAGGTCGGTCGACGTGAGCGAGGAGCCGCGGGTGAGAAGGCCCCTGTACCAGTTGAAGGCTGAATTCTTCAAGACGTTGGGCCATCCTGCGCGGATCCGGGTGCTGGAGTTGCTCAGTCAGCGGGACCACTCGGTGGCCGAGATGTTGCCGGAGGTCGGAATCGAGCCGACGAACCTGTCCCAGCAGCTGGCGGTGCTGCGCCGGGCCGGTCTGGTGACGACACGCAAGGAGGGCTCCGCGGTTATCTATTCGCTGACCAGTCCGGTTGTTGCCGAGTTGCTGGCGGTGGCGCGCCGGATCATGACCGAGGTGCTGACCGGCCAGGTCGAGCTGCTTGAGGACGTCGCAATGCCCGCGGCGGCCGGGCGTGGCCGGCGTTCGGCTGCGCGGGGCGGATAGGCCACCGTCATCTCGCCGTCCCAGGGTATGGTCACCTGCTCACCAACAAGAGCTTCAACCTGTCCGACCATCCCAGCCCTGGCATCGTGATCATCGGGCAGATGGACTCCGGCCTGGAGGTGATCGCCGAAGCGGGTTCTTCAGCTCACCATCGAAAGCCTCGACTGACCACCCAGCCGCCACATCGACAAGGGACAACGATGAATCCTCGCTATGACTTCACCGGTCAGGTCGCCTTGGTTACAGGCGGCAGCTCCAGCATGGGCCTGCCACCGCAGAGGCCTTCGCCGAGGGGGGCGCCGCCGTTGTCCTGGCCGATGTCAACGAAGAGGCGTTGCGCGCTGCTACCGACGACCTGACCCTCGCGGGCCACCAGGCACTCGATGTGCTGTGTGATGTCTCTCAGGAGGACCAAGTCGGCGCGACGGTCGAGCGTGCGGTCGCTAAGTTCGACAGGGCGGAGACGTCGCCCTCTGTGAACAGGTTGCCTCTCTCAAAGAGGAGCTGATTGCGGCTGATCGTCAACACCGACCCCTCAGGCCTCGGCCCCGACGAGGTCTGACTCCTCCCGCCGCAGCCAGCCAACGGCTGCCTTGCTTGCGATAGCTGCCGGCTGCGATCGCAGCATTAATGAACTCCCCAGCAGCCATGCCCGCCCAGAACACTTGATAGACCTCAGGAACCATCCGATAAGAGAACCGCACACAACACCCTCCGAACTAGGGATGTTGCGATCAATGCGAGAACCCGGGGAACCGCCAGCGACACACTTTCTACGGTGGGTCCGGCTTTCATCCCCTGCAAGCCCGGCCGTAGGGCCATCGGCGAAGCGTGGGCGGTGGAGAAGATCGGTTTTGTGGTGACCCGGCGGGTAGGCGACCACTCGCTGCGTGCCAAGCCGCGTCATTGCCTGCCGCTCAGTGCCGGGTCTCGACCGGCCCGCTGTCAGCGGCCATTTCCTCCTCGCCTTGCCCAAGCCGGCGGTGGAACAGATCCAGGACGTGTCCGAGGCACTGGCGTGCGAGCTCGGGGTCGTAGCGGTGGCCCTCGTCGCGGCCGAACGCATGCTGGCCGTTCACCTCCACCCACGAGAAGCGGGTTCCGGCGTCTTCGAGCGCCGCGTGAATGGTCTCGCGGCCCTCACGCGGGATATGCGGATCTTGGCGGCCCCAGATCATCAACAACTCGCCGCGGATCTCCCCGACCCGATCCAATGAGTCGTCGTTCATACCCTGGCCGAGACCGCGCTTGTGGATATCGGTGGCGTAGAAGCACGCCGCTGCACGGACATCGGTATTGAAGGCGGCACGGAAGGAAAGATGCCCCCCGATACAGATCCCGACCGACCCGAGCTTGCCGGTGCATGAGGGGTGGTCGGCCAGAAAGTCCAAGACGGCCCGGGCGTCCGCGTCGTAGGAAGCAAGCGCTTTAGTGATCTTGTGGGAGTTGCCCCGCTCGGCGCCCGCCGCGTCGTAGGCCAGGACGACGCCAGGACCCTCCTCCAGCTCGTGGAAGATCTCCGGCACGGCAACGGTGTAGCCGTGGCCGGCGAGAAAGGCGGCGGTACGGCGGATGGGACCGGTTACCTGGAAGATCTCAGAGAACAGCACGAGCCCGGGGTAGCGTCCCGCGGCCGCCGGACGGAGGACGTAGGTGCGCATCGGGCCATGGGGCGTGTCAAGGTCGACGTATTCCTCCGGGGCGATGATCATTCGCCAACCATAATTGATATACCGCCGGCGGCGCTGGCCACCGGCTTGCTCTCCGCGCATCGCCGGCAGAGACGCCGATTGCCTGCGTAGTTGCCGACTCCCGGCTGGCCGCAGATGGTTGCGGCCTCAGTGGTTGCGGCGAACGGCTTGCGGGACTTCACTGCGGGGCGACGGATCGCCGATACGCCTAGCCGTTGCCACCAAAAGCTGCGCGGAACACTTGATAGACCACAGCGTCCGCCACCAGCCGCCATCGCCCACGGCGGCGAACTACCGATCTTCGGCCACCAGAAGCCTGCAGCAGCTCGTCCCGTAGGCCGACGGCTAAGCGGGATGGGAAATCGGCTGAGAACGCGCCGCAATGCGCCTCAAGAACGCCTGGATTGCTGGCGCACCGGGGCATGGAATCCCCGATTCTGCGGGTAGACCTCAACCTGAAGTTCGCATACGACGGCAGGAGAGACCGGATCCGGCACCTGACCTATTCGCGGACGTGGACTGTGTCGAGAACGACTACCGCCGTGCATGGTCGACAAGGTCAGATCGCCGCTCGCCGACCCATGATTCGCTGCTTGCCGAACCTTTGGGTCCTAGGGGCTGAGCGGGGAGTCGACAGTCGTGGGCCGCCCTTCCACTGAGGTGGTGCTCGCCTCATGGCGCCGGGCGGATCCGTTCGGTGAGGCGATGGAACTGCTGCGATTCGCACTGGGAGCTCCGCCGCTAGATTCCGGCACCGGGTTGCCTGCTGTGGTCAACAGGTAGCCGCTGTCGGGCCCGCAGGTCTGGACGCTGTCTTCGCGGTCGGTCATGGTCGCCAGTCTGGGCTGGGCCGCCTGAGCCAGATTCGGCGAACGATCACCGCTTATCGCGGCGCAGCGGGTGTTCGCGGGGAACCTCGACCAGAACAATTCGTACGCCGTCCGGATCCTCGATCCACATCTCAACCAGCCCCCAGGGCTCCTGCTGCGGGCCACGCACCACCGACACTCCGGCAGCCAGCAGCCTCCGACGCTCCGCTTCGACGTCACGCACTTCAATCCAAAGGGCCAAGCCGCTCCCAGGTGCATGAGTCGACCGGCCACTAACCTCGAGGAAGCCGCCGCCGAGAAAGAACACAAGGCCAGGGTCATCCGGATCGCCGAACTCTCGATAGACCGCCAGCCCCAACGTGTCCCGGTAGAATCGTCGGCTTCCGCTCCGGCTCCGACGGACGCAGCAGAATGCGGCTACCCAGCACCTCCACACCCTTCAACCCCCCATGCTTCCCGGCATCCCAAAGGCACTCTCCCTACTCATCGCTGAGGTCGCTCCGGGAACCACGAGACGCGTCCGCTTCTGCCGCGGTGCGAGCGATCCCTAGTCCAATGTCACAGCTCCACCGGATACGGAACAATCCGCCGACATTGCGTCGGCCCGCAGACGTGCGCTTAGGGACCCTCTTATGCAAGGCACTGCACTCATCTTGACAGTCTCCGTTGCGACGAGACGATTTCTGTCGGCGAGCCACGCGTATGGGGTCCGGCCATCGACCACCGCGGCCCAGCTCATAACGAGTGTCAGTCGCCGGAGAGTGCACTTCCAGACGGTGATGGGTCCAGCGAAGCAAGGACGGCGCTGAGCAGCCGACTGTAGGGGGCGCGATCCAAAGATCTCGCCGTCACTTAACTCTTGCC
>CAVUEO010000034.1:0-206321 GCA_963740515.1 uncultured Actinomycetota bacterium
CCGGTCAGCTCACCTACAGCGAGGCCGTGAAACAGGGCATGTACCGGCCACTGGGTCAAGGGGACGTCGACGTGCCTGCCATCGTCGGACATGTACGGGCACATGGCTACAGCGGCTGGTACACCCTCGAACAGGACACGATCCTCACCGAAGAACCCAAGGAAGAAGGGCCTGTCGCGGATGTCCGGACCAGTGCCGAATATCTGCGGACGGTACTTGCTCAATTGCCCTGAACCGGCTCGGCTGGCCCAGCATCACCGCAAAGGCAGCGAGGGTGAAATCGGTGATCATCGCGCCAAGGGAGCGGTCATGAGACTCGCTCACCGACCAGCACGTCAGCAAGCAGGCGTGCAAAGACGGCGGTGGTCGTCGTGTGATTGCCCACGAAGGCTGGTGGGCGTCCCATCGAGTCGCGACTAGCGCGGATGTAGTCCTCACTCTCCGGACGCGGCTTGATATGCAGGAACATCGGCAGCCCGTACCGCAGGCAGATGAAGGCGACGAGGAGCCTGGCAATGCGGCCGTTGCCGTTTGCGAAGGGGTGAACCCGCAAGCATTCGCCGTGGGCGAGCGCCGTGAAGCTGATCAGGGCGAGTACTTCGTCTGGGGTTGTCGCTGGCTTCCCGACAGGCAGCCGTGCGTCCAGTTCGGTGAAGACCGCCTGCAGCCCGGCGAGCACCCCCTCCATTTCCTCACCCACCTGGCGCGCCCATACGCCCATCTTTTCCAGATTGCCGTCCTGCACCCGGGCACCGAGTCCGACCTCGTAGTCGATCAGCTCCTTGATGACCGGGTCGCCACGGAAATGCCCGATATAGCCGGCGACCGGCACTTCACATCCGGCATAGAGCCGCGCATGCCAGCGGGAGAGTTCCTCGCGAGTCGGCAGGATGCGCTCAGCCGCGGTGGCGCGCAGCTCGGCCATCAGCCGCGCCGCGTTGTTCTGAATGAGGGACAGATTCCTCGAGTCGTCCTCCTGCCATGACGGCGCCGTCATGCAAGCCCGGCACGGGCCGATCTGTAGATCGTCGCAACGTCCCGGGCGATGTGCGGACGCTCGACTGCCACACGATCGACAGCGGCAGCGGGCACTGTGGGTCGCGCTTGTAATGGCTCAAGCTGGCCCTCTCCCGCAACGAAACGCTCAAGGCTGCGGGCCTGGATTCGCTCGTATTGCTCCTGCGTGAGCTCAGCCAACCGATCCGCAGCAACTCGCAGATCCTCGCTCAGCATCGCGCCGCGCGCGACAACCTCGTGCTCGATCGCCTGCTCGATCAGCTCGTTTTGACTGATGCCCAATCGGGCGGCGACCTCAGCAGTCAGAATCCGAAGTTTCTCGTTACGCCATCGCAGTGGAAATACAGCTCGCGGGGCCATGCCTCAAGCATGTCGCGTAGCCCAGTGATGTCAAGAGGCGCAGATGACATCATCTGGTAAGCCCAGCTAACAGCTGGCGAGCCATCACGATTCGCTGGATCTGATTGGTGCCTTCATAGATCTGGGTGATCTTCGCGTCTCGCATCATCCGCTCAACGGGAAAGTCCTTGGTGTAGCCGTAGCCGCCGAGGAGCTGAACAGCATCCGTGGTGATCTCCATAGCCACATCGGAGGCGAAGCACTTCGCGGCAGCCCCGAAGTAGGTCAGATCGGCGTCCCCGCGCTCAGACTTGGCGGCCGCGGCGTAGGTGAGCTGGCGCGCAGCCTCCAGCTTCATGCCCATGTCGGCGAGCATGAACTGCAAGCCCTGGAACTCCGCAAGTGCCTTGCCGAACTGCTTGCGCTCCTTGACATAACCGAGCGCGTAGTCGAGAGCACCCTGCGCAATGCCAACTGCCTGCGCCGCGATGGTGACCCGGGTGTGGTCGAGGGTGCGCATCGCTACCTCGAAGCCGGTTCCCTCGGCACCGATCATCCGGGACTCAGGGATGCGTACGCCGTCCAGGTACACCTCGCAAGTCGGAGACCCCTTGATGCCCAGCTTCTTCTCTGGCGCGCCGAAGGAGACTCCGCCGTCGGACTTCTCAACGACAAAAGCGCTGATCCCCTTGGAGCGGGCGTCTGGATCGGTCACCACGAACACCGTGTAGAAGTCCGACAGCCCGGCGTTGGTGATCCATCGTTTGACGCCTTGCAGGATGAAGTGATCGCCGTCGCGTGCGGCCCGAGTCCGCATGCTTACCGCATCTGAGCCAGACTCTGGCTCGGACAGGCAGTAGGACGCCATCGCCTCGCCGCGTGCGATCTGCGGTAGGTAGGTCTGCTTGAGCGCTTCTGATCCGGCCAGCAGCCATGGCAATGTGGCCAGCTTGTTGACGGCCGGGATGAGTGACGTGGCGGCGCAGGCGCGCGCAATCTCCTCGATGACGATCACGGTCGCTAACGCGTCTGCCCCTACTCCCGAGTAAGCCTCGGGGATGTGTGGCGCATGAAAGTCCGCCGCCACCAGCGCTTCGAGCGATGCCTTGGGAAACTCCGCTAGCTCATCGGCCTCGGCGGCGTTCGGAGCGACCTTCTCCTCACACAGCTCGCGGACCGCGGCGCGGAATGCCTCGTGCTCCTCACTGGGCCGGTACGTATCGGCAAGGTCACTCACATTGTTTATTGTGCCTGCTCGCCTTCAGGCCGGATGCCGCCTCATCACTGCGGCGGCGCGCGAGGAACCAGACTAGATCGTGGGCTCCAAGGGATCCCAGTCATCCGGCAGCAGTGGCGGCTTGTCGACTGAGCTGGGGACCTCAACAAAGGCACGTGACTCAACTGACTCAGCGATCCCGATCATGGTGTCGAGAACGTGATAGCCCAGCGCTCCTTGCGCGCGATGGGGCCGACCCTCACGAATAGCACGAGCCATGTCGAGCACTCCCGTCCCGCGGAACGCTTTTGCCGTCGTGGTGGCTACCGTCTCCCAGTCCTCACTGTCACGGCGTCTGACTGCAATCTCGCCGTCGAAGTAGTTGGGATCGGGAAACAGCATCGTCGCCTCGGTGCCGTTGACCTCCAGCAGCGTACGTGGAAGGGCCGAGTCGAAAGAGAAAATGGCCTGGGCGGACTGGCCGGACTCGAATTGAGCCAGTGCACTCACATGGCTGGGTACCGTGACGTCAAATTCTTCTCCCGCCTTGGGCCCAGAGCCGATCACCCGCCGTTCGCTGGCCTTCGAACCAAGCGCAGCGACCGAGGAAACTGATCCGAAGACCTGCACGAGCACTGTGAGGTAGTAAGGCCCAAGGTCGAAGAGCGGGCCAGCGCCAACCGCGTACAGGAACGCCGGATTGGGATGCCACGACTCTGGTCCTGGCGACTGCAGCAGCGCCAGAGCCGTCAGCGGCGTCCCGATCAGGCCCTGCTCGATAAGCCGGCAGGCCGTCTGCAAGCCCGGACCCAAGAAGGTGTCGGGCGCGCAGCCAACCAGCAGCCCGGCCGCCTCAGCCTCCCGCAGCAAGGTCTGGCCGCTGACGCGATCCAGGGCTAGTGGCTTCTCGTTCCAGACGTGCTTGCCGGCCCCGATCACGTTCGTCGCCACCTCCGCGTGGGCCGCCGGAATGGTGAGGTTCACAACGATCTCGATGTCCGGGTGGTCGAGGACGGTGGCAACATCTCCGGCAGCTGCAACGTCATACTTGGCGGCCTTCTCCCGAGCAGCCTCCGTGACGAGATCGCCGATGGCAAGCACCTCGGTATCGGCGAAACTGGTGAGGTTTTCCAGATAGGTGTCGCTGATAGTGCCGGCACCGATCACACCAATACCTACCGGGCTAGTCATG
This sequence comes from uncultured Actinomycetota bacterium, assembly GCA_963740515.1. Lineage (GTDB taxonomy): Bacteria > Actinomycetota > Actinomycetes > Propionibacteriales > Propionibacteriaceae > Microlunatus. The sequence goes on from CAVUEO010000034.1 coordinate 3,765, forward strand.
ATCAAATCCGATCGGCGAGCAGGTACTCGCGGCTGGCCCGCACGGCGTCGAGCAGGTCAGTTTCGGAGTCATCCAATTCCACGACGCGAAGCGCCTCTGGAGCCGCGGCGATGAAGTCCCACACAGGCAGCACACCCGATCCGACAGGGACCTGTTTGCTCGTATCGAGGGTCCCGTCGCCATCCTTGATGTGCAAGGCGACGACCCGCTCACCCAGACGGGTGAGGAGAGCCGGCACGTCGGCCCCACCAGCGTAGGCCCAGTAGGTGTCCACCTCGAGCACCACTTCCGGGGCAACTCGATCGGCCAGCACTTCGAGCGCATGGACCCCGCTGATCTTGGACTCCAGCTCAAAGTGATGATTGTGATAGCCGACTCGGAGGCCATAGCCGGCGGCCTTCGTCGCCACTGTATTGAGTTCGGCGGCAATCTCGCTGATGTCAGCCTCGGACTGCCATCGAGTCGGGTCGACGTACGGCTCGATGATCGTCTGGATGCCCAGCTCGGCTGCGAGCTCACAAATCGCATCGTGGTCCTCACCCACCAGGTGGACATGTGCCGTGGGAGCGGCCAGGCCGTTATTGGGCAGGCCGTTACGCAGTTCGTCGGCAAAATTGAGGAGCGCGAACGGCTCCACCTGGGTGAACCCGAACGATGCGAGCTTCCCCAGCGTGCCATCGAAGTCCTGGGCGAGGGCCTCGCGCACCGTGTACAGCTGAACGGATAGATCAGACACGGATAGATCAGACATTGACCAACTCCTTCTTGGCGGTGGGCCCTACCCTGCCCACAAGTGGTCGGAAACGACAAGCGAATCGCCCGAATTCGTTGTCGCCTGTGACCACTTTCGGGAGGCTACGTCGGTTCGCCCAGTAGCTGGCGGGCGAGCAAGGTGCTGCCGGCGGTGGCAACCGGGAACACCACGACCCCGGCGAACGGGATAGCAAGCAACAGGAATGTAGGCACTGCGAAACCAAGCACTCGAAGTCTGCGTGCCCGCATTGCAGCGCGGCGATCTGCCAGCCGCAGCATCCCGCGTCGTTCGAAGGGCGCCCCAACCAGCTCGATCCCTAACATCCAACCGCCGAACATCGCAGAGAGCACCGGTACCAGGGTCTGCCCGACGACGGGAACGAATCCGGTTGCAAAGAGCACCAGCGCGCCGAGTATGGAGACCGCTATGAGCGTGACGGCCTGGCGCAGGGCCCGCAGTAGGCCGCGCGCCACGTTCTCCTCGAGCTCGGGCACCTCACCGAACTCTCGCTCGACAGACTCGGACAACTTGTCGTACAGCGGCGATCCGAGGGCGAGGGTAAGCACGGTGAAGGAGATCACCATCAGCAGCACAGCACCAGCCACCAGCGCGCTGCCGACAAACACACGAATCGTTGTCGCCAGTCCGCGAGCCCAACCGTCGGTGAACGGCGTAAGCCACTCGACGGCCGGCTCGAGTTGGGTGATAAGCGTAATCAGCAGGCCCGTGAAGATCACAGATGTGATCGCCGGGGGTATCGCCCCCAGCAGGAACAGCCGGGGCCGGCGCACGATCAGCCTCATACCCCTCGTCAGCAACCCGGCACCGGCCAGCAACTCCCCCACAGCCGACCGCGGCTTTTCGGTGAGACTATCGGAGGCCACTGCCCTGCTCCCGCGTATTTGCCCGTACGGCAGCGCCCTTGGCCTCTGCCGTCTGGCGAAGTTGATCTTGGAAATCAAGCATCTGCTGCCGCAGGCCAGGATCGCCGACCGCCAGGATGCGTAACGCCAACAGCCCGGCGTTGCGAGCGTTGCCGATGGCGACGGTTGCCACCGGCACACCAGCCGGCATCTGCACGATCGACAAGAGGGAATCCATGCCGTCCAGATACTTCAGCGGAACCGGCACTCCGATCACCGGCAGCGGAGTCACCGCTGCCAGCATGCCGGGCAAATGCGCGGCACCGCCTGCCCCGGCAATGATCACCTCGAGTCCACGGCCATGGGCGGTACGCCCGTAGGCGATCATGGCGTCGGCCATCCGGTGCGCTGAGACGACGTCGGCTTCAAAGGCCACGCCGAACTCGTGCAGCACCACCCCGGCAGCGCTCATGACCGGCCAGTCCGAATCAGAACCCATCACAATCGCGACCCGCGGCCGAGGGGCCTCATCAGGCACTGGCATCTCCCATCAGGTACGCCGCGGCATGCCGCGCCCGTTTTCGTGTCTCATCAAGATCATCTCCGAAGGTGGTGACATGACCCACCTTGCGACCCGGGCGTACTTGCTTCCCATATAACTGCACTCGGAGCCGCCGGTCACGGGCGAAACAATGCAGCAGTGCCGACGGAAGATCCTCAAGGCTCCCGCCGAATACGTTGGCCATCACGATCCACCTCTCCTTGCTGCTCGGATCGCCAAGCGGTAGATCCAGCACTGCACGCAAATGATTCTCAAACTGCGAGGTATGGGCCCCATCGATCGACCAGTGACCGGTGTTATGCGGCCGCATTGCCAGCTCATTTACGACCGCAGATCCATCGGCGCGCTGCATCAGCTCAACAGCAAGCACTCCCACTACCCCGAGCTCATGAGCGATCATCAGCGCTAGCTGCTGGGCCGCGATGGCCTGGTCATCGTCCAGGCCTGGTGCTGGTGTGATCGTCTCCACACAAATCCCGTTTTGCTGCACCGATTCTGAGATCGGGTACGCCGCCGCCTGCCCAGACGGTGAGCGCACGACCAGGGCGCTCAGCTCACGGGTAAAGTCCACAAACTCCTCGCCCATGATCTGCACGCCGTCGGTCACAGCACCGAAGGGCTTGCCTGCCTCGGCAGCCGAGTCGAGCCGCCACACTCCCTTGCCGTCGTACCCACCGCGAGAAGTCTTCGCCACGATTGGCCAGCCCAGCTCCTCACCAAACGCGGCTAGTGCCGCCTCATCGGCCACCACCCGGCTGATCGGACAGGGAGCCCCCAGCGCCGTTAGTCGATCACGCATGATCGCTTTGTCCTGAGCGTGGATCAGGGCCGCCGGGCCCGGCCGAACCACCACACCCGCCGACTCGAGATCTCGCAGCAGCCCGGTGGGCACATGCTCGTGGTCGAAGGTCACCACATCGCAACCGCCGGCGAAGCTCCGCACCGTTGACGGGTCGGTGTAATCGCCAACGGTGACGTCATGGACCACTGTCGCTGCTGAAGTGTCGGAAGCCTCCGCGAGCAACCGCACGTTGATCCCGAGACCGATTGAAGCGGCGTGCATCATGCGAGCAAGTTGCCCACCGCCGATGATGCCTACGGTGAAGGTCCGCCCTCTGGTCACCCGCCGAAGCGTACCGCTCACTGCAGCCTGAAGATCACCGAACGCTGCACGATGAAATTGACGGTGGTGGCAATCCCTTGGGCTATCACGAAAGCGATGATCTGCACGCTGAGCTGGCTCAGGCCTTGAGCAGTGAGCAGGGTGAACAGCACGCTGAACAGGCCGACTTGTAAGGCGAACGTCACTGCGTACAAGACCACTACGGCGACGAATCGGCGAGTCGACGGCGCGGCCCGGAAGGTCCAGCGTCGGTTGATCAGATACGCGGTTGTGGTGCCGGCGATGAAGGAGATCGCCTTGGCCGGTGTGTGCCCAAGGCCCAAAGCCATCAAGATCACCAGCAGTCCGAAGTCGACGATCGCTGAGAAACCGCCCGTGATGACGAATCGGGTGAGCTGGGCCGGCAGTGGAAGGGCGCTTTCCCGCTCATCGACCGGCAATTCGACCGGCTGCGGGAACTGGTGCGGATGTTCGGTCATCGACCGTCTTCCCGCCAGCTGGGCCAACGCGGCGCCCGGCGCAGATTGAAGGCCTCGATGCCCTCGATCCGGTCCGCTGAGAATGCCGCCTCTTCCCACGAACGGCTCTCGATCTCCAGGCCGCCGGCCAGGTCGACGTCCAAGCCGCTCCGAATCGCGCGCTTGGCAGCACGCAGGCTAATCGGGGAATTGGCGGCGATTTCCTGAGCGAGCCCATGTGCGCTGGTACGAGCCGCACCTTCCGGAACGAATCGGTCGATGAGTCCAAGCCGCCGCGCCTCGTCGGCAGCCACCTTGCGCCCGGTCAACACCAGATCGGCTGCGCGGTTTAGCCCGATCCGGCGAGGCAGCAGCTGGGTACCGCCACCACCTGGAATGAGGCCCAGGCCCACCTCGGGCAGTGCAAAGACGGCGCTGGCTGATGCGATGATCAAGTCGCAGCACAGCGCCAATTCGTAGCCACCGCCCAGCGCGAATCCCTCCACGGCGGCAATCACCGGGACGGGTATCTCGCGTAGCGCCGCGAATGTCTCCTGGACCACCAGCCGCTGCCGGCGAAGATCATCCTCGGCGAAGCCGCGACGTTCCTTGAGGTCAGCCCCCACGCAGAAGGCGTTTTCGAGCGCGCTGGAGATGATGACGACGCTCACCTGATCATCAGCAGCAAGCTGAGTGGCGGCCTGACCCAGCAGCCGGAGCTGCTCGGTGGACAGTGCGTTCAATGCCTCGGGGCGGTTCATGATCACCTCGGCGACGTGGGCCGAGGGTCGCCCGATCTCAACGGTCATGAGCGAGCAGCAGGGGGGCTCTGAGTGCCCTGTGGACCGAACAGCAGCTGGGTGATCTCGCGGCTCAGATGCTCAACGTCGGGAACATCTCGTAGCACGATCGTCCCATCCTCGGCGGCGGTCTGGACATTGAGAGAGCCACAACCAAGTATTCGATCCAGCAAGCTGCGCTCGTAGGAAACCTCATTGATCCGATTCAGCGGGAGATCTTTGCCGATCTTGTTTACGATCCCGCTGCGTGTGATCAGTCGGCGGTTGGTGATCGTGTACGTGGTGGTTTGCCAGCGCAGGAACGGCAGCAGCACTAGCCAGATGACCAGCACCACGCCAAGCGCGGCGATTGCAAGTTGCCCGATGGGACGGGCCTCGCGCGGGATCAAAGCGGCTCCGGCGCCGACCGCGGCAGCGATCAGGACAAATGCCAGCGCAGGCAAAATCATCGCCTTGACATGGGTCCTGGTATGGATGACGACATGCTCGTCGGCACTTAGCACTTTCGCCGGGAGAGGCACGCCCTCCATGCTGACACACCCGGCCAGGTGCACTAGACGAGTTGTTCGCTACGACGACTGCAGGAGCTTGCGGAGGCGCTAGGACTGTAGGTGAACGACGTCGCCGGCACCGTACGCAGCCGATCCGGAAGTAGTCCGCACCACAAGTCGGCCGTCAGCGTCGATGCGGTCGGCCATACCCTCCACGCTGCGTTGCCCGGTCAACACCACTCGAACCTGACGACCGATCGTGTCGCAACGCTCGGTATAAGACGCGACCAGCGAAGCGTCATCGCCGGCCTGCGCTTCCCATCGGCCATAAAGGAGTTCAAATGCGGCGAGCACTGTGGCTATGACGGCGGTGCGCGATGGCAGCAGGCCGCCGAGGTCGCGAGCAGCGATGGCAAGTGAGGTGGCGCTCGGTACCGGCAGCTGCTCGTTGTCCAGGTTGACATTGATGCCGACACCGACCACGCAAGCTGGGCCCAGATAGGTATCGACTCGTTCGGAGAGGATGCCGCAGAGCTTGCGGCCGGCAACCAGAACGTCGTTCGGCCACTTCAGCACCGCGGGCAAGTTGGCCACGCGACGCACGCCGTCAGCGACTGCCAGGCCCGCCAACAAGGACAACCAGGTCCAGCGAGACGGATCGATACCATCCGGTCGCACCAGGATGGACATTGCAATGCCCGATCCCGGTGGAGCCGTCCAGGTCCGACCTTGCCGTCCCCGACCAGCCGATTGATAGTCGGTTATCAGCAGGGTGCCCGGCGTTTCACCTTGCCTTGCCCGTGCCGCAAGATCCGCATTGGTGGAGCCGGTCTCCGGCACCAGATCGACTTTCTGCCACAAACCGCCTGGCCTGATGAGCTCCTGCCGCAGCTCGGCAAGGTCGATGGCGTCGGTGAGCATGTTTGGACCCTAGCCGTTCGCCTTTGATTCGGGGCTAGCGCAATAGCACGTCGACCGTGGTAACTGGTTAGAGTCCCAGTCATGGATCGCACGATTCCAGCGCCGGACATTCACACCACCGCCGGAAAGCTGGCCGATCTGGACCGCCGGATGTGGGAAGCGGTCCACGCCGGATCAGAAGCAGCCGTCGAGAAGCAACACGCCAGGGGCAAGAAGACAGCCCGGGAGCGGGTTCTGATGTTGCTGGACACAGATTCGTTCACCGAGCTGGACGAGTTTGCCCGGCACCGCTCGACATCGTTCGGTATGGAGAACCGGCGACCTTATGGTGACGGTGTAATCACCGGTTTCGGCACGATCGACGGACGGGCGGTCTGCGTCTTCAGTCAAGATGTGACCGTTTTCGGCGGCAGTCTGGGTCAGGTGTACGGCGAGAAGATCGTCAAGATCATCGACTTCGCGCTGAAGACGGGCTGTCCGATCATCGGTCTCAACGAAGGCGGCGGCGCCCGCATCCAAGAAGGCGTTGTCTCACTCGGCCTCTATGGGGAGATCTTCAGGCGCAATACCCATGCCTCTGGAGTCATCCCGCAGATCTCATTGATCATGGGCGCAGCTGCGGGCGGCCACGTCTACTCCCCTGCCCTTACTGACTTCGTCGTTATGGTCGATCAGACCTCTCAAATGTTCATCACCGGCCCGGACGTGATCAAGACGGTGACCGGCGAGGACGTATCCATGGAGGAGCTCGGGGGTGGGCGCACCCACAACACCAAGTCCGGAAACGCGCACTATCTCGCTGCAGATGAGGAGGATGCGATCTCCTTTGTGCGGACGCTGATCGGCTTCCTGCCGCAGAACAACCTCGAAGATCCGCCCGTCTTCGAGGTGGAGAATGCCCTCGAGCCAGACGATATGGACCGGGATCTGAACACGCTGATTCCCGACTCGCCTAACCAGCCGTACGACATGCACGAGGTCATCTCGCGCGTACTTGACGATGCCGACTTTCTCGAGGTGCAGGCGCTCTTCGCTCCCAACGTAGTAGTCGGCTTTGGCCGAATTGATGGGCACAGCGTTGGCGTGGTGGCGAATCAGCCGCTTCACTTCGCCGGGTGCTTGGACATCGATGCCTCCGAGAAGGCTGCCCGATTCGTCCGGACATGCGATGCGTTCAACGTTCCGGTGATCACTTTCGTGGACGTGCCAGGCTTCCTGCCTGGTACTGATCAAGAATGGAACGGAATCATCCGGCGAGGCGCGAAGCTGATCTACGCTTACGCCGAGGCGACGGTGCCGTTGGTCACGGTGATCACCCGGAAGGCCTACGGGGGCGCCTACGACGTCATGGGATCGAAGCACCTCGGGGCTGATCTCAACCTGGCGTGGCCCACTGCACAGATTGCTGTGATGGGAGCGCAAGGAGCGGTGAACATCTTGTACCGCAAGGAACTCGCAGCAAGTGATGATCCTGAGACGATGCGTGCGAATCTGATCACTGAGTACGAGGACGAGCTGGCCAACCCCTACCTTGCAGCTGAGCGCGGCTACGTCGACGCGGTCATCAACCCGCACGAGACGCGTGTAGAGATCACCCGAATGCTGCGGCTGCTGCGTACGAAACGCCAGACCTTACCTCCGAAGAAGCACGGCAACATTCCACTATGAGCAGCCCTGATGATCAAAGCCTAGAGTTCACCGTCGTCAAAGGCTCGCCGACGGAAGATGAACTCGCAGCCGTGGTGACTGTGCTGACGACGGAGTTAAATCGACCGCACCAAGGCGAAGCGAAGCCAGCTCAGTCAGGCTGGTCGGCGTACTGGCGATCAGTTCGCAGCCCCATCCAGCCGGGCCCTACTGCCTGGCGTATGTCTGGAAGGCCGCAATAGTTGTTCGCCGGCCGCTCGTCGGTGTGACGAAACCGGTCACGTCCAACCTGTAGCTCGCCCATTTTGAGGTTGCGCGTGACCGGTTTCTGCGGGATGCCGGTCTGCGCAGTGAGTCTCAAGCCCCGAAGGCCGCCTAAATGTCGCGCCAAATCGCCGACTTGCGGATTTCGAACTCAGCGGCGCTGATCGCACCACTGTCACGCAGAGCGCGCAGTTCGGCCAGGACCTGCAGCGGGTCGCGCTCTGGCCGAGCTTCGCCGCGGATCGCCGCCCGGGCCTCATCGGCGAGCATCTCGCCCTGATTGCCGAGAATCTGGTCGACGACGAAGGTGTCGTCGGGCGTCGTGACGCGGACAGTGCCGGAGACTCTACGGGTCGAGCCTTCGATGGCAAGCACCTCTCCCAGCGGCACGCTAAAGGCCGTGGTCCCGGTGCTGCGGCGTGAGCGAAAGAGGATGCGTTCGCTGGTCAGCACAAGCAGGCCCATTTCCCTGGCGTACCGCCCGTCCATCATCCGCAAGACAGTCTCGGAGCCACTGAGGGAGGACTCAAGTCTGGCCACATGGATATCAGAGCGCTGATCGGAGACCATGACAGCCGCCGCCGCCACCACGTCAGGGCGCAGGTCGTACCGAGCCAGACGCTCGTGGACGGTGGGCGGCCGTAGCCACCGAAACCATGACATCGCTCCACCCTGTCGTCGCATGATCATCGATGATGACACTCGAGCTTCCACAGGACCAGGTGTGCAGGGCATGGGCTCTGGCGGGGCTACGGCGCGGGTGCGGTTGCAGCCTCCTGAGGCACGCCGGCTGATCGCTGGTGACCGATGGCGGCGAAGGGTGAGAATCTGCACCCTTCTACGCTGTGCCCATGTCTCTGCGATCTGGGATTCGACCAAATCCGGACGAGCAGTCTAAGCCGGCCATCCGCCAGGTCGACATCATCGCGGATCGCTACGTCGATGAGTGCGTCGCGCGTTATCCGGAGATCGCAACGTTCCTTGGGATTCGCGATCACGACGACTCCTGGAGCGACTATTCGCCCAGCGGACTAGCTGATCGGGTCGCACACATCCGCAGCACCATCGCGGCGCTGCACTCCGCCGCGCCATGCGATGAGCGGGAGAACACCGCGAAGGAAGCCATGCTGGAGCGGCTGAGCCTAGAGGTCGAGTTGTACGACGCCCACATCACAGCCTCACGGGTGAGCGTGATCGGCGGGCAAGCACAAGAAATCCGGGCCATCTTCGATCTGATGCCGACTGATTCAGAAGATGCCTGGCGCAAGATCGCCGCCAGGCTTCGCTCACTCCATCACCCGCTCGGTCAGGTCCGGGAGACCTTGAGCGCTGAGGCGCGCGAGGGAAACATCTCTGCGGTCCGGCAAATCAACGCGACTATTGAGCAGATCCGTTCCTGGACGGGTGAGACCGGCGACGACGACTTCTTTGCGGGGTTGGTCGCGCGGTCGCCGGATTACGACGCACTGCGATCCGATCTCGGCAGCGCCGCGGACGAAGCACGGCGGGCCTTTTCCGACTTCGCTGACTGGCTGGGGGCATATCTGGCGCCTCTCGCCCCAAGTCTCGACGCTGTCGGCGAAGAGCGGTACGCGCTTGACTCACGCTATTTCCTCGGGGCGGTGATCGACCTCGAGGAGGCCTATCAGTGGGGGTTCGAGGAACTGCATCGAATCCAGCAAGCCCAACGGGCCATTGCACAAGACCTCGTAGGCGAGCCAGACATCAAGGCGGCGTACGCGGCGCTCGATGCGGACTCCGCCCGCCGCATCGAGGGCGCCGAGGCCTTCCGCGCTTGGATGCAAGACCTTGCTGACCAGGCCGTCGCAGACCTGGCCGGCAAACACTTCGACATCCCGGACCCGATCAAGAAGATCGAGTGCTGTATCGCTCCGACCCACGACGGCTCCATCTACTACACCGACCCAGCCGAGGACTTCTCTCGGCCGGGGCAGATGTGGTGGGCAGTGCCAGAGGGGATCGACACCTTCTCCACCTGGAAGGAAGTCACGACCGTCTACCACGAGGGCGTACCGGGTCATCACCTGCAGATCGCGCAGAACGCCTACCGGTCGGAGTTGCTGAATCGCTGGCAGCGCAAGCTCTTCTTCTGCTCGGGCCATGGTGAGGGCTGGGCGCTGTACGCCGAGCGGCTGATGGACGACCTTGGATACCTCGAGGCAGGCGACCGAATGGGCATGTTGGACGCCCAAGCATTCCGGACCATCCGGGTGATCATCGACATCGGCATGCATCTGCAGCTGCAGATCCCGAAGATCAATGCATGGCACTTCCGACCTGGCGAACGTTGGACTCCTGCCGCCGGGTTCGAGTTCCTGGTGGACAACTGCTCCTCCGACGAGCCGACATTGCGCTTCGAACTCAACCGATACCTAGGCTGGCCAGGGCAGGCGCCGTCCTACAAGGTAGGTGAGCGGATCTGGCTGGATGCCCGGGAGGACGCCCGTCGGCGAGAGGGTGCCGAGTTCGACTTGAGCAAGTTCCATTCCGACGCGTTGAATCTTGGGCCGATGGGACTAGATCCGCTCCGCGCCGCCCTCGCTCGGATCTGACCGGTCGATGGCTCGCGCGGTCCGGCTGGTTCTCGCGTCGGCATCGGATGCCCGGCTCAGGACATTGCGCAATGCAGGCCTGGATCCTGAAGTCATCGTCTCGGGTGTTGAGGAAGACATACAGCCCGTAGACGGCGTAGCCGAGCTCACCGCGCAACTCGCCCGGCTCAAGGCTGAGGCCGTGAGCGCTCGGATTGATCATGGATTCCCGGCAACAGTAGTGATCGGTTGTGACTCGTTGCTGGAGCTCGATGGCGTGCCCTACGGCAAGCCGGGGACCCCAGCTGAGGCTGTACGACGCTGGCAACGGATACGGGGACGCGCCGGGCAACTGCACACCGGTCACCACGTGGTCCTGCGTCGAGGAACAGAAACGACTGCCCGCACCGCTGTGGCATCGACATTGGTGTACTTCGCCCCGATCACCGATGAGGAGATCGAGGCTTATGTGGCCAGCAGTGAGCCCATCCATGTAGCAGGCGGATTCACCATCGACGGCCTCGGCGGACCCTTCGTGACCGGCATCGAGGGCGATCACCACAACGTGGTCGGGCTCAGCCTGCCCTTGCTACGCACCATGCTGAACGAGCTCGGCATCTCCTGGCCGAGCCTGTGGCGCATCGCTCTCGACGGCTGAACTCATGCTGCCAATGATCATCCTGAAGGGTTGCTGAAGGACACTCGCTGCTTGCGGGGACTGCCGCTGCTCGTGGCTAACACTGGGATCAGCCCAGGGGCGTGAGCGTCCGCGATGCACGCGCCTGCGGTGGGGACCGAGCTGACACGCACTTCGTCTGCGAACGACGACGAAGTAGGCGGGAATCGAGCGCGATGCGCGAGCAGAGCGCAATAAGAAGGAGCACCGCATGAAGCTAACGAAGATCGTTGTGGCCGGCGTCAGCACAGCTGCTCTAGCCGGGGGAATTGGCGCAGGTCTCGCGTACGGCGACACGCCGGCAGGCGAGCCGACAACAAGCCCGTCCACGCGAGCCACGACCAGCCCCGCCGACGCGACCCCGACGGCTGAGCCAACCCCCGACCGCGATCGAGGCGGCTTCCGCAAGCGTCAGGTCCGCCGACAGCTGCGGTTCATGGCCCGCGCGCTGCACGGTGAAGCAACCCTGGCCGGTGAGAAGCACCAGGTGATCGCCTTCCAGCGCGGCACCGTTGAGAAGGCCAGCTCGAAGTCGGTGACTGTGAAGAGCAACGACGGCTTCGTTGAGACGTACCTGCTGAGCGACGACACGAAGGTGCGCGAGGACAGGCACGACGCAACTGTGTCTGACATCGACACGTCCGACCGGGTCCTGGTTGTGGCCACCAAGGAGGACTCGACGCTGAACGCTCGCCGGGTGATCGTACGCGAGGATTGAGCCTCGTGCGCGCTGAGCCCTTCGACAAGCGCCGTCCTGAGCTTGTCGAAGGGCTCAGTGCGCATCTACAGGTCCGCCACGGTAAGCACGATCAAGATCAAATTCAGTGTCGTGACGATACCGATCACCAGCCAGGCGAGGCCAATCGTGGCTCGCCTGGTTGGCACCAGGTGCATCAGATCCGGATCGGAAGCGATGCGAACCAGCGGAACCAGCGCAAAGGGAATCCCGAAGGACAAGATCACCTGGGACAAGATCAGCAACCGAGTCGGCTCCAGACCGAGCCCGAGCAGGATCAACGCAGGAATTGCAGTCAATACTCGGCGCCAGAGGATCGGTATCCGCCGGTGCAGCAGGCCGTCCATGATCACAGCACCCGCATAGCCGCCCACCGAGGTGGAGGCAAGGCCAGACGCGAGCAGTGCCAGCGCGAACAACCCGGCGAGCACCGGGCCCAACTCAGCTCCGATGGCGCTATGGGCAGCCTGCAAGCCGTCAACATTCAAACCGAACAGCGTGCTGGCCGCCAGCAGCAGCATGCCGATGTTGACAGTTCCGGCGACCAACATGGCAAGCCCGACATCGAGTCGGATGGTACGCAACATCGGAGCAGCGCAGTCGGGGTCCGCGCGACCGTGCCGGTCGCGGATCAATGCGGAATGGAGATAGATCGCGTGCGGCATGACGGTTGCCCCGAGCATGCCGACAGCAAGGATCGCGCTTTCGGCGCCATCTAGTCGTGGCACCAGGCCGGCGAGAGCCTGCTCGGGGTCCGGCGGCGAGGCGACCAATCCCGCCAGGAAACCGATGGTGACGATTGCCAGCATTCCGGTGATGACGCGTTCGAACGTCTGTTGGCTCCTGGTGTTCTGCAAGAACAGCAAGGCGGTCGACACTGCGGTGGTGATGAGTGCACCAGTCACCAGCGGCAGACCAAAGAGCAGGTTGAGCGCGACGGCGCCGCCCACGATCTCTGCCAGATCAGTGGCAACTGCGACCAGCTCAGCCTGGATCCAGTAACTAATCCGCGGCACGGTGGAGTTGCGGCGAGACACCAGCGCGGGCAGCGTCTCCCCGGTCAGCCAACCCGCTTTCGCCGATAAATACTGCACAAGACCAGCCATCAGAGTCGCCCCGACGAGCACCCACAACAGGAGATAGCCGAAGGCGGCGCCAGCCTGAGTGTTGGTCGCGACATTGCCGGGATCGACGTAGGCAACGGCTGCGACGAAGGCCGGGCCGAGCAGTCGGGTGCGCTGTAGCAGTGCCTCTTTCTGCAACAACATCAACCCATGCGTCCTGTCTTTTGGGGAGCTGGTAACCAACGCTGCCTCCACGGAGGCTACCGGCGCCGTCCCGGGCCTGGAAATCAGCCGCGTCACATTGGCCGCAGCAAAACTGCCGACGCTCGTTCGTCGCCGGTATAGCTGCCGCTCCAGCCATGACCTGTGAAGGTCAACGTGTTCGTCGCCGGACTATCCGCGATGATCATGAAGCCGGCAGCGGGCAACGCGCGGCGCAGGTATGAGCTCAGCTCCGCCGGGGACGGAGAGGAAATGACAGCCGTAACGTTGTTCGGCTGGTCCACCTTCGCCCTGATAACGGCACTGCTGGGCAGCGAGAACTGCCGGGCCGGTCCGTTGAGGTAGCCGAGTGCGGCAAGGGTGACGCCGTCAGAGGGAATCGACGGCGGCCGAGCTGGGGAGGCGGCTGGCGGTGGGGTGTTGGAATCGCTGGAGTGGCCGGCGCTGCATCCCGCAAGCAGGCAACCAAGAAGCGCCGCAACGGCCGCCAGCACCTGCCAGGTATGTGGAGTTGCTTGCGCAATACCGACGCTTGCAGGTCGGGGGTCGCCATGTGGAGCTGCTCGCGCGATGCGGGCGCTCGCACCTCGCGGATTGATCCGCACGCGCTCCAAGGTAATGTCCACCTGCTTGCGGTCGCCGCTGCTGGAGGAATGGGATCGATAATGTAGCGTCTTGATGTCCCAATCCACGGAGGTTGCCGTTCGCCGCAGCCGAATGCCGGCCACGGTCCGCGCTATGCGACCCCGCCAGTGGGTCAAGAACCTCCTCGTGCTGACCGCGCCGCTGGCCGCTGGGCGACTTTTCGAGCCAGCTGTGATCAAAGGCACCGCACTGGCCTTCGTTGCGTTCTGCCTGATCAGCGCAGCCGTCTATCTCGTCAACGATGTACGCGATGTGGAAGAGGACCGGCAGCATCCCACCAAACGCTTCCGGCCGATCGCCGCCGGCGAGCTGAAACCCGCCACCGCCATTGTGCTGGCTACCGTGCTTGGAGCGTGCGGACTTGGTCTCGGTTTCGTTGTCTCTGTGCCGCTGGGAATCACCATGGTGGTCTACGTCGTTTTGCAGCTGCTCTACTCCGCCTACCTCAAGCAGCTTCCGGTTGTGGACTTGGCGGTGGTAGCTAGCGCGTTTCTGCTGCGGGCTATCGCGGGGGGCGTGGCGACCGGCATCCCACTCAGTCAGTGGTTCTTGCTGGTCGCAGCCTTTGGTTCGTTCTTCATGGTTTCCGGAAAGCGGTATTCGGAGATGAAGGCGCTCGGGAGCGATGCTGGCACCCGACGGTCGCTGACGAGATACTCCGAGTCGTATCTCCGCTTCGCCTGGATGATGGCGGCGGTCATGGTGCTCATTTCCTACAGCCTCTGGGCATTTGAGAATCGCGGCAGCGGTGCGCTTGGCGTTCCCTGGACCGCGATCTCGATTGCCCCCTTCACGCTGGGGCTGCTGCAGTACGCACTTGAGGTCGACGCCGGCACTGCGGGCGAGCCGGAGGAGGTCGTCCTCAATGACCGAGTGCTCCAAGGACTTGGCGTGGTGTGGGTCGCGGTGATCTCCGTGGCGGTCTTCCTCTAGAGAGCAGGTTGGGAATGAGTGACGAAGCCGTACCGGCAATCAAGCCCTCCATGCCAGAGGAGCAGCCAATGATTCCGCAGCCTCTGGTGGAGTTGCACGGCTGGGGTCGAGCATCCGGGACGATGTCGCATCTCGCGCAGATCGACTCGGTGGCCGACGCCGTCTCTGCTCTCCGCAGGTCCGACAACCGAGGCGTGGTACCGCGAGGTCTCGGCCGCAGCTATGGCGACGCAGCCCAGAATGCTGGTGGCACTGCGCTGGACCTCACCAAGATGAACCGCATTCTCTCCTTGGACGCGTCGAGCGAACCGGCCACTGTGACGGTCCAGGCTGGTGTCAGCCTCGACGTGTTGATGCGCGCGCTGCTGCCCTTCGGGCTGTGGGTCCCGGTGCTGCCTGGCACCCGGCAGGTGACCGTCGGCGGTGCCATCGCCGCAGATGTGCATGGCAAGAACCATCACACTCAAGGCAGCTTCGGAAACCATGTGCGTTCACTTGATTTGCTGATGGCGGACGGGAAGCTGCGTACGGTCACCCCGGACGGCGATACTCAGGCGCTGTTTTGGGCAACGGTCGGGGGAATGGGTCTTACTGGTGCGATCCTGCGCGCCAGGGTGGCGCTGCAGCGCACCGAAACCGCCTACTTCGCTGTCGACACCCATCGAGCCGCGGACATAGACGATCTGATGCAGCAGATGTCACAGGGCGATGAGAACTACACCTACTCCGTTGCATGGTTCGACGCTGTGACCAAGGGGCGGCATATGGGTCGAGCGGTGCTCACCCGGGGCAACAAGGCCCTTATGTCTGAGCTCCCCCCCAAACTGAAGCGTGATCCCTTGAAGTTCGTGGCGCCGTCGCTGGGAACGCTCCCGGAGATCTTCCCCAACCGGATGATCAACAAAGCAACAGCAAAAGCGTTCAGCACCGCGTGGTATCTCAAGGCGCCCAAACATCGAACGGGTGAACTGCAGAACATCACACAGTTCTTCCATCCGCTGGACATGGTGGCCGAGTGGAACCGGGTTTATGGACCCAATGGCTTTCTGCAATATCAATTCGTCGTGCCGTTCGAGGAGGCCGAGACGTTCCGGCGCTGCCTAGAGATGATCGTCAATTCCGGGCACCTGTCATGCCTGAATGTGCTGAAGCGATTCGGCCCCGGAAACGCATCGCCGCTGTCATTTCCCATGCCGGGTTGGACCCTGACCGTTGACTTGCCTATCGAGCACGGCCTGGACAAGTTGTGCGACGCCCTCGATAACGAAGTTGTCGGGGCAGGCGGTCGGGTCTACCTTGCCAAGGATTCGCGACTCAGCGCTGTGATGTTCCGTCGGATGTATCCGCGGTTGGACGAGTTTCTGGCGGTACGCCGTGAGGTGGATCCGACAGGAATCTTCAACTCCGATCTTGCTCGCCGGCTCGAGCTGACCAAACCGACAAGCGGAGGTGCGGCATGATCAATGCGGTCGGCGAACCGCAGTCGCTATTGCTACTCGGCGGCACCTCGGACATCGCCTCTGCCATTGCCCGACGGTATGCCCGTTCTGGATTGCGCGTCGTGCTTGCCGCGCGGCCCAGCGAGCGGCGCACCGCAGCTGCAGCCGAGCTCATCGACCTCGGCTGCGAGGTCACCGAAGTCGATCTTGATGCTCGTGATCATCAATCGCATGCCAGGACCATCGAGCAAGCCTTCGCCGGCGGCGACATCGACATCGCCGTGATCGCCTTCGGGCTGCTCGGCGATCCGGAGCAGGCATGGCACGACCCTGACCTAGCCCTTGAGCTGGCCGAGGTCAACTACACGGCACCGGTACATGTCGGCGTGCTACTTGGTCAGCGCATGCAGGCCCAGGCGCACGGCTGGATCGTGGCGCTGTCCAGCGTGGCGGGTGAGCGGGTACGCCGCTCGAACTTCGTCTACGGCTCGACCAAGGCAGGCTTCGACGGCTTCTTCCTGGGTCTTGGTGAGGCGCTACGCGAGTACGGCGTGCACGTACTCGTCGTCCGGCCTGGTTTCGTCAAATCCAAGATGACCACTGGCCTGGACGAGGTACCCCTTGCGGTGACGCCAGATCAAGTGGCCGAGACGGTCGTCGAGGGCATCAACGGCAAACGCGAGCTGGTGTGGGTGCCTGGGACTTTGCGGGTGGTGATGTCGGGCCTGCGGCACGTACCGCGCCCACTGTTCCGCAAGCTGCCCCTTTGATTTTCGACCTATGCGCCCTGAGCCTGTCGAAGGGGCGCGCTTCGACAAGCTCAGCGAGCATTACACCGGCGGTACGCCGTGGCGGCGGGTGGTGATGCGCCCTGAGCCTGTCGAAGGGCCGCGCTTCGACAAGCTCAGCGAGCATTACACCGGCGGTACGCCGTGGCGGCGGGTGGAGAAATGCCGGTCCTTGGTGGCTGCGGCCGCAAAGCGCGCGGTCAATTCGCGGCGTACCTCACCGGGCTCCACGATCGCGTCGACGATTAGCTCACTTGCCAGCCGCAGGATGTCGATGTCGATCTCGTACTCCTTCCGCAGCCGCCCGACATATGCCGTCCGCTGCGCTTCGTCGTCGATCTCGGCGATCTTGTTCGCGTACACAGCATTAATGGCAGCCTCTGGGCCCATCACAGCAATCTTGGCGGTCGGCAATGCCAGGCAGGCGTCTGGTCCGAACCCCGGGCCTGCCATCGCATAAAGTCCAGCCCCATACGCCTTCCTGATGATCAGCGAGACAGTCGGTACCGTAGCCTCCGCTACCGCAGTGATCATCTTCGCGCCGTGCCGGATGATGCCTTGCCGCTCGACAGCACTGCCGATCATGAACCCGGGCACGTCGGCCAAGTACAGCAGGGGGATGCTGAACGCGTCGCATTGCCAGATGAAGCGGGCGCCCTTGTCGGCCGAATCAACGAACAACACTCCGCCCTTGACCGCCGGTTGGTTTGCCACGATGCCAATCACTTCGCCCTCCAGCAGCGCGAAACCAGTCACCAGCTCAGGGGCAAACAGCGGCTTGATCTCCAAGAAGGAGCCCTGGTCCACGATCGCTTCGACGATCGTGCGGATGTCGTAGCCTGCGGACTCCTGCGCTGGCACGAGATCATCGCCGAAATCCCGGGCCGGGTCCAGCGGGTCATAGGTCGGCGGCTGGCTTCGCCAGTTCAGCGGCACGTAAGCGAAGTACTGTTTGGCCTGCTCGATGGCGTCGGTGTCGTCCGCGGCCAACTGGTCCCCACATCCTGAGATCGTGGCGTGCATCCGGGCGCCGCCCATCTCCTCGAGTGTGACCGTCTCCCCCACCACCATTTCGGCCATCCGGGGCGACCCAAGGTACATCGAGGCATTCGCCTCGACCATGATGACGACATCGCAGAAAGACGGAATGTACGCGCCACCGGCAGCGCTCGGGCCGAAGAGGCAGCAGATCTGAGGTACTTTGCCAGACAGCGCAACCTGGTTGTGGAATATCCGACCCGCGCCCCTTCGGCCGGGAAACAGGTCAACCTGATCGGTGATGCGCGCACCGGCCGAATCGATGAACCAGAAGATCGGCAGCTCATCACGCAGCGCTACCTCGGTCATCCGGATGATCTTCTCTACCGTCCGCGCACCCCAGGAACCGGCTTTGACGCTTGGGTCATTGGCTACAACAAGGGCAGGCCGTCCCTGAACCAGGCCACGACCGGTGACAACACCATCGGCCGGCAGGTTGTCGGCCATCGCATTGGCAAGCTGGCCATCCTCAACGAAGGTGCAATCGTCGAACAGCAAGTCGATACGCTCACGCACAAAGAGCTTGTTGGCGCTTGCCAACTTAGCGGCCGCCCGTTCCGTGGGAGCCAGGGTACGATCGCGCGCGGCGCTGATTTGGTCCATGATCAACTACTCCACCGGGAGTCCGAGCCGCCGAGCGATCAGCAGTCGCTGCACCTCAGAGGTGCCTTCACCGATCTCGAGAACCTTTGCATCGCGATAGAAACGCGCCACCGGATACTCCTCCATGAATCCGTAGCCGCCGAATACCTGGGTGGCGATCCGCGTGGCGGTGACGGCGGACTCCGTGGCGTAGAGCTTTGCGATCGCGGCCGCTCGATTGAAGTCCCGCGCACTGGCGCCGTGATCACGCATCGCGGCAGCGGCGTACACCAGCTGATGAGCGGCTGCGGCCATCACGTCAAGATCAGCAATCTGGAATGCGACGCCTTGTTTGCGGCCAATCGGCACTCCAAACGTAGTGCGCTGCGTTGCGTACTCGATCGACAGCTCTAGGCAGGCTCGGATACATCCCAATGCCAGAGCGGCGATCGCGACGCGCCCGCCATCCAAGATCGACAAGAATTGCTGATATCCCTCTCCACGCTCGCCCAGAAGATGATCTTCGGGCACTGAGGCGTCGGTGAAGGTCAGTGGATGGGTGTCTGAGGCGTGCCAGCCAAGCTTCACATAGCTGCGACCGACCACGAAGCCTGATGTGCCAGTGGGCACCACAATGGCCGAGATCTCGGGTTTGCCATTGTGCCGGGTGCCGGTACGGGCCGTGATCGTGCAGAGAGCACTGATGTCTGTGCCGGAATTAGTGATGAACTGCTTGCTGCCGTTGATCACCCATTCGTGATCACGCAAGGTGGCGCGGGTTCGGGTGGCGCCGGCGTCGGACCCTGCTTCGGCTTCGGTGAGCCCGAACGAGGCCAGCGCGCGGCCGGCAAGCAGATCAGGTAACCAGCGCGCCTTCTGCTCCGGCGTGCCGAAGTGAGCGATCGGGTTGATGCCCAGCCCTACACCAGCTTCCAGAGTGATCCCAAGCGACTGGTCCAACTTGCCGATCTCTTCGATCGCTATGCACAGACTGGTGAAGTCACCTGCACCGCCGTACTCCTCAGGCCCTCCGAGTCCAAAGAGGCCGAAATCGGCCATGAGCTTGATCGCTTCCAGCGGCGCCTCGTGAGCCGCGTTCCAGCGCTCGACATGGGGTGCCAGGTCGCGCCCAGCGAAATCAGCAACCGCAGCACGGAAGTCGTTGTGCTCCTCGCCGAGTGAGAACGTACCGGTCATCAGGCTCTTTCCGTCGTCACTGACCCTGTCAGCATAGCTTGACGTTTACGTAAACGTCATGCCTAGACTTTCCCTGAAGGAGCATTTGATGAGTGATCGAACCTGGAGCATTTCCGAACTCGCCGAGGAGTTCGACACCACGCTGCGGACAATCCGCTTCTACGAGGACCGGGGACTCCTCGCCCCCGAGCGGCAGGGCACTACTCGGATCTTCCACGCTCGCGACCGGGTACGACTCCAGCTCATCCTGCGTGGCAAGCGGCTCGGGTTCACTCTCGACGAGATCGGCCACGTCATCAACATGTACGACGAAACCCCCGGGGAGCGCGGTCAACTCGCCTTTCTGATCGCCGACATCGGCAAGCGCCGCGAGACTCTCTTCGCGAAACGGCGGGACTTAGACGAGGCTCTGGCTGAGCTAGATGATCTTGAAGAGCGGTGCCAGGCTGACCTGGAGCGCCTCAGCGATTCCCGGTGAATCCGAGCGGCAGCGGGGAATGAACCTATTCCAAGACCAGAGAGGCGGCCGCGTCCTGCTGGCCTGTGACGTCCCAGAGATGGTGGATCACATCGTGCAGGAAGTACTGGATGAATGTCAGGACCGTGAACTCCTTACCATCCGACCTGATCCCACGTCGTGAGTATTGATCAGGCTCGAGCGACTGCATCCGCGCAACGAAACGCTGCGCGGCAGCCTCGAGCTCCTCGGCGACCACCTCAGGATCTTGTTCGCTGTAGCGCTCTGCGATGGCTGTCTCGTCCTGGTCCCAGTTGGCAAACCTCGGTGTGTCCTCGCTGAGCATCTGGGCGAGACGGGCATCGAAAAGGCGGTACACATCGCGGACATGAGCGCCGTACTCCAGCGGCGACCAGACGTCCGGCAGTGGGCGTGCCGAAACCGCCGGACTGGAACGCAGGATCTGAACCCACTCCTCAGCGGCAACGAAAGCACGCTCGGCAAATTGCGCAGGATCGATCTCGCCAGCCGACAGTCCACACTGGTCGCAACGTCGCGTCAACGTCCAAGTCCAATCCTTGGTGTCAGGTGGAGGTTGCACGGCTAAAGCCTAGTGCGCTTCGCGGTCGCTAGCGGGCCTCTCTCACCCCATCGAGTGTCCACAGACAGTTGCCAGAACTGTGGAGAAGTTGATCATTTCGGTGCATGAATGAGCTCAGCTTGTGGACAGCCCGGTGGACAACAAAATTGCTGAATTTTCTTTTCTGGATTGGGTTGCGGGGCGCCTGGCGAGGCTGTAGAAATCTCTTACGCACTTCCGCAAGGAAGGGCGCGACTGGGACAGAACAGTGGATTCATACGGTGAGGCAACTCGCCGCAGCGGCCGGTGACGGGTCGCTGGGATCCGCCGGGTCGCCTGGTCAGCTGGAGACGTCGCTTAACTCCGGCTACACAGTGGGCCCCTGCAACTCATACTTGGAGGGGCCCACGCTATTTTTTTGGGCTTGCTGCTCGCGCAATTCTTTTTGGGCTTGCTGCTCGCGCATCGCGGCTTTGGATCTGCCTAGTTCGTCGTCGCTCGGCGGAGGAAAGAACGCCTCCGCTCGCTCCTCCTCACCACGGCAGAGCCGCGATTGCCGACGCTCGCAGCCACCACTACTCCTCTTGCGGTCGTTGAGACGGCACTAGAGTGTCGAGAGGCGGGGTTTGGACGTGGAGGATGCGTGGGAATCAGCAAAGTGCTTATCGCCAACCGGGGCGAGATCGCCGTACGCGTGATCCGGGCTGCCGCCGACGCAGGGTTGGCGAGCGTCGCTATCTATGCCGAGCCGGACTCCGACTCACTGTTTGTTTCGCTCGCGGATGAGGCATACGCGCTGGGCGGGGCTACCCCGGCGGAGACTTATCTGAACATCGCCAAGATTCTCGACATCGCCGCTCGTAGCGGCGCCGACGCCATTCACCCGGGCTACGGCTTTCTCGCCGAAAACGCCTCCTTTGCCGAGGCTGTACTCGCTGCCGGACTCATCTGGATCGGACCGCCGCCCGCCGCCATCGAAGCACTGGGCGACAAGGTCCGGGCGCGACACATCGCCCAGAAGGTCGGCGCTCCCCTTGTGCCAGGCACCCCGGACCCGGTGGCCGACGCCGATGAAGTCATCGCTTTCGCGACCGAGCATGGACTGCCCATCGCGATCAAAGCAGCGTTCGGTGGCGGTGGCAGGGGCCTGAAGGTCGCCCGCGAGATCGCGGAGATCCCCGAGCTCTTCGATTCCGCGACACGTGAGGCAGTCACGGCCTTCGGTCGTGGCGAGTGCTTCGTCGAGCGCTATCTCGACAAGCCGCGGCATGTGGAAACCCAGTGCCTGGCCGACAGCCACGGCAACGTCGTCGTCGTCTCGACACGAGACTGTTCGCTGCAGCGCCGCCACCAGAAATTGGTGGAGGAGGCGCCCGCGCCTTTCCTCTCCACCGAACAGACCGAGCGCCTCTACAGCTCATCCAAGGCCATCCTCGCTGAAGCCGGCTATGTGGGTGCCGGCACCTGCGAGTTCCTCGTCGGGCAGGACGGGTCCATCTCATTCCTCGAGGTCAATACCCGACTCCAGGTGGAGCATCCGGTGTCAGAAGAGGTCACCGGACTCGACCTCGTCCGTGAAATGTTTCGCATCGCCGACGGCGAACCGCTCGAATACTCCGATCCTGTCGTCACAGGACACTCCATCGAGTTTCGGATCAACGCCGAGGACGCGGGCCGGAACTTCATGCCTGCACCGGGAACACTGACCGCCTGGCGGCCGCCGTCGGGACCGGGCGTTCGAGTCGATGAGGGATACCTCAGCGGCATGACGGTGCCCGGCAGCTTCGACTCGCTGCTCGCCAAGATCATCATCACCGGCGCGGATCGCCAGCAGGCACTCCAGAGGTCACGCCGGGCACTGAAGGAACTCGTGATCGAGGGGATGCCGACCGTTGTTCCCTTCCATCAGGCTGTCTTGGAGGACCCCGCTTATACGGCTGAGGACGGGCACTTCGGCGTACACACCCGCTGGATCGAGACCGAGTTCAGCGGCCAAATCGCACCGTACGCTGGTCCGCTCGGCGAGGCTATCGAGCCAATCCCGCGCTCTAAGGTCGTCGTCGAGGTCAACGGCAAGCGGCTGGAGGTCCTCGTACCCGCGGGCTTGGGAACTGCCAACGGGTCCGCTGCCGCTGCGCGATCGAAGAAACCTGTCAAGCGCCAAAGCGGAGCAACAACGCAGGCGCCCTCTGGCAATGCGCTGACCTCACCCATGCAGGGCACAATCGTGAAGGTGGCAGTCGCCGAGGGTGATGTTGTCGAGGCTGGCGACCTGGTCGTGGTCCTCGAGGCAATGAAGATGGAGCAGCCATTGACGGCTCACCGGAGTGGCACCGTGAAGAACCTCAACGCCCAGGTCGGCGCAACGGTGACCAGCAGCTCTATCCTGTGCGAAATCATCGACTCTTAAAACGCGTCGACAGCGGGTGCCCGCAACCGGTTGTACCCTTGCCGTCGAAGAACCCCTGACGGTCTAAAAGGTCGGTAAGAAGACACTGTCACAAGGGGAAACCGGGGAAGGCGAAGGCACACTGTGACCCATGGCTGAACTCTTGGTGTTGCTGCTCGTGGTGGCACTGATCGTGGGCGGCGTCGCCCTCTACCGGCGGTACGCGATCCAGCAGCGCCAGGCTGCAGAGCGAGCGGCATTGGAGACCCAACTCTCCACCTCCAAGCGCGCAGCTGACGAAGATGTCACAAAGTTTGGCGAGGAACTGCAGCGGCTGGACTCCGATGTCGGCGGGCATCCACTCGACGAGCGGATGCAGCAGGACTACCAGCGCGCTTTGGATGCCTACGACAACGCGAAGATGTCGCTGGACGCGGTTACCAGGCCGGAGGAAATCCGGCACGTCACTGAGATCTTGGAGGACGGGCGCTACGCGGTCGCGTGCGTCAAGGCACGGATCGCGGGTGAGCCGCTGCCAGCGAAGCGTCCACCCTGCTTCTTCAATCCTGCGCACGGCCCCTCCGCCCAAGACGTCACATGGGCACCTCCCGGAGGCGTGCCGCGATCAGTGCCGGCTTGTCCCGCGGACGCCGAACGCGTGCTTGCTGGAGCCGATCCCTACATCCGAACGGTGCAGGTCGGCGCCCAGCGCGTGCCCTACTGGGAAGGTGGACCCGCGTACGCGCCGTGGGCGCAGGGTTACTACAACCGGTGGAGGGGCAGCGACATGCTCTCCGGCATGCTGATCGGCGGCCTGTTGTTCGGTGGTATGGGCAACATGTTCTCCGGAGTTGGCGAGGGCGCCGGTGATCTTATGGGCGGCATCGGTGATGGCGCCAGCGAGATCGGAAGTGGGATCGGCGAAGGCGGCGGCGACGGCGGTGGGTTCGGCGACATGTTTGGCGGCATGTTCGAGTAGGGCTACCCGAGGAGAGACGCCCGAAGCTCAGTGAGCGTTTCCGAACAACCGCGATCGATCTTCAGGTTCGCGAGTTCGTCGCCCCGGGTCGCGCCTCGATTGACGATCACCACTGGCCGTCGCTGCTTCGCGTTGTGCCGAACGAAGCGCAATCCTGACATCACAGTCAGTGAGGAGCCCAAGACCACCAAGACAGCGCCCCGTTCGACGAGCGCGTACGCCGCCTCGACCCGGGGACGCGGAACAGACTCGCCGAAGAACACCACATCGGGCTTGAGCCGGCCACCGCAGCGCACACAACAGACCAGCCTGAACTGCCGCCAGTCCTGCACTACCGCATCGCCGTCCGGCCTCAGCTCGGCATGCTCCAGGACCCGCGGCTCGACGAGCTGCGGGTTCGCGCTGCGCAACCGCTGCTGCTGCTCGCTACGCGCAGAGCGATCCCCGCAATCGATGCAGACAACACTGGCGATATCGCCATGGAGGTTGATGACGCGGGTGCTGCCTGCGGCTGAGTGAAGTCCGTCAACGTTTTGCGTGATCACTCCGGCCAGCCCAACCGCTTCCAGGTCAACCAGGGCACGATGTCCCGGGTTCGGTGCTGCACGGCCGATTCGGCGCCACCCGAGATAGGACCTGGCCCAATAGCGACGCTGGGCATCCGCAGAGCCGACGAACTCGCTGTACTGCATCGGCGTGGCGCGTACCGAGGTTGGTCCCCGATAGTCCGGGATCCCAGAGTCGGTCGATATGCCGGCACCGGTGAGGGCGACCCAACTCCGACCGCGGAGCAATTCTGCGGCCGCCGTAACGGCGGCTAGAGCTGCCACTGTCACGCAAGTACCGTACCGTGCAAGATCAATATCCAGGAATTCTGTCTTCGGCCACGAATTGCCGGCCTACCGCTCAATACGCTGGCTCAGCTTATGGTGCCGGTGCCTTTGAGTCGGCGCGCAGCCTCAGCGATTGAGCCGGTCATCGAGGGATACACAGTGAACGACTCCGAAACCTGATCAACAGTGAGCCGCTGCGCCACAGCAATCGCTACCGGGAAGATCAACTCGCTGGCCCGTGGGGCCACCACCACTCCGCCGATCACGATGCCGGTCACCTTGCGGCAGATGAGCTTGACGAAGCCGTCGCGGCTGCCCTGCATCTTGGCGCGAGCATTCCCTCGCAGCGGCAAGGTCACCACACGCGCCGGCACATCACCTGAGTCGACCTGTAGTTGGGTTACCCCAACAGTGGCGATTTCGGGCGCGGTGAACACATTCGACGACACCGTCTTGAGGTCGAGGGGTGACACCGCCTCCCCCAACGTGTGCCACATCGCGATCCTGCCCTGCATGGCAGCCACCGAGGCAAGCATGAGCACGCCCGTGCAATCCCCCGCCGCGTACACGCCTCGCGTCGATGTGCGCGACACCCGATCGACCTCAATGAAGCCGCCCCGGTCTACCTTGACGCCCGCCTCCTCTAAACCAATACCTGCCGTGTTGGGAATGGATCCGACGGCAAGCAGGCAGTGTGAGCCGACAACGGTGCGCCCATCGGTCAACGTCACTGTGACCTCGTCTCCGTTGCGCTCGACCGCCTGGGCGCGCGACCGCGACAAAACTGTCATTCCGCGTCGCACGAAGACATCCTCGAGCACCTGAGCGGCGTCTGCGTCCTCGCCAGGTAGGACCCTGTCACGTGAGGAGACGAGCACCACCTCGCAGCCGAGGGCGTCGTACGCGCTGGCAAACTCCGCACCCGTCACTCCAGAGCCAACAACGATCAGCCGCTCCGGCAGCTCAGTCAGCTCGTACACCTGCGTCCAGGTGAGGATCCGCTCGCCGTCCGGCTTCGCCTCAGGAAGTTCTCGAGGGTGTGCTCCGGTTGCGACCAAGATCATGTCGGCCGGGAAGGCCTGCTCACCATCTGCAGTCTGGGCGATCACGCGCTCGGGCCCGTCAAGCCGGCCGCGCCCAGCTACCAGGGTGACGTTCTCGCGGAGCAGGCGCTCTTCGATGTCGCAGGATTGCCTTTTTGCGAGATCGAGTACTCGCTGGTTGACCGCAAGCAGGTTGACATGTACGCCGGTGTCCACATCCCCTTGATCAACAGGGCCAAACCGCATCCCCAGGTCGGCCGACTGGCGGACGTCGGTCATGACTTCGGCTGTGGCGATCAAGGTCTTTGAGGGAACGCAGTCGGTAAGGACCGCCGAGCCGCCGAGGCCGTCGCTGTCGACAAGGGTGACCTCGCCACCCAGCTGGCTGGCCACCAGCGCTGCCTCGTAGCCGCCAGGACCTCCGCCCACAATCACCACCCGGGT
This sequence comes from uncultured Actinomycetota bacterium, assembly GCA_963740515.1. Lineage (GTDB taxonomy): Bacteria > Actinomycetota > Actinomycetes > Propionibacteriales > Propionibacteriaceae > Microlunatus. Next base: position 30,245 of record CAVUEO010000034.1, read on the forward strand.
CACCACTTTCGCGATTCTTCCATCTCGCTGGCGGCAGCCTGACCCGATAGCCTCGCTGCTGTGCTGTACGCGGCGTACGGAAGCAACCTTGATCCAAGTCAAATGGCCAGCCGCTGCCCGCATTCACCCCAGCGCGGCACTGGATGGATCGAGGGCTGGCGCATCACCTTTGGTGGCGAGGGCTGGGACGGCGCCCTGCCGACGCTGGTCGAGGAACCCGACAGTCGGGTCTTCGTCGCCCTGTACGACGTAACACAAGGTGATGAGAACACCCTCGATGAATGGGAGAGCGCCGACACCGGTTTGTATCGCAAGGTCCGGGTCCGGGTGGCGACCCTGGACGGCGAGCTGACCTCCTGGATCTATGTGCTGAACGACTTCGAGGGCGGCATCCCGAGCGCCCGGACCGTCGGCATTCTTGCCGACGCCGCAGAAGCAGCTGGTGCTCCCAAGGACTATGTCGCGGGACTGCGCTCGCGTCCCTGCGCCAGTGGCTGGTGAGAGCCCCCAGTTAGTGTCGACACTAGAGTGCGAGCATGCCTAACGTCGGCCTGCCATCCGATCCGTACGCCCTCGCCAAAGTCGCCGCAGCCGCCATACAGGAACGCTTCCAGATCGCGCAGCTCGACACTGCCTTTGTGCTGGGATCCGGATGGTCAGCCGCCGCTAATGATCTTGGTCAGCCGATCGGCAGCTGCGAGCTGGACGAGCTGCCAGGCTTCGCCAAGCCGATGGTCATCGGTCATGGCGCAGCGCTCCGAATCTCCTCGACGCCAACAGGCAAGATCACGGCGATCTTCACCGGGCGTACCCACCTGTACGAGGGTCAGGGCGCTGACCAAGTGGTGCACGGGGTGCGCACAGCTGTATGTGCGGGCGCCAACGTCATCGTGCTGACCAACGGGTCTGGTGGCCTCAACCCGCACTGGCCACCTGGCTCGACGGTGCTGATCCGGGACCACATCAACCTGACAGGTAGCTCTCCACTGGTTGGTGCACGTTTCATCGACATGTCAATGGCCTACTCGGCGCGGCTGCGGGATCTTGCGCGGTCAGTGAATCCCGGCATGCCGGAAGGGGTCTATGTCCAATTCCCAGGGCCGCAGTTCGAGACCCCGGCGGAGGTGCGGATGGCCGCTGCGCTTGGCGGCGACCTGGTGGGCATGTCGACCACGATCGAAACCATCGCGGCCCGCGAGCTGGGCGCGGAGGTACTCGGCATCTCTCTGGTCACGAACTTGGCGGCTGGCATCTCACCCGAGCCGCTCAGCCATGAAGATGTCCTCGACGCTGGACGAGAAGCTGCGCCGCGGCTGCGACACTTGCTCGGGGGAATCGCGGCAGCGCTGTGACGGCCAGGGCACCGGCCCTCTCCGGCGACCTCGGCCGTGCCATCGCCAGCTGGACCGCGCAAGACCCGGATCCGCAGACTCGGCGGCAGCTGGACGATCTAGCGAAGGCGGCGAATTCCGGGGACGCCCGCGCAATGGCCGAACTTGTCGACGCATTCTCCTCCCGACTCCGGTTCGGCACGGCTGGACTGCGCGGCGCGCTCGGCCCTGGACCGAATCGCATGAATCGAGTCGTCGTTGGGCAAACCGCCGCCGGACTCGCCAACTACCTTATTGATCATGGTCTGACCGGCGGGAAGGTGATCATCGGCTTCGATGCCCGGCACAACTCCGACATCTTCGCTCGTGACACGGCGGAGATCATGTCGGGTGCCGGCTTCCAGACCATGATCACGACGGGGCCAGTGCCAACACCTCTGGTGCCATTCGGGATCCGCCATTTCGGCTGTGTCGCCGGGGTGGTGGTAACCGCATCACACAATCCGCCTCAGGACAACGGCTACAAGGTCTATCTCGGGGACGGCTCGCAGATCGTGCCGCCCGCCGACGCGGAGATCTCTGCATGGATCGACGAGGTCGCTAAGCACAGCCCGGACGACGTGCCGCGCTCTCAGTCATACAAAGTCCTCGGCGAGGAGTTGCAAACGGCCTATCTGGATCGGGTTGCGTGCCTGGTACCCCAGGATGCGCCGCGCCAAGTGCGCTGGGTCTACACGCCACTGCACGGCGTGGGCGCTTCGCTGGTCGAAAGGGCGGTCGAGGCTTGCGGGTTTCCTCCTGCTCATTTGGTGGCTGAGCAGGCCAGCCCGGATCCGAAGTTTCCGACAGTGGCGTTCCCGAATCCGGAGGAACCTGGCGCCATCGACCTTGCTCTGGCACAAGCGCAAGAGATCAATGCCGATCTGGTTATGGCGAACGACCCGGATGCCGACCGCTGTGCGATTGCGGTGATCGTCGATGGGGAGTGGCGGATGCTGAGCGGCGATGAGCTGGGTGTGCTGCTTGGCGAGGACGCCCTGCGGCGGGGCGTCCGTGGTACCTACGCCTGCTCGATCGTTTCCAGCTCCCTACTCTCAGCCATGGCGGCGGCGTACCGCCAACCCTTCGTCTACACCCTGACCGGGTTCAAGTGGATCGGCCGGGTGCCTGGTCTGGCGTACGGCTATGAGGAAGCGATCGGCTACTGCATCGATCCGGATGCGGTTCCTGACAAGGACGGGATATCCGCGCTGATCATGGCGCTGGCCCTCACCGCCGGCCTCAAAGCCAAGGGACGGAGCCTCGCGGATCGGCTGGATGACATCGCACGCCGGTACGGGGTCTACCAGACAGACCAGGTGTCGGTACGCGTCCCGGATCCCATGATCATCACCTCAGCCATGCGTCGGCTTCGCGCACATCCGCCCAGATTCCTGGCTGGACAGCCCACCTCGATGCTCGATCTGGCCGACGGCAGTCACGAATTGCCACCCACCGATGCAGTGTTGATCACTGGCGAAACGATCAAGGCCGTGGTCCGGCCGTCTGGTACCGAGCCGAAACTCAAGTGCTATCTCGAGGTGCATCTGGGCACCCCCCGCAGCGGCGACCTCGCTGCCAGTCGCGCCGAGGCGCGATCGATCCTTGCCACGATCCGCTCGGAGATGTCGGCAGTTCTGCGACTCTGAGGGGGCTGCGGCGATCCAGCGAAATTGGCAGCCCTTTCAAACACTGAGTGATCTTCGGCATATTGGCGCGAATTTGCGCACTTGCGTTAGGATCTGTGGTGCCGCTGTGGGGGTCACGTGGAATTTTCTTGCTCGGGGAAGGAGACCCATGGCCGAACAGACACACCTCCAGCCTTTGGAGGTACACGAGGTGCTGGCCCGGCACGTGCTGACCGACGGTATGAAGCTCGTTCTGGACCTTAAGCACAGCAGAGGAAGTCGCCTGGTTGATGCCTGTACCGGCAAGGCCTACCTCGACATGTACACCTTCTTCGCCTCGGCGCCGCTTGGGGTCAATCCGCCCGGCATCGCTGACGATCCGACGTTCATGGCCGAGCTTGCCGAGATTGCTGTCAACAAGCCGGCCAATCCAGACATGTACAGCACCGCGTACGCGGAGTTCGTCGAGACCTTCGTCCGCGTCCTCGGTGATCCCGCACTCCCCCACCTGTTCTTCATCGAAGGCGGCGCTCTGGCCGTCGAAAACGCGCTCAAGGTTGCATTCGACTGGAAGAGTCGCAAGAACGAGGCTGCGGGGATCGACCGGAATCTCGGCAGTCAGATCATGCATCTGACACATGCCTTCCACGGCCGCAGCGGCTATACCCTGTCGCTGACCAACACCGAACCCAACAAGACCGATCGATTCCCGAAGTTCGACTGGCCCCGGATCGATGTCCCGGCGATCACCCATCCGCTCAGTGATCATCTGAACGAGGTGATCGCCGCCGAAGAACGCGCGCTCCAGCAAGCGGAGCGCGCCTTCGCCGAGCACCCTCACGACATAGCCGCGTTCATCGCCGAGCCGATCCAGGGCGAGGGCGGTGACAACCACATGCGAGCCGAGTTTCTGCAGGCCATGCTCAAGCTGGTGCACTCCCACGATGCGCTCTTCATCCTGGACGAGGTGCAGACCGGGGTCGGTACCACGGGAACCCCGTGGGCGTACCAGCAGTTAGGTATCCAGCCTGATGTCGTCGCTTTCTCCAAGAAGGCCCAGGTCGGCGGCATCATGGCCGGGGGCCGAGTCGATGAGGTGCTGGACAACGTGTTCAAGGTCTCGGGACGCATCAACTCGACCTGGGGTGGCGGGCTGGTCGACATGGTCCGCTCACAGCGCGCCCTGGAAATCATCGAGTCCGAGGGTCTCATCGAGCTGGCTGGCCCGAAGGGCGAGCAACTGGTGGCCGGACTCGAGGAGCTTCGTGACGACTCGGGGCTGATCAGTAACGTCCGCGGGCGCGGTCTGTTCGTCGCCTTTGACCTCGAAACCCGCGACGAGCGCGATGCCGTGGTCGCCGATCTGCGGACGGTCGAAAGGGTCATTGTGCTGCCCTGCGGCGAACGCTCGATCCGCTTCCGTCCGGCGCTGTCGGTGAGTCAGGATGAGATTGAAGAAGCGGTCGGAGCTACTCGCCGCTCCGTCGTACGTGTCGCCAGCAAGGAGCTGCAGTATTCGTGAGTGAAGTTGAGTCGGGGGGGTCGATCCCCCGCAGGGCGCCCGCGCTGCGCGGGCTGGTGACCTCGGTGATCGATGGCGCACCGGTGACCGGTGGCCATACGCTGCCGAGCACAAATCCGGCACGCCTTGATGAGGTTGTCGGCGAGGTGTCCGTCGGCGACGCCTCCACCTTCGTCAGGGCCGCCGAGTCAGCCAAGAAGGCGCAGGAGGAATGGGCGGCCATCCCGGCGCCGATCCGGGGGCGTGCCATCGCACACATCGGCCGACTGATCGAAGACAACGCCGAGGCGCTGGCACGGCTGGTCACGGCCGAGATCGGCAAGCCGTACGGCGAAGCGCTGGGTGAGGTGCGCGAGATCATCGACACCTGCGACTTCTTCCTCGGCGAAGGCCGCCGACTCTACGGGCAGACCGTGCCAAGCGAGATGCGGGACAAGCAGCTGTTCACCTTCCGCAGGCCGGTCGGCACCGTCGCAGTGATCACCGCCGGCAACTTCCCGGTGGCAGTCCCGGCCTGGTACATCGTGCCCGCGTTGTTGGCCGGCAACACCGTTGTGTGGAAGCCGGCCGAATACTCAGCAGTCAGCAGCGCGGTGTTTCACGAACTTTTCGTTCGAGGAGGCGGGCTGCCTGACGGGGTTTTCAACGTCGTGCACGCCGATGGCGCAGCGACTTTTTCAGGGCTTGAGCAATCGCTGGAGGCCGGCCTGGTGGACAAGGTCGGCTTCACCGGATCGTCTGCAGTCGGCCGGGAGATTGGCGCGTTGACTGGGCGTCATCTGCAGACCGCGTGCTTGGAGCTGGGCGGCAAGAACCCGCTGCTCGTCACGCCGAGCGCCGATCTTGATCTTGCGGTGGAGGGTGCGCTCTTCTCAGGTTTCGGCACTGCCGGGCAGCGCTGCACGTCGCTTGGCACGGTCATCGTGCACGAGTCGGTCCATGATCAATTCCTGGCCCGGTTCAACGCAGCCGTGGCCAGTGCCCGGGTCGGCGACCCTGCTCAGGACGTGTTGATGGGTCCGATGCTCGACGCGAAGTTCGCGGAGCGCTTCGAGGAGTACCTGGGCTGGGTGCAGCCGCATCACGCGGTCCAAGCTGCGTCCGGCAGGATCACCTATGACAACCCGCGGGATGGCTTCGTGGGTGATCCGAGCACCGGGCTGTACTACCACCCGATGGTGGTCGACGGCGTACGCCGCGGTGACCGGATCTTCATGGAGGAGACCTTCGGGCCAATCGTAGGCGTGACGACGTACCAGTCGCTCAACGAGGCAATTGAGCTGGCGAACGCTCCGGGATACGGACTTTCCTCTTCCATCTACACCACCAATCCCAAAGACGCATTTACCTTCCGTGACAAGATCAGCGCCGGCATGGTGTCGATCAACAACTCGACCTCCGGCGCCGAGGCTCATCTGCCGTTCGGGGGCAACGGCAAGTCGGGTAACGGGTCCCGCCAGTCTGGGGTCTGGGTGTTGGATCAGTTCACTCGTTGGCAAGCGATGAACTGGGACTACTCCGGGCGGCTGCAGAAGGCTCAGATGGACATCGTTGAGCTCACGCCGGACGCCACCTTCCGCCTGTAGAGCCTTGATGGATCCGCTGGACCGTCACTTCCGCAACTCCCTCGCCGACTTGTCAGAACCCAGTTCGGCTATAGGTCAACTGAGTTCTGACAAGTCGGCGTGGTGGTGGAGGCTGTTCACGGCGCAGGCAACCAGTCGGCATCTGGATTTCGTGGCCCGGGAGCTGCAGCGCGAAGGTCGCGGGTTTTACACCATCGGTTCGTCCGGGCATGAGAGCAACGCCTTGGTCGCGCTGGCCCTGCGGGCTACGGATCCGGCCTTGCTGCACTATCGCTCGGGCGCCTTCTATGTGGCGCGCGCCCAGCAGGTGCCAGGATCGACGCCCGTTCGAGATGTATTGCAGGGCTTGATGGGGTTGGCGGATGAGCCGATTGCCGGCGCCCGGCACAAGGTCTTCGGCCATCCCGACCTGGCCGTCATCCCGCAGACGTCGACGATCGCCTCCCATCTCCCGAGAGCAGTCGGTCTGGCGATCGCGCTGCACCGCGCACACCGGCTCAAGGTGGACTGCGAGTGGCCCGAGGATGCCGTGGTGCTGTGCTCGTTCGGCGACGCCTCGGCGAACCACTCCACCGCCGCCGGCGCAATAAACGCCGCACTGGCCACGGCGTATCGAGGGCTGCCAGTACCGATTCTGTTCGTCTGCGAGGACAACGGCTTCGGTATCTCGGTGCCGACGCCGTCGGGCTGGATCGAGGAGGCCTATGGATCGAGGCCGGGACTGGCGTACGTGTCCGCCAACGGCTCAGATCCTGCGACCGCCTGGCCGGCGATCGTGCACGCGGCGGACGCCGCGCGCGAGTGGCGGCGACCAGTGTTCCTGCACCTGCGGACCGTACGTTTCGGAGGCCACGCCGGCAGCGATGCGGAGATCAGTTACCGCAGACCGCGAGAGATTGAAGCGGATTACACCCGTGACCCGCTGCTCGCCACGGCTTCGTGCCTACGTGCGACCGGCGCGACGGCTGGCGAGATCCTGGCTCGCTACGACGCCATCCGACTCGAGATTGATGAGGAGGTCGAAAGGCTCGCACACGACGCACAACTCAGCTCTGCGGCGGAGGTCATGGCGCCACTCGCGCCGCGCCATCCGGCCAGAGTCGCAGACGCGATACTCAAGCTGCGAACCACCCATCAGCCAACACCGCGGACCCTCGCCGAGTCGATCAATCGCACGCTTGACGAGCTACTGGCATGTGATCATCGAGTGATCGTCTTCGGCGAGGACGTCGGTATCAAAGGAGGCGTTTATGGCATCACATCACGTCTTGCCCGCCAGTATGGAACAGCCCGAGTCTTCGACACGCTGCTCGACGAGCAGGCCATTTTGGGTCTTGGGCTGGGCGCCGGGCTCGCCGGTCTGATTCCAATCCCCGAGGTGCAGTACCTCGCCTACCTGCACAACGCTGAAGACCAGCTCCGCGGTGAGGCGGCCACGCTGCCCTTCTACTCACGCGGCCGCTTCACCAACCCGATGGTCGTCCGAATCGCCGGTCTCGGGTACCAGAAAGGCTTCGGCGGGCATTTTCACAACGACAACGCTGTCGCGGTGCTGCGCGACATTCCAGGGTTGGTGGTGGCTTGCCCAGCCCGCGCCGACGACGCGGCAGCAATGTTGCGGACCTGCGTCGCGGCTGCCATCACCGACTCGACGCTGTCAGTCTTTCTCGAGCCCATCGCGCTGTACCACCGCCGCGACCTCTACCAGGCAGGCGACCAGGCCTGGCTGGCAGTCGATCATGAGGAGCACGTACCGATCGGTCGAGCACGGAGCTACGGCGTCGAATCGGCAGCCCTGACCATGATCAGCTTTGGGAACGGCGTTCCCATGAGCCTGCGGGTAGCCCGCCGCCTGGCATCTGCCGGCGTCGCAGCGCAGGTGCTGGACCTGCGCTGGCTGGCTCCACTTCCAGTCCAGGACATTCTCGCGGCAGCCCGATCGACGGGCAGAGTCCTGGTGGTTGATGAAACCAGGCACAGTGGAGGCGTGGGTGAAGGTGTTGTCACCGCCCTGGTCGAAGGTGGCTTTACCGGACCGATGCTGCGAGTGGCCAGCCAGGACAGCTTCGTGCCGTTGGGCGCGGCCGCGGAACACGTGCTGCTCAGTGAGGAAGAGATCGAGAAGGCAGGACTGCGGTTGATGAGCAGTCCTCACCCCGGAGAGACGGAGACAAATCGATGAGCCGAACGGGACCGCTCGAGCTGCTTGGCGTTGATCATCTTCTTGGCGAGGAGGAGCGTGACATCCAAGCAACCGTTCGCGAATTCGTGGAGCAGCGGGTCAAGCCGAACATCGCTGAGTGGTTCGAACGCGGAGATCTTGATCTTGGTCTGATGCGCGAGGCAGGTGCTCTCGGTCTACTCGGCATGCACCTGCAGGGGTACGGCTGCGCTGGAGCCAACGCCGTCTCGTACGGGTTGGCCTGCCTCGAACTCGAAGCCGGCGACTCCGGCGTACGCAGCATGGTGTCGGTACAAGGGTCCCTTGCCATGTTCGCGATCTGGAAGTTCGGGAGCGAGGAGCAGAAGACCACCTGGCTGCCCCGGATGGCGACCGGCGAGGCCATTGGTTGTTTCGGGCTGACCGAGGCGGACTTCGGCTCGAACCCGGCGGGCATGCGGACCCGCGCCAAGCGGGACGGCGAGGACTGGGTGATCAATGGCACCAAGATGTGGATCACCAACGGATCTGTGGCCGACGTCGCGATCGTGTGGGCTCAGACCGACGACGGGATCAGGGGCTTCATCGTCCCGACCGACACACCCGGCTTCTCGGCCCCGAAGATCACCAAGAAGCTGTCGTTGCGAGCCTCGATCACCTCTGAGCTGGTGCTCGAGGATGTCCACTTGCCACGTGATTCTGTACTTCCCGAGGTGACGGGCTTGCGTGGGCCGCTCTCTTGCTTGAACGAGGCACGGTTCGGCATCGTCTTCGGTGTCTTGGGAGCAGCGCGAGACTGCTTGGAAACTGCGATCGACTACTCAGTCTCACGCGAGGTTTTCGACCGCCCTCTTGCCTCATTGCAGCTCACCCAGGCGAAGCTGGCTGATATGACTCTGGAGCTCCAGAAAGGGTTCCTGCTGGCACTGCACCTCGGCCGCCTAAAAGATGATCATCGACTGGTGCCGCAGCAGGTCAGCCTGGGGAAGCTCAACAACGTACGGGAAGCGCTCGCCATCGCCCGCGAATGCCGGACGATCCTGGGCGCTAGCGGCATCACTTTGGAGTATCCAATGCTGCGCCATGCCAATAATCTGGAGTCGGTGCTGACCTACGAGGGGACCTCCGAAGTGCATCAGCTGGTCATCGGACAGGCGCTTACTGGGGAAAGCGCCTTCGCCTGAGCACAGTTGGCTCGCGTCAGTGATGGGACAGCTCGGCGCGGATCTTGCGCCGGGATTCAGCGAACACCAACGACTCAATCAGTACGGCACACACCACGATGACGGTGACGATAGCCAGCTGTACTAATGCCGGCAGCCCGGCGATCAATGGAATCGCTAGCAGCAGCACACCTGCGGCAGCAAGGCGCACGACCGAGAGGGTGTGCACGGTGAGCCATTTGAAGATCACATGACCCAGCAGATAGGTTACGACGCCGCCAACCAGAGCTGCCAGCGCAACAGTCGGCAAGGGATCGGTCAGAGAGTGATGACTGCTGTCGCTGACGTACAGCAGCACTTCCTTCAGTCCGAAGGCCCCTAGGACGATGCCGAGCATCAGCGGCAGGTGTGCGAAGGAGTAGGCGTTGCGGGCGAGCCGCGCGCGCGTCTCCGCAGGCTCTGTGGCCAGGGCATGCTCACCCAGCAGCGCACTCACGTCGAAGTAAGCCCACCAAAGCGCCGACGACAAGACCAGGCCCAGCATCGACGCGGCGATGATGACCCAGGTGATGGGTTCCTTGGCAACGCCGACGCCAATGGCCACAATCGATTCGCCGAGCGCGATGATGATGATCAAGCCATGTCGTTCGGAGAAATGTCCCGGCGAGGGCAGCCGCCAGCCTCTGAAGCCACCAAGGGCGGTCCCCACGTAGTCGGCGAGCAGCGCGAGCGTCCACAAGCCCGTCTGCTGCCATCCCTCGAACTGCGAAGCCAGCAACAGCAGCGCAGTACTGACGGCGACGCTGAAGGCGAACCTCAGCACCTGTTTGCGAAACTCGGCATCCTCCCTAGAAAGGATCATGTACATGACGAGATGCATGGCACGGAAGATCAGGTAACACACGGCCAGTACCACGGGTCCTTGCAATCCGCCGGGTAGGTCGTCGAACGCCTCCGGGATACACAGGGCTAGCACGAACATCGCCGCCATGCCGGCGAGGATGGCCAGCTGGATCGACCGCTCCTCAGTGCTGGCTATATTGGCCAGCCAGGCGTACGCGGTCCAAGCCCACCACAGCAACATCAGCACCAACGCACCGCGCAGGATGCCTTGCCAGCTGAGCTCGTCGGCCATGAAGGCGGTCACCTGAGTCAGCGCAAAGACGAACACCAGGTCAAAGAACAGTTCCAGCGATGTGACGGTGGCCTGCTCTTGATCCTGGCGCATGAGTTGGCGGCCTGACTGCACGTGAATATTCTCCTACTCCAACAGGGCCGCCGGTCCTGGGCACTGCCCACTCCGCCTTACTAGCGTGGACCGTGCCTCAGCTGAAGATGCGGCACAGTCCAAGTTGGTGATGCGGAGTTGAGGTCAGCGCCCGATAGGGGCCCAGTCGGGGCCCGTCTCCCCTAGAGCCTCGTCCAGCTTGGTGAAGAGCGGGGTCGGCTGCTCTAGCGGCGTTCCTGGCGTGATGGGGCGAGACTCCCAACGTGCCTGCTCGCTGGCGTAGTCGCCCATGATGACCGGGTAGTCCGACCCGCCCTCCTCGGCGACCTCGCGGATCTCAGGCTCCGCCGCCCATACTCCGCTGCCGCCAAGTGCCTGGTGAACCTTCTGGGCTGCATGCGGCAGGAAGGGCGTCAGCAACGTGTTGGCATCAGAAACAACCTGCAGCGCGGTATGCAGCACCGTGTCGCGCCGCTCGGGATCGTTCTTGAGCTTCCACGGCTCGGTGTCTGAGATGTACTTGTTCGCCGCGCCGACCACCCGCATTGCTTCGGTGATTGCGAGCCTGAAGCGGTTGCGCGCCAGCAACGCGCCCACGGTGTCGAACGCGCCATGAGACGTGCGCAACAGCTCATGATCAATATCAAGAAGCGGGCCGGGCGTGGGGATTGCCCCATTGTTCCGGTACGCCATGGAGATCGAGCGGTGTACCAGGTTGCCCCACTCGTTGGCGAGCTCGAAGTTGGTTCGCCGCACGAACTCGTTCCAGGTGAAATCGGTATCGGTGGCCTCCGGGCCGGCGACAGCAATGAAGTAACGCAAGGCATCCGGCCCGAAGTCGCGCAAGAAATCACCGACGTAGATGACTTTGCCGCGGCTGGTGGAGAACTTCGAGCCGCTCATGGTCAAGTACTCACTGGACACGATCTCGTCCGGCAAGCGCAGCTCACCAAGGGGTCCGACCGTCCCGCCATGATCACCTTCGCCATTGTGCCCGAGCAATATGCCCGGCCAGATCACCGTGTGAAAGACGATGTTGTCCTTGCCCATGAAGTAGTAGCTGCGTGCCTCCGGGTCAATCCACCACCGCTGCCAAGCCTCCGGGTCACCAGTGCGCCGCGCCCACTCCACTGAAGCCGACAGGTAGCCAATGACGGCATCGAACCAGACATAGATCCGCTTCATCGGTTGGTCGCGCCAGCCGTCCAGCGGTACCGGGACACCCCAATCCAGGTCGCGTGTGATGGCTCGTGGCCTTAGATCCTTCAGCAGGTTCTGGCTGAACTTCAACACATTGGGGCGCCAATCGGTACGGGAGCCCATCCACTTACCGAGCGAACCTGCCAGCGCCGGAAGGTCAAGGAAGAAGTGCTCCGTCTCGATGAACTTCGGCGTCTCTCCATTGATCCGCGATCTTGGGTTGATCAGGTCGATCGGGTCGAGTTGGTTGCCGCAGTTGTCGCATTGATCACCACGAGCGCTTGGATAGCCGCAGATGGGGCAGGTGCCCTCGATGTAGCGGTCCGGCAAGGTCCTTCCAGTGGACGGGCTCACCGCGCCCATCGCGGTCTTCGGCACTACGTAGCCGTTCCGGTGCAGGCCCAGGAACAGATCCTGAACAACCGCATAGTGGTTGAGGGTGGTGGTCCGGGTGAAGAGGTCATAGGACAGGCCCAGGTCGCGGAGATCATTCACGATCACCCGGTTGTACTTGTCCGCCAGCTCGCGGTTACCCAAACCCTCAAGCTCGGCCTGAACCAAGATGGGCGTGCCGTGCTCGTCCGTCCCAGACACCATCAAGACGTCGTGTCCACTCATCCGCATGAAGCGCGCGAAGATGTCTGAGGGAACCCCGAAGCCTGAGACGTGACCGATGTGGCGCGGGCCGTTGGCGTACGGCCAGGCCACTGCGGTCAGGACATGCGAAGTCATGCGCTAAACCCTAACCGGACAGGTGCCGTTCCTGATCCGTGCCCAAGTCAGGGCAGCGCCCTATCCGGACGCAATACGAGCAACCAGCGCCTTGCGGGTCCCAGATGGCACGAAGGCGCTCTTGGCCGCGTTGCTCCCGAGCCGGCGTACGTCCTCAAACGAGTAGTCGAATGCCTCGGCGAGCAGGGCGAACTCCCTTGTCAAGGTGGTCGCGCTCATCAGCCTGTTGTCGGGGTTAACTGTCACGCGGAAACCGAGCCGGTCGAGACGGTGGATCGGATGCTCCTCGATCGAGGCCACCGTGCCGGTCTGCACATTGGACGACGGGCACATCTCGAGCGGAATCTGCTCACTGCGTACATACGCGGCGAGGTCACCGAGCGCCCCACCGCCGCGCTCATCCTGCTGAATGTCCTCAATGATCGCAACGCCGTGACCAATACGATTGGCTCCGCAGACCTGCACCGCCTCCCAGACGGACTTGCAGTCGTCGGCCTCACCCGCATGGATGGTGTAACACACGTTCTGGCGCCGAAGTAGCTGGAACGACTCCAAAAACCGCGAGGGTGGGTAGCCCTTCTCCGGCCCGGCGATATCGAATCCGGCGACGCCCTCGGACCGATGACGCAGCGTCAACTGGGCGATATCGAGTGTCGGTTCGGCCTGCCGCATTGCAGTGAGCAACTGCCGCACTTCGATCTCCTGCCCGCGAGCTCGACACGCCGCCATCCCCTGGGCCAGGCCGTCTCGAACGGCTTCGACTGCTTCCGCAAGGGTCAAGCCTGCCCTCAGATGCTGCTCCGGCGCCCATCGCACCTCCCCGTAAACCACGCCATCGGCTGCCAGATCTGCCACGAACTCGGCCGCGACCCGGCGCAGATTCGCCGCTGTCTGCATCACCGCGATGGTTTGATCGAAGGTCTCCAGGTATGGCACCAAAGACCCCGAATCGGCCGATCCGGAGAACCACCGACCAAGATCATCCGCATCGTCGGCGGGCAGCTCGCGCCCGAGGTCAGCGGCCAGTTCGATGATCGTTTGTGGCCGCAGCCCGCCATCAAGATGATCATGGAGTGACACCTTTGGGAACGCCCGCAGCCTGTCCCAGTCAAGGCTCATGAGCGTCCCGCGCCAGGTCGTCTGGTCCGAAGGCCTGGGGCAGCAGCCTGCTCAGCGGCAGGATGCCTAAGGGGGTGTCGACCAGGCACTCGCCACCCCCGTGTTCCCAGAGCAACTGACGACAGCGGCCACACGGCATGAGGACCGACCCGCCGCCATCGACGCATGCAAGTGCGACGAGCCGACCACCTCCAGTTGCGTGTAACGCCGATACCAAGCCACATTCCGCGCACAGGCCCAACCCGTAAGAGGCGTTCTCGACGTTACAGCCGGCCACCACCCGCCCGTCCTCAACCAGCCCGGCCGCACCCACCGGATAGCCAGAGTAAGGCGCGTACGCGTGCTGGCTCGCAGCCCTGGCGGCGGAACGCAGCCGGTCCCAGTCCACAGGCTGAGTCGCTGCGCCAGCATCCTGGGGAGACATTCTTACTTCTCAAACGACGCAGTTATCGGCGCTTAGATCGCCACTCGCTCGAAGGTCGTCGCCACCTCAGCGAGAACCTTGAGGCCGACTGGGATGCACCGCTCGTCCACGACGAAGGTTGGCTGATGAATGTCAGGGCAGATCTCACCTGGAGTTCGTACCCCAAGACGCGCGAGGGCGCCGGGAACCTGCTGCAGCATCCAGGAGAAGTCCTCCCCACCGAGGGACTGCTCAGTCGCGGTCACGGAATCGGGTGCGACCATCTCTTCGGCTGCTCTGGCGAGTCGGCGTACGCCGCGTGCATGGTTCACCGCGGGCGGCACGCCGTCGGTGACCGCCACATCCACCTCGACTCCGAAGGGCCGTACGATTTCTGCGGCTAGCCCAGGGATGAGCTGCTTGGCCAGCTGCCAGCCCTCGGCATCGAGCGCACGCAGCGTCCCGACAATCTCCCCGGTGCGGGGAATTGCGTTCGCCACCGAGCCAGCGTGCACGGAGCCCCACATCAACGACACGCCACTGCGCGGATCGATCCGGCGCGACAAAAGCAACTGAGTCATGGTTGCCAGAGCGCCGAGCGCGCCAATGATGTCCTGGGTCAGTTGTGGCCGCGACGTGTGCCCGCCGAGGCCGTTGAGGACGATGTTGACCTGGTCAACCGACGATGTGATCGGACCGACCTTGAGCGCTATCTGGCCGACATCGGTTCTGGGGTCGCAGTGCAGCGCATAGATCTCGGTGAGATCGTGCAGCACGCCGCCCTCGATCGCCTCCAGCGCCCCGCCGGGGCTGGTCTCCTCTGCCGGCTGGAAGATCAGCCGGACCCCTCTGGGCAACATGTCGAGATCACGGAGCCGGGACAACACGATGCCGACCCCGAGCAGGATCGCGGTGTGCACATCGTGCCCGCACGCGTGACAAACTCCTGGGTTCTTGGAGGCGTAATCGACAGTCTTGCCGTCGGGGATAGTCAGCGCGTCAATGTCGGCGCGCAGTCCCACTAGACCGGAGGAGTCGTCGAAGCCACCCGGCAATACATCGCAATAAGCTCCGGTGCCAACCGGAAGCACTTTGGCGACGAGCCCGGCCCGCTCCAAGTGATCGACGATGAGCGCCGTGGTGCGATGCTCGTGATTTCCGACTTCGGGATGGGCGTGGATATCGCGCCGGATAGCAATAAGGCGCTCGTTCAGAGCACCGGTGAGGCGTACGATCTCAGCGCGTCGGGCTGCATCTGCGTCGGCTTGGGGCATCGCGTTCAGTCTTTCACCCCGAGGTGTTCTAGATCGTACGACTTTCCGAGTCGTAACACGACAGTCATGCTTTCGGCCGGTATTCCCCCCAAACCTCACGCAATGCATCGCAGACCTCGCCGACCGTGGCTCGCAGCCTGAGCGCCTGCTTGAGCGGTATCAGCGCGTTGCCGGTCCCGCGTGCGACAGCCCTTAATTCATCGAGCGCGGCAGCGACGGCTGCCTGGTCTCGGCCGGCACGCAGCTCGGCCAGCTTGGCGGCCTGCGTCACTTCAACGGCTGGGTCGACCTGCAGCGGTTCGTACGGCTCCTCTTCCTCCAGCTGAAATCTGTTCATTCCGACGACAACCCGTTCTCCAGCGTCGATCTGGCGTGCCACCTGATACGCAGAGCGTTCGATCTCGGCCTTCTGAAAACCCTGCTCGATCGCAGACACCGCACCGCCCCGCTCGGCGACCGCTGCCATCAGCCGGCGGCTCTCTGTCTCGACGTCGTTGGTCAGTGATTCAACGGCGTAGGAGCCGGCGAACGGATCCACCGTCTTTGTCACGTCCGTCTCATACGCGAGCACTTGCTGCGTACGCAGCGCGAGCCGGGCTGCCTTGGGAGTGGGTAATGCGATCGCCTCATCGTAGGAATTCGTATGCAGCGACTGGGTGCCCCCGAGCACGGCAGCCAGCGCCTGCACCGCGACCCGCACCAGGTTGACCTCCGGCTGCTGAGCCGTCAGCTGCACACCGGCAGTCTGGCTGTGGAAGCGCAGCATCATTGACTTTTCCTCACGTGCGCCGAAGTGGTCGCGCATCACCTGCGCCCAGATCCGACGTGCCGCGCGGAACTTGGCCACTTCCTCCAACAGCGTGGTCCGCGAGACGAAAAAGAACGACAGCCGCGGCGCGAAGTCGTCCACTGCGAGACCAGCCGCCAATGCCGCCTCCACGTACGCGATCCCATTCGCCAGCGTGAACGCGATCTCTTGTGCAGGCGTGGCGCCTGCCTCAGCCATGTGGTAACCCGAGATCGAGATGGTGTTCCACCGCGGCAACTGCTCACGGCAATAGCCAAAGGTGTCACTGACCAGCCGCAACGATGCAGCGGGCGGAAAGATGTAGGTGCCTCGGGCGATGTACTCCTTGAGGATGTCATTCTGGATCGTTCCCGAGAGCATGGCCGATGAGGCACCTTGCTCCTCGGCGACCAGTTGGTACAGCAATAGCAGCACCGCCGCGGGTGCATTGATGGTCATCGACGTCGACACTTTGTCAAGGGGGATGCCGGTGAAGAGTTCTCGCATGTCCTCGATCGAATCGATCGCGACCCCGACCTTGCCAACTTCGCCGGCCGCGATCGGCGCATCCGAGTCATAGCCCATCTGAGTTGGGAGGTCAAAGGCAACAGAAAGACCTGCTGTGCCATTGGCGATCAGCTCGCGGTAGCGGGCGTTGGACTCCGCAGGCGTGCCGAAGCCCGCGTACTGGCGCATCGTCCACGGCCTAGTCGTGTACATCGACGGGTGGATGCCCCGCGCGTACGGATAATGGCCGGGTTCACCGAGCGCAAGATCGGGATCGAATTCGGCCAGATCCTCTGGCCCGTACACGGCCTTGAATGGCGTTCCGGACTCCGTCTGTGCACTCACTTGGGCATCGTCGCACGCAATTCTTTTGGCCTGCTCGCGCATCGCGCGTGGAGTCCGCCGCCGTCGTGCGGCGCGCGATTCCCGACGCTCGCAGGCACGATTTCGCAGGCGACTACACCCCGACGGAGCTCTGCGCCAGGGAGACCGCCGACTCGATCATGCGCATGGTTTCGGCTTGCCAATTCGGCTCTTGGCTCCGATAGGGGCCAGTGGCGAGCGAGACGATGACCCCGGCGGCCAGCAGCCGCAGCTCGGCCGGATCGACGCGGGTATCGAAGACCTGCAGCCAGAGCTTGATCAAACGCTCTAGGCCGACGGCTTGTTCGGCTGTCATCCGCTGGATCGTGGAAAGGTGTGCGGTCAGGCAGGCAAGATCATCAACCCGGCGCCCAGGGCCCATGGTGTCGATATCGAGCAAGCCGGTGATCAAACCGTTCGCGACGAACAGTTGGCCTTCGTGAAAGTCGCCATGGGTTGGCTCTACTCCCTGCTGCGCACCGGCCACGCTGCCGGAAACCTGAGCAACCAGCCACCGCAACTGCGGATCCAACACCGGCAGCGCGGCGGCGATCATCTCCGCGTACATAGCAATGGCACCGGTCCACGGTGGCCGACGCGGCAGTTCGACCACGGCACTTGGCAAGGAATCGAGCAACATGATCAAGCTCTCGGCCGTGCACGGCATCACCTCGTCGAAGATCGCCTGGGTCAACGGGCGGCCCGGTAGTTCGTGAAGCACCAGAATGAAGTCTGCCGTAGCCGCTGCCACCGGGGCTGCTGGGAATCGAGCGCGGCGTAGCAACTCATGGCGCTGCAGCGTGGGTGCGTACGCCGATTCTCGAAGCACCTTGACGAAGAAGGTTCGTGGCCCGCTGCTGGATTTGATTACGGCCTTGAGCACGGCACGGCGGCGCGGTCGATAGCTGATCATCTTCAGGCCGATGTGGTCGGCCGTCACTGGATGATCAAGAACGCGATGCTCGTTGAGCAGCGCGGCCAGAGCGTGGGGCACCGTCGCACGTTGCAAGCCCGGCAGATCAGGGTCGTCCGGGTGCAGCCAGACCGCAACCTCACGTTCCCCGTCACCGAAGATCACTGCCCGTTCGTCATTGCCCCTGCGGCCTCCCGCTCGGGAGCTGACACCCAGAAGTTCGGTTCGGCGTCCGGTCGGCCAGTCAACGGCTGCCGAGTAAGTGGCAGTCGTCGAATGTCGCGGATTGGCGTCAACATGATCGAGCCGCCACGAGACAAGACTGCCGCCGGCGTGCTCAACCGCGGCCGATAGCAGCTCCTTCACTTCGGCCGAAGTCAGCAGACTCGACCCGTCGGGGTCACCCGAAACGGTCACGAACCCGATCTTTACATACCGCGGCCAGCACCAATCCTCACCGGATGGAAACATTGCTGTGTGACAGTCGCTATCAGCATCCTGGCCGTGGTCGCCACGGTGCTCGCCGTGACGGCGTTGGCTAATCGGTTCAGGTTCTCCGCGCCGCTGCTCCTCATGCTCGTCGGGATCGCGGTTTCTTTCCTGCCGTTCGTAAATGTCCCTGAGCTGTCAGCTGAGGTGGTGTTGCTTGGCTTTCTGCCACCCTTGCTGTACGCCGCAGCCATCCGGACCTCGGTCATCGACTTCCGCGCGAATCGTCGATCCATCGCTCAGCTTTCGGTGCTGCTCGTCGTTGTCACTGCCCTGGGCGTCGGCCTGATCACGTGGATGATCTTGCCGGTGAGCTTTCCGGTGGCATTTGCCCTGGGTGCCGTCGTAGCGCCACCCGATGCCATCGCGGCTACCACGATCGCCCGCCGGATGGGTCTCCCCCGCCGCCTGGTCACCATCCTGGAGGGCGAGTCCTTGGTCAACGACGCAACCGCGATCACCTGCCTCAGAGTGGCGATCGTCGCCATCTCGGGCACCATCACAGCTACGCAGGCGACGGTCGGTTTCCTGATCGCCGCCCTCGGCGGGTTTGCGGTCGGACTCGTAGTGGCGCTGGTTGTGATCCCCATCCGAAGGCGGATCACTCAGCCCGTTTTTGATACGGCGATCTCGATCCTGGTGCCATTCGCGGCCTATCTGCCGGCGGAAGCGGTGAACATCGGCGGCTTTCACGGCTCGGGTGTCATCGCCGTCGTGACAGCAGGCTTGATCCTCGGCCACAAATCCCCGGTCATCCAGTCAGGCCAGTCCCGGCTAAGCGAGCGCGTGAACTGGGCAACCATCCAATTCCTGCTCGAGAACACGGTCTTCTTACTCATCGGCCTGCAGGCGCGCGGGATCATCGAGGCCAACTCCGAATCCGAACTATCCGGACTGCTGATCGCCGGGTTCTGCGCGGCGGTCCTGATTGCTGTCATTGCCATCAGGCTGATCTGGGTCCTCGGCACGCGTGCTTTTCTGTTCCGCCGTGACAAGGACACACGTCCCGCGGCAGCACCATGGTCGCACGCATTCGTGATCGGCTGGGCGGGTTTGCGCGGGGTGGTCACCCTGGCTACAGCCTTCTTGATTCCCGAAGACGTGCCCTTCCGGGAAACGTTGATCTTCGCAGCAATGGTCGTCACCGCCGGAACTCTGCTGCTCCAGGGCCTCACGTTGCCGGTCCTGGTCCGTGCGCTCAAGCTGCGCGGGCCGGATCCCCGCTCCGACGCCTTGCAAGCGGCCACCGTGATGCAGACATCCAGTAACGCCGCAATCGCCCATCTCGATGACATTGTTGGCCCAGACGACGCGCCTAGGACAGTTGAGATGCTGCGCGACCGCATCGCATCCCGACCCGAGGCGATGTGGGAGAAACTCGGCAGACCTGGCGACGACGAGACGCCGGCTGAGCAGTATCGGCGGCTGCGGCTGCAGACCATCGATATCGAGCGGAACGAGGTGCTGAAGATCCGATCCAGCGGCACGGTTGACCATGACATCATCGAGCAGGTCCTCGGATCCTTCGACATCGAGGAGTCGATGCTGACGATTGCAACGGAGCGGTCGGATCTGCTCGCCGAGGACGAGCCGGTCACCACGCCGACCGTTGCAGCCGGACCCTGCGATCACCTCGAGAGCGCGCCCGCTTCAATCAACCCGGACGGTCCAGGCATCTGCGAGGACTGCATCCGGGAAGGCACGCGTACGGTGCACCTGCGCATCTGTCTCGCCTGCGGAAACGTCGGATGCTGCAATTCCTCAGTCGGGCGGCATGCGGAAAGGCACTTCAGGCATTCCAGCCATCCCGTGGTGCGAAGCTTCGAGCCAGGTGAATCGTGGCGCTGGTGTTACCTCGACGAGCGGATCGGCTGACTCTTTTTGTGAGCTGCTCGCGCACGCCAGAAGTCGCATCCGACCTAGGCCACGCCGACTTTCGTGTAGACATCAGTCAGCGTCGCACTGGCCACCTCACGGGCGCGATCAGCGCCCTTGGCGAGGATGGACTCGAGCTCGCCGCGCTCCTCCAGCAGCTCCAACGTCCGGTCGCGGTATGGGGTTGCGAAGGAAGTGACCGCGTCGGCCACGGTGTTTTTGAGGTCTCCGTAACCACGCCCAGCAAATTCCGCAACGAGCGCATCGACTGGAGTGCCGGTCAGCGCCGAAAGGATGGTCAGCAGATTGGAGACGCCGGGCTTGTTGACCTCATCGAAGATGATCTCCCGGCCCGAGTCGGTAACCGCGGATTTGATCTTGCGGATGTTGATCGACGGATCATCCAGCAGCTCGATGATGCCTGTCGGCGATGACAGCGATTTGCTCATCTTCGTACCCGGCTCGGCAAGATCAGCAATTCTGCCGACGGCGGGCAAGATGTACGGCTCGGGAACGACGAATGTCGACCCGTAGCGTGAGTTGAAGCGTTCTGCAAGATCACGAGTGAGCTCGAGATGCTGTCGCTGGTCCTCCCCGACAGGTACCTGATCGGTTTGGTACAGCAAGATGTCGGCAGCCATCAGCACCGGATAAGTGAAGAGCCCGACGTTGGTGGCCTCTGGCCCCATTTTGGCGGCCTTGTCCTTGAACTGCGTCATCCGCTGAGCTTGGCCGAAGCCGGTGATGCAGCCGAGGACCCAGCCGAGCTGGGTGTGCTCGGGCACCTGAGACTGCAGGAACACAGTGGCCTTCGCGGGGTCGATTCCTGCCGCGAGCAGCTGCGCCGCACTGCGCAGCGTGCGCTCCCGGAGCACTTCCGGCGCCGTCGCGATGGTAAGCGCATGCAGATCAGCGATTCCGTAAAAGGCTTCATGATCATCTTGCAATGGCACCCATTGGCGCAGCGCACCCAGGAAGTTGCCGAGGTGGAGTGAGTCCGCGGTGGGCTGGGCAAGAGAGAGCACGCGCGGCCTGCCAGCACCGTTGTATGGAGCCATGAGATACAGCTGTTCCTTTCCAGATCGCGCGCCGCTGGGCGCGTCCGCGCCATTGTTCCACGCGCGCCATCGTCGTTCGGAGCCCTTTTCAGGGCTCGACCGCTCCAGGGACCTCTTGCCAGCGATGCCGCTAAGGCAAGGTAGGGGTGAACTCCTCTCCGTCCTGCCGGTGGACGACAAAGGCGGCCGCCCGGCGGCCATCCAGCTCGCTGACCCGAAGCTCGACCTGAGCCAGCTCCTCGTCGCCTGGGTCGGTCGAGGCGAGTTCCAGCGAAATCTCATCGTCCACATTGGGCAGTTGCCCAAGCCGGGCCATGAAGAAGCCGGCCAAGAGTGTCGTACGGGCCCTCTGGCAACACCAGGCCGGTCTTCTCGGCGAAATCCTCCAGCGTGGTCAGCCCCTCGATCACCAGGTCTCCGCGTACGCCAACCCGTTCCTCGGTGACCACGTCATATTCATCAGTGATGTCACCGACGAGTTCCTCGACCAAATCCTCCATGGTCACGATGCCCGCTGTGCCGCCGTACTCGTCCAACACCATCGCCAGGTGCGACGAGCTACGACGCATGTCGCTCAGTGCTCGCAGCACCCGTACGGTGTCGGGCATGGAAAGCACCGTGCGGGCGAGCTCGGCCACAGGCGTGGTTCGAGAGCTGACATCGGGATCGAGCAAGTCACGCACGTGAACGAAGCCGATTATGTCGTCCGCGGAATCGCCTATCACCGGATAACGTGAGTGCGGCGCCTTGAGCAACTCGCGTACTGCGCGGTGCGCAGGCATGTCACCTGGAAGGAAATCCACCTCGGTCCGAGGCACCATCACCTCGCGGAGGTTGCGCTTACCCGCCGCGAAGACGTCGTCCAAAATGCGACGCTCCTCGACGCCGAGCGTCGTCGAGCCACTGACCATGGTGCGGATCTCCTCATTTGTCACTGCCTCACGGGAGACCTTCGGGTCGCCACCCAAGATCCGCACCAAGCCATTGGTCGAGACGCCCAGCAGCCAGATCAACGGCCGAGCGGCCCGGGCGGTGAAATCCACCAATGGCGCCATCGTGAGAGCAACCCCTTCGGCGCGCTGCAACGCCAGCCGCTTCGCAGTCAGCTCGCCAATCACGATCGAGACGTAGGAGATCACGATGGTGATCAACACCAGTGAGATCGTGCCAGCGACGCCGACGCTGAGACCCAGCCGCTCCAACCGCAGTGCCAGATCACCAGACAGCCGGTCGGCACCGAAGGCCGCGGCAAGGAAACCCGACAACGTGACCCCGACCTGGACTGCAGATAAAAAGAGGTTCGGATTAGCTGTCAACTTTGCAACCAGCTGCCCACGCTTGCCGCGGTGAGCAAGCTGCCGGATCTGGCTCTCGCGGAGTGAGACCAAAGCGAACTCGGCGGCGACAAAGACGCCCCCGATGATCACCAGCAGGAAGATCAGCAGGATATTGAGAACGACACTACTCATCGCAGCGTGGGCTCAAGGATCTGTCACTGTCGGCGTCGCCGCTCATCTCAGCAAGCCTAGTGAGGGGGTGTCCTCCCGTCATGGCCGGTGCCAAGAACCCCGTGATCGCGCGCCACCGTGCTGAGGAGGAGGGAGGGGACATGGTTCTCCTCACCCAGCGACGACGAAGTAGGCAACATCCAGAGCGCGATCACTGCGAGCGCAGCGAGCAATCAGATCGCGAGCGCAGCAGCAAGCAGATCGCAAGCGCAGCGAGCAAGCAGATCGCAAGCGCAGCGAGCAAGCAGATATTGTCACACCTGGCTTCGCTCGGTTGGATGAAGCTCATGGCGGATGCGAATCCACCCGCGCTTGCAACGGCCCGGAGCTTCCCCGAGGGGGTGCCGGTTCTGATTGACGCGGAGGCCGGCGTCACGCTGCGCGCGCCTGCTCGCGGCGATCTACCAGGGATGGTGGAGCAGTGCCGCGACCCCGAGACGATCCGCTGGACGAGCGTGCCGACTCCGGAGGATGGCTATCAGCTCAGTGACGCCGAGGAGTTTCTTGCACTGACCGCTGCCGGCTGGACCAGCGGTGAACGACTCGGCTGGACCATCCAGGCTCAGCGAGGCTCCGAACGTGGCTTCTGTGGCAGCATCGACCTTCACCTGGAAGGCGAGGGTGTCGCCGATGTTGGCTTTGGCCTGCATCCGGAGGCGCGTGGTCGCTCGATCATGACCGCGGCGCTGCAGTTGGTCTGCCGCTACGGGTTCGATGTTGTCGGGCTCCAGGTCATTCGCTGGCGTGCGCTGGTCGGCAATTGGGCGTCGCGACGTGTTGCGGCGAATGTCGGCTTCATCTTCGACGGCAGCGTCCGGCGCCTGTTGGCGCGGCGAGGTGAGCTACTGGACGGCTGGATCGCCACACTGACCCGCGAGGACCCCCGGGTGCCGCAGCAATGGCTGCATCCGGTCGAGTTGGAGGGCGACGGGATCCGACTGCGGGCCTTCGCTGCGTCTGATGTCGATCGCATCGTCGAGGCCTGCTCCGATCCCCGTACGGCCCATTGGCTGGTTTCGATGCCACGGCCGTACCAGCGCCACAACGCCCTCGCTTACCTGGAATCCCTTGCTGAGCTGGCCGCGCGGCAGATCGGCGTCACCTGGTGCCTGGCTGATCTGGAGTACGACCGTTGCCTGGGTTCGATCAGCCTGGATGGTCTGCACACTTACGCCAGGCGAGGCGAGATCGGCTATTGGGCGCATCCCGACGCGCGCGGGCGCGGCGTCGTGACCGAGGCTGTGCGGCTAGTCACTCGACACGCGAAGGAGACAGGCCTCGCGACCTCCCTCATCATTCGTTGCGCGCGCGGTAACGCGGCGTCGCGTCGCGTGGCCGAACGGGCTGGCTACATCAAGGTCGGCATTCAGCCCGCGTCGGAACCCCTGAGCGACGGAGAGCTGGCGGATCTGGTGCTCTATTCCTCGCCGTAGTCCTGTTGAACGCCGCGCTGCGGTCCCACGGCGGCTGCTGCAAGCGATTGGCGGCGTGTTGTGGGAAGATCTGCGGGTGACATTGCGGGTAAGCGTCATCGGCACGAACTATCTGGGTGCGACCCACGCCGCGGGCATGGCGGAGTTCGGCCATCAGGTAATCGGGGTTGACATCGATGTTGATCGTGTCAAGACGCTCAATGCTGGGCAGTCCCATATCTTCGAAGTTGGCCTAGAGCCGCTGCTAGAGGGACACACAGCGTCCGGACGGCTACGGTTCACCACTGATTACGCCGAGATTGCGGATTGGGCAGACGTACACTTCCTTGCCCTCGGCACGCCATCGGGGCCTGGTGGCGCCGCTGACCTGAGTCAGTTGTATGCGGCTGTTGACACCTTGGCGCCGCTGCTGACACAGCCGACTTTGGTGGTCGGGAAGTCCACCGTGCCGGTCGGTACGGCGATGGCACTTGAAGAGCGACTGCGCAAGGCCGCGCCGGCGGGAGACGCTGTGGAGGTGGCCTGGAATCCAGAGTTTCTGCGCGAGGCGTACGCCGTCGAGGACACGCTAGGCCCTGACCGGCTCGTTTTCGGGACCCACTCCCGGCATGCGCTAGAGGTGCTGGAGGAGATCTATGCAATCCCCATCAGCGACCGTGTCCCCGTCGTTCGATGCGACATCGCAACCAGTGAGTTGATCAAGGTCGCCGCGAACGCATTCTTGGCCACGAAGATCAGCTTCATCAACGCGATGGCGCAAATGTGCCAGGCGGCCGGCGGCGATGTCGTCCTGCTGGCCGACGCCCTCGGGTACGACGAGCGAATCGGACGAGAGTTTCTCAATGCCGGGTTGGGGTTCGGCGGGGGTTGCCTGCCCAAAGACATCGCCGCGCTGGCTGTACGCGCCGAGGAGCTTGACGTAAATGTGCTGAGCGACTTCATTCACTCGGTGGAGGCCATCAACGCTGGTCAGCGAACCGGACTAGCAGAGCTGGCAATCGATCAGGCCGGTGGCAGCGTTGCTGGCAAGCGCATCGCCGTGCTGGGCGCGGCGTTCAAGCCCGGCACCGATGACACCCGCAACTCCCCCGCCCTGACCGTGGCCGATCAATTGCACATGTCCGGCGCCGACGTACGCATCTATGATCCACAGGCAAGACTCGCCCCGCGGGAGGGTTTTACTCAGGTAGCCAGCGTCGAGCAGGCGGTGCTGGGCGCCGACGTAGTACTGCATCTGACCGAGTGGCCCGAGTTCCGTCAGCTCGACCCAGAGCGGCTCGGTTCTCTGGTCAGGTCCAAAGTGATCATCGACGGCCGCCTCAAACTGCACGCCCCCACCTGGCGTAACGCTGGCTGGAAGCTCGTCCAGATCGGCCGCGCCACCACCCTCTAACGCCGACTTGTCAGAACCCAGTTGACCTATAACTCAACTGGGTTCTGACAAGTCGGGGTACGCCGATCGCAACGAGGTCGTTGACAATCTGCGCTGGCTCCACCCGCACCTCAACGGATGTCGCACGGAGCACCTGCGCGCCACCGATCACGACTGCCCGCTCACGACGCATGTCGGCCTGCCAGCTAGGTACATCGACGTGGTGCGCGCCGTCGACCTCCAGCACAACCCGGCGCCCGTCTTCAAGCTTCCATTCGGCGTCGAGGTAGCGGAAACGACCGTGCTGATCCGTCCGTTTAACCTGGCGGTCAGGCTCACTTAGGCCGAAACGGCGGCAGACGCGTATCAGGTCGATCTCACTCAGCGCCTCTGACCCTCCGCGGATGTCACGGATTGCCTCGCGCAGGTGTGCTTTGTGACGGACTCTTCCGACATACCGCATCGCCGCATCGAGGTCATCCACCGTGCACAGGCGTTGCTGAACCACGGCTGCCACCATTGCGCAGGCGAATCGCGGCCACGGTTGCCAAGCGGCCGCGTCGATCGTTGAGCGAGCGATGTCGGTGCAGGGTAGTCCCGCAGCCTCTACGTGATACTCAGGTTTCAACCTTCGTGACTCATGAACCACGATCATCGGATGGGCAGACACCTTCGCGCCGCGCTCAATGAGCAAATGCAGCTGTCCGGCTTCACGTGCGAACGGCTTAAAGCCATGCAACTCGAGTGCCGTATGACTGGCCAAGGCCGCTGGATACCCAGCGTCAAGCACCGCCGCCCACATGAGCTGCCGCCGAGTCGGCTCGAAGTTGTGCAAGATCACGATATGAGCCCCCCATGACTGCCACCGCCGCGCCGCCAGCTGCGCTCGAATCGTGTGCTGGTTAAGGCCAAGATCGATCAATTGGGTTCGAGCGGCAACACCGTGCTGGTCGATCGCCAGGAGACCCAAAGCAGGTGCATCGTCGCAGATGGCGTACATGCAAAGACCTTGTGGATGCGAACGCCAATCGTGTCGACATCGCTGCCATCTGTTGACTGTCGCTGAACGTGTGGATAACTCGCCGACTTGTCAGAACCCAGTTGAGCTATAGCTCAACTGGGTTCTGACAAGTCGGTGTTAGGAGAGGCGGGAGGAGAGGTTGGTGTCCAGTGTGGCGAGGAACTCCTCGGTGGTCTGAAACGGCTGATCAGGGCCAACGAGCATCGCGAGATCCTTGGTCATGGCGCCGCCCTCCACAGACTTGACGACCACGTCCTCCAAAGACTTTGCGAAGTCAATCACCTCTGGAGTGTTGTCGAGTTTGCCCCGGTGCTTCAGGCCGCCGGTCCACGCGTAAATGGAAGCGATCGGGTTCGTAGAGGTTGGCTTGCCCTGCTGGTACTGCCGGTAGTGCCGGGTCACCGTGCCGTGGGCAGCCTCGGCCTCGACCGTCTTGCCATCCGGCGTCATCAGAACGCTCGTCATCAGGCCGAGCGAGCCGAAGCCCTGGGCGACGGTATCGGACTGCACATCGCCGTCATAGTTCTTGCAGGCCCAGACGTATCCACCGCCCCACTTGAGCGCTGCCGCGACCATGTCATCGATCAGCCGATGCTCATAGGTCAAACCAGCCGCCTTGAAATCGGCCGCGTACTCGTTCTCGAAGACCTCAGCGAAAATGTCTTTGAACGCGCCGTCGTACGCCTTCAGGATCGTGTTCTTGGTCGACAGGTAGACCGGGTAACCGCGCTCCAGCCCGTAGGAGAAAGATGCCCGCGCGAAATCGGCGATTGAGGCGTTGAAGTTGTACATGCCCATCGCCACGCCACCGTCGGCAGCGAATTTCGCGACGACATATTGGATCGGCTCGCCGCCATCTTCCGGAGTGAAGGTGATCGTGAGCTGCCCGGCACCGGGCACCTTGAAGTTAGTCGCCTTGTACTGATCACCGTGCGCATGACGGCCGATCACGATCGGCTTAGTCCAGTTGGGCACCAATCGCGGGATGTTGGAGATGATGATCGGCTCCCGGAAGACGACGCCGCCCAGAATGTTGCGAATCGTCCCATTGGGCGATACCCACATCTTCTTGAGGCTGAACTCCTCCATCCGCGCCTCATCTGGGGTGATCGTGGCGCACTTGACGCCGGCGCCGTGCTTTTTGATCGCGTTCGCGGCGTCAATGGTGACTTGGTCATCGGTGGCGTCGCGATGAGTGATGCTGAGGTCGTAATACTCCAGGTTCACGTCGAGATAGGGGTGGATCAGCCGGTCCTTGATGAACTGCCAAATGATCCGTGTCATCTCATCGCCGTCGATCTCGACGACCGTGCCTTCGACCTTGATCTTCGCCATACCGCCAACCTATCGAACGACCACGCGGTCATTCGACCGGCTCAAGTGGCATCCGGCGGCCGGTACACCAGGTCGACCCGGTCCTGAGGCCGCTGCGCCGCTTCGTACGCCTCCTCGCTCGGCATCCAGTCGGTGAGCCAGCGGTCCATGCGCTCCGGACCGTCCCGTTCCAAGGCTCGCGCCAGCCGGACCTGATACGGCACCTCAACCCAGATCGTGAAGTCCCATGGAACCATCAGCCGTTCATCGGTGGCGGAGACGCCTTCGACAACCACCGGCACCGCGCTCGGGACGGTGTGCCACTCCGCGCCCACGTTGCGGTCGAAGTCCCAGCGCTGATAGCGACCCGGTCGCCCGGCAAGCAGCGGCTTCAGCACCTGCCGGATGAAACGCTCTCGCTCCCAGCCCTGGACATCGGGCCGTGCGAAGTCGTCGATGTGCACGATCACCGAACTGGGCAGTGCTACTGCGATCCGGTCCGCGAGCCTGGTCTTGCCGGTCGCGCCTTTGCCGTCGACCCCAATCCAGCGGGTGCCGTCTTTCCCGTCGAGCGCAGCCACGACGGCCGCAACCGGATCAACCACCGATTTGTGATCCATCCCTAGACCTCACCGCGCCGGGAATGCTCGTCCTTGCTAGCGTCACCCTACGAACCCACTCACCCAAATCTGTTCGAGGGAGCTTCTGTGAGCGCACCTGTCAAGGTTGCCGTCACCGGCGCCGCCGGCCAAATTGGCTACAGCCTGCTGTTCCGGATCGCCAGTGGTTCGATGCTGGGCCCCGAGCAGCCGGTCGAGTTGCGTTTGCTCGAAATTCCCCAAGCCCTCAAGGCCCTCGAAGGCGTCGTGATGGAGCTGGACGACTGCGCTTTTCCCTTGCTGAGCAAGGTCGAGATCGGAGACGACCCGAAGACCGTCTTCGAAGGGGTGAACCTGGCGTGCTTGGTGGGCGCGCGACCTCGCACCAAAGGCATGGAGCGCGGCGATCTGCTGGAGGCCAACGGCGGGATCTTCAAGCCGCAGGGTCAGGCCCTCAACGAACACGCCGCCGATGATGTCAAAGTCCTGGTCACCGGCAATCCTGCGAACACCAACGCGCTGATCGCCATGCACAACGCACCTGACGTTCCTGATGAACGGTTCAACGCGTTGACCCGGCTCGACCACAACCGCGCCAAGGCTCAGCTTGCCGCGAAGGCCGGTGCGAGTGTGAACGACCTCACCCACATGACGATCTGGGGCAATCACTCCGCGACCCAGTACCCAGATCTGTTCAATGCCCTCGTCAGGGGTCAGAATGCGGCCCAGCTGATCGACGATCAGCCATGGCTGGAGTCCACCTTCCTGCCGACCGTGCAGCAGCGCGGCGCAGCCATCATTGAAGCCCGGGGGGCAAGTTCAGCTGCAAGCGCGGCCAACGCGACCGTTGAGCACATGCGGGACTGGGTCCTCGGGACGCCGGAGGGCGATTGGGTGTCAATGTCAGTCCCGTCCGATGGCTCATACGGGGTGCCGGAGGGCCTGATCTCCTCATTCGCGTGCACGACCACCGGTGGCAGGTACCAGATCGTCCAAGGTCTGAAGATCAACGACTTCTCCCGCGGCAAGATCGACGCAAGTGTGGCAGAGCTCGTTGAGGAGCGTGACGCGGTGCGAACGCTCGGCCTGATCGACTAAGCGACCGAGGCCGAACGGTCGTCAGCGGGCTAGCGCGAGGCCGCAGAGACGTTCTTTTCCTCTGGGAGCGACGACGACAGCGTCGGATTCGCGATGTTCGCGCCGCCGATCTGCAGGAGGAGATGGCGGAACAACGCTTATCCGTTCCGACAGATCCGACGAAGACGGCGGCAACCCAGCGAACATCGCAGCGAGCGGAGCGAGCAATCAAACAGAGCGAGCGGAGCGAGCAATCAAACAGAGCGAGCGGAGCGAGCAATCCAACAGAGCGCGAGCAGCTTAGTGGACATGCGTCACACTGGTTCCCATGACTGAAAGCCAGGAACCGAACCCGTTCAGCCGCGAGGGGTCAGAACCCAGAGACGGGTTCAGCGCCACTCCGGACCCGGGCTCGGCAACGCCACCGCCATACCGTCCGACCGGTGGCGAATCGCCCGCTCAGCCCGCGGGTGACTGGCCCTCCTACCCTGCGGACGACCCTTACCAAAGACCTGAGGCCGACCCGTACGCCATGCCAGGCGAGTCCTACGGCAACCCCAACGCCAACTCGATATACGCAGGACCAGAAGTGGGCTTCGCGCCTCAGCCGACACCTCCGTACGGTGATTTCGGCCACAACTATGGACAGCCAGCCGGTTATGACGGCACTCCTTACGAGGCCAACCCACACCGGCCGGCCTTCGGTGCAGTGAGCCCGTACGGCCCCGCGCCGGAGGTCACGCCGGCACAGCAGCACCCGCAAGCAGGCTTGGCGCTGATCCTCGGCATCCTCGGCACGGTCTTGGGAATGACCTGCGTCGTCGGCGGACTCGTAGGCATCGGTGGCATCGTCGTAGGACGGCGCGTGCGCAACGAGATCGACTCGGCACCGGGACGCTACACCGGACGCTCGCAAGCCGTCGGCGGTATTGTCACCGGCATTATCGGGGTATCGATCTTCACGCTGGTGACGTTATTGATCGTGCTCGCGGTAATCGTCGGCATCGCGAGCACAGACTTCTAGGCGCCTCAGAAGGTCATACGCGGGTGACCAACGCCAACAGCCCGCCGCACCGTCGGATCAGATAAGGAACAATGGTCACCATGACCAACCCGCACGACGAAAATCCCCAGACTCAGCCGAGCCCGCAAACGCCCTACGGTCAGCCGGGGCAGTACCCTCAGGGCGGCGAGCAGCAAACGCCCTACGGTCAGCCGGGGCAGTACCCTCAGGGCGGCGAGCAGCAAGCGCCCTACGGCCAGCCGGGGCAGTACCCTCAGGGCGGCGAGCAGCCAGCGCCATACGGCCAGCAGTCACAACTGCCATATGGCCAGCCCTACGGCACACCGCCGCCGGAGCACCCCCAGGGCACCCTGATCTTGATCTTCGGGATACTGGGAATCTTCATCACAATCTTCGCGCCCATCGCGTGGTACCTGGGAAACAAAGCCAGGAAAGACATCCAGGCGGCAGGCTTCCAGTACTCCAATGAGCAGAACATCAGCGTTGGCCGGATGCTCGGCAAGGTCTTCACGATCCTCGCTATCGTGGGCATTGTTCTGCTGATCATCTTCTGGATTGTGATCGCCGTCCTCGCAGGATCGCAAAGCGGTTGACCGCTCAACGACCTTCAGGCACCACAATCGCCAGAGCGATGATGGCCGCGCCTGCGACCGCAAGAACCGTGACATCGAAGGCTTTCGTACGCACCTGAAGCAGCCCAGCATCCCTGCTCGTCAACGCGATCCGTTCCACGGCTCCGACCCCCAGGGACGCGCCGATGAGCAGGCAGCCTAGGCGCCAGGTGGACTCACCGAGAAAGCTGACTACCAGACCAGCCAGCACGCCGATCAACACGATCAACAGTGGCCACTGCCGGAGTGATCTTGCAGCGCCGCTCGTCTCAGGCCGCTGCACGAGCCACCAGGTGTTCGGCGCGCTCCACGACGTTGCTGAGCAACATGGCTCGGGTCATCGGCCCGATACCGCCTGGCATTGGTGCCACCCAGCCGGCGACCTCGCGTACGCTCTGATCAAGATCACCTACTAGCCCGGCCTGGGTACGGGTGATGCCGACGTCCACGCAGACTGCGCCGGGTTTGATCATGTCAGCGGTGAGGAGTCCTGGCCGCCCGGCTGCCGCAACGATGATGTCAGCCTGTCGAGTGTGCCGGGAGAGCTCTACGGTCCCGGTGTGGCACAGGGTGACAGTCGCGTTTTCGCTCTTCCGCGACAGCAGCAGTCCCAGCGGCCGGCCGACCGTGGTACCTCTGCCGATCACACAGACCTCCGCGCCGTTGAGGCCGATGCCATTGCGGACGAGCAGTTCAACGATGCCACGCGGAGTGCACGGCAAGGGGCCAGGCACGCCCAGGACCAGCTTGCCGAGGTTCATCGGATGCAGACCGTCGGCATCCTTCTCGGGATCGACCAGCGCGAGTGCGGCGTTGTCATCCAGGCTGCCCGGCAGTGGCAGCTGGACAATGTAACCGGTGCAAGCGGGGTCGGCGTTCAGCTCGGCGATAACCGATGCAAGCTGATCTTGGGAGGTTGTATCGGGCAGTTCCACTTGGATCGAGGAGATGCCGACCTGGGCACAATCCCGGTGCTTACCTGCCACGTACGAGCGGCTGCCGGGATCGTCACCGACGAGCACCGTACCGAGACCCGGGATGATGCCCCGCTCGGCGAGCGCAGACACCCGATCTTTCAGCTCAGCCTTGATTGTCTCGGCCAACGCTTTCCCGTCAAGGATTCGCGCCGTCATGTGCACACCCCAGCTCCTCAGTGTCAGTGGAAGAAGTGTCGCGCACCGGTGAAGTACATGGTCGCGCCAGCAGCCTGGACCGCTGCGATCACGTCCCCGTCGCGCACCGAGCCGCCCGGCTGCACAATAGCCGACACCCCGGCGGCCAGCAGGATCTCAGGCCCGTCGGCGAAGGGGAAGAAGGCGTCGGAGGCAGCGACGGAACCTGCAGCACGCTCTCCGGCCCTTTGCACGGCCAGGCGGCAGGAGTCGACGCGATTCACCTGCCCCATCCCAACTCCGACGGAGGCCCTGTCCCGTGCGAGCAGGATGGCGTTCGACTTCACTGACCGTGCCGCCTTCCACGCGAACTCCAGATCCGCCAGCGCCTCGTCGGAGGCCGGCGGACCAGCAGCCAACTGCCAATTGGCGGGGCGATCATGACCAGAGTCCAATACGTCGGAATGCTGGACTAGGAGCCCGCCGTCGATGCGCCTGCTCTCAACGCCACCGCGCGCGCGCGGCTCGACTACAAGAATCCGGAGATTTTTCTTGGCTGTGAGCACATCGACCGCACCGACGTCGTACCCGGGCGCGATGATCACCTCGGTGAAGATATCCGCGACTTGTCGCGCCATCTCCAGACTGACCGGCCGATTGGCTGCTATCACCCCTCCGTAGGCCGAGGTCGGATCGCAGGCATGGGCCTTCCGATGAGCCTCGGCTATGTCCAACCCGACTGCGACGCCACATGGGTTCGCATGCTTGATGATCGCGACGGCAGGCTCATCGAAATCGCCAGCGCACCGGCGGGCGGCATCTGCATCGACGTAGTTGTTATACGACATTTCCTTGCCGTGCAGCTGCTGTGCACTCGCCAGGCCGCGGGTGCCCCCGCTGGTCCGATAGAGGGCTGCCGGTTGGTGCGGGTTCTCCCCATACCGCAGTCCGGTGACTTTCTCCCAGGTACCTCCCATCCACCGCGGGAAGCCAGTGCCATCACTGGTATCAGTCAGTACGCTGCCCATCCAACTGGCCACCGCTACGTCGTAGGTGGCCGTGTGCACGAAGGCGGCCGCCGCTAGGGCTTGCCGCTCCGACAGGGTGAAACCGCCTGCGACCAGAGCTGTCAGGAGCTGCGGATATTGCTCCGGCGAGGTGATGACAGCCACCGAGGCATGGTTCTTTGCCGAACTCCGGACCATCGCCGGGCCGCCGATGTCGATCTGGGCGATGCAGGCCTCGGGAGTCGCGCCGGAAGCTACCGTCGCGGTGAACGGATACAGGTTGCTGATCAACAGATCGAACGGCTCAACACCAAGCTCGGCGATCTCCGCGCGATGCGAGGCCAACCGCAGGTCGGCGAGCAAACCGGCATGGACCATCGGGTGCAAGGTCTTGACGCGACCGTCAAGGCATTCCGGAAATCCGGTGACCTTCTCGATTGGAGTTACCGGCAAACCTGCCTCGGCTATCGTCTCGGCCGTTGAGCCGGTGGAAACGATTTCCGCCCCGGCCTGAACCAAGGCATCTGCCACCAGGAGTAGGTCGGTCTTGTCATAAACGGAGACCAAGGCGCGTTTGATCGGCCGCCGGCTCGCGTCATTGCCATCGACTAAATCGGTCATGTCCAGAACACCTTCCTGTCAGCGACTCGCCAGCTCCTGGTGACGAGTCGGTGGGTGATCGTGACGAGCAGCTCACGTTCGGCGACCTTGATCCTTTCGTGCAAAGTCTCCACCGTGTCATCGTCGGCGACCGGCACCGCCCGCTGATCAAGGATCACGCCGCTATCAATTCCCGCGTCCACCAGAAACACGGTGGCACCAGTGATCTTGACGCCGTACGCCAACGCGTCGCGAGGACCATGCGTTCCAGGAAACGAGGGCAGCAAGGTTGGATGCGTATTGATCATTCGACCTTCGAAGCGAGCCAGGAACTCCGGTCCCACAAGCTTCATGAAGCCGGCACTGATCACCAGATCTGGCTGGTATGCGGCAACGTCCTCAGTCAGCGCCTTGTCCCAGTCCGCCCTACCGGCGTGATCTTGCAGCGACTCAACGAAGGTTGGAATGTTGGCACGAATCGCCCGCTCCAAGCCTTGGATACCGGGGCGATCCGAGCCGACAGCCACGATCTTCGCGCCGTACGCCGGGTCGGCGCACGCATCGATCAACGCCTGCAGCAGGGTGCCGCTACCCGAGACCAGCACCACGAGCCGGCGGCCCAAGTGCGTAGCGGCGAGCGGCTCAGGCACGACGGACAGCCTAGCGACCAGCGCGTGCGGCCAATCCCAGCGCCAGCCCGGTGATCAGGCCAGACAGACCCATCGTGGTGCAGGCCATCACCAGCAGCGGGAACAGCCGCGGCCCCAGATCAGCGAGCCGCAGCGTCCCCAGGTCACCGCTGGCCGCCCAGGCCAACCCTGCGAACACCGCGCCGGCGAGCAAGCCGCAGACTCCGCCTGTCAAGCTGGCCTTGTCGAATCGTGGCACCTGGCCGAAACAGAGCATCACCCAGCACGCGATTGCTCCAGCGACGGCGCCAGCAGCAAGCCACCACAGTTGCATGAGGTCGCCAGGGCCAGGGGATGGCAGCGCGCCCAGCAGCGGGATGCCGGGGACCATTCCCAGCTGGGTTGCGGCAGGGGCAATGACCGAGCCGGCACCAAGGGCGAATCCCGAGCCGAGCGCGTACGCTGCCGACCAAATCAGGGCATTCGGCACGAATGCCAGCTGTATGAGCAACAGCGCAATGCCCCCGGCAACGCCTGGTTGCAGCGCCTGGTGCAACGTTTCCACCTGTTTGAGATGCGTCCAGAGTGCGGTGGCCAACACCGCCGCGCCCGCTACCAGCATGGCGAGCTGGGCTGCCGAGACGCCACATATGATCGCCCGCACCCTGCCGACCATGTCGACTTGCTTGATGCCCAAACCGCGGCTGCTGCCCCACCACGCCGCCCCGAGAAACACGGCGATGACCACGACCCAGCGCGCTGGTGCCTGCCACGGCTCACCCCACAACGTGGCACCCACAAGGACCGAAAGCAGGTACGCCGCAACCGTGACGACGCTGATCAGCACTGGACCAGTGGTCTGGTGGGCGCGAACCTTCCGAGCGCTCAGTACAGCGAATCGCGAGATCATGAATGCGATCACAGCGGTCGCGCCCCACGGCACCAGGGTGACCGGGACTTCACCAAGACGCACCCCCACGCCATTGCTCAGCAACCAGAACAGGGTCCCGACCCGCAGCGCATCGCCGAGACTTCCGGGCTCGGCCGCAAGCCAGCCGACAACTGCCACACCAGCACAGAGAATCCAGCTCGCGAGAGCCGTCACCGCACCGCCCGCGACGGCCACGAGTGGCCAGCTGATCGGCGGTGATGCCGACTGCGCCCGGGTTGCCGGACCACTTCTCTTCCCAGCCGGAGTGGCGCGCAGCGAGACCCCAGCAGCGGCTCGGCGGGTCGAAAGCAGTGAAGGCATGGTGCCTCCATGCTCGCCCAGCCCGCGGCCGCGGGCTGGGCGAGACACGCCAGCCCGGGTAAAGTCTCCGATGGTCGCCGTTCGATCGATCCGAGCGGCCAACCCAGGAAGCCTGCGATGGCACTCCGGACTCGGGGGGAGCAATTCAGCATGGTCGACCACAGGTCCACGACCTATCGGCCCCGGCGGGCCTTTATCGAACCAGAAATCGAAGCTGCCGAGCCGCAGCACCCGGCAGAGCCAGATCGCAACAACGGAAGGCGCCTAGCGCCACCCGTCGTCGATGAAGGGCCGCCGAAGCCGCTCTTTCGAGACCAGACGGGGACCAACGACTGGTATTCGCCGGCATCGCTGGCGGCACCAGCTCCGGAGGTCGATCCACCCACTGATGAGATCTCGCGGCCAGTCACCTCCACGCCGCCCCGCGCGCGCGGTGGCGAGGAAAATACCGCGATCCTCCCCCGCAGTCGGCCGGGTCAGCATCGTAGTGAAGCTGCCCGCGACGCGATCGACGACTACGACGAAGACGATCGACAGCCGCTCAGCCGACGCACCAAACTGGCGTTGCTCATCGGCGCAGTGTCCGTGGTGCTTGTGATCGGCCTCGCAGTTGGTTACGCGGTCCTCACCGCTGCGAGCCAGTCTCAGCGCCGGCCCAGCGGTACCGGCACGTCCGGCAACACCGCTCAACTGCCGGGCCAGCCGGAGGCGGCGGGGTTGACAGACGCCTCCATGCTCAGCCCAAGCCAGGCCGACCTCCTCGTGCGGGATCGCACCTGGAAGGTTGAATTGACAGAGCCCAACCCATCGCAAGATGCGCCGACTGCAGCCTGCTTCGGTGGCGAGCCACTGGAGGGCCAGCCACCGCCGCAGCAGAAGATCCTGCGCGTGCTGAACGGCGGCGGCAAAAATGCCCCTAAGGCACTGCATGAGGCCACGGCATACAGCTCCCCCGACGAAGCCGCCCAGGCGTACGCGATTGCCTCCAAGGCACTCGGCAGCTGTGCGGTCACCGGTTTCTACATCCAGTCAGGCCACGCCGTCAGCGGGGTTGGCAAGCAGGCCGTTGGCGTGTTGGCCATGGATGGCGCCAAGGGCCGGGCCGCCCACAGCGTGCTGCTCAACCAGACAGGCCGCGTCGTCAATGTGATCGACGCTACCCAACCATCGCAGGTGGTGGCGATGGCGGCCGTCGCCAGAGCGCTAGGGGAGGTCAACAAGGTGCAGTGCGGCCCGGCCGGCGGACCGTGCGGTGGTGTCCCCTCCGTCAAGAACGGACCGCCACCGCTCGGTGGAGATGAGCCAGGGTTCTTGGCAACCGGTGACCTTCCTCCTGCTGGTGCCAAGCCGGCCCCGTGGACAGCGACCGAAATCGAGCTGCCGAAAGAGGAGTTCAAAGGATCCCAGTGCGAGAAAAGCGTCAACTGGGCAACCGTTTCGGCAAAGTCGAAGAGCTCCAGGGTCTACCTGATCCCGGACAGTGGGACGAAGTTCTTTGGCCTGAACGAGATCGTGTTGACGACCAAAGACGCAAAGGCAGCCGCGGGGATGGTCGACAAGCTGAGGTCCGACCTCGGGAAATGCGAGAAGGTTGTGCTCACCGCAACCGTCTCGAAGCCGAAGAAGGTGGCCAGCACAGGGGCCCAGAACATCAAGATCACAGGCTGGACCGCAACCGTGTGGCACAAATCGACGCTGGGCAAGACCAAGTTTCGTGTCGGGATCGTTTCCGCAGGACCGAAAGTGGTCTATACCTTCCTGAACCCCCAAGGTGACTACGACTTCACCGGCGGGCAGTGGGACACGGTGGCCGTACGCGCCGGCGAGCGCGCCACTCAGGTCGACTGAGGAATTCGGTTCCGAACGTTTCCTTAGCGGCTCGTCATGAGCTCGCGCATCAAAGACGCGGTCTCGCTCGGCGTCTTGCCGACCTTGACTCCGGCGGCCTCCAGCGCCTCCTTCTTGGCGGCCGCTGTCCCGGATGATCCCGAGACAATGGCGCCGGCGTGGCCCATGGTCTTGCCTTCCGGTGCGGTGAAGCCGGCGACGTAGCCGACCACGGGCTTGGTGACACTGGCTGCAATGTAATCAGCGGCCCGCTCCTCCGCGTCACCACCAATCTCACCAATCATCACGATGGCGTCTGTGTCCGGGTCGCTCTCGAATGCCTGGAGAGCATCGATGTGCGTCGTTCCGATGATCGGGTCACCCCCAATCCCCACGGCTGATGAGAACCCGATGTCGCGCAACTCATACATCATCTGATAGGTCAGCGTGCCGGACTTGGAGACCAGCCCGATACGCCCCGCCTGGGTGATGTCGGCCGGGATGATCCCGGCGTTGGACTGCCCCGGAGAAATCAGTCCCGGGCAGTTCGGGCCGATGAGTCGAGTCGAGCTGTTCTGAGATCGTGCGAAGAACTCGGCCGTATCCTTGACCGGAACGCCCTCGGTGATAACCACCGCCAGCGGGATGCCCGCTTCAATCGCCTCAACGACCGCAGCCAATGTGAACTTGGCTGGCACGAAGATCACCGTGACGTTGGCCTCGGTGGCGGCTATCGCTTCCCCCACCGAATTGAAGACCGGTACGCCGCTCCGTTCGAACTCGACGATCTGTCCGCCTTTGCCGGGGGTTACCCCGCCGACGACCTGGGTACCGGAGGTCAGCATGCGTTGGGTGTGTTTGCGACCTTCCGAGCCGGTCATGCCCTGGACGATCACTCTGGAGTCGGAATTCAGAAAGATTGCCATGATCTTGCCCGCCCTTCAGCTCGCCGCCAGCTCGGCGGCCCGGCGGGCCGCACCGTCCATCGTGTCCACTTGTTCCAGTCCCGGCAGATTTGCGGCCGACAGGATCTGACGACCCAGCTCGGCGTTGTTGCCGTCCAGACGTACCACCAGTGGAACATCGACATGCTCGCCATGACTGGCCAGCAGCTCGAACGCGTGCACGATCCCGTTGGCTACCGCGTCGCAGGCTGTAATGCCGCCAAACACGTTCACGAAGACGCTCTTCACCTGCTCGTCGCCAATGATGATCTCCAAACCACTGGCCATGATCTCCGCGCTGGCGCCGCCACCAATGTCTAGGAAGTTAGCCGGCTTCGGCGAACCTGGAAACTCCTCGCCGGCGTACGCGACGACGTCCAGGGTGCTCATCACAAGGCCAGCCCCATTACCGATGATCCCGACAGAGCCATCGAGCTTGACGTAGTTCAACCCCTTGGCCTTCGCTGCCGCCTCCAGCGGATTCTCTGCCGACGTGTCGGCCAGCCCCGCATGGCCCGGATGGCGGAACGCGGCGTTCTCGTCGAGGGAGACCTTGGCATCCAAGGCGATGATCTTGCCGTCACCGGTCTTGACAAGTGGGTTCACCTCAACCAGCGTCGCATCCTCCTGCTGGTACACAGTGCCGAGCAGCTGCAGAACGCGAGCGATCTCTGTGGCATCGGCACCTGAAAAGCCAGCCGCGGCAACTATCTCATCGGCCTTGGCCTGGTCGATACCGACCAGAGGATCCACCGGGATGCGTGCCAAGGCTTCGGGCCGCTCCGTCGCAAGTGTCTCGATATCCATCCCGCCTTCCTTGGAGCACATGGCGAGATACCGGCGCTCTGCCCGGTCGAGCAGCAAGGAAAAGTAATACTCCTCGGCAATGTCAGCACCCTCGGCAACCATGACCGTCTTGACGACATGTCCTTTGATGTCAAGACCGAGAATCTCAGCGGCCCGAGCCTCCGCCTCGTCAGGATTCTTGGCGACCTTAACGCCGCCCGCCTTGCCGCGGCCTCCGGTCATTACCTGCGCCTTGACGACCACTACAGGGCTACCGATGGCGGCGGCGGCCTGCTTGGTCTCGGCGGGGGTAGTCGCCGTGATGCCACGCAGCACCGGAACCCCGTGCGCCTCGAAGAGGTCTCGCGCTTGGTACTCGTACAGATCCACACTTGCCTCCATGCTCGGGTGAGGTCGGACAGACCAGATCCGTGACGGGAGACCCGATCCGGGTACGCCGCCAGCCAGACGATCCGAAGCCTATCCGTGACCATCGAGCTACATGCGGAAGGTCGAGCTGATCATCTCAAGGGGCCGTTTGCGGCTGCTCTGCTGCACTCGCTAATGACGTCTCAGTGACCAGGGGCTATGGGGAGCGTGCACGGCACGGCTCTGCGCCGGGCTGGCGCCGATTCGGCCGCATGAGTTCAGGCGCGGTGCGCGGCCCCAACGTTTTCCCGCACCCAGGACACGATTTCGCTCATCGTCGCTCCGGGTGTAAAGACTTGCGCAACTCCCATCTCCGCCAAGGACTGCCGATCCGCGTCCGGGATGATTCCGCCGCCGAAGACCACGATGTCGTCCGCGTCGGTCGCCTTCAGCAGCTCGACCACCTTGGCAAACAGCGTCATGTGCGCGCCTGAGAGAACCGAGAGCCCGACGGCGTCTGCATCCTCGGCGACCGCCGTGGCGACAATCTGCTCCGGCGTCTGGTGCAGCCCGGTATAGATGACCTCCATGCCCGCGTCACGCAGCGCCCGCGCCACCACCTTGGCGCCACGATCATGACCGTCAAGCCCGGGTTTTGCCACGACGATACGCAGTGGAGCCGAGGACGGGGACCCGACATCAGATTCCACGACGCCAAACTACTACCGAGTAATATTTTGCCGTGCGGCAGAGTGCCATCGGAGGCATCTCACATCGAGTGCGCACGCGCCTTGCGATACAGGAGCTGCCTCACGTGGTGTCTGGACTCGCGATCGAGGCCGCCTGGGCCACGACGCATGTGGTGATGTATCCGCTCGGCATGTTATCTGCGCCGACGCATGCCACGAGTGGGCAGCGCCGCCACAATCTCAGCGGCCTCAGTCCCGAACAGCGTGGACTGATTCATCACGACGTGGACGCAGCTGCGACGCCCATCCTGCTTGTGCACGGCTTTGTCGAGAACCACGCGATCTTCACAGTCATGGAACGTGCGCTCCGTCGCCGAGGCTTTCACATGCTTACCGCCTATGACTATGGCCTACTCACCCACAGCATCCCGCGGGCGGCCATCCGGTTGGGCGGGACCATCGAGAGGTTGGCGACCCATAGTGGCTACGAACGCATCCATGTCATCGGCCATAGCCTCGGGGGTCTGATAACTCGCTACTACGTGCAACGTCTCGGCGGAGACAGCCGGGTTCACACCCTGGTGACCCTGGGTACCCCGCACCAGGGCACCCAACTGGCGCGGGCCGCGCCCCTGCTACCGCTGGTCCGCCAGCTCACACCTAGCTCTCCGATAATTCAGGAGCTGGCCGGGCCGGCGCCGGGCTGCCGTACCCGTTTCATCGCATTTCACAGCGATATCGACCCCGTCATCGTGCCGAGCGGCAACGCCCGGCTAGAGCATCCTGATCTGAACGTGCGAAACATCGCAGTGCGCGGCGTCGGCCATCTGTCGCTGCCCCGAAACCGGCGCATCGCATTTTCCATCGCTGAAGTGCTGCGACAGCTTGATCACGATGGGGCCGCACCAGCTCTTTACGCTTAGTCCCGACAAAATCCGGCCCAAGCCATTGAGCTTCCGTAACCTGCTTGTTATCTTTCTCAAGTTGTCTGGCCTACTTCGGGGGTCCAGTCAAAGACGGAACTAGATCCAGACCAACAGTTGGCGCGCTCATCCAGGCAGACTTCACCGTCCTGGATGCCGGATTCGGGCAAGGCTCGATCGCGTGCCAGCGCCAGTGAGGGATGAGGGAGCTGTCCGGGGAACAGCGAACCGAACGCGAGTGGGATCCTGGCGTCAACGCTGGAGACGCGTCTCAGGCCAGGGTGGCCTGGCTTCGATACGTTTTTGCCGCTCTGGGCATCGCCGCCTTGGGCCTGCTGGTTGCAGCGTCCCTAGGTGTTACCACGAGAGCGCAAACCGTCGAGAGTGGCCTGACGGCCCTACCCATGACCTCCTCTGCGGTCGTTGTCACGCCAGAGAAGAAGCAGACCACCGACAAGGAGGCGCTGGCCGCGTTTGCCAGACCGGAAGCGCCTTCCACCAATGGCCCAACCAGAAGCCCTGCCCTCCAGGCCGCCATCGCGAAGGAACAGGCGGCCCAGCGAGATGAGTTGCTGGCCAAGACGGCAGACGAGGTGAGCCGAGCAGCGGAGGCGGCCAGCGGTGACGCGCGGCAAAAGGAACTAACGGTTGCCGGCCGGGCGAGTCGCGCGGAAGGAGCCCGAATCGCAGCTGAGAACCTGCGTCGGGCGATCGCTGCTCGAGTGGCCGCGGCGAACAAACGACAGGCGGTAGAAAGCGCCGCGGATGATCATGGGGCGGCTTCGTCCGCGGCAGATACCCAGCGTGGGGAAAGCGGTTCTGGGGGCGGGTCGGCTGGCAACGGCGGCAGTTCCAGTGGCGGTAGCGGCGGAAGTGGCGTTGCGCCTGTGCCGGGAGCCGTTGTTGGCGCCGCCTTTGGTGAGTTCGGCAGCTGGTCGCGCTATCACACTGGCCTTGACTTCCGGGCCGGGTACGGCACACCGATTCGCGCCGTTAGGTCAGGCGTTGTGCTCTACGCCGGCAATTCCGGTGACTGGGCCGGCAACCATGTCGCCATCAAACATGGGGATGGGATGACCACCATGTCCTCGCACATGTCGTCGGTGGCAATACGGGCCGGCCAAACTGTGCGTGCTGGGCAGATCATCGGTTATGTCGGTGCAACCGGTCGCGCCTTCGGCGCTCACTTGCACTTCGAGCTCTACCCCGCGGGCGTCAAGTACGGCGACGTGTACAGCGCGATCAATCCGCAGCCCTGGCTGAGCGCCAGTGGTGTCACCACCCACTGACCTGACTCCACGTGCTCACCCGACTTCGCGTACCGGCTCCGCGCGGCCGCGCGATTTCCGATGCCAAAGCTGCCAACAGTGCCAACCTCAGCGGGGGTGGCGAGCGTTACAGCGCAATCCGCGAGCGGCCTCGAACCAACTCGCGAGATCTTCATCACATTCCGAAAAACACACCGCCAACTTGTCCAGATGAGCTTGCGCCGCGTTATGCATCCGTTATTGTTGCCGACAGCGTCCACCGTTTGAACTCAAACGCGGGCCTCCAGCGGCAGGCGATCAGCGACTGGTACTGCGGCAGAGGCAGGACTCGGGGAACCTGTCGTCGTACGAGGAGATTTGGAGTGCCCACGTCGTCGTCGAAGCGTACGCTTGCGCGTCGCGCCTTGGTCGAGGACATCAGAGACGACAAGAAAAGCTGGCTGCGCCATGGTGTGGCGGCGCTGGCGGTGTCGATTCTGGGACTTGGCGTCGCCGGTTCAGTGGCCCTGACGGGTGCAGCACAGCACACCACCTGGACAGCAACCGTGGCGACGACCGATCTCGCCAAGCAAACGAGTCGCGGAGCCGAGACTCGCAGAACCGAGAGGGCCCTCGATCCAGCGAGAGTCAGGAGCATCGCTGATCAGCGGGAAGAGGAGCTCGGCAAAATCAATGCTGAGGTCTCTGAGGCCTCCATGGACAGGTCGGCGAAGGCGCGCGAGAAGGCCCTCGAGGCCGTTATCACTGCGACCCGTCGCCAGGCCATACTGATCCAACGCGGCCAGGCCGCGCGCAGCGACCCCCAAGCACCTTTCGCCAACGGGTCCGGTGGCAGGGGCTGCCTGCCTATCAGAAGCGGGTACAGCATCGCTGCCGGCTTCGGCCAGCTCGGCCCGTGGTCCCGTTACCACACGGGTTTGGACTTCTCATCTCCCGTCGGCACCCCATTGCACGCTCCTGCGGATGGGGTCGTCACCAACGCCGGGATTGGATCTGCCAGCGGCTGGGCCGGCAACTATGTCGCGATCAAGCATGCGAATGGCACCCACACGCTGCTGGCGCATATGTCCAACGTCTCGGTCCGCGTGGGCCAGACTGTGTCGGCGTGCGAGAACGTCGGGGCGGTGGGATTGACCGGACGGACCTTTGGCGCTCACGTCCACTTCGAGGTTTACCCGGCTGGCGTGGCACCCGGCGACATCTACCGTGCGGTCAACCCAGTTCCGTGGCTCAGGGCCCACGGAGTCAGCCCCTAGTCGGCGTCAGAGCTTCTCAAGGGGTGCATATCGCAGCGACAGGCGCTTGAGTCCTGAGGATCCAAAGTCCACATCTGCCATCGCCTTGTCGCCGTCGCCGGAGGTCGCCACGACCGTGCCCATGCCGAAGGTGGTGTGCAGCACCCTGTCTCCCGCCACCAAAGACGGGATCTCGCGAATGGTCGGCTTCGCACCGTAGCCGACGGCATTCCGCCAGGTCTGCGTTGCGGTCGCGGAGGTGTTTCGCCAGCTGGTGACCGCAGCTTCGGTACGCCGCCACTCGACAAGCTGGCTTGGCACCTCGTTCAGGAACCGACTTGGCGGATTGTGCTGCGGAGCGCCCCAGGAGGACCTAGCGATAGCTCGAGAAATGTAGAGCCGCTTCCGGGCGCGCGTGATGCCGACGTACGCGAGCCGCCGTTCCTCCGCAAGCTCGTTGCCGGTGCGCTCCGCAATCGCTCGTTGGTGAGGGAATACACCGTCTTCACAACCGGTCAGGAAGACGGTGTCGAACTCCAGACCCTTCGCCGTGTGCAGTGTCATCAAGGTGACCACGCCGGCATCTTCCTCGTCCGGTGCATGCGGAATCTGGTCGGAGTCCGCGACGAGCGCCACTCGCTCAAGAAAGGCGCCCAGCGACGCGTCAGGCTCAGCCGCTCCAGCCGCCAGATCGGCCTCTGGGTCGAGCGCTGTAGCGACATCACCGTCCGGTTGCGTGTTGGAGCCGCCCGGAAGCCCGAGTTCGTCCAGCTCCTCATCCGGCACCGTCAGGGTTGCGACGCCGGTGACGAACTCGCGCGCGACCGTGATCAGCTCCTTCAGGTTCTCCAGCCGAGTCTCGTCCTGTGGATCGGTTGAGCCGTGCAACACCGCCAAATAGCCCGACCGGTCGAGCACGCTGGTCAAGATGGCGTCAGCC
The DNA here is from genome assembly GCA_963740515.1 of uncultured Actinomycetota bacterium. Classification (GTDB taxonomy): domain Bacteria; phylum Actinomycetota; class Actinomycetes; order Propionibacteriales; family Propionibacteriaceae; genus Microlunatus. The sequence goes on from CAVUEO010000034.1 coordinate 75,163, forward strand.
GGCATTCCTTCGGCCACCATTGCTTCATGGTCGTCAAGGAACTTGGCGAAAACCTTGAGCTGATTCGCTGAGCGGGACGCCAGACCAGGTATCTCATCGACGCGGCGCAGCGCATCACCGAAGCTAATGCCCTCCCGAGCTGCCAAATCAGCCACTGCGGATTCGGCTCGATCACCGATCCCCCGCTTGGGAACGTTCAGGATTCGGCGGAGCGAGACGTCGTCGGCCCTGTTGGCGATGGCGCGGAGGTAGGCGACAGAGTCGCGCACCTCGCGCCGCTCGTAGAACCGAACGCCACCGACCACCTTGTAGGGAATACCGGCTCGGATGAACGCTTCCTCGAAGGTTCGGGACTGCGCGTTGGTTCGGTAGAACACCGCCGCATCACCGTACCGGTGCCTGCCATCTTCATTGAGCCTCTTGATCTCCGCCGCCACGAACTGCGCCTCATCATGCTCGGTGTCGGCGACATAGCCGATGAGCTGCTCACCGTCGCCGGCATCCGACCACAGGTTCTTCGGCTTCCTGTTCTCGTTGCGCGTGATGACGGCGTTGGCTGCACTCAGGATGGTCTGCGTCGACCGGTAGTTCTGCTCGAGCAGGATCACTCTCGCCCCTGGAAAGTCCGACTCGAAGTCGTTGATATTACGGATGGTCGCGCCGCGGAAGGCGTAGATCGACTGATCCGAGTCACCCACCACCATGAGCTCCGGTGGTTGGATGGCCACCACATCTGGATCGCTTGGGGGATCGATCGCACAGAGCTCCCTGATCAGGACGTACTGAGCATGGTCAGTGTCCTGGTACTCATCAACGAGGACATGCCGGAATCGGCGGCGATACTGCTCGCGGAGCTCAGGGAAAGCCTGGAACAAGTGCACTGTCGTCATGATCAGGTCGTCGAAGTCCAGCGCGTTGGCCGCGATCAGCCGCCGCTGATATTCCCGGTACGCCTCGGCGTAGCTCTCCTCGATGGACGAGCGCGCCCGGGAGGCTGCCGATTCATGATCGACGAGCTCGTTCTTGCAAGCCGAGACCCAATTCATGATCGCACGCACCGGGAAACGCTTCGGATCAAGATCAAGATCGTGAGCCACCAGCTGCATCAGCCGCTTGGAATCGGCATCGTCGTAGATCGAGAACGTCCGCGCCATATTGAATCGGCCGATCTCGGCTCGCAGGATCCGAACGCAGGCGGAGTGAAAGGTGGAGACCCACATCAATTTGGCCCGGTTACCCACCAGATCCATTACACGGCCGCGCATCTCTGCCGCTGCCTTGTTGGTGAACGTAATGGCAAGAATCGAGGCTGGGTGCACCCGGCGCTGACTCACCAGATAACAGATCCGGCGGGTCAACACTCGGGTCTTGCCCGAACCGGCGCCAGCCACCACGAGCACCGGACCGCCCTCATGCAGCACTGCCTCACGCTGCGGCGGGTTGAGTCCCTCGAGCAGTTGTTCGGCGGTGAGTCGCGCCGGCCTGGCCTGCGTCGTACTCGTCATAGCCGCTCGGCGTTCGGGCAGCAGCTCGCTTCGCGCCCGCGGAGTTTCGTCATAACGCAGTCCACCCTAGACATGAGCAACGACACCATCTATGACCGCCTTGCGGCGCATGCTCCGCCTGGCGCCAGCGTAAATTGGTCGCATGCGGGTGCCTACGATCTCGCGCCTCGGTACGCTGCTCAAGCGCATCGTGTTAGCCGTGGCCGCAGTGCAAGGGGCCACTTTACTCGGCCTCGTCGCGGTCGACTACCGCCGGAAGAGGCTCCGAAAGCCAGCAACCTTCCCTCGACTTCCGCCCAGCTCGGTCACAGTGGGCGGATCGGAGGTCACCGTCTATACCTACGGTGAGGACCTCTATCGCGACATGCTGAACGCCATCAGTCAGGCTAAGTCGCGGATCTTCTTCGAGAGCTTCATCTGGAAGGCTGACGCGGTTGGTCAAGCGTTCAAGGACGCGCTGATCGAGGCAGCGAATCGCGGGGTGAAGGTCTATATCGTCTTCGACGAGTTCGCCAACCTCGTGGTGCCGCCTTCCTTCTTCGTGTTCCCCAAGAACGTTGCGGTACGCCGCCATCCCCTGGTCGCATCCGGCCTTCGCTTCCCGCGCAACACCGGCCGCGATCACCGCAAGCTCCTGGTCGTCGACGACCTCGTCGCGTTCCTCGGCGGTTACAACATCGGGAGCCTCTACGCCACCGACTGGCGTGATACCCATGCCCGGCTCACTGGCGACATCGTGTGGGACGTGCAGAACGCTTTCATTGACTTCTGGAATCTGTGGTCTGGGCGACGTCGCGCCGCACTGCCCGATTTCGGCAGCGCTACGTGGCAGCCGGACATTCGGATCCATCGGAACATGCCGCGCAACATGGTCTATCCCATTCGCGGGATGTATTTGAGTGCAATCGACCGGGCGTCCCGTCACATCTACCTGACTCACGCTTACTTCATCCCTGACGAGGACGTCCTCACGGCCCTCGTCAGAGCCGCACGTCGCGGTGTTGACGTACGGATCATCATTCCCGCAGAGTCCAACCACATAGTGGCTGACTGGCTGTCCCGCGGCTTCTACAGCCAGCTGCTCCGCAACGGCATACGGCTACTCCTCTATCAGGGCGCCATGGTGCACGCTAAGACCGCCACCATCGACGGTCAATGGTCGACGATCGGCACGGCAAACATTGACCGGATCAGCCTGCTTGGAAACTACGAAGTCAACATGGAGGTCTTCAATCCCGACGTGGCGCGGCAGATGGAGGAGATCTTCGCTATCGACTCCTCCAACACCATTGAGCTGACTCTCGCCGATTGGGAGCGCCGGCACGCCATGGTCAAGTTCTCCGAGACGGTCTTGAGCCCACTGCGCCCGCTGCTGTGAGCGCGGAAGTCACCTGCCTCGGGGGTAGCCCGCAATAACCGACGCTCGTTCTCCCGACACGCCACGCGCATGCCAGCTGAGCGTGACCGGAGTCAGTTTCTGCGGGATGGTCGAACTTACTTCCACTCGTCCCGAGCAGGTTGGCGTCATCGCAGAACCGAGCAGGCGCGCGCGACTGCTGCTGCCCCGCACCTACCGGCGAGGTGATCCTGTGGATGCCGCCGCTTGCCCCTGGGCGACGGCCTGCGATCCGTCGAGTGTTCCGGTGAAGTCGAAAGTCATACGCCTGACGACCGCCTTCGAGCCTCCACCGCCGGGGCGTGGAGTGCATGCCGTCGTCAGGATCGCAAGTTGGAATGTACCTGCAGCGGCAGACCACCGCATGCGGGCTGATCTCACGCGCAGCCTCTCAATACTGTTTCTCCAGCGCCACGATCATCGACTCGAGGAGCTCGTAGCGAGGCGGGTCGACGACGTTCACCAGTTCGGGCGGCATGGCCACGCCGGATGCCTTCAACACATCACCGAACGTGGTGGGGCACGGATTTGAACTCTGGGGTTACTGCCGGGTGCCGATCGGCGGGATACCAGTTTCGGTCGCGGCCTTCATTAGCGCTCGCAGCGCGGGATCGCGAACCTGCTCGAGGGAGCTGATCCGCAGGCTGCGCATGGTGAGTTTGCCTCCGGCTTGCCGGCCACCAGTGACAGGAAGCAGCCCGTGCGGATCCGGCAGCTGCCCGCCGTGATAAAAGCCGAGCGTTATGTGCCCCTTGAACGGCATCAGGTACGCGAACTGTTCGGTGAATTTCTTCACGCCTGTCCCCCAGCCGGCAGAGCCCTGCCGCGGCCACACGACTTCGATGGTTTGCGGCAAGACGTCGTATATCAAGTTGCGGACGGCATGCGCGAGCTCCTGGATCGCAGGAGAGGACCCGGCGATGATCTCGGCAAAGGCCGCGTCGTTCTCCCGACCGCGATCATTGACCCTTCCTGCCGGCTCAGCCATGTTTCCCTTCTTGGCCCGTCACGTCAGCACGCGTGGGCGATTGCCGCATTAAGCAGTCCGTGGTGCCCAGAGGTTATGGTTTGGAGTCCTCCTCCAGCCGGGCGCGGATGATCTCCTCCACGAGCGCCTTCGGAAGCGGATGATCAGGTGTGAAGTGGATTGTTGCTCCCGACACCTGGTGCGTCTTGCTGATCTTGTCCTTCATGGCCTTGGCAAGCGCAGGGCTCATCGTGAAGAACGACAAGTGGTTCGCCTGAGCAGCGATTCCTACCAGGTCACGCCGTACCGCGAAGATCACCGCTCCGCCGTAGGAGATCCGCTCCTGCACATCCGGTACCGACGACTTGATGAGCTGCCGCAATTCTTCGAGTGTTTCTCGCTCCTGGTCCTGCTGTCCCGCCAGGTAGCTGTCGACCGCTTCCGGGTCATGCTTGCTCCGCGGCATCGGTTCGGCTTCCTCCGCTCGATCTTGGTGGTGAGACGAATACGGCGCTTAGCTCCAGGCGGAAGGATTAGCGACCAGCGCAGCGACCGGCTTCGGCATTTCGCCGGAAACCACATGTGCCAGCGTGACACCTTCGAGAATCGACCGCTCCGAGGCTCGCAGGGCGATCCAGACCTCCTGCAAGGCAGCAGCCGAGCCAACGTAGGCCAAGTTCTCCGGCCGACTGCCACGCACATTGGCCAGCTCGCCGTCAAGTGCCCTGATCACGTCCGCGATGCTGATCGTGCCAGCCGGCCTTGCCAGCCGATACCCGCCCTCCGGCCCACGCTGGCTTCGCAGCAGTCCGGTACGACGCAGCTCACCGAGGATGCTTTCCAGGTACTTGTTGGGGATGCGCTGCGCATCAGAGAGCTGCTCCACGGTGCGGGGCGCGTCGGCTGCAGCCAGCTCCGACATCGCCCGAAGCGCGTAATCCACTCGAGCCGAAAGCCTCATCCGAGGAGACTACTTTCGGCACCACAATGTTCGGTCACGACTTCACCTCACGACCGACCTTACTGCCACAGCACGGCGACGGCGGCGTTCGTCAGCGTGAGGCCGACGAGCAAGGCCCAGAGCCCTCGCGGGATCGAGGCGAACTTCCGGTTCTTGATCACCAGCAGCACGACCAGCGCAGTCACCACGAGCTTGATCGCGACCCTCACATAGTTCACCGATCCCGGCTCGATCGCCTCGAGCCAAACCAGCGCCAGACCGGTGATCAGGAGCGTCAGGGATCCGTGCAGCATCGCCGCGTTGACCTCAGGCTCCTTTGCTCTCAGTTGCACGAGGAGGCCGCCCAACAGTGCGGCAAAGCCGATCAGGTGGAGCAGCACCAAGATCTGATGCGCGATCTGCATGGGCCTGACACTAATGGCCCCGACCGGCCGCAGGCCGGATCGCGCGCCGCCGCGCTGTGGAGCAAGGGTGCCGATACACGTTTCGTCGGCGAGCCACGACGAAGTTGCAGGGTCTGAGCGCGATCGCGACGAGCGGCGCGGCGCAATTCAATACAGCTAGACCAGTCGTCGGTCGGTTGCCCATCGGGTCAGTTGGTGACGATTGGAGAGCTGCAACTTACGGAGCACGCTGCTGACATGCGTCTCCACGGTCTTGATCGAGATGAACAGCTCCTTCGCGACCTCTTTGTACGCGTAGCCGCGCGCGATCAATCGGAGCACCTCACGCTCACGCTGGGACAGTCGGTCGAGATCTTCATCAACCGTGGCAAGATCAATTGAGCCGGAGAAGGCATCCAGCACAAAGCCGGCGAGGCGCGGAGAGAAGACCGCATCACCCTCGGCGACTCGACGGATGGCATCGATCAGCTCGCTGCCGCTGATCGATTTCGTCACGTAGCCTCGGGCACCCGCGCGGATCACGCCGATGACATCCTCGGCGGCATCGGAGACTGAGAGGGCCAGGAACTTCTGATCCGGATTCTTCTCGTGCACCTTACGGATGACCTCGACGCCGCCCCCACCTGGCAGGTGGACGTCCAGCAGCACCACATCGGGTTGGGTATGCAATATGACGGCGATGGCGCGATCAGCGTCGGCCGCCTCGCCAACAACGGCAACCGAACGGCCAATTTCAGCCTTCACACCCGTGCGGAACATGGCGTGGTCATCGACGATGACTACCCGATATGGCCCGCGGTCGACCGGTGCTCCCTGGACACTTGGCTGGTTTCTTGTCCCCTGCGCAATGGGCTGGTCCGGTGTCTCGTTCATCTCTTGATCTCCAGTCGTACCTCGGTGCCGTCGCTCGGCGCAGAACGGATCGTCGCGGTGCCGCCGTGCCGCGCCATGCGATCGATGATGCTGCCTTTGACGCCCATCCGGTCTTCAGCGACAGCGTCGACGTCGAATCCGTGGCCGCGGTCTCGAACGAAGACCTCGACTGATTCCTCATCGACCTCGGCGTAAACATCGATCTTGTCGGCCCCAGAGTGCTTGGCCGCATTGACCATCGCCTCCCGGGCGGCGCGTACCAGGGCCTGGATTTCGTCGGATGTGTCGCAGTCGCCCACCATCACCAGCTCAACGGGTACGCCTCGCTCATCCTCAACCTCGGCGGCGGCCGCCGTCAGTGCGACTTTGAGTGTCGCCTCGTGCAGCTCGTCGCCGTACAGCCAGTTGCGCAGCTCTCGCTCTTGCCTGCGGGCCAGCTGCTGCACTGCCTTGGGGTCGTCAGACTGGCGCTGGATCATGGCGAGAGTTTGCAGCACCGAATCATGCAGGTGGGCGGCCATGTCCGCACGGGCATCTGCTCGTACCTTCTCAGCTCTTGCCTGGTTGAGAGCCGATCGGGAGCGGTGCAGCCAAGGTGCGAGGACGATCGCCAGGCCCGCGAGCGCGAGCATTGTCATCGCCATGACTTCAGGCAATTGGGCAATCTGGCCCTGCTGGGCAATGACGATGCCGAAGGCTGCACCGACCAGCCCCAACCCGACGATCACCCGGACCAGTGCCGGCCATCCACCCCGAGCGACGAACGGAGCCAGCCAAGCCCTGCCGCCGGCCTCGTCACGCCAGCGTTTCTGTTGTGCAGAGTCAGCCTGGCGCCAGACGAGTGCGGCTCCGGCGCAAGCAAATGCCACTGGCCAGAACAGCTTGGAGCTGATGCCAAGACTGGTGTTCTGCGTGATCAACAGCAAGCCGACGCCCAAAGCAACCAGCGCCAGCAGCATGCCCCAGTCAATGCGACGCTTGGGCCTGCCGTGGTCCCTCATGCCGGCACGGCTTGCAGACTCCAGCCCTGGAGCTTTCACAGTCGACTCGGGCGGCAATAACAGCCACAAGGCCCCGTACGCGAGGACTCCGATGAATTGGAAAGTCGCCAAGGCAACGAAGGCGATCCTCACAGCCATCACCGGCCAGCCAAGGTGTCTGGCTAGTCCGGTGCAGACTCCTCCTAGCCAGGCCCCCTCGGCCACCCGCGTGGCGCGCGGCCTGTCGTCGGGGCCCCCGGCAGCAGAGTTCGACGGTTCTTCCCTCGCGAGCAATGCTGCGGGCGGCTGCGCTGACTTGATAGGACCGGATGCCGATTCTGAACCGTCACCGATGGAGTTCGCGCTCTCCACAGGCGGACTCGCGGAACGGTCGATGTCAGGCTCGAGATGGCTCGAGTCCGTGGCAGTCATGATGTCCTAACCTTCACACGCGTATCGGCGTACCGCCAGCAGGGTGGTCCCCGGATTCTCCCTTAGCCGAACAGCTGGGACGCTGCGGCGGCAAGAATGGTTCTCATGTTCGCTTGCAACAGCCGGGAGCATTGGGGGTCGTCCCTGATACTTCGAGGGTAGCGCCGTCGGCAGGATGGAACGCATGAGCTCGATCTGGACGATCCGCCGCAGTGCGACTGACGTCAAACTCACTGGTCTGTGCGGTGGCGTAGCCAAGTACTGGGGAATCGATCCGCTGCTGGTTCGGGTCGGTTGGGCACTTTTGGCATTAAGCGGCGGAATTGGACTTGTCCTTTATCTTGCGGGTTGGCTGCTTATCCCGGTCGAGGGCAACGAGAAAGCGCTGGCCGATGATCTCTTCGGCGAGTCAGTGCGGCGCTGGCCGAGGGAACTGTGGATCACCCTGGTTGTCGTGGCCAGCCTGGTGATGTTCGCTGTCTTCGGGTGGCTCAGCCCGTTCGGCTTTGCCCCGGCAATTGTCATCGCTGTCATTTGGTACTTCGGCTTCTACAGGGGTCGCCGTAGAAGGGCCGACATTGCCCCTAGCCCGCCAGCCGGCGCCGCTACGTTAGGGTCGGCGCCCTCGCCTGAACCCGAGTTCGTTCAATATCCCGGACCGCCCACGCCCTTCACCGAGGCGGCTGAGGCGTGGCAACGTCGGATAGGGGACCACCTGCGCCAGGTGGCTGTGGAGGAGCGTCGGGCCCCTGCCGCGCCGACTGTTGATTGGCCGAGCCCACCGTCGACCAACCTGTCACGGCCGACCTCAGATCCCGACCTCGTTGAACACAACGCTTTTCTGGCCGAGCCCGATCCTGTCGGCATCTACGCCGAACCGGCACCTATCGCCCCAGTGAAAATGTCGAACGCCAAGTCAGCCAAGCGCCTACGAATGGTCTCGCTGATCGCGGTCGGGCTTACGCTGTCCGCGCTCGGCGTAGCCCAGGCGCTCGGCGTAGCGATCCCGCTCGCGGGCTACCTCGCTGCCGCGCTGTTAGTCATCGGCGTCACACTCGTGGTCGCGACCTGGCTCGGCGCAGCGCGCGGTTTGCTGCCGGTTGGTGCTTTGCTGGCGGTGGTCGTGCTGATCGTCACTGCTGCCGGATCCGCGCTCCAAGTGCCGGTGCCGGCCTCCAGCCATGCCTACACAGCGGTAGCTGAGCTCCCAGCCGCTGGCGACGTGCAGGACTTCGGCAACCTTGCGGTCGATCTCAGTCAGCTTGCTGTCACGACAGACGCCAGCTACACAGCGCATGTCGATGTTGGCCGACTCGATGTCAAAGTGCCAAATAATGCCCACGTTGTTGTCAACTACACCGCTGAAATGGGCGCCGTGCACGCGTACGGTGAAGAGATCCAGGCAGGCTCGGAGATCAAGGGGCAAATCCGCCCCCCCCAGCCAGCACAGCCTGACCAGCACACCTTGACGCTCAACCTTTCCGTAGACGCCGGCAACATACAGGTGCAACGATGAGAAAAACCTACGACGTCGTTGCCTTGATCTTTGGGCTGCTGTTCAGCTGCGTGGCGCTCGGATCGCTGTGGCTAACCTTCGTCGGACCTCTCAACTGGCAGGTGATCAGGATCGTGGCTCCCATGGGACTGGTCGCTGTTGGTGTTCTTGGCCTCGTCCTTTCCCGGAACCGTCAGTAGTGCATCCCCCATCGAAAGGTGCGTCATGAGCAGCCCCTACCCCCCGCAGCCGCCAAAGAGACTGGAGCGGAGCAAGTCCAACAGAATTCTGGGCGGCGTTTGCGCCGGCGTCGCGAACTACCTCAACATGGACCCGACCCTGGTGCGGGTGCTCACGGTAGTGGTCTCACTGTTCACCGGTGTTCCCGTCATCCTCTACATCATCGCTTTGTTCGTGGTGCCTGAGGAAGGTTCGCAGCCGGCGACGCCAACCTATCCGCCCGTATCAGGTCCGCAGGCCCAGGCCACCGGCTTCCCCACTGCGCCGCCTCAGTCAGCACAGCCGGCCTACAACCCATCGTGGACGTCTGGGCCTACTCAGGCTTATCAGCCGCCAAGCTACGCCGAGGATTCCGTGTGGGGTACCGAGGGTGCACCCTGGGAACAGCGCCAGCCGGCCCCGGAGTCGACCATGGGGGGTGCTGCGCCGCAACCTCCGGGTCCGTCAGAGCCGGAGGCGCAGGTAGCGCCGGCAGCCCATGAAGCCGACGCCACCGAATCCGTACCCGAGCCCGAGGGTCCCCAGGAGCGGCTAGCAGGTACCGAGAACCCTCCAACTGAGCCGGGTGGAGAGTCCGCCGAAACATCCGAGGGCGGTCGGCAGACGGACAAGCCTTAGCCGGCGCCTGCAGGTTCTCGCTGCCCGTCACCGGGCGGCTTGGACCAGCTCGACGAAATAGCGGTGGATGCGCAGATCGTCGGTGACCTCGGGATGAAACGAGGTTGCCATGATGTTCTGATGCCGCACGGCGATGATCTTCGTGTCTGCAAGGCCAGGCGGAACGACCGCCCCGAGAATCTCCACCCCATCATCGATGCTCTCGACCCAAGGTGCGCGGATGAACACCGCATGGACCGGGCCACCTGGGATGCCGTCAAGATCGACATCAGCCTCGAAAGACTCCACCTGACGACCAAAGGCGTTGCGTCGAACGGTGATATCGAGCGCACCGAAGGTCTGTTGATCTTCGGTGCCGTCCAGCACCCTCTTCGCAAGCAAGATCATTCCGGCGCAGGACCCGTACGCCGGTAGTCCTGCGTCGAGCGCCGCTATCAGGGGGTCCCGCAGCCCGAAGATCCGCGACAGCTTGTCGATCGTGGTCGACTCGCCGCCCGGGAGCACGATCCCATCCAGGCCTGCCAACTCGGCGGGCCGGCGTACCGCTCGGACGTCGGCGCCGCACGCTGTCAGCGCGCGTAGGTGCTCGCGTACGTCACCTTGCAGGGCGAGGACGCCGACAATGAGTGGGCGGCTCACCAGCCGCGTTGCGCAAGGCGATGTGGCTGCGGGATCTCATCGACATTGATGCCGACCATTGCCTCGCCGAGGCCGCGGGAGACCTTCGCGATCACATCAGGGTCGTCGTAGAAAGTGGTCGCTCTGACAATCGCCGCCGCCCGCTCCCCCGGGTTACCAGACTTGAAGATTCCGGAACCGACAAAGACCCCTTCAGCCCCGAGCTGCATCATCATGGCGGCGTCCGCGGGTGTCGCGATGCCGCCGGCAGTGAAGAGTACGACGGGCAGCTTGCCCAGTTGCGCGACCTCGGCAACCAACTCGTATGGGGCCTGCAGCTCCTTGGCAGCCACGTACAGCTCATCGGGCGCCATCGTGGTGAGACGTGCTATCTCAGCGCGGATCTGGCGCATGTGAGTGACGGCATTGGAAACATCGCCGGTGCCGGCCTCCCCCTTGGAGCGAATCATGGCCGCACCCTCAGCGATCCGGCGCAGGGCCTCGCCAAGGTTGGTGGCGCCGCACACGAAGGGGACGGTGAACCGCCACTTATCAATGTGGTTGGCGTAGTCGGCGGGCGTCAGCACTTCGGATTCATCGATGTAGTCAACGCCGAGCGACTGGAGAACTTGGGCCTCGACGAAGTGCCCGATCCGGGCCTTGGCCATCACAGGAATAGAAACGGCTGCGATGATGCCGTCAATCATGTCCGGATCACTCATTCGCGATACGCCGCCCTGCGCACGGATGTCCGCGGGCACTCGCTCCAATGCCATGACAGCGACGGCGCCGGCGTCCTCAGCGATCTTGGCGTGCTGGGGGGTTACCACGTCCATGATGACTCCGCCCTTGAGCATCTCGGCCATACCCCGCTTGACGCGGGCAGTGCCGAGCAGGCCGGTAGGCGGGGTGGGGCTGGCTATATCGGACACGGTCAAATCCCTCTTGATTGCGGTATTCCCGGGCGGAGGCTGCTGGGGCGCGGAGCGCTCGCAACGATGCTTTCGTCCCTCAGTTTAGGTGCGCCCCGGCTGGCATCGAGTTGAATTTCAGCCATGGCAGCCGCGACCGCAGTCCGCACGAAGACGCTCCCTGGTATGACCCAACCGCACAATATGTCCAGGCCGACCGAGGACGGAATTGCCCGATCCGATGCCCTGCTCGACGAGTTGTCGAGTGAGCGAGATGTGGTCAAGGCCTCGGCCTGGAGGCCTGAGCTCGGATCGCATCACCTCGAGGTCGGAGCCAGCTCATCCTCTACTCCCATTCGATGGTGCCAGGGGGTTTGCTTGTGATGTCGAGCACGACACGATTGACCTGATCCACCTCGTTGGTGATTCGGGTACTGATCTGTTCCAGGACCTCGTACGGGAGCCGGCCCCAATCGGCGGTCATCGCATCCTCGCTGGTCACCGGGCGTAGCACAATCGGGTGACCGTAAGTTCGACCGTCACCTTGCACCCCGACTGAGCGGATGTCGGCCAGCAGCACGACCGGAAACTGCCAGATATCGCGATCCAGCCCGGCCGCCGTCAATTCTTCTCGAGCGATGGCATCCGCCTCACGTAAGACGTCGAGGCGCTCCCTCGTGACCTCTCCGATGATCCTGATTGCCAAGCCCGGTCCCGGGAATGGATGCCGCCAGACAAGCCCCGATGGCAGCCCGAGCTGCGCGCCCACCGCCCGCACCTCGTCCTTGAACAGCGTCCGCAGCGGCTCCACGAGCTGAAACTGCAGATCGTCGGGCAGCCCGCCGACATTGTGATGACTCTTGATATTGGCCGCGCCCTCACCACCGCCGGATTCAACAACGTCCGGATAGAGGGTGCCCTGCACCAGAAATTCAACTTCGCCGGCCTCGCCGACGACCTCGCGGGCCGCCGCCTCGAAAGTCCGGATGAACTCTCGGCCGATGATCTTGCGCTTTCCCTCCGGATCAGTAACCCCGGCGAGCGCCGAGAGGAATCGCGCGGAGGCATCGACGACCTTGAGGTCAACCCCGGTCGCGGCCACATAGTCGCGCTCGACCTGCTCGGCTTCACCCTTGCGCAGCAAGCCATGATCAACGAAGACACAGGTCAATTGGCTACCGACGGCCCGTTGCACCAGAGCTGCTGCCACGGCGGAGTCGACCCCGCCAGAGAGCCCGCCGATGATGTGCTTGCCGCCCACCTGTTGCTGGATGGCGAGCACAGACTCATCGACGATGTTCGCCGAGGTCCAATCAGGAGTGCACCGAGCGATGTCGTACAAGAAATGCTCCAGCACCCGTTGACCATGCTCGGTGTGCAATACCTCCGGGTGCCACTGAACGCCGGCAAGGCGCCGGTCGACATTCTCGAACGCGGCAACCGTCGCCCTCGCCGAGGTGGCGGTCACTCGGAAGCCTGACGGCGCTGCGATCACCTCGTCGCCGTGGGACATCCAAGCACTGACAGTGGCAGGCAAACCGGCAAGCAGAACACCGGAATCGGTCACATTCACCGCCGTGCGGCCGTATTCCCGCATGCCGGTGCGAGCCACTGACCCACCGAGGACCTGGGCCATGGCCATAAAGCCGTAACAGATGCCTAGGACTGGGGTGCCGCCGCCAACCAGGGCGGCATCGAGTTGCGGCGCTCCCGGCTCGTAGACCGAGGAAGGGCCACCGGAGAGGATGATCGCCTTGGGCCGCCGCGCCAGGATCTCCGAGGCCGAGGCAGTGTGCGGCATGATCTCGGAGTAGACCTTCGCCTCGCGTACCCGGCGGGCGATCAGCTGGGCGTATTGGGCCCCGAAGTCGATCACCACCACCAGATCGTGATCTCGCCGGCTCATCTCGCATCCTCTCCGCCCTTTTTTGGGGGCCGCTCGCGCATCGCGCATGGAATCCGCCTACTTCGTCGTCGCTCCCAGACGATGAAGCGTGTCTGCTCGCTCCTCCTCAGCACGCCGGTGCGCGATTCCCGACGCTCGCGGCCCGTTTTGCGGGTGTTCGCGCATACCGACGCTCACGGCCCATTTTGGGGCGTTCGCGCATACCGACGCTCACGGCCCATTTTTGAGGCGTTCGCGCATACCGACGCTCACGCCTGTCCGGAAGCGACGAGTTTATGACCTCCGGAGCTGACGTCAGGTCCGGCCGGTCTTCCTCAATACTCGCAACAGTCCTGTCATGACCGATGTAAAGGCTTTGCCGTCCAGACCGTGGCTCGGAGCGAGAGGAATCCCAGTCTGGGTGGCGACTGCCTGGACGTCGACGAACCGCCGGATGCCGTCTTGTCCTTGGCGCCGGCCGAGCCCGGAGTTCTTCATTCCGCCCATCGGTGCGTCGATGCTGCCGAACGTTGCGGCAAAGCCCTCATTGACATTCACCGTGCCGCACTTGATCTTGCTCGCTACGCGCCGCCCGCGATCATGGTCAGAGGTCCATACGCTGGCGTTGAGGCCATAGTCGGAATCGTTGGCCCGCGCCACCGCCTCGTCCTCGTCGATGACTGGATAGACGCTGACCACGGGGCCGAACGTCTCATCGGCGTAGCAATCCATTTCCGGCGTCACCCCGGTCAGAATGGTCGGCTCGTAGAACAGCTCGCCCAGGTCTTCCCGCCGCCGGCCGCCGGCCAACACTGTGGCTCCTTTGGCCCGCGCATCCTCGACATGTGCACTAACTCGCACCAGCTGATCTAGGTTGATCAAGCTGCCCATGTCGTGCTCGAAGTCTGGTGCGTTGCCGAGCCGGATCGCCTGGGTGCGCCGCACAAAGGCCCTGGTGAACAACTCGAAGAGCGGCTTCGCGATGTAGATGCGCTCGATTGCCAAGCACGTTTGGCCAGCGTTGATAAAGGACGCCCGCACTGCGCCGTCGGCCGCGGCCTCGATGTCTGCGTCGTCCAAGACCACCATTGGGTTCTTGCCGCCGAGCTCCAGCGAACAGCCGATCAGCCGCTCGGCGCACTGGGCAGCCACCTTACGCGCCGCAGCGATCGACCCGGTGAAGCACACATAGTCGCTGACGTTGATCAACTCGGGGCCCACGACGGGGCCGAGCCCGTGCACAACCTGCCATATGTCGGGCGGCAGCCCGGTTTTGCGCAAGAGTTCGACCGCCGCCAGTGCAATCAGCGGCGTCTGATGATCAGGTTTGAGCATGATCGCATTGCCGGCGGCCAGAGCCGGCAGCCCGTCGCAGATCGCGACGGTCAGCGGATAGTTCCACGGCGCGATGACGCCGACGAGGCCCTTCGGTATGTAATGCCGGTCGACGCGGGTCAGCAGCGGTAGGACCCCGTTGCCGCGCTCTGAGTGCAGATAGCGGCGTGCGGTTCGCCCGTAGTATCGCGCAGTAAGCGCAAGATGGAACACCTCTTGGGCGGCAGTCAGCCTGTCCTTGCCGTCCGACTGCAGCAGGTCGATGAAGTAGTCGCGTTGATCCAAGAGATGATCATGAAAATCGAGCAGTAGCTGAGCCCGCTCGGCGATCGGTCGAGCGGCCCATTCAGACTGTGCGCGATGCGCGAGCTGGGCGCCGACCTCGACGTCGGCCGCTGTGGAGGTTGGCAGTTCGCCTATCACCTGACCCGTGCTCGGGGAGCGAAGCTCCATGGCTGGCCCAGTCGCCGTGAGCAGATCCCGCAGCCGCAGCAGGTCTGAGGATGGAACGACTGCTACGTCGGTCATGGGGTCCAGAGTAGTGGCGACACTGTTCGCAGCGTCGGTAGCGCACGAGCGAATACAGAAGGTGGGAGTGGCAACATTCGGGCTATGGACAGTGACGTCATCGTGGTCGGCACCGGATTGTCGGGGCTCGTCGTCGCCCAGGAGCTGGCCGCAGCCGCTCGGTCAGTGATCATGCTGGACGCGGAGCCGCTCGACTCGGTCGGTGGCCAGGCCCACTGGTCACTTGGAGGGCTGTTCATGGTGAATTCGCCTGAGCAGCGGCGGCTCCGCATTCATGACACCGAAGAGCTCGCGCTGGCCGACTGGTTGGGTAGCGCGGCCTTCGACCGGCTAGAGGATTATTGGCCGCGACGCTGGGCCGAGGCATACGTAAACTTTGCCGCGGGTGAACAGCGCCGCTGGCTCCATGAGCTGGGCGTCCGCTGGTTCCCGCTGGTGCAATGGGCCGAACGAGGAGGCTACGCCACTCCGGGTCACGGCAACTCGGTTCCGCGTTTCCACATCGTCTGGGGCACCGGTCCCGGGTTGGTGGAGCCCTTCGCCAGCAGCGTCATGCACTCGCGCCGGGTGCGGATCCGGTCTCGACACCAGGTCACTTCGCTGCAGACCGAACCCTCCGGCGTACGCGTGTCTGGACGGGTTCTTGAGCAGACGGATGTACCCCGCGGAGTCCGGACGTCGCGAACCGGGGTCGGTGAGTTCACCTACTCCGCCCAGGCCGCCGTGGTAGCCAGTGGCGGAATCGGCGGCAACTTTGACCTCATCAGGCAGAACTGGCCCGCCGAGTGGGGTTCAGCGCCACAACGCATGATCGCCGGCGTGCCCGATTACGTCGATGGTTCGATGCTCAAGATCGTCGAGGCGGCGGGCGGTCGGGTGATCAATCCCGATCGCATGTGGCATTACCCGGAGGGAGTGTTGAACCACTCGCCTGTCTGGAGCCATCACGGAATTCGGATCCTGGCCGGGCCATCGTCATTGTGGCTGGATGCCCGAGGCCAACGCTTTCCGGTGCCCCTGTTTCCGGGTTTCGATGCGCTCGGTGCACTGCGGCACGTGATCAACAGTGGTTACGACTACTCCTGGTTGGTGCTCGACCAGGCCACCTTGTCGACCGAGATCGCGCTCTCTGGGTCGGAGCAGAACGGTGACCTGACAGGCAGGAGCCTGCGACGGCTGGCTGGCCGCCTACGATCCGGTCCGACACCAGAAGTGCGCGCTTTCCAGGAGGTCGGCGTGGACTTCGTCTCGGCTGGATCGGTACCAGAGCTCGCCGCGCAGATGAATCAGCTGGTCGGTGAGCATCTCATCGACGATGGCGCACTGCGTCAGGTGATCGAGGCGCGCGATCTCCAGGTGCGCAGCGGGTTGGGGAAAGACCCGCAGGTGGTGGCCACCGCTGCCGCCCGCCGATTCCTGGGTGATCGGTTGCTGCGGGTCGTATCGCCACACGAACTGCTCGATCCGAAGGCTCCTGGAGCTGGCCACGCAGGCTCAGGGGGTCCGCTGGTCGCGATCAGGCTTCATGTATTGACCCGCAAAACCCTTGGCGGACTGGAAACCGACCTCGAGGGTCGTGTGATGCGAGCAGACGGTTCAGTGCTGCAAGGTGTGTACGCGGTGGGCGAGGCGGCTGGCTTCGGCGGCGGAGGCGTTCACGGCTACCGGGCACTGGAAGGCACTTTCCTGGGTGGATGCCTGTTCTCTGGCCGTACTGCAGGCCGGGCCCTGGCCTCTAGCCTTTGACTCTGCAGGCCGGCCACCTCGATGAAAGTTGAAGGCGGACACATGCCTGGGTTGGCGATTCGGCAAGGCCGGTGCCTTGCAGTTCCCGCCTCAGGGGTCACGACGATTCAGCGCGGCCTCGTGGTGGCGTACCACCTCGGCAACTACGAAGTTCAGGAACTTTTCGGCGAACTCGGGATCGAGCCGGGCATCTTCGGCGAGTGCCCGCAGCCGTGCGATCTGCTCGGCCTCCCGTACAGGGTCGGCCGGCGGCAGGCCATGCGCGGCCTTCAGCTCACCGACTTGCTGAGTGACCTTGAAGCGCTCAGCGAGGAGATGCACAAGGGCCGCATCCATGTTGTCGATGCTCATCCGAAGCCGGAGCAACTCATCGGCCGCCGGGTCGCCCATGGCGCTCAGCCTAGTCAGTTGGACGTGCCTGGTGATCCTTGTCGTGTCAGCCTGGACGCCGTGATGGGGTGCGGTCGGATGACGATCCACATCCTCAGCCGGGTGATTGATGAATGTCAGCCGACGACGATCTCTACGCGTTGGAACTCTTTGACTTCGGTGTAGCCGGTGGTCGCCATCGCCTTGCGCAGGGCACCGACCAGGTTCATGGTGCCGTCGGGGACTGAGGATGGGCCAAGCAGGATGTGCTGCAAATCGCCGACCGTAGTGAACTGCGCCCGCTCCCCCCGTGGCAGCTTGTCGTGCCAAGCCTCAGAACCCCAGTGGAAACCTCGCCCGGGCGCCTCCTCGGCCCTGGCCAGCGGGGAGCCGACCATCACCGCATCGGCGCCGCAGGCGATCGCTTTGGCGATGTCCCCCGAACGTAGGACTGAGCCGTCAGCGATGACGTGCACGTAGCGGCCACCCGACTCGTCGAGATAGTCACGTCGTGCCCCAGCGACATCGGAAACCGCCGAAGCCATGGGCACAGCTACGCCAAGCACCGATCGGCTGGTGTAAGCGGCTCCACCCCCGAACCCGACGAGGACACCGGCCGCGCCGGTACGCATCAGGTGCAGCGCGGCCTGATACGTCGCGCAACCACCAACGATGACGGGGACGTCGAGCTCATAAATGAACTCCTTGAGGTTGAGTGGCTCCAGATCGGAGGAGACATGCTCGGCGGACACCGTGGTGCCGCGGATCACAAAGAAGTCGACGCCGGAATCCACCACCGCCTGCGCGTACGCCTGCGTGTTCTGCGGTGAGAGCGCGCCGGCCGTCGGCACTCCTGCTTCGCGAATCTCCGCGACTCGCTTGCCGATCAGCTCGGGCTTGATCGGTTCGGCGTAGATCCGCTGCATCTGGCGGGTCGCCTCCATCGGGTCCTCGATCGCGATGATCTCTTCCAGCCGCGGCTGCGGGTCGTCGTAACGGGTCCACAGGCCCTCGAGATTCAGCACACCGAGCCCGCCTAGCTGGCCGACCTTGATGGCCGTGGCTGGGGACATCACAGAGTCCATTGGCGCCGCGAGGAGCGGAAAGGCGAAGGTGTACGCGTCGATCCGCCATTGCAGCGAGATCTCCTCTTCGCCGCGGGTACGCCGCGATGGGACGATAGTGATGTCGTCAAAGGCGAACGCCTGCTGGGCACGCTTGCTGCGGCCGACGTCAAACATGATCTGCTCCCTTGGAGTCGATTTCTATGGCGCAGCTCGCGCGACCGAAGCTCGCGGTGCGAGGCTGATCATCGATCCCGGGCCTGGTCATGATCATGACAGCTCCGTGCTGGTGGGGTGCGTTCGAGGTCAGCCTGAATAGTTGGGCGCCTCGACGGTCATCTGGATATCGTGAGGATGGGACTCGCGCAGGCCCGCGGACGTTATGCGGACGAATGATCCGCGCTCTTGCAGCTGAGGAATTGTCGAGGCTCCGGTGTAGAACATGGCCTGACGCAGGCCGCCGATGAGCTGAAACGCGACTGCGGCCAGTGGACCCCGGTAGGGAACCTGGCCCTCGATTCCCTCCGCGATCAGCATCGCGTCCGAGGTGATGTCGCCCTGGAAGTAGCGGTCCTTGGAATAAGAGGAGCCACCACGACCCCGAGAGGCCATGGCGCCGAGCGATCCCATGCCGCGATAAGACTTGAACTGCTTGCCATTGATGAAGATCAGCTCCCCCGGGCTCTCATCACAGCCGGCTAGCAGAGAGCCGAGCATCACCGTGTCCGCACCGGCGACCAATGCCTTGGCGATATCACCGGAGTACTGCAGGCCGCCATCACCGATCAGCGGCACTCCCGCTGGACGACAGGCCAGCGAAGCATTGTGGATTGCTGTTACCTGCGGCACCCCAACACCCGCCACCACGCGCGTGGTGCAGATGGAGCCTGGGCCGACTCCCACCTTGACGCCGTCTGCTCCAGCGTCGACTAAGGCTTTGGCTCCGGCGTACGTTGCCACGTTCCCGCCGACGATGTCGACTTTGGCCGCAGCCGAATCGGCCTTCAACCGGCGTACCATCTCCAGCACACCCTGGGAATGGCCGTGCGCAGTATCGACCACCAGGAGGTCGACACCCTCCTCAATCAGCGCCATGGCGCGCTTCCAGGCGTCTCCGAAGTATCCGACGGCCGCTCCGACGCGCAGCCGACCTTGATCATCTTTAGAGGCGTCGGGATACATCCCGGACTTGACAAAGTCCTTGAGCGTGATCAGGCCTCTGAGTCGACCTTGATCATCGACGAGTGGCAGCTTCTCGATCTTGTTCTGGGCCAGCAGCCGCATCGAATCGTCGCGGCTGATTCCCACTGGGCCCGTGACCAGTGGCATCGGAGTCATCACTTCAGCCACCGGTCGCGAGGGGTCGGACTCAAATCGCATGTCTCGGTTGGTGATGAGGCCCAGTAGCCGCATTTCGCGGTCCACGACGGGAACGCCAGAGATGTGGAAACGAGCGCACATCGCATCCGCTTCGCCGATGGTGGCATTCGGAGAGATCGTGATCGGCTCGTCGATCATGCCCGCCTCGGAACGCTTGACCACGTCGACCTGGCGCGCCTGATCCTCGATCGAGAGATTGCGGTGGATGATGCCAAGTCCGCCCTGTCGGGCGATGGCGACCGCCATCCGGGCCTCGGTCACCGTGTCCATCGGTGAGGAGATCAGCGGAACCTTCACGGCAATGCGCTTGGATACGCGCGACTCGGTGCTCACTTGTGACGGAATGATGTCGCTCTCAGCTGGCTGAAGCAACACGTCGTCGAACGTCAGCCCGAGGGTCTCAAAGGCGCGCGGCACACCTACTGGACTGAGATCACCGGATGACGGCAACACGGCAAGCCTTTCCCCTGAGCCAGGTAGAAGGTCATGCTAGCCGAGTTGTCGCGTAGCACCAGCGCAGCCAATTGCCGAACGGATGTGACGCGACGGCATCGGGCCCTGCTCACGGTACTGAGACCAGCGACGATCCCGCGGGAACGTCGCGGTGATCGGCGCTTTCGATGCCGCCCTGTTGCATCCCACGCGAGCCTGCCTAGGCCGACCGCTGCTTGAGGTTGCTGGTGGCCGGCCCTTCGAGCAGAGTCCCGTCGGCGGCGAACCGGGAGCCATGCAGCGGGCAATCCCAGGACTTCTCGAGGTCGTTGAAGCGCACAATGCCGCCTAGGTGGGTACAGACGGCAGACACTGAGCAGGTCCGGCCATTCACCTTCGAAATGGCCACCGGCTCACCCCGTTCAGCTCCGACAACCCCGGTGCCTTCGGCCGGCGTGCGGTCCTCGTCCTTAAGCGGGTGAAGCTCTGCACTCAGCCATCCCTGGGCCGCGGCAAACCCCACGGCGGCGTTCGCACGGAAGTAGCGGATGGCGCTCGCCGGCTTGCTCACTCGGGTCCCCAGCGTGCGTGCCCACGGCGGCTCATCGCCCACGATCTCCCCACGGATTCGCAGCGCGGCAGCGACCGCATTCGTCATGCCCCACTTGCTGTATCCGGTGGCCAGATACACCTGGCCGCCGCCACGCGGCAACTTGCCGACGAACGGCACTCCACCGTGCGCCTCGTAATCTTGGGCGGACCACACGTGGGTGCGCTCGGCTCCCTCGAACCACCGGCGAGTCCACTCTGTTAGATCAGCGATCAGTTCCGACGGGTTCTTCGAGTGACGGCCTGCTGGATGCCCATTGCCACCTACCAGGAGCACCTCCGCGCCATTGTGCAGTGCAGTGCGCAACGAGCGGGTCGGCGAGTCAGCCGAGATGTACATGCCTTGCGGGATCTGAGCCGCACCTCGAAACGCCATGGCGTACGAGCGTTGCGCGGTGACCTTCGCGAAGTACAACCCGCGGTCCAGAAACGGGATACCGGTGGCGAGCACAACGTTGTCCGCTGTGATGCTGCCAGCCGAGGTGATCAGGTGGCAGCTGTCGTCTCGGACGACGCGAGTGACCCGGACGGTCTCGCTCAGTTCTCCGCCTGCGGCACGCAGATCGCGGGCTAGCGCGGCAAGCACTTCCACCGGATTGAGTTGCACCTGATCCGGTAGGCACACCGCGGCGTATGTCGGATAGGGCAGCTCAACCGCGTCAGTCATCTCTACCGGCAGTCCGAGTCGTCGGGCGATATCGAACTCACGACGGACAGCTGAGGCGCCAGACTGCGTACTCGCGTAGGTATAGGCGTCTCTGTGTTGCATCTGGATGCCATGCTCGGCGGCGTACGCCGTCAGCCACGCCAGGGCTTCCCGATTACCTTCCACGTAAGCACCTGCCACGTGCTCGGTATGGTTCGCTACGACGGTGGTGAGCCGGGTGCCCTGTAGCAGCGTGACCTTGGCGGTGGAGTGGCCAGTCGTCACGGCACCTACGGAACGAGCTTCCAGCACGGCCACCCGGCGGCCTGGCCTGGGCCAGCAGCAGCGCGGTGACCAGACCCGTTAGCCCCGCCCCGACGACGGCGACGTCGTAGCGGGCATCGCTGTCGATCTGGTCAGTCTCGATTATGGGCGGCGGGTCAAGCCAGATAGAGGCCAGCCCATCGGTGGACACAATCTGCTGGTACCCCGTTCCTGCATGGTCAACCCATCCCGAGATTGTCGCGACAAACCAAAGGGCCTCCCTCAAGCATGAGGGAGGCCCTTTGAGCTGTGATCGTGTCAGTGAGAATGCCCGTGGCCGGCAGGTGCCGCATCCTCCTCTTCGGGCTTCTCCACCACGAGCGTTTCGGTGGTGAGTAGGAGTGAGGCGATCGAAGCGGCATTGGCCAGCGCAGAGCGTGTCACCTTGACTGGATCGATGACGCCGTCGGCGTAAAGGTCGCCGTAGGTGTTGGTGACTGCGTTGTAGCCGTTGCCGGGCTCCAGCTCGGCCACCTTCGAGGTCACGACGTAGCCCTGCTCGCCGCCATTTTCGGCGATCCAGCGAAGTGGCTCCACCAAAGCCCGCCGAACGATCGCAACCCCGCTCCTCTCGTCACCCGTGAGGTCCAAGTCACCATTCAGAGCCGCTGCCGCGTGGATGAGTGCCGAGCCGCCGCCGGCGATGATGCCCTCTTCGATGGCCGCACGGGTGGCCGAGACGGCATCCTCAATGCGGTGCTTCTTCTCCTTGAGCTCCACCTCTGTGGCGGCGCCGACCTTGATCACACAAACGCCACCCGCGAGCTTGGCGACCCGCTCCTGCAACTTCTCGCGATCCCAATCGGAGTCGGTACGCTCGATCTCGGCTTGCAGCTGTGCCACCCGGGCCTTGACCTCGGCGGCGTCGCCTGCGCCGTCGACGATTGTGGTGTTGTCCTTTGTCACCACAATGCGACGAGCACGACCCAGGACATCAAGGCCAACCTGGTCAAGCTTGAGGCCCACCTCTGGCGATACGACCTTGCCATCAGTCAGGATGGCGATGTCTTCCAGCATGGCCTTGCGGCGATCACCAAAGGCCGGGGCCTTGACAGCCACGGATGTGAAGGTGCCGCGGATCTTGTTCACGACCAAGGTGGACAGCGCCTCCCCGTCGACATCCTCGGCCACCAGGAACAGCGTGCCGGAGGCGCCGATGATCTTTTCCAGCAACGGGAGCAGGTCGGTCATCGAAGAGATCTTGCCGGAGTTGATCAAGATGTAGGGGTCGTCGAGGACGGCCTCCATCCGCTCCGGATCGGTCACGAAGTACGGCGACAGGTAACCCTTGTCGAACTGCATGCCCTCGGTGAACTCGAGCTCGGTGCCCATTGTCTGCGACTCGTCGACGGTGATGACCCCGTCCTTGCCTACCTTGTCGAATGCCTCGGCGATCAGGCGGCCAATCTCGTCGTCACGCGCGGAGATTGTGGCTATGTGCGCCATGTCATCGGTGGTCTCGACCTCACGGGCGTTCTCGCGCAGCCGCTCCTCGACTGCGGCAACGGCGGCGTCGATGCCCCGCTTGAGAGCAGCCGGGCTGGCACCCGAGGCGACCGCCCGGAGACCCTCGTGCACCAGCGCCTGGGCGAGCACTGTAGCGGTGGTCGTCCCGTCACCCGCGACATCGTTGGTCTTGGTGGCCACTTCCTTGGCCAGCTGCGCACCGAGGTTCTCGTACGGGTCGTCGAGCTCGACCTCACGCGCCACAGTCACGCCGTCGTTGGTGATGGTCGGAGCGCCCCACTTCTTGTCGATGACGACATAGCGGCCCTTGGGACCGAGGGTGACCTTCACGGTGTTGGCGAGGGCGTCGACACCGCGCTCGAGCGCGCGGCGTGCCTCCTCGTCGAACAGAAGGATCTTTGCCATAGGTGCAGATCCCCTTACTTGGTAACAACCGCGAGGATGTCGCGGGCGTTGAGGAGCAGCAAGTCCTTACCGTCGTACTTGACCTCGGTACCTCCATACTTGCTGAAGATCACGACGTCACCCTCGGAGACATCCAGGGGGACGCGGTTGCCATTGTCATCGACGCGGCCAGGACCGGTGGCGAGCACCTTGCCCTCCTGGGGCTTCTCCTTCGCGGTGTCGGGAATGACCAGGCCAGAGGCCGTGGTTTGCTCAGCTTCGAGCGGCTCAACGAGGATGCGATCCTCGAGTGGCTTGATCGTGACTGTCACGTCAAACCCCTTTCACAGGTGATATGTCCGGATATGTGTAGTGGTCGAGACGTCGTCGCGGTGCCGTCTCGGCCGCCAGCCTAAGCTGGCACACTCCTAAGGAGAGTGCTAACCAGACATTAGCACTCGATGGATGGGAGTGCCAGCAGGGGATACCCGCCACCCATCGCGGGTCAGACTCGCTCGACGACGGCGGCGATGGCTCCGACCGGCGAACGCGAAATGACCAGGGTCGCGCTGTTCGGTCCAGTCAACCGCAGCTGCCGACGTAGCTCTGCAGGGTCGACATCGAAGCCACGCTTCTTGATCTCCAGGACACCTATCTGCGCTTGCCGCACCCAGGCACGCAGCGCCTTGAGGTGGAACGGCAGCTGTTGGCGAACCTCAAATGCGGCCGCAAAGGGTGTGCTGCAGAGCCGGTCATTCGTCAGATATGCGATTTGGGGGTCCAGTAGCCCGGCACCGAGCTGCGCCCCAAGCTCGGCGATAGCGCCGGCTCGGATGACAGCGCCGGCAGGCTCGTATAGGTAGCGACCTAGGTCTCGTACCGAAAGAGGCGGAGCCGTCGTAACGAGCAGACGCGCGTTCGGCATGATCAGCGCCGAGCGCTGTCCGGGGGTCGAGCCAACTCCGGACCACAGTCCGACCTCGACCGTCTCGCCACGATGGGTCACCCACTCGGCCTCGACTGCCGCGGGGATCAACGAGCGCGGCAGTGCCGGACCGAGCTTGGCACCGGCGGGGCGCGTGCCATCGAGTAGCTGCAGCACCGTCGACCAACGAGGCTCAAAATCCTCCACACGCCACAGCCGTCCCCGATCGTTACGACGGGCGGGGTCGCAGAACACCCCTACCCCTGGCGTGAGCAACTGCTCGGCCACCTGGTCGGCATCAGCGCAGATCACCTCTGCACGGCCTGCGAGATTGGCCTGTGCGACCGCGGCCGTGACGGGATCGACATCCACCGCGACGACCTCCAGGCCTGCGACAGCAAACGCTAGAGAGTCCGAACCGATGCCACAGCCAAGGTCGATCACCCTGCTAACCCCACCTTGGAGGAACCGGCTCGCGTGGTAGTCAGCAACTTCTGGTCGGGTCGCCTGCTCCAAACCGGCTCTGGTGAAGAACATCTGGGCTGCAGTCTCACCAAACTTGGGCTTTGCCTGGCGGCGCAGGGAGGCTTGAGTGAGAGCCGCGGCAGCCAGCTCAGGGCCATACCCGGCGCGCATCCGCGAGGCCGCGGCCAACGATTCCGGATCATCCTCCGACATCGCTGCAGCCAGCGCGTCATCTGTCAGACCGAAAGGCAGCGGCACTCTAAACCAACACTCTGCTCACCGGAAGTGATGAGTCGGCTCCAATGTCGAGGGCAGACGGCTTACCCCCGGATGCGACGATCTCAGCACCCAGAACAGCGATCATGGCGCCATTGTCGGTGCAGAGGTGGGGCCGCGGGGTACGCAGTGAGATCCCGCGCTCACCAGCACGTTCAGCCAGCAGCTCTCGCAACCGACCGTTGGCTGCCACGCCCCCACCGATCAACAGGTCCCTTGCTTCGGTCGCCATGCAGGCGTCTATCGCCTTGGCGCTCAGCACATCGCAGACGGCCTCTTGGAAGCTCGCGGCGACATCGGCCACCGGAACGTCGAGCCCGTCACGCCGTCTGGCCTCGACCCAGCGAGCGACAGCTGTCTTGAGGCCGGAGAACGAGAAATCAAACCGGCGCCGCTCCAGGTCCTTGCGGGCAGTGAGGCCGCGTGGGAACCGGACGTAACCGGGATCGCCGGTCGCAGCCCTGTCGATGTAGGGGCCTCCGGGATACGGCAAGCCGAGCACCCGCGCGACCTTGTCGTACGCCTCGCCTGCGGCGTCGTCAATCGTCGCTCCCAGCTCCACAATGCTGTCGGTGATGCTCTCGACCTGGAGTAGCGAGGTGTGGCCGCCCGACACCAGCAGCGCGACGCACCGATCCGGGAGCGGCCCGTGCTCCAGCAGATCGACCGCGACATGCCCTACCAGGTGGTTGACCCCGTACAGCGGCTTGTTCAGTGCAAGCGCCAGTGCCTTGGCACTCGCTATGCCGACCACAAGAGCACCCATCAGACCTGGTCCGGCCGTCACCGCGATGCCGTCGATCTCGGACAGATCGATGTCTGCCGTGGCACAAGCGCGTTGCAGCGTGGGGACCATGGCTTCGAGGTGCGCCCGACTGGCGACTTCCGGTACCACACCGCCGAACCGCACATGTAGCTCCACGCTGGATGCCACTTCGTTGGCGAGCAACTCATGCCCACGCACAATGCCAACGCCAGTTTCGTCGCAGGAGGACTCGATGCCCAAGATGAGTGGCCCGCCTGCGACCACGCTCAGCGGACTGCTCACAGGTCCTCCGGTGCGATCGGGAGGTTGCCGGGCCAGGCCTGGAGGTCGTAGAGCTTCAAGATCAACGCGTGTTGTCCGGGTCCGTAGTAGTCCTGCCGAGCCCGCAACTGCTCAAATCCCAGTTGCTGATAGAGGGCGATCGCGGGGTCGTTGTCGAACGCGACATCCAAGATCACTTCGCGCACCCTGAGCTGCCGCACGACCTCGAGACCCGCGCGTGCCAGGTCGGTTCCAATCCCGCGCCGGCGGCTGCGCGAATCCACGACGAGGCGGTGCAGGTCAGCCAGCTCACCGACGGTCTGGATCGAGATCACGCCGACCGGGTGTTGCGCGCGGGCGATCAAGATCGTCCGGCCTTCCCCGAGCAGTTCGCCCCGCCAGCTGCGCTCGCTCCACTGTTCTGCGGCAGGAAAGCCCGAGCGCTCCAGCAGCATGATCGCGTCGAGATCATTTCGATGAGCGGGCAGGATGCTGATCTCGGGGTTGCGTGAGGCGTGGATCATCGGGTCGCACCTTGGTAGTGCAGCACCGATTTGGGACGGGTCAACTCGGTTGCATCGGGGTGCCGCAGATAAAGCGGCTCATGACCGGCGTCAGGCAACATCGGACTTGCCGTCGCGAGCATCGCCGGGTCCATCGCTCGCGGGCCTGTCACGGCCTGCAGCTGATCGGCGTAGATGTCGGCTGCAGGTCCTATGACGGGCAGCCGCGGCACATCGATCGGGCGTGACACTCTCGGCTGCTCGAGCCGTACGCCGCCGGGGCTATATCGCGCCCAATACACCTCACGACGTCTTGCGTCGGTGGCGACGACGAACTCTCCACGGCTGGCTGCAACGAATTGTGCGGCTAGGACGTCGAGACTGCAGACCCCCCGTAACTCCAAACCCAATGCGAAGCTGAGGACCTGCGCCGTTACGACGCCGACTCGTAGGCCGGTAAACGGCCCCGGACCGAGGCCAACGATCAGCTGGCCGAGGTCGGCCATGCGTATCCCGGCGGCATCAAGGCATTCAGAGACCAGCGGCATGAGCTGCTCGACGTGGGCCATCTGGTCGGCAACGGTCGCTGTGGCGAGCACCTGATCTCCGCGGGCAAGACCGACATTGACCACTGTCGAGGTGTCCAACGCCAGTACCAGCGGCGCTTCACTAATGATCATCATCTCGCAGTATGCCGAGATCCACTCCGTGCCACCTGGCTCCTACTCCGCGAACTGTGACCAGACGTTCGCTGTCATCACCGACCGCCGAGACGTCCGCCGGAGAGGTCCACACATCGATCTCCAATCGATCCTCTGAAAGACCTTCGGCAATCCCCTGTCCCCACTCCACAACAGTGATGGCATCGGCCACAGCAGCGTCCAGATCAAGATCATCCAGCTCGTGCGAACTGGACAGTCGATAGGCGTCGACGTGCATCAAGGTCGGTCGGCCGATAGCCGAGAGGTGGATCCGGGACAACACAAAGGTCGGGGAGATGATCGGGCCCTCAGAGCCAAGTCCGCGGCCTATGCCTTGCGTCAGGGTGGTCTTGCCCGCGCCAAGATCACCGCCGGCGATGATCACATCGCCAGACTCGAGTAACCGAGCCAGTCGCTCCCCCAGCCGTACCATGTCGGCGCTGGTCGGAACCTTGATCACCATTGGCAGCGGCTTGGTCAAGATCACACCATGCGGTACGACACGCTCGACGACGAATCCACGGTGCTGCCAGAAGCCGAGGAACTCAGGAAACTCAGCCCGGGTGAAGAGTTCGACTCGCTGAAAGCCCCGGATAGCTGCCAGCTCTTCGGCTGCGGTCACCATGGCCGAAGCGATGCCGTGTCGTTGCAGGTCCGGATGAACTGATACCCGCGAGAAAGTCGCGACGCCATCCGCGCCTGGCAGCACGACGATCACCCCCGCCGGACGGCCGCCCACTCGGGCGAAGATTCCGGTGCCATGCTGCAGGGTCGCGGCCAAGGTATCCGCAGTCTCATCAATGGCAGAGGAGGGGGGATCGACAGGTGGACGTGCGGCGAAAGCGGTGTGAACGACCTCAACCATCGCAGCCGCGTCCTGCGGCGACGCGATCGAAACCACAAGATCAGAAACCGAGACGCTCATTAGCAGAGAAGCCTAGTGCCCACCGATGGGACTAGAGCGGCCGAGAACCAGGACGGTTCAGAGCCAACATCGTCAAGAAACGCGACGAGATCGGGAACCGCCTGCCGTGGGCGAGGCTGGTGACCGACGACGGCCTGAGCGTCCCGGCGTACGAAGGCCGTTGTCGCCGCGCCGTCCCCGCGCGGAGGGGCTGCGCCGAGCAGGCGGCGGAGCGATTACACGCTGGTACTCGGCGTTGCTGATGGCATTGCCGCTAGCACGCCGGGCGCCGGTCGCTGCAGCGAGGGCGCGATCTCCGGGGATCGCGGCCAGCATCACGGGGCGTACGCCAGCCTGCGTGGCCAGACGGCCAAGCTCGCGACGCTGATGCGGCAGCGCGAAGGCGACGACGGTACCCGTCCCGCCCGCCCGAGCGGTACGGCCCGCTCGGTGCAAATACTCCTTCGGCCCGGCCGGCGGGTCAGCGTGGAGGACCAGACCCACCTCGTCGACGTGGATGCCGCGCGCCGCGACGTCGGTGGCCACCAGCACCGGGAGCGAACCCCGCTTGAAGGCCGACATGATCCTGGTGCGCGCGCCCTGGGCAAGGCCGCCGTGCAGAGCGCCTGCCAGCACCCCGCTGCGACGCAGCTGCTCGGCCACGCGGTCGGCCCCGCGCTGGGTTCGGACGAAGATCAACGTTCGGCCCTGCCGACTGGCGATTTCAGCGGTCACCGCCGTCTTGTGCTGCGGCGCGATGCTGACCAGGTGATGGCTCATCAGGGGCACACTGGCCTGGCCGGTGTCGACCTTGTGCGTGACTGGCTCGTGCAGGTAGTTGCGGACCAGGCGGTCGATCGCGTTGTCCAGGGTGGCGGAGAACAGCAGTCGCTGACCGCGGTCGGGCACGGTATCCAATATCTGACTGACCGCAGGCAGGAAGCCCAGGTCGGCCATGTGATCCGCCTCGTCGAGCACCGTGATCTCGATGCAGCTCAGGTCGGCGTCCCCTCTGTCCATCAGATCGATCAGCCGCCCGGGGGTCGCAACCACGATGTCCACACCACGGGAGAACGCCAGGATCTGCGGCGGGTACGGCATGCCGCCGGCGACCAGGACCAGCGACAGCCCGGCGATCCGGGTCAAGGGCGCCATGACGTCGGCGACCTGCATGGCCAGCTCGCGGGTGGGCACCAGGACCAGACCGCGTGGTGACACCCTCGCTGGGCGGGACGACCCGGTGAGTCTGGTGATCATGGGCAGGCCGAAGGCCAGGGTCTTGCCCGAGCCCGTACGGGCACGGCCGAGCACGTCCCTGCCCGCGAGCGCATCTGGGATGGTTGCGGCCTGGATCGGGAACGGCTTCGCGATGCCACCCGCGCCGAGCGCGGCGACCAGGTTCTCGGGGACGCCCAGGTCAGCAAAGTCGCAGGACGCAGCGTCCAGGGTCGGGGCGGAGGAGGGAGCGGGCAACGCTGGCTTCAGTGAGGACTGGCCATCGCGGCGCCGGGGTGAATGCTCAGGGGTGGTGCGTTCGGCGGTTGACCAGCGGCTCTTGGGCGCGCGGTCGCTCTTGGCGGGTTTGGCAGACATGACATCTCAGTTCTCACCCGTCGGGGCGGGCGATTGTCTAGGCACGTCGAACGCCCAGACCTGATTAGTCATGGTAGGAAAGACGAACCTCGCTGCGCCTTCCGTTCTCGCGCAGCACTGGTGGCCCGGCTGCGGAAAGCAACCGGTGAGGGTAGAAGACTAGCAGGCGGCAGAGATCAGGCACTAATCTTCCTCGCCGAGGCTCACTCCAGGTTGGCGCGTGCCCGGGCAAGCAGCCGATCGAGAGCGTCATTGAAGATCTCGTGCTTCTCGATCATCCCCAGGTGCCCGCACTCCGGGACTCGAATCGCTTCCGCGTTCGGGAGCAACTCAATGATCCGAGCCGTGTGCTCAATCGGAGTGATTATGTCGTCCTCGCCGCCGGCGACGACTGTTGGTACCTTGCTGACGATCTCGAGGGCCTGGTACTCGTCTAGTTCGCCAATGGCGGGATAGTAATCAGCTACCACCTCCAGCGGGATCTCTGCGAGCATCTCGGAGGCGAAATCGACGTAGCTCGGCGGCACGTTTGATCCGAAAGCCATCCGACGGGTCACCACATATCCAAGATCGCTTCCCGCGCGGCGTCCCTGGGAGACGAGCTCTGGGATCCGGTTCAGGCCTGCCATCAACGGCTCAGCGACTCGGTGAAAGGTGCGGCCCGGAATGCCGCGGATCGGCGAGTGGTCCGTCAACTCCCCAGCCGACGTGCAGAACATCGCCACGCCCAGCACCTGACTGCCGAACAGCTCGGGGTGGGACTGGGCGAGTCGCATGATCGTCATCGCGCCCATCGAGTGCCCGATCAGAACCACTGGTCCGGAGCCGACGACCTCCTCCAGGACCTGGTACAAGTCCTCGGCCAGCTGGGGAATCCGGCAGCGCTCTGCCTCCGAGCGGGTTGACCTGCCATGGGAGCGCTGGTCGTAGAAGACCTGGCGCAACCGACCTCGGAAGTGGAGGCGCTGGAAGTGCCAGCAATCCAGGTTCAGCGCATAGCCATGCACGAACACCAGCGTGAGATCATCCTCGGCAGCCTCATCGACTTCGGTGTGCAGCACCACGCCGTCCGGCGTGGTGACATCAGGGCCCTGAGATCGCAGTGAGAAGAATGCCTCAAGATTCGCCACGGAGGTTCGCGTGATCCGCTTGGCGATGATCCTGCGTTCCAGTTCAAGCCCCATCGCGATCCCGCCGGCCGCGAGCGCTGCGACGCTGGTGACCAGGCCGAACCCCGCCGCCAGCCTGCGCCGCTTCGGCGCCATCAGGTGTGCTCCGGACTGGCATGCAGGTAGCGACGCGGCACCCGCGTTCCGATTCGGGTAACGATTTCGTAGCCAATGGTGTCGCACCAGGCCGCCCACTCAGCCGCGGTCGGCTCGCCACGATCGCCGGGACCGAACAGGATGATTTCTTCGCCCGGCTCTGCCACTTCTCCCGCGCCCAGCTCAACGACGAACTGATCCATGCAGATCCGGCCGCGGACCGGCACCCGGCCTCCCGACCAGCCCACCCATGCACGGTTGCTGGCGTGCCGCGGGATCCCGTCGCCGTAGCCGAGCGGCACCAGCCCAACGGTCGTCGCAGCATCTGCGGTCCAGGTCCATCCGTACGAGACGCTGGCGCCCGCAGGGATCTGTTTCACATTGACTAGCTGCGAGCGCAGCCGCATTACGGGCCGCAATGCGACACCGGCCAGCGCCGCGATGCCGGGGGCGGGATCGATGCCGTACGCGGCAATGCCGACACGTACCAGATCCAATCGCGCCTCAGGCACAACCAGCGATCCAGCGGAGTTCGCCAGGTGACGCAGCGTCGGCTCGAGGCCTGCGGCCCTGGCTTGTTCGTACCCGCGTTGAAAAGCCTCAACTTGCACAGGAACCGACGGATGGCCAGGCTCGTCGGCCGCGGCGAAGTGTGACCAGATGCCCACCACCTCGAGAGCCCCGGCCTGCTCGGCCTCGGCTGCCACGGCACATACCTGCTGCCATTTGTAGCTTGGTGTCCCGTTGCGGGAGAGTCCAGTGTCGATCTTGAGGTGCACCCTGGCCCGGCGCTCAGACGTTGCGGCCGCAGCGGTCAGCCGGCCAATGTGTTCAACCGAATGGGCCGCCACGTCAACGTCGGCGGCGACCAGGGGAGCTAGATCCTCCTCCACGCCGTACAGCCAGGCCAGTACAGGGCCTGCGTCGCCCGCTTCCCGGAGCATCAATGCCTCAGCTGGCGTGGCTACACCAAGCCACTTGGCGCCAGCGACCCTCGCCTCCCGAGCACATTCGAGCATCCCGTGCCCGTAACCGTCCGCCTTCACAACGACCATGGCCGGAACACCGGAGTGGGCCTGAAGGGTGGCCACATTGGCCCGAAAGGCAGCCAGATCGATCTCTGCACAGGCGGTGGCGGGGTCGATGCCGGCGACTGCGGTCGGTACGCGCAGTTGATTGGTCATTGGGCCCTCCCGCGCTGTTCGAGACGCCCAAGTGTCTTGCCGATGACGCGCGCCAGCTCCTGCGGAGCCAGCACGCCAGGATGTTCGGCCGCAGCTACCGCCTGCACGGAGGCACCCAGCTGTCCGGCTCGCTGCGGGTCCACGCCGGCGGCGAGCAAGGCGACGCAAACGCCGCCAAGCACATCGCCCGATCCCGCCTGGGCAGTCCACGCCGGACCAGGTACAGCGACGAGCACGGGCCCTCCACTGGCAGCTGCTGCCAATTGGGTGGCACCCTTCAGCAACACAGTGGCGCCAGTCTGCTCTGCGCCGGCAATGACCGCTCGGATGGGGTCGTCTTCGACCCAGGCTCGATCACGCTCGAGCAACCTCGCCAACTCGCCCGCATGGGGGGTCAGCAGCCAGCTGGCAGGCGCAGGTTTCGGCAGATAGCCAAGACCGTCGGCATCGACGACAGCTGGTATTCCCTCCTCAGCCACCTCAGCCAGCACCTTGGCGCCATCGGCCCGTTCGCCCCAGCCAGAGCCGAAGAGGTACGCCTGAACCCGCCCGGGCGCGAACACAACGTTCGGCAACTGGGCCGAGATAGTCGCCGCCGGACGCTCCGCACCGAGAAATCGGACGTAACCCGCGCCGCCGTAAACCGCGCCGTAGACCGACATCACCGCAGCACCTGGATACTGGTCAGAGCCAGTGTCCACCCCGACCACACCGCGCGCGTATTTGTCGCTCTGCTCGGTCGGATAAGGCCAGGCTGCTGCCAGGTCATCCTCATCTATACCAACCAGGTCGGCTGTCTCGTCATGGTCAGTGCCGAGTCCTATATCGGCCACCGAGATGGCGCCGCAGCGACTCAGCGCCGGCTGCAGCAGGTGGCACGGCTTCCGCTCGCCAAAAGTAACCGTCCGAGTTGCTCGTACCGCAGGGCCAGGTACCGCGCCCGTGTCGGCAGCAACTCCGGAGGGAAGGTCAACGGCGATGATCGGAATGCCCTGGACCTCGACCGATTGCACAAGTTGGCCAACCCGGGCAGGCAGCCCTGGACGGCCCCCGATGCCAAGGATTCCGTCCACGACCAGGTCATACCCTCTCGGATCAAGCGCCTGTTGATCATCGAGGTCGACGGCTCGGCCACCTGCGCTGAGCAATGCCGCCAGGCCCGCCGAGTGCGGGGTGCCCAGGCAGCGGATTGCTGTGACGCGGGCGCCGCGCCGAGCCAGCCGTACGCCGGCAAACAGAGCGTCGCCGCCGTTGTTGCCAGCACCGACCATGATCATCACGCGGCGCCCGTACCGGCCCCCGCTCGTCGCGTGGAGCAAGTCGGATGCACTGGCGGCGACCGCTGCTGCGGCCCGCTGCATCAGCGCGTCGACTCCCTCGACGGCGATTGCCCGCTCCTCGATCCGCCGGATCTTGTCGACCCGGTACGCACGCATGATCACCCTTCGCAGATTACGACGGCCGACGCTATGCCGGCATCGTGGGACATGCTCAGGTGAATGGTGCAAATGCCGAGTTCGGCAGCACGGGCAGCGACCGTGCCGGTGATCTTGAACGAAGGCTTGCCGTGATCGTCGGTGAGCACCTCCGCGTCCAACCAGGACAGACCGTCGGGCGCTCCCAACGCTTTCGCCAATGCCTCCTTGGCCGCGAAGCGAGCTGCCTTTGACGCCATAGGGCGCTCGGCCTCGGCGGTGGTGAAGATCCGTTGTACGAGGCCGGGCCGGCGTTCGATTGACTCAGCGAACCTATCGACGTCGCAGACGTCGATCCCGACCCCGACGATCATGAACCGGCGCGATGTGGGCTGAGCCCTTCGACAAGCTCAGGACAGCGCCCTTCGACAAGCTCAGGACGGCGCCTGTCGAAGCCCCGAGTGCGCCCTTCGACAAGCTCAGGACGGCGCCTGTCGAAGCCCCGAGTGCGCCCTTCGACATGCTCAGGGCACAGGCCGCGGCAGGTGATCATCTGCTATTACTCGACCGTGACGGACTTGGCGAGGTTGCGGGGCTGGTCGACGTCGTGGCCTTTCTTGGTAGCAAGCTCGCAGGCGAAGATCTGCAGCGGCACGATGGCCACCAAAGGCTGTAGCAAGGTCGAGACTCTCGGCAACCTGATCATGACATCGGCGTACCGGTTGACTTCGTCGTCGTCCTCCTCGGCCAGGACGATGGTCTTGGCACCCCGGGCGCGTACCTCCTGCAGGTTGGAGACCACCTTGTCGTGCAGCATGTCCCTGCCACGTGGTGGGACCACGACGAACACCGGCACCTGATGCTCGATCAGCGCAATCGGCCCATGCTTGAGCTCTCCAGCCGCGAACCCTTCGGCATGGATGTAGGCCAACTCCTTGAGCTTCAGCGCGCCTTCGAGGGCCACCGGATAACCAACGTGGCGGCCGATGAACAGCACCGACCGTTTCTCGGCGAACTCGGCCGCCAACTCCATCACCGGCCCGATGTCTTCAAGCACCTTGGAGATGGCGTCAGGCATCGCGGAGAGCTCCCGCAAGATCTCGGCGATTTCGTCGCCGTACTTGGCCTCGCGCACTTGTGCCAGATAGAGCCCGAGCAGGTAGCACGCGACCAGCTGGGTAACGAATCCCTTGGTGGATGCCACCCCGATCTCCGGCCCGGCATGGGTGTAGATCACCGCATCGGACTCCCGTGGGATGGTTGAGCCGTTGGTGTTACAGATCGCCAGTACCCGGGACTGCTGCTCACGTGCGTGCCTGATGGCCATCAGGGTGTCGGCGGTTTCACCGGACTGGCTGATCGCAACAACGAGGGTCGTCGGGCTGAGAATCGGGTCGCGGTAGCGGAACTCACTCGCCAGCTCGACCTCGCAGGGAATTCGGGTCCAGTGCTCGATTGCGTACTTGGCCACGAGTCCGGCGTAGAAGGCAGTGCCGCAGGCGACCACGATGATCTTGTCCACGCGTCGTAGCTCGGCCTCGGAGATCCGAATCTCATCCAGAGTGAGCTGAGAATCCGCGTCGTGGCGCCCGAGCAGCGTGTCGGCGACAGCGCGGGGTTGCTCGTAGATTTCCTTGCGCATGAACCAGTCATAGCCACCTTTCTCGGCAGCGGACAGGTCCCAGTCAATGCGGTAGGGCTTTACCTTGGCCGGCTCGCCGTCGAAGGTGATGACCTCAACTGCGTCCGGGGTGATGCTCACCAGCTGGTCCTGGCCGAGCTCGATGGCCTCGCGTGTGTGCTCGATGAACGCGGCGACATCGGATGCGACGAAGTTTTCGCCCTTCCCCACGCCGACGACGAGTGGGGAATTGCGACGCGCCGCGACGACCGTGTCGGGCAGTTGACTGTCCACCGCTACCAGGGTGAACGCGCCACGGAGCCGGGCACAGACCACTCGCATGGCCTCGGTCAGGGGAAGTCCAGCTGAGACCTGCTGACCCACCAACTGCGCGACGATCTCTGTGTCCGTCTCGGAAACGCAGCTGATGCCGGCCTCTGCCAGCTCGTCGCGCAGCGTCACATAGTTCTCGATGATGCCGTTGTGGACAAGCGCAATTCGGCCGTCGGAAGAGGTGTGCGGGTGGGCGTTGAGGTCGGTGGGGCCACCGTGGGTTGCCCATCGGGTATGCCCGATACCGAGGCTGCTTGGAGGCAACTGTTCCTCAGCCAGCAGTTTTTCCAGATTGCCGAGCTTGCCCGCCTTCTTGGAGACACACAGCGCTCCGTCGGCCACAATTGCGACGCCCGCTGAGTCATAGCCACGGTATTCGAGACGTCGCAGACCCTCGACTACGACGTCTAGCGCGACCTTCTCACCGACGTACCCGACAATTCCACACATAGGCGGAACTGTACCTTTCCAGCGCTTCCGCGCTGGCGTCGTTGCGATCCTCGGCCACGATGTCAGCCGATTCCGACTCCGACACCAGTGTCCTGCGCCACTAGATTCTGCGTATGCCGAACGACGCTCACCTCCTCGGTCCCTATGTGGAGCGGAGCCGGGCAGACTGGGCCGAGCTGGCCGAACATATGCCGATCCCGCTCGACCAGACGACGCTGGAGAAGGTCCGCGGGTTAGGCGATCCGACCAGCATGCTGGATGTCCGGGAGGTCTATCTGCCGCTGACTCGGCTGCTGAGTCGCTATTTCCTGCACACCAGCGAGCTGCACAAGTCGACGAATGAGTTCCTTCATCTGTCGGTGCAGCGCACGCCGTTCGTGATCGGCATCGCAGGATCGGTTGCAGTCGGGAAGTCCACTACGGCACGCCTGCTCCGCGAACTGCTGGCCGCTTGGCCGGAGCATCCGCGGGTCACTTTGGTGACAACCGACGGCTTCCTGCTGCCCAACGCCGAGCTGGAGCGTCGCGGGCTGCTGCAACGCAAAGGTTTCCCGGAGTCCTATGATCGGCGCGCCCTGCTGCGTTTCGTGATCGACGTCAAGTCAGGCCAGGATGAGGTGCTCGCGCCGGTCTACAGCCATCTCGTCTACGACATCGTTCCGGACGCCAAGGTAGGAGTGCAGCGGCCAGACATCTTGATCTTGGAAGGGCTGAATGTGCTGCAGCCGGCCCGGCCGCGACCCGATGGCACGACGGGCCTGGCTGTAAGTGACTTCTTCGACTTCTCCGTCTATGTCGACGCGGATGCCTCAGACATCCGGGACTGGTACGTGAGTCGCTTTCTCTCACTTCGCGACACGGCATTCCGCGACCCGCGCTCCTATTTCACCCGCTACGCCGACCTGACGACGAGTCAGGCAATCCGGCAGGCCCGCTATCTCTGGGACACGATCAACGGACCGAACCTTCAGGCCAACATCCTGCCCACCAGGGGCCGCGCGACAGCCATCCTTCGCAAAGATCGTGATCATTCGGTGCAGTGGGTACGAATCCGCAAGGTTTAAGCCTCGCGCAACCCTTCAGCGGCGACTGGCAGCTCCATTGCAAATGATCGATGCGCATGGGAGCGGCGCATCGCTCTCCTAGCGGTCCCGACGGTAGCGTCGTCACGTGAGCAACTCGTACGGCGTCGCACCGGAAAAAGTTCAGATCGGCGCAGGCACAGCCCTCAAGTTCGGCTTCTTTGCAGCATTCGGAATTTTCCTGTTCTATCTCATCCTGTCCGTCGTCTTGGCCGCCGTGGCGATATCTCTCGCCATATTTGGCGCAATCGACATCAACGATCTGCTGCCCGGCTGAACGAACTTCCTTCGAGTTCCGCGCGAAATTGCGGTGCTCATCTGCCCTTTGAGCTCACAGCGCCAATGAGGCTTTGACCACGTCTGCGAGGCGATGCGCTATTGCGTTGGCAGTCTCGTAACTCTCGGCCTCCACCATGACGCGTACCAGGGACTCCGTACCGGACGGGCGTAACAAAACCCGGCCCGAATCCCCGAGCTCGGCTTGGGCCTCGACGA
This sequence comes from uncultured Actinomycetota bacterium, assembly GCA_963740515.1. GTDB lineage: Bacteria > Actinomycetota > Actinomycetes > Propionibacteriales > Propionibacteriaceae > Microlunatus. The sequence goes on from CAVUEO010000034.1 coordinate 112,971, forward strand.
CTGCTGCGGTGAGCTGGGGCTCAGACGCTGCCCGGCTCTTGTCGACACCTGGCACGTTGATCAGTACCTGAGGCAGCCGCGTCATCACCGACGCGAGCTGCGCCAGGGATTGACCCGAAGTCGCCATGCGGCTCATCAGATGAAGCGCGGTGAGTATGCCGTCGCCGGTCGTGGAGTGCTCCAACATGACGACGTGACCGGACTGCTCCCCGCCCAAGACGAAGTCGCCGGTCCGCATCGCCTCGAGTACGTAACGATCTCCGACCTTGGTCTGCTGGACGCTCACCCCGGCCTCTCGCATCGCATTGACCAAACCGAGGTTGCTCATCACGGTTGCCACAACCGTGTCGTTCTTGAGCCGGCCCTCTTCGCGAAGGGCGACAGCCAAGATCGCCAAGATCTGATCGCCGTCGACGATTCTGCCGAACGTATCGACAGCGAGGCAGCGATCGGCGTCCCCGTCGAGTGCAATTCCGATGTCAGCCCGCTGCTCCAGCACCGTCGATCGCAGTGAGTCCATATGAGTGGAGCCACAATTCTCGTTGATATTGATACCGTCTGGTTCCGCATGGATCCGGTGAACCTCAGCCCCCAGGGCTTCGAAGGCCGCCGGCGCTGCCTGATACGCAGCGCCGTTCGCACAGTCGACGACGACCTTTATGCCTGCCAGACTGACTGGGGTCCCGACGCTGTTGACCAGGTGTGCCAGGTACGTTTCAACGAGCGACTCCTGGACCGTGACCCGGCCAACGCCCGCGCCGGTGGGCCTGGGCCACGCGTCAACCAACCGGGACTCGATGGCGCCCTCGAGCGCGTCGTCCAGCTTGTTGCCTCCGCGCGCAAAGAACTTGATGCCGTTGTCGGGCATGGGGTTGTGACTGGCGGACAACATGACGCCGAGATCCGCGTTGCTGTCCTCAGTGAGGAACGCGACGCCGGGAGTCGGCAGCACGCCAAGCCGTATCACGTTGACGCCCGCGCTGGCCAAACCGGCCACCACGGCTGCCTCTAGGAACTCACCTGAAGCACGCGGATCGCGGCCGACCACCGCAAAGGGCGTATGTCCGAGAAACTCACCCTTCTCGCCGAGCACCCGGACGGCTGCGACGGAAAGGCTCAGCGCCAGTTCCGCGGTCAGCGCCTCGTTGGCCTTTCCGCGTACGCCATCGGTCCCGAAGAGTCGGCCCACTGATCTTGTCCCCGCGACTACCTCTTGCTGTACTGCGGGGCTTTCCGGGCTTTCTTCAGGCCCGCCTTCTTGCGTTCCTTGATCCGCGCATCGCGGGTCAGCAGGCCGGCCTTCTTGAGCGCGGCTCGGCTGGCTTCTGCATCGACGGCGTTCAATGCCCGGGCAACCCCGAGCCGCAGCGCCCCTGCTTGACCGGTCACGCCGCCGCCGTGGATGCGGGCAATGACGTCGTACGAGCCGGCGACCGCAGCCGCCGCGAATGGCTCGGAAACCAGCTGCTGGTGCACTTTGTTGGGAAAGTAGTCGTCCAAGGTGCGGCCATTGATGGTCCACTGTCCGCTGCCGGGAATGATGCGAACCCTGGCCACCGCCTCCTTACGCCGTCCAGTTGCTCCAGCAGGCGCCACAACGGCCGGGCGCCCTGCTGGACCATGCGAGACCTGCGGCGTCGCCTCCGAGCGGTAGGCGATCTCGCGGTGATCCTCGACGAACGGAGTGATCTCGTCCTCGACCACCTTTTCGGTGGCGGTGTCAGTCACGGCAGCTGGTTCCTTGCTTCGGAGGGTTTGTGCGGTGTGGTCGATGCGAGGCTACTGCGCGATCTGGGTAATCGCGTACTGCTTCGGCTGCTGAGCGGTGTGCGGATGCTCGGGACCGGCATACACCTTGAGCTTCCTGATCTGCCGGCGGCTGAGCTTGTTCTTCGGGAGCATCCCCCAGACAGCGAGCTCGACAGCCTTGCGCGGGTCGCGGTCGAGCAGCTCGCCGTAGGGCACAGATTTCAGGCTGCCGGGCCGGCCAGAGTGCCGGCGAGCCAGCTTGTCGGTCCGCTTGTCTCCGGTGAGAGCGATCTTGGACGCGTTCACCACGATCACAAAGTCGCCACCGTCGACATGAGGCGCAAAGGTCGGCTTGTGCTTGCCGCGCAGCAGCGTCGCAGCCGTCACCGCGAGCCTGCCCAGCACGACATCATTGGCATCGATGACATGCCAGGACCTGGTGATGTCGCCAGGCTTGGGGCTGTAGGTGGACATAACCGGCTTCCGTTGTGACGCGAGCGAACTTTGTTTTGTGTTAATGAACCTTGCCGCATCCAATAACCCAATCCGGGCGCGGCAATCGCACGCGTTGGACGCAACAGCCGTCCAGGCTACCTGGGGGTCTGCCACCGGTCAAAGTGGCGTCTCGCCAGTGGTCCAAATCATATGGCCCCCGACTATTCAGGCATGACGACCACGCGTAGGTTGTGCGCATGACCGATACGCCCACGGTTGAGCCCGCCAAGGCTGACTCCCTGAGCATTCGCGACAACCGAACAGGTCGTGACTACGAGATCGCGATCACCGACGGAACCATTCGCGCCGCTGACCTGAGGCAAATCGCCGTCAAAGGCGAGCAAGGGCTGGCCACGTACGATCCCGGGTTCGTCAATACAGCCTCCTGCCGCAGCGCGATCACCTTTATTGACGGCGATCTCGGGATCCTCGAGTATCGCGGCTATCCCATCGAGCAGCTGGCCGAGCAATCGAGTTTCCTCGAGGTGGCCTATCTGCTCCTGAACGCGGAGCTGCCGACCCAGGCACAACTCGACGACTGGGTGCTCAACATCACCTACCACACGTTCATCCACGAAAACCTCAAGCAGTTCATCGAGGGGTTTCGCTACGACGCCCACCCCATGGGGATGCTGATGGCGACAGTCAGCGCGCTCTCGACGTTCTACCCGGCGGCGAGCAACATCGGCGATCCCGAGAACCGCATGCTGCAGATCACTCGGTTGATCGCCAAGATGCCAACACTGGGTGCCTTCGCTTACCGGCATCAGCAGGGCTTCCCCTACGTGTATCCGGACAACTCGCTGTCCTACACCGCAAACTTCTTGGCCATGCTGTTCAAGATGAGTGAGCCGACCTATCAAGCTGATGAGCGGCTGGTGCACGCACTCGAGGTGCTGTTCATCTTGCACGCCGATCATGAGCAGAACTGCTCCACGAACGCCGTACGGTCGATCGGTTCATCTCAGGTCGATCCCTATTCGGCCGTCGCCGGGGGGATCGCTGCGCTCTACGGGCCGCTCCACGGGGGCGCCAATGAAGCTGTGCTCGCCATGCTGAACCGGATACACACGACGGACAACATTCCTGACTTCATTGCCGGGGTCAAAGAGGGCAAAGAGAAGCTGATGGGCTTCGGGCATCGGGTCTACAAGAATTACGATCCGCGGGCCAAGATCATCAAGAAGGCCTGTGACGATGTCTTCGAGGTGACCGGCGTCAATCCGCTGCTCAAGATCGCCCAGGAACTCGAGAAGATCGCGTTGGAGGACGAGTACTTCGTCAAGCGCAAGCTATATCCCAACGTCGACTTCTATTCCGGACTGATCTATGAAGCGTTGCAGTTCCCGCCGGAGATGTTCACAGTTTTGTTCGCCATCGGCCGTGCGCCGGGCTGGCTCGCTCAATGGTCAGAGCTGGTGCAGGACAAGGAACAAAAGATCGCGCGACCCAAACAGATCTACACCGGCATCCGGAGCAGGGACTTCGTCCCGATCGGTGAACGCTGATTCTTTGTGTTCTGCTCGCGACGCTCATAGAGCGCGCGTTACGGGGTCAGGCGCCAGCTGCGTACGTGCTCCCAACGTATGTCCCGCCACCAGCTACCAGTCCAGGTGTTGTGAGCGAAGCGATAGAGCATCACCGTGTCGGCCATGAACGATGACGGCGCCCTGACACCCAGCTCATTCACGTAGTCCTCTATTTCCCCGCGGAGGTCGGCGCGCACCCTGAGCTCATGGGATGCCAGCGAGATGTGGGCCATCCATTTGTCCGGCTCATATAACGCCGGAGGCAGCGGACCGCTCGGACCTACCAGTGGCCGTACGACCGAATCAACCGCACCAGCCAGAGAAAGAAGCTGCCTGTTCGGCCCGCCATCCAGGGTTGAGACGTCATAGGCGATTGTGGAATCCGCCAGCCGCCGCACTCCCAGATTGTGCACGCTAAACGCCGGCAGTCGACGCAATACAAAGCCGATCAGTTGCATCAACTCGGCCAGCGGAACGATGACGGGCAAGTTGCCTGCCAATGTGATGTGCGGCGGGAATGCACCCGCCGAGACCAACCCGTACTGCGCCCGCAGCTGATCGGTGATTTGTGTCACGGCCGCGCACGTCTTGGGGTCCGGCCTGAGAAACACCCCAAAGCGAAACTGGTATTCCATCTGACACCCCTCAGCCTGACGAAACTGTTCCGACTAGCGGAACTGCCCTCGAACGCTATCAGGCGAGCTACATCGGGCCTGATCTCGCGCGACACGCCGCGCCGGACACCCTCGAGGCGAAGATGGACGCCGAGGGCTGGCTGCGTGATGAGCGCACCATGATCGCCAGCGGGGACTGGATCCCACCCAAGGGACGTGCCGCTGCCGCGCTGGCTGCTCAGCCGCCGACACTGAGTGAGTACTCCGCCAGCTGGCTCGACTCGCGTACGCTGCGGCCTCGGACCCGAGCCCATTACGCCCAGCTCCTGGACCGGAACATCCTCCCCGCTCTCGGCGAGTACCGGCTGACCGCGATCTCTCCCCTGGTCGTGCGGAGCTGGCACGCGGCGCTCGACCCGACGACACCGACCTATCGGGCCCACGCGTATTCGCTGCTGCGCACGATCATGGGCACTGCAGTGAGCGAGCAGCTGGTCACGATCAACCCGTGCGTGATCCGTGGCGGGAGTAGCTCGAAGACGGTTCACAAGAGCTGACCGGCGAGCCTGGAGGAGCTGACAACCATCGCCGAGCAGATGCCCGAGCGGCTTCGGCTCCGGTGCTGATCGCGGCCTGGTGCGGGCTGCGCTACGGCGAGCTAGCCGAGCTGCGCCGCGGGGATCTCGATCTCGCTCAGCGGGTGATCAGAGTCCGGCGCGCAGTCGCAAGGGTGGCCGGACAGAAGCCGATCATCGGGCCCCCCGAAGTCAAGTGCTGGCGTGCGTGACGTCTCGATCCCGCCGCATCTGCTGCCGGAGTTCAAGCGGCATCTGGCTGATCATGCCGGGGTCGGTGCTCGCGCGCTGCTGTTTCCGGCTTCCCGCGGCTCTGATCGGCAGCTGGCACCGGCGACGCTCTTTCGGCATTTCAACCGGGCCCGCGAGGCGGCCGGGCGTCCTGATTTCGCTGGCATGATCTTCGCCATACCGGGGCCACCTTGGCGGCTGCCACCGGCGCGACACTCGCCGAGCTGATGAGCCGACTCGGGCATTCCAGCGTCCACGCCGCCATGACCTATCAGCACGCAGCGAGTGATCGTGACCGGGTGATCGCTGAGGCGCTCTCACAGATGGCTGCCGTGGTCTCGCTGCCTCACAGCGGGTCGAGGAACGATGAGCGAGTCAGACGATGATGTGCAGCTGGACCAGCTCTTGGGTGATTCGCCACTGGTGGGCGGGCGCTCAATGGTCATGCGAGATTCGGAGACGGGTCACCGCACACCTCCGACGCCAAGCCGACTCGCCAGATTCCAGCGATCAGTGAGGGTCGCGGAGATCATCTGCCACCGCACTCGCGAGCGAGCGATAGCCGCGAGGCCCGGTCCCTGACTCTCGACGACGATCAAGACAGCTCGCCGTCGAGCTTGCGGTGTGGGAGGTTCGAGAGAAAAAAAAAAAAAAAAAAAAAAAAAAAAAAAAAAAAAAAAAAAAAAAACACCGCTCGCCGTCGAGCTTGCGGTGTGGGAGGTTCGACGCAGGAATACTGATCGGATCGCCGATGCCCAATACCGTGATCACCAGCGCGGAGCAGGCCACGCCGGAATGGCTGACCGCTGCCCTTTCGACTAGCGGCGCCCTCAGCGCCGGGAAGGTGATCGCCGTCGAACTCCACAACGGCGACGGCAACTGGTCGACCAACGCCCGGCTGCGGCCGCGCTACTCTGCCGACGCGGCCGGCGAGCGTCCGACCAGCCTGTTCCTCAAGATGGTTCGCACCGACCTCGACGATGACGAGTCCTTCAGCGATTCCGAGGTTCGCTACTACACCCGCGACTACGTCGACGTTCCAGATGCGCCGCTGGTCCGCTGTCACGATGCCGCCCACTCGACCGCCGACCGGGCCTATCACCTATTGCTTGACGACGTCACTGCCACCCACGTCGAGGCGACCGGCCGTCGGCCCACCGCGGAGTATGCGCTCGCTCTGGCCGACGGTCTCGCTGCGATGCACGCCCGCTGGTGGGGCGCCAACCGGCTGAACGCGGCCGGCCAGCCGATCCACGACGAGACGCACGTCCAGCACTTCGTCGACATCGCCGCGCCCGGTGTTCCGCATGTGCTGGGGCACAGCAGGAGCGAGTTGGCCACCCACTGGCCCGACCTGATCAATCAGGTGATCGCCCGGCACCCGGCCGCAATCATCGAACGCACGCGCAACTCAGACGGGTTCACGATCATCCACGGCGATCCCGGCTGCACCAACATTCTGGTCCCGCGCACGGGATCCCGGCCGCTCTACCTGATCGACCGACAGCCGTTCGACTGGAGCCTGACCACCTGGCTCGGTGTCCACGACCTGGTCTACGCGACTGTTCTTGACTGGCCCGTCGCCGAACGGCGGAGGCTGGAGAAGCCGCTGCTCCGGCGCTACCATGATCAGCTCCTGGCTCACGGTGTCGACGGCTACTCCTGGGACCAGCTGTGGACCGACTACCGACTGATGATCCCGATGGGGGTCTACATCGCCGTCGAGTACAGCCGCGGCGGTCTGCTCACCGATCTGCAGTTCGTCTGGCTGCCTTACCTGCAGCGCACGCTCACCGCTTGCGACGACCTGGACTGCTCCGCACTCTGGTGAACGCCTGTGTATCAGAAGTTTGCGAACCGTCCCCACCGGCGATCTGGGGCAATGTGTCGCCCAGACATTCAGCGAGCGTGATGGGGGGCGCACCCATCAGGATTGAGGGGGCACCCCTCAATCTGAGCCGCGCTTTACTGCTGCTCTCCGGCCTTCATGCGCGCCAGCTCCAACGACGCATTGGAGAGCAGACGAGAGATGGTCGCCGCGACCGCAGGGAAACGCAGCTGCGTTTGGGCTAGTCAGAAGCATTTTCTCGGAGGCGTGAGCACGGATATTCCGCCAGTGTTCGTCCTTCCTTCATTCCGCACGACGCGTTCGGCCAGCATCAGCTTCCGCATCTCTGGCTCACCGTAACCAAGCCGGGACACGGCAGCAATCGCACTCGCCGGTGCTCTGGGAGCGGCTGACCTCCCAGATGACCCTGCGTGTAGGTGATAAGGCGTCCCTCGACCGCACCCACGTGGCACCAAGAAGTGATCATATTGGACTCTGGCGCGTAAGCCTGTATGGCATGTAGCCCGGGGTTAGCGTGGCGTGGTGACCATCGAGGTGCGCCCCGCGACGATTTCACGATTCGACGATGTTGCAACGATGCTCGGGCCCAAGAACCCTGATTCCACGGTGTGCTGGTGCTTGAGCCATCGGCTCGACTCAAAGACAAACCAAGCGCTCGTCGGCCGGGCCAGGGGTGATTATGTGAAGAAGCTCTGCGCTCGTCGCGTCGCACCCGGCGTCCTTGCCTACCAAGATCTGGAAGTGGTCGGGTGGGCGGCTGTCGCACCCCGGTCCGAACTGCCCTTCGCTCGTTCCACCAAGATTCCCCACATTGATCAGCTACCGGTCTGGTCGGTGTGGTGTATCCGTGTCCGCCCGGGCCACCGCGGCAAGGGCATCTCGCACGCCCTGCTCCACGGTGCTGTGGCGTACGCGCGCTCAAAGGGTGCGCCAGCGATCGAGGGTTACCCCGTGGAAAACAGCGGCAAGAAGGTCGACCTCACGATGGCCTATGTGGGCACCCGCAAGCTCTTCGAGGATGCCGGCTTCACCAAGGCCGCCGACACCAACGCAGTCTCTGGTGGGTTCCCGCGCGTCCTGATGCGGTTAGCGCTCGGCTGACCCAGTTCCCTGCCGATACTCGCGTCGGAGGTCCTTCGGCGGTGCAGCCACCACTCGACGATCAGCAGGTTGACGACCCAACTCATCCAACTTGCGACCCCAATTGCCTGGCCGAGCGCAACCGGATCGACCTCGGCACCGGTATAGATCTCTGGCACGAACACAGCGAACGCGATCGGTAGCCAGACTCTATTGGCGATGATGGAGAAGGCCAGGGCAACGCTGCGCAGCATCCATTGGCGGTGATCGGCATAGCGGCGTTGCCGGATCGCTCGGAAGCCGGCCAGCGTGGTACCGAACCAGAGCACAGCCAGCATCGTGTTTGCCACCCGCTGATTGGCGCCGAACTGGCCCATTGGCGCGATGATCATGACGCAGACCGAGGCCATCAGCGCCGCGGTGACATAGACACGGCCGCTCCAGCGATGAACGGCGCGGTGGGACCGGCGGAGCCACGGCCACACCTGGAGGCAGGCTGCGAGCAGCGCTATCGAACCGAGGAAGATGTGGGTGACCAGCAGCGGGTAGTAGCTGGCATGGGGTGGCATCGGCTGGATTCGAGCTCGCGCTGGGTCAAAGGTGAGATAAGGCGGCACCGCATAGCCGATGAAGATCACTGTGAGCAGTGCCAGCGGCGCCACCCAGGGGCGGCGGAGCAAAGGTCTCCTCGCTGCCAAACGATGATCATCGGCTAGCGGGGTGCTACGGCTCAGCTCGTCGGTCGTCATGCCACCCAGCATGGTGATCACAGCCGGCTTCGCGCACTGATGCCTGCCCTAAACCTTCGGTTCGGGTTAACCCCCGCCCCCGGCTTCGATCGCTCATCGCAGTCGGTCCACCCGGGCCTCATCCCACACCGGATCGGTCGATTCATAAACGCTGCCGTCGCCGCCGAAGATCAAGTACCTGTCGAAGCCGCGTGCGAACCACCGGTCGTGGGTGGCGGCGATCACTGTGCCCTCGAAGGAATCGAGGCCCTGCTCCAGTGCCTCCGCGGATTCCAGGTCGAGATTGTCGGTCGGCTCGTCGAGAAGCAGCAGCGTCGCGCCGCTCAACTCCAGCAGCAGAATCTGGAGCCGCGCCTGTTGACCTCCCGACAACGACTCGAATCGCTGCTCGGCGGACCTGGCCAGCTCGTAGCGGTCCAGTTTGCGGGACGCCTCCTCACGCCCCATACCGGCCCGATGATCATCACCACGATGCAAGATCTCGAGCAGAGTGCGACTCAGCAGCTCAGGATGATGGTGGGTCTGCGCGAACCAGCCGGGTCGTACCCGGGCACCGAGTCTCACCTTGCCGGTATGGGTAACCGGCAAGATGTCAAGATCGCTGACCGGCTCGTGTTCACGATCAGGATCGGAGCCGCCGCGTGCCAGCAAGCGGAGGAAATGCGATTTTCCGGAGCCGTTCGACCCGAGCACGGCAACCCGATCACCGAACCAGATCTCGGCGTCGAACGGCTTCATCAGGCCGGTCAGCTCGAGGTTATCGATCATGACCGCGCGCTTCCCCGTGCGCCCTCCGCTGAGCCGCATTGAGACTCTCTGCTCCAGCGGCACCGCCTGAGGCGGCCCAGCCTCCTCAAACTTGGCCAGCCGGGTCTGGGCCGCCTGGTACCGCGAGGCCATGCCGGAGTTGTACGCGGCCTTGGCCTTGTACATCAGCATCAGCTCGCGAAGCTTCTTGTGTTGCTCGTCCCAGCGCCGCCGCAGCTCCTCGAAGCGTGCGAACCGGTCTCGACGGGCGGCTGCGAGGCTGGCGAAGCCGGATCCGTGAATCCACACCGAATTGCCGGCGGCGCCCAACTCCAACACCGCGATTGTCTTCGCGGTTTGGGCCAGCAGTTCGCGATCGTGGCTCACCAGCAGCACTGATTTCTGGCTGTTGATGAGCTGGCCCTCGAGCCATCGCTTGGCCGGCACATCCAAGAAGTTGTCTGGTTCATCAAGGAGCAGGACCTCATCTGGACCCCGCAGCAACGCCTCCAGCGCAAGGCGCTTCTGCTCCCCTCCGGAGAGCGTGCTGAGCTCGCGCCACTTGGCTCGGTCGTAGCTCATCCCCAGGGCCTCGGTACAGCAGGCATCGAAGATCACCTCGAAGTGGTACCCACCTGCGTCGGCGTACTCGGCCAGCGCCTGCGCGTAACGTAGCTGCGTCTGTTCCCGATCGTCCTCCATCAACTTCAGCTCAAGTCGGTCAACCTCGTACACCGCGTGACGCAGTGCGGGTGGCGAGAGCGAGAAGAGCAGGTCGCGTACGGTCGTCGATCCGGAGGGCCGCTCGGGATGTGAGGGGTCCCGGACGCTGCCGATGAACTGACGCATCACACCCACGCCACCGCTCCGAGACACCGACCCGCCGGTCGGCGTCAGATCGCCAGCAATGATCTTCAGCAGCGTGGTCTTGCCGGCGCCGTTGGGCCCTACCAGGGCGACCGTGGAGCCTTCACCAACGCGGAATGACACATCGTCGAGCAGCACGCGCCCGTCGGGCAAGTGATAGCTCACCCCGGCAAGCTCGACATGCCCCATGGACGGCCATGCTAGGCGCGGACGTCTCGAGAGGCGATTTCATTTCCGTGCGCCCGGAGCCGGTGAACTTGTGCCCTGAGCCTGTCGCAGGAATGCGCCCTGAGCCTGTCGAAGGAGCGCGCCCTGAGCCTGTCGAAGGGCTTTGATGCCCTGAGGCTTGTCGAAGGCGCCGTCCTGAGCTTGTCGAAGGGCGCCGTCCTGAGCTTGTCGAAGGGCGCCGTCCTGAGCTTGTCGAAGGGCGCCGTCCTGAGCTTGTCGAAGGGCTCAGCCCGCATTACGCGGCAAGCAGCATGGCCAGCGCGGCCGTGTCGGCGTTGACCTGAGGATCAATGCCGACCTTGCTGATGAGCTGCGTCACCGTACCGTCCACGTCGGCCTCGACCCAGGCGGCACGATGATCCAGTCCTAGGTGCGGCAGACCAGGCAGGAAAACACATCCCGATGCCACCTTGTACTCCGGAACGCTCGAAAGCGTGCTGGAAGGCGGGTGCAGCACGATCAGCCCAGGCGGCTGATGCTCCGCAAAATGCCCGGGCCGAAGAGGATGGTCACCCAGCAGTTGCCCCTCGGCCACCACCAGACCAATGGCGCTCGGGTGTGGCTCTTCCGGCAACTCCTCACGTACTCGAAATACGGTGCTGGTCGGCAGCAAACCCGGAACGGCAGCCATCTGCACGGCAAGCACCAAGAATCTCGCCCACTCGACGGTGTCGTTGGGCCAGCGTCCCATCAACATGAAGCCATACAGCGATCCATCGGCTTGCAGCGGTGCTACCTCGATCGACGATGGCCGATAGCCATCCATGATGACCTCCCAACTCGCTGCTCACGTGCAGCACCGTGGTGGTACGTCGTTGATCACCAGCCGACTTTGGCTTAATAGTCCCTACGCAGCAGTTAGCAGACAAGGGGGTGAGAGTGCTAACACGGCTGAAAGACCAGCAATTGGTGGCCCGATCGATATCACTTCGTGATCGTCGTCGTCGGACCCAAGGGGAGACGCAACTCCGCACGCGTACGCCACGGAGCCTCAACCGCAGTAAAAGCGACGGTACCGCCCGCTCGAGTGACCAGCTCACGGACGATGGCCAGTCCCAGACCTGCACCCCCAGAGTTACGACCCCGAGCGTCATCGAGCCTGGTGAAGCGCTCGAAAACGCGCTCCCGATCTTCCCGTGCAATGCCTGGGCCGTCGTCGCTGACGCTGATTACCGCCCAACCCTGATCAACTCTCGCAGCTACCTCCACCTGCGTCCGCGCGTAACGCACCGCATTGTCAACCAGATTCCCAACCGCACGATGCAGCTCGCCGGCCTCGACCATGATCATCACCGGCTTCTTCGCGACGAGTGCCACTAGGACTCGGGCACCTGCGTACGACCCAGTCACGTCGGCAAGAAGTTCACGTGCATCGACACGGGTCAACCGCGCCGGTGGTTTGGTGTCGGCGTCGGCACGTGCCAGGAGCAACAAATCCTCGACGAGCCCGGTCAGCCGTTTGACGTCCGGCATGAGGTCACTGGGTAGGGTGCCGCCATCGCCAAGTCTGCCAGCGACCTCTAGCTGGGCCTGGATGCTGGCCAGTGGGCTTCGCAACTCATGCGCCGCATCCGCCACGAACGAGCGCTGCCGTTCTTGAGCGTCGGCCAGCCGATCGAGCATCTCGTTGAGGGTCACAGCGAGAGCGCGAATCTCGTCTGCCGCAGTCGGTACCGGGAGCCGTTCACCCCAGGCCGAGCCACGGATCCGGCCTGTTCGACTGATCTGCTCGGCACCGGCGCGGAGCTGCTCCACAGGTTGCAGTGTCCAGCCGATTACCCGCCACGCGATGGCCGCGAGGGCCGCGAGCAGCAGCGGAAATGTGATGAGCAGCGCGTTCCGCAGCGCCGTACGCGTGGCGAGCACATCGCCGAAAGGCAGGCCGATGATCACGCTGACCGGGGCGTTCGCCGATCCCGCAGTGATCGCTCTGACCCGCAGCGGCTCGGACGTGCCGACGCGGACGCCGTCCAGCAGGACCGCCTCTCCCCCGAGAGCAGTCGCGAGCTCGTTGGGCCGCAATAACGGGGTGAGCCGGTCGGCTGTCACCGAACCGCCGATTACCCGTTGCTGGGCGTCCACCACCTGGACCACATGAGCGCCGGACACCGGAATGGGACTTGGCAGCCGATTCTCGTCGACCATTGCAGCAACCTCTTGCGCACTGGCCAGGGCTTCGTTGTCCATCGTGCGATTGACCGAGTAGGTCAGTGCACCGAAGAACGCCAGGCCGCCCATGATCAGCGCGATGCCGACGCCGGCGAGCCCAATGATCATGAGGCGAGCCCGCAGGCTCATCGTCCAGAATCCCTTCACCTGCTGAGTTCCTTAGATCACGCCATCAGCCGGTAGCCGACGCCGCGTACCGTGATCAGACGATCATTCCCGATCTTGCGCCGCAGGTAGCCGACATAGACCTCGACGGCATTGGGCGCAACATCGGCGGCACTGTCCCACACGTGATCGAGCAGCTCAGCCTTGCCGATCACCCGACCGGCGTTTCGGATCAGATACTCCAGCAGCACAAACTCCCGAGGCGTCAGGTCAGCAGGCACGCCGTTCACCCAGACCTCGCGGCTCGCGGGGTCAAGGCTCAAGTCTCCTGCGCTGAGAACCACCGGCCTAGCCCTGGCGCCGCGCCGCAGCAACGCTCGAATCCTGGCCAACAAGACGACGAAGGAAAAAGGCTTGGTCAGATAATCATCGGCGCCATCGTCGAGGCCGTCGGCCTGATCGTATTCACCATCCTTGGCCGACAGCATCAGCACCGGAACCCAGTTTCCGCGAGCTCGTAGCCGACGTACGACCTCATATCCGGAGAGCCCAGGGAGCATGACGTCGAGCACCACAGCATCGAAGTCGCCGTGCTGAGCCAGCCGTAGGCCAGCTGTCCCGTCGCTGGCACTCTCCACCACGAATCCCTCGGCTGCGAGCCCGCGCCGCAGTGCGGAGACCATCCGCTCCTCGTCGTCGACCAATAGCACCCGCACACGCCAAGTATCGGCTGCGAGCGTCGATAATCGCGCGCCGCCGTGGTGAGAAGGAGGGAGCGGAGGCGTTCTTCCTCCGCGAGCGACGACGAACTCGGCGGCCTCAAAGCGCGATGCGCGAGCAGCCGAAAGGCGGGGCTGCGAACGGGTCTCAGGGGTTCTTGCAGTGAGCGAAGCACCTCAGGGTTCTCACAGTGAGCGGAGGCAACAATGGGCACATGCGGATTTTCGACTCCACACCGATGCTGCGTTTGCTGGCGCCGCTGGCCTTCGTGCTCGTCGTTGCGGGGACCGGCCTGGTCGCCGCAACCGCGAGCGCCGAAGATAAGCTGCCGCCCCGGACGCCGCAGGAGTTGCTGGTCGACCTCCAGCAGGCTCGAACTGATGGGTTGTCCGGAACCGTCATAGAGCGCGCCGATCTGGGGATTCCGGCCATTCCCGGCGCAGATGGGCACGACGACCCAGAGCTCACCTCTCTGGTTTCTGGCACCCACACACTTCGGGTGCGATATTCAGCGCCGGACAAGGCGCGCTTGGCCGTACTGGACACCTACAGCGAATACGACATCATCAGGAACGGCACAGATGTCTGGACCTGGTCCAGCAAGGAGAATGCGTCCACGCACCGCACCCTGACCGCCGATCAAGCTCGCGAACCTGGCACTACGCCGTCGGCGATGCCTAGGACGCCGCAAGAGGCGGCTGATCGGGTGCTCGAAGCGCTCGAGCCAACGACCACGGTGACGAGTGACAGTTCGGTCGAAGTTGCCGGCCGCCCGGCGTACGAGCTGGTGCTTGATCCGAACGATGACAACACCTTGATCGGCCAAGTGCGGATCGCGATTGACGGCGAGACCAAGCTGCCGCTCCGCGTGCAGGTGTTCGGAACTGACTCCAAGGTCGTTTTCGAGGTCGCCTACACGTCGGTGGACTTCACCCGGCCTGATGATGCCGAGTTTGTCTTCAATCCACCGCCAGGCGCCAAGATGACCGAGATCCAGCCAAGCGAGCAGACGCCGAGCGCGCAAGATCGCAAGCAGGCGGAGGAGGCCAGGAATGCCACCAGCGTCGTCGGCAGCGGCTGGACTGCAGTTGCCATAACCAAGGTTGGCGATCTCGCAACCGGCGAGGCCGACCAGCAGCTCAAGACATTTCTCAATAGGCTGCAGCCTGTGAACGGCTCGTGGGGTTCCGGTCGGCTGCTCGCCGGTACCGCCTTCTCGGCCGTGTGGACCGACGACGGCCGGCTTGCTGTAGGCGCAGTACGTCCCGACGTGATCTACCAGGCGCTCAGCAGGTGAAATCGGCGCCCGCCGATTCCGCGCCCATCCTCACCAACGGGCTGACCAAGCGGTTCCGGCGCCAAATCGCCGTTGATCATATCGACCTGGAGGTTGCCGAGAGCGCGGTCTACGGCTTCTTGGGCCCCAACGGCTCCGGCAAGACGACCACGATCCGCATGCTTCTCGGCCTTATTTCGCCCACAGCTGGGCAGATTTCGCTGCTGGGCTCGCGGATACCGTCCGCCTCTCCACTGGTGCTACGACGCGTCGGCTCGCTCGTGGAAGGTCCGGCTTTTCATCCCTACCTGTCCGGACGCGCCAACCTGGCCAGACTCGATGCGGCCGACCGCTACAGCGACCCGCGGACCTCAAGGTTGCGGATCGACGCCGCGCTCGATCGGGTTGGTTTACTTGCGGCCGCGCAGAAGCGCTATCGGGCGTACTCGCTCGGCATGCGCCAGCGATTGGCAATCGCAAACTCACTGCTGATGCCGCGCGACCTGCTGGTGCTGGACGAGCCCACCAACGGACTCGACCCGCAGGGCACTCGGGAAGTCCGGCACCTCATCAGCGAGCTGGCGCGCGATGGCGCCACCGTGCTGGTCTCGAGTCACCTGCTTGCCGAGGTGGAGCAGATCTGCAGCCATGTCGGGGTGATGTACGAGGGCCGGCTGGTGGCTCAGGGACCGCTGAGCGAGCTACGGGCCAGCACGGTGCAAACCGTACGGGTGGACACCGATCGGACCGAGGATGCGGCGCGGGTGCTGCGCGAGCTGGGTCTGAGCGGGCTCGCAAGCTCGCCTGGTTTTGTGACCGCAACGCTGGGCGACGTGGCGGTCGAAAAGATCATGCCCAACTTGGTGAACGCCTGCATACCGGTGCTGGGGTTCGCAGTGCTGCAGCCCAGCCTTGAAGACGTGTTCGTGTCGCTGACGGGTGAGGGCTTCGATGTCAGCGGCTGAGCTCATCGCCGTCGGCAGCCCGCCGCGTGCTCGCGTGTCCACCCGATTCCTGCGGTCGGAGCTCAAGATCATCTTCGGACGCCGGCGCAATATCGCGGGGCTGGGGGTGCTTGCTGCGGTTCCGGTGATCCTGGCCGTCTCGGCGCGGCTTTCTTCATCGGGCCAGGTCGGCGGTCCAGACTTCATCAGCGCGATTGTCGGCAACGGACTGTTTGTCGCGTTCGGAGCGCTCGCGTTGGAGCTCCCGTTGTTCTTGCCTTTGGCCGTCAGCGCCATCTCGGGCGACTCAGTGGCGGGCGAGGCCAACCTCGGCACGCTGCGTTACCTGCTCGCGATCCCGGCTGGCCGTACCCGACTACTTGTGGTCAAGTACTTCGCGATTGTGATCTTCGCTTTCGCGGCGACGTTCTTGGTTGCACTCGTCGGGTCGATCATGGGCCTCGCGCTTTTCGGCGGCGGCGACATGACGTTGCTGTCCGGTACCCAGACGTCGCTGGCCGATGGTGTGTGGCGGCTGGTGTTGAGCTCGCTATATCTCGCGGCCCAGTTTTCCGCGCTCGGCGCGATCGGATTGTTCATATCGACTCTGACCGAGCAGCCGATCGGCGCGACCGTGGCGATCGTGCTGGTGAATGTATTGATGTTCATCCTCGACATGATCGCTCAGCTGGACTGGCTGCACCCGTGGCTGTTGCAGCATTGGTGGACCGCGTTCGGTGATCTGCTTCGAGAGCCCATCGCTACCGAATCGATCCAGCGCGGACTCATCACAGCTCTGGTTTACGCCGGTGTCTTCTGGCTCGCAGCCTGGGCGCGGCTGTCAACCAAGGACATCTCAAGCTAAGCGTCAATTGGTCACGCGAAGCGTGCTTGTCTGCACATGCTGCCGGAGCACGCCACGACACTATATTGGTCAAGATCATGATGGGATCGACCGTGGAGCATTCAAATCTGCACGCACGGCGAGACGTCGTCTCGTTCGTGCGCCGCAGCAACCGAATGCGCCCTAGCCAGCGTCGGGCATGGGAGGCCTACCGGGATCGCTTCGTCCTCGACGTGCCCAGGTTGGACACCTCGACCTCAGTCCACCCGGCCGCCTCGCTGGATCTCATGCAGGCATTTGGACGCGATGCGGAGCTGGTTGTGGAGATCGGTCCGGGCACTGGCGAGTCGCTCATCCCGATGGCTAAGGCTCGGCCGCTGGCCAACGTGCTGGCGTTCGAGGTCTATCAGCCTGCGATTGCACGAATGGTCGCTCAGCTCGTACGAAACGGCTTGGACAATGTTCGGATCGTCGAGGCGGATGCCGTGGCCGCAATGGAACATCTGGTACCAGTCGGATCCGTCGGTGAGATCTGGCTGTTCTTTCCTGACCCCTGGCACAAGGCGCGCCATCGCAAGCGTCGGCTGCTGACTCCGGAGTTCGCCGCACTGTCGGCGTCACGGATGAAGCCTGGCGGAACATGGCGGATTGCTACCGACTGGGCTGAGTATGCGGAGTGGATGCGGCAGGTTTTGGATAGCGATCCGCGCCTGACCAACATGCGTCCCAACAGCTGGGCGCCGCGATGGGACGGGCGGCCGATCACCCACTTCGAGCAGCGCGGGCTGGACGCTGGACGTCAGATCTTCGACCTGGCCTATCGCCGTGTCGGCTGAGCCCGCCGAACCGCCCAAGGTTCGGTGGCGGCTCGACATCAGCTATGACGGGACGAACTTTTCGGGCTGGGCCACACAGACCGGGCGGCGTACGGTGCAGGGCGAGCTGGAGCGCTGGATCACGCGAATTCTGCGACTGGATGAGCCGGCCCAACTGGTCTGCGCCGGACGGACGGATGCAGGCGTCCATGCCCGTGGCCAAGTCGCCCACCTTGATCTAGATCCAGTGATCACTGACGGCGGCGAACCGCTGGTCCGACGGCTCAACAAGGTCCTGGGCGGCGATTGTGTGGTACGCAGGATCTCAGCAGCACCGCCCGGATTCGACGCCCGGTTCGCCGCGATCTGGCGGCGCTACGTCTACCGGCTGAGCGATGCCACAGTGCCGCCGGACCCGCTGTACCGCTTTCAGATTGCCCAGGTGCGCAACGAAGTCGATCTTGCTCGGCTGAATGAAGAGGCCGCCGCCCTCACCGGCCTCAGAGAATTCGGCGCTTTCTGTCGCCGGCGGGAAGGCGGTAGCACGATCCGGACCCTGCTTGAGCTCGTTGGTCGGCGCGTACCGTCCGGCCCAATGCTCGGTGTCATCGAGTGCACCGCACGAGCTGACGCGTTCTGCCACTCGATGGTGCGGTCGCTCGTGGGGGCGTTGGTCGCCGTCGCGACAGGTCAGCGTGATCATGAATGGCTCACCGCGATCACGGGACGGGCGGTGCGGGACTCCACTATCCCTGTGATGCCGGCAGCCGGGCTCACTCTCGAGGAGGTCGGCTATCCGGCTGATCATGAACTCGCGACCCGCGCCCTCGAGGCACGCGCGCACCGCGGGGCGAGCCGCTCATGACATCGAAGGAGCCCTCACAGTACTTCAGTGAGCAGCCTCGCGGTGCCGAAGTGCGGCGTACCATCACGGCCCGGGTCTGGGGACGAGAGCTGAGTTTGATCACTGCCAGCGGAGTGTTCGCCGCCGACGGTCTGGATCGTGGGACTGCCGTCTTGCTGCGTGCCACGCCGATACCAGTAGGAAGTCCACGGATCCTGGATCTCGGCTGCGGGTATGGCCCTATCGCACTGGCGGTGGCCGTGCACTGTCCGGGCGCACGCGTCGATGCGGTGGACGTGAACCAGCGGTCGCTCGCGCTCTGCCGGGAGAATGCGGAGGCGCTCGGTGTGGCGGACCGGGTACGAGCGCTGCGGCCGGACCAGGTCGACCCTGACAGGCGTTATGACGAGATCTGGTCCAATCCGCCGATCCGAATCGGTAAACAGGCGTTGCATGAGCTGCTGCTGAACTGGCTACCGCGCCTCGCACCCGATGGTGTGGCACGACTGGTGGTGGGCAAGAACCTTGGCTCGGACACTCTGCAGCGGTGGCTGATCGAGCAGGGTTACAGCTGCGAGCGGGTCGCCTCAGCCAAAGGCTTCCGGGTCCTTCTGGTGAATCTCCGTTGATCAATAGCCTCATCTCGGTGACGCCCCACTTCCTCCCTCGACGCCCCTTCTAGATGTAGGGCGTGAAGGGAGAAGGTGGGGCGTCAGCAACCCGATGCTCCACTTGTCCACAGATTGCTCGATCGTTATGGGCGCTGGCGGCTCCCCCAGAGTTGGCTCTGCGTCTATGGATGAGATCAAACTCACTGCTGAGCTGCTGGCGGAGGGATCGAGCTCTGCCGATGATCGTGGCTCGGACGGGTGAGGTACAACGGATCAGGCGCGGGGCGTACGAGTGCGGGCCAACGAGATCACTCGACCTCCGCGATCAGCACTGTCGTCTGATTGCTGCGAGTCCGACGGCTGTCGACGCGGCGGTCAGCCATAGGTCTGCGGCCGTCCTAGACCAGCTCCGATCTGGAACAACGAGCTCGAACGCGTGCACATCACACGCCATCAATCCGGCGGAGGCAAGATCCGTCGCTATGTCCATCTCATGCGGCCCCGCTGGCTGAAATCGATGAATTTGCGAGATCGAGGGTCAGAACGCCGGCTGAGTCCTACAGCGGGTGGTCCTTGTTCGAACGGGGCATGCGCGGCTGCCTGAAGTTTCTGACGCCCCACCTTCTCCGTTCACGCCCCACGTATTAGTGGGGCGTGAACGGACCAAGTGGGGCGTCAGCAAGAAGGCGGGGCGTCACCACCAACACGGCAACCGAATGCTCTGTTATCACCGGCTCGCGGCCGAGGGGGCGGTGCGCCAGCTCGATCATCGGTGGTCGTAGCATGAGCGTCAGTTTGACCCGATTCGCACCACGAGCCGAGAGGACTGCAATGGCTGCCTACGAACTGCCCGATCTTCCTTACGACTACGGCGCACTGGAACCCCACATCTCCGGCGAGATTATGGAACTGCACCACTCCAAGCACCATGCGACGTACGTCAAGGGAGTCAACACCGCCCTGGAGCAGCTGGCTGAGGCGCGAGAAGGGGATTCGTTCGGCAACATCAACAAGCTCGAAAAGGATCTCTCCTTCCACCTCGGCGGCCACATCAACCACTCGGTGTTTTGGCCGAACATGTCCCCTGAGGGCGGCGACCGGCCCGATGGTGCGTTGGGAAACGCGATTGATGAGTATTTCGGCAGCTTCGACAAGTTCCGCGCCCAGTTTTCGGCGAACGCGAACGCCATCCAGGGATCGGGTTGGTCCATGTTGGTCTACGACGCCCTCGGCGCACGGCTCAACATCGTGCAGCTCTTTGATCAGCAGGGCAACTTGCCGCTGGCACAGATCCCGATCTTGCTGCTGGACATGTGGGAACACGCGTTCTACCTGCAATACCGGAACGTGAAGGCTGATTACGTCACGGCATGGTGGAACATCGTGAACTGGGGCGACGCCCAGGCCCGTTTCGCCGCCGCGACCGCCCAGACCGCAGGACTGATCGCGCCGCAGTGATCAACTCCTGAAGCTGATCGACTGCTCGGCTGCAGCTAAGGCGCGAGCCTGCTGCGATTCCAAGTCAGTCCGGCACGCCGATAGAGCAACCGGTCGTGCATCCGGCTCGGCTGTCCCTGCCAGAACTCGATCATGTCCGGAATCACGCGGTAGCCGCCCCAGTGCTCAGGGCACGGCACGGTGACCCCACGGAAGCGACGCTCGGCTGCCGCGTACGCCCGCGCCAGCTCGCCAAGGGAGGCCACCGGCGAGGACTGCTCGGAAGCCCATGCACCCAGCTGTGATTCTCGAGGTCTGGTCGCAAAATAGGCCTCCGACTCGGTCCGCGGCACGAGTTCTGCGGTTCCTTCGGCACGCACCTGCCGATGCAGCTCGTACCAACCGAAAAGCAGGGCGACCTTCCGATTACGGCTCAACTCGCCGCCCTTCCGCGAGTTGTAGTTGGTGAAGAACGTGAAGCCCTGGTCCGAGACATTCTTGAGCAGCACGGTACGGGCCGACGGTTGGTCATCGACGCAGGTCGCAATCACCATCGCGGTCGGCTCCGGTAGCAGCCCCCGTTCCTTGGCTGCGAATGCATCGGCCAACCATGTGCCGAACAGAACAAACGGGTCGGCTGGCGCGTGCGACTCCAGCAGGTGCTCACCTTTGTACTCCGTGCGCTCGCCGTACAGGTCCTGCATGAGATTCAGTCTGGCGCAATTTTCAAAGCTGCTCGCGCATCGCGCTGTGAATCCGCGATTCCCGACGCTCGCAGCTGAAGTTCAGTGTTGACGGACGAGCGCGACAACGGTGCCGGCTACCAGCGCCACGAAACCAGCCAGTCCCAGGGCTAGCAGCGTTCCTCGCCTGCTCTGCCAGGAGTTCGCCTGGTTTTCCGGTACGTCGCTTTCAGCGTCTGAGCTCTCACCCGGGGTGGGCGTTGCGCTGGCATCGTTGGGCACCGGGACCGAATAGACCTTGGACTTCTTTCCCTCGCTACCGACCAGCAGCGATTCCTGGTCCAGGCTGAGTGTCAGCGACTCCGCCTGTGGCTGCTCCGGAATGGGGACGCTGTCTACGACCTGGTAATTGTTTGCGTCGATGACCTGCACCGAGCTGTAAGTGAGCAGCGCGATCCTTTCACCGCCGGGCAGGAAGGTCCCGTCGGTGACGTTGGACGGCGCGGAGCCGACCTTCTCGAGCTTGTTGACACCCTTCCGCTTCGGGTCGGCGGGCGCCTCGTATATGCCAGCCTTCCCTCCCTTCGCCACGATGAACAGCCGACCTGACTCATCGACGAGTAGCGTTTCGGCGTTGTGCGGCCCATCGGGATAGCGGAAGTCATACGCCTGATAGGTCACCGTCAGCCCGTTGGCCCTCGGGTTGGTAAAGAAGTACACGCGAACGAAGCTGCGCTTGCTTGTGTTGTCGCCGATGTCGGCAACGTAGAGCTCGTCCCCGTGCACCGCGACTGCCTCGACATCTCGTGGTTGCGCACGAAAGTTGAGGGTGCCCTGAACCGTCCCGTCAAGCCCGATGCCGTACGCGACACCGCGGTCGCCGGAGTCATTGACCGTCCAATAGAGACTGCCACCCGGATCAGCCGCAAGCCCGGAAGATTCGGTAATGCGGGTGTCATCGATCGTGAAGGCGACTGTGTCCTCGGATGCAGCGACACTCGGCACGATCGCAAGGAACATGACGCCGAACAGCAGCAGCCCGAGGCGTCTCACCGCGCGCATCCGTGCCATCGTGCTCGATCCCTTCAGCAACTCTTTGCGCACGGGGAGCGTACGCTACCGGCCTTCACCGTAGCCAGTTCCAGGCGGCAGCGAGGACCACGATCAGGACCAGGCTGCCGAGTACGCCGGAAACGATGAGCCGACGTACCCGTGGGTTCATGCGCCCAGGATAGGACTGACTCGATCTGTCATTGCCAAAGTTCCGCGTCATGCAGCACGCTCGATTACGGTGTCAATCATGGGTGAGCTTCGTTTATATGCCGTCGGCAATGACGAAGTTCGCGGCATGTTCGGAGCGTCGCCGCTGGTCGCGGAACACTTGCGCGAGGTCGCGCGCCGGGCGTTCGCCCCGCCGGCCGTGGAGGCTCGGGGCGGCCTGTTGTCCAAACTGGGACCCATCTTCAAACGCGTACCAGCGACACCGCTCATCTCCCCGACGCAACCCGAGCCGCACGATGTCGAGGTGTTGCTGGCCGGGGCTTACGTACCACCCGAGCGAACCGGCGCTACCTGGCGGGTGCTCGAGACCCTGGTTCAGGACATCGCCTGGGGTTCGACACGAATGAGCCTGACTGCACAATCGCTTGATGATCTTGACTTCGCACTGGCGCGTGGTGGGGTCTCGGCATCGGTGGGATTACGTCACCTGCTGAACAGCACGATGAGCCTCAATCTGATCCCAGTTGAGGGCCTGACGGTTGGGTGGCATCCGTATCACAAGGCGGTCGCAATGGCTGCCGCCTACCGCTCGGCGATCCAGGACATCAAAACCGGGGAACAGCGGGAGATGATCAACGCGCTGACCAGCTGGCTGGATGGCTTCGTGCCGTGGGCACAGGTAGCCGCCTCCTTGGGTCGGCCGGTGCCTGACCTGGTGGGGTTCTGGGCCAGCTAACCGCCGGAAGGCCCGTGCGCCAAAAGAGGGCTATTCGGGAGCGATCACCAAGACGAGGTCGCCGCCCTCCACCTGCTGCACCGAGGCGATCGCGAGTCGCCGCACTACACCCGTAACGGGCGCGGTGATTGCTGCTTCCATCTTCATAGCCTCGATCGTGGCAACCGTGGCACCAGCCTCAAGCCGATCACCCTCGGTCACCGTCACTGTGACGACACCGGCGAACGGCGCCGCTACCTGGCCAGGCTTGCTCGGGTCGGCGCGCTCGGCGGTCTTGACGTCGACCTTGATCGACTTGTCACGAACTCGGATGGGGCGCAATTGGCCGTTGATGGTACACATCACTGTCCGCATGCCTCGCTCGTCGGCGCTACCGATCGCCGACAGCCCGAGAATCAGGCTGACGCCTCTACCTATCTTCGCGACATGCTCTTGGCCAGGTTGCATCCCGTAAAAGAAGTCGAGAGTGTCGAGCCGCCCGACATCGCCATAGGTCTCCCGGTTGGCCAGGAACTCCTTGGTCGGCCCGGGAAACAGCAGACGGTTCAGGGTGGCCTGCCGTACCGCGCCTTTGTCGTCAAGGGTGGCTGAATCCTCTGGTGAAAGCTCGATGTCGCGGACCGGGACGGTACGTCCCTGCAGCGCTTTGGTCCGGAACGGTTCCGGCCAGCCGCCGGGAGGATCGCCGAGCTCCCCATTGAGGAAGCCGATCACCGAGTCTGGAATGTCGTAATGCTGCGGGTTATCGGCGAAATCACGTGGGTCAGCGCCAACGGCCACCAGGTGAAGCGCCAGATCACCAACCACCTTCGATGATGGGGTCACCTTGGGCGGTCTGCCCAGAATGGCACTCGCCGCGCTATACATCGCCTCGATCTGCTCAAACTTCTCTCCAAGGCCTAGCGCGATCGCCTGCTGCCGAAGATTGGAGAGCTGCCCGCCCGGAATCTCATGGTCGTAGACGCGCCCGGTCGGGCTGGGCAACCCCGACTCGAATGGCGCATAGACCTTGCGTACCGCCTCCCAGTACGGCTCCAGATCCATGACGGCACGCAGGTCCAGGTTGGTGGGCCGCTCGGTGTTCACGCACGCGGCCACTAGGGCCGACGCAGGCACCTGGCTGGTCGTTCCAGCCATCGGGGCACTGGCCACGTCGACCGCATCGACTCCGACGTCGACAGCGGCCAGCAAGGTAGCAAGCTGGCCACCCGCGGTGTCGTGAGTGTGCAAGTGCACCGGTAAGTCGAAGTTCTGTCGCAGCGCGGCGACCAACTTCCGGGCGGCCGGTGGGCGGAGTAGCCCGGCCATGTCCTTGATCGCGAGGATGTGCGCTCCTGCATTCACGATTTTCTCGGCCAGCCGGAGGTAATAGTCGAGGGTATACAGATCCTCGGCCGGTGAGTTCAGATCGCCGGTATAGCACACCGCGACCTCGGCGATGGTGCTGCCGGTTTCGCGTACCGCCTCGATCGCGGGCCGCATCTGTTCGACGTCATTGAGCGCGTCGAAGATCCGGAAGATATCGATGCCGACCTCAGCTGCCTCTGCCACGAACGATGTGGTGACTTTGGTCGGGTATGGCGTATAGCCCACCGTGTTGCGGCCGCGCAGCAGCATCTGCAGGCACAAGCCTGGCATGTTGTAGCGCAGTGCAGCCAGCCGCTCCCAAGGATCCTCGGCAATAAAACGGAGCGCCACGTCGTAGGTTGCCCCGCCCCAGCACTCGACCGAGAACAGTTGCGGGATCATCCGCCCTAGATACGGCGCGATCCGGAGAAGGTCCTTGGTACGCAGCCGAGTCGCCAGCAGCGATTGGTGGGCGTCCCGGAACGTGGTGTCGGTGACCTCGACTGTGACCCGTTGCCGGAGGTCCGTGGCAAAGCCTGAAGGACCGAGAGCGAGGAGCCGCTGCCGCGAGCCCTTGGGCGAGGGAATGTCGAGATCGACGCCGGCAGGTCGCTTCTCCCCTGGATCGAGCTGGGTCGGTGCCGGGCCGTGCGGCTGGTTGACCGTGACCTCGGCCAGCCAGCGCAGCAACTTGGTGCCGCGGTCCGCGGGGGCGTGGGTCGTCAGCAGTTCGGGTCGCTCATCAATGAAGGCGGTGGAGACATTGCCGGCAATGAAGTCCTCATCCTCCAGAACCGCTTGTAGGAAAGGAATGTTGGTGCTGACACCGCGAATCCGGAACTCAGCCAGTGCCCGGCGGGCGCGCGTCACTGCCGACTCGAAAGTCCGTCCGCGGGCAATGAGCTTGACCAGCATGGAGTCGAAGTACGCGCTGATCTCTACGCCGATGTCAGCGGTCCCACCGTCGAGGCGGATGCCTGCTCCGCCGGCGGATCGATAGGCGGTGATCGTGCCGGTGTCGGGGCGGAAGCCGTTCGCTGGATCCTCGGTGGTGATCCGGCACTGCAGGGCTGCGCCGTTGATCCTGATCACGTCCTGGGAGAGACCAAGGTCGCCCAGGCTCGCTCCCGCGGCAATGCGCATCTGCGCCTGCACGAGATCGACGTCGGTGATCTCCTCGGTGACGGTGTGCTCGACTTGGATTCGCGGATTCATCTCGATGAAGACGTGCTGGCCTGCACGCTGCCCCTCGGTTTCGATCAAGAACTCCACAGTGCCCGCGCAGGAGTAGTTGATCGACTCGGCAAAGCGCACTGCGTCGCGGCAGAGCGCCTCGCGCAACTCGGCGGAAATGTGCGGAGCCGGCGCGATCTCAACGACCTTCTGGTGCCGCCGCTGCACGGAGCAATCACGCTCGAACAGATGGATGGTGTTGCCCTGGGTGTCGGCGAGGATCTGTACCTCGATGTGCCGCGGGCGCCCCACGGCCTGCTCGATGAATGCAGTCGGGTCGCCGAACGCGCCTTCTGCCTCGCGCATGGCCGCTGTCAGCGATTCCCGAAGCATCTTCGGATCATCGACCCGGCGCATGCCACGGCCGCCGCCTCCAGCAACTGCCTTGACGAACACTGGGAACCCGATCTCCTCGGCGCCCGCCACCAGCTCGTCGATGTTTGCCGACGGACGGGTGGACTTGAGAGTGGGAACGCCGGCTGCCTTGGCTGCCTCGAGAGCTCTGACCTTGTTGCCGGCGAGCTCAAGAACCTCTGCGGGCGGACCGACGAAGACGATGCCGGCCTCCGCGCAGGCGCGCGCCAGGTCGGGATTCTCACTCAAGAACCCGTAGCCGGGGTAGATCGCATCGGCATCGGACTCCTTGGCGGCGCGGATGATCTCAGCGATATCCAGGTAGGCGCGTACTGGATGGCCCCGCTCACCAATGATGTACGCCTCGTCCGCCTTGATCCGGTGCACGGCGTTACGGTCCTCGTGGGGATAGACCGCGACGGTTTTCACGCCCAGTTCGTATGCCGCTCGGAAGGCCCGGACAGCGATCTCACCGCGGTTGGCGACCAGCACCTTGGCGAACATGTGTCGAATCTATCGAGAGATTGTTACCGCAGCGAGGCGGTGCTTTGCTACTTCCTCAGCTGGGGGCTTAACGCGGGTTCTGTCAGTGCGGAATGTCGACCTCAGAGGGTCACGGTCTTCAAACTGAATCGGACGGTCACCTGACCCGAAACGCTCTGCGTAGCCGGCTCGAATTCGAACGCGGCGTCCTCCGCTGCCCGACCCATGGCGAACGCGCGCATCTCCCGCACCCCTCCGAAGCCGGTGTCGAGATCGGAAATCTCCACCAGATCAGCCACCGTGCTACCGAATGCTGCGGCATAGTCGTCGGCGCGCCGGCGGGCGTCCGCGATCGCAGCCAATCGCGCTTCCCGATACATCGGGTTGTCGGCGCGCAACGACCACCACGGACCATCGACCTGACTGTTCGGTAGCCCTGTGAGTGCCAGCACCAACGGCGACAGTGAGTCGAGGTCTGCGACCACGATTTGAGTTGAGAACGTGCCCTGGTAGCCGGTGATCTTGGGCGGGGTGCGTCGGTTGAAGAGAGGAAAGACATGAACCCCGCTGGTGCTGGACCGCTCAAGAGCCGATTCGAACTTTCCGACGAGCTCGGCAACCTTGGCGGAGCCTTCGGCGAGCTGAGATCTGGTTCGCTCAGGCGACTCGCCAGAGGCGTGCAGGGTCAACGCGACGGTTGCCAAATCCGGTGGGCCCTCCAACTGGGCCTCGCCGCGTACGGTCACCAGCGGAGCAGGCCCAATGGGTTCGGTCATGGCAAGACTTTACGTCGTGACCGCCAATCCGCAGTGAAAGAACACTACAACGACGCTCATCCCCTTAGAATTCCTTGGGCCGTTGGGCATTCTCCTCCTCTTGTTCGGATCGCTCTCCTATCGACGCTGCGATGTAGTGATTCGAACCTTCGTTGAGTCGACGAAATTGACAACGCCCGAAGCACTTGTCGATGAGATAACTCGGATCACCTGAAAATGAGCCATGAGCCTAGATGTTAAGTAATGTTTATTGTGGCTAGGCCGCTCGATCACCGTCCGGGCAGTCCGTGATTATCCCAAACTTCGAAGACAGGTCTGGAAGCCGCTTTGCCTGCTAATTGCCCAGGACCAATGCCGAGTGGGCGGGGTCTTCTTTTTGCCGGTTCACCGGTTCTTCCACGAGGTGCCGCGTGCAAATAACCGGACGGACCTTTGTGTCGCATTAAGCAGCCGGGGCATCCCCATCAACCGCAGTCAGTGCTGCCGGGCTGGATGCACCGTTGACGGTACGCGCCGCCAATATGGCGTCTGGAGTGCCCTCGAGGACGATCCCCGCCTGCTTGAATGCGTGAGCCAACTGTGCCGGTTCGGTCAGGTTGGAGGTGGACACGTTCAGTTCAGAGAGTTTGACGCCCAAGCTGCTCGCACGCTGCTGCAGCGATTCGTCGGCCAGCATGTGAGCTGAGATCTCATCGTCGCTCAGGTTTGTCTGGTTGACGAGGCGCCGCACGGCCGCGGCACAACTGTTGACCAGCGAACCCTTGTAGTCGGCGATACCAACCAGAGCGCTCTCCAGGTCGACGACCTGGAAATTGATCTGGGATGCAAATTCACGCAAGGGTTGCAGCCGGATCATCGGCGGCAACGGCTCGAATTGCTCGGTTATCGACTCGATCATGACGTTGTGGACGAAAGGGATGCCGACGACTAGGCCCGGACCAACCACTTTGGCCTCATCGCCGCGGTGGACTATATAGCCCAGACGGTCGTAGGTATCCCGGCGGTAATGGACGACTTTATTGAACCGTGTCCGCAACGCCCTGCTGCCCGAAGGCACTTTGTGCATTCCTTTGATGACGAACAACACCACAAGGGCAATAAGCGCAACCGCCCGCAAGAGCGTCGCCCACCACGGATCATTGTCTCGGAACCACAGGTACTCGAGTACACCAGCGGGCATGGTAACCACTCCTGCTCGTGATCGGCACCACTACCTGATGAAAGAAGTGGACCGTGGCAAAAAGTGTACGTGAACCGATTGGAATTGTCTGTAGCAGAAAACAACCCTGCTCGCCTCGGCCGACGGCACGAGTGGCGCGTCCAATGACTCAGGTCTTCAGTTCAAGCATTCTTCCTCTGGCAATCGCACCGGAGGAGAACGAGGCGACTACCGCCGGTGGCGACGTGGCAAGCAGGGAGCTCACTCGGGTCGTACCAGGTCTGGGGCGAACTGAGCCAATGAGACCTGCTGTGCTGCCGAAATCGCGTCCGCGTCGGCGGTCCCCGACGCTTCAATCGCGGCTACCCATTGGGAGATCGAACTGACATTGAAGTCCTGTACCCGAGGACTGCTGGCGGCAGCGACCGGGTCTTCGGTGACCTCTCCCGCAAGATGCAACGCGAGGCCGAGCAGCGCTCCGTCCCAGCCAGGTCCGACGTACAGGGCGCCGGCCCCACTACCGGCCAGCTCGATGGGCACCGAATGGGTCAGCATCAGCAGGGTCTGCTGACCGTCGTCAGAGAGCAGCACGTCGACGATGCTGCTCTCGCTGCCGAAGGTCACCATCAAATGGCGGGGCGGCTCGCACGTCATGATGTCGCCGCTGGCGTTGCCTTCGAGCTGAAAGCTCCCGCCTTCGCGCAGATCACCCGTGAGTGGCAGAAACCAGCGGCGTACTCGGTCAGGGTCGGTGATGGCCTGCCAGACGTCGGCCTGATCGGCGTCGTAGCGACGCTGCAGTGTCACCGCGACGGTCTCGCCGCTCTCGGTGTGCTGCCGCGAGACATCTCGCGAGATGGCGCCAATCTGCCTGGCAATGTCGATGATCATTTCGGTTCCTCCTTGGATTGTGCGGACAGTCTGCGGGCGCGCTTGCCGCGAGCGAGCTCGGTGCCGAGGGCATCCAGCCGCACGCTCCAGTACTGGCGGAACTGGTCCAGCCAGCGATCCACCTCCTGCAGCGGGGCGGGATCGACGGCATAAAGCCGTCGGGTCCCTTCGGCGCGTACGGTCGCGAAACCGGATTCCCGGAGCACCCTCAGGTGTTGGGACACCGCAGGTTGGCTTATTCCAAACTCCGCGGAGATCACATCAACCACGGCGCCAGCCGGATGCTCCCCCGTGGCCATGAGCTCAAGGATCCGACGCCGGACGGGATCACCCAGGATGTCCAGCGCGTGCATGTTCGAGATTCTATCGGTCAGTACTTATATAAGTCAAGAACTATTTACTGCTCGGTGATCGCCGCTGCCCAGTTTTGGCTCACCCGGCGACGTAGCTGGACCATACTGAAGCCCATGTCGCAGCCAGATCCGTGGGCAACCTTGGCACGGGCCACAGGCGCAGCCGGGCTGGTCGGCATGGTGCTGGTTTTTGTGCCGATCATCGCGATGGCGTCCTTGGGCGAACCCGCGTTCGAGGCGACTCGCGAAGAGGTCGCAGCCTTCTTCCGCAATACGGCCGAGGCCTCCTGGGCCGATGCAGCGGGGACTGTCGCCCTCCTGGGACTCGTGGCGCTCACGTGGTTCATGGTGGGGCTCTGCCTGCTGCTCCGCCGCGCGGAGGGTGAGCCGCCCTGGCGATCGACCGTGGCGCTCGTCTTCGGGGCCCTGTTCGCAACTTATCTCTTCACAGACACGAGCTGGGACGCCGCCGGCAACCGCGGCGCAGACCTCGACCCCGGTCTCGCTCACTTTGCGTTCGATCTAGGGAACCTCGGGTTCGCCAACGCCTGGGTCACCATGGGCAGCTTCGCCGCGTTCGGTGGCTGGGCGGTCCTCGTGACACGGGCCTTCAGCCGCTGGTTGGGCTGGCTGATGGTGGTCAGTGGCATCGGGTTGGTTTTGAGCCGGTTTGTCTGGACGACGAACGTGTGGCTGGTGCCATACGCACTGTTCTGGATCTGGGTTGTCGTAGTATGCGTCCGGCTCCTCAGGCATCGGGCGGATCCGTTTCGACGGCTGTGATGAGAAACACGCGCCTCATGGCCGGCTGCGCCGGCTCTCGAGTCCGCAAGCAATACCTGCCGCAGGCACAGCAGGAGGACACGGGCATTATCGCCGTCGCCGGCAAGCTGCCGGTCACCGACGAGTCCGCCTCACTGCTGCCACCGCGCGTGTTCCAAGGCATCTCGATTGTTCAGGCGCCGAAGGGCTACTTCTGCATCCTGCACGTGATGGAGTTCAAGTGGGATCGCAACGGCAAGATCAAGAACGGCATCGGCGACACGGACGCCGAATTGATCGAGGTCTGGCCCGGGCTGCAGTTCGACAACACTCGCGACTACATCAACTGGGGCTTCTCAGCCAGCTCCGACAAATTTCCTGCCGACGTCATGGAGCGTGGCGGGGATGATCTTGCCCGACTGGTCGCGGAAATGACGTCCGACTGGCATCCGAACCTGCGCCGGCTCTTCGAGCTGACCGATCCCAGCACTTGCTTCCCAATCAACATCAAGACATCAGTCCCGCTGGATCCGTGGCCGGCCTCCAACGTCACGCTCATCGGCGACGCGATTCACACCATGACGCCTGGGCGCGGGGTCGGGGCGAACACCGCGCTACGCGACGCCGTCCTGCTCTGCGCGCGGATCATCGACGTGGCCGAAGGTCGCCTGGATCTCGTCGAAGCCGTCGGCCTGTACGAAGTGAGGATGATCGAGTACGGCTTCGATGCGGTGATGAAGTCGCGTGAGCAAATGACGGACCAGGACCCGATCCACAAGCCGGTGATCGGACGCCTGGTGCTCGGCCTGCTGCGAACCGCCATGCGGGTGACCAACCACGTGCCTCCGCTCAAGGAGCGGATGGCGCGCTCTATGCTCGACTACCGCGGTGCCGGTCGCGACAACGACGACTTCGTGCTACCCGAGCGCTCTCTCGGCTCTCGTCAGCAAAGCGACCTCAGGGCCTGACCTCCGACACCTCTGAGCTCAACGCGCGCTTGCGCCGGGAGCGAATCTGTAGCATCGCAACACTGGAGAGCACGCCGAGCACAGTGGCCGCGCCACCTCCGATCAACGCCCAACGTGGACCCATGCTCTCCGCGACCCAGCCCAGGATCGGCGAGCCGATAGCTGTGCCACCCATCAGCACCATGATGTAGAGCGCCATCACGCGGCCGCGCCGCAATGGATCGACGGTGAGCTGAATCGACGCATTGGCGGCGGTCAGGGTGAGCAGCGTGACGAGACCCAGGATGGGCAGGACTGCGGCGTACGCCGCGTAACTGGGCATCAGCCCGCTGGCCGCCACGACAAGCCCGAACATCACGGCCATGCCGACGACGAGACGTGGGGACGGGCGGCTACGGCGTCGAGCAGCGGTCAAAGCACCCGCCAGCGACCCTGCGGCCATGAGCGTAACGAGGATCCCGTACGCCTGGGCGTTGCGGTGAAACTCCTGCTGCGCCATCAACACGCTGGTCATCTGGAAGTTCATCCCGAAGATGCCAACGAAGAACACCACCCACATAACGAGCACCATGCTCGGCTTACTGCGGAGGTACGCCAGGGCTTCGCGGATCTGCCGTTTTGCCCGCGGGCTGGGCGGAGTAGTACGGAGCAGACGGCGATCCAACATCAGCAGGGCGGCGATAAATGCCGCGTAGCTGAGGGCATTGGCCAAGATGGCCCAGCCCGATCCAACTACACCGATCAGCAGGCCAGCGAGTGCTGGGCCGACGAGCCGGCCGGCGTGAAAAGTGGCGGAGTTGAGCCCGATCGCATTTGGCAGATGATCCGGACCAGCCACCTCGGATACAAAGCTCTGCCGCGCTGGGTTGTCGAACGCGGTGCCAAGACCGAACGCGAAGGCGATCACGTAGACGTGCTCTGTCGTCGCGAGGCCGGTCACCGCCAGCACTCCGAGCGCGGCCGCGCAGAGCGCTAGCCATGACTGGGTGATCTTGAGAATCTGCTGCTTATTGAATCGGTCAGCTATCAGGCCGCCGTAGGGGGAGAGCAGCAGCATCGGCAGAAATTGCAGGCCCGTTGTGATGCCGACCGCGAGGCCCGAGCCGCCGGAAAGCTCCAGCACCAGCCAGTCCTGCGCGATGCGCTGCATCCAGGTACCGATGTTGGAGACGAAGGACCCAGCCAGGTATTTGCGGTAATTAGGCTCGACGAGCGCGCTGAACATGCCGCCTCGTGACCGGCGTATGGGCGGAGCCGTCTCGGAACCAAGATCAGTTCGAGTTGCATCGGCCGACCGGGTGTTGATGCTCACCCTTGGTTGACCTTCTCCAGGACTGCGACGGCATGGCGCAATACCTCCCGCTCGGCCGGATCGAGCCCGGCGATCCGGACAGCGAGCCACTGGTCGCGCCTTCGACGGTTCGCTAGCAGAACCTGACGGCCGGAGTCGGTGAGGGACACCAGGCATTGCCGGTGATCGCGAGGATCGAGACGACGCGTCACAAAGCCGCGCGCCTCCAGGCTATTGACGATGCGGGTCATCGATGGCGGCCGGACTCTCTCCTGCGCGGCCAGTTCACCCATCAGCTGGTCACCGGAGTTGAGCAGCACGCTCATAGCCGAAAGTTGGTTGGGATTGAGGCCCAGCGATTCGTCCTGCATCTGTCGTAGCCGACGAGCGAGTCGCATCACCGCTGGGCGCAGGGCATTCGCCAGCCCGTTCGCACTTCGCAGATCCTTGCCAACACTACCCACCTCTGGCAGCCTATACTTAGCACTGCTAAATAACAAGGCTAAGCAGCAGCGGACATGCGTCGACGCCGCGAGAGCACGATCACAGTTCCGATCAGCACCGCACCCGCCGCGACAAGGCCAATCGCGGCGCCAACGGCGTCGTCAAGGATTCGGTACAGCGATACCGGCCAGATGGTGAGCAAGATCGCGCAGCCGATCACCGCGTACGGGTACCGGCGCGTCAGCACGAAGGCGGTGAGCAGCGCCGCAGAGACGACCGTTGCGACCACCAGGGAGAGCCATTCGCCATACGGGGGGTCGGTCTGCAAGACGATGCTCGCGGCCCAGCCGCTGAGACCGGACAGTGACCAGGCGAGCGTTCGGCTGAGGATCAGTCCGCTGCCCACGAGAGCCACCGCCACCAGCAGGAATCCGACCGCTAGTTGCACTGCTATCGCCCCGTTCGTCGGGTTGGCCTCCGCAGTGTCGATGACGTTGAACACAACAGCGCACACCAGCAACATGGCACCGGACCAGCCCGAGACCAGGAACGCACCAGAGCGAAGCAGCACTGCACCGATTGCTGAGGTAAGCACCACAATTACGGTCGACGCCACGAACTTCTGATCTTCGAAGACCACCAGATACGCGAACCCGGCGGCGTAGCAGGCCAGGGCGAGCAAGATCCTGCCGAGCTCCGGCCGCACCCCGCCCTTGACCAGCGCCGCGCCGCCAAGAGCCGGGACCACGAAGGATGCGACTGCAACCAGCTTGCGGCCAGTGCTGCCGAGGTCATCCCAGAAGAAACTGCCGAGCATGATCACCGCACCCAGTACCAGAGCGCCTCCGACGTACCCGAGGACCTCCAACACGGCAGAGCCCTTCGGCATTGATCGCGTCGCAGACGGCTCTGGCGGGGACTGCCCATCCAACCGATCGGCACGGGCCGCAGCCACCAGTTCCTCGGCTTGGGACGCCGAGAGAATCTGCTGCTCAACCAGACGGGCCAGCTGGGCTTCCAGTCTGTTCACCACCACATCCTGCCCCAACACAGGCAGCCACTCCTTGGCTCGGAGTGCTTCTGCGTCCAGCTCGTCCCTCGTGGGCGGCCACTAGAGTGATTGATATGGAGGAGCCGCCCGAGCACCACCACTTCCTCGTGCAGGCGCCCGTGCCGCCTGCCGACGTCGACGGATTGGCCGTGATCACCGTGGGGACGGCACTCTTCGGGCTGGTATCGGTTGCTTTTGCGTTTACTTATGACTGGCTCGCGGCGAACCACCACACCTCGTGGCTCCAGGTGAGCGTCAGCGGGTTCGTCCTCGGCCTTGTCGGGCTGGCGTATTGCTGGCGTCGCCGACGGCGCCGGCGTGCAGGCGACGTCTGACCAACGACACCGCCGAGGTCCGCGCTCAGAAGTTGAAGCGCTCCTCATGCAGCTGGTGGCGCGGGAAGCCGCTGTCCATCAGAGAACCACGTACCCGGGATGCCAACCGAGGTGAGCCGCAAAGGTAGACGTCATGATCGCTGAGGTCGCCGACGATGCGGCTCAGCGCATATGCGCTCATGTCGTTTCTGGCATCGCTGGACGGACCTACCAAGTAGACGACTCGGGCGCCGGAGCGTTCGGCGATATCGTCGAGCTCCCGCTTGAGGACTAGGTCTTGCTCCTTGGAAGCGCGATACACCAGCGTGACGTCCTTGCCGGGCAGGTCCATCTCCTCGAAGAGGGCGCGCATCGGGGTGATCCCGACGCCACCGGCGACCAGCAGCACCCGCGGCCGGCGCCGGCGACGGCTGGTCAGCGCACCGTACGGGCCTTCCGCGAACACCAAGGTGCCACGTGGGACCTCGAAGAGTCGCCGCGTCCCTGCGCCCCGCGCTTTGATGGTGATCCGTAGCAACTGGCGCGTCGGTGGAGCCGAGAGGGAGAACGGGTACGCCGAGCGCCACGTCTCCCGAGTCAGAAACCTCCAGCGGAAGAACTGACCGGGCTCTGCCCGCAACTCATCCAGGTGTTGACCCGACATCAGTACGCTCATCACGTCAGGGGCTTCGTGGCGCACCTGTTCGACGCGCAGCCGGTGCCGCCATAGCTGGAACATCGGTTGTAGCACCCGCCATCGCAGAACCAAGGCGAAGGCGTAGGTGTACAGCAGCGCCCAGGCAATCTGCAGCCATCGCCGGCCCGCGAGGTCTGGCCCAGCCAGCTGGTGCGCAAACCCGAATCCCACGGCCAGGTAAGTGAGCAAGTGCAGGAAGTGCCATCGCTCGTAAGAGATGCGTCGCCGCACCGCGCGCAGTGAGAGGAATCCGATCAGTACCAGGATCGCTACACCGACCGACGCTGTCAGCAGTCCGGGAAGGTTCAACACGTCCTTCGTCGCTGCGAACAGACCGATCGAGCGAGCCGCCGCCCAGGCCGCAACTGCGGCCATGGCGTGCGCGACAGCTAGCACGATGACCAGCGGCCCCGCCCAGGCATGCCAGCGCGCGAGCCGGTAGGCCCCGACGTCGCGTTCCAGCCACGGGGAGCGCGACATCAAGATCAACATGATCGCCGCCCCGTACCCGGCGGCCATTCCGGTGACATGGGACACCAAGGCTCCGAGTTGGATTGGCAGTCCACTGCCGAGGACGCCCTGAAAGACCGCTAAAGCGGCACCAAGGCAGACAAGGACCACCAGCGTGGTTGCTTTAACCCCCAGCGGTCGCACGGCTCAGCAGTCTCGGTCACAGGTTCGGCGCCGCCGCGCCGTCGTGGTGTGTGACCGACGTGGGCGGAATCTCAGGGGCATTCATGCCAAAGTTCACACCGACCGCGGTCGCCGCAGCGAAGAGCAGCAAAGTCACCAATCGAAGGGTCCACCGGATCAGCGAGGGAGATACGGCTACTGAAAGCCGTGCGAGACGGGGGATCCGGCGCCCAAGATCAAGTGCCGCGTCCGACATGGTGATTCTCCTGGCCCTAGAAGAATCCCCGAGAGTCAAGAGTCTGATGGACAGGTCGACTGGGCGTAACCAGTTTGTGACCAACGTCACACCGCCAACAACAACAAATCCGCGTTGCCAACGCAAGAAATTTGCAAGCCGCTGGCCAGTAGCTCCGGACAGCCGTTGTCTTCCGCCCGGCTCGTCAGACCGCGGGGATTTGTCTCCTGTCAGTCGAAGAGCGAGATCGGTGCGTCCCATTCGATGGTGTCCCAGATCGGCCGGGAAGGCTCATCCGCCGGATCGTCGGGCAGCACATTCGAGTGGGCACCGCAGCCATGATCGACACTGACGACAGTTCCCTCGGAGACCGAGAAGACATTCGCGCAGACGCCGAACAGCGTGCCGAGGCTTCCTTGCAGGCGTACGAAGAACCCGCAAGTCTCACACACATCCGGGGCCAACTTACTGAGCTGGTTGTCGGGTCCGCCCTGCCCTGCCAGCCAGCGTTGGGCCGCATCATCTCGACCCTCGGCCGACAACACGCGCTCTCGGCCCAGGCCAAGTTCAGCAACGACCATGCGGATCAGACTCGTCTCGGCTGGAATGGGATTGGCCGCATCCTCACCGCCGGTGTAGCCAGGCTCCAATCGGGGATCATCACCCAAACTCGGTAGGAGTATGCCTGGGGTCACGTCGCGAGGCTGGATTCGCTCGGCCCACGGCACCCAGGCTTTCGCCTGGAGCGCCCCCTCGCCGGGCACCAGCACCACCTCGTCGATGGTCACAACGCGGGCCCGCGGGGCTCGTACGACAGTCACTGACCAGCGCCAACCGTGATACCCCGGATGCGGGCAGGCAAGAAAGTGACTTACCACCCGGGTGTCCTCGGCCTGTGCGCCGAGATAGTCGCCGACCCCTATGACACCGGCGGTCTCCTCCGCCGCGGCGCGGGCAAGATCGACAGCGGCAAGGCAAGCGGCGTCGGGCTTAGTCGTACCGGTGCGCGCAACCACGGCCTCATTCTGGCAGTGGTCGAGTGCGGGTGTTACCTCATGTCCCGCCTGATGTCGTTTCTGAGCTCGCAGCGCCGACCCCTCCTGCCCAGAAATGCATGTGCCGGCGCGATAACCGCGCCCGACAGCTCCGGCGTCGACTACTACAGCTCGAGTTCGTCCGCCACTGCTCGCAACACCGTTGCGACCTTGCCGGCAGTCTTGGCATCCGGGTAACGGCCCCGGCGATAGCCATTGCCGATGCCGTCGAGCATCTTGATCAGGTCCTCAACGATCACCGTCATCTGCTCGGGCGGCTTACGATGCGCCTTGGCCAGCGAAGGCGGCATCTCAACGATGTGCACCGACAGCGCCTGTTCGCCTTTCCGACCCTCCACGACACCGAACTCGACCCGCTGCCCTGCTTTCAATGTCGTTACGCCTGGAGGCAACGCGTTGGCACGGACGTAGACGTCGCCGCCTTCATCCTTGGTCAGGAAGCCGAAGCCCTTCTCGGCGTCGTAAAACCTCACCTTGCCAACTGGCACGTCCAAACCTCGCTTGCTCTGTCGCCGGTTGCCGGCATCTCGATTACCCCCACTACAGCGCGCTAAGCGTAGCCGCTTCGTTCGGCCGCCCCAACACCAAAGCCAGGTGTGTATGGCCAACACATAGTTTGGCTATCCAAATCGCGTGCTGGGTCTTACGCGCTCAGCAGCGGCCGCCCGCCGCGTCTACGATGAATTGCGTGGCAACGTGGGAGGACGGACCGGAGTACGCGCCGATCGAGCGCCCCTCCGCCTTCCAGAACCCTGATGCGCCGCCTCTGAAGATTGCTGCCCCGTACCCGCAAATGGCTGCCTGGGCGCCCAAGGGCCGACCGGTCTTCGATTTCCCGGAGAAGCCAGTAGCGCCACTGTCCACCTTGCTGCCAGCACGCGAGGAGCCGCGCGACCCGCAGGAGCCCTTTGCCGTGGTGTCCAGCACCATGACCTCCGACTCGGCGTGGGGAGCCGTCCACTGGGCATCGCCGGCGAGCCAGCCAGCTGGCGCTCCTGCAGCGGGTGGCTTGGCCCCGCCGGTTGCCGGCTATCCAGCGCCGGACCAGCCCTTGGTTGTCCAGTCCGCCGACAGTCCCACCCCAGGTAACTTTCCGGCGCCCGGATCCCCTGCCTGGTGGGGTCCAGGACCGCCAGCTCGACAACCGCAACCGACAAGTCCCGTGACCGCAAGAGCCGTCCTCGACGCCGCGACCCCAGGCCTGTGCATTTGCCTGCTGATCGGCGGCTTGGTGTATGTCTTTTCCCCGATCGTTCTCTGGATCGGTGTTGGCCTGCTAGCGCGAGTCAAGGTCGCGAAGGATGAAGTCCGGCGGGCCTACAAGTTCGGCATTGTCGCGTTGGCCGTCATTGGGTTCCTGGGCACGTTCACCGTCGATACCGGCCTCGGAGACTGGTGGCAATTCGTCGCTACGTGGGGGCTGGTGATCTGCTGGGGGCTGCTGGTCAGCACGCTGATCCTGGTTTATCGCCGCCTCAAGTCAAACTCTGCACCTCCGCCCACAAATCGATCCCGCTGGCGGTAGTGGGCGTTGACTGCGCCACGTGAGCCGTCGCGACCACGCACCTTGAGCGAGGCGCTGCGTGCCATGTCGAACGATGAGCTGGCCACCGTGCTCACCGCCCGTCCCGACCTCCTCGACCCCGTCCCCGGCGACATCGCTCAGCTAGCCAGCCGGTCGGCTGCCCTGGCCTCGATCACCCGAGCCATCGACGAACTCAACCGCTGGCTGCGCGTTGTCGCAGAGGCTTTATCAGCGCTGCCTGATCCCGCGTCCGTCGGTGAGCTCGCAGCCGTGCTCGGCCAATCAAGGACCCAGGTCAGCCAAGCGACTCAGCAGCTTCGAGAGCGCGCTTTGTTATGGGGCAACGACGACCAGCTGCACCTGGTGCGACCGGCTCGCGAGGCGTTCCAGCCATATCCGGGCGGCCTGGCTCCGCCGTCGGTACGCCCAATCTCGGATGACCAGATCGATGCCGCGCTGGAGCTGTGCGGCCCGGACGCCCTGGCCGTACTCGAACGACTCCTCTGGTCTCCGACCGGCGCTGTACGCAACGCCGACCGCGCCGTGACTGTGGCATCGGCCAGCTCGCCGATCGAGCGCTTGCTCGGTCACCAGCTGCTGCGGCCACTGGACTCAGAGACGGTGATCATTCCGCGGGAGGTGGCGTGGCGGCTGCGGGGAGCCAGGTTCAGCGCCGAGCCAGTAGCTACCGAGCCGCCGGTGATCACCGGACAACTTCGTGAGCAGAGGCTTGTTGATCTGGCTGCTGTTGGGGCCGCCTTCGCGTTGCTGCATGACATCGAGCTGGTCGCTCAGCGCCTGGAATCGACAACGCCCAAGCTGCTGCGTGGAGGTGGGCTTGCCAGCCGCGAGGTCACGGACCTCGCTCGGCATCTTGACGCCGACCCGGCACACGCCGCCTTCGTCATCGAGTGCGCCGCGGCTGCTCGACTGGTGGCACCGGCCAGAACCGGAGTGCTGCTTCCAACGCCGGACTATGACAACTGGCTCGGCTCCAATGCAGCAACCCGCTGGCGGCTGGTAGCCGAGGCATGGCTCGCGGTAGACCGCTTCTTTGCCCGATCCGCCGAAGTCGGCAGCCACGCCCTCGGGCAGGAGGCATACGCCCCAGCCGCCGCGGGCCTGCGCCTCATAGTCCTGCGGCTCGTGGGAGATGCATTGCCAGGAACCGTGTTCGACCTGGATCAGCTGGCCGACGCCGTCACCTGGCATCGGCCGCGGCTGAGCCACGGACCGCTGCCCGCCCAGCAGCTGGTGCAGTGGACCTGGCGTGAAGCGTCGTGGCTGGGTCTGGCGGCACTTGGCGCGGCGTCGTCGCTCGCTCGTGTTCCCCTGCAACCAGATGTGCCAATGTCGACTGAATTGACTGAGCTGTTTCCAGCTCCAGTGGCGCATTTCGTCATTCAGAGCGATCTCACAGCTGTCACTGCAGGGCCGCTGGAGCACGCGGTTGCCACCGAGCTGCGGATACTGGCTGATCAGGAGTCCCGAGGTGTTGGTGGTGTCTACCGGTTCAGCGCCGCCTCGTTGCGCCGCGCCTTCGATGTTGGCTGGTCAGCAGCCGACGTACGGCTTTGGCTGGAGCAGCACGCCACCACCGATGTGCCACAGGCACTTCTCTACTTGGTCGGCGACGTAGCGAGGGGCCACGGGAACGTTCGGGTTGGCCCGGCGGGTTGCTATGTCCGGGTTGTTGACGAGGCGCAGGCTGCGGCACTGCTCGCTCATCCTGCTGCTTCGGGTCTCGGACTCCGCTCGGTCGCCCCGGGCGTCTTGGTCGCTGCAGTTGATGAGCAGGAGCTAGTTCCGCTACTTCGTGAACTCGGCCACAACCCGGCAGTCGAGAACAGTGCCGGCGAGGTAATCGTGACGCCACCTTCACGGTGGGCCACGCGAACGCCTGTAGCGCCAGGCAAGGCCGTCGCCTCCGCCGGTGAGGTAGCCGCTGCACTGCTGGAACGCGAACGCCGGCATCGCGTCAGCGGACAGCCCGCACCCGCTGCGACCACCGAGGGCACAGTCGAGCAGCTCCGGGCGGCGACTCGGGAAGGCGTGCCAGTCCGAGTGGTGTACGTCAACGCCGACGGCAGCCGCGCCGAGCGACACTTGGCGCCTTTGGATCTGACGGCTGGGGCCGTGCGCGCCGTCGACCGGGACAATGCGCAGATCGTGACTATCCCGCTGGCGCGCATCGCGTCCGTCATCCCCGCCGCGCCACGCGTATAGAA
Organism: uncultured Actinomycetota bacterium; assembly: GCA_963740515.1. GTDB lineage: Bacteria > Actinomycetota > Actinomycetes > Propionibacteriales > Propionibacteriaceae > Microlunatus. The sequence goes on from CAVUEO010000034.1 coordinate 153,888, forward strand.
GACGCGTCAGAACGATCTCGCGATGGCTGCCGCAACACTACACTGACCTGGTGCACGCCGTGACTATTAGGCGAATGATCGTCTTCGGCGTGTGCGCTCTCGGGGTGGGATCCCTTTACCTGATACCGAGCATCGCAGGTACACCGGAGCAGATCGGAGTTCCGAAAGCCAACGACGCGCCGACGAGCGGGTCGCTGGTGGCCCAATCCAACACGTCACCGGAATCAGCCTCTCCCACCGGGGACCGCGACTCGCTTGATGGAAGTGACAGAGCGCGCGAGGCGGTGGGCCCGACGACGCGGCGATCCGAGCCCGACGATGAGAACACCGATGGCGATGAGAGCCCCACGAGTAGTAAGTCCGCAGTTGAACCGCAAGACACCGAGGACTCAGAACCGCCGGAGCCGGTGACTGATATCGAACCGTCGGCAGTGACACCGGATCGGCTCAGCCTCAGGTGGCCGGCGGCGACCGACGATGTCGGCGTGATTGGCTACCGCATTTGGCTCAACGGTTTTGAAGTAGCGACCACTGCGGAGACGGAGGCGAAGCTGCACTGGTTCAACGACGACAGCGGCCAGCACGTCGTACAGATTCGGGCCGTTGACGCGGCCGGAAATCAAAGCCGCAGTTCACCGACATTGGTAGTCACGCGGCCCTCGCCTGACCCGACGGCTACGCCGACGCCCTCCGAGTCGCCGTCGCCGACCGAATCCAACCCGCCGGATGCGCAGGCTTCAGATTCTCCGAGCTCGTATAAGTCCAAGTCCAAGCGCCAGCAACCCTGATGTCTACCCCCTTCGACGGCTCAGGACCGCTCGTGGTGCAGTCGGACCGTACGCTGCTCCTCGAAGTTGATCATCCTGAGGCTGGCCCCTGCCGGATCGCGATCGCGCCGTTTGCCGAGCTGGAGCGAGCACCCGAGCACATTCATACCTACCGCTTGACACCGCTCGGGCTGTGGAACGCCCGCGCTGCCGGTCATGATGCCGAGCAGGTGGTCCACACGTTACTGACTTACAGCCGCTACCCGGTGCCGAATTCCTTGCTGGTGGATGTCGCGGAAACGATGGATCGCTATGGTCGGCTGCGGATCGAGAAGCATCCGACGCATGGATTGATTTTGGTCAGCACCGACCGCGCGGTGCTCACTGAGGTGCTGCGGAGCGCCAAGATCAAGGGACTGCTCGGCAGTCGCGTGGACGAGGACAGCGTGGTCGTCCACCCATCCGAGCGCGGGCACCTCAAGCAGGTGCTGCTCAGGCTTGGTTGGCCAGCCGACGACCTGGCCGGCTATGTCGACGGAGAGGCACACGCGATCAGCCTTGATCAGCGTGAGTGGACGCTGCGTCCTTATCAGGGACAGGCCGCCGACTCCTTCTGGCACGGCGGCTCGGGGGTAGTGGTACTGCCCTGCGGTGCGGGCAAGACGATCGTGGGCGCAGCCGCGATGGCTCGGGCCAGTGCCACGACGTTGATCTTGGTCACGAACACTGTGGCTGCCCGGCAGTGGCGTGACGAGTTGATCAAGAGGACAACGTTGACTGCCGATGAGATCGGCGAGTACTCCGGCATGAAGAAGCAAATCCGCCCGGTCACCGTCGCCACCTATCAGGTGATCACCACCAGGCGCGGCGGAGTGCATCCACATCTGGAGCTGCTCGACGCGCGCGACTGGGGCTTGATCATCTACGACGAGGTGCATCTGCTACCGGCGCCGGTCTTCCGGATGACAGCCGGACTGCAGGCGCGCCGACGTTTGGGTCTGACCGCAACGCTGGTTCGGGAAGACGGCCGGGAGGGTGACGTCTTTTCCCTTATCGGCCCTAAACGTTATGACGCGCCATGGAAGGACATCGAAGCGCAGGGTTACATCGCACCCGCCGACTGCATCGAGGTCAGGGTCACCCTCAGCGAAGCCGAGCGGATGGCGTACGCGGTCGCGGAGCCGGACCAAAAGTACCGGCTGGCATCCACCGCTGAGTCCAAAACCGATGTCGTCATCGACCTGGTGTCCAAGCATCGGGGCACGCCGACACTGGTGATCGGGCAGTACATCGATCAGCTCGAGGACCTGGCGACTCGGCTAGAGGCGCCACTGATCACCGGCGAGACAACCGTTCGGCGCCGCGAGCAGCTCTACGAAGCGTTCCGATCGGGCGAGGTGGACCTGCTCGTCGTCAGCAAGGTGGCGAACTTCTCGATCGATCTGCCGTCAGCTCAGATCGCTGTCCAGGTCTCCGGTGCCTTCGGCTCCCGGCAAGAGGAGGCGCAGCGCCTCGGCCGGCTGCTGCGACCTAAGGCAGTGGGGACGACCGCACGCCTCTATGCCGTGGTTGCTCGTGACACCGTCGATGCTGACTTCGCGGCCCACCGGCAGCGATTTCTCGCCGAACAAGGATACGGCTACCGCATCATGGACGCCGAGGACGCACTCACTGCTGAGTGATCCCGTAGGACAGCCGAGCTCTCTCACGCGCGTTGTCGGAAAACTAGGTTAACCCAGCTTGCATACGCGTCAACCACGTTGCAACGTGTGTGAAGCGCCAGAAAACTGGGTTAACCCAGCTCTCCGACTCTGGCGCAGCGCTGGTGGTCGAGTAGCGAGGGGCGCGTAACGCCAGGCGGACTAGCTCTTGCATGGCACTCCTCCTTTCCAGACGTTCGGATCGAGACATAGGGAGTTCGGAGGCGTGCACTCTTCGGTTCGCTCGTGTACGCGCGGCGGGAACAACGGCCGCACCGTCACCTCACTCGCATTGCTCGGACGGCCAAGGCCCAGATCGGAGGATCTGATCCTCCTGCAGGCCTCGTGGCCACGCTGCAGCATGCAGCAATCGGACTGAGGGATCTCGCCGGAAGCCACCGCCGTCGAGACGCTGCCCAATGCGGCGGTGGTCACGCTCTCGCGGGTTTAGTCGATGGCTGTGGCGGTGATTCCGGCCTGGGCCGCCACGGGCAGCCAGACCAAGAACCCGGTCACCACCGCAGTGACCGCCAGACGGATGGACTTGCGCATCTCCCTCCTCCTTTCCAGACTTTTCCTGTTGGACGCAGGGAGTTCGGAGCCGGTCACGCTTTGGTTCGGTGCACCGCTCTGTGGAAGGTCCTCGGCGGAGCCGTGAGCACGCCGACCACTCTTCGGGCGTCCTGCGCCCCGGGCACGCAGGCCCACCTCGGGCGACTACCGACACCCTCACGTCATCGAGGCGGGCGCCCGCCGAGTGCTGTCACGCTTCGTGATCAGCCGGCCTGTCCGAGTGCTCGGGGTCTGGCTGGATCTGCGTGATGCGTTTGAACGACCAGCGAGGTGCGCACGGGTGTCATCCACCTTCGAGGACGACAGCCCACACCTGCATAGCAACTAGACGCCAGCGACACCCGGTTCGCGCAGCCCTCCAGGCGGCCTACGCCACGTCGAGAACTGTGGACTCCTCCTGAGTGCCGAGATCAATCGGCCAGGCGTCGGGCTCGCCGGCCAGTGACCAGAGCTCCACGAGCTCATGCGGCCAGATCCAGTCGTCGGTGTGCCGTAGCTCGTCGTGGGACCACCAGCGATGCCCGAGCAGGGTGAGCCGCTCGTCGGGAGTGTGGCCGGAGATGTCGACCTCGAATGGCTTCACCATCGCCAAGAAGAATGACTCGTCCTGCTCGATTACGAGATCGGAGTATCCGTGGACAACATGCCGTACGGCGATCGGACCTAGCAGCTCGCTCTCCGTCAGTCGGTAGCCGGTTTCCTCGGCCACCTCACGGATCGCGGCGCGAACCTCGCTCTCGCCGTCGTCCACGCCACCACCCGGGGTGGTCCACCAGCTGGTACCCGGAACCCCAGGGTCACTGTCATGGAACAGCAGCGTACGGTCCTTGTCGATCATGATCACGCGTACCGTCGCCCGAGACTTGCGGGGGCGGTCGGCAGGATCCGCGACCGGCATGTAGCTGCGCTCGGTATCAGAGGAGGGCACGGCGTCCACCTTACGAGTAGCCCGATCCTGCCCTCAGGCACCCCGACCGTGAGTCCGAAAAACCATGGACTTCGCCTCAACTAGCGGGTAGCGTGGCCCCTCGCCCCCAAAGCCCACCGGTCAAGCATCGGAGCTGTCTGCATGCCTGAAACCGCGGTCGACGCACTGACCCGGGAACGCCTCCATCTCAGCGAATCCCGGCTCGCCCTGCAACGGATGCGGCAACACGCGGCAAGCCTGGAGGCTTTTGGCGGTGACCACGTGTCGACCGAGCACCTCAAGCAGGCGCTTTACCGCCGGATGAAGGCCCTCGAGGACGATCCGAACGTCCCCTTGTTCTTCGGTCGGCTTGACTACGACGCCAACCTCGGCGCCGAACAGGACGAGAGGCTCTACATCGGACGGCGGCACGTCACCGGCGAGGCTGGTGGCGAGCCGCTGGTGATCGATTGGCGGGCGGGCATGTCACGGCCCTTCTACCAGGCGCGCCCCGGGCAACCGATGGGTGTCCGGCTACGCCGGCGCTTCGGCTTCTCGCACGGCCAACTGACGGCGTACGAGGACGAAGATCTGACCGAAACTGCAGTGCCGGCGTACTCCGACATCATGGAGTCCGAGATCGAGCGACCGCGGACCGGACCGATGCGCGACATCGTCGCTACCATCCAGCCGGAGCAGGACAGCATCGTACGAGCTGGCCTGGATCAGTCGCTCTGCGTGCAAGGCGCACCCGGCACCGGAAAGACCGCAATCGGCCTCCACCGCGCCGCCTATCTGCTCTATGCGTTCCGCGAGCAGCTGGCACGATCCGGCGTGCTCGTGGTGGGACCGAACGACAGCTTCCTGTCCTATATCGCAGACGTGCTGCCCGCTCTTGGGGAGATCGATGTAGCGCAGACAACGGTCACCTCGCTGATCTGTCAGGCAAATCGGGTCACCGTCCGCGGGTTTGACAGCGTTCTCCCGGCAATGATCAAGGGGGATGCTCGGATGGCTGAGGTGCTGCACCGGGCCGTGTGGAGCCATCTCAGCACCGCCAGCGCACCGTTGGTCGTGCCGCGCGGCGCCTACCAGTGGCGGGTTGGTGCCTACCTGGCAGCTGAGGTCGTCGAGGAGCTGCGGCAGCGCGGTGTGCGTTACGAAGCTGGGCGGGCAATGTTGCCGCAGCGGCTGGCCCACCAGGTGCTGCTGCGTATGGAGGCGGGCGGTGACTCTCCTGATGATCGGGTACAGGATGCCGTTGCCCGAAGCAAGCCGGTCCGGTCCTACGCGGACGCTATCTGGCCCGCAGTAAACCCTGTCAAGCTGATCATGAAACTGCTCAGCGATGCCGAATTCCTGGCGGCCGCCGCGGACGGCATCCTGAGCGCTGAGGAGCAGCAGCTGATCATGATCAAGTGGCCAGTTCGATCGATCGCTGCGGCTCGCTGGTCACTGGCCGATGTGATCTTGATCGATGAGGTGGCTGATGTGTTGCAGCGTACGCCCAGCCGCGGCCACGTGATCATCGATGAGGCGCAAGACCTGTCGCCGATGATGCTGCGGGCCGTGGGTCGCCGGGCCAGCACGGGCTCGGTCACTGTCCTCGGTGATCTTGCCCAGGCGACGACTCCCTGGGCGACGCGTTCCTGGCGTGAATCGCTCACCCACCTGGGTCATTCCAACGCCGCGATCGAGGAGCTTGTCGCTGGCTTCCGGGTACCTGGCGCAGTGATCGATTTCGCGGCCCGGCTGCTGCCGCATATCGCGCCGACATTGAAACCGCCGCACTCGGTACGCAGGCACCGCGGCGAGCTCGACGTACGGCCCATCCGGCGGATCGGCGCGGAACTGGTCGAGGCCATCAAGCAAGCCGAGCGTAACGAAGGCACTGTCGGGGTGATCGTTGCCGACGCCGCGGTTTCCGGGATCGGCAACCAATTGGAGCGGGAACAGCTGGATTACGACCTTCTTGGCGAGGATCCGCAGATCTTCGACACCCGCGCCGACCTCCCCCGAGCCGCCGTAGACGTCACCCAGGCACTCAAGCCGATCTTGGTTCCGGCATCCCTCGCCAAGGGCCTGGAGTTCGACCATGTGGTGCTCGTTGAGCCAGCCGAGATCGTAGCTGGGGAACCTGATCATGTGACCGGACTCCGCCGGCTATACGTGTGTCTCACCCGGGCGGTCACCTCGTTGATTGTGCTGCATGCGGCAGAGCTACCGACTGCGCTCGCCGGTTGAGTAGTGGCCGCGCGCAGCCGACGAGCCTCCTCCGAACGAGGGGCTAGGCAGCGGCCTCAGCCGAAGGAGGGAGGCTCGGCTAGCGGCAGCCTGACCTGGAAGCAGGTGTCCCCAGGACGTGACTTCACCGAAATGTCGCCACCGTGCCTCTGGGTGATAACGCGATAGGAGATATCGAGGCCGAGCCCGGTCCCCTCGCCCACCGGCTTGGTGGTGAAGAACGGCTCGAAGATCTTCTGGTGCATCTCGGGCGGAATGCCGATGCCGGTATCGCAGATCTCAACCAGCACCCAACCGTCCGTCCGGGACGTGCGGACGGTCAGCGTTCCGCCGTCGGGCATGGCATAGACGGCATTGTCGATCAGGTTGGTCCACACTTGGTTCAGCTCAGCCGGATGGGCTGGAACCGTCGGCAACGAATCGTCGAAGTCCTTGACTACGGTGATGTTCCCGCGTTGGTCGATCTTGTGGCGGAGCATGATCAGGGTGCTTTTCAGACCGTCGCGAACGTCGATGTACTGATGCGCCGCCCGGTCCATCTGCGAGTACTGTTTCGCGGCCCCTACCAGCGCCGAGATCCGGTCCGTGGAGTCCTCAATCTCCCCCATGAGCTGCTCGGTCTCCAGCGCGTAGGTGACCCAATGCAGGGCGTCACCAAGCAGCGTCGTAGGCACGCTTTCAGCCACTTCGTCCAGCCAATCGGTGTCCACTCCGGCGGCGACCAGCGGAGGCGCGAGGTCCCAGGCATCGTCAATGCCATGATCATCAAGCCAGTCGGAGAGCTCGTCTTCCGCCTCGCCAACCTGTACGGGCGACAGTTTGTCGGCCTTGGCCATCTTCTCCACGGCCTCCTCCTGGAGTTCGGTGAGCGCCACCAGTGCCTTGGGGTCGACGTCCGACGTAGCCAGGTGCGCCAACTTGCCCCGCATCTTGCTCACCCGTTCTCGCAGCGTCGCTGTGGCGCGCACCGCAGCCGCTGCTGGATTGTTCAGCTCGTGGGTGAGTCCCGCGGATAGCCGGCCCAGCGAAAGCAGACGTTCGCGCTGCCCGATGATCGCCTGGCTCGAGCGCAAGCCCGAAGTCAGGCCCTCGAGCAGATGCACCGCCATTGGGAACCACTCGCGGAACTTCTCTGCCAAGTCCGCCGCGTCGATCATCCAGAACTCGCAATCGGTCACGGCGCGTACCGATGCCCAGTAAGCCTGCTCGTCCATGCCTTTGACGAATGACTCCGTAGCCCCCGCGTAGACCCCACGTTGGTTGGTACGTGTCGTTTCCACCTCGGTGTTCTCCACGCGGCGATGCATGGACAGCGTGCCGTCGAGCAGGATGAAGAAGCAGGTGGCCGGCTCACCCTCGGCGTAGACCTCTTGGCCGGCCAACCAGGTCTTGCAGTACCCGTTCTCACTGAGCCAGTCCAGCTGATCATCATCCAGCGACTCGAACAAGAACAACGTGCGCAGCTCGGCTGGGCTCAGCCGTACCGCCTCGACGATCGGTTCGCTCATGACAAACTCCTACTGTTCCGCCAGGTATCGATGCACCAGAGTGACCGCGAGCGCTCCCTCGCCGACCGCTGATGCCACCCGCTTGACCGACTGGGAGCGGACATCACCGGCCACGAAGACACCCGGAATGCTGGACTCCAGCAAGTAGGGATCGCGCGCCAGGTCCCAGGACGGTGGCCGATTGCCACCGGCCATCAGGTCCGGACCAGTCACCACAAAACCGCTCAAATCCCGAACCAAGGATTCAGGAAGCCAGTCGGTCAGCGGCGCTGCACCGATGAACACGAACAGGTGCCCACAATCGACCACCTGCTGGCCTCCATCACGATCAACAAGGGTGACGCACTGCAACCGATCGTCCCCCGCGCAGCTCTGGACTATTGTGTTCAGGCGGACCTCGATGTTCGAGATCTCGGAGATCTGTTCGATCAGGTACGACGACATGGATTTGTGCAGGGAGTCGCCGCGCACGGCCATGGTCACCTTGTCCGCGTAGCGAGAGAGGTAGACCGCCGCCTGACCGGCGGAGTTGGCGCCACCCACGATGATCACGTGATCCTCGGCGCAAGACTCCGCCTGGGTTGCTGACGAGCCGTAATAGACCCCGCGTCCGACCAACTCCGGGGCACCGTTCGCCTCGAGGTGGCGATAGCTCACCCCAGTCGCCAGGACTACAGCGTGAGTCAGCACCGAGGATCCGTCGTCCAGCATCACTTCACGCGCGGGCCCTCTGGCCTTCAGGCCGACGACCGTTCGCGCTGTCAATAGCTCAGCCCGGAAGTGCTGCGCCTGCAACCGCGCCCGCTCAGCCAACTGATCACCAGTCACACCGTCGGGGAAACCAAGGTAGTTGTCGATCCGGGAGCTCTGACCTGCCTGACCGCCGGCCGCCGCTCGCTCCACAATGACCGTCTTGAGGCCCTCTGAGGCTGCGTACACCGCGGCGCCCAGCCCGGCCGGGCCGCCACCGATGATCACAACGTCGTAGAACTCCCCCTGCGGGGTCGTGGTCAGGCCGACCGCGTTGGCCACCTCGAGCAGGCTTGGCTGCACCAACGGCTCACCGTCTCTGGTGATCACCACCGGCGCCTGGCTCTCCTCAGCACCTGCGGCTGCCAGCAGTTGCTCACCCTCAGGATCGGAGACGTTGTACCAGCGATAGGGCACCATATTGCGGGCCAAGAAGTCGCGAATCTCATACGAGGCCGCCGACCACGGGTGACCCAGAATCTTGATCTTGTGCTCCGGCTCCTTGCCATCACGCCGCCAGGCATTCAACAACTCGTCAACCACCGGATAGAACTTCTCCTCCGGCGGCTCCCAGGGTTTCAACAGGTAATGATCGACATCGACGACGTTGATCGCCGCGATCGCTGCGTTGGTGTCTGCGTACGCGGTAACCAGTGCACGCCGTGCCTGTGGCACCAGATCCATTGCCTGCTCTAGGAAGTCCACGCCGTTCATCCGAGGCATCCGATAGTCGGCGAGGATCGCAGCCACTTGATCACCGCGCAACACCACTTCGCGGATGGCCTGCAAAGCTTCCTCTCCGGACTCGGACCGCATGATGCGATAGTCCGCCCCGTACCGGCGCCGTAGATCACGGGCCACTGCCCGCGACACGCTGGGGTCATCGTCCACGGTCAGCAGCACTGGACGTGCCGAGCGCGCCTCCGCCGCTGGCGCGCTCATCGGGCAACCTCAGCCACCGGGGTCATGACACTCCTACCTCGTCGACATAACACCAGCGCCAGTACTCGCCTGGCTCGGCAGATGTAACGACCGAATGTCCGCTGGACCGCGCGTGGGCGCTGGCATGCCGGGACGGCGAGGAGTCACAGCAACTGACGTGTTCACAGGTAAGGCAGCGGCGCAGATGGACCCAGCGCCCACCGATCGCGAGGCAGTCACTACAGGCGGCTTCGAAGTTGGCGGGGACTGGGGTCAGCGGCGTCGTGTCGAGATGGGCGCAGCTAGCCACAGACCGACTCCTTTCTTCGCCTCAATCTAGTGTGCGCGCAAAGCCAGCCCGACATTTCAGCAGGGCCGCTCGTCGGCGTGCCCGCCTGACGGCCTTGCCAAGCGGGACTGCCGGCGGCGTCGCAGCCCAGCCGCGGTCAACAGCGTGACGATTTCGCGCGACGACACTGGCTGGGCTCCCGCGGCCAGCGCTGCGGCATAGCGCTGCGCGATCACGTCGTAGTGATCACGCTCGAACCCGCGTCTCGGAATGCCGATGCGTGCTGCGAATCCGTGCAGCTCCTCGTATGACTGGTCGCTGATCAGGTGGGACCAGAGCCGGCCGTGTCCGGGCCAGCTCGGCGGATCAATATAGACCGTCATAAAATTTCCTCCGACGAGCAGGCGCCTACCGACGCCGCCGGGGAGTGTGGTGCGCCGTCATGGCGTCACAATATTCCTCAGGCCCCAGCAACACTCTCGACCATAGAATTGCGGCGTGGCTGCGATAAAGCGGCTGATCGGCGTCATCGGGGTGGCAGCCGTGCTCTCGGCCGGCTGCACGTACGCCAAAGAGGAGCCAGGCCTCTTCCAGAACCGGGCGACACAATCTCCCAGCATCGAGAACACCCCGCCCGCCCCGACCAACCCGGAGCTGCCTGTGGCCGCGGAGGCTGAATGGACGACCGCCGAGGGCCTCCACATCAGCACCCGATTCGCTATCCATGCCGTGCGGCGAATTCAAGGCGCGACAGTCGTCGACTGGTCGGTCACGCCATTGAGTTCGCCTGGTTATGGGAGAGGGGATCGCCTTCCGTCCTGGGTCGACATCGGGCTGAGCCGCAGCTCCGAGGGAGACATCAACATGTTCCTGCTCGATCCGGCTGATGGAAAGGTCTATCGCACGCTGAGCCACGAATCCAGGCGGCTGTTCCGCCGATGTCTTTGCACCCCGCTATGGCTGGCGCAGCAGGGTCTGCGGGTAGGCGAGACCCGCCTCTTGCAAGCAACGTTCCCGCCGTTGCCAGAGGCACTCGAGTTCGTCGACGTCGACATGATCAACCTGGCACCGTTCGCGCACGTGCCTGTGACGCCGATTGGCCGCGTCCCGACAGCGCCACATCCTACTGACCTGGCCCGGCCACCAGTCGCCGGGCGTCAGGCCCTGGCACAGCACGAATTCCGGTACCGGCGGGAGTCGGACCGGGTGCAGAGCATCGCGATCGACCGGGTCGTCGCGGCACCCGGCCGGACCACATTGGAATGGACTATCAGATCGGTCACTGATCAATCCATCTTCATCTTGGAGCCGGCTCTGTCGCCGATCGGCGGCATGTTGCCCGACAACGTGGATGTGTTCGACCGCGACGTCGTGAGCGGACCCATGATCAGGCCTCACGGCCTCCCAGCAGCCAAACCCTCAAGGGTGTCCTGGATGACCGCTGCTGTCGCCCGACGCACGGCGTACGAGTGCTTATGCAGCCCATTGGGACTGTGGGCAGGCTCACTGCGGCGGGATGGCGGTCGAGCCAGCGTGGCGAGCAACTATCCAGCGCTACCGTCTGGAACCCGAACTGTTGATGTGATCTTGCCTGGGGTCGCTACCCTCACCGACATCCCAGTGGTCGACGCGGAGGACTCAGCCCCGCAACTTGGGCCCTCGAAGCCGCACACCGGAGCCACGTGGATCTACTACAGCGGCGACCCTCCGCGTGGCTGGACGACCGCGCAGTGGCCGACGCCGCTGCCAGACCCCGACCAGTTGCAGGACTACCGGTCCTTCACTGAGAGCCTCACGCAATTACCAGGCTGGTAGGAATGCGGCCTGAGCCCTTCGACAAGCGCCGTCCTGAGCTTGTCGAAGGGCTCAGGGCGCAGGAGGGCGTAAACGGCTCCTGAAACGCAAAGGGGCGGCTCCCAGTGGAAGCCGCCCCCTTGATGCTTGGACAGATCAGAAGTCCATCCCACCCATTCCGCCGTCGCCGCCGGGCGGCATAGCCGGAGCCTTCTCCGGCTTGTCAGCGATGACCGCCTCAGTGGTCAAGAACAGACCTGCGATCGAGGCCGCATTCTGCAGCGCCGAGCGAGTCACCTTGGTCGGGTCCGGAACGCCAGCGTCGAGCAGATTCTCATACTCACCAGTGGCTGCGTTCAGACCATGATCGGCCGGCAGGCCCTTGACCTTCTCCGCGACGACGCCACCCTCCAGGCCGGCGTTGATCGCGATCTGCTTCAGCGGCGCCTCCAGGGCTACCTTCACGATCTGGGCGCCCACTGCCTCGTCGCCCTCCAGCTTGAGGTCCTTGAACGCCTTGGCCCCGGCCTGAACAAGCGCCACGCCACCGCCAGCGACGATGCCCTCTTCGACCGCCGCCTTGGCGTTGCGGACGGCATCCTCGATGCGGTGCTTCCGCTCCTTCAACTCCACCTCGGTGGCCGCGCCGACCTTGATCACCGCGACGCCGCCAGCCAGCTTGGCCAGCCGCTCCTGCAGCTTCTCGCGGTCGTAGTCGGAGTCGGAATTCTCAATCTCGGTGCGAATCTGGTTGACTCGGCCGGAGATCTGCTCTGAGCTACCAGCGCCCTCGATGATCGTTGCCTCGTCCTTGGTGATGATCACCTGACGCGCCTGTCCGAGCAGCTCCAGGGTGACGCTATCGAGCTTGAGCCCGACTTCCTCGCTGATCACCTGGCCGCCGGTGAGAATTGCGATGTCAGTCAGCATCGCCTTGCGACGGTCGCCGAATCCAGGGGCCTTGACGGCGGCGGACTTGAAGGTGCCGCGGATCTTGTTCACGATCAGAGCCGCCAGGGCCTCGCCATCCACGTCCTCGGCGATCACCAGGAGTGGCTTGCCTGCCTGGATGACCTTCTCCAGGACCGGCAGCAGATCCTTCAAGTTGGAGACCTTGGAGTTGACGATCAGGAGGTACGGGTTGTCGAGCACAGTCTCCATGCGCTCGGTGTCAGTGACGAAGTAGGGCGAGATGTAGCCCTTGTCGAACCGCATGCCCTCGGTGAGCTCTAGTTCTAGTCCGAAGGTGTTCGACTCGTCGACAGTGATGACACCTTCTTTGCCGACCTTGTCCATCGCCTCGGCGATGATCTCTCCAACCTGGGTGTCACCCGCGGAAATGGAGGCGGTGGCAGCAATCTGCTCCTTGGTCTCCACGTCCTTCGAGATGGCAGCCAGCTGCTCCACAACCGCGGCCACGGCCTTCTCGATGCCCCTCTTCAGGCTCATCGGGTTGGCGCCAGCGGTTACGTTGCGCAGGCCCTCCCGGACCATCGCTTGCGCCAGCACGGTCGCCGTGGTGGTGCCGTCACCGGCCACATCGTCGGTCTTCTTGGCAACTTCCTTCACGAGCTCGGCGCCGATCTTCTCGTACGGATCCTCGAGCTCGATCTCCTTGGCGATGCTCACGCCATCGTTCGTGATGGTCGGAGCACCCCACTTCTTCTCCAGCACGACATTGCGGCCCTTGGGTCCAAGGGTCACCTTGACGGCGTCGGCGAGGATGTTCATCCCGCGCTCAAGGCCGCGCCGTGCCTCAGTGTTGAACTGAATCAGTTTGGGCATGTTCTCCGCAGTCCTGTCAGTGATTTGATTGCTCTTCGAGCGGTGCCCGCGACGGATGGCCCATGGGAGCCTCACCGGCCGGAAGAGAGGTGGCACTCTCTGGGCGAGAGTGCTAATCCAATTTTTAGCACTCTCCCTATGCGAGTGCAAACGGCGCCCCACGTCGCGCGTACGAAACGCCCGCACTTCCCTCAGCCGCCACCCCCTGAGCCGCCACCCCCTGAGCCGCCTCACCGAGCGCCCACCCTGAGCTGTACCCACCTTCGTCACGCTGTGCATGGCATGCACGCCATGCACAGCGTCAACATCCCACGCAGCGTGGGATGTTGACGCCAGCCACAGATACGCCCTCGGGGAATGCACGGCCTGAATTGGAGGTTGGCCCGTATATGGCCCAGCCGACTGAGCAGCAAATGATCTCTCGGGCAGCCGTGGGCCTCAGATCCGAACGCGGCCCAATCCTGCTCTCGGTGATGTTGAGCGTGGGCCTGATCGCTATCGACGCGACCATCTTGGCCACCGCCGTCCCATCTATCGTTGATGATCTTGGTGGCTTCGCCCATTTTCCCTGGCTGTTCTCCATCTTCTTGTTGGCGCAGGCAGTGTCGGTACCGATTTTCGCGAAGTTCACCGACCTCATGGGACGTAAGCCGATCATGCTCGTCGGCATCGGCCTATTCGTCATCGGCTCGATCTTCTGCGGGATCGCCTGGAGCATGCCGGCCTTGATCGCATTCCGGGCACTCCAGGGACTCGGCGCCGGCGCCGTGATGCCAACCTCGATGACAATCATCGGTGACATCTACTCAGTCGCCGAACGCGCTCGGGTTCAGGGCTACGTCGCCAGCGTCTGGGCGCTCTCTGCTGTCATCGGACCCACACTTGGCGGTCTCTTCGTCGACTTCCTGAACTGGCGTTGGATCTTCTTCGTCAATATCCCGCTGGGCGCGCTCGCGGCTTGGTGGCTGTTCCGCAGGTTCCATGAGCAGGTGATCCGCAAGCAACATCGCATTGACATAGGCGGCGCGCTGCTACTGAGCGTTGGCTCCTCGCTGATCATCCTCGGGCTCCTCGAGGGCGGCATTCTTTGGCGATGGGCCTCGGTGCCGAGCATCACGATTCTCACAGTCGGCGCGGCACTTCTCCTCTTCTTTGCCCTGGTGGAGCGGCGAGCAGCTGAGCCAATCCTCCCTGGCTGGGTCTTTCGCAGCCGACTGCTCAACTCGACCAATCTCGCTGGCCTTGGGGTTGGGGTGATGCTGATCGGCCTTACCTCCTTCATCCCGCTGTACGCCCAAGGTGTGCTCCACACCAGTGCGCTGGTGGCAGGCTTTGCGCTCGCGGCGCTCACCCTGGGTTGGCCGCTTGCCGCCTCGATGGCAGGGCATATCTACCTGAGAATCGGCTTCCGGCGCACGGCGCTGATCGGTGCAGTGGTGCTCATGATCGGTGCGGCGCTGCTGGCCGTGCTGTCGTCTCGAAGCTCGATCTGGCAGGTGGCCGCGACCTGTTTCGTGATCGGGTTCGGCCTGGGGCTGGTAGCCAGTCCGACACTGATCTCCGCGCAGTCCGCCGTCGAGTGGGAGCGTCGCGGCGTCGTGACCGGCACCGCCGTGTTCGCTCGCTCAATGGGCAGCGCGTTGGGCATCGCGGTCTTCGGTGCGATCGCCAACGCGTCGCTCAACCAGCAGATGGGCGGGCATGACTTCTCGACCGCCAGCGCAGTTCCGGTCAGCATTCTCGAGCCCGCCTTGCACAAGGTTTTCCTTGCCGCTGGAGTGGTCGCGGTGCTGTTGCTAGCCGCGGTGTTGATCATGCCCAGCCGCTCGGTAACCGACCGCCCCACCGCGCAGTCGTAGCATCTATTGCATGCTGCGAGCGGCGCGGCGGTGGGTCCTCACCACGCTCCTGATTCCTGTGTCCCTCGTCGCCGGGTGCTCGTACGATCCTGTCGAGCCTGGCCTCTTCGGCCGGCCGGTGATCGAGGAGGCGACCGCCCCGCCAATCCATCGCGCCGCAACCGAGGAGAGGCAGGTCCAAAACCCCGAGCTCCCTGTCGTTGGCGAAGCGATCTGGACCTCTGCGGATGGCCTCGGTATCACCGTCCGGATCGCCGTCCACGCCGTACGCCGTTTCCCGGGCGGGACGGTGCTCGATTGGTCAGTGACCCCACTTCATGGACCAGGCTTGCGGCCCAGCGATCCGGTACCGAGCAGGCTTGATCTCGGACTAAGCGGGCCGGACGAGAGTTATCCGAACATCGTCTTGATCGACGCAGCACGATCGCACGTTTACCGGCCGTTGACCCTGAAGGGATCGGATTCGCGCTGCTTATGCACACGGTTGAGCCGAAACAGTCTGAGGATTGGCTATACCTCGCTATTCCAGATCGCGTTCCCCTCCCTGCCGGACGACCTCGCGACAGTTGACGTTCACCTGGCTACAGTGGCCCCGTTCTGGCGGGTGCCGGTGACACCGCATGGCATGTTGCCGCTTGCCACCTCTCCAACCGAGCTCAGCAGGGGCCCCGAAGTTGCATCGGTGGTTGCAAGTACGAACGTGTTCCAGCTACGCCGTGGCTGATCAGTCCTATCTCGTCACGGTCAATGCTGTTTACACCAGCAGCACTTTCACCTCGATCGTCTGGACTATCCACGCGGTGGGGCCAGGCCAGGGCCTACGGACCGCGTCGACAGCACCGCTGGCCGATGCAGAGCCACCGCCTCAGCCGTATAACCAAGCGTCGGCGGGCGGACCCCAGATCCGTTTCGGCACCAGTCCGGCACTAACTCGAGCTCGTCTTGTGACTAGCAAGCTCGCCGGTGGAGGCGCTCTGGAATGCCTTTGCACCGACCTGCGCATGGGAGCTTCCAGCCTGCGTCAGATGGGCGCGCAAATGAGCGTGGTAACCACACTGGCGCCGCTCCCATCCGGCACTTCAAAGGTTGACATCGTCTTTCCAGGCTTGACGACTCTCGCCGACGTCGCCGTCACCCCGGCTCCAGACTCCACCTTCCGCTCAGCCGGGCCCGCAGTGCGTGAGGTGCGGCTCTGGACTTATCGGCCATACCAGCAACATCCGGGATGGGTACCGCGAGACTGGCCAACCCCACTACCGCGGTCGGACCGGTTACGCGACTTCCACGCAACTGTGGACACTATTGTCCGCTAAGCGGCTGCCGGCAGGCGTCCGCTAGGCCACTGCGGCTGCAGGCGCTAGCTTGCCGACCAGCTCGACCACATCGGCGATGGAGTTGGCGACTCTGGTTGGGCGGTAGGGGAACCGCTCGACGTCGGTTTCCTTAGTTGAGCCGGTGAGCACGAGAATGGTGCGCATCCCCGCCTCCAGGCCCGAGACCACGTCGGTATCCATTCGGTCGCCGACCATGATTGTGGTTTCGGAGTGGGCATCGATCGCATTCAGCGCCGACCGCATCATGAGTGGATTGGGCTTACCTACGAAATAGGGCCGAACGCCGGTCGCCTGTGTGATCAGCGCGGCGAAGGACCCGGTCGCTGGAAGGGATCCCTCCGGTGACGGGCCAGTTGGATCGGGGTTGGTGGCGATGAACCGAGCCCCACGCTCAATCAATCTGATGGCGCGGGTTATGTTCTCGAAGGAGTGGGTCCGGGTTTCGCCCAACACCACATAGTCCGGGTCACGTTCGGTCAGTACGAAGCCCACGTCGTGCAGTGCCGAGGTAAGCCCGACCTCTCCGATGACATACGCTGAGCCGCCAGCTTTTTGGTCGCTCAGAAACTGGGCGGTGGCCAGCGCCGAGGTCCACAGGCACTCCTCAGGTACGTCGATACCACTGCGCAGCAGCCGCGCCCGAAGATCACGAGCGGTGAAGAGGGCGTTGTTGGTCAAAACCAGAAACCGGCGTCCATGCTCCTGTAAAGCGGCAATGAACTCCGATGCGCCAGGCAGCGCGTGCTCCTCGCGCACCAGTACGCCATCCATGTCAGTCAGCCACGATTCGACGGGTTTCGGCTCAGTCATGGAAGTCATTCTTGTGCACGGCTGCCGCAACCCACGCAGCTCGGGCGCCCATCTGCTGCCAAACTTCCGCCTATGACCGATGCCCGGCTGCCGGACCCTGCCATCGTGGTCCTGGCTGGAGCCGCAGGTTCGGGGAAATCCACGTGGGCTGCTGAACACTTCCGGAAGGCCGAGGTGGTGAGCTCGGATGTGCTGCGAGCAACGGTGGGTAGCGGACCCGCTGATCTTGAGGCAACAGCGGACGCGTTTGCGCTGCTCGACCAGATCGCGGCTGCACGGAGCAAGCGCTCATTGACTACGGTCATCGATACCCTGGGTCTCGATCGGGAACGGCGTGCGCCACTACCAGCGACTCGCTCGCGAAGCCGGGCTTCCGACAGTGCTCGTGATCATGAAGACATCGGCCGCGCTGTGCCGCGAGCGCAATAGAGAGCGCGACCGACCAGTTCCGGCGCCAGTACTCACCGATCAACTGCGAAGGATCAAAAGGCTTCTCGACGCTGCTCAAGATGAGGGTTGGGACCAGACGCTGATCATCGAGCAGCAGGACGCGGCCGACGCACCAGTCCTCGTGCAACCGACTCCGAATCATGATCATGATCCCGGCGCGAGACCGAGGGTAGTACTCCAGGTGTCGCGGTTTCCGTGGCCGGAAACCGATCCTGCCGGCTGGCTGCGTCACCTGGCGCTGACAGCTGATGAGATCGGATTCGACGGCCTCGCACTGATGGATCATCTGATCCAGATTCCCCAGGTGGACCGTGCCTGGGAGCCGATTCCCGAGCCGTGGATCACTCTCGGCATGCTCGCCGCTCTTGACACCGACCTTCGGCTGGGCACTCTGGTCTCCCCCGTTACCTTTCGCGAACCAGGCATCATCGCCAAGACCGTCGCGACGCTTGATGTGCTCACCAATGGCCGCGCCTTCTGCGGACTCGGTGCCGGCTGGTGGTTGCGTGAGCATCAGGCGTACGGCTTGGACTTTCCGAACGACCGTCAGCGACTTGATCGACTTCAGGTGTGCATCGAGACGCTCCGGGCGCTTTGGGCCCCTGGCACCAAGGCCTACCACGGCCGCTACGTTCACTTGCCGGAAACCACCTGCTACCCACGGCCGGTCAGCGACGTACCGATCATCGTCGGCGGCTCAGGGGAGCGCCGGACACTGAGGATCGCCGCCGAGCAGGCCGATGGCTGCAACTTGCCGTCGGATAAGACGGTCCTGCAATCCAAGATCGACATTCTGCACCGGCACTGCACCGCGCTGGGCCGTGATCCAAGCAGCCTGGAGATCACTGTGCTGGACCTGCCGGTGATCGGACTCGATCGCGAGGACGTCGCAGTCCGCGTTGAGCGGCTCCGCGGACGTCTGCCGGCCGCCGTCTACGGCGCCCGCCACCATGCATCACCTGCGGTTGATCATGCGCAGCGCTATCGCGAGCTCGCCGATCTTGGGGTCAGCACGATTTTCGTTGCGCTGCCGGACCTGTCCGGAGCAGATGATCTTGCTCGGTGCGCACCGTTGCTCGCCGCGCTCCGTCGAGGGTGACCCAGACACAACGGCAGGTAGTCGCTAGGCGAGTGCCTGACTCCGTAGGCGTTCGGCTTCTGCCGCGTACGCGGGTATGCCAAAGTCGCGGTACGCGGCCAGCGCCTTCTCAAGCATCTCGGCGGCACGTGCGTAATCGCCGGTGCCGCCACGATCCAACAGCATCCGGGCGTGCAACCGGTCCAGGTCGGCCAGCTCGAGTCGGTTGGACATCTCCTCAGCGGCTTCGCGGGCCATGCCGAAGTAGTGTTCGGCTGTTTCCCAACGACCAGCTGCCGCGGCAGCGATGCCGGCACGGGTCTCCACCAGCCGCCCGTCGAAGGCGATCCATCTCTTACCGATCTCGAGGACTCCTTCGACAAGCGGGAACAGCGCCGCAGCCTCCTCATGCAGCTCACACAGGTAGAGGGCCTCGACGAAGCCGAGCATGCCATTCCACGAGCCGATGCCGCTGTTCACCTCGAGACTGGGCAACCCCGGCCGGGCCGACTCGAAGAGCTCCATAACCTCCTCAGTACGCCCTTGATATGCCAGGTGCCGCGCCAGCAGCGAACCACTCTGGCCGCCGATCGCACCCGGCGGCTCCATCTCGACCGCCTTGCGCAGCTCCGCCTCGGCCCGTTCGGCGTTATCACGCCAGTGAGCAGCCAGGCCCAGGTAGACGTAACCCACAAAGCGCCACGGCAACCCGCCCCGCTCGCCGATGTCCAGAATCTGCGGGCCGAGGGCCTCCACCTGCGAAAGGTCGCCTAGCATCGCCGCCTCGCGGATCTGGTCGCAGAGCACAATGAACGTCGCGCCGATATGGCCCAGCCTCCCGGCGATGGCCAGCGTCTTGTCAGCGAGGCTCGTCGCCTGTTCCCGACTGCCGAGCCCTCCGTCCTCGTAGATCACGAACGCTTGCACACTGCACAGATCCCACAGGGCACTCTCCTGCTCGAACACCTCGGCTGCACGCAGGCCTACGCGAATTCCGTCGGCGAACTCGGCGTACCCCAAGTGGTGGAGGGTCTGCATGTGCAGCACATCGGCGATTGCTCGCTCATTACCCACCTGTTCAGCAAGCCCCCGCGCCTGGTCGAACGTGGCCGTCGCCGTCGTGTAGTCGCCACTTACGCTGAGCGCCCATCCCAGCGCGGACAGCAGGCGCGCCTTGTCTGCGCTCACAGTGTTGCCAAGTGCCGCCAACGTGCGCTGCCCAACCTGCACTCCTTCAACCAACCGGGCTGTCCACACCAACTGGTAGACCATCGCCCAGCCCAACCGACCGATGGCCTCGACTTGTCCGACCGCCTCGTAGCGGTCCAACGCATCGTTCATCGTGCGCAGCGCATCGTCCCAGCGGCCGATGCTGCGCAGCCCCATCGCCAGTCGTTCCAGCAGCTGGGCACGGCCGAGCTGGTCGGCGGATGAGATGAGCGAAAGCGCGTGCTCATACTGGCCAACGGCGTCGTCAAAGGCGGCTGCGTCGAATGCTCGATCGCCAGCGATCGTTAGGTAACGCACCAGGCTTGCCCGATCACCGGAGCGCCCGGCATGCGACAGGTGGTAGGCGAGATCTCCAGCGTGCGACTCGAGGTCGTCGGAGTAGAGGCGGGATATTGCTTGCGCAGTTCGAAGGTGCAGCCGCTGGCGCTTCGCCGCCGAGACGTCAGATAGGACCGTCTGGCGGATCAGCTCGTGGCTGAACATGAGCTCGCCGGGGATCTTGCCACGCGCGAGGAGCCGGGCCCGCTCAGCTTCATCGAAGGACTCGACCAGCGTGTCGTCACTCGTGCCGGCCACCTCCCCTACGATCTCGGAGGTGAACACCCTGCCCGACACAGCTGCGGCTACCAGCACCTCATAGGTGGACGGGGCCAAGCGGTCCAGCCGCTCCCCCACAACTAAGCGGATGCTTTCTGGCACGGACACTTCATCGAGCCGAAGGTCACTGCGCAGTCGGCCATGCTCATCAAGCAGCACCCCCGACTCGACAAGGTGCAGATAGACCTCTTCAACGAAGAACGGGTTGCCTTCAGTCTCGCGGTGAATCACCTGCGTCAGCTCCTCGGGCGGTGCTTGTCCGGCGAGGGCTCGCAGCATCCCGCTCACCCCGTCGAGGGACAGCCGATGCAGGCTAATTCGTTCCAGCAAGCCGCGATGCTCAAGGCTCCCGATAACTCGACCCAGCGGTTGGGACAGATCGGCTTCGGCGTCCCGGTAGGTTCCGAGCACCAGCACCGGCATCTCAGCCAGCAGCGGCGCCAGGTACTCGGTGAGCAGCACGGTTGACTCGTCGGCCCAATGCAGATCCTCGACCACGAGCAACAGAGGCTGGATCTGTGCTGCGCGGTCGATGAACTCGCTCAAGCTATTCCACAGATAGCGGCGGGCGAGCTCGGCGGGCAGCTCGATGGGCGGCGGAATGTTTGGAAATACGCGCCGCAGCGCCGGCGCGATCCGGGCGATTTCGGGGGCCACGTCGCCAAGCGCCTCCTGTAGGGCCAGCGGGCTCCGCGGGTTGGTGATCGCTTGCTCAATCATCTCGACGTACGGCAGGTACGGCGGCGCACCGCTCATCTCAACGCAGTGACCCGCGAGCACCCGCGTCCCCTGCGCCTCGGCCTCATCAGCGATCTCGGCCACGAGCCGCGACTTGCCAACGCCTGGCTCGCCCGCTATCAGCGCCAAGCCGCCATGCCCAGCCACCGCACCGTTCACGAGCCGTCGCAGGCCAGCTCGCTCAGCATCCCGCTCGACGAACGGCGTAAGCCGCGCAGACATGGCGCTCGGCCGGGCAGCCGCTGCGACGTCACTCCATGCCACCTCGTACAGCCGCCAGCGGTCCGGGAAGCCACGCAGCCAGAACAGCCCAGAATCGAGAAAGGACCAGTCCAGATACGGCTCAGCGTGCTTGCGTACCTCATCGGATATCAAGATCTGCCCGCCGACCGCCTCGGCCATCACCCGCGCTGCCGCGTGCACGGCCTGCCCGAGCATGTCGCCGTCCCGCTCGGTGACCTGGCCGACGTGGAGACCGATGCGGACCTCGACGGCGCGCTGCGGGTTCGCTGTGTTGTTCTCCCGAAGCGCACGCTGAATTGCGGCGGCGGCGCGGACCGCCGGGACCGTGGACGCGAAGGAGATCAGAAATCCGTCACCCAGAGACTTGCGCACCCGGCCACCAAATGCGGCTACTTCATCGCGCACTATCAAGGCCTGCAGTCCCAACATCTCATCAGCGTCGCGGTCGCCGCGGGTACGCTGCAGCGCGGTCGAGCCGACGACATCGGTCATCATGATCGTGAGCACCTTGGCTGCGGGGCTGCGATCCGACAAAGGCCTGCCTCCGTGTTAGCTGCATAGCAGCGGATCTGCCAGTTCAGACTACGTGGCAGGGACGTGGCACGTTACTCATGGGGTGAGCTCATGGCAGGTCAGATACGAGGCCTGGGGCCGGGCCATCGAAGCAAAAGGTATGCCGCCGGCTCGCGCGACGCCGCTAAGCTCTGGCCAGACGTTGCAAGCGTTCCACCTCCGCGGCGTAGGTAGGCATGCCAAACGTGCGGTAAGCCGACAAAGCCTCCTGGAGCATCTCGGCGGCACGCTCGTGGTCGCCGGCGCTGCCTCGATCCAACAGCATTCGCGCGTGTAGCCGGCATATGTCGGCCAGCTCGACGCGATTGCGCATCTGCTCGGCGACCTCGCGGGCGATGGCGAATTGGCGTTCGGCCTCGTCCCAGCGGCGAGCCGTGATGGCGGCAAGACCGACCCGGGTCCTCGCTAGCCTGCCGTCGTAGCTGATCCATCTCTTGTCAAGCTCGAGTACCCCTTCGATAAGCGGGGACAGCGCCGCCTCCTCCTCGCTCAGATCGCACAGGTAAAACGCCTCAACGAAGTTGAGCAGGCCGCTCCACGAGCCGATGCCGTTGACTCGGTCGAGGCTGGGCAGCTTCGAGCGGGCTGACTCGAACAGTTCCTTCACCTCGTCGGCGCGCCCGTAGTAGGCGAGGTGCCGCGCCAGCGCCCCGGCGCATTGCCCGGCGATTGCGCTCGTCGGCTCCAGCTCGACCGCCTTTCGCAGCTGAGCCTCGGCGCCCTCGGCATTGCCTCGGCGATGCGCGGCCACGCCCAAGAACAGGTGGCCCAAATAGCGCCACGGCAGCCCGCCGCGCTCACCGATATCCACGAGCTGCGGACCCAGCGCTTCCACCTGCGGAAGGTCACCGAGCATCCCCGCCACGCGGATCCGGTCGGCGAGCACCATGAACGCGGCGCCGAGGTGGCCCAAACGCTCGGCAAGGCCCAGCGTCTTGTCGGCAAGCCGCGTCGCCAGCTCGCGACTGCCGAGATTGCCGTCCTGAAAGATCACGAACGCCTGCACGCTGCAGAGATCCCACAGGGCACTCTCCCGCTCGAACGTCTCGGCGGCCCGCAGCCCGACACGGATTCCTTCCACGAACTCGGCATAGACGAAATGATGAATGGTTTGCATGTGCAGCACGTCGGCCATTACCCGCTCGTTGTCCACCTGATCAGCAAGCGAACGCGCCTGGTTGAACGTTGCCGTTGCCGTGGCATAGTCGCCACCTACGCTAATCGCAAACGCCAGCGCTGATAGCAGGCGAGCTCTGTCGCCGCTGACGGTGTTGCCGAGTGCCGCCAGCGTCCGCCGGGCAACCTGCACTCCTTCGACAAACCGGGCAGTCCACACCAGCTGGTACACCATGGCCCAACCCAACCGACCGATGGGCTCGAGCTGCCCGAGCGTCTGGTAGCGGTCCAACGCATCGTTCATGGTGCCAAGCGCCTCTTGCCAGCGGCCGACGCCGCGCAGCGCCATCGCCAGCCGCTCCAGCAGCTGCGCACGGCCGGGCTCGTGATCGTTCGGCATCAGCGACAGCGCCTTCTCGAAGTAGCCAACCGCGTCGTCGAATGCCGCGGCGTCGAACGCCCGCTCACCCGCGAGCGTCAAGTAGTGAATCAGGCTGTCCCTATCTCCGGCGCGTCCGGCAAGGGACAGGTGGTAGGCGAGCTCTCCGGCGTGTGCCTCGAGATCGTCGGAGTAGAGCCGCGAGATTGCCCCCGCTGCCAGTTGGTGGAGCCGCTCGCGCTCGATTACAGAGACGTCGGACACCAGCGTCTGGCGGATCAGCTCGTGGCTGAACATGAGGTCGCCGGCGGTTGTGCCGGACGTGATAAGCCTGGCTCGCTCCGCTTCGTCGAAGGCATCGACCAGCTGGTCCGGGCCAGCGTCGGCCACCTCACCAACCAGCTCGGAGGCGAACACCCTGCCCGTCACGGCGGCGGCGACCAGTACCTCGCGGGTGGACGAGGCCAGACGGCCCAGCCGTTGCCCCAGCACCAGCCGGATGCTCTCCGGGACCGTCACCTCATCCAGCCGCAGGTCACGGCGCAGCCGGCCATGCTCGTCCAGGAGCACCCCAGACTCAACGAGGTGCAGGTACACCTCCTCCACGAAGAACGGGTTCCCTTCGGTCTCGCGGTCGATCATCCGCACCAATTGATCAGGCGCCGGCTGACCGGCCAGCGCCCGCAGCATCGCGCGTACGCCGTCGAAGGAGAGCCTCCGCAGGTTTATCCGTTCCACCAGACGGCGGCGACCCAACTGGCCGATCACCCGGGCCAGGGGATGCTGAAGATCCACTTCGACATCCCGGTAGGTACCGAGGACCAGCACCGGCATCTCGGGCAGCAACGGCGCCAGGTACTCGGTGAGCAGCAAGGTCGACTCGTCGGCCCAGTGGAGGTCCTCCAGGACCAGCAGGAGCGGCTGGGCCTGCGCAGCGCGGCCAATGAACTCACTGAAGCTGTTCCACACATAGCGGCGCGCTAGCTCGGCCGGCAACTCGACTGGTGCCGGGATGTTCGGAAAGGCACGCCGCAGCGCCGGCGCGATACGCGCTATCTCCGCGGCCACGTTGCCAAGCGCGTTCGAGAGTGCCACTGAGCGGCGCGGGCTGCTGATCGCCTCTTCGATCATCTCGACGTACGGCAAGTAGGGCGGTCCCCCGCTCATCTCCACGCAATGCCCGGTGAGCTGACGCATCCCACGCGCTTGGGCCACGTCACCGATCTCGGTCACCAGCCGCGACTTGCCGACGCCTGCTTCGCCGGCGATCAGTGCAAGTCTGCCGTGGCCGGAGAGCGCGTCGTCCAGGAGCCGGCGCAGACTGGCGCGCTCGGTCTCTCGCTCCACAGAAGGCGTCAGACGTGCCTGTTCAGCACGCGGCGACACGCCCGCTGAAGCGCCGTTCCAAGACACCTCGTACAACCGCCAGCGCTCGGGGAACCCCCGCAGCCAGAACAGCCCCAGGTCGACGAATGCCCAATCCAGCTGCGGCTCGGCATGCCGGCGCACTTCGTCGGAAGTCAGGATCTGCCCACCGATCGCCTCATCCATCACCCGGGCCGCCGCGTGCACGGCCTGACCGGACAGGTCGCCGTCGTGCTCGCGGACCCTCCCTGTATTGATCCCGATACGGACCTCGACGACCCGCTGCGGGTCGGCCGAGTTGTGCTCGCTCAACGAGCGCTGGATAGCGGCGGCGGCACGGACCGCTGCCGCAGTGGACGGGAAGGAGATGAGGAACCCGTCACCCAGAGACTTGCGCACTCGGCCACCGAATGCGGTGACCTGGTCGTGCACAATCGCTGCCTGCAACGCCAGGATGTCGTCGGCGCCTAGATCACCCCGCACTCGCCGCAGTGCGGTGGAGCCGACGACGTCAGTCATCATGATCGTGAGCTCTTTGGCTGCGCGGCTGTTATCCGACAAGAACGACCTTCCTGGTGCTGGCTGCCTGATCAGGCACCGTATGCAGAGTAGCTGCTGCCTTGCCGCCGTCGTCTGGGCGGCGAGCGCGTGCTAGTCGCAGTCCCGAGTTCAGGCAGCCAGGAACGGGCGTATTGGCCGGGCAAGCCGTACTCAGCCAGCCCAGGGATGGGCGTCAGACTCGTCGCACGGTTTCCGGATCTGGACCCTCGAAATACTGGTCGATGACCTGTCCGAAGACCTTTTGATAGGGATCGGCGAGCGCGAACAGCGTCATCGAGGAGCGCAGCTTGATCGCATCAATGCCGCCGAAGATTTGCTCGGCGCTGAGTCC
The DNA here is from genome assembly GCA_963740515.1 of uncultured Actinomycetota bacterium. GTDB lineage: Bacteria > Actinomycetota > Actinomycetes > Propionibacteriales > Propionibacteriaceae > Microlunatus. The sequence continues at coordinate 179,790 of CAVUEO010000034.1, forward strand.
TCGATGCGAAGCGACGAGCTTGGCGCATTCGACCAGACGTGGTCCGAGCACGGGATGGGCGAGGTAGGCCTGCGCCTCGACCAGATTGTTGATTGCGTACGCCCGGGCCATGGCACTGCGCCCCAGCCCGACGATCTGCGGAAAGACGAACCACATCCAATGACTGGTCTTGCGCCCTTTGCGCAGTTCCGCGACCGCGTTCTGGTAGGTGCCGCCGCTGTCTTGAGCAGTGACGAAACGCTCAAGGTCCACACGCCCGACGTTAGCGCCCGGCCCCGCACAAGCTAACCTTCGGCACCGCCCGCAACGGCCGGAATGATCGAGATCTTGCTGCCCTCAGCCACCTCAGCGTCCAGTCCGCCGAGGAAACGGACATCGTCGTCGCCGACGTAGACATTGACGAAACGGCGAAGCGCCCCTGAATCGTCAAGAATCCGTGCTCGGATCCCCGGGTGATTGCCTTCCAAAGACTCCAGAACCTCGGCCAGAGTGCTGCCGTCAGCGGTCACCTCTCCTACGCCTGCGGTGTAGGTGCGCAGGATGGTGGGAATGCGGACGGTGACACTCATGAATTCGCATCCTTCCAGAAGTCGCTGAACGCCTCATACCGCGGCGGAATCGTGATCTTCGGTCCGACGCGGTTGGAAATCGCATCGAGGGTTTTGAGCCCGTCACCAGAATTAATGATCACGGTCTCGCCCTCAGGGTCGAGCAGGCCGTTAGACAGCAGTTTGGCTGTGACGCCCAGTGTGACGCCGCCGGCTGTCTCGGCAAAGATGCCTTCGGTACGTGCCAGCCGCTGGATATTCGCCGCCAAAGTGTCGTCGTCGACGTCCTCGACCGCACCGCCGGTACGCCGCACCACATCCAACACATAAGGTCCATCCGCAGGGTTACCGATGGCCAGGGATTTGGCGATAGTGTCCGGCTTCACCGGTGCCACGAAATCCTCCCCGGCGCGATAAGCCTGAGCGACCGGTGAACACCCTGTTGCTTGCGCCCCGAAGATCGCGAATGGCTTGTCTTCCACCAGGCCGAGCTTGATCAGCTCGCGAAAGCCCTTATCGATCTTGGTCAGCTGAGCCCCGGAAGCCACCGGGATGACAATCTGGTCGGGAATCCTCCAGCCGAGCTGCTCAGCAATTTCGTATCCCAGAGTTTTCGACCCCTCGGCGTAATAGGGCCTGACGTTCACGTTGACGAAGGCCCAGCCCTCTTCCTCGGCCGCGATCTCGGTAGCGAGCTTGTTCACGTCGTCGTAAGTGCCTTCGATGGCAATCAACGTCGTGTCATAGATGGCGGAGGCCAAGATCTTTTGCTGCTCGAGATCGGCAGGCACCAAAACCACAGACTTGATCCCGGCCCGCGCGGCTGCGGCGGCTACCGCATTGGCGAGGTTGCCGGTGGAGGGACATGCCAGAACTCGAAGACCCAGCTCGCGGGCGGCCGAGAGGGCCACCGCGACTACACGGTCCTTGAACGAATGTGTCGGATTGCCGGAATCGTCCTTGACCCAAAGCTGTCTTAGACCAAGATCATCCGCGAGGTGGCGGGCATCGACCAGCCGCGTGAATCCGGGGTCGGTGGAGCGGAAGGTGGCGATGTCGGCTGGGACCGGCAAGAGCGGGGCATATCGCCAGATGCTCCGCGGGCCCGCCTCGATCCTCCTCCGAGTGATGGTCGGAAACTCATAGCCGACCTCGAGCGGACCGAAGCACTCGGTACAGGCGTAGAAGGGGCCAAGTTCTGTATTCGCTCCGCATTCTCGGCACACCAAGTGCGTCGCGTTTCCAAAGGCGCCTGCCCGTACGCCGGGACTGGCGGCTGCATCGGTATCGACCACGGCGGTCATCTTCAGTCCTTCTTCATCTGTCTCAGCCGGCTTTCGGCCGAGTCGGAGTTGGCACCGTTTCTGATCTGTCAGCCGGTTGCCGGGGAGTCATCGGGCCGGTCCCTCGTCCCCTCTGGATGAACACGGCTCAGCCTAGGGGTGGTGACCACTCCGCGCACGTTGATTCCGAATCCTGGGAATCAGTCCGAGGGCGGTTCACGACGATTCCTGGGCCCGTAGCTCCGCCACCTGACCTCGGCACATGACAGGCATCGGCACTGCCAGGATTGAGATCGTGAAACCTGGCTGGCCGGCGACAGGATGGCAGTGGGTGCGGTTTGCCGGCAATTTCGTCAACCTCAGCACGCCTGTCGGTCTGGCAGTCGCCCGGATCGGCAACGCAACGATCAGACGCGGACCACGCGGCCTGTTCCTGGCAGAGTGCTACCGCTTCAGATTCCCTATCGCGGGCGCATTCACGATCGGCAGTGTGATCACCACGAGCGGCACGTGGGATGCGATGTTGCGCAAGAATCCGCACTTGATCCAGCACGAGGAGGGCCACACCTGGCAATACCTCTACTGCCTCGGGCTGCCCTACTACATCCCCTACGTCGTGTTCATGGGCTGGTCAGTGCTGCGTACCGGGGACCGGGCGGCACGGAACTTCTTCGAGCGGCAGGCCGGGCTGGCTATCGGCGGTTATGTCGACTATCCCGTGAGACCAATCGGTGACGGCATTCGCGCGGTGCTGGGAAAGATCAACCTCACTCGATCGTGAGATCGATACCCAACCGCTTGGCTGAGCGGTTGCGCTGTCTGGTGGCGCGCAGCCGGCGCAGCCGCTTGACGAGAAGCGGATCCTGAGCGAGCGCCTCTGGCTTGTCGATCAATGCGTTCAGGATCTGGTAGTAGCGCGTAGCCGACATCTGGAACTTGTCCCGGATCGCCTGCTCCTTAGCTCCGGCGAACTTCCACCACTGTCTCTCGAAGGTGAGGATCTCGGCGTCGCGCGCGCTCAACTCACCTAGCGGCCCCTTAGCGTCATGCTGACTGGAAGCGACGATCATAGGCTCATCGTAGGGTGAAATCACATCGATGTCATTCGTCGCCTCGCCGGATTTGGCCCAGCTTGCTCTCAGCCGCTCGCCGTACGCCACAAATGAGCAACATAGCTGCTGGCGAGCGACTCGGCTACTCATTCGCGGGGCCGCATGCTGTTGGATGGGACCGTGACGGCTCTGACGGGGTGGGGCATCCTTGCCACTGGACACATCGCATCGGTGTTCGCCCGTGATCTTGCTCGACTCACGAACGAGGCCCGACTGGTCGCGGTGGGTTCCCGCACCCTCGAGAGAGCGATGGCATTCGCGGCTGATCATGGCATTCCGCGGGTCTACGCCTCATATAAAGAGTTGGCGGGAGATCCTGATGTCGATGTCATCTACGTCGCCTCGAGCCACCAGGATCATTTCGCGTCCGCAAAGCTATGCCTCGAGGCCGGAAAGTCGGTATTGGTTGAAAAGCCGCTGACCACTAGTCCAGATGACACTGCGGAGCTGATCAACCTGGCGGGCGAACGTGGCCTCTTCTTGATGGAGGCCCTTTGGACCCGAACGAACCCATTGCTGCGTAAAGCGGCGGAGTTGGCAGACTCAGGTGATCTTGGTGAGATTCGGCATGTCTCTGCCAATTTCGGATTCGCCTTTCGTGGACCACCGACCCATCGGCTGCTTGATCCGGCCCAGGCCGGCGGCGTGATCCTTGATGCCGGTGTGTATCCGCTCCATATGGTCAATCTGTTCCTGGGTGAGCCGGCGGACCTGGTCGGTTACGGGAGCCATGCCGCGACTGGTGTGGACAGTCACGCCGCCGCCCTGCTCAAGTACCCGGCTGCTGAGGCTCGCCCCGGGGCGACGGCGACGGTGATCTGCTCTCTGGAGGCGGACCTGCCCACGAGCCTCGAGGTGTTCGGCAGTTTCGGGCGAATCATGATCAATGACTTCTTCATCCTTCCGAAGGAGATGCTGGTCTATCGCGGTCATCTACGTGATGTGGCTCCTGAGGTTTTGGTGACACAGTGGCCTGGTGCCGGCTACACCTTCCAAGCCCAGGAAGTCATGCGTTGCCTGAGAGCCGGCGAGGTGGAGTCACCAATGGTCCCGTGGCGGGACTCGCTGGCCGTTGCGCGTACGCTCGCCCTCTGGCAAGCCGCAGTCGGTGATGCAAAGCCACTACAGGAGGAATCGTGATGGAGCGGCTCAGGGGGGTTATTCAGCCGTACGCCTGGGGTTCGCGGACAGCAATCCCTGAGTTCCTTGGCGTGGACGCCACGGGTGAACCACAGGCCGAGCTGTGGCTCGGCGCACATCCACTCGCCCCTTCAACGGTGGACGGCGAACCGCTGGACAAGCTTGTCGCTCAGGACCCGGTGAGCATGGTTGGCCGGGCCTCTGTCGAGGCGTTCGGCCCTCGGCTGCCTTTTCTGCTCAAGATCATCGCCGCGGCACAGCCGCTGTCCTTGCAGGCTCATCCGTCACGAGAGCAGGCCGAGGCTGGCTATGCGCGGGAGCAGGCGGCCGGCGTTCCAAGGGACGCACCACACCGGACCTATCGCGACGGCTGGCCAAAGCCGGAGCTGCTGTGTGCACTCGTCGAAACTGAGGCCCTCTGCGGATTCCGGGAACCGGCAGAGACCTACCAGCTGTTCGAGAGACTTGCGGTTGGCACCGCTCTCGAGCTTGTCGCTCCTTTGGCAGATACCCACCTGCCGGCCGCAGAGCGATTGAGGCTCGTTTTCTCGCGATTACTGCGCCTCGCCTCCGAGGAGCGGTCGTTGATCCCGGAGATAGCGCTGGCTGCAAAGACACTGCAAGGGCCGGTTGATGTGGCGTCCTTCGCGCGTACCGCCCGCGAACTCAACGCGTACTATCCGGGCGACCCCGGCGTACTGGCCGCGCTGTTGATGAACCGGATCACTCTCCAGCCGGGGGATGCGCTGTACATGCCCCCTGGAAATCTGCACGCCTACCTCAGCGGAGGCGGGTTGGAGATCATGGCCAACTCTGACAATGTGATGCGGGGCGGCCTGACACCGAAGTACGTCAACGTTGACGAGCTGCTTGTGATCTTGGATTTCACACCTGGCCTGCGAGGTTTGATCACGCCCGTCGAGGAGTTGCCAGGAGTGTGGCGTTATCCAACGCCGGCTCCGGAATTCACACTCTGGCGCCTTGAGCCGCATGCGGAGTCGGTGGCAGTTCCTGGTGACAGCAGCGGCCGCGTTTTGCTGGTGACAGACGGGAGACTCACGGCAACCTCCGCTGCGACACGACTTGATCTTGGACGCGGCGAGGCGGCTTTGCTGACTGCTGGCGAGGAGGCCGTGATGTCCGGTGGCGGAACGGCATTCGTCGGCAGTCCTGGGATCTTCTAGTCCCAAATTGGGTAGGCTTTGCCGGCATTGCTGGCGTGGCGCAATCGGTAGCGCAGCTGTCTTGTAAACAGCAGGTTAGGGGTTCGAGTCCCCTCGCCAGCTCAAAGTGCCTAGTCAGATCTGCCTTCTTGTTCGGGATTCTCGATCGACCCCCAGGAAATCCCCAGCTTTCGCCCTTGCGCGCTACACCAGACCGGGTGCGCATTCTCAAGGACGAGGAGGCAGAAGTCTTCGACGTAATGCTGGAACTTTCGTTCGTGAAGATAGATCGGGTCTGGCTCAACGAGCGGACATGGTTGAAGCGGCGCGGGAGGGAGGCGTGGTAGCCGCCCCGCAACGGCAGACGAGGCAGCGCGCCGCTATCGCCGACCTGCTCTCCCGCACCGACCACTTCCGCACCGCCAGCCAGATCCACGACGACCTCCGCCACCAGGGTGAGCACATTGGGTTGACAACCGTCTACCGAACCTTGCTGATGATGGCCAACGCCGGCCAGCTTGACCTAATCCGCACCGACGACGGCGAAACCGCCTACCGGCGCTGCTCAATGGGCCACCACCACCACCTGGTCTGCCGCGACTGTGGCCGCACCGTCGAGGTCGAAGGCCCCGCCATCGAGCGGTGGACTGACCACGTCGCCGACCAACACGGATTCAGCGAGGTTCAGCACCATCTTGAGATCTTCGGCCGGTGCAGCAGCTGCGCCGGCCCTTGACCACCGTCATCGGCGTCGCCATTACAACGCGAGAGATACTCCGCGGTAACCACCCAACTCGGGTGAGACCTGGAGGGAAGCTGCAGCTACCCTCTTAGGCTTTGCTTGCAATGGACGAGCATGTGGTTCCTGCCGAGGCTAAGTAGGGCGGGCGGCGGAACCTCAAGAGGTCTGGCGTTTTAGTTGCACCAGTTGATTTTGGAACCCGCTACGTCCTGCTCAATCTGTCCGGTTGCGGTGTCAATGAACTCGGTCCTGTTCGCGAATCCGGAGCTGTCGGGGTTCGTGGCGGCATCGCGGGGAAGCTTCGCGACCGCGAGATATTGACCGTTGGGCGAAAGGCAGGCGCTTTGAATACCCCCTACCGGATCCGGATCCTCCGCATAGATCTGACGGACGTTGCCGTCGTTGATCACCACGACGGAGAGTGCACCGGCATCCGTTGCCAGCAGGCCGACGTATCCTCTGTCGCCGCCGAGTGGCAGGAGGTTCGTGGACGCCTGTTGACCCGGGTGAATCGATGGCAGTGGAGGTGTTGCCCGTCGCGAGGTCGATTGCTTTGTAGGCGCTGCTGTCGTCAACAATCAGCGTCGTCGAACCCGGAACAAACCCGTACATCCTCGAGTGACTGCCAAGAGTTTGAGTTGGCGTGTCATTGAGCGGGTCAATCAGGTAGAACGAGTTGTCGGCCGTCTGCACGACGATGGAGGTCGTGCCGGGAACAAAAGCCCAGTCCAGTGGCTCCAAGGGCTTACCGTCGAATCCGGACACCTTGATCAACTTGCCTGTCACTGGATCATAGAGGTGAAGCTCACCACCGGCAGATAACTCCGGGTCACTCAGCGGGGTCAGGACAAATCCAAGCAATCCGCTCCGCCCCGACGATTTCAGTTGGCTGATGTCTGAATTGTCGGCGAGTGTCTGGGCTGGCTTGGATCCGTCGAGTGGGCCAACGGTGAGCGTGCCAGCGCCGGCGGCATCTGATGTCACGACGCGCGATCGCAGGATCGGCGACGGCGAACTGCTCGATGCGCGGCTGGCTGCGCACAACCCGCTGTTCGGTCGACCCGATGACACTGCGGATGATTTGGTCGGGCGCGTCTGTGCCGGCGTTCGATGCGGCGCGCTGCAAGATGTAGAAGGCACCGTCCGGAGTCTGGAACGAATACCTCAGGGTGGAGGCCGCGCCCGTCGTCGCACTCCGCACCTGAGCAACGATCTCGTACGTAGTCGCATACCTCAGGCTGTCGCCAAAACGCAGGATCAGATCGGCCCCATCCGACTTCGGCTCGACCGGCACGACAGGTGTCACCCTCACCTGATCGGCGGTCAAGTCGGCGACGGTCTGGTCAACCCGCAGCACCAGCCGCTCCCCGGCGCCCTCGACCGTCGCCCCCGGGTCAATCTGGGCATCTAGTAGTCGTGGACCCTGAACACTGTTCGCCACAGTGAGACCGAGTGCGGCGAGCAACAGGGCGCCGATCGTCACAGCGGCCGTGAGCCGAAAGCGATGCTGCCGTTTCGACGGATCAGAAAACATAGGGCTGGTCGGGCTCGTCGATCCTGGCGAGGGAGCCGACCTCAATCGCCACCGATTCTTGGCTGTCCGGGCTCGGGTTCTTGACGAAGGCTCCCTTAATTGTGATCCAGGCGCCCGGTTCGATCTCATCGCGCCAGCCCGGTCGGTAAGCAGGAACCCCGATCGGTTGGGCGTCCACCGCGCAGCAGCTGACCGCGAACCGTGCAATGAAGAAGACGTCGTTCTCACCGCGATCGAGCACGTAGCCGGAGAGATCGACCTGTTTGCCCAGCACCGCTTCGGGACCGCCTTGATTGAGAAGCGCCGCCCAGTCCTTGACCGAGAACGTTGCCGGATCGGCACCGACGAGAGGCAGCGCCTTGGCCGAGTTGAGTGCCCGCCCCGACGTGACCAGCTCGCGGTTTTGCCGTGCAGTCGAACTCAGCGTGGCGGGTGGGATGACCAGCAACGCCAACACCGCGCAGATGAGCACTACGCCATTGGACCAGGTGAGCAACCGGCTGACAGCTGAGGCGCGAGAGACATGATCATGATCATGATCGTGGTCACCGTCTTCGCCTGCGGCGGCAGAGACGCCAACTGCTGCCATCAGAACCAGCACCAGGAGCGTGAGCACAGCCATGATGACCGTGAGGAGGGTGTAGCGCGGGTGCACGTAGAGGGTGAGACGCCCGGTCGCGGCGAGCCAGAGCGTGGCTATGACGCCCACCAGAGCGAGGGCAGCCCCGCTCCAGTGACGGAGAACCTTTTCAAAACGCAAGGTTGACTCCCAATCCCAGTACTGCGGTCAGCAGAGCCACCACCGCCGTCAGCAGGACGAGTGTCGCGGCGGTGAAGGTGGTGCGAAGCAACGCCAGCATCTTGATGTCGATCATCGGACCGAACACCAAGAAGGCGACCACCGCACCTGGGGTGAACAGTGATCCGAGTGAGAGGACGAAGAAGGCGTCGACCGTTGAGCAGATAGCGATCACGAACGCAAGACCCATCAGGGCCAGCACAGACCACACCGGATTCTGCCCAAGAGTGAGCAGCAAGTCGCGCGAGACGGCGACCTGGATGAAGCCTGCCACGGCGCATCCGACCACCAAAGCGGGCAGTAGCGCGTTCGCTTCGACGCCGAACATGCGCAGCGCCTGGACATTCCGGTCCTGGTTGGGCGGGTGGCTGTGCACCTTGCAGGAATCCTGAAACCGTGGCGTCAGCAGATCCTCGGGCCGAGGGTGACGACTAAACAGCCAGCCGACGAAATTGGCGATCAAGAAACCGCCGAGGACCCGCCAGAACAAAATTCCATCAGAGAAACCGAACGCCTGGTAGGTGACCACAATGGTGATCGGATTCAGGATCGGTGCCGCCAATAGGAAGGTGATGGCATCCGGCACAGCGACCCCCCGAACAACCAGCCCGCGGGCCAACGGCACGTTCCCGCACTCACAGACCGGGAACAGCACGCCAAGCAGGGACAGGGCCCCCCGACGCAGAAACGGCGTCCTTGGAAGTATGCCGAAAAGCACCCGTTGAGGTACCCAAAGCTGCACCACCACCGAAAGCCCAATACCAAGCATCACAAACGGCAGCGACTCGATCAGCACGCTAATCGAAAAAGTGATGAAATCCTGCAGAGCGTCAGTGAGCTCAATCTGCTCCGGCGCAGTCACTCGGATCGCGAACAAGATGGCGACAACAACCACAGCAAGCAGCCCTCGGCGCACACTGAGCACCGAAGGGGCACGCGGCTCCGGCCGGTGCGAAGGCGGCCTGACGTCGACCAGGCGCTCCGTCACGAACGGCAGCCTAAACCCCCTCGCAGTTAGGTCGAACCGATCTCGGGCTTCGCTGCTGGGTGTGTCCAGCGACTTCCGCCGACCGTCAGCCGCCTTTGTCGCATATCGGGACAGCTCTTGCTGAGATCGTGGCCCACGACGCCGAGCACAGCTGGACTGGTGGCGGGTGGCGGTCACCAGTCCGCAGCGCTCACCCGGCGCCGAGCCGCGATGCGGCTGGGAAGCCAGAATGCGATGCAAACAGCCTCGCCGCCTGTCGCGCTGTCTGCTTGCTCGTGACCAACTCTTTCATTAACTTCGACCTCGCGTCCCCTACGCCGCGCACTGCAAGTTGAGCGGCCACCGGTTCCTCATCGACCCAAGCTGACACGCGGAGCCACCGGCTGCCAGCAGCCGGGAGCAGGCCGTTTCAAGGTCAAATCCCGCAAAGTCAAGTCTCTACGGTGTCAGGGGATTGCCGGGCTCTGTCACGATGCGGCAACAAGCGTTTGGACACGAGCGGCCATCGCAGACGCAGCCATCACCTGCTAGCCAATCCCCACACGAACTCACCACCCTGGTTCACGCCATGGCCCCAATCAACAGTGGCGGAGGCGAACTTCCTTGTTGTTGACCAATCGGCGGCGTAAGGTCTGATCTTGGAGCGCCGGGAAGCCTGGTCGGCAACGCTGTCTGTCCGATCAGAAGGGTTCCCGCGAATGACGACTCCTGGGCATGCTCGCGATGAGTTAGCAACCGTCACTATCGACTTGGCCGATATCGGCGAGGGGATGGTCGATTCTGTTGGCGGCAAGGCCGATGGGCTGGCCGCGATGATCCGAATCGGCGAACGGGTCCCGGCGGGGTTCTGCCTGACCACGAAGGCCTACCGGCAAGGCGAAATCCCGGAGCAGGCGGTGCTCGAGGCCTACCGTTCGCTCGGCGGAGGGCCGGTCGCGGTCCGCTCCAGCGCGACCGCGGAGGACCTGCCCGAGGCCAGCTTTGCCGGTCAACACGACACCTATCTCAACGTGAGCGGCGAGGCCGGGCTGCTGGCGGCGATCGCGAACTGCTGGGATTCCTTGGACAACCAGCGAGCATCCTCCTATCGGGCGAACCTCGGCATCGGCCGGGACGAGGTGAGCATGGCCGTGGTCGTCCAGCGGATGATCGATCCGGCGGTGGCCGGCGTCGTCTTCACCGCGAATCCGATCACCGGGACCAGGACCGAGACGGTGATCGACGCGGTCCGCGGGCTCGGCGACAAGGTGGTCGACGGCTCGGTCATCCCTGATCATTATCGGCTGACCGCCGAGGGCCTGGACGCACCCCGCGAGGGCTGCTTGACTGTTGATCAACTGGGCCGGCTGCGCGACGCCGGGCGGCGGCTGCAACAGGCATTCGGCCAGCCCCAAGACATCGAATGGGCGATCGATCAAGAGGATCGGTTGTGGCTGCTGCAGTCGCGGCCGATCACCACTTTGTTCCCCGTTCCCGAACCCGGCGACGATCAGCTCCACGCCTATCTTGAAGTAGGCCACATGCAAGGGATGCGTCAGCCGGTCACACCAATGGGGATGTCACTGCTGATGTATGGCACCGCCGACTGGTTTAAGGCCTATGGGGTGGCGATCGATCCGGAGCATCCGGGCTTGATCGCCGACATTGCCGGCCGGCTGTTCATCGATTTGACCCCCATGCTGCGCAACCGGCGGATGCGACGCCGGGTGCCGGAGGCGATGGGGATCTATGGGCCGGCGGTCGCGGCGTCGGTCCGTCGGCTGCTCGATGACCCTCGGTTCGCGGCCCGACCCGATCGTGCCTTTCCGATGGACGCATTGATCAAGATCATGATGCGGACGCTGCCGGACTTGGTGTTCAACGGCGCCAGGGCCATGATCGCCCCGCGGAGGGCCCAGATCCGGGTGACTCGCCGGCTCGACGACTTCCGTGCCATCCGGGGCCCGGACCTAGCCGACCCGGCGGAGCGGATCGATTGGTGTGTGCATGGGCAGACCAAGGTGCTGGCCGGGATGATGGATCTGCTGCCGCCGTTGTGGACCAGCATGATCGCCCGTGGCCTGGGCGGTGGCTTGTTGCAGGGTGTGGCCCAGCCTGGCGAGATCGAATCGACCCAGCGGGGCATGCCACACAACGTGACCACCGAGATGGATCTGAAGCTGTGGTCGGTGGCCGTCGCGGCACAAGATCATCGCGACATGCTGATCAACACCGACCCTGCCGAGTTGGCCCGGCGCTATCTCGCCGGTGGACTTCCCGAGTTCGGCCTGGCTGGATTTCTGGCCGAGTACGGGCATCGCGCCGCCGCCGAGATCGACATCGGCGTGCCTCGCTGGGCCGAGAATCCAACGCCGGTGTTCGCCGCCATCGCCGGCTACCTCAAGATCACCGATCCAGAACAGGGGGCTGACCGGCGGTTCGAACGGGCCGCCGAGGAAGCGGAGGCGGCGCTGGATCAGCTAGTTGGCCGAGCGTCGCGGACCCGGCCCGTGCGGGCGGCGGTGGCCGGCTTTTTGCTGCGCCGGTCGCGGTCGTTGGCCGGGCTCCGCGAGCTGCCGAAGTTCGCCTGGTTGTTCCCGCTGAACGAGGCCCGCCGCCAACTGCTGCTGGCCGGCGCGGAACTCGCCGAACGAGGTGTACTGAATGACGCCGACGACATCTTGTACCTACGGGTGCCAGAGGCCGAAGCGGCCGCCAGCGGCGAAGATCTCACCGCGGTTGTGCAACAGCGGCGAGCCGTCCACCAGCGCGAACTTCGCCGCCGGCAGGTACCCGGGCTACTGCTGTCGGACGGGACCGTGCCCGAGTTGGCACTCGAAAGCGAGGAGTTGCCGGAAGGCACCTGGCAGGGCATGCCGGCCGCGCCCGGGCGGGCCACCGGCACCGCTCGAGTGGTCCACGACCCGGCCACGGCACGCATAGAGCCAGGCGACATCCTGGTTGCGGCCACCACGGATCCCGGCTGGACAGTGCTGTTCATGACGGCCGGCGGTTTGGTGACCGAGACCGGATCACCGGTGGCGCACGGGCCTTCGGTCGCGCGTGAGTACGGCATACCGGCGGTGATCTGCCTCCCGATGGCCACGACCCGGATCCAGTCCGGTCAGACCTTGACCATCGACGGCGCTGCCGGGACAGTCCAGGTGCTCGACGACCCGTCGACCAACCGCGGATCACAGTGACGCAATGCCGACCGTCTACAAGAACACACGAGGTCAACACGCGGTGCGGCAATGGTGTGCCGATGCCATCGCGCGAGCCACCTTTCCACTCACGACGGCGACCGTCGACACGAGCGCCGGCCGGATCAGTCTCACTTCGGCTGGAGGCGGACGGACACGCGTCGTCTTGGTGCCTGGCACCGGCTTCAACGCCGCAGTGACCCTGCCCTGGCTCGAGGCACTGTCAGTCCGCTGGCCGACGACCGTGGTCGACCTGCCAGGTCAGCCCGGACTCAGCGATCCGCACCGGCCGCGCAGCGCCCGGTTGACCTGGTACGGCCGAATCCTGGCGGAGGTGTTGGAGGCGATAGACGCCGAACGGGTTGTGTTGGTCGGCAACTCCTTGGGAGCTGCCGTGGCCTTGGCAGCCGACTCGAGCCGAATCGCGGCCCGGGCGCTGGTCTCACCCGCCGGCTTCATGCGTCTCAGCCTCGACCCGAAACTAGCGGTCGCGTCGTCGCTCTGGCTGCTGCAGCCCACAGCCGAACACACCCGGCGGCTGCTCCGGATGTTTGTCGCCGCCGGGTGAGGAGCCGCCCGAAACCGAGGTGGAGTGGATGACTCTTCTAGCAGCGTGCTGCCGGACGACCCTGTCCCCGCCGCCCCTACCCGCTGAACTCCTGGCTCGTCGAGCCCGGCTGCCGTGTGCCGTCGCTGTCGGCGAGCATGACCGGTTCCTGCCGCCCAGGCGCCTCGTGCCGGCCGTGCGCCGCACGATCAATGTCGAGAGTCGTGTCTTTCCAAGCGTCGGTCACCTAATCACGCCGGGTCACCTCGACGAGGTGGTGTCCCTGGTGGCCGAGGTTATCGATGCGGTGGATGAGGAGGTCAACAGATGGAACGCCTGACAGCAGCACTGCTCACCTGCGGCATCGTCGCCGGTGCCATGCTGCCGACGGTGCTGTGGATCGACGGCGCTACCCGTCCTGGCTACAGCCTGTGGCACCACGGCGCGAGTCAACTCGGCCTTGGCGAAGAGCCGGTCTGCAGACCGGCAACTTTGTGCTCGGCGGCATTCTCGTGGTCGGGTTTGCCATCGGCGTACGCCGGGTCTTGCAATCAGGACGCGGCGCGACTTGGGGCCCGACCCTGCTTGCGGCCGCGGGCATCGGGCTCCTCGTAGCGGGTATCGTGCCCGACCAACCCCGCCCTCGGGGTATCCGCCGGGCGAGCCGAGCGTCGTCACCCCCGGCAGCGTTGTTCACCAGGTCGCGGGTCTCTTGTTGTTCGGCGGGCTGAGCGGGGCCGCGTTCGTGCTAGCCCCGCGGCTACGTACGGCCAGTCGGAGCTGGGCGATCTACGCCCGGAGCTCGGGCATGCTCATCATCGTCTTCGCGATCGCCGCTGGCGTCGCCTACCGGCTCGACACCCAAGGAATCTGGCAACCGGCCCCGGCCGGTCTACTCGAACACCTGTCCCTGCTCGCCGGGTTCGGCTGGCTCATAGCCATCTACCTGCATCGCAACGGCACAGTGCTGCCCCCGCGACATCCACGGGAACGCCACAGCAAGGACTCCCGGAGCCGCACGGCATCGTCATGAAGGGTCTGCACGGACGGTCAGGCATGGTGCGCCGACCGCGCAACTCCAGCTAGTCACATTTTCGGCATCGGCGCATCGGAGAAGCCACCCTCTCAATTCCTCTGGGATGGATTTGAGGCCACCATCCGGCTCCACAGAAGTTGTTTCGGGCCTGCCTGGCGCTCACCGTTGCAGTTCGCAATCTCGACGATCGGCAACTCCGCCGGGCTTATCGGCACCGCCTACATGATCGTCAATAAACTTGCTCTTAGCCCGTGCGGGCGATCGAGCGAACGCCCATTCCCGCCAGCCTTGCGGAGCTGATCCATCGAGCTCTCGCAGCGCGACCGTGCGCGAGGGATCCTCGCCTCGCCGAGACTGTGCCGAGAAGGAATCAACAGTGACACCCAGGCCTTTGCGGAACACAAGATCATTAGCAGCAAGATCATCGCGGTCGCAGCGGGACAAGAACTCATGGCTCTTTGACCCCCAGACATCGGCAGTGCGTCCGAGACTGTCCGTGGACGTCTGATCTCCCTTACAGATAAGGGTTTTGGACTTTGGTGGATTTCAACGGACAACCCTAATGGTGGTCAAAGAGGTGGTCAAACGCATAGCTGAAATAAGCAAATCGAAGGTCTGAAACAAGATCAAAAACAGACAGCGGCCCCGGCAGGAGATTGAGGCCTCGATCTGCGACGGGTGATCTTGAACGTGACGACTGACATCCATGATGGGCTGCACACCCCACATGGGCCTCGACGGCTACGCGCCCATCGTTTGGGGCGGCCAATGGACGTCAGGAGGTTTTCTGGCTGCGTGGTCCAGTTTGTCGTGGAGTCACACCACCTTCGGAAGACCATTGAGGACCACACCTTCGCCTAGATCGACGGCAGCGGAAGCGGCGGGGCCGTGACGGGCGGCTCGGGCGGCCAGCGGACCAGCAAGGAGCCCGAAGGAGGTATGGGTTAAGAAAATTAAGATCAACCTCTTGAAAGTTGAAGAATTGGCGAGTATGACTTTAGATATGACAGATCAGGCGATGGACTGGCAGGAACTCACGAACCTGACCCGGGGCCAGCCGTTCGTCGTCGAGCGGGTGCGCCTGGCCGGCAGCGGCGTCGCGATCGAGGGCGAGTTCGAGCTACCGCAACTGGCTCAGCTCAACGTCGAGGATCAGGTCTTCGTCACGGCGTTCGTGCGATGCCACGGTTCCATCAAGGAGATGGAGCGGATCTTCGGGGTGAGCTACCCGACGATCAAGTCCCGACTGAACCGGATCACGCAGATGCTCGACTTCGTCGAGACCGACCCGGCGCCGTCGCGGGCCGACATCATCGACCGGTTGCGCCGCGGCGAGATCACCGCACAGCAGGCATTGTCCGAATTGGAGGGTCGCACGTGATGCCGCAGTTGGTGACCGTACGGGTCAAACGCCCGGACCGTCGTCCCATCCGGATCTGGGTCCCGGTACTCCCCGTAGTGCTCGTGTTCTCACCGGTCCTGGTCCTGGCCGTACTCGGCGGCGGCCGTGGCCTGCCTCGTGTACCGCGTCAGTGTGGTGCGGGCACTCGGCACCGGTTGGCGCGTCGTCTCGGCGTTGCCCGGCACCCGGTTCGACGTCGAGCAGGGCCGTACGGCCGTGCTCGTCACTATCCGATAGGAGAGGTTCCGATGAACGAACAGCGCAAGGACATCCTCGACATGCTGGCCGAGGGCAAGATCACCGCAGAGGAGGCGGAGCAGCTCATCGCCGCGCTCGAACGGGACCAGCCGCCGGCGGCCGTCGAGTCTCGACGCCCGACCGAAGGGCAAGGCGAAGTACCTGCGGCTGGTGGTGGACACCCTGGAGAACGACGAGCCGGGGCGGGTCAACGTGCGGGTGCCGCTGCAACTGCTGCGGGCCGGCGTACAGCTGGCGGCCCTGATCCCGCCGCAGGCACTGGACCGGGCCAACGCCGAACTGAACAAGTCGGGCGTGCCGTTCGACCTGACCCAGCTCAAGCCCGAACAGCTCGAGGCGCTCGTGGAGCACCTCGACGAGATGACCGTGGACGTCGACCAGCCCGACGCCAAAGTGCGTGTCTTCTGCGAGTAGGACGCCGTCCAGTCGGACGTACCCCCGAGACGGTGCTGGAACACCCCCAGTCGAACGGACCCCAAGAGGGTGCTGGAACACCCTCCCGAGGCCGCGCTACAGCGAGCACGGCTGAACTGCCAACCTGAAGGAGAAAGGGAAACCATGACCATCAAGCAATCCGCCTGGACCGGCATGGTGCCGGTCGATGACACCGCGCTGTACGTGACGCGACACCGGTGGCCCGGCCGTCCCGTGGTCTACCTCAACGGCGCCTATGCCGACCAGTCGCACTGGCGGCGCGTCATCGCCGACCTCGGCAGCGACTACCGGCACATCACCTACGACGAGCGCGCCCGCGGCAAGTCGAAGCGCTCGGCGGACTATTCGTTTGAGGCGTGCATCCGGGATGTGGATGCCGTCCTCAAGGCCAGGGGTGTGGACCGGCCGCTGCTGGTGGGCTGGTCCTACGGAGGCGTCCTGGCATGGCACTGGGCCGACCGGAATCCGGACCGCGTCCTGGGGGTGGTGTGCGTGGACGCTTTTCCGGTCGGTGTGACCGGTGAGGCAGGCCGGGAGGCGATCCGGAAGATGTTCCGCCGGGTGGCGGTTGTTGTTTCCGATCGCTGCCCGGCTGGGCCTGGCTGCGCGGATGACCGCTGACCAGCACGCCGAGGTCAACATCGAGCTCAACGAGATCGCCGCCGCCAGCGTGCCGGTCCTCGACCGCCTGACCTGCCCGGTGCGGTTCGTCATGGCCACGGGTGACAGCCTCGGGACCAAGGACGGGGAGATGGAACAGGGGCGGACCACGCTCGATCCGATACTCGCCCGCAACCCGAACCTCAAGGTGAGCGCGAAGGTCGCGAGCAACCACAGCAAGATCCTGCGCAACGACTCCCCCGCCGTCGCCCAGGCCGTCCGCGAGCTCGCCGCCACCCTCGGCCACGCGGTCGGCTGAGCCCTGACCGACGGCGTCACAATCGGCCAGGGACAGGTCACCACAGCGCGATGAGCATTGCCGTGTCTCGTGGCGGCTGTTCGGCCGGATCATCGGGTTCTTCAACCAGACCTAGATTGAACAGGTGACCTCGATGCCGAACGACGTACCGCCACGGATCAGTGAGGACGACCGCGAGGCGAGCGTAAGGCGCCTGCAGGAGGCATTCGCTCAGGGTCACATCTCGCACGCGGAGATGGACGATCACCTGCAAGCGGTCCTGACCGCCAAGACCCCAGGTGACCTGGTTCCGGTTCTCGCCTCGCTGCCAGACACCGACACGGGTCGCACCGTAATTCTGGCCGGCAAGAGCGGACGGTTCCGCCGACGCGGCGCGTGGCGGGTCCCGCGAGTTCTCAAGGTCGAGTCCGAGTACGGGAAGGTCGACCTTGACTTGTCGCGGGCAATCTTCGAGAACCCGGTGGTCGACATCGAGCTGCAGCTCCGCTTCGGTAGGGCAAGGATCACGTTGCCCAACGATGCCGTTGTCGACATCGATGATCTGAGCACGGTCTGGAAACAGCCGATCTACAAGACTTCGCAGCGCTTCGACGCTGGCGGACCGCGGATCCGGATCTCCGGCACCATGGAGTACGGGCGACTGAAGATCCGGCACAAAGAGCACTGACGCCGCCAGCCAGCGACCTTCGCCCTTGCAGAACTTCCTTGATGGCGGGGGCTCCCTTCTCACCTATCCTTCATGCGAGTGAAAGAAGTAGCAGTACCGCCTGCCCATCTAACGCTGAGCGTCGCGCCGCCTGCCTCGCCGACTGCTGACTCATCACCGTCTCCTCGTCGATATCCGCCCCTTCACTGAGCCCTAAGCCGCTGCCGACGAGCCGAGCGGTCATCACCGACGATCTCGACCTGGTTCACGTACCCCCAGCCGATTTCAAGATCCGATGTGCCACACACCTCTTTGCATCGTCGGTACGTACCCCGGCTTGGCTGACCGCAGGGTTGACCCGGTTTGCCTTTAGTGGGTTGTGACGATGAGTATCCACAAGCTCAGCGCCGGGTCGGGGTACGACTATTTGACCCGGCAGGTTGCGGCGTTGGATGCCACCGAGAAGGGTCATGTCGGGCTGGCCTCCTACTACACCGAACGGGGAGAGACTCCGGGAGCCTGGATCGGATCTGGCATGGCCGGCATCGACGGCCTCAACGCTGGGGATGCGGTGACGGCGGAGCAGATGCGGGCTTTGTTCGGCGCCGGCATGCATCCCCTCGCCGCCCAGCGGTTGGAGCAGCTTGCGGCCGCCGACTTGACCGACGCAAACATCAAGTCAGCGACTCGGCTGGGCGCGCCGTTCAAGGTTTACGCCGGCGAGGTCAGCCCATTCCGGGTCGAGGTGGCGAAGCGAATTGCCACCCGACAGGCGGCCGCCGGACAGCTCGCGGACGAGTCAGTCTCTGCGGCACTTCGGGCGCAGGTCCGTACCGAGGTGGCGCGGGAGTTCTTCCGAGCAGAGCATGGCCGCGATCCGATCGATGCCCGCGAGATCGCCGCTACCATCGCTAAGCAGTCGCGTCCGCGCACCCAGACGGTTGCCGGCTATGACCTGACCTTCTCCCCGGTCAAGTCGGTGTCGACGTTGTGGGCGGTCGCCGACCCGCACGTCGCCGCGCAGATCGAACGAGCGCACCAGGCTGCCGTGCAGGATGCGCTGAGCTTCATCGAACGCCACGCCTTGTTCACCCGACAGGGCAGGAACGGGGTCCGGCAGGTCAACGTCCGCGGCCTGGTCGCGGCCGCGTTCACCCACCGCGACTCCCGAGCCGGTGACCCGGATCTGCACACCCATGTCGCGGTGGCGAACAAGGTGCAAACCCTGGACGGACGCTGGCTGTCCATCGACGGCCGGGTGCTGTTCAAAGCCACCGTGGCGGCGTCGGAGACTTACAACACCGCCCTGGAGCATCATCTCCGCGACCGGCTGGGGGTGCGGTTCGCGGACCGGCCCGACACTGATCCGGGTAAGCGGCCGGTGCGGGAGATCGTCGGTGTCGACCCGGCGCTGAACCAGCGTTGGTCGACGCGGCGGGTGTTGATCAAGGACCGGCAAGGTGTACTGGCGGCCAGGTTTCAGCGTGATCATGGTCGGCCGCCGACGCCGGTGGAGGCGTTGCAGCTGGCGCAGCAGGCCACCTTGGAAACCCGGGACGCCAAACACGAACCCCGCACCCTGACCGAGCAGCGCGCCGCCTGGCATGCCCAGGCCGCCGAGACGCTCGGCGGACCTCACGCGGTCCAGGCCATGATCAACAGGACGCTCAATCCGATCTCGATGCACGAGCCCGCCGGGTGGATGCGGAGTGGGTGACGGCGACCGCGGAGAAAGTGCTGGCGGCGGTGGAGGAACAGCGTTCGACCTGGCAGAGCTGGCATGTCCGTGCCGAAGCGCAACGCCAGGTCCGGGCCATACGAGGTTCCAACCGACAAAGTCGAGCAGCTGGTAGAGCTGCTCGTCGCCGAGGTGCTGCACACCCGATCGGTGTCCCTGACTCGCCGGGACGACAACATCAGCGAGCCGGCAGTGTTGCGTCGGATCGACGGTTCGAGTGTGTACACGGTTGCCGGATCCGAGCTGTTCACCTCCGCCCGGATTCTGGCCGCCGAGCAGCGACTCGTCGCGGCCGCGGGCCGCACCGACGGCCGCGTCCTGGACGCCGGCACTGTGGAACTGGCGCTGCTGGAATCAGCCGCCAACGGGAACGCCTTAGATGCCGGACAGGCCGCTCTGGTTCGTGCCATGTGCACCTCCGGGGCGCGGCTGCAGCTCGCGATCGCGCCCGCCGGCGCCGGGAAGACCACCGCCATGCGCACCCTGGCTCGGGCGTGGACGCGACAGCGGCGGCCACGTGGTCGGGTTGGCCCCGTCGGCCGCCGCGGCGGCGCAACTCCGCGACGCCACCGGCGCACCGGCCGAAACGCTGGCCAAGCTCACCTGGTCCATCCACCACAATGACCTGCCCGATTGGGCGGAACGCATCGGCCGGTCCACGCTTGGTGATCATCGACGAAGCCGGGATGGCCGACACCCTCTCCCTGGACACCGCCGTCCAGTTCATCATCGGCCGCGGCGGCAGCATCCGGCTGATCGGTGATGATCAACAGTTCGCCGCGATCGGAGCCGGCGGGGTGCTCCGCGACATCCAAGCCAGCCACGGCGCGGTCCGGCTGACCGAGCTGCACCGGTTCACCGACCCGGCCGAGGCCGCCGCCACCCTCGCCGCTCCGCGACGGCCGACCCGAAGCGCTCGGCTTCTACCTGGACCGGCGACGCGTCCACGTCGGCGACCCCACCACCACCCTCGACGCCGTCTTCAACGGCTGGCAGAACGACCGCAGCCAAGGTCTCGATGCGATCATGCTGGCTCCGACCCGGGAGCTGGTCAGCCGGCTCAACCAACGCGCCCGGAACCACCGCCTCGCCGACACAACCCCGAGCCAGGAGATCGAGTTGGGCGACGGCAACCGGGCCAGCGTCGGCGACCTGATCATCACCCGGGCCAACGACCGCAGACTGCGTATCACGCGCAACCGATTGGGTGAAAAACGGTGACCGGTGGACCGTCCTCAACCTGACCGGTACTGGTGGTGTGAGGGTGCGGCACGTACGGAACGGCCGCACCGTCGACGCTCCCCGCCGGCTATGTCTCCACCGCCACCGAGTTGGGTTACGCCTCGACTGTGCATACCGCGCAAGGCGTGACCGCCGACACCATGCATGGCGTGGTGACCGGTGAGGAGTCCCGGCAGCAGCTCTACACCATGGTGACCCGCGGCCGCAGCGCCAACCACATCTACGTTTCGGTGGTCGGCGACGGGGACCCGCACACCCTCATCCGGCCCGACACGATACTGCCCTCCACCGCGACCGAGCTGCTCGAACAAATCCTTGCCCGAGACGGCAGCCCACGATCGGCCAGCACCCTGCTGCGAGAGCAACAAGACCCCGCCGTCCGGCTCGGCGAATCCGTCGCGCGCTACCTCGACGCCCTGCACATGGCCGCCGAAAACCTCATCGGCAGCAGTGCAGTACAGGCAGTGGAGACCTCCGCCAACCGGTTGCTGCCCGGGCTATCAGACGAGCCGGCATGGCCGACGCTACGCGGCCACCTGCTGCTCCTAGCCGCCGCCGGCGCCGACCCGGTCGCGGAACTGCTCACCGCCGCAGCACACTGGGACCTCACCAGCGCCCATGATCAGGCTGCTGTCATCGACTCGCGGATCCAAGACGTCAACCAGGCCACCGCCGGCGGGCCGTTGCCGTGGCTGCCGGGCATTCCCCACCGGCTTGCCGCCGACCCCGACTGGGGACCATACCTGAACGCCCGATCACAGCTTGTTGCTGAGCTCGCCGACCAGGTCCGCCGCAACGCCGCAGCTGAAGCGCCGGCCTGGGCGGCCCAGCCGCACACCCCGGTGCCGGCCGAGCTGATCGCCGACCTGCAGGTATGGCGCGCCGCCACCCAGGTCGACCCCAGCGACCTGCGACCCACCGGGCCACCCCAACTCGGCTGCGCCGCCCGAATCTTCCAACAGCAACTCGACAAGCGACTCGCAGCCGCGGACACCAACCCAGACCGGCAATGGCGGCAGCTGCTCGCCACAGAAGCCCCCAGCGCCACCGCGGACCCATTCCTGCCCGAACTCGAGGAAAGGTTGACCAACATCACCCGGGCCGGCTTCGACGCCACCCACCTCCTGCGGTCGGCGGCCGCCGCAGGACCCCTACCCGACGACCACCCCGCCGCAGCCCTCTGGTGGCGCATCCTCGACCAGCTACCGGAAACGCCGAACCAGCAACCCGCAACCCCTGAGGCGATCCCGGCGACCAGGCGCACCACGACGAGGCCATTCCACCAGCAGCCACCCGTGCCGCGCTCGACGCCGCCACCGGCGATCAGCCCGAGCCGCTGAAAGCCTCGCCCAGCTGCAGGTTCAGCTGACCGCGCGGCTGGGGAGGAGCTCAAGGGGTCGCGGGCGCGTCTCGTCGACGCCGAGCAACGGGGTCGCCAGGCTTTGAGCGGGACCTTCACGACGGTGCGCAGCAGCGGCTGGTCGGCTTGTCACTAAAGCTCGGAAAGCTGGGTGATGATCTCCGCGACGACCCGGACCTGCGGTCTCGGCTCGAGGAGGCGATTACCGATGTCGCGGCCAGCCTCTCGGAGTTGCGCGATCTGGCGCACGGGATCTATCCGGCCGCAGTCCGTGATCATGGTTTGGCGGTCGCAATCGAGTCGCTGACAACTCGTGCCAGTGTGCCCGTCCAGCTCATCGTGAGCGATCGCCGATGGCCGGAGACGATCGAGCTCACCGCCAACTAGATCGTCGCCGAGAGCCTCACCAACATCACCAAGCACGCCCACGCCTCCGCGGCCGTCATAGAGCTCTCACCAAACGACGTCGGCCTGGTGGTCGAGATCACCGATGACGGAGTCGGAGGCGCCAGCACTGAGGGAGGCACCGGGCTGCGCGGGCTCGCCGACCGGGTAGCGGCGATCGGCGGACGGCTGCGGGTCGACAGCCCGCCAGGCCACGGGACACGAGTCAGGGCAGAGCTCCCGTGCGCGCGATGATCGCCGAAGACAGCGTGCTGCTGCGGGAGGGGATTGCCTCCCCCATTGGCGGACCAATCACACCAGGCGGTTGACTGCAGGCATATGTCTGTTTCATCCGTGTGGAGCCTTCCGGTGTGCCCGCAGGGACGGTAACCGGCCATGGCTGAGACGTCCACTTGAACAGGCGGCGGCAACACGCATTCGGCACTGTTGCAGGACAGGAGGAGAAGATGCGCACATCTGCCAATCGCGTCGTGGTGGGCCTAGACAATGGGGGAAAGGTGAACAACGCGACGGTACTGAAAACCTCGGGTCGGTTCCTCGTAGACGGGCTTATCGAATCCCCCAGCCTCGTTCGGGAGGGTCCGGATATTGCGATCGATGCTCTGGCGCGGACATTCGATGACGTCTTGGCACTTACTGGCGCGGCAAAGGCCGCTGTCCTCGCCGTTGGTCTGGATACGCCAGGACCAGCCAGCGCGGAGGGAGTGATCTCGTCGAGGGGCTCAACGAACTTCTCCCACCCGGCCTGGCGCAGTTTCGATATCCGCAGTGGCCTGGAAGATCGGTTGCAGCTACCCGTCATCCATAACAACGACGGCAACGCGGCTGCGCTTTATGCCCACCAGATGCATTTTGGGTCTGCGGGCAGCGAGCACTCATCGATCGCAGCAATAGTGGGGACGGGTTTGGGCGGCGGTGTCATCGAGGCCGGGCTAGTGGTCAAGGGAGCGTCCGGCATGGCGGGGGAGCTTGGCCACGTACACATTCCCATGGCGGGACTGCTCGCCGATGACCAACCAATCCCGGGGTGCAACTGTGGTTTCGTGGGTGACGCAGAAAGTGTTGCGTCCCTGACCGGCATCGAGAACAACCTGTTGCCGTACTGGCTCACCCAGTTCCCTGACCATCCGCTGGGGGCAATTGAGGTGCCGGATGAGGCGGGGCGACAGGTTCGTGCCTACGGCGAGGCCGGCGACGAGATAGCACTGAGGATCTTCGAGCAGCAGGCGATGGCGCTCGGCCGACTGTTCACAATTGCGGCGAACTACACCGACCCGAGTGTGTACTTCCTCGGCGGCGGTGTCGTGGAAAGCACACCCGCGTTTCGGGACTGGTTCATGGACAAGGTCCGTGAGCACACCGTGTTACGCGATGAACAGACGCGGCTGGCCAGCTTCGCAGTTGTACCGGACCTTGACATGGCTGGGGCCCGGGGCGCTGCCCTGGCGGCTCTGGCCACGCTTCAGGGACAGTCAGGCGACCTTGTTCACCGATAGCAGCCGCCACACAATTCGCTAGTCGGCTGTCGGCAAACCTGCCAATTTCGGGGGCTCTGAGCCATCCTTGAATGAGTGCGGGCGTTGAGAATCCGCACGACGCCCGGGCCCAACGGTGGCCAATCTTGAGTTCGCACCGCGCTTGCCACGGACGATGAAACGGGAGGAGTGCAGACGGTGGTTGATCATGCGGGCTGGGGCGACGAAACGATGGAAGTGGAGATGGCCGTTGGTCATGGCTCCCTCGCGAGCACCGCTGGCCAGATGGGTGACTTAGTCCCGTCAAGGCCCGTAGCCGCGGACCAGCGAGTTGCCGAGCTCGTGGACATTGATGACATCGTCGACGAGTGGGGAAGGCAGTCTTTCCCGGCAAGCGATCCCCCGTCGAACTGGTGACCACTCATCAACCCGCGTTTCCCGTATGCGCCCCTGTGCTTGGTCAGTGGGGGCCTGGCTTCGACGTGAGCCGAGATGGTGTCGAGGTGGCCACCGCAGCGGGGTCGTTGGCGAGGGATAGCACTAGCGCGATTTCCTGGTCGCCGAAATCGCTGTTCTTGATAGGTGTGGTCCGACGTTCTGACGTCAAGCGGAATCCGGCATTGATGGCGAACCCGATCGCGCGCCCGTTTTCGGTGCTGGCCCAGTAGTACAGCTTGGTGCAACCGTCCTGAATCGCTTGATCTGCGGCGATTTGGACCAGACGCGAGGCCACCCCGGTATTGCGCGCCTCAGGTGTTACCCATAGGTCGCGGAAGTCAGCAGATTGTTGCTCTCCTACAATCCTCTCGATGGAGGCGACTCCTACCGGCACTCCGTCACGTAGTGCGAGCAACCGATGGGCCTGCACCATACAGTTTCGCCAGTACCGCTCCGGCCGCTTCGCTTCTTCAGCGTGGGTCGCGAGGAAGGCCTTAGGGGATTCCCGAAGCGCGGCCAGCCGGACGTCGCGGTAGGCGTGCCAATCGTCTTCTTTCAGCACTCGTACGGAGATCTCGCTCATCCCCCATGCTCGCACGGCACGGACGGCTGCACCAAGGCTCGCTGGCGCGCATCAACTGGTCGACATGGACCGGCTTCGCCCGCATAGCTCGGGATATCAGCCCGCATTAAGCGGGTTCGAACCGCACTGTGAGCCCGGTCTCTTGGAGTTGCTCGGTGGCGGCATCCATGATGGCGATATTCATGCCGTAGACCCAGTTCGGTGTCGTCGCGGGTTAGCGCGTCGAAGGTTGGGCGGTGGGGTCGGCTGGCCGGTGGACGCGATCGTGATCGAGGCGGGCGCCTTCGGCGGTGTGCCGCCACCGGCGCCGGCGTCCCGGTCGACTTGTCGCCGGGCCACGGCTGCAAGCGAGGCCTTCTGCATGCCGACACTGTGCCGGTCCGGCCGCCGCCAGCAACCGGGGTACCCGGTTGGCATGGCCCCGCATTTCCCAAGATTCCGCCGCGCTTACGTGACTGTCCCTGAATATGGCAGGGCGGTCGTCGACGTCTCTGGCTCGGCGGCCCGTCTCGCCGCGCCGGTTGCCCGCCCGCGCGCCGCTACCATCCGGCGGGGTGGCATCAGGTTGCGTCCACGCCGAGGGTGCTGCGGGCCTCGCGGATCATCTGTTGGGTGAAGCCCCATTCGTTGTCGTACCAGGCCATCACCTTGACCAACGTGGCGTCCACGACCCGGGTCAGCTCCAGGTCGATGACGGCGGCGCGCGGGTCGCCAACAATGTCGGCGGAGACCAGCGGATCCTCCGATACGCCGAGAATCCCTTGGTATTGCTCTGATGAAGCCTCCTGCCGGAATGCCTCGTTGACCTCCTGTGCGGTGGTCGGCCGGTTCGCGACGAACACGATGTCGGCGATCGACCCGACCGGGATCGGGGCACGCACCGCGATCCCGTCGAACCTGCCGGCCAGCTCGGGCACCGCAAGGGTGGTCGCTCGTGCTGCTCCGGTTGAGGTGGGCACGAGGTTGACTGCACCGGCGCGGCCGCGCAGGAAGTTCTTGCTGGGACTGTCGACGAGCCGTTGGCCGCCGGTGTAAGCGTGGATGGTCGTCATCACCGCGCGCTGAACCCCGATGTGGCGGTGGGCGATTTCGACAACTGGGGTGATGCAGTTGGTGGTGCAACTGGCGCAGGAAATGATCTGTGCCGCACCGTCGGGATGGTTCACGCCGTGTACCACGGTGGGCACTGTCGCCGACGTCGTCGGCGCGGAAAGAATCACGAAGGAGGCACCGGCCTGAATGTGCTTCTTCAGATCGTCCTCGGTTTTGAAGACACCGGTGCATTCCAGCACCAGGTCGACGCCGAGGTCGGCCCACGGCAGATTCGCCGGGTCACGTTCGGCGAACGCCGCGATCCGCCGACCGTCGACCATTAGCGCCCGTCCGCGGCGGTGACCGCACGTTGGTAGCGCCCGTAGACGGTGTCGTATTTGAGGAGGTAGGCCAGGTTGTCGACGTCGGCGATGTCATTGACCGCGATGAGGTCGAGCCCGTCGGTATCCAGCAGGATCTTCAATGCCGCCCGACCGATGCGGCCCAGTCCGTTGATGGCCATGT
>CAVUEO010000035.1:0-213790 GCA_963740515.1 uncultured Actinomycetota bacterium
ATGGCGGTCTCGGCGGCGGCGGCCGTCTCGGCGAGCTCGGTGGCCTGCCAGGAAGCGAGGAGGTCAAGTGCGTGGGCGGTGCTGGATCCTGGCTCGGCGGCGTAGATGGTGAGGGTGAGACCGGGGTCGGAGATCATGTCGACGCTCTCGTAGGACAGATCAAGATCACCGACCACGGCATGGTGGAACAGCTTGCTGCCAGCGCCGTGGAGGCGGACGTCGTGGCTACCCCAGCGGCGGCGAAAGTCGCTGCTGCGGGTGGACAGCTCCCCGACCAGATCGTGCAGGTCCTTGTCGTGCGGGTCACGGCCGGCCTCGGTCCGCAAGATCGCGACACAGGTGTCGGCCGCGATCTCCCAGCGGGGGTAGAAGTCGTGGGCGGCGTCGACGTCGAGGAAGGTGAAGCGCGCGAAGTTGGGCTGCCCGCCCGCGGCGCTGGCGTAGACAGCGGTGTGCATGGCCCGACCGAGGTCGTTGGCGGCCAGCAGATCCATCCGGCCGTTGCGGATGATGGCGGGTGTGGTGATCTTGTCCAGCACCCAGGTCAGACTCGGCCGCGCCGTCCACCGTTTCGCGGGACGACGACGAGGCCTCATCCCGGCACTGGTCCCGTCCGCGGCATGGGCGAGATTGAACAGGTGGGTGCGCTCGGCGTCGTCGAGCTGAAGAGCACGGGCGATGGCGTCGAGGACGGAAGCAGACACCCCGCCGATGGCGCCGCGCTCCAGCTTGGAGTAGTACTCCACGCTGACCCCCGCGAGAGCGGCGACCTCGCCGCGGCGCAAGCCCGGGACACGGCGCACGCCGACATCGGGCATACCCGCCTGCTGCGGAGTGATCTTGGCCCGCCGCGAGGTCAAGAACTCGCGGACCTCGACTCGGTTGTCCATGCTGCGACCGTACGGGGAAACCACCACACGAGGGATCCCCTATCAGTACACGTCTCGATAGAGACTCCCACTCCCATCCGGAACCGTGTTGGCTGATCTCAGGCCCTGGGGATCTGACGATCGGCCGAGCTGAAGTCCAACCCCAAAGCTGTTCGAGGAGGCTGTACCCATGGGAGTTGCCGCGATGACCGCCGCCGACGTCCGAGTCGAGAACCACGCCAAACCGACCATCCCGGAACCACCGACGCGGTTGTCCGGCTGTCGGCGACCTGCATCTACGGGTCGGACCTGTGGCGCTACCGCGGGATCGACCACTCAACGGCCCACGCAGATGGGACATGAGTACTGCAGGCATCGTGGATGAGATCGGGTCGGCGGACACGACGGTGAAACCGGGCCAGTTCGCGGGCGCGGATGGGTCGCCGGACGACTGCTGTAGCTCCGCTGGGTGGCTGACCGCTGAGCGCCCGACCACAGTTCAACCTCAGGAACCGCGACAGCCATGATGATCACACTGCCTTCTGCCGCCCGCTGGCCAGCAAGTCGACCGTGCTGCCCGCTGCTGCTGCCACTGCTCCTGGCCACGATGGTGACCGCTGCCTGTTCGATCCTGCCTGGCCCGGCGCCTGGCGGCGAGGCACCAGCCAGTCCGGGATCGCCCGGCCAATCCCGCGAATCAGCCGCCACGGCATCACCGTCCGCCGCGAGCTCTGCATCGTCGCCGGCAACCGGCCAGACACCGATCAAGATCACCATCGCCGACACGGTGATCACGGCACGACTGGCCGACAACCCCACCGCGCACGACCTCGCCGCCCAGCTGCCGCTCACCTTGACCTTCACCGACTTCCATCAGGTCGAGAAGATCGCGAAGCTTCCCCAGCCGCTGTCCATGGACGGTGTCCCAGCAGGGGCCGATCCCGACATTCGCGACATCGGCTACTACGCACCCTCAGGCGACCTGGTCTTCTACTACGGCGACGTCGGCTACTTCAACGGCATCGTCCGCATCGGACAGTTCGACACCTCGATGGACCAGATCGAACGCCAAGGCGACACCTTCCAGGCCAGGATCGACCGCGCCTGATCGACGTCATTGCTGCTGTGCATCACCGACCATCCCCCACCACAAGAAGGAGATCGACATCGTGAACCCGACCTACGACTTCGCCGGGCAGGTAGCCCTCGTCACGGGTGCGAGCTCGGGTATGGGTCTGGCCACCGCCCGCGCCTTCGCCGAAGCCGGGGCCGCGGTCGTCCTGGCCGACGTCAACGAGACCACCCTCCATGACGCTGCCGACGAGCTCAGCGCCGCCGGCCACCAGGTGCTGGGCGTCCCGTGTGACGTCTCCAACGAGGACAGCGTGGCCGCCATGGTGAACGCCGCCGTCAACACCTTCGGACGGCTCGACATGGCGTTCAACAACGCCGGCATCCAAGTGCCACCCAGCGATGCCGCCGACGAACCAGCCGAAATCTTCGACCGCGTCAACGCGATCAACCTGCGCGGGGTGTGGGCCTGCATGAAGCACGAGCTGGCCCAGATGCGCACCCAGGGCAGCGGCGCCATCGTGAACTGCTCCTCCCTCGGTGGGCTGGTCGGACTACCCGGCCGGGCCGCCTACCACGCCTCCAAGCACGGCGTGATCGGGCTGACCACCAGCGCCGCCCTGCAGTACGCCCCCCGCGGCATCCGGATCAACGCCATCTGCCCAGGCACCATCGAGACCCCGATGGTCACCGACATGATCACCAAAGGCGAGCTCAACCGCGCCGAAGCCGCCGCCGCGACACCGATCGCCCGCCTCGGACAAGCTGAGGAGATCGCCGCATCCGTGCTGTGGCTGTGCAGCCCCGGAGCAAGTTTCGTCGTCGGCGTCGCCCTTCCCGTCGACGGCGGCTACACCGCCCAGTGACAAACTCAGCCCAACCGCGAGACCACGCGACGGGCTCGACAGCACCCCGACCGTCACGGCCAATGCTCACCACCACCAGCGACAGGAGAGAACCATCCACATCCAACCAAAACCGTCAACGGTGAAGAACCCGCCGGAACAGTTCACCGGCGACGTCTGGTTCGACGTCATCGCCACCCCCCAATACGAGGACCAGCGGATGGTCGTCGGCCTCGTCCGATTCGCACCCGGCGCCCGCACCGCCTGGCACAGCCACGCCAAGGGACAGACCCTGCACGTCACCCACGGCATCGCCCGCATGCAGGCCCGCGGCGGCGACATCATCGAAGTGCAGCCTGGGCAGACCGTCTACACCCCACCCGGCGAAGAACACTGGCACGGCGCCACCCCGGACGACTTCATGGAACACCTCGCCATGTTCGAGAACAGTGACAACCCCAACGCCACTACCACCTGGGGACAGCACGTCACCGACGAGGAATACAACACCAGCCCCCAGTGAGCAACACCAGGCGAAAGGAACACCGATGACCGATCAACCCCGACAAGTCGGTGGCGGCCGCCGCGCAATCGGCGACATCGCCCCGAAACTGGCCGCGCTGACCGACGACGTGCTCTTCGACGACGTCTGGAACCGGGCCGAGCTCTCCGCCCGGGACCGCAGCCTCATCACCGTCACCGCCCTGGTCGTTGGCGGGCACTCCGACCAGCTCCCGTACCACCTTGGCCGGGCACTCGAGAACGGCCTCACACGGACCGAGCTTCTCGAGGCCATCACCCACCTGGCGTTCTATGCCGGCTGGCCCAAAGCAATGACCGCAGTCACCATCACCCGTCAGGTCTTCGGAGCACCCGAACCCGAAGCAAGCTGAGCGGTAGTTCGCCGACTGCCTCGTGTGAGTTGCGAGGACCTGCGTGCTCCACCGCGGCGCCAGCAAATCGGTACGGCTGCTGATCCAAGCGGGCGGCCGCTGACGAGCTCACCGTCACCGATCTCGAAGAGTCTGGCGCCGCCTGTCGTGACCGGCAAGCAGCGGGCCGGGAAGGGGCCCAGCACTAACAGGCCGCGAACAGCAACACCCGAGGTCGGCTTCGGCGTGGGGCGGGGTCAGGGTCGGTGGCCGCTGAGATCGTGCAGCTGCTGTGTGGTGAGTTCGAGGTCGGCGGCGCGGGCCGAGTCTGTGATGCTGTCCGGACGGGACGCGCCGGGGATGGGAATGACGGTCGGGGAAAGCGACAGCTCCCAGGCCAGGCAGACCTGTTGCGGACTGACTCCGTGCTCGTTGGCGATCTGCTGGAAGATGCCACGATCAGCGAGGGCGCTGGCGCGGCCGATGCCGCCGAGCGGACTCCACGGCAGAAACGCCAAGCCCAGCTCGGCGCACAGCTGCAGCTCGTCCTCGCTGGACCGGAATCCGGGCGAGAACTGGTTCTGCACCGCGACCAGCCGGGATCCGAGGAGGCTGTAGGCGAGGCGGATCTGTTGCTGGTCGGCGTTGGAGATCCCGGCCGTCTGGATCACGCCTTCGTCAACGAGCTCGGCGAGCGCGCCGAGGGTGTCGGCGTAAGCGACCTGGGGGTCGGGGCGGTGATGCTGGTAGAGACCGATCGCCTCCACGCCGAGCCGTCGCGCGGAGGCTTTCGCCGCTTCTTTCAGATACTCAGGCCGACCGTCGAGCGTCCAGCTGCCATCCGAAGGACGGACGTGGCCGCCTTTGGTGGCGACAAGAACGTGGGAGGTGTCGCCGCCGTAGCCGGCGAGTGCCCTCGCGATCAGGGTCTCGTTGTGGCCAACCTCGTCGTGGCCGACGTCATCGGAGCCCAGGTGGTAGGCGTCGGCGGTGTCGATCAAGGTCACACCGGCATCCAGGGCTGCGTGGATAGTGGCGATCGCTTGAGCCTCATCGGGTCGGCCGTCCACCGACATCGGCATGCCGCCGAGACCGATCGCGCTGACCTGAATGCTGCCGATGGAACGTTGTCTCATGTCAATCCTTCTCAGTGGTCATGGGGTGTGCGGATGCTCGGGGGCGGGGTGGGCTGACAGGTCACAAGCGGAAGGTGTGGCGTCCGGCATCGGCCGTGATGACTTCACCGGTGAGCGGCACGAATCGCACCGGGATCGGGCTGTCGACGCGGACCTGGCCGTCCTTGACGTCGACCCGGACGAGTCCGTACGGGGTCGGGACGCTTCCAGCGATGTGGGCGAGGGTGCCCGGCCGTGGTGCGACCTGGACCGCTGCATAGCCGGGTTCGGCTGGGGTGACGCCGAGCACGTGCCACACGAGGTCTTTAGTGGGTGTGGCGCTCCAGGCGTGGACGGGGGTGCCCCAGCCCCAGCACTCACCGAACGTGTCGTAGCCGTCGTGCAGGAAGACACTCCACCGCCGCAGCATGTCCGGCAGCCGGTCGGCTCGGCCGGCTGCCGCGACGGCGTCGTGGACGAGGTAGCTGAAGAACGGCTCGGCCAGCACGATCTCTCGGTCGACGTCCCAGTCGATGCGGTAGATGCCCTGGGAGTGTTCCACGATCTTGGTCATGTCGTAGCCGCCGTCGGCGCCGCCGATCCATGATCGGATGACGAGCCGGGAGGAGTCGGTGATCACGTCGGCGATACGCGCCCACCGCTCCTGGGGGGCGATCCCGGACACGATGGCGACGGCGCCGGCGGCCTGGGACACGGCGGGCATCTGCTGGCCGGCCAGGATGTGATCGACGTAGCTGCCGCGGGTGGGATCCCAGAAGTCCTCGAAACCGATCCGGGCCCGCTCCTGGTGCTCACGGGCCCAGGACGCTGATGCCGTGTTTCCCAGATACTCATCAACGGGCCGCCGCCGGGTCGGCGTCAATGGCGTCTTGGACATGTCCAGCACATGGATGACGCCTGATTCAGACCGAATCTTGGGACAGCCCTTGATAAAGGTAGATTTCGTGCCGCTGAGTGGCTCTGATCATGCCGTGAGCATCGCCGGCTCGGCTACATCTACCTCTTCCAGCGCGGTGTCCGTGGCCGCACGACACGTGAACGTATCGTCTCCTCCGGAATCAGACCGTTGGGCTGGACGCGATCGCTGCGGCCGCGACGCCGACCGGGTTGCCGCTCTGATGGCTGAGTGAATGGCCGAGCCGGTCGATGCATCGTGCGCTTATTGGCCGCTGTCGCCCGGCGGGTCGTGCGCAAGTTGGCGTAGCCGGCTGACCTCTCGCACTGTGACGCCACTGCGGCACCACTCGACCGCCTCGCGGACCGACAGGCCCTCGTCCTCGGTCATCGTCTGCAGCGCCTGCCCGGCGCGCCTTTCCGAGTCCCGGACTGCGCCGTCTCGTTCACCGAGTGCGGTCAGCACAGTGACCGCCAAACCCTCGAGCCGGCGTTCGCGGTCGGCCCGTTGTTTGCGCAGTACCGCCTGGGCATCCAACGCCGATCGCCGCGCCGCTTGCCTCACCGACTGCTGACTCATCACCGGATCCCTCCTCGCCATAGCTCCTTCACCAGGCCCTAAGGCAGCACCAACGGGTTGAGCGGTCACCGCCGATCCCTCTGACTTGTTTCGCGTACCCCCTCCCGATTTCAAGATCCGATGTGCCACACAGACCCGTGAATCCCCTGTGTGAGGGCAGGCTGCGGCAGCGTCGGGGGTGTTCCGGCGCTGGTGGTCGAGAAACCGGTTAGGCGGCTGGGTTGAGGGTCACGGTGTGCCCGAGGCGTTCGAGCTGGGCGATCAGCCTTCGGGTGTGGGCTTCGTTGCTGCGTCGGCTGTGCCAGTCGGCTCCGAGGTCGTGGTAGGGCTCGTCGCGTTTGAGCATCCAGTAGGCCGAGACCAACATCGAGTGCGCGACGGCGACCTGGGCCCGGCCCATGCCGCGCCGCCTGGTCAGTCGGGCGTGCTGGGCGGCCAGATAGTTCTTGCCCCGCATCCGGCCGACGGAGCCGGCGGCCTCGACCAGCATCGCGGTCAGCCATTTGTTGCCGTGCCGCTTCCCGGCCGGGGTCTGTCTGCCGGCGGACTCGTGCATCGCCGGCGCCAGCCCGGCCCAGGCAGCCAGGTGCGCGGGGGTCGGGAACCGGGACATGTCGGCGCCGGTCTCGGCCACGATGACCTGCGCAACCGTCTCCCCAACCCCGGGAATGGTCTGCAACAACTCGATCTGATGCTGCCACGGCCGGCACGCCTCGGCGATGACCGCATCCAGCTCGGCCAGCGCCTGCTCGACCAGCTCCAGCCGCCGCAGCATCGACTTGGCCAGCTGGGCATGATGGGCGTCGAAGGTTCCGGTCAAAGCTTGGGCCAGGTCCGGGATCTTGCGCCGCATCTTGCCTTTCGCCAGATTGGCGAGCTGAAGCGGGTTGGTCTCACCGTCGATCATCGCGGTCAGCATCGCCCGCGCCGACACCGTCTTCAAGCTGGACGCGACCGAGGACAACTTGATGGAGGCGTCTTCCAACATCAGCTCCAGCCGGACCATCTCCCGGGTCCGGTCACCCATCAGCTGCATCCGGTAGCGGGTCAACATCCGCAGCCGCCGGATCTCCGGTGGCGGCACGAACGACGGCGCCAACAAGCCCGTGCTCCAACAGTTGCGCGATCCACTCCGCGTCACGGACGTCGCTTTTGCGGCCGGGCACCGCCTTCATGTGCGCGGCGTTCAGCAGCCACACCACCATGACCTCTTCCAGGCAGTAGAACGGCGGCTTCCAATACGTCGAGGTCGACTCCATCGCCGCGATCGTCACCCCGGCCTCGACCAGCCAGTCCCGCATCACCCGCAGCGAGCCGAACATCGTCTTGAACGTGCGCGTCTCGCTGCGCCGCCCACCGCGCGGGCCGGGCGTGCGTACGCACACCGTCACCGACTCCTTGCCGACATCCAGACCGGCGACCCGGTCGAACATGACCTCCATGGCGTCCCCCCTTTCCGACCGTGAGACGACCCTCGCCTCACAGCGTCGGTCCGGAGGGACCTCTGCCAGGACACAGACCCGCGTGCTCGTAGCAACAATCCAGCGGCAACCGAGACCCCCGCGCCATACACCCCAACGGGCTCGCCCGCACCAGTGTGTGTCGACGTCGCCGGCCGACCCCCCATTCTCATCAGCCAGTGCAGCGACTCGAAGAGCGCAACCGATTACACCCCATGCACCGTCGGAAGTAGCTCGGGTCGGCCTGACCGCCCAGGCGGCATGTACCCCCTTCGGGTGGGTGTGACGATGAGCCTCCACAAGCTCACAGCGGGATCCGGGTATGACTACCTGACCCGGCAGGTCGCGGCCTTGGATGCGACCGAGAAAGGTCATACCGGGCTGGCGTCGTACTACACCGAACGCGGTGAGACGCCGGGGGTGTGGATCGGTTCCGGCTTGGACGGGATCGACGGCCTGACCGTCGGCGACCCGGTGACCGCCGAGCAGATGCGAGCGTTGTTCGGCTGCGGTCTGCATCCGTTGGCCGAGCTCCGCCAGCAGCAGCTGGAAGGACCGGACCTCACCCGACGCGACTTCCAGGAGGTGACCCGGCTGGGGGTGCCGTTCAAGATCGTCGATGGTGTCGTCAGCCCGTTCCGGCTCGAGGTGGCCAAGCGCATCGCGGCGATCAAGACGGCGGCCGGCCTGCCGGCCGGCGCTCCGCTGCCGGCCGCTGATCGGGCGCGGGTGCGGACCGAGGTGGCCCGGGAGTTCTTCCTGGCCGAGCATGGCCGGGAGCCGATGGATGCCCGGGAGCTGGCGGGACAGATCGCGAAAGACTCCCGGCCGCGGACACAGACGGTTGCCGGTTATGACTTGACGTTCTCCCCGGTGAAGTCGGTGTCGACCTTGTGGGCGGTCGCCGATCCGGCGGTGGCGGCTGTGATCGAACGGGCCCATCAGGCCGCGGTCAAGGACGCTTTGGCGTTCATCGAGAAGCATGCCCTGTTCACCCGGACCGGGCCACAAGGGATCCGGCAGGTCAACGTCCGAGGCCTGGTCGCGACCGCGTTCACCCACCGCGACAGCCGGGCCGGCGACCCGGATCTGCACACCCACGTCGCGGTGGCGAACAAGGTGCAGACCCTCGACGGACGCTGGCTGTCCATCGACGGCCGGGTGCTGTTCAAGGCCAATGTTGCCGCGTCGGAGACCTACAACACCGCGCTCGAGCAGCACCTCCGCGACACGTTGGGGGTGCGGTTCGCCGAACGGCCCGGCACCGATCCGGCGAAGCGGCCGATCCGGGAGATCGTCGGTGTCGACCCCCGACTGAACCAACGCTGGTCGACCCGCCGCGCCCACATCAACACCCGCCGCGGCGAGCTGGCCATCCAGTTCCAGCATGATCATGGCCGGCCGCCGACACCGGTCGAAGCGTTGCATCTGGCGCAGCAGGCGACCTTGGAGACCCGCGACGCCAAACACGAACCCCGATCCCTGACCGAGCAACGCGCAACCTGGCTCGAGCGAGGCCGCAGCCGTGTTGGGCGGCACGGACGCCGTCGCGTCGATGGTGCAGACGGC
The DNA here is from genome assembly GCA_963740515.1 of uncultured Actinomycetota bacterium. Taxonomy (GTDB): domain Bacteria; phylum Actinomycetota; class Actinomycetes; order Propionibacteriales; family Propionibacteriaceae; genus Microlunatus. Next base: position 9,297 of record CAVUEO010000035.1, read on the forward strand.
GCTGGCACCGCCCGCCGAGACCGCTACGATCGCCGACTCCCGCTGGGTCGCACAGACGGCTGATCACATCCTGACCGTTATGGAGGCAAGCCGCTCGACCTGGCAGATGTGGCATGTCCGGGCCGAAGCACAACGACAGGTCCGCACCATCGACGTGCCCGCTGAACATGCCAGCGGCCTGGTGGACCTGCTGGTCGATGAGGTGCTCGATCGCCGGTCTGTTGCCCTGGCCGCGCCGGCACGACGGCATCGAGGAACCGGAGGTGTTGCGGCGGGTCGACGGGTCGTCGGTCTACACCGTCGCCGGCGCCGACCTCTACACCTCGCAGCGGATCCTCGACGCCGAGGCCCGTCTCGTCGCCGCGGCGGGACGTCGCGGCGGTGCGTCCGTCGAGCAGGCGGCGGTCGATCTGGCCCTGCTGGAGATGGCGGCGAACGGCACTGCACTCGATGCTGGGCAGGCCTCACTGGTCCGCCAGATGTGCACCTCCGGGGCACGTCTGCAGCTCGCGATCGCCCCCGCCGGCGCCGGGAAAACCACCGCCATGCGCGCCCTCACTCTCGCCTGGACCCAAGACGGCGGCCAGGTGCTCGGCCTGGCCCCGTCGGCTGCCGCGGCCGCCGTCCTCGCCGAGCAGACCGGGATCCGCACCGACACCCTCGCCAAGCTCACCTGGTCGCTGGACCACGGCGAGCTGCCGGAGTGGGCGGCAGCGGTCGGGCCGTCGACATTGGTGATCATCGACGAAGCCGGCATGGCCGACACTCTGTCCCTCGACACCGCCGTCCAGTTCGTGATCGATCGTGGTGGGAGTGTCCGGCTGGTCGGTGATGATCAACAGCTCGCCGCGATCGGCGCCGGCGGTGTCCTCCGCGACATCACACACACCCACGGCGCCCTGCGCCTGACCGAGCTGCATCGCTTCACCGACCCCGCCGAAGCGGCAGCATCACTTACCCTCCGCGAAGGCAACCCAGAGGCGCTCGAGTTCTACCTTGATCACGGCCGTGTCCATGTCGGCGACGTGGCCACCACCACGCAGGATGCCTTCGCGGCTTGGGTTTCCGACCGAGACGGCTGGGCTCGACGCGATCATGATCGCCCCCACCCGGAACCTCGTCGCCGAACTGAACGCCCGTGCCCGCGCGCATCGTCTCAATCACACGCCTGCGGTATCCGAGGTGGCGTTGGCCGACGGAAACCGGGCCAGTGTCGGAGACGTGATCATCACCCGCCGCAACGACCGCCGACTCCGCCTCACCGCCACCGACTGGGTCAAAAACGGCGACCGTTGGACCATCACCACAGTCGAGCAACAACGGCGGGCTCACCGTGCGGCACACCCGCAGCCGGCTCACCGTCCGGCTGCCCGCCGACTATGTCCGCGAGTCGACCGGTCTCGGCTACGCCACCACCATCCACGCCGCCCAAGGCGTCTCCGCCGACACCATGCACGGCCTGTTGACCGGGCAGGAATCCCGGCAGCAGCTGTACACCATGCTCACCCGCGGCCGGGCCGCCAACCACCTCTACCTTCAAGTGGTCGGCGACGGCGACCCGCACACCCTCATCCGACCCGACACCATCTCACCGCGCACGCCGACCGAGATCCTGCAACACATCCTCGGCCGCGACGACACGCCCACCTCAGCCACCACGCTGCTGCGAGAACTCAGCGACCCGGCTGCCCGGCTGTTCGAGGCCGTTCAGCGCTACACCGACGGCCTTCATGTGGCGGCCGAGCAGCTGGTTGGCCCCCAGATCGTTCAGATGCTCGACAGCCGGGCCGACCAGGTCGTGCCCCGAACTCACCAGCGAGCCGTCGTGGCCGACGCTGCGAGCACACCTGCTCACCTTGGCGGCCGAGACCGGTGAGCACCCACTCCTCCACCTGCACACAGCGGCCGCCGGTCGCGAACTCCACACAGCAGCAGACATGGCCGCCGTGCTGGACTGGCGCCTCCCAGAACCCGCACCCACTGACCCAGGGCCGCTTCCCTGGCTTCCCGGCATTCCAAAAGCGCTCCATGATCATCCCGTTTGGGGCCAATATCTGGCGAAGCGTTCCCAACTAGTTACCGACCTCGCCAATCGGATCCGAGGTCACGCCAGCCAGGACGATACGCAGCCTGTATGGGCGCCGCCGGGCAGCCGCCCGAACGCGGCCATCATCGGTGAAGTCGCCGTGTGGCGGGCCGCCAACGGCATCCACCCCAGCGACCCACGACCAACCGGAGCAGCACAGCTGCAAACAGCTTCCGCCCTCTGGCAACACCACCTCGACCGAAGTCTCGCCCGCGGCAGCGACGACAACAGCGATCAGCGTGACATCCAGGAGCCCCGTCTGCTGGAACCTTAGGTGATCGCCGGCACGAAGATCGACAGCGCCTGCGCCAGCCACCCGCAGTCCGCCCGAACTCGCCACCCCGCGCCGGCCTATAGAAGCGCCCCGCCAGGTCGAGGCGTCTGAGGCACCAGATATACATACGGGCAGAAGGCGGGTCCGGGACGGCCGCCAACTGCCGAATCTGGCTCTATCAGGGTCGGGCTCCGCCCGGCGATGGCAAGATCAGCACGTCATGTTGGACTGGGGATCGCGGTTCGATGGCTTCCCGGGAGCCGTGGTCGGGACAGTTGGAGCATTTCTCGCCACTTCGATGGTCATTAAGCAGCAGGCCAAGGCCGACCGCGCCCAGCATCGGCGCGAACTTAGGACGATCACAGCGATACAGGTGGCCGCCGAACGCGGCTCGTGACGGGACTGTCCCCTCAGAAAATCGGCTTGAGGACCTGCGAGCCAGCGCCGCTTACGTGTCCTGGCCGCTCTACCCGGAAGTGGCCGAGGTGGCGGGCGAGTTACGAATCAGCGTCTCGGACGTTGCGATCTCGGACACTGACACTGCGACGCTCAACGAGGGTGGAAGCGCCTCACCCATCGTGTTCCGTGGGACCTTCGAGTGGTTCATTAAGACATCGAGGCTATTGCTACTCCAGACTCAACGGAGGAGTTCTGGCAAGAGAGGAGAGACCGGCCGCCGCCTGGCAGGGACGCCGTACTGAAGACGCGGCGACGCCCAGTTGCCTGGCTCCGCCGGCGCTTGTGGCGTGGCTGGAGCCGCTCGGCCTGAATGGGCCCGTTCGCGCGTCGCCTTACTTCTTCTCGGCATGGAAGTACAAGCCGCGAAGCCCATGCAAGTACCGCTTGACTTGCTCGGTGACATCAAGCGTGGCGGCGACCGGCTGGCCGAACTCGGTGACGCAGGTGTCGTCAATGCCGCGCGCGGTGGCGGTGGCCTGGACGCGGATGGCCGCCAGGTTGAGGTTTGCGGTGAGCAAAACTAGGTCGTCGTGGTCGTCGGCCTCGGTGAAGGTGTGCCGTCGGCCCGGCCGCAGCTCCTTGCAACGCAGGACAGCGGTGACCGAGCCAGAGTTCCGGAAGCTCGTCTGGTTAGGTCTGGGCGGAGGGGCAATCCTGTTGCCAGCGAAAGTGGCAGCTGATCGCAGGCTGCTGTAATCAATGCGTTTCTCTGTCCAGGGTCCCCAATTGCGAGGTCTGGCCGGGAGGCGGCGCCAGATGCTGTCGGCATCGAAGGGCTTCGGGTGCTGGATGACCGGCCCGTCGATATGCAGCTCGACTTCGACTTCCTCCAGGAATCGGCCTGAGTTGTTAATCACGCTGAACTTGGCGGGCGGCAGGATGCTCGCGACCAGGTCCACAAGTGCCTCGGGAAAGGTCTGGCGGAACCTGTCGGCCCAACGCCCGACATCCTCGCGGAACTCCGGCTCGGTACGGGTCTCCTCGTGACTGATTTGAGACAGGCTCCTTAACTCTTCCGCCTGTTTGGCGAACGCTCCGAGGCTTGAAGGCAACATCCGTGTCTGCGCGGCGGTCAACGCGTTGCTGGCTCGCTTGTCTGGGTCGGGCGTTGGTCGCGCAGAAGAAGCTGGCGCAGGTAGGTGTTCAACCTCTTGGTTCAGCAGAGGGTCGAGGACGGCCGGGTCCCAGGTGTAACGGTGGATGTCGTCGATGCCGAGGGTGACCTCCACCTTCAGAGCCCGATCCCGGGCGACCAGTCGCCGGGACAGCATCTCGATCGCGGCGGGGTCCGCCGGGGTGGACTCGGTCGAGGGTCTGCTAAAGACCGTCCCCGGATCGAAGTTTTCAAATGCGCGATGCAGGGTGTAGATCGGGTCGCCGGGTCGTGGGGCGTCCACGATGATGATCACCACGTCGTTCTGGTCGTCCACTCGGTGACGGTGGACAGTCCAGCGCGGCGCTTTGTCATCGGGGCCGAGATAGCGCGTCAACGCCCGTTGGAGCTGGTGGTCCTCGATTCGTCGAATTCCAGTGACCTGGCCCTGATGAATACCGATGACGACAAGAGCCCGACCGCCAAAGAAAGGACTAGCGGCGTCTGGGTCGCGGTTGGCGAAGCCGAGAATGGCCTTCGCAACCTTGAACCGGTGCTCGGCGCCCGTCAGGTCGAGCTGGCCCTTGAGTTCGAGATAGGACTTCTCGGTGATCGCATCTTCGGTGGCCGCAGCGAGTGCAGTGACAAGCCGGCTCCAGTCAGGCAGGCTTCCAGGAAGATGCCAGACGTCGAAATCGAGGGTCATGGTGGGTCCTACGTCGTCGTGTAGACAGCCTGGGTGATCGAGGGTTAGTTCCTCACCATCGGACCCAGGCGGTCATGCAGTCTTATCAAGCACAGACGCTAATGGTTCCTCCTGCTTAGAGGTTGGCCCATGGCGCACATTCTGGCTCTGGCTCCTGGCCCGCCGCCCGGGCCAGTACGTCCCGCGCGAGGGGACCTTAACGCGTGAATGGATCTGCGCGCAACACGGGCCGGCCACGAACCCAGCCGCTGCGCTCAACCCGACTCCCCGTACGTCGTGAGAGCGGTTGCCCCCAACGCGCACGCGGATGCCCACCAGGGTCCTGCGATCACCTTTCGAATCATCTTGATCACCGCACCCTTCTTCAGCCAGTTGATCATCTTCCGGATCATTTTGTGGCGGATATGAGTGGCGAGAGCGACGACCGAAACAAGCACGAACAGTGATGTAGTGCAGTCGGGAATCGAGTTCAACGCAGCGACTTGACCCGGAAGTAGCCTAACCGGCTTGGGTCGCAACCGCGAACAGTAACCGAGCAGTCCTAAGTCGAGCAGCGGCTGGTCGCGTGCCCTGAATGTGCCCCGAGCACCGTTCGACAGCGGTCACTGGCAGTCAGTCATCTAGCGCTGACCAGGCGGACGAGCGGCATGGAGGCATTTCCCAAGCTCAGAATGACCGGAAGGTGTAGAGCCATTCTGGGAGCCAGACCAGCCGAGCAGGGCCGCATGCCAGCGAACTTCTACGCTGCTTCGATCGCAGACCCAAGCGTGAATCGGCGACCTGGCGGATTGGGCCGGACGAGTGATCGAGACCTACGGACTGAAGGTCGGACCGCGACGAACATGACTAGCCGCATCCAGCCGACGCGGACGAGTCAGCGTGTGCATTGCAAAATGATCATGAGCAGCGAGGCCGCACAAGCTTCAGAAACGGGGCAAACGGTGCACGGTTAACAAGTCTCGCCGGGAAGAAAAGTATCCACGACTAGGCTAAATGGCGTATTTGCGCTCGCCAACGATGATCTTGACGGCGACTCCGGGCCGCATTCCTTGACCCTGCGTCGTTAGGAGGCGGGATGGTGATGCGATACAGCTCCGGTGACCTTGTCTCCGAGAAGTGCGTCAAGACGATCGACCGCGGCATCAGCGCCGTCCTCGAACAATCCGCCGTACCTCGTCAGCGTGAACGCGACGCTGTTGTGCCCAGCCCACTCGGAGACCTCGCGTACGTTACAGCCCGCGGCCACCATGATCGCGACAAAGCTGTGCCGAAGTCCGTGGAAGGTGATGTCGTCCAACTCGGCGCGCAGCACGGCCGGCCGCAAGACGGTGCGTCCCCACGCGCGGAAGAGCGGGCCACCTGCAGGTGCGGTGAACACGAGCGCATCTGCGCTCGGGTCAACAAACTCCGAGAGGTGTTGCTCGAGCCGCCGCATCACGGAGCGGGCGACGGGGACGGAACGCTTCGAGCGCGTCGTCTTGGGCTCGTTGTCTAAGGTCACCCGTCCCCGCAACTCGACAGCCGTGGACGTCACGCGGATGCGGGAGCGTAGCGGGTCGATGTCGCGCCTGCGCAACCCTGCAGCTTCTCCCCAGCGAAGTCCGGCGTACGCGCCGACCAGCACGAGGGCGCGGTACTGACGGGGCATCTCGTCGACGAGGCGCTCAACCTCGCTTTGCGATAGATAGCGCGGCGGCTTCTGGCGCTCAGTCGGAAGGGGCACCGCGGACGCAGGATTGAACTGGATGCGCTCGTCCGCAATCGCAGCAGCCAAGCATTGCCGCAAAGCGAAAACAGCCTTACGCGTGGTAGCTGCCGACAGTCCCGAACTCAGAAGAGTTGAGACCCACTCTCGCACGATCGCGTTGGTGATCTTGTTGAGCGGCACGGAGCCGAAGTAGGGAAGGACCTGCTTCTGCATTGTCGTTTCGAGCCGTGCCCACGTAGTTGGCCGAAGATCAAATCGGGTGGGCAGCCAAGCCTGCGCCCATTCCGCAAGACTGAGCTCACCGCGCCTAGGATCTCGCCACGTTGCGGTCGCGAGCGCGACTTCAATCTCAGCCTTCCTGCGCTCAGCGTCGACCAATCTGGTCTTGGTCTCGCTGTGGTGCTTGCCCGTCGCGTCGCGGTAACGCACCTTGTAGTGCACGACCGTACGGATTCGTCCGGAGGCGTCGCGCTGTTGAAGGCGACGCCGCTCAATGTGCGCCACGTTACCTCTGGCGCCGGTCGGCTTGGGTGTCAAGCCAAGCCTCGACGGCTGCCCTGCGGTATCGAACGTGACGACCGATTCTGTAGCCTTCCGGGCCCTCACCGCGGTGCCGCCACCCGTACAGGGTGTCAACAGGCACGCCGAGCATCTCCGACAAGTCGGTGATCGTCATCAGTCGATCAAGCTCGTTGATCATTTCTTTCCTCCCGGTTGTGGCTGAAAGGTGAATGGTCGGGAAGTCGCCAGCCGATCGCGAGGTTCTGTCGACGTCCCGCATCCTTAAGGCGGATCGCACGTGCTTGGTGGTCGCCGACATGTCGGGTAGTCCTTCGGCCTGTAATGCGCTGATCGCAAGGCGCCTTGCCGTCCCAGACGAGGTCCAAGCTCGCGACAGCACAAGTCCGCCGGCACTCGCAGCCCCATGTTTGGCCGAGCGAAGTCGGCTGATCTGGAGCTCTGCCGAAGGCAGCACTGGCGGGAGCTCCTGCGTCCCTCGCGCGTCCCTGGCGGTCGATCCGAGGAGATGCTGGCTGGCTGGCGGTGGTATCAGGCCTAGTCAGAGGCGGTTTGATCTTGTGTCCCCAACGGGATTCGAACCCGCGCTGCCGCCTTGAAAGGGCGGAGTCCTAGGCCGCTAGACGATGGGGACCCGATTGGCACAGCAACCATAGCGTGACCGGCGCCCGGCAGACTTCCACGCCGACGCTCACAGCGTCGCCCATTTACCGCTGATACGCGTGCTGCGCTATAGTTTCGCGGGCGCCCGGAAGGGTGCGTACCCTGGGCCACAAGGCCCCGTGGCGCAGTTGGTTAGCGCGCCGCCCTGTCACGGCGGAGGTCGCGGGTTCGAGTCCCGTCGGGGTCGCGTAACTGGTGATGGATCCCATCACCGAGACAAGGCCAGGTAGCTCAGTCGGTAGTAGCGTTCGCCTGAAAAGTGAAAGGTCGCCGGTTCGATTCCGGCCCTGGCCACCCTTCGACAAGCTCAGGGCGCAGACCCTACGCCGACCTCTTCTCCTTGGCCTGGATGGCCCGCCGCAATTTCGGCGTCGGCAGCACATCGCCCACGATCGCGCTCGAGCGCCGCGGCCCCATATACCGGGAACCGAGGTTCACCAGCGTCTGCACCCGGTTGCGCCCGCCAAGAAGGTAAGCGATGTGCAGCACGATCCAGCCAAGCCACGCAGGGATGCCCGTGAGCTTGAGCCCGATCGGCATCTGGAGCACCGCGTCACCTCGACCGATGGTGGCCATGGTGCCTTTGTCTTTGTACTTGAACGTCTGGGTCTCAAGGCCGCGATGCAGCCGGGCGATCTGCCTGGCGGTGAACTTTCCCATCTGCAGGGCCGGCTGCGCCAACTGCGGCAGCGGGTTGTCCACGATGATGCTGGCATCGCCAATAGCGAAGATTCGCTCCTCGCCGATTACTCGGGTGTCTTCGTTGACCTCGATCCGCCCCGCGCGACCGATCGGCAGCCCCCAGTCGCGGAGCAGCGGATCACCTGAGACGCCGGCGGCCCAGATGACCAGATCGACCGGCATCGAGGAGCCGTCCTTGAAGTCGACCCGATCAGCCTCCACCTCGGAGATCGCGGTATTCAGCCGAACGTCCACTCCACGCTTGATCAGTTCCTGCAACGCATACTTGCGCAGCGACTCGTTAAACGGCGCTAAAAGGTGTGGACCCATCTCGACGAGGACGACATGGACTCTCGCTGGATTGAGCTCGGGAAAGATCGACGGAATGGTCTCGGTCTTGAGCTCGGCCAGCTGACCAGCCATTTCCACACCGGTTGGTCCACCCCCAACGATCACTACTGTGAAGCCCCTCCTGTTCGGATCGGACATACCGGCAATGATCTCCAGACTGCCGAAGATCGTGTCGCGGACCCGGAGCGCCTCCGCCCGGGTGTACATCGACATGGTGTACTCCTCGGCGCCTGGGATGCCGAAGTGATTGGTCGTGATTCCGTTGCTGATCACCAAATAATCGAAACCGATCCGGAAGCCGTCGTCGCAGACCACTTCGTGTTGATCATGGTCGATGGCGACGACTCCGGCGCAGCGGAACCGAACCCCTTCGTGCCGTGCGGCAAAGAAGCGAAGCGCGTAGGTGACATCCCCGGGATTGAGGCCTCCGGTGGCAACCTGATAAAGCAACGGCTGAAAAGTGTTGTACGGGAACCGGTCGATCACCGTAACCCGGAACCCTTCCTTGGACAGCTCGTCGGTCGCTGCAATGCCCCCGAAGCCAGCGCCGATCACCACTACATGAGGCATCTCAGTCACACACTCATCTAATCAGTGCGCGCGCGGCCTCCGACAGACCCATCGGAGAACGAAGGTCCGCGCTTCACGTACGCCTCGACGAATCGCCCGATCTCATCCAGCGTGTGCTTGCGTACGTGCGGCGCGGACAAGGTGAGATCGTGCAGGCCTTCCGGGATCCTGACCACGGTGACGTGTGGTCCGAGTCGGACTGCCCGCGCCGCTGTTTGCTCCACATCGAGCACGGTGTCGACGAGCCGCAGTCCCTCATGCCAGCGCCGCGAGAAGTCCGTTGTCATCGAGGCGAGCACCAAGATCGGGACAGCGATACCTAGTCCCGCGGCGACCCGCTGATGCCCGAGCAGGATCGCGCGTAACCAGCCGGTTCGAATGGGCGGGCCAGGTGTCGATTTCAACTGCAAGTCGTACTCCCACTCGCCGCCCAGGCTGGCGTGCAGTGCGCGGGCGTTGAAGCCGAGATCCGGCAGCCGGATGATCGATGTGGGCGCTCGACTGCCTAGCTTGTCGATCACTGGCGTGCCCAGAGTTCGTACGATCGCGGAGCCCTGCAAGTCGAGCCACGGTGAGTTGAGGATCAGGCCTTCGAGGCGCTCTGAGTTCCGGGCCGCCCAAAGGGCAGCGATCAACCCACCCGTGGAGTGGCCCATCAGCAACAGCCGGTCGTGGTCTTGCGCAATCAGATCGGCCGCCGCATCAAGCTCAAGCGAGTAATCGTCGAGATTCGTGATGAACCCTCGCAACTGCCCGGGCCGGATGCTGCGCCCGTAACGTCGCAGGTCGAGCGCGTAGAAGTCATACCCGAGGTCGCTCAGGTAGTCGGCGAGATGGGTCTGGAAGAAATAGTCGTTCCAGCCGTGGAGATAGAGGACCGCGCGACGCGCAAGCCGGTCGGTTGGCTTCCTGATCAGCGTCCCCACCAAGTGGACGTCGGGAGGCTCACCAGCCGCGGGCTCCACACCCGGCAGTGGAAGCTCGGTTGTTTCGTAGCCGTCCAGGAAGTCGGGACTCCAGGTGGTCACTCACCCATAGTCCCAGGAGGCCCTACTACTTGATGAACCGTATGTTGATCGGGTACCGGTAGAACTCGTGCTTGTTGGCTGCGACCGTGCCCAAGATGCAGAAGATCAACGCGACGATGAACACCAGAGGCCACAAGATCAACCCGATGACGAAGGTGATCGTGATCACGCTGATTACGTAGGCGATGCTGTACAAGATTGAGAAGTTCAGCGCCTCTGTGGTCGTCTGCTTCAACCACTCGCTGCGATCTTTGTAGAGCAGATAGGCAATGAGTGGGCCGATGAAACCGAAGAACGGGATGGTGATGTGGGAGATGATCCCCCAGGTCTTCTCGTCGCTCTCCGACACCGGCGACTGTCCGGCGTACGCATACGGCTGCTGTGGATAGCCGGGCTGGACATACTGCTGCGGCTGATAGCCCTGCTGTGGATAACCCTGCTGGGCAGACGCCTGCTGGTTCGGGTCGCCGTACGGCTGATAGCCCTGCTGTTGATAGCCGCCCTGCTGCTGAGACTGGCTGCCGTAGCCCTGCTGGTAACCCGGTTGCTGACCGCCGGAGCTGGGATCGGCGTAGCCCTGCTGCTGGTAACCCGGAGGGGTCTCCTGACCGTAGGGCGGTGGAGTCTGCTGACCGTACGGGTCGGCAGAGCCAGCACCCGTCTGATCGGACGCCGGTGTATCAGCCAAATCTGGGGTGGTGTCAGCGACGTTGTCGCTGGCGGCACCCGAAGGGCCGGCGAGTGTCTCGCTGGGATCTGCCGCGTCAGCCTCAGCCGGAGACTGCGGTTGATCGGGCGTTTCTTGAGGGTTCTGGCTCATGCGGTCCAGGCTATTGCCCACGGGAAACGATTGGGCGCGATTCCTTACCCTGACTTGCGAAGGTGCCCGTACTCGTGCTCGTCGCCCGAGGAATCCTCGTCGTCTTCCTCCTGCTCCTCTACGAGGTCGGCGTAGGCCGCCGGTACTTCATGGGCTTCTGACCCTGACCGAAGTTCGCGCTCCAACGATGAGAAGTCCGTATCGAAGGATCGGTACTTAAGTTCGCGGGCAACCTTCGTCTGCTTTGCTTTTGCACGGCCGCGCCCCATATCGGGTCGACCCCCTCGCACGTTGTCTGCCGGCGGCGTGGCCGCGGCTCAGAATGGTTAATGTCGTGAGGGAAAGGCTACCTAATGGTCGCAAGGGTGCAAAGCGACGGGACCGGTGTCGGAGGACCTAGCCGGTGTGGTGCTGGCCACGCTCCTTTCATCTCTCGGCGTATTGCCCAAACAGGCTGACTCGTGGGCCGCCGCGTGAGCTGGCCGGCAGAACTGAACCGCAAGCCCAGGAGCGCAGGCCTCGTGCCACGAGGAGCCGGAGGGCCTCGTCCGCCGAGTCTGCGCGCCACAACCGCCACCATGCCAACGCCCATGTTGAAGGTTGCTTCCAGATCGAACTGGGAGATCCCGCCGAGTCGCTCGATGAATCTGAAAATGGGTGCGGGACGCCACGTTGCGCGGTCGATGTTGACTTGGCATGAGTCCGGGATCACCCGAGCCAGATTGCTCGCCAGGCCGCCACCGGTGACGTGGCTCATCGCATGCACCTCGACTCCCCCGATCAGCGCGAGGCAGTCGCGGGCGTACACGCGGGTCGGCGTCAGCAGCTCGTCGCCTACGGACTGGCCGAACTCGGGAACGTAGCGGTCCAACGTCCAGCTCGACTGCTTGTCGAGTACGTGCCTGACGAGTGAATAGCCGTTGGAATGTAGCCCGGAAGACTCCATGGCCAGCACCACGTCGCCGGATCTGACCCGATCGGCGCCCAGGATCTGATCTTTGTCCACGACTCCCGTCGCAGCGCCGGCGAGGTCGTACTCGTTAGGCCCCAGCAGTCCAGGATGCTCTGCGGTTTCGCCGCCCAGGAGCGCGCAGCCGGCCTCAGTGCACGCCATGGCTATTCCTTGCACGATTGCCGCAATCCGTTCCGGATCGACCTTGCCGCAGGCGATGTAGTCGGTCATGAACAGCGGTTCGGCTCCGCACACGACGAGGTCGTCGACGACCATGCCGACCAGGTCGAAGCCGATGGTGTCGTGGCGGTCCAGGGCCTGGGCGATGGCAACTTTGGTGCCGACGCCGTCGGTCGATGTGGCAAGAACCGGATGATTGCGTTGCGCGAGCGCGCTGGCGTCAAACAGTCCCGCGAAGCCGCCGATGCCACCCATGACCTCCGGGCGCTGAGCCTTGGCGACCCATTCCTTCATCAACTCCACAGCCCGGTCACCAGCTGCGATGTCCACCCCAGCCGCCGCGTACGCCGACTTGTCAGAACCCAGTTGAGCCATAGGTCAACTGGGTTCTGACAAGTCGGCGGAGTTAGGGACGGCTGAGGGCATCTGCAGCACCGATGCCAGAAGCCACGGGCTCCAGGTCGGCTGGGTCCTCGAGGATGGACTTACCCAGCCGCTCGCTCAGCGGCAACTCGATCGGATAGACGCCGTCGAAGCAGGCTCGACAGAGTGACTGCTTGCGAACCTGGGTCGCCGCGATCAGCCCCTCGAGTGAGACATAGCCAAGCGAATCGGCTCCGATGGAGCGGCAGATTTCCTCGGTGTCCAAGCCGTTGGCGATGAGTTCGGCGCGGGTAGCGAAGTCGATGCCGTAGAAGCACGGCCACTTCACCGGCGGAGCAGAGATGCGTACGTGAACCTCACTCGCCCCAGCCTCACGCAGCATGCGCACCAGCGCCCGCTGGGTGTTGCCGCGCACGATGGTGTCGTCAACCACAACCAGACGCCTGCCCGCGATCACATCGCGGAGCGGGTTGAGCTTCAGCCGAATCCCGAGCTGGCGAATGGTTTGACTCGGCTGGATGAAGGTACGGCCGACGTAGGAATTCTTGACCAGGCCCTGCCCGTAGGGGATGCCTGAGGCTTCGGCGTATCCGATCGCCGCGGGAGTGCCTGATTCAGGCACCGGGATGACCAGATCTGCCTCAGCGGGAAATTCGTGTGCGAGCGTACGCCCCACCTCGACGCGCACCGAGTGCAACCGGCGACCCGAAATCATGGTGTCGGGGCGGGCCAGGTAGACGTACTCAAATAGGCAGCCCTTCGGGTCGGCCTTGGCAAACGTGCGACTCCGCAGCCCGTTGGCATCCACGGCGATCAGCTCACCCGGCGTGACCTCGCGGATGAAGGTAGCGCCCACGATGTCCAGTGCCGCGGTCTCGCTCGCGACGACCCAGCCGCGTTCCAGCCGACCAAGCACCAACGGCCGTACCCCTTGCGGGTCTCGGGCGGCGTACAGGGTCTCCTCGTCCATGAAAACCAAGCTGAATGCGCCACGCAGCTTGGGCAGCACTTCCAGCGCCGCCTCCTCGGTGCTGAAACCTGAGAAGGTAGCCATCAGTCCAGTGATCAGCGACGTGTCGCTGGTCGCGTCGTTGGACAGCGATCCGGGGAGCAGCGAACCATTGTGTTTGTCGCGTTCCTTCAGCCAGGTCTGCAGCTCCAACGTATTGGTCAGATTGCCGTTGTGGCACAGCGCGATACTCCCGACGGCAGTTGAGCGGAAGGTTGGCTGCGCATTCTTCCAAACGCTGGCGCCGGTTGTGGAGTAGCGGCAATGACCGATGGCCAGGTGCGCATTGCCAAGGGAGTCCAGCGTCGCTTCGTTGAAGACTTGCGACACCAAGCCCATGTCTTTGAAGACCACGATCTGTGAGCCCTTGCTGACCGCAATTCCCGGCCGACTCCTGGCCCCGGTGCTGCAGCGCGTAAAGCCCGAAGTAGGTGAGCTTCGCGACCTCCTCGCGCGGCGCCCAGACGCCGAACACGCCACATGCATCCTGTGGCCCACGATCCTGGGGATCGATGTCGTGGTTCAGCAGGCCATCACCTCGTGCCACTGCTTCATCGTAACCGTCGGGACCATAGATAACCGGCAGTTGCGCCTAACGCCGACTTGTCGGCGCGCATGGTCGCTATGACGGCCATGCGCGCTGAGTCGGTGGCGTGGCGCGAGTTATAGAACTGGGTAAACGCCTCACGCTATGAGCAACTCACTACCGAGCGGAGCTGGCCATGCTTCACGTGCGACTGATCGCCCCACCCGAGACAACGTCGGACGTACTGGAATTGCTGGATGACAGCCCAGCGGTGACCCACCTCTGCGTCAACGAGCAGTCGGCACGCAAGCCCTCTGGGGATGTCGTCAGCTTCGACGTCGCCCGAGAAGGTGCCACCAGCGTTCTGGAAGCCCTGCGCGGGTTCGGTTTGGAGCGTGATGGCGCCATCGTCGTCGAAAACCTTGACATCAGCATCTCCGATTCCGCGATCAAGGCTGAGGAAGAAACCCCGGGTGAACCGGCGGATGCTGTGGTTTGGGAGGGTCTGGAACAGAGCGCGGGCGAGGAAACCCGGCTGTCGATCACCTACCTCTGCTTCATGATGGTGGCGACCATGATCGCCGCAATCGGGGTCATGCTCGACCAGCCGATCCTCATTGTCGGCGCCATGGTGGTCGGACCCGAGTTTGGCCCGCTCGTGGCATTCTGCGTTGGCATCGTGAGCGGTCGACCGCGGCGCGCCACCCAGGCGCTGGGCACCCTGGTCCTCGGCTTTGCCGTCGGTATGGCAGCCGCAGTGATCTTGACATGGATCCTGACCGCCGCGGGACTGCTCGACGAGTCCATGCTGATAGCCGAGCGGCCACTGACGAGCTTTATCTGGAAGCCAGATGCCCTGTCCTGGATCGTTGGTTTCTTGGCCGGTATCGCTGGCATGCTGGCGCTTACCTCGGCCAAGTCCGGTGCTTTGGTAGGCGTCCTGATCTCGGTGACGACGATCCCGGCCGCGGCCAACGCTGCAGTAGCGCTTGCCTATTGGGTACCGAGCGAAGCGATCGGGTCCGCCATCCAGCTGGTGATCAACTTGTCCGCCATCGCGGTTGGCGGAACGCTTACCTTGTTTCTGCTCAAGCAACGCTCCGAGCGGCTCGCACGGCGGTCGCCAACCGTCCGTACGGCCTGATGGCTCAGCCGTCCAAATTCCGCCAGCGAAGAGATGGAGGCACTCACCGAGGGGCGATGATCACAAGGCGACCGGTTTCCCGGTCCGGGCCGACTCGTACACGCCCGTGATCACTCCGATCGAGCGGCGATTGGTCTCAAGATCGACTCGGAGGGCCTCCTCGCCGGCCAAGGCAGCGAGAAAGTTCTCGTATTGGCGGTGATGGGCCAGCGAGGAGAGGCCCCCTGCCTGGCTGCCTGTGGTGGGGCCGGCCTGCTCAGTCTGGTCGTAGTTGCCGAGCTGATTGATCGAGTCCGATGCCGACCCATATGACTTCTCTTCGGCCTGGCTGCCCTGCGGCGTTGTGTGGACGAAGGTGAGAAGATCATTGTCGATCACGATCGAGCCCCGATCACCGTGCACCTGCAAGCGAGCGCTCAGTCCGGGGTACGCGGCCGTTGTCGCGTGGAGCAGCCCGAGTGCGCCGTTTTCGAAGCGCACCACCGCCACGGCAGCGTCCTCGACCTCGATCCTCTGATGGGCCAACGTGCCGGTGTAGGCGAACACTTCAACCGGACGGCCCATGGTCGCCACCAGCAGGTCTACCGTGTGCACACCCTGGTTCATCAAGGCTCCGCCACCGTCCAGCTCCCAGGTGCCGCGCCAGTTACCGGAATCGTAGTAGCTCTGACCGCGCCACCAGTCGATCGAAGCGATGCCGGTCGTAAGGCGACCTAGCTCGCCTTTCTCGATGGCGGCAAGCGCAATCTCGGTGGACTTGTCGAATCGATGCTGGGAGATCACTGCCACCAGCGTGCCGGCCTTGTGCTGCGCCTCGATGATCTCGTCAGTCTTCGCCACAGTGATCTCGGCCGGTTTCTCGATGATCACGTGCTTGCCCGCTTCCAGGGCCTGGATGGCGACCTCGCCGTGCCGGCCGGTCGGGGTGCAGACCACGACAATGTCAATCGGTACTGCGGCGAGAGCCTCAGTGAGGGACGTGAAAGCCTTACCGCCACGTTCGGCGGCCAGCCGTTGGGCTCGCTCGGGGTGGATGTCGACCACCGCAACCAACTCCACCCGGTCGGCCAGCTCGCTGATCACCAGACCGTGGTGGGTACCGATGACCCCTGCGCCTACCAGGGCGATCTTGGCTCGATCCCCTGAGGAAGTGACGCTCATGCGTAAGCGATCCCTTCGCTGGTCAGGATGTCGGTGAAGGCCTTCCAGGCCCTGGTGAACAGCTCGGGTCCGGACAGCGCCCCGTACGCGGTGTATTCGCCGAGGTGCGGCTCCAGCGTGAAGAACCCGTCGAAGCCGTCTGCGCGGAGGGCCCGGACCGTCTCGCGCACCTCGCCGTCGCCAGCACCAGCGACCACGACCGTCCTGTCCGACAGCAGCGCGTCCTTGATCTGGATGGTCCGCACATGTGGACGCAGCATGGCATACCCCTCGGAGAACGGCCGGACTCCGACCTGCACGAAGTTGGCCGGATCCCAAGCCAGCTGCAGGTTGGGCGACGACACCGAGGTCACGATGTCAAGACAGCGGCGCGGAATGTCACCGTAGATGTCTTTCTCATTCTCGTGCGTCAAGATCACGTCGGACTCAGCGGCGGCCTCAGCCAGAGCACCCATGCGGGTGAGCACCTCATCACGGCGGCTGTCCGGGTCGGTGCCCTCGGGAATGAAGAACGAGAAGAGCCTGATGTACGGCGCCTCGAGAGTCTTGGCGACCTCGACGGCGTGCCGCATGCGCTCCAGGTGAGGTGGGAACTCATCGTCGATAGAGATCTTGCCGATCGGTGAGCCAATGCTGGAAACCTTCAGCCCGTATCCGTCGAGGGTCTCCCGCACAGTGGCCAGCTGGCTGTCATCGAGGTCGAGGATGTTGGTTCCCCACGCGCTACGGACCTCCACATAGCGCAGGCCGAGGCCGGCAGCGACCTTGCACTGCTCGGTGAAGTCGTCGGAAATCTCATCAACAAATCCTGAAAGGGTCCACATGGTTCTCTGCCTTTCCTCTTTCTTTGTGATGCGGGCTGAGCCTTCGACAGGCTGTCTGATCTGTCGAAGGGCTGCATCACTCCAGGTACGGCTGTACGAGCGGTGAGATAGCGCTCCATCATCGTGTTCACGACCTCGGCCGGCGGCGCCGCCCAGAGATCGGCGTTGAAGATCTCAACCTCGACGTCACCGCGGTAGCCCGCCGCCGCAACGGATCGGGTGAAGGCAGTGAAGTCGATGTGTCCGTCGCCCATCATCCCGCGCGCCAGCAGGGTGTCCGCTGGCAGCGGGGTGATCCAGTCGCAGATTTGGTAGCTCACGATGCGTTCTCCGGCGCGCTGCAGCTGCTCGGAAACGCCTGGTTCCCACCACAGGTGAAAGGTGTCGACCACCACGCCGACGTCGACGGCATCGAAGCGCTCGGCGATGTCCAGCGCCTGGGCCAGCGTGGAGATCACCCCACGGTCCGCGGCGTAGATGGGGTTCATCGGCTCGATGCCGAGGTTGACGCCGTGCTCGTGGGCGTACGGAACCAGCCGCTCAATAGCCAGAGCGGCGCGGTCTCGTGCGGCTTCCAGATCACGATCGCCAGACGGCAGCCCACCGGCGACGAGGACCAGTGTCGCCGCATTCAACGCCGCAGCTTCCTCGATGGCCTCGCGGTTTCTCACCTCAGCCGCCTGCGCCTCGGCGAACTCCGCAGCCGTGAAGAACCCGCCCCGGCATAGCGACGACACACGCAGCCCCGACTCGGCAACCAGCCGACGGGCCTCGCCGAGGCCCACCTCAGCGAGCTGTTCCCGCCAGATCCCAATCGCGCCGAGTCCCGCGTCGACACAGCCCTTGATCGCATCCGGCAGCGACCACGAGGCGGTGGTGCGTTGGTTGAGCGAGAGCCGGCTGAGCGCCGCTCCGCTGGTCACCGCGCCAGGCCGGCGGTCGCGAACAGCTGGCTAAGCCGGTGAGCCGCTAGATCAGGGTCGGTCAGCAACTGCGCCTCATTGGCAAGCTCGAAGACGCGGGCCAAGTGGAGAATCGAGCGAGCGGATTGCAGGCCCCCCACCATGACGAAACCCTCCTGATGGCCATTAAGCCAGGCGAGGAAGGCGATCCCGGTCTTGTAGTAGTACGTGGGCGTGGCGAAGATGTGGCGCGACAGAGGAACCGTCGGAGCCATCTCCCGGCGATATCGGTCGATGTCGCCGGCATCAAGCGCGCTCAGGGCGGCCGAGGCAGCCGGCGCGATCGCGGCGAACGCACCGAGCAGAGCGTCGGAGTGATGTACGCCGTCACCCTCAATGAGCTCCGGGTAGTTGAAGTCGTCGCCGGTGTATAGCCGGACGCCCGCCGGCAGGGCAGCGCGCAGCTCCTGCTCATGGTCAGCGGAAAGCAGCGAGACCTTGACCCCGTCGACCTTGGCGCTGTGTTCGCCGATCAAATCGAGGAAGGTACGGGTCGCTGTCGGTATGTCGATCGACCCCCAATACCCGCTCAGCTGGGGGTCGAACATCTCGCCCAGCCAGTGCAAGATGACCGGCCGGCCCGCCTGAGCCAACACGCTCGAATAGACCTGAAGGTAGTCATCGGCGCTGCGAGCCACGGCCGCCAACTGGCGCGAGGCCATCATGATCGCCTGCGAGCCCGCCGCCTCGACGAACTCGACCTGCTCGAGGTAGGCACGGGTGACTTCGTCAAGACTCCCGGTGGACACGAGGAGCTGATCGGTTCCGGCGCCCGAGGCGATTTTGGCCCCATGCTCGCTGGCCAGCGCTGCGCTGCGGGTGATCAGTTCCTGAGTAGCGGGCCAATCCAGACCCATGTTGCGCTGCGCGGTGTCCATGGCCTCAGCAACCCCCAGCCCGTAGCTGAAAAGGTGCCGCCGGAACGCCAGCGTGGCCTCCCAGTCAATCGCGGCGGGCGCACCCGGCACGTTCTCACCGCGTGGGTCGGCCACGACGTGAGCAGCGGCAAAGGCGATCCGGCTCTGAAAAGCCTGCGGATGCTCAGCCCAGGCTCTTGGTTCGGAGAGCTCGATCTCGCGCCAGCCGCCGCCGGCTTCCGGAAGGGCAACCGTTGCGGTGGTCGTGGTCATGACGCGGCCCGGTCGATCGTGACCCGGCGGCCCTCGGCCGAGGACGTCAGGCCGGCGTCGACCAGCTGCAAGCCACGAACGCCAGCGGCGAGGTCGTACGCGTGGGGGCGGCCGGCATCCACGTCGGACAGGAACTGCTCCCACTGGGCGCGGAATCCGTTGGGGAATTCCGCGTTGTCCGGGATCTGCTCCCATTGGTTGCGGAAGTCCTCGGTCGTAGGCAGATCCGGGTTCCAGACAGGCATGGGCGTACGCACCCGCGGTTGGATGCGACAGCCGAAGAGCCCGGCCACCGCAGAACCGTGCGTGCCATCCACCTGGAACTCGACCAGCTCGCCGCGGTCCACTCGAACGGCCCAGGATGAGTTGATCTGAGCGACGACATCGCCCTCGAGCTCGAAGATCCCGTACGCCGCGTCATCAGCGGTGGCGGCGTACTTGCGGCCCTGTTCGTCCCAGCGCTCCGGGATGTGCGTGACCGCTTTGGCCGTGACCGCCACGACTCTCCCGAACAGGTTCTCCAGCACGTAGTTCCAGTGCGGGAACATGTCCAGCATCATGCCGCCGCCGTCCTCGGCCCGGTAGTTCCAGCTAGGTCGCTGGGCAGGCAGCAAATCACCCTCGAAGACCCAATACCCGAACTCCCCGCGTACCGAGAGAATGCGGCCGAAGAAGCCTGAATCGATCAGCCGCCTCAACTTGAGCAGGCCAGGCAAGTAGAGCTTGTCGTGGACCACGCCGTTGAGCGCACCCGCCTCATCCGCGGCGGTGACTAGCTCGGCTACCTTCCGAGACCGACTCGGCGATTGGCTTCTCGGTATAGATGTGCTTCCCGGCAGCGATCGCCTTCAGGATCGACTTCTTGCGTTCGGAGGTGACTTGGGCGTCAAAGTAGATCGACGCCGAGTCGTCGCTCAGCGCCTCGTCCAGATCGGTCGTGAAATCGGACACGCCGTGCTCGGCGGCGAGAGTGGCAAGCTTCTCGGCGTTGCGGCCCACCAGGATCGGCTCAACTGTAATTCGGTCGCCGCTCGCAAGCAGAACGCCGCCGTCGTCCCTGATAGGCAGGATGGATCGCACCAAATGCTGGCGGTAGCCCATCCGGCCGGTCACCCCGTTCATGATCACTCGAACCGTGCGCTGGGCCATCCTCATCTCCAAAAAGGGTCAGGGCGTTGCATCGTCAGAAAACGCTTTCGCAGTACTCAGGAATATAGCGTCCGAGTTTTGACCAGCGCAATCGGTAGTGTCGTGCTGCCCCAACTTGAGGCACTCCGCCACGGCGAAATTCAGTCCTCGTAATCATGTCAATATCCCACGCAACATGGGATGCTGACGCTGTGCCCGGCATGCATGCCATGTACAGCGCGAGCCTCCCACGCTGCGTGGGATGTTCCTGTTTCACTTTGGTTTCGTCGCCCGCAGGGGCGTTGACACTAGAAAGCAATCCACCGTAATGTTCCGACCGTAATGTGTGAGAAAACGCTTTCACATGAACTTCACATCAATGGCGAAGGGAAGAGCGATGGCCATCAATCGTAGGCAGTTTTTGATCGGAGCCGGAGGGCTGGCTGCTGCGGCCACCACGATGGGGTTGGCGGGCTGCGCCCCTGGTTCTCAAGGTGGCAGTGGTTCTCAGGGCGGTGGCGGCGAGAGCGGCACGGCCGAGCTGGCTTTGGCCTGGTGGGGCAACCCGACGCGCAACAAGAACACCGAGGCGATGATCGCTGCGTTCACGGCAGGCCAACCCCAATGTGAAGATCTCGGGCCAGCCGGGTGACTTCGCCAGCTACTGGGACAAGCTGGCCACCCAGACCGCCGGCGGCACGGCGCCCGACATCATTCAGATGGATATGGCCTATATCTCCGAGTACGGCACTCGCGGCGCACTGCTGGATTTGAAGGATGTCGATGTCTCCAAGTTTGTCGAGGGCACGGTCGATTCAGGCAAGATCAACGACAAGCTGGTCGGGGTTAATGCCGGCATCAACAGCGCGGTCATCATGGCCAACCCCAAGATCTTCGAGAAGGCCAAGATGGACCTGCCCGACGACAAGACCTGGACCTGGGACCAGCTGGCGGAGGTGGCTGCCGAGGTCGCCTCCAAAGCCGGAGTGCCCGTACGGCATGGCGGGCCTGCTGGGCTCAGACAATGTGTTCGCCTTGTTCTTGCGCCAGAACGGCAAGGAACTCTTCACTCCGGACGGGCTTGGGTTTGACGTAGCTGATGCTCAAGCCTGGTACGACCTCATGGTCAAGTTCCAGAAAGCCAGGGCCCTTGGGACGCCCGAGCAGATCAGCGAGGAAGGGTCAGGACCGTCGGCCAAGCCGCTGGACCAGAGCGCGATAGTGGTCGGGAAGGCCGCCCTGTCGGCCTCGAACTCCAATCAGCTGGAAGCGATCAGCGCTGCGGCCAAGGGCGTGACCGGGGGTGCGCTGATGGGGATGCTGCGGTTCCCGAGCCTGGCCGGCAAGGCAACCGAGCGGAAGGCCTGGTACAAGGCAAGCATGCTGTGGTCGGCGTCAGCCAAGACCAAGAACCCGGAGGCCGCAGTTGCGTGGATCAACTGGTTTGCCAACGACCCGGCGGCCGCCGACATCGATAAGGCTGAGCGGGGCATTCCGCCGAACACCGAGATACTGGCCGGGGTCACGCCCAAGCTGTCCGAGGCGCAGCAGGTGGTAGCGAAATACATCACCGACATCAAGCCCGAGGTGGCCACGACCCCGATCGCCCCACCCCCTGGCGGCGGTACGTTGGCCGAGGTCCTGTTCCGTAACGGGATTGATGTGCTCTTCGGGCAAGACGAGCAGTGCTGACGCCGCCCAGAAGTTCGTGGACGAGATGAAGTCGAACCTCCAGGTCTGAGCCATGAGCGCCATCTCTGAGCTTTCGACGATCCATCGCGTCAAGGCCAAGACGCCGGAGGAGAAGCGGCTCGCGGCCCGGGAGGCAGGCAGGGACAACAAGGCGGGTTATCTGTTCCTGCTGCCCTGGCTGATCGGACTCGTGCTGATCATCGGCGGGCCGATGATCGCCTCGTTGTACCTGTCGTTTACCAACTACAGCCTGATCCAGGCGCCCGAGTTCATCGGTCTGGATAACTACGTCCGGATGTTCAACGACCCGCGTCTGCACAAGTCGATCGCGGTCACCTTCATCTACGTGCTCGTCGGCGTTCCGGCGCAACTGATCGTGGCCTTGGCCATCGCAATGCTGCTGAACGAGGGGATGAAGGGGCTGGCGTTCTACCGGTCGATCTTCTACCTGCCGTCGATGCTCGGCGCCTCGGTTGCCATTGCTGTGCTGTGGCGGCAGATGTTCGAGAGTCGACGGCCTGGTCAACCAAGTCCTCAGGCTGTTCGGATTCCAAGCCACCACTAGCTGGATCGCCGATCCGCAATGGGCGTTGTGGACCATCATCTTGTTGCACGTGTGGACGTTCGGCTCACCAATGGTGATCTTCTTGGCCGGTCTGCGGCAGATCCCCGGAATGTATTACGAGGCGGCGAGCGTCGACGGCGCTAGCCGATGGGCCCAATTCCGGAAAATCACCCTGCCGCTGCTGTCTCCGATCATCTTCTTCAACCTGGTGCTGCAGGTCATCAACGCGTTCCAGTCATTCACCCAGGCCTACGTGGTTTCCAACGGGACCGGCGGTCCTTCCGACGAGACACTGTTCTACACGCTGTACCTCTACCAGCGCGGGTTCGTCCAGTTCCAGATGGGCTATGCCTCCGCCATGGCCTGGCTGCTGGTGGTGATCATCGCGGCTTTCACCGCTATCAACTTCTACTTCTCCAAGCGTTGGGTGTTCTACGGTGACTGATCTTCAAACGCAGGGCGGGGTGGCAACCCCCGTTGACACAACGACGTCACTGACCGGACCGGCTCCCCAGGAGGCGATCCATCATGCCCCCACCTGGCGGGACCGGGCACGGTCGGTGATCAAGCACATACTGCTGATCGCCTTCAGCCTGATCATGATCTATCCGCTGCTGTGGCTGATTGCCAGCTCCCTCCGGCCCACCGATGTCATTTTCCGTACCCCAGGGCCTGTGGCTGAACGAGGTGTACGTGGAGAACTACACCCAGGGTTGGTATGCGCTGTCCTACCCCTTCGGCCAATACATCATCAACTCCGCCATCGTGGTGATCGGGGCCATCGCCGGCAACCTGTTTGCTTGCACACTGGCCGCGTACGCGTTCGCCCGGCTGAAGTTCCGGCTCAGGGGGCTGTGGTTCGCCATCATGCTGCTGACGCTCATGCTGCCCTTCCACGTGGTCGTGGTGCCGCAGTACATCCTCTTCAACTCGCTGGGCTGGGTGAACACCTTCGTTCCACTGATCTTGCCTAAGTTCCTGGCCACCGATGCGTTCTTCGTGTTCTTGATGGTCCAGTTCATCCGAGGCATTCCCAGAGAGCTGGACGAGGCGGCTCGCGATCGACGGTTGCGGCCACTGGCAGATCTTCAGCAAGCTGATGGTGCCGCTGATGGGCCCAGCAATAGCCACGACCGCGATCTTCACCTTCATCTGGACCTGGAGCGATTTCTTCACTCCGCTGATCTACCTGACCGATCCGGTCGCCTATACGGTTCCGGTGGCGCTGCGCTCGTTCCTGGACGCGACGGCTGGCAGCAACTGGGGTGCGATGTTCGCCATGTCGGTCGTGACCTTGATCCCGCTCTTCCTGGTGTTCTTGTTCGGCCAGCGGTTCCTGGTCAAGGGCATCGCCACCACCGGCGGAAAGTGACCTGCCCGAGCTCGACATTAAACAGCACTGATCCACGGCGCTCCGCAAACCGCGAAAGGCATCAGAACTGTGACCTCGAAACGCTATGTGGTGGTCGGAACCGGCCACCGGGTCCAGATGTACCTCGACGCGATGGCCGGCGACCACTCCGATGACGCGCAGCTGGTTGGGCTGGTCGAGCCGAATCCTGGCCGGTTGGCAGTACATCTGGAGCGGCTCTCTCAGGCAGGCCTCGACGTCAACGGGGTGCTTACCGGCGACCCCGACGCGCTCGAGCGGATCCTCAGCGAGGCCCGCGCCGAGCGGGTGATCATCACCTCCCCCGACTTCACCCACGCCGATCTGATCGTGCGCTCGCTGGATGCCGGAGTCGACGTGGTGGTCGAAAAGCCGTTGACGATCAATCCGGAAAGCACCCGGCGCATCGCCGAAGCGGTCGAACGCTCTGGGCGGCAGGTGGTGGTGACGCACAATTATCGCTACTCCCCAAGGAACTCAGGTCTCAAGAAGTTGATCAAGAACGGCTCGATCGGCACTCCGCTGTCGGTCACGTTCGAATGGGTGCTCGACACCTCGCACGGCGCCGACTACTTCCGCCGTTGGCATCGGGACAAGGTCAACTCCGGTGGCTTGCTGGTTCACAAAGCGTCGCACCACTTCGACTTGGTCAATTGGCTCCTCGCCGACACTCCGACCGTGGTGTATGCCCGCGGCGGAGTGAGGTTCTACGGGTCGGAAAACGCTGCCGCACGCGGGATACCGCCGCGTCCCGACCGGGGCACTCATGAAGGCGCGCACAGTCCGTGGGAATTGGACCTGCGGAGCGACCCTCGGCTGCAGGCGCTCTATCTCGACAACGAGTCTTACGACGGCTACCAGCGCGACCAGGACGTCTTCGGCCCGGGCATCACTACCGAGGACAACCTGGCGGTGATCGTGGACTACGCGCGCGGCGCAACGCTCAGCTACTCACTGAATGCGCACGCGCCCTGGGAGGGATACCGGATCGGCGTCAACGGCGACGAAGGCCGGGCCGAGCTGGAGGTTGTGGAACGTGCGGCCGTGCTCGTTGACGCGGACGGCAAGGTGACGATCGACCCGAGCGCCGTCCCGGAGTCCTCATCGCGGACCGGCGGAGAGCGGCTCACTCTGCAGCGCCACTGGGAGGCGGCCCAAGACGTCAAGATCGAAGAGGGTACAGGGGGCCATGGCGGAGGTGATGCGCTGCTGCTGGCCGACGTCTTCCGCGGCGCCGGGGATGACTGGCTCGAGCGATCATCGAACTGGGTGGACGGGATCCGTTCCATCGCGATCGGCATGGCGGGCAACGAATCACTGCGTACGGGTCTGCCCGTCAAGATCGCTGACCTCGGTCTCGGCGTGGATCTCTCTCGCTCAGCGCGACCTGTGTCCTGAGCCGGTAGATGACATGTGCCCTGAGCCTGTCGAAGGGCGCGCTTCGACAAGCGCCGTCCTGAGCTCGTCGAAGGGCTCAGCGCACATCTGCCGCTCATGATCGATGATCTGCGATCGAACTTCACTGATCCTCCCGCGAGCGCGGCACCGATGCTGCGGTGGTGGTGGTTCGGCCCTTCGGTAGAGCGGGACGAGTTGTACCGCGAGCTGACAGCCATGGCACAAGCCGGGTTCGGCGGGGTCGAGGTGGCGTACGTTTACCCGCTCGGGGAAGCGACCACCGAGTTCATGTCAGACGACTTTCTCGCCGACCTGCGGTTTGCGGCTGACAGGGCGTACGAATTGGGCCTCCGATTCGACCTGACGCTAGGGAGCGGCTGGTCCTTCGGTGGACCTCATATCACCGGCGACCTGGCGGCGCGACAGCTGCATTGGGAGCGGCGCGAGATCACACCGGGATCATTGGAAGTGCCGGTGGTCTCGCCATGGCCTGGTGACCAGTTGGTGGCCGCTTACATCGGAGCTGGTTCGAGCCAGGAGCAGCCTGAGTCGTACCAACAGCTGCCCATAACCAACGGCATGATCAAGATCCCTGACGGCAATGGGACCCGGCACGGGCTGCTGGCGTACGCCCGGGCGACCGGGCAGAACGTCAAGCGAGCCGCCGTTGGGTCCGAGGGCCCGGTGCTCGACCACTACAGCGTGGCCGCCGTGGAGGCCCACCTCCGCTGGGCGGGGGATCGGATGCTCGACGCTGTGCCGGCCGAGCTCGTGGGCTCGGTGTTCTGCGACAGCCTCGAGGTGTATGACGCGGACTGGACTCCGGCATTGGCCGACGAGTTCGTCCGCCGGCGAGGCTACCCGCTCATCCCCGTGCTGTACCGGCTCGCGGTCGACGGGCCGGACGCCGCGCAGGTGCGCGCCGACTACCATCACACCCTGGCCGAGTTGTACGAGGAGAACTTCGTCGCCGTTGTGCAGCGCTGGGCGGCCAGCCGCGGGGTGTCCTTTCGAATTCAGAGTTATGGGACCCCGCCGGCGACGATCAGCAGCTATCGGTTCGCCGACATGTTCGAGGGCGAGGGGTGGCGCTGGAAGGAGATAACCCAGACCCGATGGGCCTCCTCAGCCGGGCACCTCTACGGCCGGGACGTGGTATCGGCAGAGATTTGGACCTGGGTACATTCGCCCTCCTTCCGAGCGACCCCGCTCGATCTGAAGGGCGAGGCGCACGAGCACCTGTTGAACGGCATTAACCTGCTCATCGGGCACGGCTGGCCGTACTCACCAGCCGACGCGCCGGGCCTGGGCTGGTTCTTCTACGCCGCTGGTGCGATCGACGACCGCAACCCGTGGTGGCCGGCTATGCCACAGCTCAATGCCTACCTGAGCCGATTGTGCTGGCTGATGCGGCAGGGTGAACCGGTCGCTGACGTTGCTGTCTACGTGCCGAACGAAGACCTCTTCGCAGTGATGGGCCGGGCAGTCCATGGCTCACTCGACACCTGGCGAGAAGCAAACCGGCGGATCGGCGCCGAGGTACCGGCGACCATCCGGTTGGCCGGACTGGACTACGACTTGATCGACGATGATGCGCTCGCGATCGTTCCGCCTGACCGGTATCGGGTGGTCGTGGTTCCGGCCACGACCATGATCTTGGACGCCACCGCGGCCTGGCTGCAGAGGGTGACCGCAGCCGGTGGCTCGGTGATCATGATCGACTCGACGGTACAGGTGCCCGGTGGCGCAGTTGTGGCGCTTGAGGGGCTATCCGACGCGCTCACCGCAGCAGTCGATCCCGATCTTGAGATATCACCCCTGACAGCGGATATCGGCTTCGTGCATCGCCGGAGCGCGGGCGCCGACATCTACTTCATCGCCAACACTGGGCCACAGGACCGGGCGTTTCGGGTCACCGCGCGCGGAAACTCAACGGGCTATGAGGAATGGGATGCCATTTCCGGTGAGGTGGTTGGGGCCGGGACGGCAACCGATGGGATCGAGGTGACCTTGAATCCCTACCAAGCAACGGTGATCATCATGATCAACGACGTACCGGCCAGCCAAGCGGAGCCGATCAGGTCGGCCCGGTCGACGCTCATGCAGAGTCGGCGGATCCGGCTGGACAACAGCTGGCAGGTCGCATTCGCAGATGAACCGCCGCAGCCCGTCCACCTTCCCCATGTGTGGGAGGACCAGCCCGGACGGCGGCACTACTCGGGCGCTGCGACCTACACAGCCGGCTGCGAACTAGGTGACCTCCCAGCAGAGGCGCGCGTGGTGATCGACTTCGGCGGCTGCTCGACTACCGACGCTGCTGATCAAGACAACGCCGGCCTAGTTGGCCCGTCTTACCAAGTCGCCGTGATCGGGCCGGTCGGCGAGATCGCCGAAATCGGTGTGAACGGGGTCGACTGCGGTGTCGTCTGGGATCCGCCGTACCGGGTCGACATCACCAGTGCTGCACGCAGCGGTTGGAACGAGTTCAAGATCACAGTCCGCAACACAGCGGCCAACGCACTGGCAGCAGACCAGCACATCGTCGAGTTGGCTGCGCGGAGTGAAGCTCGCTATGGGCGCAGATTCCGGATGCAGGACCTGGACCGCGCCATGGCGTCCGTACGGTCCGGTCTGCTCAGCGTGCCAACGATCGTCGTGAGCGCCACCATCATCGCCGGTCCGTACCGAACCGACTCCCAATAGTGCGTCCCCGAGTTCTCGGCGCGTAGGGACGAATGGGTTTGTGCCCCGTCAAACGGCCTGAGGTACCACTCACTACTACGGGCGCCCGAATTCGACGGCGTCGGTGATCCAGGCTCGCGCTTGGTCGCTAAGGGTGAAGCCGAGGCCAGGTCGGTTCGGCACCTGCATGCGGCCGTCGCGAGTTTCCAGCCGCTCATTGAACAGAGGGTCGAGCCATTCGAAGTGCTCGACCCATGGTTCGCGGGGATAGGTGGCCGCCAGGTGGAGGTGGATCTCCATGGCGAAGTGTGGGGCCAGCTGCAGTCCGGCCTGGTCGGCGAGGTGAGCGAGACGCAGGAAGGGCGTGATGCCGCCGATTCGCGGTGCATCGGGTTGGATGATGTCGACGGAGCGGTTCTCGATCAAGCTGATGTGTTCGGCGACGCTGGAGAGCATCTCGCCGGTGGCGATGGAGGTGTCGAGCGCGTTGGCCAGCTGGGCGTGGCCTTCGGCGTCGTAAGCGTCCAGCGGCTCCTCGATCCAGACCAGGTTGAACTGTTCGAAGACCCGGCCGAGGCGCATGGCGGTGGGTCGATCCCATTGCTGATTGGCGTCGACCATGAGCGGGACATCCTCGCCGATATGCGCGCGGACGGCGCTCACGCGTTGCACGTCGATTTTGTTGTCCGGATGGCCGACTTTGATCTTGATGCCACCGATGCCGTCGGCCAGTGATTGGCTGGCACGTTCCTTCACCTCTTCGATCGGTGCATGCAGGAAGCCGCCGGAGGTGTTGTAGGTCTGCACCGAGTCGCGGTAGGCGCCGAGAAGCTTGGATAGGGGCAAGTTGGCCCGCTTCGCCTTCAGGTCGTAGAGGGCGATGTCGAGGGCCGCGATGGCCTGGGTGGCGACCCCGCTGCGGCCCACGGAGGCACCGGCCCAGAGCAGCTTCTGGTAAACGCGGCCGATGTCATTGGGGTCCTCCCCGAGCAGGCCATCGGCGACCTCCTTCGCGTGGGCATACTGGGCCGGTCCGCCAGCCCGTTTGGAATAGCTGAAGCCGATTCCGCCGTGGCCGGCCTCGGTGCTGATCTCGGCAAACAGCAGGACGATCTCGGTCATCGGCTTCTGCCGTCCGGTGAGCACCTTGGCATCGCTGATCGGCGTGTCGAGCGGCAGCGTCAGGGTGGACAGCTTGACGTGGCGGATGCGGTCGGATGGTCACTGCAACCCCCGAGACTGGAGCAAGCGGCTTGCCAATGGCTATATCGGCGCTCATGCCACCATCCTCCCTCCCGTCGTGAGGGCGGGCGAACCGAAGTCCTGGCCGAAGATCGAAGTCCCACGATAGGCTGCCCGAAAGCGTTTTCTCGGTTTCCTGTGACGGAGTTTGTCGATGTCATCCCTCCAGCTCGACCCTGACCGTGCTCTCCCCTTCCAAGCAGAACAGCGGAGCATCGCCAGGGAAATCTATGGCGAGACGAAGGATCTGCCCTGATCTGCATGCACGGGCACGTGGAGCCGGATGTATTCGCGAGACGACGTCCCGTTCGCCGATCCGGCGCAGCTGTTGATCGTTCCGGATCACTATGTATTCCGGATGCTTGCTTCGCAGGGCATTGAGCCCGCTCGCCTTGGGGTGCCGCGGCTCGATGGCGGTCCAGTCGAGACCGACTCTCGGACGATCTGGCGCACATTCTGCGAGAACTGGAAGCTTTTCCGAGGCACGCCCTCGCGGTATTGGCTGGAACACGAGCTCGTCGAGGTATTCGGCGTCGATCTGGTCCCGAGTGGCGAAACGGCCGACGCGATCTATGACCAGATCGCCGCTTGCGTGGCTGATCAGGGGTTCCGTCCGCGCGCACTGCTCGACCGCTTCAACATCGAGGTCATCTCTACGACGGACTCGGCTACATCAGACCTGGGCGACCATGCGAAGCTGGCTGCCGACGGCCTGGGCGATCGGGTTCTTCCGACCTTCCGGCCCGACAGTTTGGCCTATCTCGACCGTCCGACCTGGCGCGCCGAGGTCGCTGAGTTGGCGAACCTCTCAGGGATCGACACGGCGACGTACGACGGCTTTCTCGACGCACTGCGTTCCCGCCGCGAGGCCTTCGTCGAAGCAGGCGCCCGCGCCACCGATCACGGCCATTTGCTGGCGGACACGACTCCGATGGAGGAGAACGCGGCCCGTGAGCTGTATAACCGCGTCCTCGGCGGGGCGGAGCCGAGCGAGAGCGACATCGAGGCGTTCGCAGCGAACATGCTCTACCAGATGGCTGAGATGTCCTGCGAGGACGGCCTGGTGATGCAGATTCATCCAGGCGTGCTACGGAACCACAACACGGCAATCTCGGAATCCTACGGGCTCGACAAGGGTTACGACATTCCGATTCAGACCGAGTTCACCCGTGCCCTGCGACCCATGCTCGACCGGTTCGGCACTGACCCCCGGTTCCACGTCATCCTTTTCACGGTCGACGAGACTGTGTACAGCCGAGAATTGGCCCCGATCGCCGGCACTTATCCATCAGTTCGGCTGGGCGCCCCCTGGTGGTTCCTGGACTCCCCCGAGGGCATGCGCCGGTTCCGGGAGACGGCTGTCGAGACCGCCGGCTTCTACAACACGTCCGGCTTCGTGGACGATACGCGGGCGTACGCGTCCATACCCGCCCGCCACGATCTTTTCCGTCGCATCGATGCCGGTTATCTCTGCCCGTTTGGTGCTGGAGCATCGGCTCAGCTTGGATGAGGCAATCGAGACGGCCATCGATCTGACGTACAACCTGCCCAAGGAGTCCTACCCCGCCCCGATACGTCGGGACGGCACGGGCAAAGCTCTGACGCGTGACTGAGATCGGCGAGCCTGAGTATCTCATTCCACGGATGCGCGTCGATGGAAGGATTTCCCTTGCTGAGTCGGATCCGGTGTGGGCCGAATGGTACGCCGGTGAGGAGGATCGGATTCGCGCGGCGCTGGGCCCCCGGGCATTGCAAGTAGAGCACGTCGGGTCGACCTCAGTACCGGGCCTGGCCGCCAAGCCTGTCATTGACATCGTGCTGGTGGTCGCTGATTCCAGCGACGAAGCCGGATACGTACCGGACCTCCAGGACGCCGGCTATGTGCTGCAATTCCGGGAGCCGAATTGGCACGAACACCGGTTCTTGATCGATCACGAGCCCGACGTTCAGGTGCATGTGTTCAGCGAGGGGAGCCAGGAGGTGCGACGGATGTTGGTGTTCCGGGATCGCTTGCGTACCCACGCCGAAGATCGCGACCTCTACGAACGCACCAAGCGCGAGTTGGCCGATAAGCGCTGGGCCTACGGCCAGGACTACGCCGACGCCAAGTCCTCGGTCGTCGAGGCGATCATTGCCAGGGCCCAAGCAGATCAGCAGTCCTGAATCTGCCAGCGGCTTAACGCGCGTATGGGGCGAACGGCGTCAGATGCTTCACGAAGTGGTCCGCAATGATGCGGTAGTGCTCCTCTTCATTGTCGTTCCACACCTGGTACAGCCGCGGCCCGAACTCCTCCAGGATCGCCCCGTAGCCGACGTGCAAGACCTGCCGTGAGTCGACACGGTCCATCAGCTGAACGACCTCTTCATCGGTCGGATCGGTGGGGATTCTCGTCGGGTCGCAGGAGAGGTGGTAGCTCTTGCGGTTGGCTTCGAAGCTGTCGAGCGCGAGCGTAAGGACCTCTCGCATCAGGCCGGGATCGTTGTTCGCGATCACGCGCAGCGCCTCTGCCCAGCTGGTACCAGCCGTCTTGAGGTGCACGAGGCCCTTGGTTGCCTCTGCAATCAGCGGATAGGTGGAGTACTTGTCAGAGCCGGAGTGCAGGGACAGCTTGTACGGGCCGAGCGCCTGGGCAATCTCGGCGTGAATCTGGAAGTCACGCTGCAACTGGTCGATATCGCCGATGTACTCGACACCCTTCTCGAAGCGGCCGACGAAGCGCGGTGCGAACGAAATGAAGTCCATGCCGAGGCGCTGTAATTCCCTGACCACGACGATGTGCTCGGCCGGCGTGGTTGGATAGTCCGTCTCGTCGACGGCGAACTCAACCTCGCAGTCGATGCCCTTGTCCATGAGGCGCCGGTACATGGCCATCGCGTGCGCAAGGGATGGACCGTACTTCGCCATGGCGCGAAGGACCGACGCTTCGTCGAGCTCGACTGCCTCATGCTCGAGGTCGATGCGGTGGCCGGCGTACGTCTTGGTGAACGTCGCCAGGTCCGACTCCAGACCCGCCCAGTCCAGCGCCTCCACCTTCTGCTGGATCGCCGCCGGATCGGCGTGCTCAGCCTCGGGGTCGACTTCAGCCTTGGGATCAAGGGTGTAGAACACAAAGCCGGCAGCCACGGTGGCGTCGATGTCGTCGAGCTGCTCCAGATGATCCGCGTCGCCGCCGACTGGCTTCGTCCAGCCGGCCTGGAAGGCACCCCAGGTGGCGTCGTCAAGCACATCGCGCGGGGTTCGGTGGCAGCGGCCCATCTCCCGGATTGACTGCTGGGCGAAGACAGGGTTGATTGCCGCCCCCACCGCCATCAGCGCTCGCACATGGCCCGGTGTGGCCAGTCCGAGCCGGTCGCCGAAGCCAGCCGAGGTATGCAATCCGAAGCGTGACGGTCGCAGCCATGGCAGCGCGGAACGTAGCGCCAGGGCATTTTCCGGCGTGGTCTCCGCAACGAAACGAACTTTGCCGTCCATCCTGTCCGCGCTCCCCGCGAAGCCGCGGAAGGCGGACTCGTCATCGGCCAGCGCAACTAGCCGTTTGACACCGCCGGCCGACCGTTCCAGCCAGTAGGTCGTGCCCTGGTAAGACACCTGCGACTCTGCGTAGGCGCGATCTCCAAGCAGCGCGGTCACGGATGGGCCTAGCTCATCGGGTCGGGCGGTCATGCTGTCACCTTTCTCCGGGCAAGGGCTTTCGCCAACAGCGCCGCAATGTCGCTGAGAAAACGCTTACTGACCGTAACAACGAGTTTCGGGTCTGTCAACGTGCGTGGCTCGGGTCCGGAGGTTGCAAGGCTTCGGCCAGGAAGGCCCACGCCTCGTCCTGCATCGCCGCCTCAAAGGCGTGTCCACCTGGGGTAAAGGACCCACGGTAACGCCTGGTGCCCGCTATGCAGGCGGAGTAGCTGATCATGCGCCGCCTCCATGCCGGCGCGTGGAAAGAGCTCGTCATCGATTCGATACTGAACCAGGAATCGAGACCTGCCCATCGCAGTGAGCTCGGGCCAGTCCATCAGAGACCAGAGGCCGGGTACGTGGAGCAGCCAAGAATGCGTGTCCAGCTCGTTCGGCACCAGCGACCCGAAGGTCGCCATCATGCAACTGACCACGCATGCCGCAATACGATGCTGCAACGCCGCGAGCAGCAGACTACGGCCGCCCCCGCCGGAGAAACCGAACGTGCCGAGATGCTCAGGATCGGTTCCCCCATCCGCTGCAAGCACCTCGAACGCCACCAGGTCGTCGTACAGCACGGCACCGGCGAACGTCTGGCCCAGCGCACCGGCGGCCTTGGCCAGGGTGTCTTCATGCAGCGCTGACGCAGTGTCAAACCGTTCGTCCTCAGTGGGACGGATCCCCTGCTCCCGCCAAAGGGCGTTCTGGGCCTCAAGCATTGCGGCCAGCCGAGGTGTCGGACGCGACAGATCGAACCGCCGGCTTGCCCATGAAAAGGTGTCGTGCACGAGGACGGCGTAACCCCGACGCGCCAGTTCGTTCGCCGGAGCTCGACCGGAGTAATAGGCGTCGCGAAGCCAGACGGCGCGCGGGCTGGAGTTAGCACCAAGGTCGACCAGCTGCTCACCCCCTACGGAGCGGACGCCGCCATGACAGTGCATGCCGAGCACACCTGGCAGGCTGCGACGAACGCCCGCCGGGCGCAGCAGCCAAGCGATCGTGTCGGGCCCATAGCCAACCGACCAGCGCAGTCGACGTATCAGAACGCCGTCCAAGCGCACCGTGCCCTCGTCGAGAACTGTCGGACGATACGGAAGCCGCCGCAAGCCGAGCACGCGGCCCAATGCCGTACCGGCGGCGTCCGCTCCGAGGTAGGACGCAGCCGATCGCACGGCACTTGGCCAGTTGTCGTAGCCGGCGATGGGATTGGGGCGCGGACCGCGCGGCTGGCCGGCCGCAGTGGTCAGTGGACCGCCTCGCTGAGCCGCACCGGACCGGTGCTGCCGCGACGCTCGATCCTGGGTCGGAAGAAGATCGCGTGGCCAGGTGCGCGACCGTTCAGCAGGTCCCACATCCGATGCCAGGCCTGTTCTCCGAGCTCCGTGCCGGGAACGGACGCGGTCGTCAGGGGTGGGGTGACATAGCGAGCAAACGGGATGTCGTCGAATCCCACCACAGAGATCTGCCCTGGCACGCTCACGCCTCGTTCACTGAGGGCACCCATCAGGCCCATCGCCACGAGATCGTTGAACGCCAGCACCCCGGTCGCAGACGTCGCAAGAACGCGCTCTGCAGCTTCGTAGCCGTCGGCAAAGCTGACGCCGCACGGAAAAATCTGGATTGCTACATCTGGATGATCATCGAGATAGTCGTGGACCGCCGCGATCCGACGGGCGTTCGCTGCGCTCTGCGGCGCGCCGGCGAGGTAAACCAGCGATCGGTGACCATAGCCGTACAACAGATCAACCAGGTCAAGCAGCGCCGTCCGGTGGTCGGCGGAAACCACCGGTGTCCTGCTCGCTCCAGCGTCACGGTGCACTAGCACAACCGGTTTGAGTTCTTCGAGCAGCGGTTGGAGATCCGCCTCGGCCATCCGCGGCGCGCACAGTACGATGCCGTCGCTGCGCCTTCGGGTCTCGACAGCGAGGAGCTTTTCCTCAGCGACCGACTCTTCGGAGTCGGCGATCAAGATGTGGTAGCCGTCGCGTGCGGCAGCGCGGCTCAAACCTCGCAACACACCATGGAAACTGGGGTTTTCCAGGTCGGGCACAACGACCGCGATGGTGTTCGTTTTGCCGAGTACCAGGCTGCGGGCAAGCGGGCTGGCTGAGTAATTGAGTTCAGCCGCCGCGGCACGGACCTTCTCAGCCATTGCCTCATCGACAGACGGGTTACCGTTCATCACCCGTGAGACCGTGGCCAGTGAGACGCCGGCGCGGCGCGCAACGTCGGCGATGGTCCGCGATCGATTGTTGGGTGATGTTGCCACGTCCAGGTCCGTTCTCCTCGGTCTAGCTGCGATGGCTATCGATGAACCCATGGTGTACCTTTCTGAAAGCGTTTTCTAGTCATTGCAACTGATTGCTACGAGTCCACGGATGGGAACCATCTCCACCTCTGCAGCCCGCCTCATTCTGGTCGGCGTCCGCGGGTATGGGCAGGTCCACGCCGAACGGATCGCCCGGCTCACCGACCAGGGCGCCGTGCAGCTTGTCGCGGCCGTCGACCCTGGAGTCGTCATGGATCCGCCGACCATCTACGGCGTGAATCTGTACGCCGATCTGACGGAGGCACTCGCCGCAGTCGGCCCGGTCGACGTCGTGGTCATCGCTGCGCCGATCGGCCACCACTTCCGACTCGCCCAGATTGCACTGACCTCCGGCGCTGATGTCTATCTGGAGAAGCCGCCCGTGGCCTCGATGGACGACTTCAACTCCCTTCTCGCAACGGAGCGGGAGACCGGACACGTGGTTCAGGTCGGCTTCCAGAGCCTCGGCTCAGGTGGGCTTGAGATGCTGCAAACAGATGCCCTCGGCATCGGCGGCCTGGTTAGGGTGAGTGCCGTTGGCGCTTGGTCGCGGACCGTCGGCTACTGGAGCCGTTCACCCTGGGCCGGCCGCCGCAGCCTGCACGGCCGGGCAGTTAACGACGGGGTGGTCACAAACCCCTTGGCACATGCAGTGGCCACCGCATTGGCGGTGGCCAACTGCCGCCGGCGTGAGGACGTCGAGTCGGTTGAAACCGGCCTCTACCGGGCCAACGCCATCGATAGCGACGACACCTCCGTGGTTCGTATTCGCACAAGCCAGGGACTGCGGGTTACCTGCGCTCTCAGCTTGTGCTCCCCCGTCGAGCACAAGCCGCAGGTGGTAATCCAGGGAACGCTCGGCCGGGCCACCTTTGCTTACACCGCCGATCGGGTGGTGATCGAAACAGAGAATCAGAGCCGCACGGAGGACACAGGCCGCGTGGACCTGCTCGAAAACCTGCTAGCCCACCGCCAACATGGAGTGCCGCTGCTCGTACCGCTGGTCAGTACGGGGGCGTTCATGGCGGTGTTGGACGCCGTCGCTGCGGCCGAGGAGCCGGTGCGCATCGATCCCCGCGCAATCCGATGGGAAGGCGAGGGCAACGACCGGCGCGCGGTCGTCGACAATGTCGAGCACTGGCTGTGGAAGGCCGCATTGAGCGGGCAGACGTTCGCCGAGCTCGGCGTGCCCTGGGCTCACTCCGACCATGACCAGACTCTCGTTCGGGCCGCTATTGCCGGGGTCGAGGTCGCGCATTACCGCGACGGACGAGGCACCATTCCAACTTCGAGTCCCCGTCCCGTCCTGCACCCCGTGAAAACGCTGTCCGGAGTGGTCGTGACCGCACGCCATCCCGCCGACCACGACTGGCACAACGGAATTGGCATGGCAATACCGGATGTGAGTGGACCCGATGTGAGTAGACCCGATGTGAGCGGCACCAACTTCTGGGGAGGTCGGACCTACATTCACGGGCAGGGTTATGTGCTCCTCGACGACCACGGAAGGATCGTGGGCGAGCCGCCTGTGCTCGAGGATGAGTCGTTTACCCAAGAGCTGCACTGGATCGGCCACGATGGATCGGTCGAGCTTCGTGAGCAGCGGTCGATCGGCTGGGCCGCAATGAACCAGCAGAGCTGGAAGCTCACATTTGAGTCGACACTGCGCGCCGACGCAGCTGCAACGCTTGCCTCCCCGGGCAGCAAGGGCCGCATCGGCGGTGGCTACGGCGGTTTCTTCTGGCGGTTTCCCGCTTGCGACAACGTAGAGGTGTTTACCGATCAGGCGCGCGGCGAAGTCGAGGTCCACGGCACCGTCGCGCGGTGGGTTGCCTGGTCTGCCGACTTCGCTGCAGGACCGACGCTGAGCGGGCCAGCCACGATCGTCATCGCCGCGCCCGGCGCGGCGGAGGCTGGGGAGCCGTGGTTCGTTCGAGTGCGTGAGTACCCCGGCATCGGCTCAGCACTCGCCTGGGACCGCCCCGTCGTGGTATCTCCAGGCGCTGTGCTCCGCCGCCGTTTCGACGTGGCGATCGCTGACGGCCGATTGACTGAAGCACGAACAAGGTCACTTGCCGCGGAGCTGATGACGCCGCAATTGTGAGCGATCCCCGTCGCCCCTTCTAGCCTGGCCTTCGGAGTTCCGCAAGCTCGCAACAAGAATCACCAATTCTCGTCTTAAGGAACATTTAGATTTCCTTAAGGCAAACACCTATATGCGAAATCAGGCGCAATGCGTGAGATTTATTCGGTGTTCGATGCTGGCAGTCGACAGAACTTCGCTATTTCTTGCCTCGCCAGCCCCGCTCGAACGGCAGCCGCCATGCATGGGGCGCGACCAGCTGGTGGATTGAGTTCGGCCCCCACGTGCCAGGACCGTACGGGCGCACCGGGGGCGGATCTTGCAACAACGGCTCAGACCGTTCCCAGAGGCTTTCGATGCCTTCGGCGGTTGTGAAGAGCGTGTGATCATCGCGCATGGCATCCAAGATCAACCGCTCGTACGCCTCGAGAATCTCGCCGACCCGATCGGTCTCGTGGGTTGAGAACTGCATGCTCAGTTTGTCGAGCTTCATGCCTGGTCCGGGCCGCTTGCCGTAGAACGAGAGAGAGACTTTGGCCTCGTCCGCAAGATCAAAAGTAAGATGGTCCGGACCGGACGAGCCGACCCCCGATCCCGCAGGGAACATACTCTTCGGTGCCTCTTTGAAGGCAATCGAGATGATCCGCAGGCCCTCGGCCATCCGCTTGCCGGTCCGGCAGTAGAACGGTACCCCGGCCCAACGCCAATTGTCGATACCGCATTTCAAAGCAATAAATGTCTCGGTGTCGGAATCGCGTGCCACACCGTCCTCGTCGCGATAACCGCTGTACTGACCACGGACAACGTCGCGAGGATCAAGTGGCAACATTGAGCGAAAGACTTTGTTCTTCTCCTCACTAATTGCCCGCGGTTCTAGCGCAGTTGGTGGTTCCATCGCCACAAATGCAAGCACCTGGAAGAGATGCGTCACGACCATGTCCTTGTACGCGCCGGTCACCTCGTAGAAGTTCGCGCGGCGATCCAGGCCAAGAGTCTCAGGGATGTCGATCTGGATGTGATCGATGAAGTTCCGGTTCCAGATGGGCTCGAACAGCCCGTTGGCGAAACGGAACGCAAGGATGTTCAGCGCGGCTTCCTTGCCGAGGAAGTGGTCGATCCGGAAGACTTGCCGCTCCTTGAAGGTCTCGTGGACCCGATCGTTCAGAGTGATCGCACTCTGCAGGTCGGTGCCGAAAGGCTTTTCCATGACGACCCGTGAGCGTTCCACGAGTTTCGCCTCGCGGAGGGTGCTGACGACCTTGGGCGCGGCGGCTGGCGGAACGCTCAGGTAGTGCAGGCGGCCGACGGGTCCACCTAGCTTCTCCTCCGCGACCCGAACCGCCTTGCCCAGCCCTTCGGCGCCGGCAGACTGCGGAATGTATGTGAGCCGTTCAGCGAAGGAATCCCAGTGCATATCCGTCAGTGGGTGGTGGCTGAACTCGGTCACCGCCTCCTTGGCGAAATTGCGGAACTCGTCCTCGGTAAGGTCCTCCAGTGAGGTGCCCACAACCTGGATGTCGGGTGCAAGCGCAGACAAGGCGAGATGCGCCAGGCCGGGGAGCAGCTTGCGGCGGGAAAGGTCACCCGTTGCCCCGAAGAGCACGATGACGTGCGGCGGGATGACATCGCTCCCTCTGCGTGGACGCGATCCGGGCGCCGGATATGCGATGGTCTGAGCACCGTGTTGTACTACCACGCCTCGATGCTCCCACCAGTCACACGGCGACAACAAGATGACACCCGCTATTTGTGGTGGGGCGGCGTGGCCAGAACTTGACGTACCAGGTTGATTGGCACCTGAATGTGCACATGGGCCACCCTTTGCCATACGCCGCCAACTGCTCGCTCCTCTTCACCGAGGTTGAGCTGCTGAAACGCCCCGCAGCAGCACGCGCTGCTGGCTTTGACGCGATCGAGCTCTGGTGGCCATGGCCAGATCAGCCGGTTCCACCCGACGCGGAGATAGACAGGTTTGTTACCGCCGTACGGGAAGCTGGGGTCCAGCTGATTGGACTGAACTTCTTTGCCGGCGACGTAGCGGGGGCTGATTGTGGGGTGCTGTCGATCCCGGCGCGGTCGGAGGAGTTCCGCGACAACATCGCCGTCACGACAGGTATCGGTGAAGCCCTCGGTGTACCCGCCTTCAATGCGCTGTATGGCAATCGGGTGAGCGATGTGACACCGCAGCAGCAGGATGAGCTTGCGGCCGAAAACCTGACGTTGGCGGCCAAGGCGGTGGCAGCGATTAGGGGGACGATCTTGGTCGAACCCGTCAGTGGCCCTAAGCCTTATCCGTTACGGACGGCCCGCGACGTCGCCGCGGTGCTAGATCGGGTAGCCGCGCCGAACATCGGTTTCCTCTGCGACCTATTCCACCTCGCCAACAACGGCGACGACATCGACGCGACGTTAGGGGCCTACGCCGACCGGATCGCTCATGTCCAAATCGCCGATCATCCCGGACGCGGCGAACCCGGGACGGGCACCCTCGACCTCGAGCGCTACCTCGCCACCATTGAAGCCAAGGGCTACTCGGGCTACGTCGGGCTCGAGTACATCCCCACCACAACCACGATCGACAGCCTCCGCTGGCTGCGGCAAGAGAAGGTGACTCGACTGTGAGCACGATTGCGTTCATTGGCCTCGGCATCATGGGCGGGCCGATGGCTCGGCAACTGGTCGCGGGCGGCCACAGCGTGATCGGCTTCAATCGCTCCCGAGGTCCGGTGGAGCGATTGGTGAGCGACGGCGGCACGGCTGCCGGCAGCGTTGCTGAAGCTGTCCGTGACGCCGAAGTGATCATCACCATGGTCCCGGATTCACTTGACGTGGAGGATCTCGCGTTAGGCGAGGGTGGTATATACGCAAACGCGCCGCGGGGGTCGATCCACATCGACATGTCCTCCATCAGGCCCGACGTGGCCGCTCGGATAGCCGACGCCGGCCACGTTGCAGGGATCCGGGTGATGGACGCCCCGGTCAGTGGCGGTGAGACAGGGGCGATCGAGGGCACCTTGTCGATCATGGTCGGAGCCAACCCCGCAGACTTCGACGAAGTGAAGCCTGTCCTGGACGCGATGGGCACAACGGTGATACTGGTCGGCCCACCTGGCTCCGGACAGACCGTCAAGGCGGCCAACCAGCTGATCGTGGCTGGCACGCTCGAGCTGGTGGCCGAGGCCATCGTCTTCCTGCGGGCTTACGGCGTCGACACGGAGGCCGCGGTCGACGTGCTTTCCGGCGGGCTGGCTGGAAGCCGAATCCTGGAGCGTAAAGCCGCCACCATGCTCGCCGGCAACTTCCAGCCCGGCTTCCGGATCGACTTGCACCACAAGGACATGGGCATCGTGACGACCGCAGCCCGCGAGCGGGATGTAGCGATCCCGCTCGGGGCGCTGACAGCTCAGCTCGTGGGTGCCGTCCGCGCCCAAGGTGACGGCAACCTCGATCATTCGGCCCTGCTGCGTGGCGTCGAGCGACTCTCGGGACGCATGTGAGTAAGGGAGGACACGTCACGCGCGTGGTACTGGCTCCTGACAAGTTCAAGGGCTCCCTCACAGCGGCCGAAGTCGCAGCGGCAGTCGCCGCCGGCATGCTCGACGTGTTGCCCGATCTGGAGACGATCATGCTGCCGGTGGCCGATGGCGGCGACGGTACGGTTGCGGCGGCCCTGTCGGCAGGCTTCGATGAGGTCATCGTCGACGCTCTGGGCCCGACCGGTGAGCAGGTGCGGGCCTCGTACGCGATGGACGGCGATAAAGCGGTCATCGAACTGGCGGCAGTTGTGGGATTGGGCATGCTGCCTGACGGGCGGTTGGACCCGCTGGGATCTTCCACGTACGGGCTAGGGCTGGTCATTGCCGACGCGATCCGGCGGGGCGCGGCTCAGATCGTGCTTGGCCTGGGCGGTAGTGCTTCCACTGACGGCGGTGCCGGCATGGTGCAAGCTCTCGGCGCGCGGCTGTTGAACGCCCATGGTCATGACCTGCCACCGGGAGGTGGCCAACTGGTGCACCTGGAACAGCTCGAGATCGCACCGCTCCGCGACATACTGGGCACCGTCACGACCATCGTGGCCTCCGATGTGGAGAACCCGCTGCTCGGCCCGCACGGCGCCGCCGCCGTATTCGGGCCTCAAAAGGGCGCCACCCCGCAACAGGTGGACGAGCTCGATCGGGGACTGCGGCACTGGTCAAAGCTGGTCTCAGAAGCGACCGGACGCGAGGACGCAGGACGCGCGGGAGCTGGTGCTGCAGGTGGCACTGGATTCGCGGCGTTGGCTCTGCTTGACGCGGGGATCAAACCTGGGATCGAGCTGATCTTGGATCTGATCGACTTCGACCGCAGGATCGCCGGCGCTGATCTGGTCGTTACTGGCGAGGGATCGCTCGACGCGCAATCGCTGGCGGGCAAGGCACCTGTTGGCGTGGCGCGGGCGGCGGGAGGAGCGGGTATACCTGTGGTCGCTGTCGCCGGCCGTCTTCAGCTGAGCCCGCCGCAGCTCCGGGAGGCCGGGATCCTGGCCGCGTACCCGCTGACAGACCTGGAGCCCGATCTCGACCGCTCCATTGCCAACGCGAATCCTCTGCTACGACGCGCTGGTGCACAGATTGCAAAAGACTGGCTCGGATAGCTTCGAGGGCGGTCGCACGCGACACCACTCAGGACCGCTTCTTGTCGTCTCCGACACTCTTCGCCGGAAAGTCAGCTACGCCTTGGCGATTGCCAGGGCCTCGCCCGCCTCGATGCGCGTCGCGAGCGTCTCGGACATGATCCAGTCCTCGTGGCGCAGCACGTCATCGTTGGGCAGCGTGAGCACGATCCGGTCAGTCAACTCGAGCCCGGCATCCTTCCGCATGGTGTTGACCGTGTGGATGAGCTCATAGACCCGGCCTCTGAGCTCGAGCTCAGCGTCGATCTCGGTATCGAGCGCGACCGAAAGCGTTACGTCGTCCGCAATTGCCCAGCCGGCGATCTCAACCCGCTCTCCGCGGATCACGTCGTCGGCCTCGAGCTCCACGCCCGCGACCCGAACGCGCCCGGCACCGAGCTCCTCCGCCTCGCCGCGTTCGAGCGCTGCTTTGACTTCGCGCACCTTCGGCCCCAGCCGCGGGCCGAGCACTCGCAGGTTGGGCATCAGCCGAACCCGAGCCACCGGACCCTGATCGAACCCGACCTCATCAACCCGCAGCTCCTCGGCGATCTCCTGCGCATGCTGGCCGGCGAGCCGTGCGCCGCGTACGTACACGCGCCGGAGCGGCTGGCGCAGCTTCACCCCCGCTGTGCCGCGCGCCTCGCGCCCGAGCTCCACGATCTGGCGTACCTCCGCAATCTCGGCAAGGAGGCGGATGTCGGGCTGGCGGACCTCTGGCCACCCTGCGAGGAAGACACTCTCCGGCGCCCCTTCACATGCATCGGCAACAAGGTTCCGCCACAGGTGATCGGTCAGGAATGGCATGACCGGCGAGATCACCCGCAAGCCCGTCACGAGCGCGAACCAGAGAGTCCGGAACGCCGCGTCGTCGTAGGCGTAGAAGCGCCGCCGTGATCGGCGGATATACCAGTTCGAGAGGTCGTCGACGAAGGACTCGAATGCAGCGATTACACGGTGTGTGAGCTGCTCCTCCAGTGCGGCGGTCGCGTCGGCGACGAGCTTCTCGGTCCGCGCAACGAGCCAGCGGTCGAGAGGGCGCAGCTCGACCCCAGTCGGTCCGGCGGGGAGATCGTCGAGTACCGGCTGGAAATCCTCGATGTTCCCGTATCTCACAAGGAAGCCGACCGAGTTCCACAACGTCAGGAGTTTGCGCTTGATCGCATGCGCCGGCCCGTAGCCGAAGAGCAGGTCGCGGTCGGGTGGCTGGTCGCAGTACTGCCAGCGCATGACGTCGGCGCCCATGCGCTCGAACGCCTCCTCGGCCGGGATGAGATTCCCCCACGAGCCGTGCATTGGGCGCCCGTGCTCGTCGAGCATCTTCTCGTAGCCGAGGACGGACCGGAACGGCGCCTGGTCCACCAGACAGACCGACATGAAGAGCTGCGAATAGAACCAGAGGCGGATCTGCTCGCGCATTTCGGAGACCCAATGAGCAGGAAACCAGGTCTCCCAATGGTTGTGATCGGGAAGATCGGCACCAGTGAGGCCCTTGGCAGCACCGGTCCCGTAGCCGCCATCCACCCACTCCGGGTTTTGCCAGCCGAGCGTCGAGAATGGAACGATTCCCGCATCGAGCCAGACGTCACCGATTTCGGGTATCCGCTGCACGCCTCCCGTCCCGCACGCGGGGCACCGGATCTCGACGGCATCGATCCACGGGCGGTGGAGCTCCTCGAGCTGATCTATCCCAGCCGTCGCCAGCTCCTCGAGCTCGGCCCGGGAACCGACCACGGCGACGTGGCCGCACTCGCACGGGTAGATCGGGAGCGGTAGCCCGAAGTAACGGCGTCGGGAGATGTTCCAGTCGCCCATGTTGCGGAGCCAGTCGTCCATTCGCTTGCCGAAGTAGGCCGGCGTCCACTCCACGGTCGCATTCGCCGCAAGCAACCTCGGCCGCACTTCGTCCACGGAGATGAACCAGTCGTCGGCAATGCGGAAGATCAGCGGCGTG
Source organism: uncultured Actinomycetota bacterium (assembly GCA_963740515.1). GTDB lineage: Bacteria > Actinomycetota > Actinomycetes > Propionibacteriales > Propionibacteriaceae > Microlunatus. The sequence goes on from CAVUEO010000035.1 coordinate 53,293, forward strand.
TTGCATCGCCAGCAGAAGGGATAGCGGTGTGCGTACTCGCCGGCCCCGACCAGGCGGCCGCGCTCGGCAAGGTCGGCCACGATCTGCTCTGCCGACTCCGACGTAGACAGACCATGCAGCCAACCGAAGCGGTCGTAGAAGCGACCCGCCTCGTCGACCGGCATGACGATGGGGAGGTCGTGTACGCGGGAGAGCTCGAAATCCTCGGTCCCGCAGCCAGGCGCGATATGGACGATGCCGGTGCCCTCATCCATCGTGACCTCGCCCCAGTCGATGACGCGATGCTCGATGCCCTGGGCCGCAGGCAGGTGGTCGAACGGCCCGTCGTAGCGCCAGCCGACCAGCTCAGCACCACGCCGGCGCTCGAGGTAGGTTTCGCCGGGGTAGCGCTTGACCGCAACCCACTCGCCGTTCTCTTGGAGGCCGTACTCCTCCTCCGGATGAACCGCAGCGGCGACGTTCGCGGGCAGCGTCCACGGCGTGGTCGTCCAGATCGTCAGCGATTGGCCAGGTCGGTCGATGAGAGGAAAGCGAACGAACAACGAGGGATCGATGCGCTCCTCATAGCTTCCGACCAGCTCGTGCGCCGAGATAGAGGTGCCGCAGCGTGGGCACCACTCGGTGGAGCGGTGCCCACGGTAGAGCCACCCGCGCTCGTGCACGAGTTTCAGGAAGCGCCAGATGTAGGAGATGTTCGTGTCGGAGAAGGTGTAGTAGTCGTTGCCCCAGTCCATCCACTGGCCGAGACGCTTCGACCCCCGGATGAGCTCCTGCGCCGACCAGGCGACCTTCTCCCGACACTTTCGCGCAAACTCGGCGAGCCCGTATTCCTCGATCTCGCGCTTTGAGTTGAGGCCGAGTTCCCGCTCGACGCCAACCTCGATCCAGAGACCCTGGCAATCGAACCCGTTCTGGTAGCGCTGGTCGAAGCCGCGGAGCGCCTTGTAGCGCTGGAAGACGTCCTTGAGCGTACGGCCCCAAGCCGTGTGCACGCCGAGGGTCTTGTTGGCGGTGACCGGGCCGTCCACAAAACTCCATACCGGGCCGCCTCGGTTGCGCTCCCGCAGCTGATTGAAGATGCGGCGCTCATCCCACCACGGGAGGATCTCCTCCTCGAGCGCGGGATGGTTGGGAACACCTGGAAGCAGCCTGAACATGCGGGAAGTCAGTGTAGTGCGTCCAGGCGGGCGAACGCGTCCAGCATCAGCGCCTCAGCCAGGCAGGCAGCAGCGAAGTCGCCCAGATGAAGTGATTCGTCGGCACCGTGGGCTCGAGAGTCAGGGTCCCCGACCGCGGTGATCAAGATCGTTGCGTCCGGGAATGCCTTGCCGAAGTCGGCAACCATCGGAATAGATCCGCCTTGCCCGACCAAGACTGGCTCGACTCCCCAGGCCTCGGTGAAGGCAGCATGCGCCGCCTCGGCGTACGGACCGGTGAAGTCGATCAACGACGGCTCAGCGGTCTGACCGTCCGTCACTGTCACTTGAGCACCCCAGGGCGCATGATCATTGAGATGGGTGAGGAGAGCAGCGAATGCCTGCGCCGCGTCCTCACCCGGCGCAATCCGAGCGCTGATCTTGGCTCGCGCCACCGGGATCAAGGTGTTGGACGCCTTGGCAACCGGCGTCGCGTCGAGGGCGATCACCGAAATCGCGGGCTTGCACCACATTCGCTCGACGAAGGATCCAGTGCCGATCCAGTGAACGCCGTCCAGAAGTCCCGATTCCGCCTGCAGCCGCTGTGGTGGATACTCCAGCGCTGGCGGCGGTGCAGCGCCAAGCCCGGCAATCGCCACGTTTCCCTGGTCGTCATGCAGGGTCGCCAGCAGCCGGCAAAGGGCGGTCAGTGCATCTGGCACAACACCGCCGTAATCTCCGGAATGCACACCGTGCCTCAGCGTCCTAACCTCCACGGTGCACTCGGCCAATCCGCGAAGCGAGGTGGTGAAGGCTGGTTGCCCGACGGCCCAGTTGCCGGAGTCGGCAATCACGTAGACGTCGGCGGCGAGTTCATCGCGGTACTCCTCCAGCAACTGGGCAAGGTCAGCTGACCCGACCTCCTCTTCGCCCTCGATGAACAGCGTTACGCCGACCGGTGGCTTGCCCCTGAACGCGCGCAGCGCGGCCAGATGGACAGCGAACCCGCCCTTGTCATCGCTCACCCCTCGACCGAACAGCCGGTCGCCGATCTCGGTGGCGACGAAGGGTGGCGTCGCCCAGCCGGTTGGATCACCTTCGGGTTGCACATCGTGGTGCGCGTACAGGCACACAGTCGGCATGCCCGCCGGTGCCGGAAACCGTGCAAGGACCGCAGGGGCTCCGCCATTCCCGCGTATCACCAGGGCCTCCGGGCATCCCGCCTCCACGAGCAACCGGACGATGGTCAGCGCGCTGCGCTCCACCTCGCCGGCCTGCGCTGGGTCCGCGCTGACCGACTCGATCGCAACAAGATCCTTCAGGTCACTGAGGACGCCTGGAAGCAGGTCGCGAACGACATCATGCAGGGTCATATGTGGAGCCTATGGCGGCTGTCTTTGCGACGCCCCAGAACGCGACACAAGCCGGCAGCACCACATCGTTGTCGACGGAAGCCTTCGGTCAGGACCTCTGCCCGAGGATGTCGAGGTAGTGCTGGTTGTACATCAGGCCGAGGACGTTTCCGAATGGGTCAACTACGGATGCGGTGACGAATCCATCGCCTTGCTTGGTGATGGGCGCGTGCTCCTTGGCTCCGAGTGCCAGCACCCGCTCCAGAGCGGCCTCGATGTCGTCGACGTGCCAGTAGACGACGGCGCCAGCCGGCGGACCGCCAGTCTGGTGAGGCGCGAACTTGCTGGACAAGATGCCGAACTCGTGTTCGTAATCGCCGATGCGGAACTCGAGATAGCCGGGGCCTTTGCCGTAGTCCGCGCTGTCGTAGTACGGCGCTACGCCGAACAGTTCGCTGTACCACTTCGCGGCCGCCACGTGATCGTCAGCAAAGAAATTGACTGTGCACAGTCCTCGCAACATTTCTGCCTCCTTTGGGCCTTGTTACTGGGGTTATCCGGCGCGTGAGCAAGCCATGCGCAGACCGCTGGCGGGCATTCTCAGTGGGCAGCCATGACAGCGGGAATAGTGCTCTGCCATGCCTCCAAGATGCGCGGCAGAGGCAGCGTGAACTGGCCGACGACGTCGAGGGTGGCGTCTTCTTCAGCCGTGACGACGCCGAGCTTGGTAAGCATGACTCCGTTGATCCGACACAACGAAGCTAGATCACGGTCGGCACCCTCCTTCACCGAGACAAGCGCTCGCCCGGTGCTCTCCGAGAAGAGCCATACGAACGGATCAGCCTCTACGGGCAGCTCGATGCGTGCGCCGAGCCCGTGCCGCAGTGCCGACTCGACGAGAGCCTGCGCCAGTCCACCATCGGCCAGGTCATGTGCGCTACCGAGCAGACCTCGGCGGCTCGCCCTGATCAGCACCTCAGCCAGTGCCTTCTCCTGAGCAAGATCAACCACGGGCGGCTGACCGCCAAGATGATCATGGATGACATCTGCCCAGGCAGAGCCGGCCAATTCGTCACGGGTCTCACCGAGCAGGTAGATGACCTGCTCGGCCGCAGCGAATCCTCCAGGGGTCCGACGCGTCACATCGTCGATCACTCCGAGCACGCCGACTATCGGTGTTGGCAGGATTGGCGTGTCACCGGTCTGGTTGTAGAAGCTGACATTCCCGCCGGTTACCGGTATACCCAGCACCCGGCAGCCATCCGCGAGACCGCGTACCGCCTCGCTGAACTGCCACATGATCGCCGGATCCTCCGGCGAGCCGAAGTTGAGGCAATCAGTAATCGCCAGCGGCTCAGCCCCAGAGGTTGCGACATTGCGGTAGGCCTCTGCGAGGGCCAGCTGCGCGCCTGCGTAAGGATCCAGCAGCGCAAAGCGCGCATTGCAGTCAGCGGCGAGAGCGACGCCGAGGCCCGAGTCCTCGTCAACTCGCAAGATCCCAGCATCATCGGGTTGGACAAGCACGGAGTTGCCACGAACGTAACGGTCGTATTGATCGGTGACCCACGACTTATCACAGAGGTTGGGCGAGCCGATCAGGCGGAGCAGGGTCTCGCAGAGCTCCGCGCCGCTGGCTGGTCGCGGAAGCTGATCAATGCCTCCTGCTTGGACCTGAGTCTGCCACTCCGGCCGCTCGTAAGGACGCTCGTAAACCGGACCTTCGTGAGCCACCGTCCGCGGCGGCACGTTGACCACGGTCTCTTTGTGCCAGTCGATCACCAGTCGGTCTCCGGCAGTAACCTCACCGATCACCGTTGCCAGGACATCCCACTTGCGGCAGATCGCCAGGAAAGCCTCGACATGATCAGGTTCGACGATCGCCATCATGCGTTCTTGTGACTCGCTCATCAAGATCTCTTCTGGGCTCAGCGTCGCGTTACGAAGTGGCACTAGATCAAGATCGATATGCATGCCGCCGTCCCCGGCACTGGCTAGCTCTGAGGTGGCACAGGAAAGTCCGGCGCCGCCCAGGTCCTGAATGCCGGTTATCAGCCCAGCCGCGAAGAGCTCCAGTGTGCACTCGATGAGCAACTTCTCCATGAAGGGATCGCCCACCTGAACGCTGGGGCGTTTGGCGGCCGGCTTGCGCCCTGAGCTTGTCGAAGGGCGCGCTTCGACAGGCGCCGTCCTGAGCTCGTCGAAGGGCTCAGCGCTCATACCCTCGGTGTCATTGAAGCTCTCCGAGGCGAGCACGCTGACACCACCAATCCCATCCGCGCCGGTGGAGGCCCCATACAGGATCACCTTGTTACCGGCACCGGTGGCCCTCGCCAAGTGCAAGTCTTCATGGCGCAACAGGCCGACGCACAAGGCGTTGACGAGCGGGTTGCCGAGATAGGTGCGGTCGAAGGCCAGCTCACCGCCGATATTGGGCAGGCCCAGGCAATTCCCATAACCGCCGATGCCGGCGACAACCCCAGGCAGCACCCGGCCGGTGTCGGGCTCGTCGAGCGGCCCGAAACGGAGAGAATCCATCACGCCGATGGGCCGCGCCCCCATGGCCAAAATGTCGCGGACGATTCCGCCGACACCGGTGGCGGCACCCTGGTACGGCTCGACATAGCTGGGATGGTTATGCGACTCGATCTTGAAGGTGACCGCGTAACCCTGCCCAATGTCAACCACGCCGGCGTTCTCACCGATGCCAGCAAGCAGCTTGCCGGCAGGAGTCTCCGGCGGCAGCTCGGCGAACTGGCGCAGATGCACCTTGGAAGACTTGTACGAGCAGTGCTCAGACCACATGACGGAGTACATGGCGAGCTCGGATGAGGTCGGGCGACGGCCCAAGATCTCCTTGATCCGGGCGTATTCGCCGTCTTTCAGACCCAGCTCCGCCCATGGTTGCGCCTGACCAGGGGTTCGCGCGGCGTTGCTCACACTGTCTGCCACGGCCGCAACGCTACCGGCGCTGGGCGGTGCTGATAGCCCAATCGTTGCGTTCTGCCCAGTCCAGGAAGAACCAGCCCATGACAACGGCGACCTCCGCGGTTGCTGTGAGCCAGACACTGACCCCGCCGTCATTCAGCAACGTGCCCAGAATCGCGACGATCAGGATGGCAACGAGCGTGCTGCGTACGGTGCTGAAATCCGGCGAGACTCGTGGCACCACGTAAGTCAAAATCACTATCCACAACATGACACCGATCAGCAGAGACCCGATGCCGAGCGGAGAGGCAATCGTCTCGGCCGCCGCGACCGCCTTGCGACTGATCACGTCCAGCGCGTCCCCGTCGAGGATTCTTTGCACAAAATTGCCTAGGTGAGTACGCCTATCGAGTCCGCGCAGCCAGTCGAGCACAGAGATCACCCCGACGGCCAGCACCGCGAGCCCGGCGATCGCGAGCAGCTTGGGCCAGGTGATCTTGACGCCAGAGATCGCCAGCATCAGCCAGAGCACCGCCGGTGTCAGCGCAATGACACCACCAAAGTCGCTGCCCATGGAAGGCCAGCCTTGACAGATCACGACGCCGAGGCCGATGACGCCAACGGTGGCAACCGCCGCGGCGCGCTTGCCGGCCGCGAGGCAACGATGGGCGAGGTAGCCCGCAAGGAACAGTCCGGTGGTGGCGTACGCGGCGAAGGTCACGTTTCCGAAGCCGTACCATCGCAGGCCGAAGATGGGGCGTGAGTTGAGCATCGAGCCGGGTTGCATCACCGCACCCAGTGCCGCATCAAACGTGAAGGCAGCAACGGTAATCGCGACCGCTGCGATAACGACGGGCACCTGTGCGAGGCGGCCGATGAGGAGCGCAAGTGAGGTCAGGATCACCGACCAGGCGCCAACCACAAGACTCAGGAACAGCCCGGGCGAACTGGTGTTCTGCCAGGGCACCGCGCCGGTGAGCATCATGGCCGCGGGAAGTATCCCCCCGAAGGCCAAGATCAGCTTGGGCAGCGCGAACCTGCTCCGCAGCGCACCGACCACCAAGATCACGAACAACAACCCGCCACCCAGTCCAAGGACCAGGTAGCCAATTGGTGCTGCATTTGAGAGCGCGGTAATTGAGTTCATCTTGGCGTCGATGCCCTCGAGTGTGAGATCCGCGCTGTAGACCGCAAATGGTGAGCCATCAATAGCGACCGATGACCCGGGAGCTGCGAAGTCGATCAAGGTCCGGGTCAGGTCGGTCAGTGTCACGATTCCCTCCCGCCGGGTGCTCGCAGAGGTAAGCCAGCCGGGCAGTGTAGTGCCGAGCCGGTAGGCCACCTGCAAGCTCGGGTCGTCGGAGCCTGCGCTCGGCCCGACACCAGTCACGATCAGGGTGATGTCGTCGCGGTCGGCTAGTTGGGTGATGATCTGGTCGGAGAGCGGTCCAGCGTCCACCAGTGTGATCGGACACTGGGTCTGCATGCCGCCAGCGACGAACTCCTGCGGCGCTTGGTAGTTGGCGACGCTCCCGTCCGGCTCGGCGGCCGCGAGAGCTGCTCCAGGGCCCACAGCGGCCACACAACTGGTAACGGAACCGGCGAGGGTGCCCAGCTGGGCGTCGCCGCGCCGCGCCGCAGCGGCCGCCTGACGCGCGGTCCAGTCGGTCACCTTCCCGTTCTCGACCTGGGGAACACACAGACCATCTACGGCTGCCCGGCGCCCGGCCCCGAGAGTGGTCCAACCCGCCGCGGCACAGTCCCCGACATAACGGGGCCGGATGGAGACCATGCCAACCTGCGCATCGTCGAGATGGGCGCCCAATACGACGCGATCCGCCGGGGTAAGTTCGGTCCGACCCGTGACGCCGACTACCACAACCTGATCGGTGAAGATCGCCGACTCCTGGGGCTGATCAGCCAAGGTGTGTAGACCACGGAGCCCGACGAACAGCACGCCCAGTGCGAGGAGCACGAGCACCCACCACCGCCGGCGCAGCGGGCCAGTGCGACTCGGCTCGTCCACCACAGAGCCGCCGACCGGGTGACGTCGCGGCGATTGTCGGACGCCGGGTGAGCGTCGTCCGTCGGCCACGGGTGACTAGACCTTGGTGGCGAGGAAGCTGGAGACGCTGCTGAAAATTGGGCGACCGTCTTGGGTCGGTCCGGTCAGTGAGTCGACATTGTGCTCCGGATGTGGCATGAGGCCGACCACATTCCCTCGCTCATTGCAGATGCCCGCGATGTCATGGAAGGAGCCGTTCGGGTTGCCGTTGACATATCGGAAGATCACCTGGCCCTCACCCTCCAGGCGCCGCAAGGTCTCCTCATCGGCTACGTAGCCGCCCTCCCCACTCTTGAGCACGAGCGTGATGACCTGATCCTGGCTGAAGTCCGACGTCCAGGTGGTGTCGACAGACTCCACTCGAAGATCTTGATCCTTGCAGACAAAGACCCGAACGTCGTTGCGGATCAGCGCCCCAGGCAAAAGATGGGCCTCGCACAGAATCTGAAAGCCGTTGCAGATTCCTAGCACCGGCATCCCGTCGTTTGCAGCCTTGATCACCTCAGTCATGACAGCGGCGAATCGGGAGATGGCACCGCAGCGTAGGTAGTCCCCATAGGAGAAACCGCCAGGCAAGATCACAGCTTGCACGTCGTCGAGGGTGTCCTCGCCGTGCCACAGCGAGACCGGCTCCCCACCGCAGAGCCGGATTGCGCGGAGCGCGTCCTGGTCGTCAAGCGAGCCGGGAAAGGTGACAACTCCAATCCTTGGAGCCATCAGCCCGCCTGGGCGGCGAGCTCGGTCTGCCCGGCGGACTCGGCCTCGCCGCCGTCATCGGGTGCCGCGGCCGCCTCCTCGACGCGTACGTCGAAGGTCTCGATCACCGTGTTGGCCAGCAATGTCTCCGCAGCCCGACGCACCTCTGCCAGCCGATCCTGTGTGATCTCACCTTCGATGTCGAGTTCGAACCGCTTGCCCTGGCGTACAGAGATGCCGGTAAAGCCCAGCCGGGCCAGTGCACCTGTGACCGCCTTGCCCTGGGGGTCCAGGATCTCCGGCTTCGGCATCACGTCGACTACCACTCGCGCCATGCCTGCGGAGTCTAGCCCGGCTCGCCCACGGCTCCCTGCAGAGCGACGAAAATTGGCGAGCGTCGCACCGCCTGTCATGAGGTCTGGATACCGACCATCAGGCAACGTCACGACGTACGGCAGACAACACACCGGCGAGCGCCGGCAGCAGGCACCATGCCACGAGTACCAGAGCGGCCAGCCACCACGGCGTTGGGTGATGTCCGGCGAACAGCACCGGCGAGGTGATCTCCAGCATGGCGTTGGTCGCGCCGCTGGGCATCAGATTGAGCAGCTGATCCCAACTCTTCAGGAAGAACAAGATCGACACAATCGGCTCGACCAGGAAACCGAGAATGATGCCGACCACAAGCGCGATCAGCACGTTTTTGATCAAGATTCCGAGGCCCATCCCGATCAAGGTCCAGAGCGCGATCGAGCACACCCCAAGAATGATGGAACGCCAGGTTGCTGGCTCGTGCAGCAGGAACGTCCCGCCGTGCGCAAGCACGAAGGGGACTGAAACCAAGATGCCGGCCCCCACACTAGTGATCCCATAGATCATTCCGAAGATCAGCAAAGCCTCCGCCCTGCCGAGCAGCAGCCTCACCCGCCGAGGAGTGGCGAGATAGCTCGAGGCCAGTGTGCCGTACCGATACTCGCTTCCCGCTGTGACGATGCCCACCACCATGGCCAGGATCCGAGACAGCACATTTCCGCCGTTGTAGATGCTGCGGATGATGCCTGGATCAGCAAATGGCGTGCTGGCGACCCCAACCCTGCTTTCCAGCAGAGCTACAACCGCTGGCAGCGCGGCATATCCAGCGCTGAGCACGAAGATGGAGATGAGCACAAGCCACCACAACTTCGTGGTGCTGATCCTGCGCATCTCCGCATGCAGCACACCGCTCATCCGGAACCTTCGAGCATCGAGAAGAACTCCTGCTCCAGATCGCGACGCTCGGTGCTCAGCTCGTCGACCGCAATGCCGGAGCTGAACAGCGCTGAGCCGACTTGGCCTACATCATGGCTGTGGATGCGTAGATAGACGCCCGTCTCGTCTGCCGCGGTTTCCACCTCAGCACCCACGGCGGCCAGCGCCCGGACTGCGGCCGCCACATCTGACACGCGGGCGCGGGTCGTGCCCTCACCTAGGTTGAGTTCCGACATCGGCAGCTGCGCCAACAGCCTGCCTCGGTTGATCACGACGATGTCGTCCGCGGTGGCCTCGATCTCGTTCAGCAGATGGGAGGAGATGAACGCGGCCCGGCCACTTGCCGCGAAATCGCGCAGGAAAGTGCGCAGCCAGCGGATGCCTTCTGGGTCGAGACCATTCGCTGGCTCGTCCAAGATCAAGTAATCGGGATTGCCGAGCATCGCGGCAGCCAACGCAAGGCGCTGCCGCATCCCCATGGAATACTCCCCGACCGGTTGCCGCGCGACTTCGCCAAGGCCAACTTCACCGAGCAGCTCGTCGACTCGGCGATCGTTTGCGCCGGCGGTTGGCGCGAGCACTCGGAGGTGGTTACGGCCGCTGCGACCTGGGTGGAAGCGCGCGTCAAGCACGCACCCGACCATCCGCTGGGGACGTGGCAGGTCCGCGTAGGCGAGGTCTCCAAACGTCGCCGTACCGGTCGTTGGGGCGACCAGGCCGAGGAGAATCCGCATCGTGGTGGTTTTTCCCGCGCCATTGGGCCCGAGAAAGCCGGTCACACGTCCTGGCTCGACCACGAAGCTGAGATTGTGGACGGCAAGGGTGCCGCTGTAGCTCTTGATCAGCCGGTCCACGACGATTGGCGGCACCTCATGGCGGACCGCCCAGCTGGCAGGTCTGGCCCGGTGTCCAGACGAGGCCGCGGCGCGATCGACGGTTTGTCTGGACGCTGGTCGACGAGGCGTCGGCGTCCGCTCGGGCAAGAGTGCCCGAACCGGCTCGGCATGTCTGGTTTGCGGCACCGGTCGAGACACCACTGGAGTCTGTGGTGGCGGCGGTGTTTGGAAGATCGATGGGCAGAGCGGGCCAGTACAGTTGCTGCTGCTCCGTCGGGGCTGGCATTGGAATGGGAACCGGAGTCGTGGGGGCCGGTGGTGCAGGTACGAAAATGGGGTCCGGCGGTGGCTCCGCACCCGCAATGATCTTGGGCAGGTCGCCCGCCGCCTCTCGAGGGGGCGAGGGCTCAATTCCTCGCGGCTCCAGAGCGGTCGGCCGCACTGCGAGGGGCACGGTCGGCGGCGATGGCACGACGGGCCCGCTGACTGGGGTTTGCTCAAGATCAACAATGGCCCGCCGGCCGGCCGCAGCCGGTTCCGTCGGACTTGCCTTTGGCGCCTCGAGGTCCCAACTCAACGGCTCAGCAGGCAAGGCGCGGCGCGGCGTAGGTGGATGGGAGCGACCTAGTTGATCGCGGCCTGCTGCTTGTGCCTGGTTTCCGGCCGCACCTGGTTCGAGTGCGCGAGTAGCGCGCGCCGGCCGCACCACAATGCGATCTCCGGTGTCAGCTTGAGTGATGCCGAGCGACCTCTTCGCGACATATGACTCAACGTTGTCTGGCTCCTCGAAGAGCGCGCGCCGTGGCCGGTCCACCGCCACATCCTCTCAGTCATCGCCGCGTGCTGCCCGAACCCGCGCGAATGTGTCGTACATCAAACATCACCGACGTGTTGGCCTCAGGGAACGCACGTCCTGTGCCCTGATGATGACCCGGACTGAGCCAGCAATCTGGCCGCTGACCGTGATTGATCCTGCAGAGTGGACGTAGGCCAACTTCATTTGGAGTCCAGGAAGGACACTCGACATGACGCTCTACCGCCCCCGCGACGACCGGATGATCGCGGGCGTGTGCTCGGGAATCGCCCGCCGCTTCAATCTCGATCCCACGATCGTGCGCATCGCGTTCGTGGCCAGCCTGTTCCTCCCGGGCCCGCAGATCTTGATCTACCTCATCGCCTGGCTGCTCATGCCGGACGAGTCCGTAAGCGTCGCCTGATCCCCCACCGCCGAAGGCCCCTCAGTCAGAATTCGACTGAGGGGCCTTCGATCGCTCTTTAGAGCACCGGGTCAGGCCGATAGCGGGCCGCCTCGGGGTGAGCCTTGGCAATCGACTCGATCCGTGCGGCCAGCAGCAAAACCTGCTGGCTCGCGGTTCCGGCAAGCTCAATCGGGTTGGCGATCGCAGCGTCAAGCTCGTCACGAGTGACGCCAAGTCGCGGGTCCGTCGCCAAACGATCAAGCAAGTCGTTCTCGCCTCGACCCGTCTCACGCATCTGCAGAGCGACCGCGATCGCGTGCTCCTTGATCGCTTCATGCGCAGTTTCCCGTCCCACTCCGCGTCGCAGCGCGATGATCAGCACCTTGCTCGTGGCCAGAAAGGGCAGATAGCGCTGGAGCTCAGCGTTGATGACCGCCGGGAATGCGCCGAAGTCCTGAAGCACGGTGAGAAAGGTCTCGAACAGGCCGTCGAGAGCGAAGAAAGCATCAGGAAGCGCGACTCGACGGACCGCAGAGCAGGAGACGTCGCCCTCGTTCCATTGATCACCTGCGAGTTCGGCAATCATCGAGAGGTACCCCCTGATGATCACCGCGAGCCCGTTGACTCGCTCGCAGGAGCGCGGATTCATCTTGTGCGGCATAGCACTCGAACCCACCTGGCCGGGTTGGAAGCCTTCAGTGACCAGCTCATGCCCGGCCATCAGCCGGATGGAGGTCGCCAAATTCGAGGGAGCCGCGGCCACCTGGGCCAGCGCGCTGATCACGTCCAAGTCCAACGAGCGCGGGTACACCTGGCCAGTACTCACCAAAACGTCTGTGAAGCCCAAGTGATCAGCAACACGCCGCTCGAGCGCCTGCAGCCGGACTTGGTCGCCACCCAGCAAGTCGAGCATGTCCTGGCTGGTACCAACTGGACCTTTGATGCCGCGTAACGGATAGCGGCTGAGTAGCTCCGCAATCCGCTGGTGCGCCAGCAGCAGCTCGTTGGCCGTCGTAGCGAAGCGCTTGCCCAAGGTGGTGATCTGCGCCGCGACGTTGTGGGTACGCCCAACCATCGGTAGAGCTGCGTACTGAGTGGCCAGCTGGGCGAGCTGTACCAGGGTTGCCACGATCCGGTCTCGGATGATCTTGAGGGATGCCACAATCTGCAGCTGCTCGACATTCTCGGTCAGATCGCGCGAGGTCATCCCCTTATGCACGTGCTGGAAGCCGGCCAGCGCATTGAACTCCTCGATTCGCGCCTTCACATCATGGCGGGTGATCTTCTCGCGCCCGGCGATGCTCGCTAAATCAACCTGCTCAATCACCCCTTGATAGGCCTTGATCACCACCGTCGGGTCGTCGCCGCCGAACTCCACGCCGAGATCATGTTGCGTGGCGAGCACCGCGAGCCAGAGCCGCCGCTCGGAGATGATCTTGCCCTCAGCGGACCAGACATCGCGCATCTCCGCCGAGGCATAGCGGTTGGCCAGCACGTTGCCGATCTGCACGGCTCAGCTCACCGCCAGCCGCGCAGCGGACGCCGCGATGTCGTGACGATAGAAGGAGCCCTCGAGCTGAATCTTCTCAATCGACTCGTACGCCCTGTTGCGAGCTGCCTCGATATCCTCACCGAGCCCGACGACCGCAAGCACCCGGCCACCCGCGCTGACCAAGTTGCCTTGTTGATCGAGCGCAGTGCCGGCATGAATCACCGTGCTGCCTTTTTGCGTCGCCGTCTCGACACCAGTGATCACCCCACCCGTTGTCGGCGTACCCGGATAACCCGCAGCGGCGAGGACGACGGCCACTGCCGCACCACTGTCCCACTTCAGTTCGGACTGCGCAGCAAGATCACCAGTTGCAGCGGCGTGCAGCACACCTCCGAGGGGCGTTGCGAGGCGGGCCAGCAGCGGTTGGGTCTCGGGATCGCCGAACCGTGCGTTGAATTCGATCACCCGAACACCGCTGGCAGTCAGGGCCAGGCCGGCATACAGCAGTCCGCTGAACGCGGTGCCACGACGCGCCATCTCATCCACAGTTGGCCGCAGCACTTTCTCGGTGACCTCTTCGACAAGATCATCCGGCGCCCACGGCAGCGGTGTGTACGCGCCCATCCCGCCGGTGTTGGGTCCGGTGTCCCCATCCCCGACGCGCTTGAAGTCCTGCGCGGGTTGCAGGGCGCGTACGGTGCGGCCATCGGTTATCGCGAACAGACTCACCTCCGGCCCCTCGAGGAACTCCTCGATCACCACCCGACCGCAGCGCATGGCATGATCAACTGCCGTTCGCCGGTCGTCGGTCACGACCACGCCCTTACCCGCCGCCAGCCCATCGTTCTTGACCACATAAGGCGGGCCGAACACATCCAGCGCTTGATCAACTTGGGCGCGGGTCACGCATTCTCGGGAACCAGCCGTCGGCACACCCGCTGCAGCCATCACCTGCTTGGCGAAGGCCTTGCTGCCTTCCAGCTGAGCGGCTGCCGCGGACGGACCGAAGCAGTCGATCCCGTTCGCGCGTACCACATCGGCCACACCCGCCACCAGCGGCGCCTCGGGCCCGACGACAACGAGATTGACTCCGAGCCGGGTTGCCAAGTCCGCCACGGCCAGGCCGTCAAGCGGATCGAGGTGATGATTTGTGCCGAGTGCAGCAGTCCCGGGGTTGCCCGGCGCTGCATGCAAATCGACGACAGCTGGGTCGCGACTCAGCGCCAAAGTGAGCGCATGCTCGCGTCCGCCAGAGCCGATCACCAACACGCGCAGTGGACTCACCACGTGCCAAGAGCCTACCCAAGGGTCCAGGCTGGTCGAGCGGGTCTGCCAGGGGCCCTGAACGAGGTAGCGTTTCGCTCCATGGCCGATCGCAGCCTTCCCGCCCTGCACATCCGGCCGTCACAGGGCTGGCTGAACGATCCGAACGGCCTGTGCCGAATTGACGGCCGCTACCACGTCTTCTTCCAATACAACCCGGTGGCGCCGGTGCACGACGCGGTCCATTGGGGCCACGTCAGCTCCACAGATCTGACCCATTGGCTGGAGCACCCGATCGCACTGACGCCGCGGCCGGGACTCATCGACGCAGCCGGTTGCTGGAGCGGCTGCATCGTCGACGACAACGGTGTGCCGACTGCCGTCTACACCGCCAACCGTGACGGCGCCAGGAATGCAGTCGTCGCCCTGGCACGGTCGGATCGGTCCCTGATGCAGTGGCAGCAAGTCGAGTCGCCGGTCAAGGGCATCTCGAGAGCGTCGGGGATGGACGAGGTCCGAGATCCATTCGTCTTCGTCCACGAGGGCCGTCGGTACGCCGTGCAAGGAGCCGGACGGCCGGCGGGATCCCCAGGGCTGCTGCTTTACGGCTGCGACGACCTGACGCATTGGACCGAGCTCGGTGCTCTGCTCACCACCGACGACCCGATTGCCGCTGAGGTCGCTGCAGCCAACATCTGGGAGTGCCCCAATCTGGTCCGGATCGACGGCCAATGGGTGCTCCTGGTTTCGCTGTGGCGCTCCGCCGACGCTGTGCACGAACTGGCAGGAGTGCGGTACCTGCTCGGCGACCTGGTCGCCCAGGGCCGTGGCTGGAGGTTCAAGGCAACTTCAGGTGGTCTGGTCGACGACGGACCCGCCTTTTACGCGCCGCAGGTGCTGGCTGAGCCGGACCGTACGCTGCTCTGGGGTTGGGCTTGGGAACTTGGGCGCAGCGCCCAGCAGGTCGCAGAGGCCGGCTGGGCCGGTGTATTGACATTTCCGCGTGAGCTTTACCTACGCGGCGGCGTCCTTGGTGTGCGCCCGGCAACCGAGCTCACGACGCTGCGCTCCGAACGCTTGGTGTTTCAGCCGGGCCAGCCTTTCCAGGCAGAGGCCTTCGAACTCCTCGCCAGCGGGCCGGTGGTCCTGCGGCTCGCTGATCGGGACTCCGATGTGTTCGTGTCGTCGGCGGAGGGGACAGTAACCGAGCCAGCCCGCATTCTGGTCGACGGCAGCATCGTGGAGGTCTATCAGCGTGGCGCAAGCCACACCACGCGCGCCTACCCGACTGCCCACAGCAACTGGGTCGTGGACGGCGCTACAGTCACCGCTTATCGGCTGGGCGGCAGGGTCGCCGATCCGGCCAGGACGGGCTCGCTACCGAGTCTCGGTTGGCAGCCCGACAGCTGAAGGAGAACTGCGGAATCGGTCCCCCGACCTCTTCATCGAGACGCTGCAGCGTCACAGTTACGGCCTGCTCGGCCATGGCCCGATCCGGGCGTTCGATCGTGGTCAACGGCGGAACCAGCCGCGAGGCGAGCAGCTCACCGTCGTCGAGGCTGACAATCGACAGGTCGCCCGGAATGGCTAGCCCAAGATCGGCGGCCGCCAGGCGGGCACCAACTGCTAGCCGCTCGTGGGTGCAGACGAGTGCCGTCGGTACGCCCCGTGCGGTGAGCATCGTGCGAGCCGCGTAGAAGCCCGAGCCGATGTCGCGGTTGGGCGCGATCTGGACCGGGGCGGTGATGCGCGCGGCTTCCGCCGCGGCCTGGATGCCCGCGACGCGCAGCCGGTTCTGCATCGCGTCCGGGGGTCCTGCAATGACGCCGATATGGGTGTGCCCGACCTCGATGAGCACTCCAGCAGCCGCTGATCCAGCGCCCTGCTCGTCCGGAACGAAGCTCGTCACGCTGGCGTTCGGATCGAGGCAGTTGACCAGGATGGTCGGGATCGTCGACATCGCCTCGACAGGACTGTAGGCAACCAGATCCGGTGCGATCACCAACAACGCGTCCACCTGATGATCACGGAGCGTTGCCAGAGCCTGGCTTTGATGATCACGATCATCGGCCGTGTCCATGATGATCAACAGATACCCGGCTCTTGTTGCGGTCTGCAGCGTCGCGTGCAACATGCGCTCTGCGAATCCAACTGCGCCCGGCCAGGTCAGCACCCCGATGGTCCGTGTGCGCCGGTTGCGCAAACTGAGCGCGACGGCGTTCGGGGTGTAATTCAGTCGGCGAGCCGCGTCGATAATCGCCTGCTGCTTATCGCGAGCGATGTGTCCTTGCGCGCGACCATTCAGGACCAGCGAGACCGCACTACGCGACACGCCCGCAAGGTCTGCCACATCTTGTGCAGTCGCCTTGCGTACCAAGTTGCCGGTCCCCCTCGCGCATCCGCCGCAAAGCCATTCTGCCTTGGGCGAGCGTGCAGATGGATCTGCGCGTCAGCCACCATTCTTACGGGCGGCATCAAATGGCCTCAAAGCAAGCCGTTGACCACGATCGATTGTTCGCGGGAGGGCCCCACGCCAATCCCAGAGATCCGGGCGCCGCAGAGCTCCTCGAGCCGGTTCACGTAAACCTGGGTGTTCTTGGGCAGATCGTCGAATTCCCTGCAGTCACTGATGTCCTCAGACCAACCGTCCAGTTCCTCATAAATCGGGACGGCATGGTGAAACTCCGACTGCGTGAGCGGCATGCTGTCGTGACGAATGCCGTTCACCTGGTATCCGACACAGACTGGGATCTTCTCCCAACCGGTCAGCACGTCCAACTTGGTCAAGAAGATGTCGGTGAACGCATTGGCACGCGCCGAGGTCTGGACGACTAAGGCATCGAACCAGCCGCAGCGGCGCTTGCGTCCGGTGGTGGTCCCGAACTCGACCCCGGCCTCCCGCAGCTTGTCGCCGTCTGAGTCGAGCAGTTCGGTGGGCATCGGTCCCTCACCGACCCGTGTGGTGTAGGCCTTGGCGATCCCGACAACTCTGTTGATGCGGGTCGGTCCCACCCCCGTGCCTACGCACGCGCCACCGGCAACCGGGTTGGATGAGGTGACGTACGGATAGGTTCCATGATCGACATCAAGATGGTGGGCTTGGGCGCCCTCGAAGAGCACCACCTTTCCGGCATCGAGTGCTTGGTTGAGCAGCACGCTGACGTCGACGACGTGCGGTTTGATTCTCTCCGCGTAGGAGAGCAGGTGCTCGGTGACCTGCGCCGGATCGATCTGTCTCCGGTTGTAGACCTTGATCAGCAGGTGGTTCTTCTGCTCGAGTGCCGCCTCGACCTTCTGAGAGAGGATCGACTCGTCGAACAAGTCCTGAATGCGCAAACCGAGCCGATTGACCTTGTCGGCGTACGCGGGACCCACGCCACGCCCGGTCGTACCGATCCGGGCCTTCCCAAGAAAGCGCTCGGTGACTTTGTCGATCACCTGGTGGTATGAGGTGATGATGTGCGCGTTTGCCGAGATGACCATGTGCGAGGCGTCCACTCCGCGCGCCGCCAGCGCTTCGATTTCGCTGAACAGCACATCAAGGTCGACCACGACACCGTTGCCGATCACGGGAACACACTTGGGGTTCAGGATGCCCGATGGCAGCAGGTGCAAGGCGTAGCGCTCGCCGTTGACGACCACGGTGTGGCCGGCGTTGTTGCCGCCTGAATAACGTACGCAGTAGTCGACGCGATCACCGAGCTGATCGGTCGCTTTTCCCTTCCCCTCGTCCCCCCACTGGGCTCC
The DNA here is from genome assembly GCA_963740515.1 of uncultured Actinomycetota bacterium. Lineage (GTDB taxonomy): Bacteria > Actinomycetota > Actinomycetes > Propionibacteriales > Propionibacteriaceae > Microlunatus. The sequence continues at coordinate 71,252 of CAVUEO010000035.1, forward strand.
CATCACCACAATCGCCGGCATCTGATCGCCGTCCCTTCTAGCTCCCTACTGCGTAGAGAAAACCGAAGCCCCTGGGCGCATTCGCCACAGGGACTCTTGCGACGTAACCCTACCGAACCTGCATTGAGCTGTCGCCTCAGTTAAAGCCAATCCCTGGCTCGGAAGATGAGATACAACACCAGGCTCGCCGTGATCATCAGCACGAAATAGACCCAAAAGCCGATGCCACTTCCGCTTAGCGGGAAGCCCACGTTCATCCCAACGAAGCTGGTGACCAGGGTGGGAACCGCGATGATCGCGGCCCATCCGGTGAGCTTCTTCATGATCTGGTTCATGCGCAGGTCGGCGAGCGCAAGGCTAGTGTCGAAAATCGACGACATTGCCTCGCGCAGCGCATCGGCGGCGTTAGCCGCGCGGTCGTGCTGCTCGGCCAGCATCACCCAGTGACGACCAATTGCAGGATCTCGCCCTGCCTTGCCCTTTCGGCCCTGGGGTGGGCTGTCGACGATGTCGCGCATCACCGTCCGCATCGGATCGGTGAGCCGACGCAGCCGGGAAAGAGCCGTACGGAGCTTGAAAGCCCGCAACTGTTCAGGCTTGTCGAGCGGTCGCTCCTTGAACAGCACGTTTGCGAGGTCGTCGCTGGAATCCTCGAGCCACCGAAGCGCCTCCTCATAGGTGCGAATCGCCGCCGCGATCACCGTCTGGACGGCCGCCTCGATACCGCCCTGGGCAATCAGCTCCTGCTTCTCTACGAGCAGTTGTGCCGGCTGGAAGTCCGGCGTCGGATCCATCAGGCAGATCACGGCACGATCGGTTGCGATCATCGACACCGGGTGCACCAGGATCTCTGCGTTGTCCTCGTGAACCGTGACCGCGTTGGTGATGACGAGACGCGCCTGGCCGATCACCTCGAATTTGGCACGCTTGTCATCCGCAAGCAGGTCCTTGATAGCCGGCTCGTCGAGATCGAGGGCACGCGCGACATGGCGGAGCTCTATCGCCCCATAGTCGGAATCTCGCGGCAAGACCCACCACGCCGATGCGTCCGAATGCAGCTCCAGGACATCGCTCAGATCTTCACCGGTCAGGTCCTCGGCGATGATCTTGCTGCCCGACCACACTCGACTCAGCGGTGCAGGTCGGGCAGCGACGATGGTGGACACCCTCTGAAGCCTACGCGCCACTCGGCTACCCACCCTGTGACGCTGGTCCGGCTACCACGCTCTCCGGTCGGTTCGCCGCTCGCCCATCACCTCAGGTGCTGGTTGAACCAGTCCAGCATCTCCTGCCACGCCTGCTGGGCGGCCTCCGCGTGGTAACGAGGTCCGGTGTCATTGAAGAAGGCGTGGCCGGCTCCGGCGAAGGTGCGAATTTCGTAGGTCAGTCCGGCCGCCTTGAGTGCCGCCTCGGCGCGCTCTCGGCTCGCGTTCACCCGTTCGTCCTGCTCTCCGTAAATCGCGTAAACGGCTGACTTGGCCTTGCTGAAGTCGGGGTTTTCAGGCGCTGGTCCGTAGAAGGGGACGGCGGCCGCCATGCGCTGTTCGCCAGTTTGGAGCAGGTTCCAGGTCATACCGCCGCCGAAGCAGAACCCAACTACTCCGACCTTCGCGTCCGGCACACGCTTCTGGAGTTCGTCGATGCCGGCCTGGAGGTCTGCAACCAGCTGCTCGGGCGGGATTTTCGCGAGAGTGGTTGGTGCTGCCGCTGGATCCTGCAGCGACCCGGTGCCCCCTTGCGCTGAGAGCAGGTCGACGCACAGCGCCGAGTACGAGGCGCCGGCGAACCGCCCAACAAGGTCGAAGAAATGCGGGGTCAGACCGCGATTCTCGTGGATAACCAGCAGCGCGCCCTGTGGGTCCCCCGCCTCCGCCCAGGCCCCTTGCAACTCTCCGGCCGGGCCGGCAAAGCGCACCGGTTCTCCCGGCTTAGTTGACTCGGTTCTTCCTGGGGTTGTTGAAGGGGCCGCTGGCGAGGGCGTTGAGGCCTCGGCAGGCGACGCCGCTGCCCCCGTCTGGCCCCCGCCGCCGTCGCCGCAGGCGGCCAGCAAGGCAGTAGCGCTGGTCGCGCTGAGCCCGAGGAGAGTGAGCCGGCGCAGCGCCTCCCTCCGGTTGAGAAGTCCATCCACGAAGTCCTCGGCCACCTCGCCCACGAGGTAATTGCGCAGCGCCATCTCATCCTCCTTGTGCCGGAAACGATTGCCTGTGTGAAAGCGCCTACTGCTTGATCACGGCTGTAACGCGACGAACGTTCACGCAGCCATTCACTGAGACCAGATTGGGACCGAGCGCGAACGCGCGAAGCCCTCAATAAATGACGCCAGTCGCGCGCATGCTCTGGCCAGTGGTCGCCCGAAGCTACGAGGGAATCCTCTGAGCCGAGCGCGACCCGTCGCAGCCCGCGACCCCCGCAGGCCGCAACCACCGACCGAGACCCGCTCCTCAGGCCGCCCAAGCCTCAACCAAGGCCAAGACCGGCCGGATGTGCCGGTGCCAAAGGCTAAAAATCTTGAATCGGCACCACCGCAAAAACTGCGCGCTCAAACCGAGCCCAACCACCACCCTTTGGCGCCGGCACATCCGGTCGGTCTTCGCCGGGCCACCACCGTGTCGGCGGCCCCAATAGAAGACGGGAAACTAGGCGTTCAGTGATGTCCCCGCAGAACGTAGGTCCTCGCAGGCCTCGATTACGCGCTTGGCCATGCCGCCCTCAGCCACCTTCCCCCATGCCCGCGGATCGTACGCCTTCTTATTGCCGACCTCACCGTCGACCTTCAACACCCCGTCGTAGTTGGTGAACATGTGCCCGGCAACGGGACGCGTAAACGCGTATTGGGTGTCGGTGTCGATATTCATCTTGACGACGCCGTAATCGAGCGCCGCCCGGATCTCCTCTAGCGTCGAGCCCGATCCGCCGTGGAACACCAGATCGAATGGCCGCTCTTTACCGATCTTGGCACCGACCTCTTCTTGGATGTCCTTGAGCACCTCTGGACGCAGCTTGACCGCGCCCGGCTTGTACACGCCGTGCACATTGCCGAAGGTAAGCGCTGTGATGTAGCGGCCTTTTTCGCCGGTACCCAGAACCTCGAGGGTCCGCAACCCATCTTCGACAGTCGTATACAGCTTCTCGTTGATCTCTGCGCTGACGCCGTCCTCCTCGCCGCCGACAACGCCAACCTCGATCTCCAAGATCACGTTCGCGTCTGAGGTCTGTTCCAGCAATTCCTCGGCGATCGAGAGGTTCTCTTCAAGCGGCACAGCGGAGCCGTCCCACATGTGGGACTGGAAGATGGGCAGGCCGCCAGCCTTGACGCGCTCCAGCGACATCGCAAGCAACGGCCGGACAAAGCCGTCGAGCTTCTCCTTCGGACAGTGGTCGGTGTGCAGCGCAATGTTGATCGGGTAGTTCTTCGCAACCTCGTGCGCGTACGCCGCCAGCGCCGCTGCGCCCGTGACTTGTTTCTTGATCGTTGGGCCTGACAGATACTCGGCGCCACCGGTGGAGACCTGGACAATGCCGTCCGATCCGGCTTCGGTGAAGCCCTGGAGTGCGGCGTTCAATGTCTGCGAGGAGCTGATGTTGATCGCTGGGTAGGCAAAAGAGCGCTCTTTGGCCGCGTCAAGCATCGCGGCATAAACCTCAGGGGTGGCGATGGGCATGCTCGATGAGCTCCTTTCCTACCTGCTGAATTGTCTCGAGTTCGGGGGCCTTGCGTATGTGAATGCCCAGTCTGTCAAAGAACGCGCAGCGGTGGTAACTCCAGCGTTCGATCTCAGCTTTCCAGCGCCGACAAGTCGACGCCGTGACGACCGGCGGAAAAGGCGCGAACAGTGCTGTCCAAGGTGGCCGGAAAGACGCTTACCTGATCAAACGGCACGTCACCACGCCTACCGTCCCAGGTCGTAAGCCGAAGCCGTGGCCCGTGGCCCAAGCCTCGCTTGACTGTGTCGATGCCGGCGACTTCTGGCCACGATGCGCTCAACCCGGCAACCTGGATGCCAGGTGGACCAATGCGGATGGCAGTGCCACTACCGACACTGCCAATTTGTCGTTTCGCCACGACATACAGCGCCGCGCTCACGCCGAGCAATGTCAGCGAAATACCGAGCACGATGGCGAACAGGACGACGAATACTGCGTCCTGCATATCGTCCCGGCGCCAAAAATAGATCAGCAACAGCACGGCCACGGTGATGCCAAGACTCACCAGACGCGTCCGCACCAACCGGCGGCGACGCGCTACCTTCTCGCTGAGCGGTCCTGGATCATACGGAATGACCAGCTCCGAAATCGGATCGGTACTCATACTGCCGAATTCTCTCGAGCACCGCGGGGGGTAATGGCCATGTGGATTCGATAGCGATCCGCGCGATACCAAGAGGTCGCCATCTCGATTGCTCGCTCACCCGCGTACGTCACGCGTTCCTGCACGAGCAGTGGTGCACGCCTGGCGATTCCGAGGATCCCTGCCTGATGGGCATCGGCCGACTCAGCCCGCACCGTCTGTTCACCACTGCTGACCACAACGCCATATTCGCTCGCAAATACGTCGTACAGGGACCCGAGTTCTCGTTGCAGCAGTCCGGGGAACAGCGCCGACGGGTAATGACCAACCTCGTACGCCATGGGCGTGCCGTCCGCTGTTCGCAGCCTTTCCACCCGTACGACTGACTGGCCGGGACGGATCCGCAGCGCGTAGCGCACGTCATCATCGGCTGGCTGCTCGATTGCAGAGAGGACTACCGTTGCCGGAACCAGGCCGCGATCGCGCATCTCACGCGAGAATGACGTCAGATGGAGCCGGGAGTCCACTTGTGGGCCGGTGAGGTAGGTCCCCTTGCCGTGCACTCGTTCCAGAACACCGGCCGCAACCAGGTCGGCAATCGCCTGCCGTACGGTCACCCGGCTAACGCCGAGGCGGACCACGAGGGCGCGCTCGGAGGGGATGGCGGCGCCCGGGTTCAGTTCGCTCGCGATCAGGTGCTCCAGGATGCCGCGGACCTGAGCGCGTTTGGTCGTTGCCGAGGCGGGTTGGCGATCAAGCCGGAGACCGCCGAGATCATTCCGGACATGCTCCTGCTCCAATGCGTTCTCACCGCCCCGATTCGATCTGGCCGCCAAGACCGTCCCCAAGCTGCTCGCGACGCTCGCTGCTCTGAAGCCAGTATGCGGAGCTACCCGGGAGGGCGACAACCCGGAACATCTTTTTCATGATCTACGCCGAAGTATGGCGCGAGCCGGCCCAGCGGAGAGCCCAGTGGTACATGGCGATGGCGGCGGCCGCACCCGCGTTGATGGATCGCGTGGAGCCGTACTGAGTGATGGCGACCAGTTGCTTGCAGGCGGCAACCAGCTCATCGGTTAGCCCAGGTCCTTCGGAGCCGAAAGCCAGACATGTCCGCTGCGGCAGCTCATAGGACTCCAGCGGTACGGCACCCTCCAGATTGTCTACCCCAATGAGGACGTAGCCGTCCGCTGCGAGCCGGTCCGCGAAGTCCGCGACCGTTGGATGATGCTCGACACGGAGATAGCGATCGGTCACCATGGCTCCCCGCCGATTCCAACGACGCCGGCCGATGATGTGCACGCCCGAGACGTTGAAGGCGTTGGCGGTACGAACGATCGAGCCGATGTTGAAGTCGTGTTCCCAGTTCTGGATCGCGATGTGCAGCGGGTGCCGACTGGCGTCCAGATCGGCGACGATGGCCGACACCGTCCAGTAGCGATAGCGGTCGATCACATTGCGGCGATCGCCGTGTTCAAGCAGCTCTGGATCCAGCCTCGGGTCAGCAGGCCACGGCAACGGATGCGGTCCCACACCAGGTGCTCCCGACGCCTCGGCAATCTGCTCCTCAGTTAGGAACTGACGGCGCTCGCTCATCGGTTCCGCCGCGGCCTGCGGGGATTCACCATGGGGACTGAGCTTGTCGAAGGCCCTTCGACAGGCTCAGGGCACATCGCCCCCTTGCTGGAATCAGGGCGCGTCGACGCTCGCTCATCGATTGGCCGCGCCCCCCTTGCTCGACTGGGAGCGCCTCGCGCTCCGCGGGGGTTCAAGGGGGTCGCCCCCCTTGCTGGTTTTAGGAATCTCACAGTCTGCGACGGTACCGTTTCCCGACGTGACCCCTCTCCAGGCCGCAGTGCTGGTGCCGATGCTGCTTCCGTCCTGGATGGACCCGGAGTATCTGATCAACCTCTTTGGTCCGTACGCGCTCTGGGGTGTGGCGTTCATCATTTTTGCCGAGTGTGGTCTCTTCGCACTGCTGCCTGGGGACTCGCTGCTGTTCACTGTAGGGCTGCTCACAGCGACGGGAGTGATCCCGTACAACCTGGCGTTCGTCTGCGTGGTGCTGACCGCTGCCGCGGTGCTGGGCAACGTGAGCGGCTATGCGATCGGCCGGAAGATCGGCCCTCCGCTCTTCAGACCGCGTCCCGGGCTGGCGGGCAGAGTCTTCAAACAGTCTCATGTCGAGAGGACCCACCTCTTCTTCGAGCGTTACGGCAACCGCGCGCTCATTCTGGCGCGCTTCGTACCGATCGTTCGCACCTTCGTCACCCTGGTTGCCGGTGTCGGCAAGATGGATTTCCGGCACTTCATCACCTACACCGCTATTGGTGGTGTGCTCTGGGCATGCGGACTGACCATCGCCGGCTACTTCCTCGGCAACATTCCCGTCATCAAGAACAACATCGAGGCCGTGGTGATCTTGATCGTGATCGCCTCACTGGTTCCGATGGGAGTCGAATATCTCTTGCACCGCCGGCGCCGCAAGCAGGAATCCGCGACAGCCTGATTTTGACGATTCGCGATGCGCGAACAGTCAGTCGCATGCGCGCTGAGCCCTTCGGACGAGCTCAGGACGGCACTTGTCGAAGCGCGACGGCGCCCTTCGACAGGCTCAGGGAGCATGAGGCCGTAAGCCGTTACACAGCCGACTTGGTGATCTCCAGCACCGCTTCAAGATCGTCTCCGCTCGGCACCCAGAGTCCAGCGGTGACGTTCTGCTTCACCTGCTCTTCGGAGGTGGCGCCCGCAATGACCGAACCAACGGTCGGCATGGCAGCCAGGCCTCCCATAGCGACCTGAAGCATGGAGAGGCCCCGCTCCGCGGCGTACGCCTCGATGGCTTCGATGAGATCGAAGTTGGCCTTGTCGAGCCGTGCGGTATACCCCTCCCGCGCCAGCCGGCTGCCGGCAGGAGCGGACTGACCGCGGCGGTATTTGCCGGCGAGGAGTCCAGAGGCGAGCGGAAAGTACGGCAGCAAGCTCTGGCCGGTGTGCTCCAGGGCGGGCACCAGTTCGGTCTCCACCGACCGTTCCAGCCACGAGTACTCGTTCTGTGCTGAGATGAATGCCTCGAAGCCGCTGGTCCGTGCAGTCCAGTCGGCGTCGATCACCTGCCAGCCGGCAAGGTTGGATGAGCCGATATAGCGCACCTTGCCCTCAGCCACAATCTCGGTGAGCGCCGCCAACGTCTCCTCGATCGGCGTGTTGGGGTCCGGCTCGTGCAACTGATAGAGGTCGATCCAGTCGGTTCCCAGGCGACGCAGACTGTTCTCGACGGCAATCCTGATGTATCGGCGCGAGCCGCGGGCTCCCCAGTCCGGGCCGTTTGCACCTCGCATGTCGGAGCCGAATTTGGTTGCGATGATCACTTCACCGCGTCGCGAACCGAGCGCAGCACCCAACAAGACTTCTGAGCCGCCCGCGTTGCCGTAGACATCAGCCGTGTCGAACAGCGTGATCCCGGTTTCGATTGCTGTGTTGACCACCGCCGGCACGTCCTCGTCGGCCATGCGGACACCGAAGTTGTTACAGCCGAGTCCGACAGTGGAGACGGTGAGGCCAGAAAGTCCAAGTTGTTGGTAGGTCATCTCCGCAGGCATGTCCCCCGACCCCGCATCACTACCGCTGGTTGGGATTCTGCGGCCCAGTTTCCGGCGGCATGTAGCCGCCTGGTTGCGGTGCCTGAGAGCCGCCCTGCCGCGGTGGCTGAGAGCCCTGAGGCGGCTGCTGGTACTCCTGGGGGTTGGGCAGCAAGTCGCCTTGCCGATCATCGAACTGCACTGGCGGCGCCGCCTGTTGTGGCGGGAGCTGCCGCTGTTCGGCCTCGCCACGGTAAGCGATCTCGCCGAAATTCACATCGGGTGCCTGGCGTACGGCTGGCTCGTCGACCTGAAAGTAGGTCGCCTTCTCGAACTTGAACATGCTGCCGATGATGTTGGTTGGCACCGACTCGACCTTGGTGTTGTAAACCCGCACGTTGGCGTTGTAGAACCGGCGGCCAGCAGCGATCCGGTCCTCTGTCTCGGCCAGCTGCCGTTGCAGCTCCAGAAAGTTCTGGTTGCTCTTGAGATCGGGATAGGCCTCAACGCTGACGATCAAGTTCCGCACCGCACCGGAGAGCGCGGCCTCAACGTCGGCGCGCTCCTGGCTAGGCAGTGCGCCCTCCGACTGCGATAGCTGCTGAGCCTGGCTGCGGAGTCTGGTGACGTCCTCCAAGGTGTTGCGCTCATGGGCGGCGTACGCCCGAACTGTCTCGACCAGGTTAGGGATCAACTCATAGCGGCGATTGAGCTCAACATCGATTTGTCGCCAGGACTCCTGAATCAGGTTGCGCGACTTGACGAAGCCGTTGTACGAGCTAATGCCAATGAGCGCGAGAATGACGACGATCACCAAGATGATGATGATCACGGTGATGGCGGTACCCATCAGGTCTCCTTAGCTTGCACGTAATGCGCCCTGAGCTTCGTCGAAGGGCAACATCAGGTTTTCGACAACTCAGTCCATTCACCCTAGCCGGTGATCGCAGTGCGACACCGAGAGGACCCTTACGACAAGCCGAGCTCGCGTGCCGAGACGGCCCAGCGGTAGTCGAGCCCGGCCGCCTCGACGGCCTGCTGGGCGCCTGTGGCGCGGTCGACAATGACGGCAACCCCGATCACCTGCGCGCCGGCCTCGCGGAGCGCTTCAACGGCGGTCAAAACCGAGCCACCGGTCGTACTGGTGTCCTCAACGGCAAGCACTCGGCGACCTGCCACTGGTGATCCCTCGATCCGTTGCTGCAGGCCGTGCGCCTTGCCCTGCTTGCGGACCACGAAGGCGTCGAGCCGCCCACCGGCAGCCGCCGCAGCGTGCATCATGGCCGTGGCTACCGGGTCGGCCCCCAGAGTGAGCCCGCCGACCGCCTCGAACTCCCAGTCGGCAACCAGGGCGCGCATCACACGGCCGATAATGGGCGCCACCGCTCCGTCCAAGGTGACGCGCCGCATGTCGACGTAATAGTCGGCAGTCCGACCCGAAGCCAGTACGACGCTCCCTCGGACGATCGCCAGAGCCTTGATCTGAGCGATCAGCTCCGCAGTGTCATCAGCGACGGTCGGCTTGCTCACCCCCGCACCTTAACGGTCCCTCTCGGGTCTGTGCGGAATCAGCCGGCGAAAGGGTTAGGGGTCAAGGTGTACTTCGTCGACAAGTACTCCTGAATCCCCTCGAAGCCGCCCTCTCGCCCGATCCCGGACTGTTTCACACCACCGAAGGGGGCGGCAGCGTTGGAGATGACGCCGACATTGAGGCCCAGCATGCCTGTTTGCAAGGACTCGATGAGGCGCTGGCCGCGCGCCAGGTCTTTGGTGTACGCGTAGCCGACGAGGCCGTACTCGGTGTCATTGGCGATCCGCACCGCCTCGTCCTCGTCGCCAAATGTCACGATGCTGAGCACCGGTCCAAAGATCTCTTCCCGCAGGATCTCGCTGCCGGGCCGTACGCCGGTGACAACGGTCGGCTCGTAGAACGTGCCTGGCCCATCGATGGGGTGCCCGCCGGTCAGCACCTTGGCGCCGCGGTAGGTCGCATCTCGCACCAGCGCATCGGCCTTTTCCACCGCGTCCGCGTTGATCAGCGGGCCGATCTGGACGCCCTCCTCGGTTCCTCGACCGACCTTGAACGCCTGCACCCGCTCGGTAACCCGTGCAGCGAACTCATCGGCGATCGCTTCATGCACAATGAATCGGTTGGCAGCCGTGCAAGCTTGACCGATGTTGCGGAACTTTGCGAGCATCGCCCCGTCAACTGCCGCACCGAGATCGGCATCGTCGAAGATCACGAATGGTGCGTTGCCGCCCAACTCCATGGAGGTACGCAGGATGTTAGCGGCGGCCTGCTCAAGCAGTTTGCGACCAACCTCCGTCGATCCGGTGAAGCTGAGCTTGCGGAGCCGCGGATCGGCGATGATCGGTCCCGAAACTTTGCCCGAAGTGTGGGTGGTGATCACGTTCACCACGCCGTTCGGCAGGCCGGCATCTGCAAGTAGCTTGACGAAATACAGGGTGGTCAACGGGGTGAGTTCCGGTGGTTTGATCACCACCGTGCAGCCGGCGGCAAGCGCCGGAGCGATCTTGCGAGTGGCCATGGCAAGTGGGAAGTTCCACGGAGTGATCAAGAAGGATGGTCCAACAGGATGTTGTGAGACGATCATCCGCCCGGTGCCCTCGGGGTTGCTGCCATAACGACCGAAGATCCGCACGGCCTCTTCGGAGAACCAGCGCAGGAACTCACCGCCGTAGGTCACCTCAGCCTTCGACTCGGCCAGTGGTTTGCCCATTTCGAGGGTCATCAGCAAGGCCACTTCGTCGTGGCGCTCTCGCACCAGGTCGAAGGTCCGCCGCAGGATCTCGCCGCGCTCCCGAGGTGGCGTTTTCGCCCAGGCCTCTGCTGCGTTGACAGCCGCGTCCAAGGCCGCGGAACCGTCCTCGACGGCAGCGTCGGCGATGGTCCTGATCACCTCGCCGGTTGCAGGATCATGCACGTCCAAAGTGCTCCCGGAGATGGCCGGACTCCATTCACCCCCGATGAACAGTCCATCCGGCACCGACTCCAGCAACGCCTTTTCCGTCGCTTCTGACATCGATGACCTCCCTGGCTCAACCGTCACGCTCGTTAACCGAGCCTAACTCTGAGGTTCCGGCGGCCCTCCTGGGCTTCCCCACCATGCATGCCCGGCGCTGGCTGCGGGGTGGGAGAACTAGTGCCCTGGAAGGGAAGTTCCTTGGCGCTTGGCGGCGTTCAGGTGCGTGCATCGCAAGGCCGACGAGGGAGGGATACCGGGTCGTATGTCGACCGAGGAGAACGCCGCGAGGTGCGTGCCTGGGCGGCGCGAAGCGTCAAGAGATTTCCCTTCCAGGGCACTAGGGTCTTGGTATGGCATCTGCCTGGAAAGCCGAACGAATCCGGTCAGCGTCAACCACCATTTTCGCCGAGATGTCTGCACTTGCCCTGACGACGCAGTCGGTCAACTTGGGTCAAGGCTTCCCCGATACTGACGGCCCTGCCTTCATGCTCGAGGAGGCGCGTGCAGCGATCGCCGGCGGCATGAACCAGTACCCGCCCGGTCGGGGAATTCTGCCGTTGCGGCAGGCTATCGCGGCGCATAGCAACCGGACTTATGGTCTGAGCTACGACCCCGAAACAGAGGTGCTGGTCACCACCGGTGCCACCGAGGCACTTGCCGCGTCGATCTGGGCCTTTGTGGACCCGGGCGACGAGGTGATCGCCCTGGAGCCCTTCTACGACTCCTACGCCGCCTCCATCGAACTCGCTGGGGGCCAGCGTGTCGGCGTGGGGTTGTTCGGGCCTGACTTCCGGCTAGATCACGCTGAGCTGGCGGCAGCGTTCACTCCCAAGACCAAGGCCCTGTTGATCAACTCACCGCACAATCCCACGGGCGTGGTGCTGGATCGCAGCGATCTCAGCGCGATCGCGGAACTGGCGGTGCAACACGATGTGCTGGTCATCTGCGACGAGGTGTATGAGCATCTGACCTTCGATGACGTCGAGCACCTGCCATTGGCCACCTTTCCAGGGATGCGAGACAGGACGGTGCGGATCTCCTCCGCGGGCAAGACGTTCTCCGCGACCGGATGGAAAATCGGCTGGGCGCTCGCCACACCGGAGTTGATCAGCGAGATCACCGCAGTGAAACAGTTCCTCAGCTACGTCTCCGGCGCTCCGTTCCAGCCGGCTGTCGCGCGCGCTCTCAACGAGGGCGATGAGTGGGTCGAGAAGGCCCGGCTGGACCTCCAAGACAGGCGCGATCAGTTCGCCACCGGCTTGCGGTCAGTCGGCCTTGAGCCGATCTTGCCGCGAGGCACCTACTTCATGACCACCGATGTCAGGCCGCTGGGTTACGCCGACGGCGTCGAGTTCTGCCGAGATCTGCCCACCCGTTGTGGAGTGGTCGCGATTCCGCATCAGGTGTTCTACGACAGGACCGAGGCCGGGAGGCCGTACGTGCGCTGGGCCTTTTGCAAGCAGGAGCAGGTGCTTGACGAAGCGATCCGCCGGCTGGGCACTCTGCGCAATGTGCCCTGAGCCATTCGACGAGCGCCGTCCTGAGCCTGCCGAAGGGCTCAGCGCTCATATCGCTACGCGAAGTGCATCTGGCCGCGCCCCGGCTCCGGAGACTCCTCGGCGTCCTCGTCGCTGAACGGCACCGAGTCCGCAAGCAGCTGCCTCAACCGCGCACCATGCAGCACCCGGTACGGGAAGGGTGGGCGTCCTGCGCGCTCGGCGATCCCGGCGTACGGCAGCGGTGTTGCGCAGCCCGCAATGATCACATTTCCGAAGCGCCGACCCTTCAGCGTCGACGCCTCGGCGCACAAGAGCACGTGCGGAAAGGCCAGCCGTACCCCCGCCAGGACCCGCTTCGCATAGCCGAGCGGACCGCGGTCAGTGAGGTTGATGATGATCACTCCATGATCGGAAAGAGCGCGCCGAGCATCGGCCAGAAGGTCGCTCGTGGTCAGCTCGGCCGGCACCCGGGCGCCGACGAAGGCGTCGATGATCATCAGATCTGCGTACCCGTCTCGCAGCTCTGCAATGCCGCGGCGGCCGTCCGTGCCGCGCACTTTGATCCCACTGCGGGCGGGTAGCGGCAGGTGCCGGCGCACAAAGGCGGTGAGCTCGATGTCCGGCTCGAGCACGACCTGGGCCGAGGTCGGTCGGGTCGCCGCCAGGTACCGCGGCAGGGTCATACCCGCGCCACCCACGTGGACTACCCGTATCCGCCGCCCCGGCTCGGCCACGCTGTCGACGATGTCGGCCAACCGTTGCACGTAGTCGAATTCCAGTCGCAGTGGATCGTCGAGGTCGACGTATGACTGGTCCGTGCGACCGATGCGGAGCGTGAACGCTCGTGGGTACGCCAGATCGGGCACCAGTCGTGCGCCGTCGCTCCTGTGTGGCAGCACCAGGCTGCTCGCCTTCACGGCCTCTCCCTGGCGTTCGGCGTGCGTTGGGGCCACCAAGATCGGTCGCGGCGTGGTGTAGAAACAACATGGAAGGGAGACGCGCCATGGAGCTTCGCTGGATCGATAGCGAGGGCGTGAGCAACCGCGAGCTGGCCGAGCTGCCGGACCTGCGGAAACGCGGCGATGGATTCCTCTGGCTGGACATTCCGGAGTGGGAGGATCAGGCCGAGACGATTTTCTCGGGCGAGTTCGGATTTCACCCGATGGCGATCAGCGAAAGCCGTAACCGAAACCACGTTCCGCGGGTTCATGTGTACCCGGACCATGTGTTCATCGTCGTGCACGCACCTGAGATCGGCGCACGCGGCCACGTGCATTACCTCGAACTGGACCAATTCGTTGGGGAAAACTTCCTGATCACGGTCCACGGCCCGATCAGCCCAAAGGTTCCCCTGGCGGCGGCACTGCGTGAGACCAACGCAGTGGCGGCACGAATGGAGAATGGCAGGCTACGCCCGACCTCGCCTTTTGGACTTACGTACGCGATAGTTTCCTCGATCGCACGCCGGGAATCCGAAATGGTCGCTGAGATCGCCCGTGAGGTCGGACTCATGGAGCAGCGGGTCATGGCTGAGGAGGACGAGAAGGATCCGCAGGATTTCCTCAGCCAGCTGTTCGCGGCCCGCCACGAGCTGCTGACCATCAAGACCATGGCCTCTCAGGGCAGCGAGATCTACCGGCGGGCGATCAAGTTGACCACCTTCGCACCGCCCGAGGGCCTGGAACTGATGAGGGACGTGCTCGACCAGTATGAGACTGTCGCCCACATCAGCGATTCCCAGCTTGGCTTCTTGATGGGTGTCACGGAGTTCTACCGGGCGCGTACCGACACCAAGATGACCATCGCCGCCGAACGTCTCGCAGTCATCGCGGCGATCACCCTCCCGATCACCTCGCTGTCATCTGTCATAGGTATGAATGTCATCGTCAACGAATCGACGCGCTGGATACCCCTCGCGATCCTGCTGTTGATCATGTTGACGATATCGGTGGTCTTGCTGCGATGGGCGCACAAGCAGGGCTGGTGGTGACACCGGCCCACTTGTCAGTCGGTAGGGGAAGTCAAACTGACGTGGCCTGCGGCGTGAGAACCACAAGCCCATCACGGCTCTCGTCCGCGTCGAAGGTGACGATGTCGCCTTCGTGCACCTCGCCCGCTAGCACCCGCTGTGCCAGTTGATCTTCGATGGTGCTCTGGAGCAGCCGACGCAGCGGGCGGGCACCGAAGACCGGGTCGAATCCGGTGAGTGCCAACCACTCCTTGGCTGCCGGCGTCGCCTCCACCGTGATCCGCCGATCGGCGAGCCGCTTGTTGAGCCGCTCCAAGTTGATCTCCACGATCCTCGCCAGCTCCTCGGTGCCGAGAGCATCGAAGATCACGACTTCGTCGAGCCGGTTCAAGAACTCCGGCTTGAATGCGCCGCGTACCACGCCCATCACGGCATTTCGCTTGGTCTCCACGTCCAGCGTCTGGTCCGCGAGGAACTGCGAGCCCAGATTGGAGGTCAAGATCAACAAGGTGTTACGGAAGTCAACCGTACGCCCCTGGCCGTCGGTCAGCCGGCCGTCATCGAGTACCTGCAGCAAGATGTCGAAAACCTCGGTATGCGCCTTCTCCACTTCGTCCAAGAGCACCACAGAGTACGGGCGGCGACGAACGGCCTCGGTGAGCTGGCCGCCTTCCTCATAACCGATATAGCCGGGCGGTGCGCCGACGAGCCGAGCCACCGAATGCTTCTCGGAATACTCGCTCATGTCGATCCTGATCATGGCCCGCTCATCATCGAAGAGGAACTCAGCAATGGCCTTGGCCAGTTCGGTCTTGCCGACGCCGGTCGGACCAAGGAACAGGAATGAGCCGGTGGGCCGGTTCGGATCAGAGATGCCGGCGCGGGAGCGGCGCACCGCATCCGACACCGCACGGACGGCCTTCGACTGACCGACCAGCCGCTCTCCGATCCGGGATTCCATCGACATCAGCTTCTCGGTTTCGCCCTGCAGCAGCCGACCGACAGGTATGCCGGTCCAGTTGGAGACCACCTCGGCGACATCGTTCGGGCCGACCTCCTCCGAAACCATCGACGGCAACTGACCCTCGACCTTGGCGGCTTCCTCCATTTCCTTCTCCAGGGCAGGAATCTCGCCGTAGTTGATCTCGCTGGCCTTGACCAGGTCTCCTTCGCGTAGCGCCCGCTCGGAAGCCACGCGTAGTTCGTCGATCTGCTTCTTCAGCTCCCCGACTCGGTTGAGACCCTCTTTCTCCGCTTCCCAGCGCAACTCAAGGGATCGCAAATGCTCCTGGGCGTTGGCCAAGTCCTCGGTCAGCCGGTTCAGCCGCTCGACACTACCTGGGTCGGATTCCTTCTCCAGCGCAAACTTCTGCATCTGCATCCGCTCCACGGTGCGGCGCAACTCGTCGATCTCCACCGGCGAGGAGTCGATCTCCATCCGCAATCGCGAAGCCGCCTCGTCGACCAGGTCGATCGCCTTGTCGGGCAGCTGCCGAGACGTGATGTAACGGTTCGACAACGTGGCGGCGGCGACCAGTGCAGCATCAGTGATCGCCACCTTGTGATGCGCCTCGTACCGCTCACGCAGGCCGCGCAAGATTGCGATCGTGTCCTCAACGCTCGGCTCATCGACGAAGACTTGCTGGAAGCGACGTTCGAACGCCGGGTCCTTCTCGATCCGCTCGCGATACTCATCCAAGGTGGTCGCGCCTATCATGCGCAGCTCGCCACGGGCGAGCATCGGCTTCAGCATGTTGCCGGCATCCATGGAGGAGTCGCCCGCGGCGCCTGCACCGACGACCGTGTGCAGCTCATCGATGAACGTGATCACCTGGCCCGCGGCGTCGCGGATCTCGGTCAGCACGGCCTTGAGTCGCTCCTCGAACTCCCCGCGGAATTTAGCCCCAGCCACCATCGACGGCAGGTCAAGCGCCAGCAAGCGGCGGCTCTTGAGCGAGTCGGGCACATCGCCAGCGACCAGCCGTTGCGCCAAACCTTCGACAACCGCGGTCTTGCCCACGCCAGGCTCCCCGATCAGCACGGGGTTGTTCTTGGTCCGCCGCGCAAGCACCTGGACCACACGCCGGATCTCAGCATCTCGCCCGATCACCGGGTCGAGTTTGCCGTCCCGGGCCATTGCGGTGAGATCGACCCCATATTGATCAAGCGCGGATGAGGTCCCCTCAGCCTCCGGGCTGGTCACCCGCTTACTGCCGCGAGCCTGGTTGAAGGCGCGCGTCAGCACGTTCGGCTTGATGTTCAGCGCAACCAGCACCTTCTTCGCGTCCGAGTCAACGGTGGCCAGCGCGATCAGCAGATGTTCGGTGGCCACGTACGCGTCGCCGAGTTGTTCGGCTCGGACCTCGGCGTCGGCCAACACCCGGGCGAGCGAGCCCGAGAGGGTCGGCTGGCTGACCGAGGAGCCTTTCGCCGACGGCAGCTTGGCAATCGCGCCCTGCGCGGCCGCAGCAACGACAGCCGGGTCCGCCCCGGCAGCAGCGATCAAAGGCGCGGCGGTATTGCCTGGCACCTGCAACAGCGCGTGCAGCAGATGCGACGGCTCGGCGTACGGGTTGCCCTCGGTAAGGGCGGTACGCAACGCGGCCGAGACCGCGTCACGACTCTTGGTAGTGAGCTTGCTGGTATCCATCTACTTTCTTCTTCTCGGACTTGTCAGAACTGAGTTGAGCTATAGGTCAACTCAGTTCTGACAAGTCGGCTTCAGTGGGAGGTGATCTGTCGGGGTGGACTCCAGCGGCGGCCGCCGATGTGGACGCCGCCGGTGGGGTCGGCAGTGAACACACGCGATCCTGGTGGTGCGGCATGTACCACTGCGAGCAGCTGGGTCAGCTCCTGCATCCGCGCACGGAGATCATCGATCTCATCCTGCATGTGCAGGATGCGGCGGATGCCCTCCAGATTGATGCCCTCGTCCTGCGAGAGCCGCTGGATCATGCGGAGCCGGGCGATGTCGCGCGCCGAGTAGCGGCGACCTCGCTTTGCGGTACGCCGCGGCGAGACCAAGCCCATTCGGTCGTAGGTTCGCAGCGTCTGCGGATGCATTCCAGCGAGGTGGGCAGCCACCGAGATGACAAACACCGGCGCGTCATGATCTATTCGCTGCGGCAGCTCGGATGCAGACACGTCACACCTCATCCAGCGGCGAAGAGCTTCGCCCGCGGATTCGCCGAGCCAACCGCCTCCGCATAGGAGTTCAGGGCCTCTCGGGCCTGATCGTTGAGCGCCTGGGGCACCAATACCTCGACCGTGACCAGCAGGTCGCCCTTCGTGCCGTCACGCTTGCGGACACCCTTACCGCGTACCCGCAGCGTGCGTCCATTCGGCGTTCCAGGTGACAACCGCAGCTTGACCGGCTGGCCACCCAGCGTGGGCACCTCGATCTCTGCCCCCAGAGCTGCTTCTTGGAACGTGACTGGCGCGGTCAGGGTCAAGTTGTCGCCTTTACGCCCGAAGATCGGGTGCGGGCGGACGTGCACGATGACATACAGGTCGCCGGGGGCACCACTGTTTTCTCCAGCTCCGCCGCGGCCCTTGAGCCGTATCCGCTGGCCGTCGGTAACACCTGCCGGAATCCGAACCTGCATGGTCTTGGTGGACTTGCCTCGGCCAGAGCCGAGGCACACCGGGCATGGGTCGTCTACGACCATCCCGCGACCGCGACACTCCCGGCACGGCTCAGTCACAGCGAAGACCCCGCCCGAGGTCGAGGTCTGCATACCGCTGCCCTCACACGTGGGGCAAACCCGCGGAATCGTCCCTGCCCGGGCGCCGGTGCCACGACAGGCGTCGCACGCAGTGTCGGACACCATCTGCATCCCAACGGTCACGCCTTCAATCGCCTGAACGAAGTCAACAGAGACCTCGCCCTCGACGTCGCTGCCGCGACGCGGCCCACGGGCGGTGGAGACCCGCGTTGTCTGTGTGGCAGGACCGCCGTTGAACAGGCCTCCGAAGATGTCGCCCAGGCCACCTCCGGCATTACGGAAAAGGTCATCGACAGACGGGCCGCTGGTACGTCCACTGCCAGTTCCCGGGAAGCGGAAACCGCCACTACCGAACAGTCGGCGGGCCTCGTCGTACTCCTTGCGCTTGGCCGAGTTGGAGAGCACGTCGTTGGCTTCGGAAATTTCTTTGAAACGCTGTTCGGCGGCAGCGTTGCCTGGGTTCTGGTCAGGATGGTTGCCTCGCGCCAGCTTGCGGTATGCCTTCTTGATCTCCTCGGGGGTGGCGTCCTTGGAGACACCCAGGACCTTGTAGTAGTCCTTCTCGATCCAGTCCTTGGTACTCACCGACACCTCCCTTCGCGATGATCAACTACTGATACTGGGGTTTTGCTCAGAAGATCACGATTGATGGTCGTTGGCAGCCGACTCATCTTTCCCCGACTCACCTGCCGCCCCGGCCGGCTCGCCGGCTGGGCCTGACGAAGGCTCTTCAACAGGTTCCGGACTCTGCTGCTGAGCTGCCTCCACCGCCTCCGCGACAGCAGCGGGGGCATCAGGCTCGGGCTCAGCGACCGCGACCCGGGCAGGCCGTAGGACGCGGTCCCCGATGCGATACCCCGGCTGCAGAATCTCCACGCAGGTCGGGCCGTCGATGCCCCCCGCGTGCGCATGCAGCAGCGCTTCGTGGATGTGCGGGTTGAAGGGATCACCAGCCTCGCCAAATGCCTGCAGGCCGTATTTGGATGTGACCCGCTCGATCTCTTCGGCGACAGCCTTGAATCCGCCATTCAGCTCTTCGTGTTCGCGGGCCGAGCGCACGTCGTCGAGCACCGAAAGGAAATCCTTCAGCACACCCTCGATAGTCACCTTGCGAGCAAGATCACG
Source organism: uncultured Actinomycetota bacterium (assembly GCA_963740515.1). Lineage (GTDB taxonomy): Bacteria > Actinomycetota > Actinomycetes > Propionibacteriales > Propionibacteriaceae > Microlunatus. The sequence goes on from CAVUEO010000035.1 coordinate 90,426, forward strand.
ATCCCGGTCGACCCGACGCTTGTAGTTCACGTACTCGGCTTGGAGCCGCTGCAGGTCGGAGGTCCGTTCGGCCAAAGCGGCCTTGAGCTCAATCACTTCTGCTTCAGCCTCCGAAACTGGACTGGCGGCCTCTTCTGGGCCGGCGGTGGCAGGAGCCGCAGGTGCCTGCGGCTCCCGTACTTCGTAGGTTTCCGGATCGATGCGTCGCCTGTCCCGTACGGTCGGGCCACGCTCCTCAAACTCGGCCTCGGCGTCACGCCGATGCTCCTGTTCGGGTACGCTCACCGGGCCTCACTCGAGGTCTGGTCGTCGTCCACGATCTCGGCATCGACAACATCTTCGTCAGCGGTGCTGCTTGCGCCATTGGACTCGGCATGCTCACTCGGCTCGCCGGCCTCCGTCGGAGCCTGCTGAGAGGCCTGGGCCGCTGCGTACATAGCCTGACCAAGCTGGGCACTCGTCGTATTCAGCTTCTCGACCGCGGCCTTGACAGCGTCGTTGTCCTCACCTTCCAGAGCGGTCTTGAGCTCGGCGATCGCCTCCTCAACCGGCTGCTTGACGTCGTCGGTGATCTTGTCCGCGTTCTCGCTGAGCAGCTTCTCGGTACGGAAGACCAGGTTGTCGGCCTCGTTGCGAAGCTCCACGGCCTCGCGACGCTTGCGGTCCTCTTCGGCGTGCGCCTCGGCCTCCTTGACCATCCGGTCGATGTCTTCCTTGCCGAGTGCGGAGCCGCCGGTGATCTGCATGGACTGCTGTTTGCCAGTGGCCAGGTCTTTGGCGTGGACGTGCACGATGCCGTTGGCGTCGATGTCGAATGCGACCTCGATCTGCGGCACTCCGCGCGGCGCAGGCGGCAATCCTGTCAGTTCGAAGTTGCCGAGGGGCTTGTTGTCCTTGGCGAAGTCACGCTCGCCTTGGTAGACCTGGATCATCACCGAAGGCTGGTTGTCATCGGCCGTGGTGAACACCTCAGAACGCTTGGTGGGGATCGTGGTGTTCCGCTCGATGATCTTGGTGAACACGCCGCCCTTGGTTTCGATGCCGAGGCTCAGCGGGGTGATGTCGAGCAGCAACACGTCTTTGACTTCACCCTTCAGCACACCGGCCTGGAGGCTGGCGCCCAGAGCAACTACCTCGTCGGGATTGACGCCCTTGTGCGGCTCCTTGCCTCCGGTCAACTCCTTGACCAGCTCAACAACGGCAGGCATCCTGGTCGAGCCACCGACCAAGATCACGTGGTTGATCGCGCCGACGCTGATCTTGGCATCGTTGATCACTGCGTTGAACGGCGCCCGGCAACGATCAAGGAGATCAGAGGTGAGCCGCTGGAACTCCGAACGGGTCAGCTTCTCCTCAAGGTGCAGCGGGCCGGCTTGGCCAAGCGTGATGTACGGCAAGTTGATCTGCGTCTCGCTCGCTGAGGAGAGCTCGATCTTGGCCTTCTCGGCAGCCTCCTGGAGCCGCTGGCGCGCGATCTTGTCCTGAGCAAGATCAGTACCGTTCTTGTTCTTGAACTGCTTCACCAGCCAGTCGACGATTCTGGAGTCCCAGTCGTCGCCACCGAGCCGGTTGTCACCGTTGGTGGCCTTCACTTCGAAGACACCGTCACCGATCTCCAGCAGCGAGACGTCGAATGTGCCACCACCGAGGTCGAAGACCAAGATTGTCTGATCCTGATCGGTCTTGTCCAGACCGTACGCGAGGGCTGCCGCCGTCGGCTCGTTGATGATGCGGTCGACGACCAAGCCAGCGATTTCGCCGGCCTCTTTGGTGGCCTGGCGCTGCGCGTCAGAGAAGTAGGCGGGAACGGTCACGACCGCGTGGGTGACCTGCTCACCCAGGTAGGCCTCTGCGTCTCGCTTCAGCTTCTGCAAGACGAAGGCGCTGATCTGCTGAGGACGGTAGTCCTTGTCATCGATCCGCACCTTCCAGTCAGTGCCCATGTGGCGCTTGACGGAGCGGATGGTGCGTTCGACGTTGGTGACGGCCTGGCGCTTGGCGACCTCGCCAACCAGGACTTCGCCGCCCTTCGCGAATGCGACCACCGACGGGGTGGTCCGGGAGCCCTCGGCGTTGGGAATGACGGTGGGCTCTCCACCTTCTAGTACGGCGACGACTGAGTTGGTCGTTCCGAGGTCGATGCCGACTGCACGAGCCATGATGTGTTTCCTCCAGCTGGAAGTCTTTTGGGTTGTCTTGAGTCTAGGTCACTCAACTTATTACCTGAGCGTACTAGGCTCAACTATGTCAGAGGTGTGAATGTTCCCAAATCTTTTCGCAGGATTCCCGCGGCTGCCAGCCTTCCTTCACTTGTCGGAGTAGGAGAACGTCTGTGAGCGCACCCGTCGAGTCCAGCCCCGAGCTACTGACTCTTCACGCCGTACGCCTCAAGGGCATGGCGGACGACGCCGAGGTTGCTGCACGGTTCGAGCTCGACACCACGCTTGTACCTGAGCTGCTGCTGGACTTTCAAGCCTTCGGCTGGATCACGAGGGTCGAGTTCGCCGGGACAGCTGGCTGGACCCTGACGGAATCAGGCCGTTCGGAAAATGAGCGCCAGCTGTCTCACGAACTTGCCGCAGCCGACTCGAATTCGAGCATCCGCCGCGCTTACCTGACTTTCCTTCCTTACAACGAGCGACTCCTTCGTGCCTGCACCGACTGGCAACTGCGGCCCAACGGCGCGGACCCGCTTGCCGTCAATGAGCACACGGATAGGGAGTGGGACCAGCGCGTGCTCTCTGCGCTGGCGACCCTTAGCCAGGAGCTCCGTACGGTTTGCCATGAGCTCGGGGGGCGACTAGTGCGGTTCCAGGGGTACGACGACCGCTTCACGGCCGCCCTGGCTCGAGTCGAGCGGGGCGAGCTCTCCTGGGTTGCTCGCCCACGAGTGGACTCCTGCCACACGGTGTGGATGGAACTCCATGAGGATCTGGTAGCGACCCTGGGAATCCGACGTGGTGCCGAGCCCGCTCAGTGACTGCTGCGACAGCGTGGCTTCCACTGGTAAGGGTGGCTGACGGCTGCCGCTGAGGCCCTTCTATGTGGCCTGAGCTTGTCGAAGGCCCTTCTATGTGGCCTGAGCTTGTCGAAGGCCCTTCTATGTGGCCTGAGCTTGTCGAAGGCCCTTCGACAGGCTCAGGGCGCATCGGCGTGGCTAGGTCTCAGCGGAGAGTCTGTTGGTGGAACGTCAACTTCCAGCCGTTCGGTCGGCGCACATACACGCTGCTCATGAGAGCCGAATATTCCAATGCGCCCTCGCGTTGCGCGACGACAGTGCTTCGTACCAGCGCCAGCTCGCCTCCTGACAAAGTTCCTTCGCAGCCTGACAATCGGGACGTGGAAGCTTCCGGCGTGCGAGTGACGGAACTCCTCGCCGCACTGTCCTTCGGGGCCGACCTTGGACTTGGTCACCCCACCGAGCATGTGCTGCGGCAGACCTACATTGCCTTGCACCTCGCCGAGCGCCTGGCGATGGACGAGGAGCAACGCGAGGTCGTCTATTACGCCTCCATGCTGGCCTGGTTGGGATGCCACATTGATGCCTATGAACAGGCGAAGTGGTTCGGGGATGACCAGGCGTTCAAGCACGACGCCGCGTACGTCGACGACGCCGACGCCCTCGGCAGCGTCGCCTTCCTGCTGCGCCACATCGGCGACGGCCGGCCGCTCGCCGAGCGCATCAAAGCCGGGGTCGGGTTTCTCGCTGACGGCAGGCACGACCTCGAGCACATGTATACGAACCATTGGCGTGCCGCCTCGGCGTTCAGCGAGGAACTTGGGCTCTCCGACGCGGTCCGCGACAGCGTCGCCCAGACGTTCGAGCGCTGGGATGGCAAGGGGGAACCCGATGGCATCAAGGGCGAGGAGGTGCTGCCGCCAGCCCGCCTGGTACAGCTCGCCGATGTAGTCGAGGTGTTCCATCACACTGGTGGCGTGGAGGCCGCCGTCGGAGTGGCCCGCGCCCGCAGTGGCGGCCAGCTCGACCCGACTCTGGTGAAGTTGTTTGCGGCCGAGGCCGAGGCGATCTTCGGCAAGTTGGATCAGGTGGCGACCTGGGACGCGGTGATGGGCAAGGCTCCGACAGCCAGCCGAGAGCTGGGCGAGGACGAACTTGACCAAGCGCTGGCGGCCAGCGCCGACTTCGTGGATCTGAAGTCGCCGTACACCTTGGGCCACTCACGCGGTGTTGCTGAGCTCGCGGCTGCCGCGGCCGGCGAGTCGGGTGCAAACACGCGGACGGTATACCGGGCCGGACTGGTCCACGATCTTGGTCGGATGGGTGTCCCCAATACGATCTGGGACAAGCGCGCGCCGCTCACCGCCGGCGAAGTCGAACGGGTTCGGTTGCATCCCTACTACAGCGATCGCATCCTGGCCTCAGTCCCGGCCCTGGCAGGCCTGGCGCCGATGGCAGCACAGCACCACGAACGCCTCGACGGCTCGGGGTACCCGCGAGGAAGCAGAGCCGAGTCGCTCACGCCAGAGGGACGGCTGCTGGCGGTAGCCGACTGCTATCAGGCGTGGTCGGAGCCGAGGCCCTACCGGGAAGCCCTCGATGCCGACAAGATCGCGGCACGTTTCCGAGAGGAGGTCAGGGCCGGACGCCTGGACGGCGCTGCTGTCGACACTGTGCTTCGGGCCGCCGGCCACCAGGTACGACGCAACCGGCAGTGGCCGGCCGGACTCACGGCCCGGGAGGTGGAGGTTCTGCGACATCTCGCGCGCGGCATGTCGCAGAAGGAGATCGCGGAACGCCTGGTGATCTCTCGGAAGACAGCGAGCAATCACATCGAGCACATCTACGCCAAGATCGGCGTCTCCAACCGGGCCATGGCGAGCCTGTTCGCGACTCGACACAGTCTCCTCTGAACCGCCTCGCAAAGATGGGGCGCTCACCCCATGCGCTTCGACGCAGCGTTTCCCTACAGTTCAGCCATGACCACCGTCGAACACCTGAACCAGCCAGTCACCGAACAGACAGACGTGGACGCGGCGGCTGTCGAGGAATTCGCCTCCAAGCTCATCGAGACAATAACCGGCGGGCTGATCACCTCCCTCATTGAGATAGGCCGCCGCACCGGGCTGTTCGAGCTGGCGGCCGCAGGCCCAGCGACGTCTGCTGAGCTCGCCGAACGTGGGGGGTTGCAGGAGCGGTACGTCCGTGAGTGGCTGGCCGCCATGGCGACCGCCGGCATCGTCGAGTACGACGCAGACAACCGACGCTTCTGGCTGCCGGTTGAGCACGCGGCCGTGCTGACTGGGGATACCTACGACAACCTGGCCCCCGTCGCGTACCTAGTCTCGGTGATCACCCGGCAGGCCGATGCGGTCGCCAAGTGCTTCACCGACGGTGGAGGCGTTCCGTGGGCAGCGTACGCCCCAGAGATCCACGACGCCATGGACGTGCTGTGGCAGCCGATGTACCGCGACATCCTCGTCCAGGAGATCCTGCCGCTCGCCCCCGGCTTGGTTGAGAAGCTGGAGAGCGGCACCAGGGTCGCCGACGTAGCCTGCGGCTCCGGCAACGGGACTCTTGTCATGGCGCGCCGGTTCCCGGACTCGACGTTCTTCGGTTTTGACCTGGACGCCGACGCCATCGCAATAGCACGTTCCCGGGCAGGTGCGCTGAGCAACGTCTCGTTCGAAGTGGCGGACGCAGCGACGCTGACCTCTGAGCGACCATTCGGGGCCGCGTTCGTGTTCAACTCAGTGCACGACCAGGCTCGGCCGCTGGAGGTGCTCAGCGCCATCCAGTCGATCTTGGAACCTGGCGGGACCTTCCTGATGAACGAGCCCCGCATCTCCAGCAACCTCGAGGACAACATCGGCAACCCAGTCGCTCCCATGACGTACGGCTTCAGTCTGCTGCACTGCATGACGGTGTCTCTCGCTGAGGGCGGTGCCGGGCTCGGGACCGGCTGGGGGGAGCAGGTGGCGCGAAGATTGCTCGCCGACGCCGGGTTCGGAACTGTGGAGGTGCACGACGCACCTGGGGACCCAGGCAACGCGATCTTCGTCACGAACCGCCCAGACTGAGTTCGGATGCTCAAACGACACGACGAAAGCTCCAAGGTCGCGGCGCTGTCTGCGAGCATTGCACCATGAGCGACTCCACTGAGCCGACGACACCGACTCTGCGCCAGGTGGTTCTGGACTGCGAGGACGCCCGCGTGCTCGCGGAGTTCTATCGACAGTTGTTGGGCTTTCGCTACCGGCCCGGCGACGAACCTCCGGCCGACGGGACGCCAGATACCCGAGGGCAGGACTGGCTGGTGTTGCGCGACGCCACCGGTATCTCGCGCCTCGCATTCCAGCAGGTGCCGCATCTGCCGGAGCCGACATGGCCTGAAGGACCGCGACCGCAGATGCTGCACCTCGATACGACGGTGCCGACAGTGTCCGATCTCCAAATTCAGCATCAGCGCGCGTTAGCTCTCGGCGCCCGCCTCCTTCTCGATCGATCAGACGACGAGATTGAGCCGCTGTTTGTTTATGCAGACCCTGCCGGGCACCCGTTCTGCATCTTTGTGGCTCCTTCCTGACGGTGCCAACTGAAAGGGCTTGATCGGTCGCCCGCACATCGGCGTGGTGGGCTGACTAGCCTGGATACGCCTGCGTAGCGTGGTTCCAGCTCACCTGCTAGGAGAAGCAACCCATGGCTAGCTTCTTAAGCTTCCTGCAGAATTTCGGCCTGCTCGTTGCCCGACTGGGACTTGGCGGCATTCTGTTGCTGCACGGCTGGATGCGCTGGGACGCCGGCGTCCAGAAACAAATCGACTACCTGTCTCAGTTCCGGGCCCCGTACGCGGAAGTAGCGGCGTGGGGCTCCATCATCTTCGAACTGGTCGGCGGCGTACTGCTTATCGTCGGCGCCTTGACCCGGCTCGTCGGCCTCGGGGTGCTCATCGAGCAGATCCTCATCATCGCCTACACCAACTGGTACAAATGGCCACCGGCACTGCTCAACGCCGACGGCACGTACAAGGGCGGCTACGAGTACAACGTGGCACTTGGGCTGTTAGGCCTGCTGTTGTTCGTCATGGGCGGGGGCGCTGTCTCAATCGACCGGTTGTTCCGGCGTAAGAAGCCGCCGTTCGATGACGAAGACGACGCCTTCGCGCCGCAATCCAGAACGCGAGCGGGCGCGTGAGCTGCCCACAGAGACCACTGACGGATTCACAGGGAAGCCACAGCTACCGCATAGAGATTTAGTGAGATCTGGTGTCAGGCTGGGGCGCATGATTCGCACAGACGGCACCACAGCACCTCTCACCCGACCCGACGGCACGCCAATCCGGATTCTCGCGGTCGACGATGAATCCAGTTTGACCGAACTGCTGTCAATGGCCATGCGCTACGAGGGCTGGCAGGTTTCCACCGCCGCCTCAGGCGGGCAGGCCGTGAAGGTAGCCCGGGAAACCAGACCAGATGCGATCGTGCTGGACATGATGCTGCCAGACTTCGACGGGCTGGAGGTGATGCGACGCATCCGGGCTGAGGATCCTAACGTGCCGGTGATCTTCCTCACTGCAAAGGACTCAGTCGAAGATCGCATCGGTGGCCTCACCGCGGGCGGTGATGATTACGTCACCAAGCCCTTCAGCCTGGAGGAGGTCATCGCCCGGCTACGCGCGCTGCTGCGCCGCAGCGGGGCCGCGCTCGCTCGGAGCGATTCGGTTCTGGTGGTTGGCGACCTGACACTGGATGAGGACAGCCATGAGATACGCCGTGGCGGGGTGGAAATCCAGTTGACCGCGACCGAGTTCGAGCTGCTGCGTTATCTCATGCGCAATCCGCGTCGAGTGCTCAGCAAGGCACAGATCTTGGATCGGGTCTGGAACTACGACTTCGGCGGCCAAGCGAACGTTGTCGAGCTCTACATCTCCTATCTCCGCAAGAAGATCGACGCCAATCGCCCGCCGATGATTCACACGCTGCGCGGCGCCGGTTACGTACTGCGCCCGGCCGCTACATGAGTTATCAGCCCACTGGGCAACCGAACGCAGTCGCCCTTGCGAATGCGTCGCGTACGCCGGACATCTTGCCGCGACCCGACCCCTTCGGCCGGGGCACGCTAGGCCGCCAACTTATCGTCAGGCTGACGGCGCTTGTTGCGCTGGCAGCACTTTTGATCACTACCGCGACGGCGTTGGCCACCCGACAGGTGTTGATGTCCCAGCTCGACCGCCAGCTCGATGCGGTCACTGCCCGGGTACGCGACCCGGTCGGCGGCTACAGCCCCTCAGAACAAGGTCCTCATAGCGGTCTGCTACGCCCTGGTCAGCCGATCGGTACGCTCGCAGTGATCTACGACGTGGACGGCAATGCGCAATCTGGTGGTCGGCTCACTGAGCAGGGCGCTTCCGGTCAGCACGGCGCAGCCGTCACGCTGCTTCCCGACGACGCCGTCTCACAGCTCGCCGGCGTACCGACTGACGGATCGAAGAGCTCCATCACGCTGAGCGGACTCGGTCGCTATCGAGTGGTCGGCTTCCGGATCATCTCAGACGCGACAACCATCGGCACCCTGGTGGTCGGCGTACCGCTCAATCAGGTCGACGAAACCGTCCTCGAACTGGTCGGCCTGGCGGCGCTGTTTTCTCTGCTGGCCGTCGCGGGGACTGTATTGGCGGCCCGCTCCTTGATCGTCCGCAGCCTGCGCCCGTTGAATCGGGTGGCAGCCACCGCGCAGCAGGTGTCCCAGCTGAAGCTGGATCGTGGCGAGGTCGCCCTCGCCGTGCGGGTACCACCACAGGATGCCAATCCTGCCTCCGAAGTTGGCCGCGTCGGGCAGGCGATCAACCACATGCTCAACAACGTCGAAGAGGCTCTCGCTGCCCGCCAGGCCTCCGAGACCAAGGTGCGGCAATTCGTGGCCGACGCATCGCACGAGCTGCGTAATCCGCTGGCAGCTATCCGGGGCTACGCGGAACTGACCAGGCGCGACCGAGAAAAGATCCCAACCGACGCTGCGTACGCGATGTCCCGGGTCGAATCCGAGGCCGAGCGAATGTCCAAGCTGGTCGAAGACATGCTGCTGCTCGCGCGGCTCGACTCCGGACCTGACCTGGATCTGCAACCTTGCGATCTGAGCGAAATCGTGATCAACGCGGTCAGCGACGCCCGGGCTGCCGGCCCAGACCATGGATGGCAGCTCACTCTTCCGCAATACCCGGTGATCGCACAGGGCGACCAGCACCGGCTCTATCAGGTGATGATCAACCTGTTGGCGAACGCGCGTACCCATACCCCTCCGGGAACCCAGGTGCATACCGGGGTTTCGGTCAACGGCACGGAAGCGGTTGTCACCGTGACCGATAACGGACCAGGCATCCCTCCAGAGGTGTCCGGTCGCGTCTTCCAGCGTTTTGCCCGAGGTGACGCAAGCCGAATGCGCGCTCCTGATGCGGCGACCGGCGGTAGCACCGGTCTCGGACTGGCCATCGTGGCCGCTGTTGTCGAAGCTCATCACGGCACTGTCACCGTCACTAGCGAGCCTGGTCGCACCCAGTTCATCGTGCGACTGCCGCTCGCAGCGTTAGCGATGGCACCCTATGCCGGACCCGGCCCAGACATGAGAGCACCGCACTGAGCGGGCTCCAGGTAGGGAAAACCCGATATGAAAGTGGCCCGATAGCCTGATGGTGGCTTTGTCGCCAATCGAAGAACGTAGAGGGCATGAGTGATTCTGATGTCCGCCGTGAACCGGCTACCGACGTACTTGATCTTTATGACGTTCTTCCCCCGCGTGCCGTCGCCACGCAGGAACCCGTCCGCTACGCCGAGGATGATCCCGTGACGTCCATGATCAAAGGCACGGGTCGCAACCTGGCGGTGATCATCGGGATGTTCGCGCTCTCGCTTGCCGCGTTCGTCGCCTGTGTCGCGCTATTCAGCGTCGGAGTCGGACTACTGGTGCTGGTTGTGGGTCTGTTCATCCTGGTCGGCTGCCTCATTGTCGCCGGCTGGTCGTCGCGGATGACGATGGCGCTGCTCGGCTATGCCGGGATCGCGCTGCCGCCTACCCGCTATCCGGCGGCTGGACCTGGCTTCCGGGGGAAACTGCGGCGTTTGGCCTATCCGCAATCGTGGCGCGATCTGCTCCACGTCCTGGTCAACTTCATCCTCAGCACCATCACCTTTTCGCTAGCGCTGACATGGGTCGTCGGTGGCCTCGGCGGCGTCACCTACTGGTTCTGGAGCCGCTGGCTCCCGGAGTCGAGTGAGGGTCTGCCAGCTCTGCTTGGCTATCCCGGCCGCCTCGCCGAACTCACGTTCAATAGCGTGCTTGGCGCACTGCTGTTGATCACAGCCCCCTTTGTGCTGCGTGGACTCGTCCGGCTGCATGGTGCGGTGGCGTACGCACTGCTGGTCGACGAGACGCCGGCTCTGCGTCAGCAGGTCACCGACCTGACTCAAAGCCGCACTGCTGCGGGCGAAGCTGAGGTACACACCCTGCGACGGCTCGAGCGCGACCTGCACGACGGTCCGCAGCAGCGGCTGGTCCGACTCGGCATGGATCTGTCCGCCGCTCAGCGCCGGCTGGACGACGACCCGGGCCAGGCGCGTGCCCTGCTCGACGAGGCGTTGCAACAGTCGCAGGATGCGCTCGCTGAGATTCGTACCCTCTCCCGCGGGATCGCTCCGCCGGTTCTGGCCGAGCAAGGCCTGCGGGCGGCGATCACCGGGCTGGCCGCGCGGGGCACTATCCCGACCTCGGTTGAGGTTGATGATGTGCAACTGTCCGACGCTGCGCAGAACGCGGCCTACTTCGTCGTGGCCGAAGCTTTGACGAACGTGGAGAAGCACAGTCGGGCGCGGGAGGCTTCAGTCGAGCTGCGCCGCGTAGGCGCCTTGGCGCTGATCAACATCACCGACGATGGGATCGGCGGCGCGTCACCAGCCAAGGGTCACGGTTTGTCCGGCCTCTCCGACCGGCTTGCCGGGGTCGATGGGACGCTGACTGTGTCGTCTCCAGCGGGTGGGCCCACGCAGCTGACAGCGACGATTCCTCTGCAGCCTTGACCTAGGTCTCAATCGCACAGGCACCAGGTATGACAGCCTGGTGCCTGTGCGTGTGGTGGTGGCCGATGACTCCGTGTTGCTCCGGGAGGGTTTGGTTCGGCTGCTGACCGAGGTCGACTGCGAGGTCGTCGCCGCCGTCGAGGACGCACCTAGCTTCTTGCGCGCCGTCGCCGAGCAGCGGCCCGATGTTGCGATCGTGGATGTCCGGATGCCGCCGAATATGACTGACGACGGGTTGCGGGCGGCGGTCGAGGCCCGCGCTGCCCAGCCCGACCTAGGGATCTTGATGTTGTCGGCGTATGTCGAGCTCTCCTACGCCGACGTTCTTCTCTCCGACGGCCGAGGTCGGGTGGGTTATCTGCTGAAGGATCGAGTCACTTCACTCGAGGTGCTTGTTGATGCGCTGCGAACGATTTCCGCAGGTGGCACGGTCCTCGACCCAGAAGTTGTCGCCCAGCTCCTCGTCGTGAGGCGCGCCGATCCCGTCGCCGCACTCAGCATGCGGGAGAAACAGGTACTGGCGCTGATGGCTGAGGGACGTAGCAACGCCGCCATCGCGAAGCGTCTGGTGATCACCGGCGGCGCAGTCGAGAAGCACATCTCCAACATCTTCGCCAAGATCAACTTGCCGGACGTCGGCTCAGACAATCGCCGAGTACTGGCGGTGCTCGCGTGGCTTAGGTCGCGCTGACTGAGGCTGATGCCCTCAGAATCTGACACTGGTTCGCGCGACACGCCAAGCCGAGGCTCCGCCAGGGCAACCAGTGTCAGTTTCTGAGGGGCTCGTCTACTGTTTCTGGCATGGCGACGGAACGCATCGAGCTGGAGGTCGGAGATCGAGTTGTCAAGATCAGCAATCCCGACCGGATCTATTTCTCCGCGCGTGGGGAGACCAAGCTTGATCTTGCTCGGTATTACCTCTCAGTCGCCGACGGCATCGTCAACGCCCTCTACCACAGGCCGTGCATGCTGCACCGCTTTCCCGATGGAGTCGATGGCGAGAAGGTGCATCAGAAGCGACTGCCGCACGGAGCGCCGCCCTGGATCGAGACCGTTCGGGTGCACTTCCCGCGTTTCAACCGGGACGCCGATGAGCTCTGCGTGACTCATCCAGCCGATGTCATTTGGGCAGTGCAGATGTCGACCGTGGAGTTCCATCCCTGGAACTCCCGTCGCGAAGACGTCGAGTCCCCCGACGAGTGGCGGATCGATCTTGATCCCATGCCAGTGGCCACTTACAACGACGTACGGCGGGTGTCAGTGATCGTGCAAGAGCTGTTGGCCGAGCTGGGTGCGGTCGGGTATCCGAAGACCTCTGGGGGCAAAGGATTGCACATCTACGTACGAATCATTCCTGATCATGGACATCCCGAGGTACGCCGTGCAGCCTGGGCATTTGCCCGTGAGGTGGAGCGCCGAGCAGACGGGCTCGTGGACCTGACTTGGTGGCGCAAAGACCGGGATCCTGGATCGGTCTTCGTCGACTACAACCAGAACGCGCGTGATCACACCATCGCCAGCGCATATTCCGTACGCGGCACGCCTGAAGGCGTCGTCTCGGCGCCCTTGCGCTGGGACGAGGTCGTTGACGCCGATCCCAAGGACTTCACCATCGCCACCATGCCAGCTCGGTTTGCTGGACTCGGCGACCTGCACGCCGATATCGACGACCACCCCTATCGACTCGATCAACTGCTGGAATGGGCGAACCGGGACGAGCGCGATCATAAGATCGCGCCACCGGAAGCCGAATAACTCCGGCTGCGGAACGAGCTAAGCGAGGCTCCTGCTCGTCAGCCACTCCCCGGCCACCTGTGCAGGATCCTGGCGTTCGCTGTCGACCTTCTTGTTGAGCTGCATAAGATCCGAGGTCGACAGTGCAGCCTGGACCGCATCCAAGGCCGCCACCGCGGTTGGGTTGTCAGCGACATCCGAGCGCACGAGCGGTATCACGTTTTGCGGAAGAATCATCGACTGCGGGTCTTCGAGCAGGAGGTAGCCCTTCTCGGCGAGGATGGCGTCGGTGGTGAAGAAGCTCGCCACCTGGATCTTGTTGTTATCCAGATCACTGATCTTCGGCGGGTACTTGGGGTACGGGACGAATGCTTTGAACTTGGCGCCGTAGATCTTTTCCAGGCCGGGGGGCCCATAGGCCCGCTCCCCAAGCTCCGGCGGACCACCCAGAGTTGAGGTGCTCGCGATCTTCCTCAAATCCTCCAGTGAGTTGATCCCGTGCTGCGCCGAGAACTCCTTGGTGACGACATAGACATCCTGATCGACCGCATCAGAGCTGCTGAGCAGCTTGAGGTCGCTCGGCAGCAGGTCCGGCAGAGCCTTCTCCACCTCCGTAGCCGTGGTCGCGGTGGCGTTCGGGTCGAAGTAGAGCAACAGGTTCCCGGTGTACTCAGGTACCGCTGAGATCGACTGATCTTGGAGCGCCTTGATATAGATCTCGCGGGATCCGATCCCAAGCTTGGTCGATGACTCGACACCTTTTGCCTTCAATGCTTGTGAGTAGATCTCGGCGAGGATCTTGGACTCGGTGAAGTCAGCCGAGCCGACAACAACCGGGGCGCTGGCCGGGGCAGACTCCGACGGCTGCGGCGGACTCGCCTCACCCAACGGGTTGTTGGTGCCACCGCAGGCGGCGAGCAGGAGGGCGAGCCCCAAGCCGACGCCAACAAGGGATTGCTTGATCTTCATATCGACTTTTCTCCGTCTCGCTTTTCAGCAGAGCCCGACTAGGCGGCCAGGTCGAGCGCAGATTGCTGCCGCGTCGCTGATCGCTCGCTAGCGGGGTGAGCGCGCCGGCCAGCGAGCCAGCCAAGCGCACCGAGCAACACATCTAGGACAATAGCCAGTACGGCAATGAGAAAGGCGCCCGCGAACATTTCGGGATAGTCACGCGTGGCATTGCCTGTGATGAGCAGCTGTCCCAGGCCACCACCGGAGGTGTAAGCAGCAACCGTTGCCGTGGCCACGACTTGCAGGGTTGCGCTTCGCAGCCCGGAGATCACCAGAGGTAGGGCCAGTGGCCATTCGACCTTGGTCACGACTTGGCGTGCCGACATACCGAGCGCGCGGGCTGCGTGCACCGCATCGTGATCTGCACCGCGAATACCCGCCGCCGTCGCGGTGAGGATAGGCGGCAGGGCCAGCACGGCAAGCACGCCGATGATTGGCCCAACGCCGGTGCCGAGCAGCAACACAACGAGGACTAGCAGGCCCAGAGACGGAATTGCTCGAGCAGAATTGCTGAGGCCGATCACCAGGAACGACCCTCGATTGGTGTGACCGATCAAGATGCCGAGGGGTATGCCTACAGCCGCTGCTATACCAACAGACGCCACGGTGTATCCGATCTGTTGAAGCAGCAGATGCCAGATCCCCCCAGTGCCCTGCCAGTTGGCGGGATCGGACAGATAGGAGAACAAGTTCATGCCACTGCCCGCTTCCTGAACCAGGGCAGGGTGCCGCGTTGGATGAGCAAGATCAGCGCATCGGCAAGCAGTGCTAGAGCCAGCGTCAGCACCAAACCGACGATGATCGGGGTGTAGAAGTTGCTGCCGAAGCCAAGGTCGAACAGCTTGCCAAGCGCTCCGCTGCCGATGAGCACCGCAACGCTCACTAAAGCAATATTCGACACCGTGACGACCCGGAGACCAGCGAAGATCACTGGCATGGCCAGCGGCAGCTCAACCCGGAACAGCCGGCGCAACCAGCCATAGCCAACGGCTGTAGCTGACTGTTTGACCGGTGCGGGCACTGAGCGCAGTCCGTCTACGACGCTGCGAACCAGCAGCGCAATCGAGTAGATCGCCAAAGCCACGATGATATTGATCGGATTGAGGATCTGCGTGCCGAGCAGCAACGGCATCAGCACGAAGAGTGCCAACGACGGAACCGAATAGATGAGGCCGAGAAAAGCGAGCAGGAAATTGGCCACCCGCCGGGTCTTGGAGACCAGATAGCCAAGCGGCAACGAGATCACGACGGCGATGACGACTGGCACGAGAGCGAGAATGACGTGCTCGACCAGCAAGCTGCCGATCATCGACAGATTGCGTTCGATCCAGGCCCAGTCCAATCTCACTGCAATACGCTCGAGCCGTGGCGATGGTTGGCTTCGCCATTGGCCTTTCGGCCCTCATCCTGTTCGTCAGGTATGCCGCGATCTTCGATCAAGAGTTCCCCGTCGGGTGCCGACTCGCTCTCGTCCTCGGGATAGTTCAGGTCGGCGAAGCTGTCGATCCCGTTGCCGCCCGGAGCATCGACCTGAGGTCGCGGAGCAATGTCGCCTTGGAGGCCGCTGCCGGAGTTCCCATTGGGGTCTGCATGACTCAATGGCTCTGGTTCAACCAGCTGGTCATAGATCTGGTCCCATTCCGGGGTCCGCTCTGTCTGGGCCTGCCGGTGGTACACCGGGTCCGATTGGGGCGGCTGCTCTGGTTCGGCCGGCTGGTCGTACAGCGGGTCCGATTCGTAGACCTGCTCTGGTTCGGCCGGCTGGTCGTACACCGGGTCCGATTCGTAGACCTGCTCTGGTTCGGCCGGCTGGGGGTACACCGGGTCCGATTCGTAGACCTGCTCTGGTTCGGCCGGCTGGGGGTACACCGGGTCCGATTCGTAGACCTGCTCTGGTTCACTCTGCTGGTCGTGCACCTGGTGCGA
The DNA here is from genome assembly GCA_963740515.1 of uncultured Actinomycetota bacterium. Taxonomy (GTDB): domain Bacteria; phylum Actinomycetota; class Actinomycetes; order Propionibacteriales; family Propionibacteriaceae; genus Microlunatus. The sequence continues at coordinate 106,125 of CAVUEO010000035.1, forward strand.
TTGGTATGCCTGCTGCTGATCGGCCAGCGGGTCAGGTCCGTCGGTCGGTTGGTACGCCTGCCCTGGTTCGGCCTGCCGGTCGTACATCTGGTCCGATTCGTACGCTTGCTCTGGTTCGGCCAGCTGGTCGTACACCTGGTCCGATTTGTACCCCTGCTCCGGTTCGGCCAGCTGGTCATACACCTGGTCCGATTCGGACACCTGCTCCGGTTCGACTAACTGGTCGTACACCTCGGTCGATTCGTACGCTTGCTCCGGCTCGCCCAGCGGCTCGGTCCCGTCCACCGGTTCGGCCAGCACGTCATGAGCCCGCGCCGCTTCGGCTCCACGAATCGCGATCGATTCGGCGATCGATACACGTACGTCCTTGACCTTGGCGAGGATCGTGTCCGCACTAACCACACCGGCATAGCGGCGGGTATCGGCCGTCACGGCGACAGCGAGTCCGTGTGGTGAGGTCAGTGCAGAGTCGAGGGCGACACGAAGCGAATCCGTCTCCGGGCTGAACGTCGGCCCAAGCGGAAAGACCCCGCCCGGGCGCTGAGGATCCGCCCAGCCAACGGGCCGCGCGTCGCCATCGACCACCAGAATCGGCCCTGGGCCGCTGGCAGTCTCTATGTCCCGCACCACCTTGACTCGGTCCAGGCTCAGCACGCTCGCAGGCTGAAACGAGAGGGAACGGAAACCGCGGTCACGACCGACGAAACCTTCCACGAAAGCGTCAGCGGGTTCGTCGAGCAATTGCTGCGGCGTGCCGACCTGGGCCAGATGGCCGCCTACCCGCATGATGGCAACCTGGTCGCCGAGCATGATGGCCTCGTCGATGTCGTGAGTGATAAAGATGATCGTCTTGCCTAATTCACGTTGCAGCCCGAGAAAGAACTCGTGCAGCTCGCTGCGGACGACTGGATCGACCGCCGAGAATGGCTCATCCATCAGCAGGACGAGCGGGTCCGCCGCAAGGGCTCGTGCCACACCCACCCGTTGCTGCTGCCCACCGGACAGCTGAGCTGGATAACGGTATGCGAGCTTGCGTTCCAAGCCGACGCTTTTCAGCAGTTCCAGCGACCGCTGCGTGATCTTTTTCCTGGGCCAGTGGAGTAGTGCAGGCACGGTGCTGATGTTCTCCAGTACCGTGCGGTGCGGAAGCAGCCCGCCGTTCTGGATGACGTACCCCATCTGGCGGCGCAGTGTGGTCTTCCGCATGGAGCGAAGCGGAGTGCCGTCCCAGGTAATCCGGCCCGTAGTGGGCTCCAGCATCCGGTTGACCAGGCGGAGCGTCGTGGTCTTGCCGCATCCGGAAGGGCCGACGATCACAGTGAAGTTATGGGAAGGCACCGTGAGATTGAGATCGACGACTGCAGCTGTGCCGTCCCGGAATGTCTTGCCGACTGATTCGAACTCGATCACGCAACCCCCACAGGTCTCGTGCAACAGCTTCTCGACGGCCAGCATCTTTGACGACCGAACGGTGACCGCTGCGTACGGAGGACAAAGAAGACCCTAGTCGCCACCGCTGATAATTCGTGTACGCAGCGCGGCATGCCCGCTGCCCGTCCCATGAACTCCCGCATTTTGGTCTTGATTCTGGGCTGCGCGGTCCCATGAGGACCCGCTGGTCACGCTCGGCTATGGATCAGGGCTGCTACGCCGTCCAAGATCAGATTGAGACCAAACTGGAAGTCGTCCTGAAGATCCGCCTCAGAATCAACAGGCGGCGGCTCAAAGGCGCCGGCAGTTATTGCCGCCGTGAGCATCGGAAATCGAGCCTCGTCAACCAACTGCGCCAGCAGCCGACCGTACGGCAGCGGCAATCCGAAGGACGCGTCAGCACCTGCCAAGCTGTTGGCAATCGCGGCGTGACCTCTGGCGTACTCGAGCAGGGTGAGCACGATGCCTACCTTCTCCGCCATGGTCAACGGTGTTGACTGCTGAATTTGTAATCCCCGCTCCAGCCAGTCAAGCTGGCCGGGGTCGAGCGGCGGCCTCGTCAGTGGTAGCTGCAGGATCCACGGATGCCGCCGATAGAGCGCCATGAGGTCAGCAATCCACTCCGCGAAGCCCGCCCGCCAATCGTCGGTCGCTGCGGTACTCGACCCCCGGGCCGCGGCATCGATCATGAAGTCGTAGAGCTCTTCCTTACTGGCAACGTGCCGATACAGCGACATCGGAGCGCTGCCGAGGCGCTCAGCGAGCCTGGCCATGGATAGGGCTGATAACCCTTCGGTGTCGGCGATTTCGATGGCGGCGTCGACGATCCGCTCCAGACTCAGGCTTCGTCGTGGCCCGTTTGCGGGTGCCGCCCGATCCCATAGCCGTTGCAGGCTTCCGGGCAGCTCAAGCTCCGCGATCACCTCGTCCACACTCGCCATCCTAGAATGCGTATATGGTACGCTATCGCGTATGACGTACGCAAACACGCTGAAGGCTCCGAGCCCGCCCAACCGAACATCCGTTAGCTGGTGGCGCCGGCCTTGGATAGTGCCGTTGGCCTTCGTGGTTGTGGCCTTCGTGGCGTTCTCGCTGCCGCCGTACCTGAGTCTGGATCCCAGCCGGTCGCGGGTGCCGGCCCCACCAGACTTCCCGCTGCATTACCCATTGCTTGTTCTCCACGTGATCTGTGGCTCCATCGCGCTCGGATGTGTCGTCTTTCAGATCTGGCCCTGGTTCCGGAACAATCACTGGACGGCTCATCGCCGGATCGGGAGGACGTATGTATTAGCAGGGGTTCTGCCTGGCGGCCTAGCAGGGCTCGTCCTTGCGGCAACCACGCCGTTCGGGCCGGTGATCAAGGTCAGCAGCGTGCTGATGGCTCTGTTGTGGCTGGGCATCACGCTGACGGGGTTCGTGATGGCACGGCGCGGCCGGTTCGTCGAGCACCGACGGTGGATGATCCGCAGTTTCGCGCTGACCTGCTCAATCATTCTGAATCGGTTCGTGGGCGTCGCCGTCTTCTTTGTGTTGCAGCCGCAGCAGGACACAACATTCGCCGGCAATGAGACCTGGTTCGTCCAGGTCACTGCGGGAATCACTGGCTGGTTCTCCTGGACTGTCGCGCTCCTGCTGGCCGAATGGTGGCTGGAACGAAGGCCCTATCCGTCTGGCCGCGAGCTTGCCGTTCGATCGGCCGAAGCAACATAGATGCGCTTGGCCGTCGTCCATTCTCACGGCCTGGTCACTGCTGCGAGGCGTCGCTCAGCGCAAATATTCCGACAAACGCACGAACTGGAAGCCACGCCGGCTCAATTTGGGGAGCGCCGCGTCGATCCCCTCCGCCGTTCCACCGCCCGGTCGGTTCATGTGCGCGAGGATGATCGAGCCCGGCTCGCTGCTCAGCATCGCCTCGGCCACTTGGTTCGCCGAGTAGGTGGCGCCCGCATCACCCAGCACGTCGAAGTTCACCACCTGTAGTCCAAGATCGTTCACAACCCGGACTGCCACATCGTCGTAATACGCCGTGCCGGAGCGAAAGAACTCGGGCGCGGCACCAGTGAGCTGGGTGATCAGCCGCTGATTGACCGCCACCTCGTCGACCACCTGGGCGACACTGCTGGTTCCAGCAATGCCGTAGACAGATCGACCAGTCACTGACAATGGCCGGTGCTCGGTGCCGTGGTTGGCGATCTCGAACAACGGGTCGGCAGCCAGCTGTCGGAACGTGCGGAGATTTGCCTCGATCCAGCGTGCGTTGACGAACAGCGTCGCTGGCACCCGCCTGCGTCGCAGCGTTTTGATCAGGCCGGCGTCATAGCCACTGCCGGTTCGGCCGCCACATGCGTCCAGGGTGAGGGCAACTACTCGGTCGGTTGTTGGCAGCCGCACTACGACGCGTGGAACATGCTCCCCCCAGGCAGTTGGTCGCGCGCCCGAATACCGGCGGATGAGGGTTTTCCGCGAGGTGAGGTGGGTGCCAGCTCGCCGGCGGGGAAATTGATCCGGCTCCGCCGACGCTGCCGCGGTATTCCCAACGGAAGGCACCGAGCTGGCCGGTGGCGTCGCCTCACTGCGTACTGTCGCGTCCGGATTCGGCGCACTGCGCGGGGTTCTGTTGGCCGGGCTACACGCCATGACAGTGCACGAGAGAGTCCCGAGCAGGAAGGCCCTGCGCCTGACGTCCAAACCCAATCCCCCGATTAGTGGTGCTTGATCGCCCGGCAGCTCTCGGTGCTTGCCCAACTGGAGGCGAATTGCCACCTCCGTTGTCGACACCGCAGCAGCTTGGGCTGAGCCGCATTCAGACTAACCCCAAGGTGGTGCACTGCTCGGCCGCGAGAAAAGAGATCAAACGAGGTGCACGCAGCTGTCACTAGCCCTCGGCACTGACCAAACATCGGTGTGGGCGAGCCGACATAGCACCCCATTAGGCTGAAGAGCGCATCGCCCTCGAGGAGGAGTCATAGGTGAAGGTCGTCGCGGTCGTTGTGGCGTTGGCAGTCTCGGTCGTGGGCATCGTACTGTTCATCCGGGGCGTGGCATCGATCGTTGGCGTCGTCAGGTTGGGCAAAGCCGCTCCTGCGCGAGGTGATCATCGCGGCCAGCGCTGGCGAAACATGCTTGCCGAAACCCTCGGGCATACCCGAATGTTGCAGTGGACCAAGGTCGGGGCGGCGCACTGGTTTGTGTTCATCGCGTTCGGCGCATTGATCTTCACCCTGATCACCGCGTACGGGCAGCTCTTCGACCCTCGTTTTGCGCTGCCGATCATCGGGCACTGGCCGCCGTACCAGTGGGCCAGCGAGATCATCGCATGGGCCGGACTGATCTCGATCAGCTTTTTGATCATCGTCCGGCTGCTGCTCCGTGGCGGTGGGCGAGAGTCCCGATTCTTCGGGTCCCGATCTTGGCAGGGGTACTACGTCGAGTTGACTGTCCTCGGGATCGTCGTGTGCGTACTCGCGCTGCACGCAATGGAGTATCGCTTGCTCGGCTCGGAAACCTCGCGGCTGCACTATCCGCTGACCTGGTTCCTGCTCCCGGCCGGCAACTCCCCGACGACGCTCGAGACCGGAATCGTGATTATTGCTGCGGTCAAGATCATCATCTCGATGGCGTGGTTCATCACCATTGGACTCAACACCACCATGGGCGTGGCGTGGCATCGGTTCACGGTTTGGCCGAATATCTGGTTCAAACGCGAATGGTCGGGAGCCCCAGCGCTCGGGGCCCTGCCGCCCATCATGATCGATAGCAAGCCGCTCGACTTCGCCGCAATCGAAGAGCTGGATGAAGACACCTCGTTGGGTGTCGGCAAGGTGGAGGACTTTACCTGGAAGGGATTGCTGGACTTCACCTCATGCACCGAGTGCGGGCGCTGTCAGTCACAGTGCCCAGCCTGGAACACAGGCAAGCCCCTCTCGCCGAAATTGTTGATCATGAATCTGCGAGAGCACGGGTACGCGAAGGCGCCTTACTTGCAGGCTGCCGAGACAGCGCGAGCCTCGCTGTCGGAGTCAACCAAGACCGAGGCAGCCCGACCTCTGGTTGGCCCGATCGAGGTCAGCGACGGGGTGGCCGGCGTCATTGACCCCGACGTCCTCTGGTCGTGTACGACATGCGGCGCCTGCGTCCAGCAGTGTCCCGTGGACATCGAGCATGTTGATCACATCCTGGATATGCGGCGCTTCGAGGTCATGATGTCCGCGGAGTTCCCAACCGAGCTCACTGGGCTCTTCAAGGGTTTGGAAAGCAAGGGAAATCCATGGAGCATGAGCCCTCGAGGCCGAATGGATTGGGCTAAGGATCTGCCTTTCCCCGTGCCAGTGGTGGGTGAGGACGCCGAGGACCTCAGCGAGGTGGAGTACCTGTTCTGGGTGGGCTGCGCCGGGGCGTATGAGGATCGGGCCAAGAAGACCACACGCGCAGTCGCTGAGTTGCTGCATACTGCCGGCGTTAGCTATGCCGTGCTGGGAAACGCCGAGACGTGTACCGGTGACCCGGCCCGCCGTTCTGGGAATGAGTTCGTCTTCCAACAGCTCGCCTTGGAGAACGTCGAGACCTTACAGGACGCGAAGGCGACCAAGATCGTCGTGACCTGCGCGCACTGCTTGAACGCGTTGAAGAACGAGTATCCGCAGCTTGGCCTCAATTGCGAGGTGGTGCATCACACTCAGCTGCTCAACCGCCTGGTACGCGACGGTCGGCTGACGCCGATTGCGCCGCCGGATGCCTCAGTTAGCGGGCGGACCATTACCTATCACGACGCGTGTTACCTGGGACGGCACAACGAGATCTACGATCCGCCGCGAGACCTGCTGGCTTCACTGCCCGGCGCCACGGTTGCCGAGATGCCTCGGAACCGCGAGCGATCGTTCTGCTGTGGCGCGGGCGGCGCACGGATGTGGATGGAGGAAAGGCTCGGCACCCGGATCAACGAGAACCGCACGGATGAGGCGCTTCGTACGCTCGCCACCACGGGAGGCAACGGCCACGACGCAATCGCGACCGGATGCCCATTCTGCCGGATCATGCTGACCGACGGGCTGACCGCGAAGCAGGCGACCGGATCCGCGCCGGAAACTACCGAGGTGCTCGATGTCGCGCAACTGCTCCTGGAATCAGTCAGGCGCGACCAGTAATTGCCAGGTGCCATCACCATTTGACGTCGAATCTGCTTGATTTGACGTCACGATGACGCCATAGTGGTGTCATGGATCTTTCACCATACCTAGAATCAGTCCGCGTTGGCGTCACGAACGCATCCGCGCTTGCCGACGAGCCCACCCAACAGGTCGCCGAGCGTCTCGGGATGGCAATTGAGTCTTCGACTCGCCTCGCCCTCATCCAGGCGCTCTCGGACGCCACCAGCACCATCAGTGCCGAACTCGCGCCGTCTTCTGTTGAGCTGCGCATGGTCGGCCAGGACCCGGAGTTCGTCGTCTCGGTGCAGAGTGCGGAGGCAGAACCGACTTTGCTGCTGCCCGAGCCCGAATCAGGTGATGGGGACGCCAGCGAGTCACCTGACGACGAGCCCGTCTCGCGCATCACGCTCAGGCTGCCCCAGTCGGTGAAGACGCGGGTGGATGAGATGGCTTCATCTGAGGGAATCTCGACCAACGCGTGGCTGATTCGCACTGTCATGGATGCTCTTGCCGACCGTAGTGGGTCTCGACGGGCATGGCCGCAGGCACCGATTCCACCGATTCCGCCGATCCCCCCAGTCCCACCATCCCGCCGATGCCGCCCTCGCCGAAGCTGATCTTCGGCGAGACTGGCCCGTTCGGACCGGAGGGCGTCTTTGTCCAGAAGGGCGTCTTTGGCGAGAAGGGCGTCTTTGGCGCGAAGGGGCCGTTCGGGCCCGGCGGCGAGTTTGGTGACCGCCGCAAGGAGTCTTGGCGCGAGGAGCGAGCGGTCTCGCGGGAACGTTCAAGGGATGGGTGCGATGAGCGTCACGAAATCCTACGAGGGCGTTCGGCATATTGCCGTGGACAACTCCGGCGGCGGATGGATCACCGTGGAGCCCGGCTCCAGGCAAGATCTTGTTGAGGCTTCGATCGAAGCGGCCGACGACAAGTTCGGCGAGCCGGTGGAGATTCGGCATGAACACGACTGGCTGCGGATCAGCTTTCCCAAGTTCCCTTGGCATGCGAAGGCCCACCTACGCCTCGGTGTGCCGGACGGGTTGACGTTTGTGATCAAGACTGGTTCGGCCGATATCTCGATCAGCGCCGACATCGGGCGTTCCAAGATCATCAGCGGTTCTGGCGACATCACCATTGGCAACGCTGTGGATCTTGATTGCAGCACGGGTTCGGGCGACGTTTCGGTCGCCCGGGTTGACGGCAACGGCGCCAGGCTCGGTTCCGGCTCGGGCGACGTATCGATAGGCGAAGCGAACTGCCCGATCACGGCCAAGTCCGGTTCCGGCGAAGTCGTTATCAAGTCCGTACGAGGCGCCAGCCTCCGGGCCAATTCCGGATCCGGTGACATCGCTGTCTCCGCAACGAATGGATCGGTCGACCTGCGTTCGGCCTCAGGGTCCTTGGCGGTGGGCGTGGCAGACAATCTGCCTGCCTGGATCGACCTCCACTCGGTCTCCGGAGAGATCCGGATCGGCCTCGAGTCGACGACCCAGCCGGAACCGGGTGAGCCGTACATCACGGTCCGGGCGCGTACCGCCTCTGGCGACATCGGCATATACCGCGCCTGAGTCAGCAGGTGATTGCGCGGGTTCTTGTGCCCCCGGCGACTAGATCTTGGTGCGGTGGAAGTTCAGGTGGGATTTGCTCGGCGTCGGCCCGCGCTGTCCTTGATAGTGCGAGCCGTACTGAGCCGAACCGTACGGATGCTCGGCCGCGGTGGTCAGTCGGAAGAAACACAGCTGGCCGATCTTCATTCCCGGCCAGAGCTTGATCGGCAGCGTCGCGACGTTGGACAGCTCCAACGTGACGTGACCGGAAAAGCCGGGATCGATGAAGCCTGCGGTGGCATGCGTGAGCAATCCCAGCCGGCCGAGCGAGGACTTGCCTTCCACGCGGGCCGCGATGTCGTCTGGGAGTGTCACCACCTCATATATGGAACCCAGCGCAAATTCCCCCGGATGCAGAATGAACGGTTCATCACCCTCAGGTTCAACCGCCCGAGTCAGCTCGGTCTGATCCGCCGAGGGATCGATATGCGGATACCGGTGGTTCTCGAAGACGCGGAAGTACCTATCGAGACGGACATCAATGCTCGAAGGCTGCACCATGTCGACGGCATACGGCTCGAGCCCAATGCGGCCGGCATCGATTTCGGCCTTGATGTCGCGGTCGGAGAGCAGCATGCCGGGACGATATCGCGGCGGACCGTTAGTTGCCCCGCGTGATCTCTAACCAGTGATCTCCAATGGAAACGATCGCGCCATCGCCTACCCGGACCATCTCGCCGGCCCGGCATCGCGACGACAGCCCATTTGTCGTGGAGACAGTCGATCCGTTGGTGGATCCGCGATCAACGATATAGATACCGCCTGCGTCTACCCCGACTGCCAGATGAGACTTGGAGACGGTCCGCGTCTCGTCGGCGATCTTGATCAGTTGCGCATCTTCTTCACCGGCCTTGGGCTGCGGGTTGCGTCCGAGCAACACGAGTCCCTCGACAGCGATCCGCCTTCCGTCGTCCAGCAAGATCGACCAATCCTGGACGTAGGGGGAACCCGGTCCGACAGCGGCCTGATCTGCAAAGTCATCGGCCGCCGCTGCATACCTACCGAAGTCCTCATAAGCAGGCGACGGGCCAGCAGGAGAATTCTGCGGCACTGGCGACATTGGGCCAGCCGGCTGCCCCGGTGAATACATTTCGCCGCCGGAGGGCTGCGACATGGGCGATGATCCGTATGGCGGTGCTCCGTAGGGCGGTGCTCCGTAGGGCGCTCCCTGCGGTGGCGCCGCATACGCATTGCCTCCATAGGGCGCCGCCGCCGATGCACCCGGTGGCACGGCTGCGGCGTACGGAGCCCCGGAGCTTGCCGGGGACCTGCCAGGCGGCACTGGACTGCCGGCAGGCTCATAACCTTGCCCAGGTCCATAACTCGGCGGCGGCGCCGCGCGTACCCCGCTGGGTTGCGGCTGCGAAGTGCTGCCGACCTCAGCCGGGTGGCTCTGCTGGGCGCTGGCGGCGGCCCGAGTAGGCTGCACAGGCGGTGCCAGCAGCCGCTCCTTGATCATCACTGATGTCACGGCAAGGTCGTGCCAGCCCTGCTTGCGGGGATGCCTCAGCATCATGATCAGCATGATCAACAGGCCGATCCCAGTGATGCAGAGGGCCCAGAACACCACTGCACGCAGAAAGACTCGGGCAAGGCCGATCGGTCGACCGTCGAGGAAGCCGACTAGTTGCAACTTCATCGCCCGCAGACCCGGGCTCGCCGCGCGAACAGCGAGCGTGTACCAGACCACAACGAGCCAGCCAATCACGACGATCGCACCGATCACGCCCAGTGTCATGCGGAGCGCTCCTGTGGTGCTCGGCAGCAGAAGGATCAGGGCAAAGCTGACAATCGCCGGCACCGATATGTTGATGAGAAACGCCACGAAACGCTTGCCGAGCGGACCCACCTCCACACCGGGAGGTAGGCCTGTCTCGCGGTTCGGGCGACCCTGCACGGGCGAATCCATGAACGGCTCCTCGTCGTTGGTGACTCTTTTCCGCAGGTGAGACGCTACTGCGGAAAGTCAATCAATACAGACACTCCATCACCGAGCTCAACGACACTGCCCAATTGCGCGGTCACCGGCTCACCTGGGACTAGCTGCTGACGATCGACGGCTCCGGGACGTACCAGCACCGTTCCGTTCGTGGAGTTCAGGTCGGTAACAACAACCTGCCAACCCTGTGGAGCCACCTCGAGGTGTGTCCGGCTGATGTCGAAGTTCGGGCTCGCGACGGTCATCAGCCGATGGGACCGGCTACTCGAACGATCGGCCGAGGGCGCCCGGCCGATCAGGACAGGCCGATCCACCTCGGCGGTCGAGCCGTCGGAGGCACGAAGCACAGCAAGGACAGGGCCTGCCACAAACTGCGGCACTTTGCGTGCCAGCGGGCTGCCGCAGACTCGACAGCTGATGGAGTTTGGCGGGTTGGCATGTCCGTTCTGGCACAGCACGGCCAAGATCGCGGAGTCCTGGACACTGTCATCCGGCAAGGGTTCCGAGGCAGCTCCGGCGTCGGCAGCCTCAGCCCCATCGGATGCTGAATCCGGACCAGTGGAAACTGCTGCCGCGGCGACATCGGGCTCAACCTCTGCTTCGGGCCCGTCAAAAGTCGAAGGCAGCAGCTGAGTGTCGGCGTTCTGTAGAGCCGCAATCTCATCCGCGGACAGTTCCGTGGTCTGCTCAGTCGCCGCCGCCCCAGCTACTTCGGCAACTGGCTCGGGCGCGGCGTGTTGCGCGGGCTCAGACGGCGACGGTGCGACCACGACTGGTAGCGGCTCAGTGGTTGGTGACCCCGGTGCCGATGCCTCGGCCCGCACCGGCTCCCCCTGAGGAGACTCGACCTGTGCCTCCTCTGACGCGTCGAGGACCACCGACGAGGCGCGTACGGCTCCGACGAGAAGCGGCAACTCCAGCAAGGTCGCATCTCCCTCGTACGGGGTGTCCACCCGGATGTGGGACACACCAGCCAGCCCGACTTCACTCCACGTCTGGATGCCTTTCCCGTTCGCGACCTCCTTGCCGGTGGCGAGATCGATGACCGAGATCTGCCCGCGTACCAGCGAACGCATGCCGTCCGCAGTCCAGAAGAATGCACCAAAGCTGGGCAGGGCATCGATCTTGAAGCTCGCCAGCCTGTCAGCCAGGTCGACGATCGAGCTCGACGCCACAACCTCCTCCCACAGCGTGTTGCTCAGAGCCGCCCGTTCGTGAGTGGGCGGCTCGAGCAGGACGAGTGAAGTCGGCCCGGACAGCACTAACCAGTCTCCGGGGGTGTACGAAGCACGCCACCGTCCCAGCACCGCGGCCATAGGTCTGCTCCTCCCAGGGCGTCCATGGTCCAGGCTTCCGCGACATTCTCCCTTGAGGTGGGCCTGTGGCAAAGCCAGGGGTAGCTCCCAAACGATCCCCCTGGTCAGAGCCAGGAATAACGACTGCTCGCCGCGCCCGCCAGCCGTATAGTTGAGGTCGTGTTCGCTGAAACTCCCAGCTGGGTGATCGCGACGAGGCCTGCGGCGACGGCTCGACGCACCACGATTGCTGACGTAGCGCGAGAAGCAGGTGTCAACAAAGGGACGGTCTCGCGTGCGCTGCGCGGGATCGCCGGCGTCGGCGCATCAACCAGAGAGCGCATCATTGAGACAGCCGATCGACTCGATTTCTCGGCCTCACACCTTGCCACCGCGCTCGCGAGTGGGCAGTCCAAGACGGTCGGCATCGTGCTCCCTACCCTGCGCTCGTGGTACTTCAGCGAATTCGCCTCTGGCGCCAGCGAGATCCTCAGTCCCGAGGGCTTTCGGGTCGAGCTGATCAACTTAGATGTCGACTCCGACTTCTTGGACGTGGAGTCTGTGCAGTTCCGCAAACTGTTTCGAGAGCTTGGTGCCGGAAGAGGCCGCGACGCGCTCCTCTTTGGGGGCACGATCTCGGTTGAACGGCATGACGAGAGCCCGGACTCGGCCAGCGTCCCGGTTATTGCCTCCGGTTCACCGCTGACCAGCGTGCCGGGAATCTTCGTCGATAACCGAGCGGGCGGGCGATTGGTCGCCGAACACCTGCTCTCGCTGGGTCATCGCAATATCGGGATCTTCGATGGACGGATGCCAGGCAAGCCTGACAATCACGTCTGGGACCAGCGGACCGACGGCCTGCGCGACACCATACGAGAAGCGGGATTCGATATCGACAGCCGCAACGTCATTTGCCCCGGCGACTGTCACGCTGTGGACGGTGAGAGTGGGATGGAGCAACTACTTGCCAGCGGCCGCACAGTTCCAACAGCGATCTTCTGTCACACCGATGAGATGGCGTTTGGGGCAACATCAGTCCTCCGCGCTGCCGGACTCCACTGTCCGGACGACGTATCCATTGCAGCATTCGATGATCATCCGATGTCACGGTGGTGGGGCCTGACAACGGTCAACCAGCATGCTCACGAACAAGGGGAACGGGCCGCCCTTACGATGATCCGGGCGCTTTCGGTCGATGAGCACAATGGGGGCACCTCAAAGCAGGAGCAGGAGGATCTGCGGGTCGAGCTGATCGTGCGTGGCACGACTGGGCCAGTCCGCGTCGACGAATCCGTCTGAGGGTTCCAATCCCTCTAGACGACTGCAGCGCGTACTGAGAGTACGTCCGGCAGATGTGCCACGATTTGACGCCAGTTGGCTCCGTCGTCGGTGCTCAAGAACACCGATCCGTCGCGGGCGCCCACGTAGAGGCCCATATTCTCCGCGTTGTCCGCGGTCATGGCATCGCGCAGCACGGCCGCGAAGAAACGATCCGGCAATCCGGACTCGGAAGATATCCAGCTCTCACCCGCATCCTCGGAACGCCAGACGCGCGCCTTACCCTGCGGCGGAAAACGTTCAGCGCCACCGACTAGGGGAAACACAAACACGGTCTCCGGCTTACGCGGATGCACCACAATGGGAAATCCAAAGTCACTCGGCAGGCCGTCGGCGATCGAAGTCCACCGGTCGCCACCGTTATCGGACCGGAAGACCCCGCCGTGGTTCTGCGCGAAAATCCGGTTCGGCGCAGCTGGATGCGCGGCGATCTTGTGCACGCACTGCCCGAACTCAGGCTCGGTATCGGGCATGAAATCCGCCGTGATGCCGGCGTTCGCGGGGTGCCAGGTCTCACCACCGTTGTAAGTCCGGTAGACCCCACCAGTCGACATCGCCACCGTAACGTGGGCCGGGTCGGCGGGATCGGGAAGCACCGAATGGATCGCCTGCCCGCCGTAGCCTTCTCCCCACTCGTTGCGATGCGGGTGGTCCCAGAGCGAGCGGATCAAGCTGAATGATTCCCCCCGATCCGCTGAACGGAACAGCGCAGATGGCTGAGTGCCGGCGTAGATAACGTCGCGATCCTGGGCGCCAGCCGGCTGGATCTGCCAGACCCTTTCGACGCTGCTGCCGAACTCTTGCGGAAACCGTACGGCTGCGCCTTGGGTCTCGGTCCAGCTATGTCCGCGGTCATCGGAGTAGTAGACGCCCGGACCCCAATGCTCGCTGGTGCCACCTACCAGAAGTCTCGGTTCCGCTCCCCTGGTGTCGATGCAGGTTGCGTAGACCGCTTCCATGAGAAATTGCGGATCCGACCACACCCAATCCTGCCGTTCCTGATCGGCGTACCCGACCCAAAGGCCCTTCTTGGTGCCGACCAGGACTACCGCTTCACCCATTCCTGCCTCCCTGTGCAACTGATCATGCCGCTCAGGTTTATGGACCCGCGCGTTGGGTCAAACTCACCGGCCCGAGCCTCGAGCCCTTCCATGGGCACTACGGCGTTCGTAGCCAGACTGTGGTGTCGCCGGGCAGCCGTCCGTCAGCCAACGGCGCGCTGCTCAGCAGCACCTCGCCTGCCGGAAGCGCGATGGGCTCGGCCCCGAAGTTGGTCACGCACCGTATGCCACCGCCTCGCTCGAAGAGCAGTGCCGACGGTCCCGAGTCGACCCAGGCGAGGTCGGTGCCAACAAACAGCTGTCTGCGGAGCGTGAGCGCTCGGCGGTAGAGATTGAGCATCGAGTGGGGATCAGCCTCCTCGAGGCTGACCGCGTAGCTGCCGAACCAGTCCGGCTGTGGCAGATGCGCGCCCTCAACACCGAACCCGTACGATGGCCCGTCCGTGCTCCATGGCAGCGGCACCCGGCACCCGTCGCGGCCCTTCTCCTTCGTCGAGCGGCCGGCCATCGGGTCTTCCAGGACCTCGAGGGGAAGATCAGCAACCTCGTGCAGCCCCAGCTCGTCGCCCTGGTAGATGTAGGTCGAGCCTGGCAGTGCCAGCAAGATCATGATCGCTGCCCGGGCGCGCCGCTCCCCCAGCGCCCGATCCAGCTGTGGTGTTGCTCCGTTGGTCAGCAACCACGCCCGGGCGACCTGCTGAGCAAGGCGATCCTGCTCCAGCGGCAGCCCGTACCGACTCGCTACCCGTGGTGTGTCGTGGCAACTCAGGAGCCAGCTCGTCGTAGAGCCGTTGTTGATCATGTCGGCTACGCCGCTGTTGATCACGCGGCGATAGTGGTCGGCGCGCCAATCCGCGTCCTGCATGTCGAAATTGAACGCGTTCCCGAGGCTGTCGGCCGAGGCGTACCGGGCTCGCCGCGCTGGATGTACAGCAGCCTCGGCGACTGCGTACCGCGGCGGATCGTAGGAGTTGAAGATCCGCCGCCAGTCGGCATAGATCTCGTGAACGTCGTCGCGATCCCAGAGCGGGTGTGAGCCGTCCTCTCGCATCAGGTCGGCGATCTCACCCCATGGCGGATACGGCTCGGACATGTCTTTGCGCAGCCCGTGGGCGACATCGATCCGAAACCCGTCGGCGCCACGGTCGGCCCAGAAGCGTACCGTGCGACGGAAGTCCTCACGAACGTCCTCGTTCTCCCAGTTCAGATCCGGCTGCTCAGCGGCGAAACAATGGAAATACCACTGGCCGTCACCGGCTGGTGCCCAGGCGGATCCGCCGAAAAGCGACTCCCAGTCGTTGGGCGGAGATTCGCCGTCTGAACCCATGCCGTCACGGAACAGATAACGATCACGTTCCGGGGCGCCGCGGCCGGCGGCGAGAGCTTGCACGAACCAGGGGTGCCGATTGGACGTGTGATTGGGCACGATGTCGACGATCACCCTGATGCCGGCCGCGTGCAACGCTGTGACCATCGCGTCGAAGTCGTCCAGACTGCCGAGCCGTGGATCGACATCGCGGTGATCATCAATGTCATAGCCTCCATCGGCCAGGGCGGAGGGATAGAAAGGGCTCAGCCACACCGCATCCACACCAAGCCATCGCAGATACGGGACCCGCGAGGTGATCCCTGGCAGGTCGCCAACCCCGTCACCGTTGCTGTCGGCGAAGCTGCGTGGGTAGATCTGGTAGACCACCGCCGTACGCCACAGGTCAGCTGTGACCTCGGCGCGCACCAGATGATCATGCTCGATCGTGGTTGTCACCCCACGAGTGTGCCGCATCCGAGCCGCTCTTCGTGCGCTCTGTCCGGCACAAGATCGCGAATCCGGGCGCCGCTAGCAATCCGGCTGGCGACTTCGGCGCTCCGCCCGCGGCGACACCAGTGGCAGCTGGCATGAAGGGAGCGCTGGGTGTTGCCGGATTCACGTTGTGGACGCGGCGCGTTTGATCGCTTTGCGGATCCGGCAATACGTGCCGCACCGACACACGTTCATGATCCCGTCGATGTCGGCGTCGGAGGGGTTCCGCTTAGAACTCAGCAGCGCCGCAGCCTGCATGATCTGCCCGGGCTGGCAGAAGCCGCACTGTGCCACGTCCTCCTCAAGCCACGCCTGCTGAACCGGATGCAGGCTGCCGTCGGGAGCCAAACCTTCGATCGTGGTGACTTTCTTCCCCACGACGTCAGCCGCGGTGAGCATGCATACCTGAACCGCACTGCCATTCACGTGACAGGTGCACGCGCGACACACGCCGACCCCGCATCCGTACTTGGGTCCGGTCACACCGAGCAGGTCGCGCAGGACCCAGAGCAGGGGCATGTCGGGCGGCGCGTCGACCGTGACGTTCTGGCCGTTGAGCTTGAATGAATAGCTGGGCACCGTCAGCTCCTCAGAAGTTGATCGGGAAGGTACGGGGCTTTTTGCCTGTCGCGCGGGCATAGGCATTCGCCACCGCGCCAGCTGCCGCCGGAATGCACAGCTCGCCGACACCGCCGGGCTTACCGCTTCCGCCGACTAGGTACACGTCACACGTGAGTGGCGCGTCCGCCTGGCGGGCGTATTTGAAATCGCTGTAACTGCCCTCCCGAAACGCGCCGTCATCCAGGTGGTTGCCGGCCAGCAGCACGGTGCTGATCCCGTCGATCAGGCTGCCCATGGCCTGAGCCTTCAAACCGCTCGGATTCACCTGGCGCCCGACGTCCAGGGCCATGACCGCTTTAGTGACTCGCGGCTTGGCGCCGGTGCAGTTGATCTCGACTAGGCATGCCGCGATCGACCGGTACTCGCCGTGCATGGCGACGCCCTGAGCGGTCCCGGGCGACATTGACCTGCCCCAGTTGCCTTCGGTAGCGACCTTGTCGAGCACGGCGCCAGCCTCGGGGGCTTTCAGGAATTTCTGGCGCATGTCGACCGGGTCGATTCGAAGCGCCTTGGCGATCTCGTCCACGAAGATCTCCTCAGCCGTACGAGCCTGGCCGGAGTACACCGACCGCCAGCTCGCCGTCGGCATGTCGTAGGAAACCTCGTTGAGGCTTTCGGTGACCAACCCGAAGTTGTACGGGCATGACTGGCTGAGGGTGAAGAACGCCGAACCGATCGTCGGGTTGACGTAGCCAGCGTCGACAAGCGCCTGCCCGGTGCCGCTCCCCAGGTCCAGCTCCACGCAGGACATGCGGTGCTCATAGGACAGCACCTCGCGCTCGGAGGACAGCAGCTTGACGGCTGCGTGCACGGCTCGCAACTGATGGTGGCTGCGCGGCCGCACCCGCCCATGGCGCATGTCATCATTGCGGGTCCACATGAGCTTCACCGGCTTGCCGATCGCCTTTGACACGCGCGCCGCCTCGACTGCCGGCTCGTGGTAGATCCGCCGCCCGAACGAACCGCCGCCGCGGACGACGTGCAGGGTCACTTTGTCGACGCCGAGCCCGACGGCGTCGGCGACCGCCGACTGGGCTCCGGTCGGCGACTTCGTGGCCACCCAGACTTCCGCGGACCCGGATCGCACGTCGGCCACCGCACTGCCGACCTCCATGGGAGCGTGGTTGACGAATGCGAAGTCAAAGGTCGCCTCCACGACCAGTTGGTTCAGCAGCGCTGGGGTCGTCGTCGATGGGATCGCTTTTGCGAGCTTCTCCTTGATCTCTGCGTCGGAGATCCCGTCGACCGTGCCAGGCCCCCAGGTCACATCAACCGCTGAACTTCCCTTCAGCGCTTGGTCGAATGTCTTCGCGGTCACCGCCACTCCGGTTGGCAGCTCGGTGACCGCGACCACCCCGGGCATGTTGAGGGCAGCTGATGCGTCGTAGCTCTCGACATTGCCTTTGAGCGTGGGTGGTCTGATCACGACTGTCGGCAGGGCATCCGGGACATCGAGATCGAGCGCGAACTTGGCCGCCCCGGTCACGATGCTCCGAGCATCGATCCGGGGCGTCGACTTGCCGATGAGACGGTACTCCGAGGAGGGCTTCGGATCGTTGGACACCGCTGGCACGACCACCTCGGCGGCCGCTTCGGTGAGTGACCCGTATGTGGCGGAGCGCCCGTCGGGCGCCCAGACCGCGGTATCCCGTGTGCTCAGGGAGCTCGCAGGCACATCCCAGCGCTCCGCGGCTGCGGTCACGAGCCGGGCGCGTGCCTCCGCTGCAATGGACCGCACCGGGTCCCAGAGCGATCGAACCGAGGACGACCCGCCGGTGGACTGCGCAGTTCCGAGGTCCTGGCGAGCCTCCTCCAACGGAACGTCGACGTCATCGAGGCGGGCGTCGATCTCGTCGGCAACCACTATGGCGAGCGCCGTCGTGATGCCCTGACCGACTTCTGCACGTGGCGCCCGGAAGACGACGCGGTTGTCCGGCGTCACCTCGAGCACCAAAAGGTACTCAGCTTGCTTCGTTGCCGCCACCATGACGTCGCCCAAGTCGAGAATGTTCTCAGGCTGCGGCGGGCTCGGCACGACGGCATGCGCCTCGCCGGGAGTTATGACACTGCTGGCGGCAACGGTGAGCACCGGGGCTGCCACGACGTAGGTGAGGAACCGGCGTCGAGTCAGCGGTCCGCCAAGGGCCGGGCCCTCCGACGGCGTGGCGTGCTGCGAGGCGTGGGCTGGCATCGAGGATCCTTCTGTGCGGGGCTGGTGTCCGGGCTGCGACAGGCTACTGCTCAACTTGTCGCTCGATTTGGCCATGGGCCCACGCGGGAGAGTACCGTGCGGCGCTCGACCCTGCAGCAGTTCTGCCGGGACTCTCTGCAGGTTGTGCGTCGATCGGGCCATGCGCGAGGATCAAAACACCCCCCACATCCGTGCGGAGCTGCCGAGGAGGCACCCATGAGCGAATCCGCTACCGTCAATGTTGCCGAGGAGGGCGCCAGCCAGGCTGTGGGATCAAAGCTCCTCGGTCGGGTAGCGCTGATCACCGGTGGTACCCGGGGAATCGGAGCCTCCATTTCAGCGGAGCTTGCTTCGCAGGGCGCGACGGTTGCGGTCGGCTTCAGCAGAGACGTCGAGCGCGCCGAGCAGTTCGCCCGGGACTTTGCCGACAGATTCTCCGCACAAGTCAGCACACACCGCGGCAATGTCGCCTCTCCCGACGACTGCCGCCGGGTGGTCAACGAAGTCCTCGAGCAACACGGTCGGCTTGACATCCTGATCAACAATGCGGGCATCACGATTGACAAGACGATCCTCAAGCTGACTGACGACGACTGGCGCAAGGTTTTGGACGTCAACCTTTCGGGCGCGTTCTTCTTGTCGCAGGCCGTACTCGGACACATGGTCGAGCGAGGCAGCGGACGGATCATCAATGTCAGCTCGATCATTGGCGAGATGGGCAACATCGGGCAGGCCAACTACGCGGCTTCCAAATCTGGTCTCTTCGGGCTCACCAAAACGTTCGCCCGGGAGGCGGCCTTCCTTCTCGAACGATCGGGCAAGCTCGCTGACGACAGCACCGGGATCACCGTCAACACCGTCACTCCGGGCTACACCCTGACCGAGATGGTTGCGGCGGTACCGGAGAAGGTGCTCGACAGGCTCAAAGCTCAGATTCCGCTGCGTCGCTTCGGGCGCCCCGAGGAGGTTGCGAGGATCGTAGGATTCCTCGCCGCGGACGAGTCGTCCTACATCACCGGTCAGGTGTGGGGTGTCAACGGCGGCATGGACATGTAGCCAGGTTCACAAGGCGAGGTCCTCACGACCAAGGTGCCGCAAACTCAGCGTTCCAGCACGTACGTGCCGGGCGCGTCTGTAATCGGCGGGTATTTCTGGTTGCCCATCTGCGGCGGCTTTCGCTTGGCCCCCGCTCGAGCCGCGATCCACTCGGCCCAGTCCTCCCACCAGGTCCTGGGATGAGTTGTCGCTGCTGCGATCCAATCGGCCGGATCGGCGGGTAGCGGCTGGCCACGCTCAAGCACGCGATGAACTGACTTCGGGCTCGGCGGGTTCACGATGCCTGCAATGTGGCCGGCGTTTGAGAGTACGAACCGTACGCTCCCTGCAGGCAGTCGGGCCCCGGCGTACGCGCTGCGCCACGGTGCGATGTGATCTTGCTCGGCGGAGAGGAAGTAAAGATCTTGATCAATTCTTCCAAGATCAAGTCGCCGGCCAGCGAGTTCCATCACGCCGCGGGCGAGTTGGTTTTCCACATAGCAGCTGCGCAAATAGAAGGTATGCATCTCGGCCGGCATTCGAGTCGAATCGTTGTTCCAGCTGAGCAGGTCGAAGGCGGGTGGCTCCTCCCCCATCAGCCAACTACTCACGGCGTAGTTCCAGACGAGGTCGTTGGTGCGGAGCAGGTTGAAGGAACGCTGCATGTCCTCCTTCGGCAGGAAGCCAGTGCGCTGCATCGTCCTCTCCAGCCGGCTGATGGTGGCTTGGTCGGTGAAGACACCGAGCAGTCCCGGTTCGCTGAAGTCGATCAGCGTATTCAAGAACGTCGCAGAGTTGATCAAGTCCACACCAACTGCATCGAGGTAGGCAAGGGTCGCCATAGTGAGCGTGCCGCCAAGGCACAGTCCGAGCAGGTTGATCTTGTCGGCACCAGTGATGTTGCGAACCACCTCGAGTGCCGCAACCGGGCCCGAGATCAGGTAGTCATCCATCTTCACATGACGCATCCGCTCATCAGGATTGCGATAGCTGATCATGAAGACGGTGTGCCCGTGGTCAACAGCCCATTGCACGAGGCTGCGGCCCGGAGCCAGATCCATCACGTAGTACTTGTTGATCCACGGCGGGCTGAACAACAGCGGGATTTCATAGACCTCCGCTGTGCTGGGCGCGTATTGGATCAGCTCCATCAACTCATTGCGGAAGACCACCTTGCCGGGACTCACGGCCATGTCCTTGCCGACGGTGTGCGCACCTGGGATCACCTGCCGCGGAGCGCCCTGATTCGTCAGCAGATCATGGACGAAGTTGCGCCCACCTTTGGCGAGAGACAAGCCCCCAGTCTCCAACGCCTTCTTGATCACGGCGGGGTTGCCCAGCACAAAGTTGGTGGGTGCCAACGCGTCGATCATCAGCTGAACCGCAAACTCCGCCTTCTGTCTCACCTCCCGAGGAGTGTCGGCGTCTCGGACAATCGCGAGCAGCGACTGCGCCCACCCGTGATAGATCTCCCTGACGAGCCAGTACGCGGCATTGCCACTCCACGCCGGATCGGCGAAGCGCTTGTCATTTGCATGCTTTGGCTGATACGCCGAAGTGCCGCCGACCGCGCGCACGCTGGCAGCTGCGGTCGCGCGCAGCATGTCGGCTGCCGCCTGAGTTGCCACGCCGGCCATCCTGTCGGGCCGAGAAGCCGCCGCCATGCTGGTACGCAGCACCGCTGGAAACAACGAGATCGGATCCAGCCGAGCCATCAGTTTGTTGCTGTTGAGCAACTTTGTGCCGGCCGTAAGTAGTAGGTCGAGCTGCGCACGGACCGCTTGATCGATTGTCTCCGACTCCTGGTCCACACCGGGCTGCGAGGCTGTCGTCTCGCTCATCAAGCCCGGTCCCTGCGGCGTCGCACCGTGACCTGGCGAAGCGCCTGGTAGGCCTCAATCAGCGAGCGGCGCTGGGAAGCGGTGAGGTCCGGATCGGCCTGAATTGCCTCAATAACCTCTGCCGGCGCTTCGCCAGGCTCTTCGGCTCGGAGGATGTCGGCGGAAACGTTGAGGGAGTCGGCGATCGCACGGAGCACAGCTTCCGACGGGACGCGGAGCCCGCGTTCGATCTGAGAAAGGTACGGATTCGAGATGCCAGCCATCGCCGCCACCTGTCGCATGGAGAGCTCGGCCAGCTCCCGTTGCCGACGGATGATCTCACCGAGCTGCAGTTGATCATCCGTCGACGGCTGCGTGCTCACAGCTCGAGAATACGGCTTACTTCAGCACATCCCGAGCGGCAGAGAGGTATGCCGCATTGACTTCGGTGGCAAAGTCGTTCTGCGCCTTGACAACAGTGCTAACCCACTCCAGCTGCGTCGCTTGCGCAAGCTGCTTCCTGAAATCGACATAGCTACCGAACGTCTGCTCGTAGCTGTCAAGCGCGGCATGAGCGGTCTTCTTGCAGGTCTCGACCAGCTTCTCATTGATGGCACGGTAGCGTTCGGCAGCCTCGCCGAAGCCCTCAGTGAAGTCTTCAGTCTGCTCATTTGTGGTTGTAGACATGGTGCTTTCTCCTTGATCGTTGGGTACAGCGCACCCTATGTTAGCCAGTAATCGCTAGCTTAGCTAGCGGAACGAGTGCGAGATCGATCACAGGTTGCTCTCTAGGATGGTGGCCATGAATCCAGGGCCGGAGTCTTCGGAGAATCTGCTGGGCGAACTCATCCGCCGGCAGCGAGAGCTGGCTGAGCTGTCGATGCGTCAGGTCGCGGCGATGGCCGGCATCTCGAACCCGTACCTCTCTCAGATCGAGCATGGGCTGCGGGCTCCATCGGAAGCTGTGCTTGAGACGATCGCGGCAACACTGGGCGTTCCACCCAAGACCCTGCGTCCAGGAACCGATGATGATCATGGCGGGGAGAATGACCATGATCACGATCAGGAGCGGCCGGCCGAGCACGCCTCCTTCGTTGCCGCCGTCTCCACAGACCCAGGGTTGACGGCGCGACAGCGACGCGCTCTCACCGAGATCTACAGTGCGATGACCGAGGCGACTGCGAACCGGCGGAGCCGGCGCAGCAGATGACGAAAGGGAATTGTGGTACAGAACTTCGCGTCTGTCGACGACTACATCGCGACATTCCCACCCGACGTGCAGACTGTGCTCCAAGAGGTACGTGACACAATCCATGCAGCGGCGCCCGGCGCGACAGAGTCGATCAGTTATCAGATTCCCACGTTCAGCATCGGCGGGCGGCCCGTCGTCTATCTAGCGGGCTGGAAAAAGCACATCAGCCTCTACCCATTGCCGCACCTCGACAAGGCCCTGGAAGAGCAGGTTGCTCCCTATGTGTCCGGTCAGGGAACTGCCAAATTCCTATTGACGAAGCCGATTCCCCATGAGTTGATCACAGTCCTCGTGCAGCGGTTGGTAGCTCAGCGTAGCTAGCTGCGGCGCCGATCAAACCTACTTTGTGACGCCGGAGGCCAGCTCCAGCCGCCGGGTCTGGCGATACAGCTTGCTGCAACTGAATTGCCAAAAGCAGCAGAGCAGCACAAAGAACCGCCGTTCCCAAACCCTAGGATAAGCACGTCGATTAATAGAAGTCGATGCATATATATATGCGCGCATTTGATCTATCGTGTATCGATTTGATCTACCCGCGACAGACCTTTGCGACATGTTGATCTTGAATGCTGGACGGCCCATGATCGGCAACGTGGTGCGGCCGTCGATAGCGCAGCGGTGAGTACTCGTGCGGACGAGTCCGCCGCCCACCTGTGCCTGGCTACTTCCACATGTGGAGCCGCACCGTCGTCGAAGAATCAGTGGAGCGCAGCTGCACCAGGTCGCACTTCCGGTTCGCAGATGACAGTCCATCGCGGTCGCTCGAGACGAGCGCGCGCCGACCGGCCAACACATCGTCGATCATGGTTTTGTCCGACACCTCACAGATCAGCGCATGCGGCGCGTCCCACATCCGAATTGTCCCTTCCAGGGCGCCCCGTCGCACGCTGCAGGACGCGAGGCGCCGAGTTGTTGCCGCCAGTTCAGTGACCTTGTCTGACCAGAGACCGGCGCCGTAAGCCTCCAAAGTCACAATATTGAAGACACGATCGACAGACTCCCGAGTGAAGGTGTACTCCGCAGGTTTGCCATCCAGCTCGGGAAGGTCTGAGCTGAACATCGCCTCGACATGGGCACGGCCACCATATTGGGAGTTCCCGTGGTAGCTGTCCCCATCCATGACGGCAGGGTGGCTGCGATGGGCTTCCTTGATGACCGACGGGTCGAGCGCTCTTAGGTCGTAGGGACAGATCAACCAGAGCGGAATCTTTGGATCAACTGCCACGTTGAGCAGCGCCTCATGTAGCTGGCATTCGAGAATCTCCTCGGGCCGACGCCCTGCCCACATCGGCTCGCCAACTCCACGTACGGGACGGCCGTAGCCAGAGTGCTGATCCACAAACTTCTGCCAGGCGGGAATGATGCGTGCCGGGTTCCGGCCGAGCTTGGCCATGTCTACGAACTTGACCTTGCGAGCCTGAGTCCCCAAGCTCTCGCGCAACCAGTTGGCATGACGCCTCACGACGGCGACCATGACCGCCTCGCCTGCCGCGAGCCCGTCTTCGACGAATGGCCCGAGGACTGCGGCGTAGTCATCCGGGTCGTTCCACATGAACGCCTCGTGTCGATAACTCTGCTGCGATCTAGGTGGTGCGACTTGCGGCATAACGGTTTCCTGAAAGCAATATTTGGCAGTCGGCATCGCTGGGGTCCACGACGCGGGGGCCGCATCTCGGGGGCTTAAATGCTTGCTCGCGAGTTTCGTCGTTACCATACCGAAGCCTTCGCTGCGGCCAAAACCCGCTGTCCGCCGCGACGGAGAGTTTGTGACGCGAATCAGCGGGTGACGGCTGATTCTTGCGACGTTGCGAAAGATCTTTTAGCGACAGCCGCAATGATCGCCAACAAAACCGCAATCGGCAATATCACCATGTGGGCTTCAGGCACGTGGACGCCATCGAGTAGGGCGATCAGAGGTTGGGCTGATCCTTCCAGCCGCCCTCCCGGCCTGCCCCGTTGGCACCTTACCGATCTGTGGTGAGGATCAGCGACTGAAGGGGCCGCCACCGAAGCGCAGGTCCACCAAGACAGTCGGGGCAGGCCGATTCATGTTTCGCCCCGAATTAGTGCGGCCGACCTACAGTGGCGCCATGTCGGCACGCTGGCTGGTGGTGCTGTTCACCGCGGCTGCGCTGGTTGCCACGCCTCTCGTGCTGGGGGCACGAGCTGCTCCACCTTCTGACATTGCTGCCGCCGATCTGGCCCGGCGCATACACCAGTCGGCCGGTGTTGCATGGTCTGGCTTCGTGGAGACATCGGGAACGCTGCAAGTGCCTGACAACGAGTCATTCGCAACCTTGGCGCAACTGCTGGGCGAGAACACCCAGCTGCGGGTGTGGTGGCGCAATACCGATGACTGGCGGGTTGACCGGATCCGGAGCACCGGTGAGACCGACCTGTTCCGACAGCAGGGATACACCATCCGTTGGGTTTTTGAATCAGAGACGGCAACGTATTCACCTGTCTCCGAGATTCGGCTGCCCGACGCATCCGATCTGCTGCCTGCGACCCTGGCGCGGGAAGTGATGCGGCATGCGCGTGACGACGAGCTGAGCCGACTGCCTTCCAGGCGGGTGGCGGGCATTGACGCACCCGGTCTGCGGCTGACGCCAAACGAGTCAGCCACGACCGTTGCACATGTCGATATCTGGGCCGAGCCTGGCAGCGGCCTGCCGGTGCGGGTCGAGCTGTACGGCGTCGGCGAGCAACGCCCGGTAGTCACCACAACGCTCCTCGAGCTCAGCCTGAGCGAGCCCGCGGCCGAAACCACTGACTTCAAACCTGGCCCGGGCGTACAGGTCAATTACGAGCAGTCCGTCGACGTTGCGGCGGCGGCGCAGGCGTTCGCGCCGTACGATCTCCCTGCTTCCCTGGCCGGCCTCCGGTCGCGCGATGGTGAGGACCCGGGAGCCGTCGGCATCTACGGGCGCGGCCCGACCACCTTGATCGCATTACCGCTGCGCGGCCGGGTCGCCGGGCCGCTGCGGCGGCAACTCAGCGATCGGGGCAGCGTTCAGCTCACCGACGTCGGAATCCTGGCGCCCGTCGGTCCTGTGGGAGTCTTGCTCACGCCGTTTCGCGGCCGGCGCGGCGCGTTCCTGCTGGCTGGCACAGTGAACTCCGAGACATTACAGAGAGCAGCGGCCGAGTTATTGGCGGGGCTATGACCGCCCCGGCAATGACCAACGGGCATGCCATCCGTACCCAAGGGCTGACCAAGCGATATGGCGCCCTGTGGGCTGTCAACGCGGTTGACCTCGAGGTACGCACCGGCGAGGTGTATGGATTTCTCGGAGCCAACGGCTCCGGCAAGACCACAACCCTTCGGATGTTGCTTGGATTGGTGCTTCCGACCGCTGGCGAAGCGGAGGTGCTGGGAATGCCAATGCCGGCCGCGCGCCCAAAGGTCCTACCACGCGTCGGAACGCTGGTGGAGAGTCCTGGCGCCTACCCGCATCTGTCCGGCGCAGTCAACCTCGCAATCCTCGACGCCGCGGGGTCTGACCGCAGCCCACGACCAGTGCGCCGTGCCCGGATCGGTACCGCACTGGAGCAGGTGGGGCTGAGCGCCGCCGATCGCCGGCCGGTTCGCGCCTACTCGCAGGGGATGCGCCAGCGGCTGGGCTTGGCGGCCGCTCTGCTGCGCAGAGCGCCGCTGTTGATCTTGGATGAGCCGAGCAACGGCCTCGACCCACAGGGCATCCAAGAGATCCGGCGGCTGCTGCTGAAGCTGAATTACGAAGGCACGACGATCTTCCTCTCAAGCCATCTGCTTGCCGAAATCGAGCAGATGTGCACCCATGTAGGCGTTCTGCACAGCGGGCGACTGATGCTCCAGGAGCGATTGGACACCTTGCTGCGACCGACTGGTCTGGTCGCGGTCCTTACCCCTGATACCCAACGATGCGTGGCTCTGCTGGGCAGTTCGGTGGTGAGGGTAGACGGTGACCGGCTACTCGTGCGGTCGGAGGAACCGGCCCGGCTCAACGCCTACCTGGTCGGTGAAGGCCTGCGAGTCGAAGAGATTGGTCCCTACCGCCGGACCCTCGAGCAAGTGGTCCTCGACGCCGAGGCGCGAGCGTGATCGCTGTCGAATTGATCAAGATGCTGCGCCGGCCGCGCACCTGGCTGATCATCGGTATGCTCATCGCGCTGCCCACCCTGGTCGCCGTGCTGCTCGCGATAACTGACCTCGGTCCCCGTCCCGGCACGGGCCCACCATTCCTTTCGGCCGTCCTCAGCGACGGCACACTGTTCCCGTTGGCGGCGCTCGGAGTGGTCCTACCACTGTTGCTGCCGATCGCTGTCGCGGTCCTCGGCGGCGACGCCATCGCGGGCGAAAGTCAAACGGGCACGCTCCGTTACCTTCTGGTTCGGCCCGTCGGGCGTACTCACCTGCTGCTCGCCAAGCTGGTCACCGTCGTCGCGTTCGTGCTGCTCGCCGTACTCGTCGTCGCAGTGGTTTCCTACGCCGAAGGCCGACTCTTGCTGGGACAGGCTCCGACCACCGGCACCGTGAGTCTCAGCGGATCCACGCTGACCCAGCAGGAGCTTGGCTGGCGGACCGCACTAGCACTCGGGTACGTGATCATCTCGATGCTTGGCGTCGCAGCGGTCGCGTTGTTCTTCTCTACGCTGACAAGGTCTTCGATCGGCGCAGCCCTTGGCACGGTCGGGATGCTCGTCGCTTCGACCGTGCTGTTGGGATTAGATGCGGCGAACGCGTTGCATCCATTCCTTCCGACCCGCCATTGGCTGGCCTTTGTCGACTTGTTCCGCGATCCGATCCTGTGGCGAGATGTGAGCCGCGGACTCCTTGTCCAGCTTGGCTATCTGGTCGTGTTCACCTTGGCGGCTTGGGCCAACCTCAGCACCAAAGATATTGATGATTGAGGAATCGACGATGAAGATCAGCAGGCGACAGCACCCGGCGTTTGCGGGATATCAACGCCCAGGGCTGAACCGAGAGTGGCCAGGACCACAGGGTTTCCCGGCAGGTCGCCGTGAGCGACGGTTGAACCTGGGCACACGTCCTGGACGACAACATTCAGCGCTCCATCCAGAGCCGCGGAGTCGACAGGCGTGACCACCTGATCGCTGGTGGATCGCACGGTTACCCAGACCGGCCCGGCCGGCGTTTCGTCACCGGCATTCAGTCGCCGCAGCAGGTCGCTACCGGGAATCAGCTGCTCACAGGCGTCAGAGCAACCGCCCGCGAATTCCGCGCCACGCGCGGCCTGATCGGTTCCATGATGTGGTGAACCGAGCGTGAGGACTCGGCGTGTCACTCCGGCGCCGCCTCCGTCTCGTACCCATAGCCGGGCGACGACACCGCCAGCGGAGTAGCCAACGACATCGACAGACGCAGCCCCGGCGGCGTCGCGAGCGCCCTCGGCCACCTCTGCCAGATGATCAGCCTGCTGCCGCAGATCACCTGTGCCATCTCCAACCGGTTCCACGATGACAGCGGTACGGCCGGCCGAGCGTACGGCAGCGGCTAGCGGTTGAAGCGAGTCGAGGTTCCCCCCGTAGCCCGGCACCAGAAGGACTGGACCAGGATTTGTTTGCGGGACCGGAGCATCCGACCTGACCGCAACGCGGACGACGGCAACCGCTGCCAGCGTGATGATCAGCAGCACGATGAGACCGCCGGTACCGAGCACCAGACGACGGCGTTGCGGTGAAAGTGCGTCAAGCACGGCGCTCAGCCAATTCGCAGCTCAACGACAACACCCGCGTGGTCTGAGGGCCAGAGCGTGCTGACCGGGTCTCGATCGCTCAGCTCATCCCCCGTGACTTCCGCTCGATTAGCCACGATCTGTCCCGGTGTCGCTGACCTGGCCAGCACCAGGTCAATGCGGCGCTCGAAGTCCGCCGTTTCGTCGTTCACGAGCTCGCCTAGCGACGCTGTGTTGCCCGGTCCATCGCGACCCTGCTGCTGCAGCCAGAGATCGGTGTACCCGTGCCCGTCGGTGATCAGCCGGTACGCCGCGCCGGATCCGATCGGCACCCTAGAACGTGCCGCGAGGCTGGCTGGGTTGGAATTGCAGTCACAGGCGATCACCGTCGGCAGGCTCGGGTCTCCCGCGGGCCCCGTGAGCATTTCTTCGGCTTGCGCGCGGGCCAGCTGAGCGCTTTGCGACTCCAGATGCGTGGTCACGAATCGGATGCGGGCAGACCCAACGGCGACATCTGCCCAGGCGTAGCCGCGGACAAACTGAAAAGTGGTGTCCCCGAGTCGAACCTCGAACCGCTGCTGGTACTGGCCGCCGCCGCTGGCCTCGATTCGTAGTCCGGCCTCACTTCGGACCAAGATCACATCGTGATCCGTCAGCCGCACGTCGGCGGCTGAGCCCGTTATGCCGGTATAAGGGTTGCCGGTGAAAGCCGGCGCCTCGACGTCGGATAGCTGCTGCACATGGACGACCTCATATCGGACCTCGCGGATAGCCAGATCGGCCAGCAACATCTCGAGAAAGTCATAGTCGACCTGCGTCGCATCAGGCCTGCCCACATGGTCGAGCTGCATGGGTCCGTGACGCCAGAGCGCCACCTCTTGAAGACCGATCAGGTCAGGACGCGTTGCTGCGATCTCCGCGGCGAGCAACTTGCTGCGAGTCTTGAAGTCGGTGCGGGCAACCACCTCCCGCAATTTGTGATTCGCGTGGCCCAGCGCGAGCACTCCCTCCTGGCCGGTCCGGCCGAGCGCAGCCTGTATCGGACGATTGATATTGCCGCCCAGATAGATGTTCCGCGTCATGACGGTCAACGTCCGCGGGTCGCCCGAGGCGTCTTCCCGCCCGACGACGATGGTGATCACTGCGCCAAGGCAGATGATCGTCACAACCGCGGCTATCCGGAGCCCCGTTAGCGCCCCGCCTGACTGGACCGTCACGCTCCCCATTCTCTGTGGCATCGACGAATCTCCACACCGCAGTTTGGTCTGGATCTCCGGCCCCAACTATCAGCTCGACGTCGGCTAATCGATCGCCGGCAGCGGTGAAGGTGGTCGCGCTACAGCCGTACGGTGGCGGATATGAAGGAAATTGCCGCAGCACTGGGTGTCTCGCCACGCAGCAGCTCGGCCGTCTTCGTTGCCGTCACCGGTCCGCCAGAGGTTCCACGGCTGCTGCGACGCCAGCGCGTTGACCTTGTGGGCGAGGGCCTTCCGGAGCAGGTCTACCATGCGGCTGCCGGGCTGGATCTTGCCGAAGCTGAATCGCTGATTGAGCGCTGGGCGCACGGGGCAGTCGATCATGCCGCGTTTGGCATAGCCGATGTTCGTCAGGCGGCAGCCGACGCACATAGCCATTTGGAGGTCGCGAGCATCGTGGCCGAAGTGCGCGAGCTGCCGGCTCTGGCCGTGATCCTGCGCTCGCACCCGTTGTTGCACAAGGCTGAAGGCCAGCTATCCCGGGAGGCCATCGCCGAGGCGGCCCAGGCGGCCGCTCTGACAGTCCACTACGTGTCGCCGCGCAGCCCCCACGACCCGGATCTGGCAGAGCGAGTGGTCGAGTTGGGCCGTGCCGCTGGGCCGCCGTGGCGTAAAGAGCACAAGCTCGCGGCCGGAGCCGCACTCCTGGCGTTGAGCGCCCTGCGTCGCTGATCGATCTCGACCTGACACATCGCAGGTTCCATGCCCGTGCTCGCTACCTCAGCACGCCGGAGACCGCCCGCAATTGGTCATCGACAATCTCATCTGTCAGTCCGCGAACGGCGATCTCAGCAAGTTCACCATCCCGAAGGTCGAGATAGTTGTCTGAGAACCGCACCTGGGCCGACGGCGTAAGAATCCTGACAAAGTAATTGAAACCGGTGGCCCGAAGCCGCACTACAGCGCGATCTGCGCTCGTTCGGACGACCTCTGACTCGACCCGGCCCGCGCCGAACTCAACGTCTTTGATCTCTACGAAGAAATACCGGCTGGGGGTGAACGCACCGCTTGGGCTGCGTACCCAGGCATAGCGGTCCGCGGTCGCAGAGTACTCATCGCGCGGCACGGACCAGACGAGCCGGGCCTGCGCCGGCCCAACGTCAGCCGCCACGGCCGCGACGAGGTCGGGTGCCGCCGAAAAGCGGGCCAGCGTCACCTCGGCCTCGCAAGAGATCTGCGCTGCGGAACTGTTGCAGATCCACAGCTGCAGTTCGCCGTCCGCTCCTTGGCAGAAGGACGCGATCACTGGGGCGAACGCTCGCCGAACGTAGTGGTAGCCAGCCTTCGGTACTCCGGCGTAGTCGACAACCGACCAGCTGAAACCGGGCCAGACGTCGTTGAACTGCCAGACCAGCGTGCCGCTGCAGTGCGGCTGCCGGCGACGGTAGTGCTCGATGCCGAACTTGAGCCCCTCTGCCTGGCTGATCATGGTGAAGTCGACGTACTGCTCGATGCTGCTCGGAAGTCCGGTGAGGATCTCCAGAACCGGATCGTGCTTGTTTTTCGGGTTGTCCTTGTTGTGGTGGTCGAAGCCGGGGCTGTGTACCTGGAGTTGATCATCTGGGAGCCAGCGCCGCAGCGTTGACAGCTCTGGAGAGGCGTGAATGCCGAACTCGCTGATGAACTTGCCCCGGTCGGTGGCGTACCGCCGGTAGAGCCGCGACTCCCCCACTGACGCGAAGTCGCCACGACCAGCGCCGAAGTCCATTCCGTGCCACACCTCCCAGGCGTGCCGGTCGCCATCGAGTACTCCGTTGATTGCCGCGGCGGCGTCCTCGCCGTCGGCCGGTTCACCGTACGGGCTGCCGGGCCAATAAGGAACGCCGCCATCGTGCATGGCGACCACCGCAGGCAGCACCTCGTCGAAGAAGGCCGATCCCCAACCGCCTGGTTGGAGGTCGCCGTAGCCCATGACGTGGACCATCTGCACCTCATTGTTGCCGCACCACAGCGCCAGACAGGCGTGGTTGCGCAGCCGGCGCACCTGGTAGGCCGCCTCGTGCTCGACCTCAGTCCGCAGTCGTGGGTCGTCGTCGGGGTAGTCGATGCAGGCGAACGCAAAGTCCTGCCAGACCAGCAGGCCGAGCTCGTCACACAGGCTGTAGAACGTGTCATGCTCGTAAATGCCGCCACCCCAAATGCGAAGCATCGTCATGTGCCCCTCCCGCGCGGTGGCGAGAAGGTCCCGATAGCGTGCTTCGCTTACCGATCCGACGAACATGTCTGCTGGCAGCCACGCCGCTCCTCGAGCAAAGATCGGGATCCCATTGAGAATGAAGCGAAAGTGCCGCCCACCTTCGGGATCCTCACTTCGATCCAAGGTGATCGTCCGTAGGCCGACAAGATCGCGCCGCTCGTCGAGAATCTGCTCGCCCTCTCGAAGCCGGATCGTCACCTGATAACGCGGCTGCCCGCCGAGGTCGTGGGTCCACCACAGTTCCGCATCCTCAACCAGAACAGATGCCACGCCCGACAGCTTCTCCACCCCACCGTCAGATGCCAGCGGAACCGTCAGCGATGTGATCCTCCCGTTAGGCGCGAGAAGCTCGACATCGGCCACTGGCCGCAAGTCTTCCTGCAACCGCTTCGCCTCGACCCGCACTGTGAGGCCAGCGGTTCGCCGAGCCACGTCGACTCGCTCAGTGCGCACATGGTGTCCGCTTAACACAGCGCCCGATTCCCACACCACCTCGACCGGTCGCCACGGTCCGATCGAGGGCAACCGCGGCCCGAAGTCCCAGCCCCAGGAAAAGGTGGCCTTACGTCGTAAGGTCGCCAGTGGCAAGGTCGCCGACCATATTCCCGCCCCTTCGTCGGCCGGCTCCTCGGGCGCGATTGCACCTAACGCATCGCCGAGGCGCTGCAGCAGGTTGCTTGCGGCCGCAGGTGGGGTAAGCCCGGCAAGTGGCGGCCGGAAGCAGATGAGCAACTCCGCTGCTGACTCCAGGCGGCCTGTGACGTCGAAACTGGCGGGGCGGAACATGTTCTGGCTGTGGCCGAGCGGCTGATCGTCGAGCCACAGATCGGCGACCGTATCCAGTCCGCGACATACCAACTGGGTACGGCCGCCGAGTGTTGCCGGGGCGGCGGGAACCACCGCGCGGAACCACCAGTCGCGCTGCTCGACCCAGCGCACGGTGTCCTCATTGCGATCGAAGTAGGGATCCGCGATGCGGCCAGCAGCAAGAAGCGCCTCGTGTACGCCGCCCGGCACGGCTGCCGGTAGCCAGTCGGACTCCGGCCGGGCTCGTACATCGTCAACGTCGCTGCCCGGCTCAGCGTCGCAGAGGGTGAAGCTTCTGATCTGGATCGTCTGTCGCGGCACTGGCGCTCCTTATGACGAGGCGGCTCAGGCCATCGTTGCACTACGACCACGACGTCTTGAACCTGCGCGAGCAGTATCACCGTAGATAGTCGGTGCAGGTGCCGCCTGGCAGAGAAGCAGTGGGGCGCGGACGAAGCCTTTGCTGCTTCCCGGAGCAGCGCTTCGCGGGGCGTCGACGGAGAGCAAATTCCTCAGCGGTGGGGTGGCTGTTTGGTAGAGCCTGCTGACGCGGGTACTGGCAGTACCTTCCTCGGGCCAGTTGCCGGCTCGTAGTGTCGAGGTGTGGATCGCCAAGCCGTGCACGACTTCCTGGTCAGCCGCCGCGCCCGGATCACACCGGCGCAGGCCGGGATGCCGACCTACGGCGAAAAGCGGCGGGTGCCGGGGCTACGGCGTGAAGAGGTCGCCGCGCTGGCCGGGGTGAGTTTCGACTACTACGCCCGGCTGGAGCGCGGGAACCTCTCGGGGGTCTCGGACTCGGTTCTGGAGGCCTTGGCCCGGGCTCTTGCAGTTGGATGAGGCGGAGCGGCAGCACCTGTTCGACCTCGCCAGGGCGGCGTCGGTCCCAGCTTCACGGTCCCGTCCGGCCAAGACGCCGGTGACCAGGGTCCGGCCGGCCGTGCTCAGCATCTTGAACGGGATGACCGGCACGCCGGCGTACGTGCGGAACGCGCGGCTGGACATTCTGGCCGCCAACGACTTGTGCCTGGCCGTCTACGACGGCGTCCTGGTTCGGGACGACTTGCCGTTCAACCTGGCGCGATTCGTGTTCCTCGACCCCTATGCCAAGGCCTTCTTCCTGGAATGGGACACGATTGCCCAGGACATGGTCGGTGCGCTGCGCACCCAGGCCGGCCGCGACCCGTCCGACCGCGGCCTCAGCGACCTGATCGGCGAGCTGACCACCCGGAGTGACGGTTTCGCCGCGCGGTGGGCCCGGCACGACGTGCGGCTGCACCGCACCGCCCGCAAACGGTTGGCCAACCGGGTGGTCGGGGAGATCGAGCTGACTGGTGACGCACTGGACCTGGCCGGCGACGGGCTGACCATGATCGCCTACTCCGCCGAACCAGGCAGCCAGGCCGAGGACCAGCTGAAGCTGCTGGCCGCCTGGAGCGCCACGGCGCGTACCGCTGCCCCGAGGCCCGCCCCGATGCGTCCTGGCGACGAACCTGCCTGACTGGGCCGGAGTTGCGCAAGGACGGCCTCGCGACAAGGGGCTAGCTAGGCCGGCCGGATCAGGTCGACTCCGCGAATCTCAGGACGTGATGAAGCCATAACGCTGGTCGCTCCCGGTGGATCGTATGACCACTCTCCAGAACGGCGATGTGATCGGCGGGGAGCCGACTCATCAGGACCGACCGATCGGGATCTGTGAGCGCCGAGTCTTCGGTCGCGACGAGCAGCTGCACCGGTACGGGACAGTCCTGCACGAGTGCCTGAAGGTTCCACCGATCAGTCCTCAGTAGTCGGGCAACCCGTACGACGTCGAGCATCAGCCGGTTCTTGACCGAGTTTTCCGCATCCCGGCGAGACCACACCGGGTTCTCCTCTAATAGCGCAACGATGGTCCCGGCGGGATCCGCGCGAGCAACCCGCACAGACTCTTCGACACTCTCGGCGACGTCACGAGGGTCTAGCGACCCGCCAAGGCCAGGGGGATCCTCAACTACCACACGGTCGCAGTACTCCGGCTCGAGCCCGACAAGAGTCAGAGCGACGATCGAGCCGAGTGAATGACCAGCCAGGACGTTCACAGGCCCTGGTATCTGTGCGAGGACGTCTTGAGCAAGGTCACCAATGGTCAGCTCGCCCGGACCGGCAGCGTGCCGGGATCCGTGACCCAACATGTCGACAGCGTGCACCTGCCACCCGAGGTCCTGCAGATCCAGCTTGAGCCGCCACCACGTCAGCTGGCTGGACTGCACCCCGTGGAGGAGCACTATGGACCGCTTCTCCGTCACCCAAGCCATTCAACCCCAACACCAACGATGACCAGTCACTCGCATGCCTTGATTGGCGGCACGCACGCGCCATGATCAGCGCCCTATTTCTCCTGCCATCGCGCGTCGGTCTAGGCGACCTCGCCGGCGGCGCTTGGCCAGCGACCCCTCCAGCAGCGGTGATCCTGGGGATCCGGCCGAGCTGGGGAATGACTGTGTGCCGGATGCCGTTGTGGAACGGGTACGCAACGACGCGCTCCGATCTGAACATTTTTGACGGCTTCGGCCGCCGTTTGCTACCGAGAAGGTCCCCCACACATGCCAACCGATACATCCACGCTGCCCCGGCGCGCCCTCGAAGAGCGCGACGGCTCCGCCACACCTACGCGTCGAGAGTCGCCGCTAGGAACCGACCGCCGCCGCCCAACCGCTCGGGCTCCCCGGACGAGACATTTGCTCCGTCTGCTGCTGCCTGAGGAGAGCCGGCAGCCGGCTTCTGATCCCTTGCTCCTGCTCGGTCCCAACGGCGGACCGCTCTGGACCTCCCGCACCCAGTAGGAGCCGTCCAGCGTTCCAGACCGTCCCCGATCCTATAGCGCCCGACCAGCATGGACTGAAATCAGGACAACCGTGAAAATCGCAGGATGGGGCCGCTGCAGATGCCTGCCACGCCGCCGACGTCAGAAGGGATCTTGCTGCGCCCGTTTCGCGACGCAGACGTCGGGATGCTCCGTGACTTGGCGACTGATCCCTATGTGCCGTTGATCGGATCGTTGCCGGCGAACGCGAGCGAGCAGGAGGCACTGGACTTCATCGAGCGCCAGCACAACCGGCTGGAGACCGGCGTCGGTTACTCGTTCTGTGTGGCCGAACTTGCCGGCGACACGGCCCTCGGGACCGCCGGTTTGTGGATCGCCGATCTTGCGAAGGGCCGGGCGACGGTCGGCTTCACCGTGGCCCCCTTCGCCAGGCGTCGTGGGGTCGCGGTCAAGGCGCTCGGGGCGGTGACGGCGTTTGGCTGGACGCTTTCCGATCTCTTCCGTATCGAGCTGTACGTCGAGCCCTGGAACGTCGGCTCGGTTCGAACAGCTGAAGCCGCCGGTTACGTGCGAGAAGGATTGCTGCGCAGCCATCAACCCATCGGCGGCCGGCGGGCCGACATGCTCCTGTACGCCAGCCTCCGACCAGACGGCGCTCCGACGGCGGATCAGCGCTTATGAACCGCGGCCGCTCGAAGGCGCAGCTGACAGGAGATCGTTGCCGGAGGGACGCGCTTGTGCCAGCTGGACGCGACGGTGCATGCGGGCGGAACTTCGGCGTTACCTGGGCTTCACCGGCGTTGCTCCGCGCGAACCTGACGCGCGGCGCGTCTCTCCTCGAACCGGCCCGCTTGCCGGTCCAGCTCCTCGAAGTAGCTGCCGAGCTGCTCCCGCGCCTGCTCCCCGTCCCCGGACAGCCCGACCCGATCCCAGACGTCCCAAGAGCGCAAGATCGGAGCGAGCACCTCGTCTCGATGGATCCGCAGGTCGTAGATGCCGGCCATGGCGATCTGCACCGAGCGGCGAGTGAAGCCCTCAATGGTGTTACCAGGCATCTGGAATGTGCTGACGACGTCATAGATCGCCCGCATCGTCTCATCGGGAGCGAGCTCGAGCGCCGCCTGGAGCACGTTCCGGTAGAAGACCATGTGCAGGTTCTCATCCTGCGCGATTCGCGCGAGCAGCTGCTCACACACCGGATCTTCGGTGTAGCGGCCGGTGTTGCGATGGGAGATACGGGTCGCCAGTTCCTGGAAGGAGACGTACGCCACCGTGTGCAGCATGTCCAGGTCGTAGACGCTGGCAAAGCCCTGCGTCATGTGAACCATGCGTTCGCGTTCAAGGGTCACCGGGTCGACGGCGCGCGTGGTCAGCAGGTAATCGCGGATCGCGATTCCGTGCCGGCCCTCCTCGGCGGTCCACCGACCGATCCACGTGCCCCAGGCGCCGTCCGTGCCGAACGACTCGTAGATGTCGCGGTGGTAGCTCGGCAAATTGTCCTCAGTGAGGAGGTTGACGACGAGTGCGGTGCGGGCGACCTCACTCACTCGAGATTGCGATGGATCCCACGCATCGCCGCCAAGCACGCCGTCGAAATTGCGGCCATCGCTCCACGGCACATACTCGTGGGGAAACCATTCGCGGGCCGCCCTGAGGTGGCGGTCCAATTCGCGACCGACGACCGGCTCCAGCTCGGTCAGCAACTCCATCTGCGTCAACGGTGGCATCGATTGCTCCTTACGCCGGCGTAGGTTACGTCATCGTAGCTTTGCGAGCTGGTAGCTCGCCCTAGGGCGTCCACCACGATCGCAGCGGAAGACCGCGGTCGCCTCCGTGCGAGTCCAGCTTGACCGCCAAGACTTGGTGAAGCTGAACGACATTCGTCTCGAAGCCCAGCCGTGACCCGGCCATGTAAAGGCCCCACACCTTGGCGGTCGGCAGCCCGACCTCTTCGACTGCTTCGTCCCAGTGGTCGACGAGGTTGCGGCACCAGTCGCGCAGGGTCAGCGCGTAATGGTTGCGCAAGTTCTCTTCGTGCACCACCTCTAAACCGACATCCTGGGCCGCGGTGATGATGCGGCCGGAGCCGGTCAGCTCGCCGTCCGGGAAGACGTAGCGGTCGATGAATCCACCCGCCGACGGCACGGTCCGGTTGTTCGGGCGGGTGATGCAGTGGTTGAGCAGCAGCGCACCGGTGCGCAACTTGGACTTCAGGAACCGGAAGTAGGCGGGGTAATTGGCGATGCCGACGTGCTCGGTCAGCCCGATCGAGGACACCGCGTCGAAGCCGGACTGAGCCACGTCGCGGTAATCGCCGTAGCGGACCTCGGCCAAGTCGGCCAGGCCTTCGTCGGCGATCTTGTCCTGCCCCCACGCCGCCTGCTCTGCCGAGAGCGTGACGCCGATAGCCTTCACCCCGTGCCGGGCGGCGTAGCGGACCATGCCGCCCCACCCGCAACCGACGTCGAGCAACCGGTCGCCCGGCTTCAGGCGCAGCTTCTCGAACACCAGCCGGTGCTTGTTCTCCTGCGCCTCATCCAGCGTCGCGTCGGGGTGCGGGTAACAGGCGCAGGTGTAGGTCATCGACGGGCCAAGAACCCACTCGTAGAACGTGTTGGACACGTCGTAGTGGTGGTGGATGGCCTCGGCGTCACGGGTTCGGCTGTGGCGCAAGCCTTTTGAGATGCGGCGCCAGCGGGGCAACGCTTCCTGCGGCGGCGGCGTTATGGGCTTGAGCTGCTCGAACCCGATCGACCGAACGATGTTGGCGAGCACGCGCGCCGGCGGCCGCCTGAAGTCCATCTTCTCAGCCAGCGCCTTGAGCAACTCGTAGGGATCCCCCGGGTGCACACCGTGCAGTTCGAGGTCACCGGAGACGTAGGCGCGGGCCAGCCCGAGATCTCCGGGTGCTGTTGCCAGATATGTGGTGCCGCGCGGGGTCAGCAGCTCCAACCCGAACTCGGCATCGTCGGGCCCTGCGGTACTGCCGTCGTACGCCGAGAATTTGATCGGCAGTTGGCCGGCAGCGAAGATCTCGAGGATCTCGGCCAGTGTGAGCTTC
This sequence comes from uncultured Actinomycetota bacterium, assembly GCA_963740515.1. Lineage (GTDB taxonomy): Bacteria > Actinomycetota > Actinomycetes > Propionibacteriales > Propionibacteriaceae > Microlunatus. Next base: position 144,465 of record CAVUEO010000035.1, read on the forward strand.
CTGGTCGGCGCCGCCTGCGCTGTGTTCTCCCTGAATGTGGTCATCGTCGTTGCACCGCCTTGGCATATAGGTCCAGCAGACGTGAGTCGGGATCGTAGTTCTTCTTGACCGTCTTGTATGTTTCACCGCCGTAGAGTTCGTCAAACTCATCGGCGGAGTAGAACGCCTCGGAATACAGCGACTTGTGTCCGTCCATCTCGCTGACCGCGCGCTCGATCAGTTTGTTGGCGTGACCTTCCTCGGATGGCCAGTCGGGACCGACCGGCACCGACGACCAGAAGCCGACGTTGACATAGGTGCGGTGTGGGCGGAGGGGATACAGCGGCCACTCGGCGTCGTCGCGCAAGCGCAGGGGGCATAGCCAGAGCGGCTCGATGGGCACGTTGTCCAAGAACCAGTCCAGGAACTCGACGGTGCGTTCGATCGGCAGCTCGACGTCTTGGATGACGCGCTCGCGTGGCGGACGGCCGTTGCGCTTTTCGATGCGGTCGGCAATGTTGAAGCGCTGGTCGTAGCCGATGAGCTTCCAGTAGAAGCTGCTGCGCCGGTAACGCCGCGGCCAGAGCCGGCGGATGCGCGGGTTCTGGGCGCCGAACGCTCGCGAACACCAAAACCAGTCGGTGTCCCACCGCCAGAGGTAGTCGTGAACGGTGAGCCAGTCATGTTTCTCGCCGTCATCGTGCTGGATAGAGCGGTAGTAGATCTGCTGGCCGGTGTAGTCGCTGACCGGCCCGGGTGTCGACGTCTGAACGCCGACGCACAGGTAGCTCTCACCGGCGCTGAACACCACGCCGTCGAGGTAGTCGATGGGCGCGCCGTCCAGGGCGTTGGTCTCGATGATGCGTTCCATCGTGGCGACCATGTTGTGCAGCGATTCGAAGCGTAGATGTCTGAGCGCGACGAACGGTTTGACGGGTTCCAGCTCGATCTTGAGCCGAACTGAATAGCCGAGCGTCCCATAGGAATTCGGGAACGCACGGAAGAGGTCGCCGTGTTGGTCGGGCGACGCGGTTACTACCTCGCCGGTGCCGGTCAGGATGTCCATCTCCAGCACGGACTCGTGCGGAAGGCCGTTGCGAAAAGACGCGGACTCGATGCCGAGCCCGGTGACGGCCCCGCCGAGCGTGATCGTCTTCAGCTGCGGCACCACCAGCGGCGTCAACTCGTAAGGGAGCGTGGCAGCGACGAGGTCCTCGTACGTGCACATCCCGGCCACATCGGCGGTCCGGGCCTCCGGGTCGACCGCGATGACGCCCGTCAACCCTGATGTGTCGAGGCCGTTGACAGTGTTCTTGGCCCGCGTCCGGAACAGGTTGGACGTGGGTTTGGCCAGCCGGACCGTAGCGTTTTCAGGGATGGAGCGATAGCTCGCGAGAAGCCGCTGCACGCCCGCGGCGTGAGCCGCCCGCGCGTCGGTGGCGGCAACAGACACAGATATACGCTAGTCCGCGGCCGATGCGGCTGCTTGGGCCGGGCCCGTGGGGCCCGAGCAGTTGATCCAGACGGCCAACGTCGCCCGAGCCACGACGAGCGAACGGCCTAGTCGCTAGAGACGAAGGCTTTCGAACTCCTTAAGGCGGCGCAAGCCGAGCTCATCGAGCGTTGATCGTGTCTCTCGTTGATGCTCCAGGCGCGTCGGGGATCCCTCCGGTAGCTGCTGAGCGAGTAGCAGCCGAATTCGAGCGGCGTCGAGCTGCAGTCCGGCCAGGTCGGCGAAGCGCAGGCCGCGTGTCAAATGGCGAGCGGCAGCCCGATTCTTCCCCTCGGCCGCCTCACACATTCCCAGGTAGAGGTAATAACGCCCGCGACTGAACGGATAGACCCGCAAGTACGCCCTCAGGGCTCGAAGGGCACGGTGGCTCAGTCTCAGCGCCTCTTTCTCCAAGGTCGTGCCGCGCTGTGTCTGCAGCAGCTCGATACATGACTGCGTCATCGCCGTCAAACCGCCGAGGTGGAACCAAATTGGCACCGAACTAAAGGTTTTCAGCGCGCGTCGGGCGTGGGCGAGCGCTTCTGTGGCTTGCCCTTGAGCCATGAGGGCCAGCACGTGGCTGCCGTGGAAATTGGGTCCGGACAGCCTGTCCTGCTCAGTGAAGAGCTCGACCGCCTCGTTATCCAGAGCCAGGGCTTCGGCCGTCCGATCAAGGCTCATCAGAACCGGAATCAGCATCGTCATTCCCCAGATGATGTGGTCGTTGTTAGCCCTGCGCCGGGCGGAGATGAGCAGCTCTTCGAAATCGGCGCGCGCGGAGCGCAACTTCCCGTCAGCGTGATGGAAGAATCCTCGGACGGCCAAGGTGATCTCAAGGGCCTGATTCTGACCGAAGGCCCGGAATTGCTCCACTACTTCGTCCAGCATCGGAGTGACGTTCAAAGCCCGGTTCATTGTGCGGAAATACACGGCCTCGGAGACGGTAGCCGTATGGCCGTGTTCCCACCCCGGGTCCGGCAGGACCTCCAGAGTGAGCCGGCTTTCGGTTCCTGACCGTTCGCCCTCGATCTTTAGTCGTGCGCGCTCAAGATATCGGTCAGCGAGACGGTGGAGGCGCATCGTTCCGACCAGATTGGCCAGCCCGCTGTAGGCAACGCTGGCGAGACCAGGGTCGTTGGCTTTCTCGGCGAGATTGATTGCCGCCAGGTGGGTGGTCATCGAGGGGATCCCGTCGGCCTTGAAGTAATAGGTCTGCGCGAGCTTCGAGGTAATCCATGAAGCGTGACTCAGAGCCCTGGTATCGCCCCGGTTCATCAGGCGCGGTCCCACGACTGGCAGGAGGTGCATGATCTGCTTCATGGCCTCCCAGACCAGGCGGACGACCCAGCCGAGTCGGCCCCTCGGTACCCGCTGACCCAGCAGCCCGAGGGCAGTCCCATATTTGGTGATTGCATCATCGAGCCGGTTCTGGCCTCCCAGGGCCTGGCCTAGCTGGCTGTACCAAAAGGCCCTTCTTTGATCCGAAACCGTCGGTGGGGATTGCGCCGAATTGGAATCGACCGCGATCGCGGTCTCCATGAGGTACGCCGCCTCCTCTTCGGCGCCTTTCGCTAGAGCGCTGGTCGCAGCCGCCTCGAGGTACTCGATTTGTCGCCCCGGTTCGCCGGCGGCGGCCCAGTGTCGAGCGATGATCGCATAGCCTTCGGGCTGCATCTCACGTGCCTCGTACCACTCCGCCAGCGCCCGATGTCGCTGTCTCAGCTCCGAGGGCAGCAATGACTGCTGGGCGAGGTCACGGATCAAGATGTGGGCGAACCGCCAGCCCTCTGCGCCTGCTTCGACCACCTTCTTCCGCTCAAGATCGTTCAGGTCATCGGGGAGCAACCTGGGATCCAGGAGCGGATCCGCGGCGAGAACTCGCATTTCATCGAAGTTTGTCCCGACCACGCTCGCCGCCTTGATCACGCTTCGTTGCCGCTCGGAGAGACCGCTGAGGCGGGCTCGGAAGACCTCCTCCACCCGAACGGGAAGCCGGAGTCGATCGAGCTCGGCAGGGGGAACAGAGAGCCGAGCTTGGGCCCGTTCTCCTGTTCCCACGACGGAGATCAGCTCATCCGTACGGAGCTGAAACGCAAGTTCGATCGTGAAGAGCGGGCTCCCGTCCACCCGCCCTCGAAAGAGTGATCGGACGTGCTCATCCAGAGCCGCCACGCCCAAAAAGTCACGTGCAATCAGCTCGGTGATGTCCGGCGGCAACGGCTGGAGTTGAAGAACCTTGGCGCCGCGTTCGAGAAGGTACGATCTCACCCCACTAGCGGTATAGATGGCGCCTTCGTCGGGACCAGGCGGTGGCTCAGCATCCCCCGTGTTCGCAGTCCCCATCGGGGAAGGTGCTTCGGGCATCGGACGAGTAAGCAACACGATCATGACCGGGTCCACGCTCCGGCAGACCGCACTGACCAGCTCCCAGGACGCAGAGTCCATCCATTGGCAATCGTCAAGAACAACCAGCAGAGGTGTCCTGCTCGCAGCATCGGTCAGAAGGTCGACCAGCAGACGGAGCGTGTTTTCCCGACGCGCCCGGCCCGTCATGTCGCGCAGCGCGGAATCGTCAAGGGTGAGATCGAGGATTTCGTTGAGCAGTGGAGCCCACTGCTCGTGCTGAGAGGACTTGGAAAGCCGCTCCTCGACCAGGAGCGCTCGCTTCGCAGGATCTCGCACCGCGGTGAGACCCAACGCCCTCGCGAGCACTCGTTTCCACGCGTGATATGGACGCGGATCGAGATCGTCCCCTCCGCCCACGAGGGTGGTAATGCGGCCATAACCGTCGCTCGCCCGGAGAAGGTCCACAGCCAGATGAGTCTTCCCCACCCCTGGCTCGCCCTCAACGATCACAGCGGTGGACGTGCCGAGGCTCAGAGCCACGAGCCGGCCTGCCAATTCCTCCCGCTCCCGCTCCCGCCCTCTGGACACTAGTTCGCTGGAGTCGCCAGCAAGCCGTCGCACCGTCGGCAGCCCAGGATCCACCTCATGCCATACGGGCCGGTACACCTCCACGGGCCCGGCAAAACCCTTCACTTCCAGCCGGCCACGCGAGGAAAACCTCAGGCGATCTTGGCTGAGATGCTGGCTCACCTGATCGCACAGAACCTCGTTCTGAGCACGTTGCATCAATCGCGCCGCAAGATTGACGATCGGTCCCACCATCGTGTACTGGCGGAGAGCCGGGCTGCCGCAGACGCCGCAAAAAGCATGGCCGGTTGCCACCCCGATGCCGTGTTCGACAAAACCCTGCATAGCCCTGCTGATCTCGAGCGCCGCGAGATTGGCGCGCAAGGCCTCGCGTTCCCGAATGAGGGGCGGTAATCCGAAGCCGGCAACCAGGGTGAGGCCATCCCGATCCTGACCAGCGCTGACCAGGGTCCCTTCGTAGCTGTTCAGGATGTCCAGTGCTTGCAGCGTCGCCTCGGTTAACACTGCCGCCGCGTCTTCATCCCAGCGCGCGGCGCGGAGCGCGATGAACATCGGTGTTATCGGCGCGAATTCCGACTGGAATCCGCCAGGCTGCCCCGAACGGATCCGCTCGAGGACGAAGTCCGGCACGTACCTTGCTACCAGCGCCGAGGGCGCTGAGGGGCTGGGTTGGGCAGGTGGAGGTGGCGACTCAAGGACCGGGTCGACAGCTATCAGTCGGCTGATTGCTGCGCGTCCAGTCGTTCCCTCGGTCGTGGCGCGGCGCCCAAGCAGCGTGCGGACCGCTTCGGTGACGCCGGTTTCTGATGCTCCGACTGTCTTCTGCGCGTTGGCCATGTCCTGAATAGCAGGCCCTACCGGGACGAAGACGCGCCTCCCTTGCTCACGTCCAATGTCCAGCAGCCACGCTGCGCCGACACCGATCCCGGCTCGCAGGCGAATTGGGTAACCACCAACGGGTTCGAGATGGCCCGCCTTCTCCTGAATAACCATTGCCGCGCGGGCAGCCCACAGGACGGACATGGCAGGATCGCCCGACTCTGCGATGGGCCACACGGCCACGATTTCATCGCCCGCCAGAGTGAGCACCAAACCGCCCTGCTCGGTGATGACATCCGCGAGCAGCGTGAAGATGGTGTTCAGCGCGTCTGCGATGCGCTCCGATCCGTCGGGGCTCCACTTGACGACGTCTTCGATGATCGAGGTGGATTCGGAGATGTCGAGCCCGAGAACCGCCAACTCCGAAGCATCGCTCGTCGAACCATGTACAGGTTCCAAGCGCTCTGCGATACGCCGTGCGAGCAATTCCGGCACGAAGCCAGCCAGCGGATCAGCCGGAACCGGTGAGACCCCTTCCGGAGGCGTTGTCGCAGATTCTGCAGCTTCCTCACCGGTACGGTGAGCAGTGTGCTCGACCGCCACGAAATCAAAGTACATGTCGATCAACAACTGCTGGTAGCGAGGGCGACGATGCTGCCCCGCGTGCAGACCGCCTTCGACCGACTACTTCAGGAACGCGGTCTTCTTTCCTCCGACCCGGCTCCGTACTTCAGTCCCCTCGGGCATCCCTTGTTCGAGCTCCCGGTTTGGGTGGCCGATCGTCTGGATGACGAGGGGATCGAGACCCCGAGTGAGGTCTTGTCGAACGTTCTCGGGGTGAGCGCCCTGGGCTATCTCCATGCGCGAGCACATGACGACTGGCTCGATGGCTGCGCGACCGATGACCCAACCCTCATTGCCGTGGCCGAAGCCCTTATCGCCCTCTGTAATCAGTTACTGGCCTGTGTGGTTGGTGCCTCAACCAGGTTCTGGCGCTATTACTCACAGATTCTGAACGAGTACGCAGAGTCGCTGTTGGATATGGCAGAAGTTCGAAGGACCAGGGCACCGATTTCGCGCTCGACCTTCGAGCGTCTCCTGGCGCAGTCCAGGCCGCTCGTCATTCCGTCAGCTGCGCTTCTGGACCGCGCCGACAGTTGGCACCTCCGCGATCATCTTGAGGAATTCGTGCTCACGGCGACGGCCAGCTCTCAACTCTTCAACGACTTAACAGACCTCTACCGCGACCGGGACAGGGGGCATCGGACTTGGACTACCGACACTGTGGGGGAATCGGCAGCAGCCGAGCTGTGGCAGGAAGTAGCGGGCGGGGCGTCTAACGAGCAGCAAGCAGGGAGGATATCGGAGCGGATCCGGACGGCCCTGTCATTCCATGAGCGGTCCGCTCGGGCGGCTCGGGCTCTGGGACTGACCGCCGCTGGAACCTGGTTGACGGACCGCCAAGCGGCACTAGAGGGCCTGCTCGGCGCTCTACGGGGGAATCTGCTGGCGACCTTCGTTCAGCGGATGGCAGAATCAGGGCGACCCTATTAGACGCGAACATGGCAAGGCCAAGAAAGGGGTGCACTGTGGCGATGGAGGACGGGTACCTGGACGACATTCCGAGTGAGCTGGTGGTTAGGGCCCAGCAGAGCATGGAGTTCGCCCTCAAGTTGCTGGATCCGGAGACGAGAGCGGCGGCGATCAGCGACGCCGGAGTCTCTTTGACCGCCGACGAGTCGGACAAGCTCGATTCGGCGCTCAATCGCATCGCCGCTATGAGCTTCCAACAGGTGCTACAGGCACTCAAGGACGTCGGCGTCACGCGGATGATGTAGCTGGTTGGCGCTTCAGCTGAGCGAGGCTGGTCGGTTCTACGACCGGTGGACGCCCGTCATGGTCGACGCGGCCGGCACGACCTTGCAGTGCGGGCTGGTCAAGCGGTCGGCTGAATCCGCTGCGACGCCGGAAGCATCGGCGCGGTACCTCGCAGAGTTGGCCGGAGTGCGGCCTGGCGATCACGTACTCGATGCCGGATGCGGGGTGGCGGGTCCGGCGATGATCATTGCTCAGGCAGTCCCTGATGTCGTGATCGACGGCGTAACTGTTTCCGAGGTCCAAGCGCGGCTAGCTCGCGAATCGATTGGGAAGGCCGGACTCGCTGACCGGGTACGAGTGCACCTCGCGGACTTCTGCCATCTCCCGTTTCCCGACGCTTCATTCGATGTGGCCCTCTACCTCGAAGTCACCGGTTATGCCCCCGACCGGAGTGCCCTGTACCGGGAGTCGGCCCGAGTCCTCCGGCCTGGCGGCACTGTCTATGTCAAGGAGGTCTTTCGTGGCGAGGATCCACTCACCGAACAACAGCGTCTCTCCGTGGCAGAGTTCGATTAGCTGTGGGCCTGCCGGGTTCCGACCCTGAGCGAGACGATGGACGGAATGCGTGCTGCCGGATTCGCCGACATTCGCGCGAGGGAATATCCGTTCGTCAGCATGGAGCACTTCTACGAATCGATGGTCCACCGGGACGAAGGAGGGATTCGGCTCAACGCCTTTGGCCAGGCATTCCTTCGAATCTTCGCTGACTTTCCCGCCTACTTTGGCGAGGCAGTGGCGCACCGGCCCGCCTGAGCGGAGCTGAAGCACCTCCTGATCAAGCGGGCTTGACCTGGACCGCTCCATCTAAAACCCGAAACCGCGCGGGGTTATGTGATGAGAAGCACGAGCCCGGTGGTCACCAGCCAGAGCGACCAGGCGATGTAGGCGATCGGGACGATCGTGCCCGCAGGTTTCCAGCCCTTTTCTTCGAAGGGGCCGACGAACTCGAGGGAGCCGACGACGAGGGTGAGGCCGATCACGATGCCGGGCCAGGCGAGCCAGGCGTCGAACGCGGACGACTGGAGCATCGCAACCCCAACGAGCACCGTCCACGCTCCTGTGAAGAGGTAGCCGAGGCACTCGCCGATCGCGACGCCGAGGTAGATGTGGAACGACTCGAAGACAATAACGGTCGCCTCGCGCGTCGCCTCGCTTGATGCGGGATCGTCGTACTTCCGTGCCAAGGCGGGGACGAGGAAGGGCCAGCGGGCAAGGCCGATGAACTGCACGACGGCCGCGAGGACGCCGACCACGGTCGCCGTGGGGACGATGGCCAGGCCGTCGCGGCTGAGCACTTGCCCGAGGAGGACGGCGAGCGGGGCGAGCAAGACCGCCGTCAGCATGAAGCCGTACCAGAGCAGCTTGAGATGAACCCCGCCCGCCTTGAAACGGCTCAACACGTCTTCGGTTGGGCTGCGCAGGATGTTCGGGTAGTCGAAGCGTCGCCCGAGGAGGAAGAAGAACAAGTTGAACGCGAGCGGCAGGATGATCAGAAGAGCGCCGGCGGCGTTTTGGATGTTCACTGTGTGGCTTGAGGTTCCGTGTCTCGGAACAACGCTGCGAGGAGGAGCCACGTCAGCAGCCCGAAGACGAGCGCTCCGCTCGCGCCGAAGTTCGTGAACTGGTCCTGAACGTTTCTGGTGATCACGTAGGAGGTCACGAGCCAGCCAAGTGCCCACACTGGTGGGTTTGCGACCGCCCACCAGAACGCCCCGGAGACGGGGGATCTTGCGAGCACCAGCGCCTGCAACGCGCCTACACCGAGCCCGGTGACCGCACCCATGATCAGGAGGTCCCCTCGGCTTATCCCGTAGTCGACAAGTGCCGCGCCGGCGGTGAGACCCGCGGCCATTCCGATGCTCGTCGCCGGGATCCAGAGCCATGAGACCCACCGCCTCAGCGCAAACCATTCTGCCGCTCCGATGATCAAGCCCGCGATGAGACCCCCGATCAGCGCCGACCCGACGGAATCGACTCCATCCACGACCAGGTCGGCAAGATACCCACCGATAGGAAAGCTGACCAGAATCGCAACCGGCCAGACCCACAGTTGACGTACACCCCTCCTGTTGTCTCGAGCATCCGCCATTTCTCCTCCTTGTGTGGGGGTGGTCCTACTGCTTGTCCTTAGAGCCCCGAACGGAAAGTGCGGGCTCCCAGAGGGTATTGCCATGAGGAGGCATGCCACGGTAGCCACCTCTTGCAACGGTGCGCTGCCGTCGGGTGGTGACCGGCTATGCCCTCCGCAGGGTCCGGCGCCCAGCAATGGCAGCGTTGCTCGGATCGTCCGCTTGTCAAGCCGTTCAGGAAACCAGCAGGGGCGAAGAACTGCTCGCTGCGTCGATACCAGTAGCTGGGCCTCGTCGAGGAACGGGAGGTGAATCATCGGATCATGGCCGTGCTCGCCATTCTCGAAGCCACCGGCCCCTGTTCGCTAACGCGGCTCCCGAACGTCGGTGTCGCCATCGGGAATCGTCCGGGTGAGGGCGCGGAGGATCACGTCGAGCCCGAACTGGAACTCGTTCCCGAAATCGTAGCCGGGTTGGAGGATGTATTCGGTCGCCATCTCGATGAGGTGCGGGTAGGCGTCTGTCGGGAACTGCTGCATCATCGGTTCAGCAACTTCGACGGCGGTGTCTGCGCCTTCGAACGGCAGCGATGCTTCCTGTAAAGCGAATCCGTAGATGTAGCTGTCTAGCAGGGCGTAGGCGTGGGCGGTCATTTCTACCGAGAAACCGGCTCCTCGCAGCGTGCCGATGACGGCGTCGTGGTGACGCAGTGTCGCTGGGCCGGGATTCTTCCGTGATTCCATTAGCCCGATTGCCCAGGAGTGGCGCCTCAGGGCTCGACGGGCCGAGTTCGCGCGCCGTACCATCTCGGAGCGCCAATCACCGTTGAGCGAGGGTAGTTCGATCTCGCTGAAGACTAGATCGACGATGCCGTCGAGGATTTCGTCTTTTCCGGCGACGTAGTAGTACAGCGACATCGGCTTGACGCCGAGGTGCTGGGCGAGCGAGCGGATCGTCAGCGACCCGATACCGCCGGCGTCGGCAACCGCAACGGCGCCGCGTAACACCCGCTCCCGGCTGAGTCGAACTCGCTCGGTCGCACCCACGTTCTCTACTTGAGACATCTCGCTCCCTTGGTGTCTCGTACATTGTACTGTAGCCTTCGTACTAAGTGCGGTAAATCGATCGCGCCCATTATTGAAGGTAAGCGATCATGACATTTCAACCACCACACTCAGCCACAGCTACCGACACGAAGAGTCCGGTGACAACGCACACAGCGATGCGGGCGATCGTGCAGGATAAGTACGGCGGGGAACCCGCCGATGTCCTGCGGCTGGAGGAGATCGATCGTCCCCAGGTTGGCGACGACGACGTACTCGTTCGCGTTCACGCTGCCAGCGTCCACATCGGTGACTGGCACGTGATGACCGGACTGCCGTATCTATTGCGCGTCGTGGGTTTCGGATTCCGCGCACCCAAGGTTCATGTCCGGGGGATGGATGTTGCCGGCACGGTCGAGACCGTCGGCACCAATGTCACCAAGTTCCGCGCAGGCGACGAGGTGTACGGGACCTGCGATGGCTCCTTCGCGGAGTACGCCGCCGCGCCCCAGGGCACACTCGCCCCGAAACCGGGGAACCTGAGCTTCGAGGAGGCGGCCACCATACCGACCTCCGCCGTCGCGGCTCTGCAGGCGCTTCGCGACGCCGGCAGGCTCAAGGTCGGCCAGCATGTACTGCTCGTCGGGGCCTCGGGAGGTGTCGGGAGGTTCGCAGTTCAAATCGCCAAAGCGCTCGGCGCAGAGGTGACAGGTGTATGCAGCACGGCGAAAGTGGACATGGTCCGCTCCCTCGGCGCTGACCATGTCATCGACTACACGCAAGAAGACTTCACCCGCCCGGGCCGCAGTATGACCTGATCCTCGATATGGGCGGTAACCGTTCTCTGCCGCAGCTTCGGCGCGCCCTTCGCCCTGGAGGCACCCTCGTATCGGTCGGCAGTGAACAGGGCAATCGGTGGGTCGGGGGCGGGGGGTGGATCCAAGCGATGCTGTTGTCACGGTTCGTCCGGAGTCTGCGGCCGCTCGCCTCAGAGCCGAACCAGGCCGACCTGCGATTCCTGACGGAACTCATCGAGACCGACAAAGTCACACCCGTGATCGACAAGACCTATCCGCTGAGCGAGGTGCCCGACGCCATCCGCTATCTGAAAGCGGGACATGCCCAGGGAAAGATCGTCATCGCCATCTGAGCGCGGACCCAGGCCGCAGTTTCAGAACATCGGGACCAGCTCTCGCCTTGCCAACACCCTCAGGAGAAAGACCGTGCAGAACCAGATGGAACCAACCGTGTCCAACCGACTCAGCCGCAACAACTACAGAACGACCGCCCGAGCCGTGGGGGTAGTGTTCCTGGCGGGGATGGCGGCCTACATCCTCGGTAACGCCGTCCTCGTCGAACCCATTCTCAGCGCACCGGATCACCTTGCGGCGGTTGCGGCGAACAGCCTGCCGCTGGCCATTGGCGCCATGCTGATGTTGACGGCCGCCGTCGGCGACACCCTGCACGGGATTTTGATGCTCCCGGTCCTGAAGCGACACAACGAACGGGTCGCCTTCGGCTACTTCGGCGCCAGGCTCATCGATGCAGTCTTTCTCGCCGCCGGGATCATGTTCCTCCTCCTCCAGATCCCGCTCGGCAGCGCATACCTAGCCGCGGGAGCCCCCGAGGCGTCGTCCCTGCAGGCCCTGAGCACGCTGTCCATTGAGGCGCATCTCTACTCCTACGAGATCGGCATGATCGCGGTCGGGTTCGCCGGCCTGATGTTGTGCTACCTGTTCTACACAGCCAGGCTGGTGCCACGGCTGCTCGCCGTCTGGGGCCTCATCGGGTACGCGGTCCTGCTGACCGGGTCTGTACTGACCGTCCTCGGATTCCATCCAGGTTTGATCCACACGATTCCGGGCGGTCTGTGGGAGCTGTTCATCGGCGTGTGGCTGATCGCCAGGGGCTTCAACTCACCACAGGTCCCTTCGAAGCCGAACAATCTGACCGTGTCGACCGTCGCCTCACCTCCAGTGGTCAGCACAACTGTCTGACTCAACTGAAGGGTTACCCAACATGCGACAGAGACAGAGCAGGCCGGGGGCGGGCCAGACGGTGCTGGTCACGGGTGGCAGCAGTGGCATCGGCAAGGCCACCGCCCTGGGTTTGGCCACTATGGGTGCACACCTCGCGATCACCGGCCGAGACCGCGAGCGGACCGAGAGCGCGGCTCGAGAGATCCGCGCCGCTGGGGGCGGGCAGGTAGACATTCTGGTGGCCGACCTGTCCGTCCAAAGTGAGGTACGGCAGCTCGCTGACGAGGTCCTCAAGCGCCTTCCCCGGATCGATGTGCTGATCAACAACGTGGGCGGGTACTGGAACACCCGGCACGTCACCGTCGACGGCCTCGAACGCACCTTCGCCATCAACCACCTCGCGCCGTTCCTCCTCACCCACCAACTCCTCGACCGGCTGACGCACAGCGCCCCGGCGCGAGTGGTCACGGTTTCGTCCCACGCGCATGCTCAGGGACGCATCGACTTCGACGACCTCCAAGGTGAACGGCACTACTCCGGCGCCAAGGCCTACAACCAATCCAAACTCGCCAATGTCTTGTTCACCTACGAGCTGGCCAGGAGGCTGCAGGCCACAGCGCTGCCCGATCAAGCAGTCGTCACCGCTAACGTGGTGCACCCCGGGATGGTGAGCACATCATTTGGAGCCGAAGACCCCGCCACCGTCCAGCGACTGCTCATCCCAATGCTGCGACATCTCATGAAAACCCCGGCCCAAGGCGCCGCCACCTCCATCCACGTGGCCTCCGCTCCTCATCTCGAGCGGGTGACGGGCCGGTACTTCAGCAACAGCAAACCCAAGAAATCCTCCCAACGCAGCTACGACCAGGCCGTTGCGGCCCGGCTTTGGCAAATCAGCGTCGATCTGGTGCGCTCGACCGCAACCTCCACTTCGGCCCCGACCGCACTGGATTGGCTCTAAGTCGGGTAAGGGTCGCGCGGCGGCCGCCGACCGCACCAGATGGGTGGCGTCTAAGCCAGCTCGGATGAGGTTCCTCAGCCTTTCCTCGAGTGCCGGCAGGAATGGGTCTGCGGGGCCCCGGGGGACCCTGTGGCGAGCCGGAAGGAGCTGACATCGCCGGCGTAAACCTTGAACGGCCAGCCCAGTCGGGTCGCTGTCTTGCTGCTTGTGTCGGCCAAGTCGGCGGCCGCAAGCTGCTCGAGTCGCTGGGCGGCGAGGGGATGCATGCCGGCGCCGAAGAGAGCCCGCATCTGCTCCGCGGTGACCGCATCCCCAGCGTTTGAGGATGGGGACACGACTCACCATTTCGGTCAGGTCGTGGGCGGCTGAAGTATCAGCGGTCGCCGCATACTGTCGTGCGGTCGCCCGAGTCGAAATGATCGCTCCGGCAACGGATGCGTGCTCGGCCTCCATCATGTCCACCCGAGCCGCTGTCACGCAGCCTGGGGTTGCGTTCTGCTCGCCGACGGTATTTAATGGGAGTGTTAATTAACTGGAGGGTTAAGTGCCAGCCGACCAGCTCAGTTTCACCTTCGCCGCTCTGGCTGATCCGACGCGACGCTCGATACTGACCCGACTCGCCGAGGGCGAGGCGACGGTGAACGAGCTGGCGGAGCCGTTCTCGGTGAGCCTGCCTGCGATCTCGCGCCACCTCAAGGTGCTTGAGCGCGCCGGGTTGATCGTGCGCGGCCGGGAGGCTCAATGGCGGCCGAGCCGGCTAAAGGCCGACCCGCTCGACGAGGCGGTGGAGTGGATGCTGTCGCGAAAGGCGACGTGGCAGGCCCGGATGGACCGACTCGAGACGCACCTGCGCAGAACAGGAGAACAGCATGAATAACCCGACGCCCGTGGCGGCCGCCGATCGGCAGGTCCTGATTACGCGCATCTTCGACGCGCCGCGCGAGCAGGTGTTTAGGGCATGGACCGACCCCGACCAGGTGGCGGCGTGGTACGGCCCCGAGCACTTCGACACACCACGCGAGCGGATCCACATCGACCTGCGCGTCGGCGGGCGCTACGAGCTCACCATGGTTCAGCGCGACAGCGGCGGCGAGTTCGCGATCAGCTACGAGATCGTCGAGCTCGTGGAGCCGGAGCTGATCGTCCTGCGCTCCGACCCGATGCCAGAGATGGGAATGCATGAACCCACGATCACGCGGGTGGAATTCATCGACCACGGCGCCAAGACGCGGATGACGCTCAGCGACGGGCCCTACCCGGCGGGCCGCGACCACGCCGAGGCCGGGTGGATCGCCGCCTTCGACAACCTCGCGGCGCTTGTTGCCGGATAGGAATCGCGGCTGCAGCAGCGCGAGTCAGCCTGTGCTCGTGCATCGCCTTACATCGGGGGAGGAGCCGTGATGACGGGTGATCAGCCAGCGGCCTCCGAGGTCAACGCCGTGATCGCCGCCCACGCACGATCGGGCTATCGACTCGCCGTCGGGGGTGTCGATACATTCGTGCTCGACCTGGGCGATGGTCAGCCAGTGGTGTGCCTGCACGGCGTGCCGGCGTCGTCGTTTCTATATCGCAAGCTCATTGTCGAACTGGCCGCACGAGGTCTCCGCGGAATCGCCTTCGACCTGCCCGGGCTGGGACTTGCGCAGCGGCCAACGGCCTTCGACTACACCTGGTCCGGCCTTGGCCGATACGCATCCGCCGCGGTCGAGGCCCTCGCCCTCGACCAGTTCCATCTGGTGGTGCACGACATCGGAGGGCCGGTGGGGTTCGAGGTTGCAGCGGCGCATCCAGGCCGAGTCGCCTCGCTCACGGTTCTGAACGCGCCAGTAGAAGTCGATACCTTTCATCGACCGTGGGTGATGAAGCCGTTCGCGGTGAAAGGACTGGGCGAGGCCTACCTTCGGCTGCTCAACCCGCCGACCTTCCGCTGGCTGATGCGCCACCAAGGCGTTGCCGACCTCAGCAAGATCACGACCGCCGAGCTCGACGCTTACCTCGTCCTGCTCCGGCGGACCGACAAGGGCCGTGCCTTCCTGAAGATCATGCGAGGGTTCGAGCTGACCCGGGCCAAACGTGACCTCTACGTCCACCTACTCCGCAGCCGCGCGTTCCCGGTCCAAATCATCTGGGGGGAGGCGGACCCGGCCCTCAAGGTCACCACATTCGGTGAGATCGCGCGCCGCGCCGCCGGCGTGGACCACATCCACCGGCTACCCGGCAAACACTTCCTGCAAGAAGATCAGTCGCCAGCCCTCGCCGAGTTGATCACCGCGCAGACCCGGCCGTGATCTCATGCCGGGAACGCGTTCCGATGACCGGTCCCCAAGCGGACGTCGGACCGGCTCTGATCAGCCACTGCTTAGGGTGCACTGTGGCGGGTTGGCTCGGACTACGGGTGCAGCGGACTCGAGATCGTTAACGCGGAACAGGCACTTCACTCAAGGGCGCGACCGAGCCGGGGATCCTCCAGCGCGTCGACGATCACCGATGCGCCGCACCACGTCGCGGCGGCGACGTCGACCAGCTTCCTTGCTGCCACGGCTTGGCCACCGGCTCATAGGTTTCTCCCTTCACTTCCTCGAGGATCTTGATCTTGCCTTAAGGCTCTACCCTTCTTCGCTTCTTTTGATCTTGAGCCTTTCTTCGTTTCCTTCGATCTCGAGCGGAGCTCCTGAAGTATGGCCAGGATGGCTTCGCCGACGCCGATGGTTGCGTTGACATAAGCGGCGGTGATCACGTTGTTGTCAAACGGGATGGAACCAGCATTGGCTTGCGAGTTGATCCGATCGGCAGCATCGAGGAATTCCCTTGCAGCGCGTTCGTGATCGTATGGGGCCTCCAGGTCTCTCTCGGGCGAGGGCACGTCGCCGAAGTTTGGGGGCGTGGTGGTCATGATGTGGTCCTGTCAGTCGTAACGCGGACCCCGCAATACCCCCATTGGTTCAGTGGGAAGTACGGGGGCTACTGGCCAGTAGCGTCTATCCCTCATTTATGCCGCTATCCCCCGTATCTCTCCCCATACTTACCTACTTCCCTTAAAACCAACATGGACACCTTGGAAAGTGCGGAGCGTTCACCCGTTGCCGAGTTCAAAGACGCCTCCATCCTTCTTCACGATCCGCCCGACCTTCAGCCACCGGTTGATCGCCTGTCTGCGGCACCCTGGTCTGAGCCAGACTCCTCATAAATGGTCATAATGTCGGCGCGTTGGACCAGGCCGTGATCAGCAGCAGAAGCATCAATGGCAAATGATCACTCCTACGGTGATCACGATCGGTGCGGTGCCTCTCATGCCGCGGGTGATGTTACTGCGTTGCTGTCACTGCTGCTGTCACGCTGGGCTCGCGACCGCTTCCGTGTCAGTGATCTCCGGCACGCATGACGATGCGTCGGCAAGCGTAAGTGAGGTTCGTGGCTGTACTCAGATGATCGCCGGATGTCGGACCGATTGACTAGCAGTCTGACTGGCAGGGCTCGTGGCTCGGAAGCCGCAGGAACCTGGAGGCGCGAGTTCAGGCGGCGGAGCATCTCGGGAGAACTGCGGTCGCCAGCGTAGACCGACCACTAGCCAGGGGCTCTTGGCTGGGCGTGCGTACCACCGCTTGGATTGGGGAGTTTGGCACGATCGTCGGGTGTCACGCAGAAAGCGTCGGCCGGTCAGACACCGTCCGCCACTGAACCATTCCACGGTTGGCGTCGAGCCTGAGGAACCTGCTGGATCAGACTTTTGGGGTCCTTGAGCTGTTATGGAACGACTCCCGATCCGGAGCTCGAGCTGGTCGTGGCTTCACATTGTCATCTCACACGCTTTCGAGGTCTGCGGACCGCCGCCCGAGTTGGGCGAGTAGCCGTCCGCGCGCAAAGTGCGGCGACACGGTTCGAGGCGAACGTCGCCGAACGAGCACGAATGAGACTAGGGATGAGACTGCAGCTCGCAGCGCGTGCGTTGAGCCGACCCTCCTGTCAGAAGGACGACACGCAGACCGGCCGAGCTACTGCTCAGACCCTAATCAGCTGATCGGGGTACGCAGGGCTTGCTAATGTGCAATAACTGCGTATGCTCAAAGCATGAGCAACCAGGGCCAGGACGCAGTTCAGGTCGCCAGACACCTGCTCGCCGATGTTCCGGACGACCCGATGCAGGCCGTTGAGCAGC
Organism: uncultured Actinomycetota bacterium; assembly: GCA_963740515.1. Taxonomy (GTDB): domain Bacteria; phylum Actinomycetota; class Actinomycetes; order Propionibacteriales; family Propionibacteriaceae; genus Microlunatus. Next base: position 161,775 of record CAVUEO010000035.1, read on the forward strand.
TGAGCCGCGCCCGTGACGCGGTGGATGCCGCTCTGGACGAGGCGATGGCCCGGGCCGCGCTCGAGGGAGCTTCGTTCCGCTCGGTCGCCTCTCGCGCCGGCCTGGCCCCCAACAGCGTCGCGCCCCGGCTGGCCCGGACGGCCGCGCTCAGCCCGTACGCGGACCCGGCCGGCCGGGTGGGCAGCGCAGGGGTCGAGCGCGCCCGCTACGACGCCGAACAGGGCCGACCCGCACCAGCCGCCGCACCTGAGCCCAGGCTGCGGTTCGGTCGCCGTACCCCAGGAGGAGCATCATGACCGACCCCACCTATACCGATATCACCATGGTGCTCGACCGTTCCGGATCGATGCAGTCGATCAAGGACGACACCATCGGCGGCTTCGACGCCTTCATCAGCGAGCAGGGCCGCCTGCCCGGTCGCTGCACGGTCAGCCTGGTGCAGTTCGACAACGTGTACGAGGAGGTGTACACCGGACGCGACCTTGCCGACGTGCCGGGCCTCACCTTGGTGCCGCGCGGCTCAACGGCGATGCTCGACGCGATCGGTCGGGCGGTCAACGCCACCGGTGCTCGGCTGGCGGCGATGCCGGAGGACGGGCGGCCCGGGACGGTGATCGTCGGCATCATGACCGACGGTCTGGAGAACGCCAGCCGAGAGTTCACCTACCCGATAGTCAAGGCGCTGATCGAGCAGCAGGAGCAGGTCTACGGCTGGACCTTCATGTACATGGGGGCCAACCAGGACGCCATCGAGGTCGGCGCCAGCCTCGGCGTGGCCCGGGACCGATCGTTGACCTACGCCGGCCCCAAGGTCGCCGCGGCCATGGGCGCCTACAGCGCCTCGGTCGGCACCATCCGCGAGGCCGTGGCCGCGGGGGCTCCGGTCGAACAGGCCCGCCGCCGGGCGGCGTACAGCGACGAGCAGCGGAGGAAGGCCGCCGACTGAGCCCCACCCCTGGCCAAGAACCGGTCCCAGACTGCAGCTCTCGGCGTCGAGGAGCTGCCGTACGGAACGAGTCTTGAGCGCGCTCAGCCCGGCACACTCTGGAGCAGGGGGACCAGGCGCGCGAGCTCGATCCGGCTGGAGGTCGACGCCGAGGAGTCCGACAGCTCGCGTTCCTGCGGCGTCAACGCCTGCAGGTGTGGCTCGTCGGCCCAGTATCAGTTTGGGAAATGCCTCCAGAGCGGTCAACAGGCCATGCCGGAACTGTCTCCCTAACTGCTGTTGATCGCTGTTGACCGATGCTCGGGGCACGCGGTCACTGGTTTTGGATGATGCGGCCGGGTGACATGAGCTGTGCCGATGCCACCCCTCCATGCCGCGCGTTACCTCGTGGTGCCTGGCCCAAATACGCTCACAGCATGAGTTCAAGGTTCCCCCGGTGGTGGCGACTTGGGCTCGCCAGTACGGAAGTCGTGCTGGCCGCTGGCTTGATCGTGGCCGCCGTGACAGAGGGCGACTGGTACTGGTGGGCGGGCGCCATCGCGGCAGCGGCCCTCGCTCTAATCAACCTGTCCGTGTACTTGCGCACCGAGCGTGAGCGGCGTAGACCACCTGATCCGTAGATCCGGGCCAGCCGTCCGCCTGTGTTCACGGACGTCCGACCAGTCGGTTACTCAGGCCAGACCGTTCAGCGCCGGCCGGGGCATCACAGCCGCGTTGCTATCACCGTCGCTGTCAAGACCTCTGCCTTATCAGGCCGATTCAGGCCTCCAGAGCATGGCAAGAGGCGACAGCGAGTAGCCGTCAATTCACAACCGGACAAGGCACAACGCTGAAACAGCGGTATCGGTGTCAGTCGACGTCTGGCACGAGTTTGCGTCATAGTGAGTCCCGTACGCCCCCCCGAGTTGATCATGATGCACGTCGATGGCGCGACTCATCACCTTCCACCGCCGCACGTCAGATAGGGCAGATCAGAGGACCAACCTCTTGGCTAGGTGACACATTCTGAATCGCCGAGGATGCGTCCGGAGGACCGGTTATATGCCGCGGGCACTGGCTGAAACCTCTAATCCCCAGGTCCGGGCGGGCGCTCCGAGGGCTTCCGCAGTCCTCATTGGAATGGTCGGTCCGCCTCCGACGACTGGCCCCGCGTACCGGTCAGACACGTCGTCTGAGGAGGTCGGCGAGGCTACGCTCGCCAGGTCAGCTCGATCGGGTCTCGCTTCAGCCACGCCCGGGCCTGGACACCAGGCAAGGATCCCTAATGGCATTCTCTGTTCGTGGTCGTCATCGCAAATAAACCTCGGGCATGAACGGGCTGCTGGTTGCCACCGGCTGTGCCGCCGCCGGAGCAGCGGCCATTGGCGCGTACGTCGGCCTGGTCACGGGCAGGCTGACCATCGATCTGGGAATCGGTCGCCGGACCCGGCCTCTTGGCCCCCTCCACGTCGACATCGCGCACCCCGCGAGACTGTCTTCGCCGCCGCTGCCGCGCCGTACACCGACCGACAGCCTCGGGCCATGCAGGAGAAAGTCGAGATCCTCGAACGCGCTGGTCAGATGGTCCTTGCCGTGCACCGCACCGCTCTCGGATCCGGTTTGACGGCGGTCACCGTCGAGACCGTCACCCTCGACCCGCCGAACCGGATGGACTTCCGGTCGCTGCGCGGGCCGGTGCCTCACGTGATCGAGACCTTCACCTTCGACGATTCCGCTGACGGGACCCGGCTCAGCTACAGCGGCGAGCTCGGCACCGACTTTTGGCGGCTCGGCCAGGCCTGGGGTGACTTGGTCGCCCGCAGCTGGGTGGACGCGGTCCGCGACTCTATGGCCACGATCAAGACCGAAAGCGAACGCCGCGCACAGCGATAGTCACGGCCACTGCACTTTGCTCTAGTCGTCACTCACCGGGCCATGCGATGGCAGATCTGCCACGGTTCACCCGCGACGAACCTGCAAAAACTGCAGCGACGAGTCCGTCGTCAGGTCCGAGGCGTGGTTGCGTTTTGGCGGTAGCTGGTATTTAATGGAAACGTTAATTAACTGGAGAGTTAAGTGCCAACCGACCAGCTCAGTTTCACCTTCGCCGCTCTGGCTGATCCGACGCGACGCTCGATACTGACCCGACTCGCCGAGGGCGAGGCGACGGTGAACGAGCTGGCGGAGCCGTTCTCGGTGAGCCTGCCTGCGATCTCGCGCCACCTCAAGGTGCTTGAGCGCGCCGGGTTGATCGTGCGCGGCCGGGAGGCTCAATGGCGGCCGAGCCGGCTAAAGGCCGACCCGCTTGATGAGGCGGTGGAGTGGATGCTGTCGCGAAAGGCGACGTGGCAGGCCCGGATGGACCGACTCGAGACGCACCTGCGCAGAACAGGAGAACAGCATGAATAACCCGACGCCCGTGGCGGCCGCCGATCGGCAGGTCCTGATTACGCGCATCTTCGACGCGCCGCGCGAGCAGGTGTTTAGGGCATGGACCGACCCCGACCAGGTGGCGGCGTGGTACGGCCCCGAGCACTTCGACACACCACGCGAGCGGATCCACATCGACCTGCGCGTCGGCGGGCGCTACGAGCTCACCATGGTTCAGCGCGACAGCGGCGGCGAGTTCGCGATCAGCTACGAGATCGTCGAGCTCGTGGAGCCGGAGCTGATCGTCCTGCACTCCGACCCGATGCCACAGATGGGAATGCATGAACCCACGATCACGCGGGTGGAGTTCATCGACCACGGCGCCAAGACGCGGATGACGCTCAGCGACGGGCCCTACCCGGCGGGCCGCGACCACGCCGAGGCCGGGTGGACCGCCGCCTTCGACAACCTCGCAGCGCTTGTCGCCGGATAAGCAATCCCGACTGCACCAGCGCGGACCAGCCCGTGATCGTCCAGCGCCTTACGCTGGCGCCTTTTGTCCCCATGGGTGATGAAGTCGTTCGCGGTGAAAGGGCTGGGCGAGCCTACCTTCGGCTGCTAAACCCGCCGACCTTCCGCTGGCTGATGCGCCATCAAGGCGTTGCCGACCTCAGCAAGATCGCCGAGCTCGACGCCTACTTGGTGGTCCTGCTCCGACGGACCGACAGCGACTGTGGCTTCTTGAGATCATGCGTGGTTCCCGGCCCGCAGCAGGGTCCATGGCGAAGCAGGGTGGCTACGCGGGTGTGGCGGTGGGCAGCGCACCGATTTGGTTCATCAGCGTGAACACGTCGCAGTATTGCGTGATCTCGACGATGCGACCGTCGTGGACCCGGATTAGGTCCCACGCAGCGAACTTCACAGGGCGGCCCGTGCCGCTGAGGCCGGCGAACTCTCCGTGGTGTGTTCCCTTGTAAGTCACCCACGTGCTCACAAGATCACCTTCGCAGACTAGATGTCGCGGGTCGGCTCTCAGGTCAGGGAAGGCTTCGATGAAGCTTCCGATCGACTGCTTAAGCTGAGAGAGATCGTCTCCGGCGCCGGCATGTCCGCGGAGATCCTTAGAGCAGATCTCATCGAGCTTGTGGAGAGTGCCGTCGTTGATCATTTGGTAGAACTGCCGCGCGACCGCCTTCGGATGGTCATTCATCTCATACTCCCTTCGGAGTCCTTGCTCGCGCTGCGCGCTTCGAGGATCTCTTTCACCTTCTGGAACTGGACCGCGTCGACCTTCTTAGCTTCCGCGGCCATCACCGGCGCCAGCATCCGCCACAGACCGCGTGGCCTCAGCTCGGTGTCACAGGTGACCAGGGTGCCACCCTCATGGGCGCGGAATGAGAACTCGGCGGTCGCAGGGAATGGGCGCCCGTACTCGAAGACGATGCGCTCGGGCCGTTGGTACGCTGTCACGATCCACGGCATGACGACCTCCTTGCGACCCATCCTGCGGGTGTCGACCCCGGTTGAGCCCTCCGTTAGGTCGCCGTTGTAGGTCACGTCGACGAGCTCGCTCGACCAGTCCTTCGCGTTGCGGGGGTCTGTTAGATAAGCGAACGTTTCATCGAGGGGCCTCCGGATCACTATCGATGTGTTGATGCGTGCCATGACCTCCTCCTTTCCCTTGTAGCGTGCACCCGGCGGGCGTGGGAAGCATGGGGAGGTCTCCCTATCTTGCGACTGATTCTGCTCCGAGGTGGATGGCGGCGAAAGCAGCGGCTTCGGTACGGCTGCGCAATCCAAGCTTGGACAAGAGGTTGCTCACGTGGTGGCCTGCCGTCTTTTTACTGATGAACAGACGCGCAGCGATCTCGGCGTTGGACAGGCCCTGTGCGACAAGCCGCAGCACCTCGAGCTCGCGCTTGCTCAGGAGCTCGAGGTTCTTCGGACCGGTCCGCCCCTTGACGCCGAGATCGCGGAGAAATGCGGCGGCCGCATCTGCATCTGGGATTGCGCCCAGCCGGTCGAACGCCGCCAAGGCGGCACGAGCTTCAGAGATCGCAACGGGTCGGTCTCGCTCCACCAGAGCTCGGGCCAGCTCCATCCGCGCACGGCATGCCTGGAGCGCCAGCGAGGCCTCGCTAAAGGTTTGGGCGGCCTGACGCAAAACCGAAGTGGCCTCGTCTCGCGAATACCCAGAGGCCACCTTGCCCGCAGCGAACAAAGCTTCACCGCGATGCCGTTTGCTTTTGGTCAACCCCGCAACAACCGTCAACTGCGCGGCTGCGTCGGCGGCGGCCTCAAGATCTCCACGACCGATGTGGGCATCGACCAGAACCGTCAACAGTGGGAACGCAGCAACGGTCAGACCGCCGAGCTGCTCGAGGCGTCGCACCAACCGGGTCGATGCGGTGTCGGGCGACGCAACAGCCAGATCGAGCACCGCTAATGGACGGACGGACTCAGGCAGGTCCTCATAACGCTCGAGCAACTCCCGTGCCTCCTCGAAGCGGCCCTGGAGCACGCGAAGCTCCGCCAGCTGAGTCACCGGATGCACGCACCGAGACCCCATCCCACTCGCGTCGAGATCTGCGATCGCCGTCGTCAGCTCGTCTTCGGCCTCATCAAGGCGCCCGCTGACCATATACATGCCACCGCAACATGCCCCGCAGAACGCCGAGAGGTTGCCAAACGCGGCAGAAGACCCGAAGCTGTCCAGCGGCCCAAATCCGTGACTCCCTCTGATCTCGGAGATCGCGGAGGTCCACTGCGCGAACCTGTTGTCGTCACCGAGCATCTCTTCCGTCTCCATGAGCACGCAAAACGCAGTGCCGACACTCTGCAGATCCTGCGCCTCGCCCGCACTGACGGCGGCCATCGCCTCATCGAGATGCGTGATGCCAACGTCGACCTCGCCCGAGGCGACCTGGAGCAGACCGAGCCGGGCCAACGAAACGATCTCCAGGTCCGGATCGTCATACCGACGCGCCAGCTCCAGAGCCGAACGGCTGCGAGCGATCGCTTCGGTCGCATCAGATGTGGCTTCCGCTCGTGCGAGTGAGATCCACCCTGGAACAGACGAATCCCCAGCTCTCATCGCCAACGTCTCGGCTCTCGCAAGCCACCCATCGGCTGCCGCATCGTTGCGAAGGAGCGGTCGTAGTTCTCTCGCGAGCCACACCGCGACCGCCGCTGCCTCGACCAGCCTTCCCTGACTCTTGTACATGCTGTGGGCGCGCGCACGGGTCTCAATCGCGGTGCGAACATCCTTCAGCCACCACAACGCGCGACCCAGTCCGTCGATAGCGTCTGGTGAACCGCTCTCCCCGGCAGCCTCAGCGAAGGACTCCTTCGCCAACGCCCAGTCACCAGCTGCAAGCGCGTCACGACCACGGCCCAGGGGATCTCGGCTGGCCATGTCTACACAATGACCCAGGCCGGGTATCGCGCTACTTGGTCCGCGGCCAGAGGCAATGCTGCAGTGCGCACCCTCAGACTCCTCGGTGTCACCGTTCTATTCTGCTGCGGGTGACTAGCTTCACAGGACCCGGGCCGTCGTCAGATTAGCGTTCTTGATCGTCAGAGCCGTCAATCGTCTACTGCTTGGCGAACCAGCTAAGGCACGACAAGCCCGGCTCACGGGGATCACCCGGCCTGCGGGAGGCCACCCGTATAAGCCATAACTGACACCGAGAAATCGGCGGAGCTGGTCCTCGGGCCCAGGAACCAAGCGGCGGACCATGGAGTGGAGGCCGTCAGCTCCGACCACGAGGTCGAGCCGGTCGGCTTGGGCGTGCTCATCAACCGTCACCGCGAACCCCTGCCGGCGAGCCTGGGCAACCCGCCCACCCACGTTAGCGGGTCGCGATGCGCTGCGCGCAGGCGTGAGCCAGCCGATGTAGACGCTACCGGTTTCGATGTTGCCGGCGAGGCTAACCGGTCGACGATGGCCGCGGAGAGGCGGGGTCGGTGAAGGTGGGATTGCGGTCTAAGCGGCCTTCGGGCTGGGTGCTATTCGCCGCACGCGGAAGCCTGCTGTTCGGGCGGGCCTTAGCTTAAGGGACCTTCGCGGGTGGCTGGCTTCCCGCTGGTCGGGTTCGGCGCCAAGGTGGCGTCGGGCTCCAGCGACAGCATCATGGCGATCTCCTCACCCGGTTCGAGGTCGGAGGTGCGTGATGGGCGGCGGTACTCGGTCGTGCGGAACCCGAAGTTGTTGGCGAAGCCTATCGCTCGCCCGATGTCCGTCCCGACCCAGTAGTAGAGCTGCAGGTAAGCCTGCTGGGTCGCCAGAGCCGCGGCAGCCTCGACGAGTCGCCAGGAGATGCCGGTGCCCCGTGCCTCTGGGACGACGTACAAGCCGAAGACCTCTCCCGCTGAGGGCTCCTGCTCGTAAGGTCCGAGGCTGACGATTCCTTGTGGTACTGGGCCTCGTTCGGCCAGCAGCCGGTGCGACCGGGTCATTCGGTCACGCCAGAACTGCTCGTCACGATCAGCTTCCTCGGCCAAGGTCGCGGTAAAAGAAGCGGGAGAGTCTGCCAAGGCGCGCAGGCGGACGTCGCGGTACATCGCCCACTCAGACTCGTCCAGCACCCGCACGGTGATCTCAGCCATGGTCCATAGTGTGCCCTCGGCATCGACCGCAGCTTCGCCACCTACCTGGAATGGCTCATCGACTAGGGCATCCCAGCCACCCTGCTTGGTGAAGCCCAAGACGACGTGCAGAGTGTCCAGCGCCAACTGGTCCGGATCGGCATCGACAGCCGAGGCGGCAGAGGCCGCGGCTGCCATGGACTACCGAGACCAAGCACGCCAGCACCGACGTGCGAACTTCGTACACGCTGCCCATGGCAACCACACACCCGAAGCTGATCATCCGGGCGACGGCGTTGCCCGGCACGAACCCGATCCCACCCAGACCCGCCTGCACTCCGATGATCAACTCAAGCGACACGGCCAGGAAGGGCCTCGACCGGGGCCCTGCCCCATCGTCGCGGGAGAATATGGTGCGACGATCGAGGGGTGACCGAGACCCATCCCCCGCGGCAGCGGATCGCCAGTCCGACGCTGTGGGCGCCAATCTCCGGCATCTCCGGCGTCGTGGCCAACGTGCTGCTCCTGCTGGACCAGCTGACGGAAAACGTCGGCGAGGCGCGCCAGTACTTCATGTGGCTTCCCGCCGCCATCGCCTGGGTGATGGTTGTTCAGTTCCTGACGCTCATTCCGGTGGCGCTGGCGTTGCGCGCGTGGCTGCCGCCCACACGATCGGTACGACTGGCCACAGCGTCGGCGGTCGGCGCCATGCTCGCAATCGCCATCCTGCAGCTGCTGCTCGTCACAGGTGCACTGGAGTTCGACGTGCAGGTAGTGCTGGTCATGGCCGCGTTCCTGCTGGTCTCCACCTGGGTGCTCACGGTGAGCTCGACCGGCCACCGCCGCGGCACCCTGCCCCGCCCGGTCAGCCGCCTCGGGCTTGTGCTCGGGGCGTCATATCCGGTGGGCATGGTCATCGCCGCAACCGGACTGTTGTTCTCTTCGGGATCTGCTGCCTGGCTCGCCTTTGTCATACCCGGCGGCGTACTCCTGGCCATCGGGTGGTTGGGCCTTCCGGTATGGCCGTTGGTTCTGGCCCGCCTGGTCTTCAGCAAGCCCCCATCGCATAGGTCCTATGCAGAAGGAACGTCATGAGAACGCGTCCAAGATGCTCGAATACCTAGTGGCCCCTGAGGTTAGGTTGCTGTCCAGGCGATGTCTGGAGGATCGCCGGACTCGCCAAATGTGTCGATGGCGGGCAAGACGCGGCTGCTTCAGGCCGCGTGGGCCTGAGCTGGGGGCATGGCGTTCCGACTTGGGGCGTGGGATGGCCGACCCAATCGTGAGCGTCGTGCGCCAACGTCTGTTCCGGTGGCCGAGCCGGGTGTGATGATGGGTTTGGAGATCAAACCCTGCAATGCAGGGTTGTCGTGACACCGCAGATGCCGCTTCGTGGAGATGCGGCTCCTGAATGTCGTTGAGCTCCCGGTTAGCAGGATGACGGCCCCTTCCGGCATTGCCGGGGTTCAGCGGCGAGCAGGAGGGACATGGCGGAGCCGGAAGTGGCGGGTGCGGCCGCTTCGCGGCGTGAGGAAACGCCGGCGGAGCGGGCGGCAGTGATCTTGACGCCGGATCAGCGAGTGCGGGTGTTCATTTCCTCGACGCTGGAGGAGCTGGCCGCCGAGCGGGCGGCGGTGCGGCGGGCGATCGCCCGGCTGCACCTGGTTCCGGTTTGGTATGAGTCGGGCGCCCGGCCGCACCCACCGCGCAGCATGTACCGGGCCTACCTGCAGCAGAGCCAGGTGTTTGTGGGGATCTACTGGCAGCAATACGGCTGGGTGGCGCCGGGGATGCAGATCTCGGGGCTGGAGGATGAGTACCGGCTGGCGGCTGGTAAGCCGATGCTTTTGTATTTGAAGCTCCCGGCGCCGGAGCAGGAGCCGCGGCTGACGGCGATGATCGAGGACATCCGCGCGGCCGGGACGGTGTCGTACCGGACCTTCGCCACGTCGCGGGAGCTGGAGCGGCTGCTGGCCGATGACCTTGCGGTTGTGTTGAGCGAGCGCTTTGCGGGCGCGGCGATCGGTGCGGGCGCGGAGCTGCCAGCCGGGACGGTCACTTTCTTGTTGACCGATATTGAGGGGTCGACGCGGTTGTGGGAGAGCGGTCCGCAGGCGATGGAGGTGGCGCTACAGCAGCATGATCGGCTTCTGGCCGAAGTGATTGAGAGGCATGGTGGGATGGTGGTTATCTCCCGTGGGGAGGGGGATAGTTTCCTCGCCGTCTTTCCTAGCGCGATTTCCGCGGTCGAGGCGGCCGGTGCCTGCCAGCTTCAGCTGGGTCGTGAGGCATGGCCCGCGGGGGTCACGCTGCGGGTGCGGATGGGGCTGCACACCGGGGAGGTGCGGGTACGCGGAGGCGATCATGTCGACTACACACCGATCAACCGCTGTGCCCGGGTGAGGGCGGCCGCGCATGGCGGACAGGTGCTGCTCACCCAGACCACGTGCGACCTGGTGGCAAGACGCCTGGGCGGCGGCTTTGGCCTGAAGCGGCTGGGGGAGTTCCGGCTGCGCGATCTGGCCGGACCAGAACTCATCTACCAGCTGACCCACGCCGATCTCCCGGCTGACTTCCCGCCGATCAGCACGCTTGCGGAGCGCGGCCCGCGCCCGCTGCCAGCGGGCACAACCTCGCTGGTCGGGCGGGAGCAGGCCGTCGACGAGCTGGCCGGCCTGCTCGCCCATCCGGGGGTGCGGTTGGTGACGCTGACCGGGCCGGGCGGGGTCGGCAAGACACGGCTGGCGCTGGCCGTGGGTGAACGGGCAGGTGGCCGCTTCGGTTCCGGCGCCGTGTTCGTCCCGTTGGCCGGGGTCACCGCGCCGGAGCTGGTGGTGGGCGGCATCGGCCGGGCGGTGGGCGCCGACCTGGTCGGGACGGGCGCGCCGCTGCAGGCCCTGGCCGAGCAGCTGGGGGACGGCGCCTGGCTGCTCATCCTGGACAACCTGGAGCAGGTCATCGACGCCGCCCGCGACCTGGATGAGCTGCTGGCCCGCTGCCCCGGGGTCGTCATCATGGCCACCAGCCGCACGGTCCTGGGGTTGCGGGCGGAGCGGGAGTACCCGGTGCCGCCGCTGCCGCTCCCGGCCGGCTCCACCGCCATGGTGCCGAGCGAGCTGACGGCGTCGCCGGCGGTGGCGCTGTTTGTGGACCGCGCCCGCGCGGTCTGGCCCGACTTCGCCCTCACCGAGGGCAACGCAGCGGCAGTGATGGCGATCTGCCGCCGCCTGGACGGCCTGCCGCTGGCCATCGAGCTGGCAGCCGCGCGCACCCGGCTGCTGGACCCCGATTCGCTGCTTGACCGGCTGTCGAAATCGCTGGACGCGCTGGGAACGGGCACGGTCGACCTGCCCGAGCGGCAGCGGACCCTGCGGGCCACGGTGGTGTGGAGCGTAGGCCTGCTGGATGACACAGAGCGGTCGCTGCTGGAGACCATGGCCGTCTTCGCTGGCGGCTGGACCGTCGAAGCCGCCGCCGAGGTCGCCGGGCTGACGGAGGACCAGGCGCTTGATCTGACCGAGGCGCTGGCCCGCCACAGCCTGGTCCAGCCCGACCGCACCGAGCGCGGCGCGCGCCTGCGGATGCTGGAGACCATCCGCGCGTTCGTCGCCGAACGGCTAGCCGCCCGGCCCGATGCCGCCGAGGTCGCGCGCCGCCACGCCGACTACTACCAGGCGCTCGCCGAGCAGGCCGACCGGCCGCTGCGCCGCGGGCAGCGCGAGTGGGTCGAGCGGCTGCAGACCGAGGCGGGCAACCTCGACGCCGCCGTGCACTGGTACCTTGCCCACGACCCCGGGCCGCTACCGCACCTGTTCCGGGTCCTGTGGCTGTTCTGGGACCTGCGCGACAACCTGCGCGAGGTCCGCGCCTGGGTCGAACAGCTGCTGCCGACCGCCGACACCCTCGACCCCCAAGCCCGCGCCGAGCTGCTGTGGACGGCGGCGGTCACAGCCGTGGAGGTGGGCGACGACCCCGCGGCGCTTGCGGCCCGCCAGCGCCTGGAGCCGCTGCTGGACGAGGTCGGCGACCCGTTCCTGCGCGCATTGTGCCGGATGGCCCTGGCGTGGACCTGGACCATCGGCGAGGACATGGACGGCGCCCTGAGGGAGGCGTCAGCGAGCCTGGCAGAGTTCCGCGGCCAGGACGCGCCTGTGTGGACCGCCTCGGCGGGCCTCAGCGTCGGCTCGGTGGAGACGACCGTTGGCCGCTACGACGCCGCCTTGAGTCACCTGACCGAGGTGCGCGACCTGGCGGAGCGGTCCGACAACTCGTGGATCGCCGCCATGTCCCGGGTGGGCCTGGGCACCCTAGCGTTGGTGCGGGGCCGGGCGGAGGAGGCCCGAGCGCTGCTGGACGATGCGCTGGGCCTGAGCCTGGCAGCGCGCAGCACCCGCAGCGTGACGCTGTGTCTGGCCGGGTTGGCCCGGTGGGCACTGGTGGCGGGCGACCCCGAGCGGGCAGCGCTGGTTGCAGGGGCGGCAGAGGGACTGCGCCGCCGGGCCGGGCTGCGGGCGTGGCCGATACTGCGGCAGGGAGAGGCCGACCTGGTGATCCAGGTCCGACAGGCGCTCGGCGCCGACCATTTCGACCAGGTATTCGCCACCGGCACCCGGCTCACCCAGCGGGACGCGGTGGCCGCTGCCAGGGCAGGCACGGCGCTAGCACCTGGCTGACGGTATAACCGGGAACACCCCGATTGTCAGGCGGCTGGCACCAATGTCGGCACCAGCCGGGGCTGCGGTGTCCGCTGACCGCAAGCGGCGTTTGGCCGCCTAGTTTGATGCAGCCACGCTTTGGAATGGGGCCGGGCAGGCGTGCGCAGCGCCATCGACCAGCGCGGGTGCCTGCCGCGCTGGGATGTGGCCGCTGGCTGGGCCTGCGGGCTCGCCCTTGGTGTGGCTTGGCTGCCGCCGATCTTGAGGTGTGGCCGGCAGCGTTGGCCATGCTCGGCTACGGTATCGGCGCGCTTGCCGGAGCCACGTTCGGTGGTCGGCATGTGACTACCGGCCATACGCGACTCTCATACCGGCAGCGATCCTGGTCGCCGCCCTGCTCGCCGCGATCACCGCGTGGGGACCTAGCCGATGATCACAGTGGTGATGACCTGCTCGGGGCTGCCGTCATGGTGACCAACCCGATCCTGGTCGCCCAAGTCGTCACGACCGCCTTCCCGGCCCGCACACTCGCAGTCTCGTTGAGCACCTCCTCGTTCAACGTCGGCATCGCCGGCGGCTCCTGGCTCGGTGGCCTCGCCCTCGCCTCCAACTGGGGAATCCAGGGCGCCTCAGGTGTCATGCTCGTCCTACTGTCCTGATCACGCTGACCGTGCTCGCTCGCACCCGCCCGCACCCACGCGGGGAGCCGAGCTGAAACGTCAGCTTCGGCGACCGTGGTGGTTTGTACCGGGCAACAGTCTCGTCAACACCTTCATTGATCTTGGTTCAACCTTTAGATGCGCTTAGTTTGACTATGGGTTTGACCACCATTTTGACAACCATTTGGGTTTGTCCACCGAAGTACGCCCAAGTGCAAAGTCCCTATTCTTAAGGAAAATTGGACGTCTGGGGACGTCCGTGGGCCCGCTGCCGATGTCTGGGGGCAAAGGGGCCATGAGTTGTTGTTTGTCCGCTGCCACCGTGATGATCTTGGCCCCATGATTGAGGATCTTGCGCCGCGGCGAGGCCCGGGAATCTCTGAGTTGATTCCTTCTTGGCATTCGGGATGGACGCTCATGCGGCTTCGCGGCACTGCGCCAAGCCTTGGGCCTATTGCCCGCGGCCGGCTGCTAAGTTCCGCTGGCCACCGATAGCCACCACTTGACGCTAGGACACTTGATCGCCAGCGCCGCAGATTTGGCTTAGGGATCTGTAGAGGCCTCGCACCAGAGTTTGGGAGTTGTCCCCAGGTCGAGTCTGCGGCTGGACACTCCCTCGAGTGGGCTGAATTGTGGGCAGGTAGTGATTGATCGTCAGCGGAGAAAGGCGGTGATGAAGACGCAAATGGACGCAGCACATGTCCCCACTTCGACAGGAGCTGTGGCGGAGGTCTCTACCCGCGAACGCTACCTCAGCCCGGACGAGGCCGCCCAGTATCTGAATGTGTCGGTGGGTTTCATCCGCCGGATGGCGTCGGAGCGGCGAGTCCGGCATTACCGGTTGGGGAAGTTCATCCGCTTCGACCCGGCGGACCTCGACGCGTTCGCCGAGGTCAAGGAGCCGCTGTCTGGGCCCGACCCGACGCTGGTTACACAAGTGTGGCGACGGAGTCGGAGGCTTAGCTGATGACCAACCGCCGCTACTACGGCTCGATCCGCAGGCGCGAGTCCGGACGTTGGCAGATCCGCTACCGCACTCGCGACGGTGTTCGGGTGGCCTGGCCAGAGACCTACGCCCGCCGAGCCGACGCGGTCAAAGTATTAGCGGAGCTGGAACGGCAGTCGCAGGTCGCTGGCAACTGGCTGGATGTCGCCGGCAGCAAGGTTTTGTTCGCCGCATACGCCGATGAGTGGATCAACCAGCACCCGCGCCTTGGGCCGCGTACGGCCGACGTCTACCGCTCGCTCATTCGCCGGCACCTCGCCCCAGCACTGGGTCAGATACCACTCGGTCAACTCGACACAGCAACGGTGCGTGCGTGGCGCGCCGGGCTGCTCGAAGTCGGGGTTTCTTCGACTATGGTCGCCAAGTCGTACCGCCTGCTGCGCGCGATCCTGAACACCGCGGTCACCGAGGACGAGTTGATCATCGTCAATCCTTGCCGAATCAAAGGCGCCGGCGAGGAACGGGCCACGGAACGGCCGGTGCTGACTCTCGACCAGCTCTACGCCCTCGTCGATCTGATGCCAGATCGGTGGAAGGCGTTCCTGCTGCTCAAGACCTTCGCGTCACTCCGCTGGGGAGAGATCACCGCGCTCACCCGGAATGATCTTGATCTGGAACGACGCACAGTCCGCATTCGCCGACAGTTCCTCACCATGCCCCGCGGCCTTCAGCTAGGACCGCCGAAATCGAGGGCCGGAATCCGCATGGTCTCCTTCCCGGCCGCCATCCTGTCCGAACTACAGCACCACCTGGACACCTACTCTCTCAACGGCCCAGACGGCTGGGTGTTTGTCAACGAGCACGGGCAGCCGTGGCACCGCGGAAACTTCAATCGCGCAGTCCGCTGGCGGGAGGCCCGCGAGCAGATCGGATTGCCTAACCTCCATCTCCACGACCTGCGCCACACGGGGAACACGCTGGCCGCTCAGTCGGGTGCCAGCCTGCGGGACCTGATGACCCGCATGGGACATGACTCACCCGCCGCTGCCCTGATCTATCAGCACAGCAGCCGGGTGGCCGACGAGGCGATCGCGGCAGCCCTCGACGCCCGGCTCACAGAGCGCAAATCGCGGCCGGCCCCAAATGTCGTGGGGCCCGTGGAGGGCCCGACCGAGCCGCAGTTGATCGCCGTTGTGGCCACGCCGTTCGGAAAAATGGCGTCTGACCAGGGGTAATTATCTGGAGCGGATGACGGGAATCGAACCCGCACTATCAGCTTGGGAAGCTGATGTTCTGCCATTGAACTACATCCGCCTGACTAGGCGTTTTACTCTTCGATGCGTACCCTCGTACCCCACTCGTGACTTAAGAATGACTTAAGGACTTTCGGAGCAACCTGCGTAAGGGTAGCGCAGGCTCACGCGATGGAGGGCAACCCTGGAAGGCGCCTCAGTGCGCCGAGGCCGCGCATGTGCGCCGTGGAAGCCCAGCGATGTGTGGACTGTGTCAGCGCGGTGTTGCACGCGGTGCTTACACGCGCAGCGACTCTCAGGGCGCTTTCGACGCCAACAGGCGTGCTTGGCGTTCCTGGACCAGATGCGCCCTTGTGGACGATCGACTTACTTGTCGCCGACAACGACCGAGACCTTGGCAGATAGCCCATCGGGATCCGACTGGAGGATGGTGCAGTTGTTGAACTTGGGCAGAACGGTGCTGGGGCCTAACTACCGCCAGAGAGCCCGTCGCTCATCGCCCGGGCTAGCGCCCGATCCCGCTCGGCGTCGGCTCGCTGATATCGCATAGCCATGTCGGGGGTTGCGTGCCCTAGGCGTCGCATCAGTTCTTTAGTCGTCGCGCCTTGCCTCGCAGCAAGCGTGGCGGACACTCCCCTTAGCCCATGAAACGTGAAGCCCCTCAAACCGACTGACGTGACAGCTGGTCGCCAAACGTCAGCACCGAAGTTGGCAGAGGAAAGGGCACCGCCCTTTGGCCCGACGAAGACCAATCCATCAGGACCAGCCTCGGAGAAGCGTTCTAGGTGGTGTCGAAGCGCCGGAACTATATGTGGCGGGATCGCCACGGCCCGACGGCCGGCGTCAGACTTTGGGGGGCCGACGTGGCGCACTCCCCCAGCGAGGACCGAGACGGACTCGGCCACCATCACGGTCTCAGTGTCGAGGTCAATGCGGCTTTTCCGCAACGCGGCCAACTCACCGAAGCGCAGCCCACACCATGCCGCCATGTCTATCAGGCTCCGCCACCGTTCGCCCGCGGCGGCGGTAATGGCGTCCAACTGCTCCAGCGTGATCATCGGGCGCTCGACCGACTCTTCACGGCCCGCACTGCGGATGGAACAAGGGTTCTTTGCCACCCGCCCGTCCTCCGCGGCCGTCTGCATGATGGCCCTGAGGAGTCTGTAGCACTTGGCTGCGGTTGGTTGACCGGGTCCGTCGGGACCGTTGATTCGGGCGAACCATCCGCGGACTTCAGTTGTTCCCAGGTGGCGTAACTGGGTCTTCCCCAGAGTGGGGAGGATGTGCTTACGTAATTGCCATCGGTACAACTCGAGCGTGCGAGGCGATAGCGGTCGTCCACGGACCAGCCGTGTGGACAGCCACAATGCCGCGTAGTCCGACAGCAATTCTTTGCCGACCTTGGGATCGACAAACTGCCCCCGTTCCATCTCTGACTGGGTGCGAGACAGCCAACGTCCGGCCTCAGCCTTCGTGGTGAAGGTTTGCGGGGCCGCCTTCTGTCGACCGTTGTGATCCGTGAATCTGGCACGCCAACGACCCGAGGGGAGCCGCCGAATCGTCCCAAATGTTCGTCGTGTCACGGGAACTCGTCACCGCGCCTTAATGGCCATTCCGCGCCCCTCCTCCAGGCCCGTGGGTAGCCGAAGCCCGGCATGGTCCATCAGTGCTCCAGGGGCTCGACCCGCCCGGACTCCAAGAAAGCCGTCAGGTCGGCGGGCTTGAACCGGATGAACCGTCCGAGATGGAAGTAAGGAATTCTGCGGGTGGCGACCCAGTAACGGATCGTGCGTAGCGAAACTCCCAAAAACTCGGCTGCCTCCTCGGACGTGAGAATGAACTTGTCTTCAAGCGGCGTTGGCTTGGCTGGGTTAACGCTCATCATTGGGCCCGCTGATGGGTTCTGATCGATGATCAAGGCAGCTCTGACAACGACCGAACATCACGCGGCCACCAGACTTGGGCGCACGGAGTTCACGGCAAGTCGGAGCAGAGAGACGGCTCGATTCCGACTGCCCGCATCGGGCAGGGTGACACAAGACCTGTGGTACGGGTCATTCCAGCGACTAGGGCGTTCGCATCGGCGAGCGGAGAGCCAAGTGCGAGAGCCTTGACGAAGGCCGGCAGGATGCGACGGACCCCTGAACAGAGGCCAGTGAGTACATCGGAAGGTCCGCGTTGAATGGGACGATCCCACGACCGTCGATACAGCTGTGGTGGGAGAGGTCCAGTTCATCGGCGTGGTCCTCTTGGGGCGGGATCGTGCGGGTGGGTGGTCTGATGGGACGCGGCGGAGCGCCCGAGATGCGCCTCCCGACCGGATCTGGTTGATCGGGTGACATCGCTGGGGTCGAGTTGAGCGGCGGCGGCGACTGCCTGGTTGGTGGTGGCGAGGATGTCGTCGGCAAGGTTGATCAGTCCGCGCCTGGCTGGCTCAGGCAACGGGACCAACTGGTCGGACGCACGTTGGCGGCGTGTGCTCCAGGTGACGCCCTCGTAGCGGGTCTCGCCCTGCTCGATCGCGATCTCGGCCTCCCCTTGAGATCTCATCCCGATAATGCGCGCGGGAGCGGCGAAACCTGGGTGGTCGGCCGCGGTGTCGCGGATCACGTAGGCGATCTCAACAGAGGCGACCATGCTGAGATGAAGGATCTTGGCGATGTTGGGAAGGTCGAGGCGGCTCGCAAGCTGGTCGGGTGTGGCTAGCTGGGCTGGTCAACTCCCCCCAACGCTTCGCCATGCGACTCCACGCCATCTGGCTCGCCGGGCGAGCTGTGCGCGGGCGTCGGCCAGCGCCCGGGTGCGACCGAAGGTCTGACGGGCGTGGAACAGGCGGCTGGCCTGCAGGGTGAGCTCTCCGGGTGCCAGGTCGAAGGAGTCGGTGGCGACCAGGGTGGTGGCGTGGTCACCGCGGACCAGGACGAGCACCCAGTCCCGGGCGCGCGGGTCGTCCTGGTCGAAGGCGACGGCTTGGACGCCGGCAGGCAGGTCAGCGGTGGGGCCGGTGAACCCGACGATCACGGTGTGCCGGCTCGCCGCGAGGGCGGCGTAGGCGGCGGCCTCCCGGTCGAAGTACTCCCGCCGCTGGAACTGGCCGACGACCAGGCCCGAGACGTCCTGGTCAGCAGCATCGAAGGCCCGCTCCATCGCGTGGGAGACCAGGAGCAGGGTGCGCTTGGTGCACGCACGCCCCTCAAGCACTGGCCCCGTCGCGATGGCGGCGGACCCGTTGCCGTATGGCTCCGACAGTTCCGCGGGCGCACGGACAGCGGCTAGCCCAGGTGTCATAACGTGACCATCGGCCGCAGTTGTGACCTCCCTTAAGGGCCGTGCTTCAGGGCCTACGGCACCAAGCGGTCCGTAGCTTCACAAGCGGTGGGTTGGGCGTGGACAGCAGGATCCAGTCATCGATCACCGTCCGGGCATGCCGTCGACGCGGGCCCGGAGCGCGGCGGCTCCCTCGGGTTGCGGGCGGCCTTGCCGTACCGGTCACGCACTTGCGGATCGTGGCGGAGGGCTTAACCGGCCGGGACAAGCCCCTGGCCGGGACCTTCGGGTTTGCGGTCCTCGTCGCGGCTGTGCGCGGCGGCCTGCAGTCCACCGGCTTGGCTGCGGCCGTCGTAATGCACGTCGAGCGACTGCTCCACCAGCCTAAGGATGCGCAATGAGCCAGTGCGTACGTGGTCAGGTCGTCCGCCTTGGCCCGGGCCCGCCGTCTGGACCGATGGCGACGAGCAGGGTGTCCAGGGCGTCCACGTCACCGTCGCGCTGAGTCTCGGGGTGGTCAGGCACGGTCCGAGCGGTGTCGTCGTCTTGGCAGCCACACCGCTACCACCCGCCGTTGAACAGGCCGAGCAGACTGGGCTCGGGGCCGGCTGCGGTGCCCCAGTTCGCCACGAGGATCACGCCGAAGACGAGCGACAGGACGACGCCTGCCACCGCGAGCGATCTGAGCACGCGCCTCGCGAACGCGTCCGAGAATCGTCGCTTGGACGCGTGCCACAGCCTGCCGCTGACGCCCAGGAGGACTGTCGCCGTCAGCGCTGCCGCCGCCGCGTGGGCCACGTGGAACCGCGCGGAGTCGTCGAGCATCGCCTCGAGGGCAGGCCGACGGTTTCCGGCGGCGGCCCCGGAGTCCGTCAGCTCCTGCGTGACCTGGTCGAGGGTGGCGGCGAGCTCACCGTGGTGCGCACCCTCGTGCAGCATGGGCAGCAGTGCCGCGAACGGAGCCGCTGCACCCTGGACGGCGGCGGTCAGGGTCCATACGGCGACCACCGCCGAGACCACGGCGAGCGAGCCGGCAGATGCGAGCGCACGCCTCGACGACCTCCGTCGAGGCGTCTCCGTGATCAGCGCCCTCCAGAGGAGGACGTTGAGCGCACCGAGGACGACGAGCAGGGGGAGAGAGATCGCTGCTGTGGCCACCTTGTGCCGGAACCAGTAGGAGACCAACCGCTCCAGGTCCGGGGGGTAGTCCCTCTGGCCGCCGGCCCAGTAGGCGACGAACGCCCCTCCCAGGGCGTCGACGAGATCGTCTCTGTTCGCCGGGCTGTTCCGTGCTCGGGCGGCCAGGGCGCCAGGGGCCAGGGCGAGAGCTGCCAGCAGAGCGCCTGCCAGCGTCGTCAGCGCAGTGAGTGCGCGTACGGGAAGCACCGCGAACTGTGGGTGGAGGTCGGACATGGTGGACGGAGTCCTCTCGATGAGTCGCGGCGAATCGCGTGTTACGTGTGCGATGGGGTCCCCGGCTACGAGCTCCGGCTGGAGGGACACCTCAACAACCATTGGTACGACTGGGATTCCGGCCTGACCATGCACCACGAGAGCGACGGCACCACCACGCTACGCAACCCAGGACTCGACCAGGCGGCCCTCCACGGAGTCCTCGCCCGCGTGCGCGACCTCGGCGCCGCCCTCATCTCGGTCACGACCGGACGAGGCGCACGCCGGTCGCGAGCAGCCAGACGAGCCAGGCGGCGAACCCTAGGAGCCCGACGAAGATCAGCGCCGAGCCGTCGGCGATCGCGAGGTTGCCGACCCCCGCGGCGAGCAGCAGGCTCCCGCCCACCAGGCCCAGCAGGCGCTGCCAAGCCGGAGTCAGCCCGCTCGCGTGCGCGGCGAGGGCCGCGCCGATGAAGGTGGTGCCGAGCGTCGGCAGCGCCAGCGCGAACGCCGCCGCGTGAACCTGCCAGACGAGCTCGAACGCGGGCGTCGGCTCGGCGAGCCCGCCGGCGGAGAGCGCGAGCCCGATCTGCAGGACGTTGACAAGCACGATGATGGCCGACAGCGTCGCGCCAGCGGCCAAGGCGAGGCGCGACCAGTCGGCGCCCGCTCCTCCGCGCCGCTCCACGAGGCCGTGCAGGCCCGTCACGAACACGAGCAGCAGCGGCAGGTTCAGGGCCACCTGACCGGACGCGAGCGCGACCGAGTCGCGGTTGGCCGCGTAGTAGGCCAGCACTTCCTCGATCGGAGCGCCGAAGGTCGGCGCGCCCGTTCCCGCCAGCACCGCGTTCTCTATCGCCACCGACACCGCGAACGCGATCGCCGCGGCGCCGACGAGCCGGCCTCGAACGAACCAACTGCGGGCTAGCGTGGTGGCGGTGTTCTGCGCTGATCTCATCTCTTACTCCTTCGTTTCAGTCGGATGGCGGGTTGTCGAGCAGGTTCGGGGTGTTCGTTCGGATGGTCATCGGTTCTTCCTTCGAGTGGAGCGGTCCGTCCGCCGGAGTGGCGGCAGGTCTGGGCGTGCATACGCACGGGTTGGGTCGTTCTCGTCGGTCGGTCGTCAGACGGTGACGACGACCTTCCCTCGGGTGTGGCCGGCCCCGACGTAGCGGAGGGCGTCGGCTGCTTCGTCGAGGGGGTAGGTGCGGTCAATGACCGGCGTGACCTGCCCGGTCGCGAGGAGGTCGGCCAGGGTGAGCAGGTCCTGGCGCTTCGCGACCGACACGAGAGGCTTCAGCTGCTGACGGGTGAACCCGGACAGCACGCGCGCTTTGACGATCCGACCGAGGGGGCCGAGCCAGCGGCCGCCGCGTCCGCTGTTGGGGATGAGGGTGCCGGTGAGCGTCAGCGCTCGGCGGACATCCGCCAGGGGCTGGGCTTCCACGTTGTCGAGGATGACGTCGTAACGCTTCTCGGTGCGGGTGAAGTCGGTCCTCGTGTAGTCAACGACGTGGTCGGCACCGAGCGACCGGACCAGGTCGACGTTGCGGGTGCTGCACACACCGGTCACCTCGGCGCCAAACGCCTTGGCGATCTGTACGGCGAAGGAGCCCACGCCGCCCGACGCGCCCGTGACCAGCACCGTCTGGCCCGGTCGAACGTTCGCGATGTCGCGCAATGCCTGCAACGCCGCCATGGCCGACGTGGGGACCGCTGCCGCGTCCACGACCGACAGGTTGGCAGGCACGGACACGAGGTCGTCCGCTGGGACGCAGGCGTACTCCGCGAGCGTTCCAGCGGTGCTCCAGCCGAACACCTCCTCGCCGGGGCGGAGAGCGGTGACATCCTTCCCGACCGCTGCCA
Source organism: uncultured Actinomycetota bacterium (assembly GCA_963740515.1). Lineage (GTDB taxonomy): Bacteria > Actinomycetota > Actinomycetes > Propionibacteriales > Propionibacteriaceae > Microlunatus. Next base: position 183,695 of record CAVUEO010000035.1, read on the forward strand.
CCACGCCGGCAAGGTCTCTGCCAGGGATGCCGTGGCGCGGCCGGCGGAGCCCGAACGCCAGACGCACCACGTACGGCTCACCGGTCATGACGAAGTAGTCGCCGGGATGTACTGAGGCCGCGCCCACCTGGACGAGCACATCGCCTCGACCGGGCAGCGGTAGCCCGACCTCGCACGACTCGAGCACTGAGGGCGGGCCGTAGCGGTGCTGGACGGCGGCCCGCATCGTCGCCGCCCCGGCCGGACTGGCCCCTGGCCCCAGGCGTGCTGAGGCGTTCGATCGCTGTTCGGTTCCCACAGGAGCCTCCTCACGTCCGAGCTGCGACCCTCGCTGGCTCGTACACCGTACTCGTACACCGTACTATGCGTCGTACGCTGTACGATTGTCAAGCCGTTCGAGGGAGCGAGGAGACCCATGTCTGTGAGGAAACAACGCCAGGTCGCGTCAGACGCGGGGCTGAGCAAGCAGCGGGTGGTGGTCGAGGCGGTCCGGCTCGCCGACCGCGAGGGGGTCGACGGGCTGAGCATGCGCCGGCTGGCTGGCGCGCTCGGCGCGGGCGCGATGTCGCTCTACCACTACGTGGCGAGCAAGGAGGAGTTGCTGGACGCCATGATCGACGTCGTGTTCGAGGAGATCGAGCTCCCGCCCGAGGAGACCGACTGGCAGTCGGCGATGCGACGGCGGGCGGTATCCGCCCGACAGGTTCTCGCACGCCACCCGTGGGCGAACGGCCTGATGGAGTCGCGGACATCGCCGGGGCCCGCGAACCTCCGCCACCACGAAGCGGTCACCGCCTGCCTGCGGAGGGCTGGCTTCACGGTCTTGATGGCGACGCACGCCAACTGGTTGCTCGACAGCTACGTCTACGGGTTCGCCCTGCAGGAAGCCAGCCTGCCGTTCGACACCGCCGATGAGCTCGCGGACATGGCCGAGGACGTCTACCTGCCCCAGCTTCCTCCTGAGGAGTTCCCCTACCTCAACGAGTCCGCCGCGGCGCTCGTCGCTGCCGGCTACGACCCGGCAGAGGAGTTCATCTTCGGCCTCGACCTCGTCCTAGCCGCCCTCGAGCCCCTGAGAGCCTCCGCATAGCAACGCTCACGGACCGTCGCGCGGCCCTCTGCACCGCAGCTCCGATCCATAACCGGCTCTTCGCAGATGAGGGTGTAGGGCGGGTGGTCGGCGCGCCGTGCGCGTCGTGGTCTGGATAGGGGTCGAGGCCTTCCGATGATGGAAGTTCTCACACTGCCCATCCGGAAGACCTCGACGTGCTCGACGCTACCTTCACGCGCCCTGACCTGACCACGTTCGTTCGCCTGGACGAGTCTGGGGCTCAAGGTTGTAGCCAGGCAGTAGCCGACCCTCCTGCGGGCGCCAGGCGGCTGTGTCGATGTGGACCAGCCGAGTCCGTCTCGCCTGACACCGAGATGCCTCGTAGATCCTTTTGCGCTTGTCAGACAACCCTGACCGCGGCGGGATTCTGCTCGTGTTTACTCAGACACAGCGCACGAAACCAGCCCTGAACGCATTCGCGATCACCCTCGAGGGCCGAATCCCCGCTAGACGATCGTCCGGATCCGGGTCAGATCGCTGATCAACGCCTGGAGCGCCGTGTCATTGTGCTGATCTGCCGAAGTGTGCACGGTGATCACTGTGGCGGACGCAGACTTGCTCGGTGAGCGATGCTCCCCGCTATCGGCTTTGGCCTCCGATCCACGTCGGCGTCCCACTGGTATTGGGCCTGACCCTCACAGCGACATTGGGCGATCCGGTGTCGCTGCCGCACTGGCTCATTCCGTTTGGTTGGCTGCTCGTCGCGGCATTCGCGCTGTGGAACGGATGGGCGCTGGTGCTCATGGCCAAGAATCGCACCGCGGTACTCCCTGGCGGGCCGACACGGACTGTATTGGACCGCGGGCCGTTCCGCGTATCCCGCAACCCGCTCTACCTCGGGCTGCTGGCGCTGCACGCCGGGATCGCGCTGCTGTGGCCGTCGTTCTGGGCGCTCGTCGCGGTTCCCGTCTCGGCTGGATTGCTCCTCTGGGGCGCGATCGTCCCCGAGGAGCAATACCTGAAGGTGAAGTTCGGAGGCGAATACGAGCGGTACGCCGCGCGGGTCCGGCGCTGGTTGTGACCCGGGATCCGGGAAACCTGAAGGCCAGGTCGTAAGGAGGTTTCTGACTCGTGGGTCGCCCATGCAACGAATGACCCTCTCGAGCCCAGTGGCGACGACGACAGCCCGACTTACCCCGTGAGGCAAATCGTGGACACGGCTCAGCCGCAGCGCGAGCAGCCGATGGAGCCGTGGGGGAACCGTGTCACACCGGGTGCGTCGAGGGCGTAGGACGGCTGGAAATCGGTCGCGACGCCACCCACGGCATGACCTTCGGATTTGACCCAGCGACGCACCCGGCCGCTGACGCCCGACGAACCGGCGAGGCGATATCGTCCCAATGCTCGACCGGCTAGCGGGCGCAGGTCGCGACTGTTCGGCTGCCCTGTGAAGTGCGTTCAAGGACCGGTGAGCGGACACCTGTGCTGGTCGGCTTGGGTGCCCAACGGTGCACTCGATCACCGCTGAACGAAGCGATGCGCGGTTCAGTGACCAGTGCCAGCAGATAGACCCCGCCGCTGAACGAAACCAAGTCGGCCGCAGTTAACCTTGCGACATTCATATACATATACGTATAGTTAGGGCGTGAGCTACGATGGGGACGTGCCGAACAAGACGATCTACGTCGCCGACGCCGACCTGCCGCTGTTCCAGCGGGCTCAGGAACTGACCGGCGACAACCTCTCGGCGACCATCGTCCGAGCCCTGCGTCGGCTGGTCGAGATCGAGGAGGGCCGCGCGGAAGGCTTCGAGGAGATCACCGTGCGCGTCGGCACCGGCGCCGGCCAACGGCAGCGGTTCGTCGGGGTCCTGCTGGTCGAGTGGAGCCGCTCGACCAGCGAACGGGAGGAGACCTACCGGGTCTACCGCTCGCGGAGCGGGAAGTACGTGCTGCACCTCAAGCGTTCGTCGGAGTCGGTCTGGACCGCCGGACCCGACGGCCAGGCCATGGGCTGGCGCAAGCACTTCGCCAGCGACCAGCAGTGGGGGACGTTGCCCAAGACGGCCTCCCTGCAGGTCTTCGACGACCTGGACTCGCTCCGTAAGCACGTGCCGCACGAGCTGTACACCCTGGTCGAAGCCGCGGCCGAGCAGCCGGTCATCGTGGACCTCGACATCTAATCGTGCCGGCGCAGGCGCCGGCACCCCACCTCATCACCTCGGCCGCCCGGCCCGGTGCGATCACCGCTGCCCTGCCGGCCCGGACAGAGCCGGCGCGTGCGCGACCAAGACGAAACGGGATGCCACATGACAGCCACATCAGCCCAGGAGCCCGCGATCCGCATCCACGGCCTGACGAAGTCGTACTCGGAGCTGGAGGTGCTGCGCGGCGTGAACTTCGAGGTCGCGCGGGGCAGCATCTTCGCCCTGCTCGGCTCGAACGGGGCGGGCAAGACCACAGTGGTGAAGATCGTGTCCACGCTGCTCAAGGCCGATGCCGGCGAGGCCACCGTGAACGGCTTCGAGGTCGCTGGGCAGGCCGCGGAGGTGCGAAAGTCAATCAGTCTCACCGGGCAGTTCGCGGCCGTCGACGAGATCCTCAGCGGGCGGGAGAACCTGGTGCTGGTGGCCCGGCTGCGGCACCTCGACAACCCGGGGACCATCGCCAATGGGTTGCTCGAGCGCTTCGGACTGGCCGATGCGGCCGCGCGGAAGGTGTCGACCTACTCCGGTGGCATGCGCCGCCGCCTGGACATCGCGATGAGCCTGATCGGGGATCCGCCGGTGATCTTCCTCGACGAGCCGACGACCGGGCTCGATCCCCAGGGACGTCTCGAGGTGTGGCAGGCCGTCCAGCGGCTCGCCGAGCAGGGCACGACGGTGCTGCTCACCACGCAGTACCTGGACGAGGCCGAGCAGCTGGCCGACCGGATCGCGATCCTGCACGAGGGTCGGATCCTGGTGAACGGCACCCTCGGCGAACTGAAGAAGCTGTTGCCGCCCGTCAACGTCGAGTACATCAAGAAGCAACCGACGCTGGAGGACATCTTCCTCGCCCTCGTCGGGAACGCCAAGGACGGCGCTTCGCCGACCACCACCACGACGTCGGTCCAGCCGAGTGAGGAACCACGATGACCACGCACTTCTTCGCTGACACCGCCGTCCTGCAGGGAAGGTCGCTGCGCCACATCCTGCGCAGCCCGGACACCATCATCACGACCACGATCATGCCGATCGCCTTCCTGCTGCTGTTCGTCTACGTCTTCGGCGGCGCGATCGAGACCGGGTCGAACTCCTACGTGACCTACCTGCTGCCCGGCATCCTGCTGATCACCATCGCATCGGGCATCTCCTACACCGCGTACCGGCTGTTCGGTGACCTGCAGAGCGGCATCTTCGAGCGGTTCCAATGGATGCCGATCGCCCGGTCAGCCGTGCTGTGGCACGTGCTGACCTCCCTGGTCGCCAACCTGGTTTCGGTCGGGGTCGTCGTGCTCGTCGCCCTCCTGATGGGCTTCCGCTCGGGATCGGGCGTGCTGGCCTGGCTGGCGGTCCTCGGCATCCTGGTCTTGTTCACCCTGGCGCTGACCTGGCTGGCCGTGATCGCCGGTCACTCCGCGAAGACCGTGGAGGGCGCGAGCGCCTTCTCCTACCCGCTCATCTTCCTGCCGTTCGTCAGCTCGGCCTTCGTGCCCACCGAGTCCATGCCCGGCCCGGTGCGCGCCTTCGCCGAGAACCAGCCGGTGACGTCCATCGTCGACGCGATCCGCAGCCTGCTGACCGGGCAGCCAGTCGGGTCCGACATCTGGGTCGCCCTGGCTTGGTGTGTCGGCATCCTCGTGGTCGCGTACGTCTTCGCCATGATCGCGTTCCGGCGTCGGATTTCCGGGTAGCGGTCGATGGATGGGTCTCCACCGGCGGGGGCAACCGTGACGACAGCTTGGGACCGCAAGACGTCGGGCTTACGAAGACGTCGCCGCCGTAAGCGGACGGCTTGCGGCCACCACCGGTTCTATGCTGCGGTCTTATCGCCGAGGCCGCGGGCAGTGGTCGCCAGAGCGCGGTATCTGGCGATGCTCGTAGCGACGACCAGATTACGAGCGTCAGAGTGCCGGGCAGAGAAAACCGTGCAATCGCTGTCGCTTTAATGATCACCGGGTTCCGGCGATGGTTTGCGGGCGTCCAACCGGCCCAACTGACCAGGAGGTTTAAGGCAAAGCTTTTCAATCGATTGCGGGAGACCGCGGAGTTCATGGCCGCGGACGGTCGACAGAAGCCGTGCTTGTGCCCATCGTCACGACGCTCGCTCACACGAAGCGCTATTCCGACGCCGCGCCGACCATCACCTCCATGAGATCGGCAGCCTCTTCGCTCGTGAGCGATCCCTCCCGTACGAGCGAGTGCCATGTCACGAACGAGATCGCGTGGCCGACGGCTGCCGCCGTGCGCACGCGCTTACGACCTCGCTCGCGGCGTCCCGTGATCAGTGAACGAGCGACGTGGCGGAAGTATCCGAAGAACGCCTCGCGGGCCGCCGGCGGGACAGCATCGATATCGCGGATGCCTACCGAGAGCATCGTCTCCGTTTCCTCGTACCACCGATACAGTTCGCGCACCGCGACGTGAAAGCGCTCGTCGGGTGAGGCGATGCCGACCCACGACGTCGGGTCGGGCATGGGATGCCGCTCGTAGTAGTGGGCGTTGCACACCTCGAAGAGCACCTGGAGATCGGGGAAGTGGTTGTACACCGTGGCACGCTGCACGCCCGCGCGCTCGGCGATGGCCTTGATGGTCGTCTTCGCGGGGCCGAGCGTTTGGTGGAGCTCGACCGTTGCTTCGACGATTCGTTGCCGGGTCTCGGCTTCGGTGAGCGCACGCTTCGTCTTCCGGTATGGGCGTGGCGACGCTACTTTCACTGAACACATATGTTAGCCAATCTTGACGAGGCGCTTTGCTGCTGCTTCACTGTACACATGTGTCAACCAAATGGAGGTGCGCCATGAGTGCAGGGACCGTAGCGGCCACGACCGTCAAGGTTGTCCAGCCCGGTGAAGGTCGGCGCCGCGAATTGATGCCCGGCGTCGGGGTGATCTTCAAGATCGACGGTGCCGACTCCGGTGGGGCCCTCGCCGTCGTCGAACACCCCTTCGAGGTCGGCGGACTCGTCCCGCCCCACGTCCACCACCGCGAGGATGAGTTCTCCATCGTGCTCGAGGGCGAGATCGGCTTCCGGTCCGAGGACAAGGAGATCGTGCTCGGTCCGGGCGGATACATCGTGAAGCCGCGCGGCGAGGTCCACGCGATGTGGAACGCCGGGCTGACGCCGGCGCGCATGATCGAGATCATCTCGCCTGCCGGATTCGAAGAGCTCTTCCGGACGGTCGTCGGCCTGACCGAGCGCGGCGAAGCAGAAATGTCGAAGATCGTCGAGCTCGCGAACCGCTACGAGGTCCCATTCGCGGAGCCCGAATGGTTCGCAGACGTCATCAAGCGCTACCAGCTCTCCATGCCGACGCCTTAGTCCGGGACCGCCTAGATGTGAGCCAGGCGGCCTAGCGGTCCGTCTGAACTTTAATCCAGTGGAGGGTTTCACGTCCGCGTCGGGACTTTGGTGATGATCTGTTCCGCGGTGGCTTTCCATGCGAACGGCTTCGGGTCGGTGTTCCAGTGTTCGGCCCACTCGGTGATCGCCGCGGTGAGGTCGGCGACACTGCTGAACATGCCACGGCGGAGCCGTTTGTCGTTCAGTTTCCTTGAACCAGCGCTCGATCAGGCTGAGCCATGAGCTGGAGGTCGGGGTGAAGTGCAAATGCCAGCGGCGCCGGGTCCTTGTGCGCCAGCCACTTCTTCACCTCGGGCGCGGTGTGGGAATCCGCGGTCGCCGATGGTGCCCCTTCTCCCAACCTGAGGTGCCCGTTCGAGCATGATTGTGACTCGACCGGGCGAACGCGAGCGGCGTTCGTACCGGGTTTGGCCGCGAAAGTGCGTGCTGCGACCTGGCCCGGCCGAACCGATGACATCGGGCCGCCCGCCTGACCGACGACCCTACCTGTCGCGGTCCGGTTACTAGGCGGTCCGCAATGGCCGAGCGTACGTCTTGGACTCCCCGGCGTCAGCTAGAAAGACGCCACCCGCGGCTGCCAGGGCACCACTGCTCTCACTAGCGCTTCAGCTCCTCGACCGGTAGCCGCCCCCTGTTGTGGGGCTGGTGCGAGCCGCCCTTGTCGATAAGTCGCTCAAGCGCCATGTGACGATCACCGTAAGCGGACCGGTATGCGGGCATCGGGTCGGCAGCGGCCCGCCCTCGTAAAAGGCCTTCACCGGGATCCTGCCATGCCTCTTCAGCCTTGGGGCAGCGGTTCCTAGCAGTACGCGTGATCGCCACTTCGCTCCGCTCGGGAGCTTCCCTAGCTGGAGCCTCCGGCCGAAAGGTGTGAGGGTTCCCGGTGGCGAGGCCGGCGCTTCCGGCGGATTTGCGAAATTGTCGGTGTTATTTCAGCCAGGGATTCCTGGCGGGTTGCGCGGTTCGCGCCTGGAGCAATTTGACGAACTCGAACGCGGAGTCCGGCAGCTTGGTGTTGACCGAAGAGAACCCAGCTCCGCGCTGTCGGGCTGTGGACTGCTGCCAGTGCCGAACGCTGTTGGGGATGGCGGCAACCGGTCTGGCCAATCTCGCCGTACATCTCCGAATGCAGCTACCGGCTTCGCTTTGAATCGTGGGCCCATACGCGGGTCCCCAAAAACCGTGGTGGCAAATGGGGACTGAGCCGCACCACCGGGCCGAGCCCGTGCCGATCCGGGCCTGCTCGCCGCCGGTCGGCCGAAAGCGGTCGGCGAACTGCGTACCGCTGGCTCCGCGGCGCTGGCGTAGTGTGCTGATGATGCGCGACCTGCCCACCGGCACGGTGACGTTCCTGTTCACCGACATAGAGGGGTCGACCGAGCTGCTCCAGGAGCTCGGACGCGACGGGTTCGTGCGCCAGCTGGACCGACACGCCGAGATCGTGCGAACCGCGGTCGCCGAGCAGGGGGGCGTCGAGATCCTCACCGAGGGCGACTCGTTCTTCGTCGCGTTCCCGACGGCATCAGGCGCGATGCGAGCCGCCGTCGCGACGCAACGAGCACTCGCTGCCCATCCCTGGCCCGACGGCATCGCGATCCGGGTCCGCATGGGGCTGCACACCGGCGAGGGCGTTCCGAGCGGCGACAATTACGTCGGGATCGACGTCAACCGGGCCGCTCGGATCGCGGCGGCAGGCCACGGCGGCCAGATCGTCATATCAGAAGCCACCCGCGTCCTCGTCGCGGGCGACGTGCCCGACGGCGTGACGTTCCGAGACCTCGGGCTGCACGACCTGAAAGGCCTCGAGCATCCGGAGCGGCTGCACGATCTCGTCATCGATGGCTTGAGCGCCGACTTCCCGGCATTGCGGACACGAGGGGCCCACAGGACCAACCTGCCTCGGCGTCGAACCTCGTTCGTCGGCCGAGCACGGGCGATGGGCGACATCGAGAGACTCCTGGGTGAGACGCGTCTGCTCACGCTCACCGGCCCCGGTGGCACCGGGAAGACCCGGCTCGCGAGCGAGGCCGCTTCAAGGCAACTCGACCGTTTTCCGGACGGCGTGTACTTCGTGGACCTGAGCCCACTGACCGATCCCACGCTCGTGATCTCGGCGATCGCCGGGGTGCTCAAGGTGCGGGAGGCGCCCGGTCGGGACCTCGCCACTAGCCTTCGGCGGCACCTGGCGGATCTCGACGTGTTGCTGGTGCTCGACAACCTCGAGCACCTCGTGGACGGCAGCTCGGCGGTCGGCGACCTCCTCGACGAGGCGCCCGGGCTGACGGTACTGGCGACGAGCCGCATCAGGCTGCGGCTCTCGGGCGAGCATGAGTACCAGGTGGCGCCGTTGGAGCTTCCCGCACAGGAACAGCGAGGCGATGCCGCTCAACTCGTCTCGTCGGAATCGGTGCGGCTGTTCGTTGACCGTGCCAAGTCGGTCCGGCCGGACTTCACGCTCACCGATGCGAACGCTTCGGCGGTCGCCGAGATCGTCGAGCGGCTCGACGGACTGCCGCTCGCGCTGGAGCTCGCAGCGAGCCGGCTCCGCGTGCTTGATCCGACGAAGTTGGCCGAACGACTCAAGGATCGGCTGTCGATGTTGCGGGGCGGGGCTCGCGACCTCCCAGAACGTCACCGCACGCTCGAAGGGGCGATCCGATGGAGCCACGAGATGCTCGAACCCGACGAGCGTCGACTGTTCGCGCGACTGTCGGTCTTCGCGGGCGGGTGGACACTGGACGCCGCAGAGGCGGTCTGCGGCGGCGACGACCTCGACGTGCTCGAGGGACTCGGTGCGCTCGTCGACGGCAGCCTCGTGAGGCGCCGCGAGCTAGCCGACGGGTCGCTGCGGTTCTTGATGCTCGAGACCATCCGGCAGTTCTCCCGGGAGCGCCTCGAGGAGGCGGGCGAAGTCCGGGAGCTCCGCGAGCGGCACGGTCGACACTACGAGTCCCTCGCAGAGCGCGTCAGTGTCGCCCTCGAGGGCCCGCGCGGCAACTGGCTAGAGCTATTGGATGCGGAGCAGGAGAATCTCCGAGCCGCCCTGTCATGGTTCCACGAACGATCCGACTACGAGGCCTTGCAGGCAATCGCAGGCTCGCTCGGCCACTACTGGATGGACCGAGGTCTCCTCAGTGAGATGCGGACTTGGCTTGAGAGGTCGCTGGAGTCGGGCGCCAAGGGCAGCTATCACGCACTGGTACTGACTCGACTTTCCGGTGTGAACTATGTCCAAGGCCGATACGAGGACGCTCGCACGAGAGCCGAGGATTCGCTTGCGGAGGCCCGAAGCATGGGCGATCTCGCGAGTGTCCAGCGTGCGATGGCGCATCTGGCGAACGCGCTTGAGGCCGAGGGTTTCGTCGAAGAGTCGTGGAACCTGGAGCAGGAAGGCGCGGAGATCGCTCGGCAGCTGAAGGACGAGCACCCGCGGATGCTGCTGGTAGCGCTGATCAATCTTGGGTACTCGGCCATCGTCCGCGAGATGCTTGAGGATGCAGTCCGATACTCGGAGGAAGCCGTCGCGCTCGCTCGGGAGCTCGATGAATCCGTCGATGGAGCCGCGGCGCGGTGCAACCTTGCGTTGGCGCTCATCGAGTTGGGACGCATCGAGGATGCCGCCGATGTGGGAGCTCAAGCGCTTGCCGGGGCGGTCGACGCATCAGATCCCATGCTCGCAGCGGACTGCCTGGAGGTCATGGCCGGTATCGAGACGCGACGGGGGAATCACGGCTTCGCCGCGAGGCTCCTCGGTGCATCTGAAGCCCTTCGAGAACTGACCGGCTTTGAGTTGGAACCTCTAGAGCGCGGCCTCCACGACCGAACATGGGAATTGCTTCGCCATGCGCTCTCGGATTCCGAGCTGAAAGCAGCCCTGACCGAAGGAGCTGACATGGACTTGCGGGCGGCCTTCAAGGATTCGTACTGGTAGGCCGGGAAAGAGGGTCCTGCCAGACGCTGTGCACTCCGCGGCGATCGGCCCAGGGGGCGGGCTCCTATTGCGCATTGTGCCAGGGACCACGCTTCGGATTCGCTTCCGGCGTTTCGTAAACGGGACCCTTAACCGGCCAGGCGCTCGCGTAGCTCGGCCAGGTATTCCTCGGCTTCCCGGCCCTCCTGCGGCCTGGCGGTTGTGTCACGGGCCAGGGCGCCGGTCAGGATCTTCGCCGCCTGCGCAGCGTCGCCGTGGGAGTCCGCGATCACGATCGCGTTGTCGGTGGCCGCCCGCAGCCGGCTTGTCGGCCTATTTGTAGAACTGCCGATGGGTAGCGACCAGCGCAGCGACGGCAACTAGGGTCAGCGTTAAGAACAGACCGACTGCCCAGGTCGTGAATATCGACCAGGCAAAGAGGACGGGAAAGTACCAAAAGAGAACCCACGCCCATCTATCGCCCAACCGAAACCATCGGCCAGCGATCGTCATCGACATGATGGCGAATCCGAGCTGCATCGCGCCGGATGCCCGGAAGTCGTCGGTCAGGTAGGCGATCATTTCCGGGTCGCTGGTGAACGCTCGCCAATGGTCGGGGTCAGCGGAGGGCAACACCAGTAGGTAGATGGCGTGCGCCCCGAGCAACGCCCCGAACAGGAAGAACAAATCCACAGCGGCGAACGATCGACTCGTGCGCCGTCCGGGTCCGTCGTCGTCTCGTTCATGTGAGCCGTACTACCACGCCTCGCGTACGCACACGGCCCGATGGAGGCTCGCCACCGTTCGCCGCCTGGCCGTAAGCGGAACGACATGCGGGACGGAGCAACTTGTACGAGTCGTCCCAGTGAAGCCCGCTCAGGGCTCACATTAGATGCAACTGCGGACAGTCACCTGAGAATGGTGGTCGGCAGCACAGTAGCCTCAAGCAGCCGCAACAAACCGTCGAGGAGGCGTCACACATCATGACGTCGAGTGGGGATTTCACCGAGCCTAACGAAGAACGGCGTAAGACGGGGGGTGTTCGCTGGATAAGGCGTATTGCTTTAGGGCTCCTCGTGCTGGTCACCACGCTGGCGGTCACGGGCCTGGTCTACCAGGCCGTGGCCACCCGGAACGACAGGCAGGAATTCCCGCCCCCCGGTCAATTGGTCGCTGTTGACGGTTTCCAGATGCATATAAATTGCACCGGCGAGGGAAGTCCAACCGTGATTCTGGACGCAGCGGGTGGCAACTCGTCGCCCAGTTGGGGTCTCGTGCAGCCGGAGATAGCGCAATCGACCCGCGTCTGCGCCTACGACCGGGCGGGCATGGGTTGGAGCGAACGCGGACCTGCGCCGCGTGATATGAACCAGCATGTGGCCGAACTGCACGCCTTGCTGGCGGGGGCCGGGATCGACGCGCCGTATGTGTTGGTCGGTCACTCATATGGAGGTCGAATCGCCCGGGTCTATGCCAAGGAGTATCCCGCCGAGGTAGTCGGCATGGTGCTCATCGATCCCGGGACACTGGATGACGATCCGCGTTTTCCACCTGAGAGACAAGCCGAACTCGCCTCCGAAAAACGCACAATTACCCTGGCTCGATGGCTCGCGCCATTTGGTGTAGTAAGGCTGCTGCTGCCGCCGGCCGACTACGAGGACCTGCCGGCGCAGCAGGGAGCGGCTCTGGATACGTTCGGGGTCACGACGAAATTCTTTCAAGTCATCCTTGACCAATATCGCGCCATGCCGCAGACGTATCAGCAGGAACGAGATGTCACGAGCCTGGGCTCAATCCCACTGATCGTGGTAAGCGCGACGACCCCAGACGATGAGACGAGGCGAGTCTGGACCGAGATGAACGGAGAGCTCGCCGGGCTCTCGACGAATAGCATTCATCGCGTCATGCAAGGAGCAACCCATTCGGGGCTGCTGTGGAAGAGCGAACATGCCCAAGTGACAGTTGATGCGATCAAGCAAGTGATCGAGGCAGTGCGCACCAGGCAGCCGTTGGCAAGGTGATTGTCTTCGACATAGTTTGCGCGTGACCGCCAGCCGCGCGTCATTAGGCATGCCCTGGTCCGGCTGGTCGTTCGGGCCGTCGTGGCGGGGGTCGTTGGCGTTGGCCCTGCTGCCTCCGGTGCTGGTGCGGTCCCGGCTGAGGTCGGGGTGGTAGCTCATATGCCCGACTCCCATCTGGTTGGTCAGGTCGGACCCGATGGCGGTAGCGCGGGACCCGAAGGCGTAGAGGGTTCCCAGCGCGGATGCTGCGGCACCGCCGGCGGGGCCGCCGACCGTGCGGAGCAGCCCGGCGGCCTGGGCGTGCTGCAGCCGAGCGTCGGTCGCGTCCTCCGACGCCGCCTCACCCTGGGAGCGGCCAGCAAACCCCGTACCTCCGCCGGCGCCGGTGTCATCAGTGTCGCCGCCGGCCAGCAGTCCCCGGACACCACCGACCTCGGCCATTCCGGTGCGCAGCGCGGCGCCGGAGCTGGTGTTCGGGTCGACGAACGCCAGCAGCTTGAACAAGGCGACGCACTACCGCCTGACCGTGTGCGCTGAAGGTCGGTCTGCGTCGCTCCCTGGTTCTGGGTTGACGGTCAATGCCCCCGCAGGGCTAGAGGGACTCAAGCGCGCGGACACGCTGATCATCCCGGGATACGAAGACGCCGACGCGACCGTCTCGACGGCAGTGCTCGACGCCATACGTGCCGCACACGTCCGCGGTGGCCGACTGGTATCGATCTGCACCGCCGCTTTTGCGCTCGCCGCGGCTGGTGTCCTCGACGACCGTCCCGCCACCACCCACTGGCGGTGGACCGCTGAGCTCCAAGACCGCTACCCCAAGATCGACGTGTTGCCCAACCGCCTCTTCGTCGACGACGGCGACATCCTCACGTCGGCTGGCGTAACCACGGGTATCGACTTGTGCCTCCACCTCATCCGGCGCGACTTTGGCTCCGCAGCAGCCAACACACGAGCCCGCGGCCTCGTGGCTCCGCCACAGCGTCAAGGAGGGCAAGCGCAGTTCATCGAACGGCTCATGCCAGACGCGAGCGGCGACCAACTCGCCCCCCTTCGCGATTGGATGCTCGAAAACCTTGCACTTCCGCTCGACCTCGGCACGCTCGCGACCCGGGCACACATGTCTCGACGGACGTTGAGCCGTCGGTTTCGTGAGGAGACGGGCGCGTCTCCGATGGCATCGCTCGCAGACGCCCGCATCGATCGAGCGCGCGAGATCCTGGAAACGACCACCGAGCCGGTCGAGAACATCGGCCGCTTGACGGGACTCGGCGCGCCGGTCTCTGTTCGAGCGGCCTTTCACCGGCGGATCGGCATCTCACCGAAGGAGTACCGTGCCGTCTGGCGTGCGTCAACGTCAACGCAGGCGACGGCGACGGTTCGTCACTCGCCGCCAGATCATGAGGCCGCGGTACGGCCATCGGTCTCCCGCACCACCCCAAGGCGAGGAACCGCTTCGACACCCCGCCCATTTGTCGGCCTCGACGCGGGTGCCGGGCTCGCAGGCGAAGCCATGACCCAATCCCGATCGTGGGGAACCACCTCCGATCAGTGACCCAGCTTGAGCGGGCGCCTCGCGACGGAAGACGGTCCGCCTGAGTGTGCAGCTGAGTCATCCCGGAACGGAACCTTGTGCGGGCCAGCACGCCCCGCAAAGTCGGACGGATGCGACCCGAGCTGTCGGCGTCTGCCCCCCGCCCAGGTGGATGTGTGCGATCTGATCAAGGCGAGTGACACGCCGGATGGGCCGCGCCCCCGGGGTATCACACGTTCTCAGGCCAGCGCGGGTCGTGTCCGCACTAGACGCCACTAGCAACGACGCGTGCACCTTCGTTCATCCGGCAACTCGATACGTTCTTCCTGAGCATTTCGCCTCGCCGACTCTGGTAACTGAGGCCGGACAGAAGTTCCGCTAGGCGACCCCTTACCGGGTGGCCAATCTCGGTCTTGACTGCGGTGGGTGACCGCGGCGATCTGCCGGTTTGGGTGCCCGCCCACCAACAGGCGCAGCACCTCGAGTTCACGTTCAGTACGGTCGACCGGAAGACGCGGAAACGACGCTTGTGGGCGTCCGCTGAGGTTCAGGCCGCGTACATCCGGAGGTCTCGGGCGAAGCGGTCACACAGCTCGATCAGCGCGTCCAGTTCGGGATGGCGAACGAGGATCATGCCGTCGGAGATGAGGGTTGCCCGCCAGTCGCGCCGCTGCGCTCCGATCGGCAATAGATCCAGCACGCAGACGTTTTCCCGGTATTCGGCCATGAGTTTGTCGATTCCTTCGACGCGGCTGATATGTCCCGATCCTTCCGCCCGTTTGAAGATGCTGGCTGCGTTGTAGTGACGGGTCAGTGGCGTGGAGGTGCCGCTGACTACGGCCTCGGCCCACATCCGAAACAGGTCACCGTCGGTGGCATAGTTCATCACATCGACCGTCCGGGCCCCCGGTGGTCGCGCACCGATCTCGCCGAACACCACATCACCGTCATCCTTGCGGTACCACTCCATGTGGGTGAAGCCGGCGTGGAAGCCCAGCGCCCGCAACACGTCGCGCCCCATCGCCCGCCCGCCGGCCAGCCAGTCGTTGTCGATGTCGCGGAGCGCGACGGTCATCGGGCTGATCCACTCGTGGCTGCGCGCCTGTAGCGGTCGCGGCCGGTACCAGCTGATGTTCTCGAACAAGACGTTCCCGGCTCCGCACACAGTGTCGTAGGTGAACTCCTCGGCCTCGATGAACTCTTCGACGCTGAGCACCTCGACGTGGCTGACCATGGGCAGCACATCTGCCAGCTCAGCCGGCGAGTCGACACGGTAGGTGTCGGCCGAGCCCGCGCCGGCGATCGGCTTGACGATCAAGGGATAGCCGATCCGTTCGGCCGCTTCCCACACCTCCCGCGCGGTCGAGGTGCTGGTGTGGCGGGGGGTGCGGATGCCGGCCGCGTCGAGCACCTGCTTCATCAGTTCCTTGTCCCGGAACGGCAGCGTCTGCTCGATGGTCATCCCCGGCAGGCCGAGGTCCTCGCGGATTCGGGCGGCGAGGACCATGTAGGGCTCCCACAGACACTCCACCTGGTCGATCCGCGCGTGCTGGGCCAAGCCATGCAGAGCGGCCAGCACAGCACCCTCGTCGGCCAGTGAGACATGCTCGTAGTGGGCTAGATGAGCCCGCGCCTCGGGCGGCAGAGCGTGCAAACCCTGGTCACCCACCCCGATGACCGTGGCGCCGGTCTGGGCCAGCGCCCGGGTGAAATAGGCCATCTCCAGCGGGAAGCCTGGCGACAACATGACCACATTCATCCCGGTCTTCCCCACTCACTCAGCCTCGACGAGCTCGACGCGCAGCTCGCTGATGATCCGGTCGATGACTGCCCGCACTACGGCGGTGTCCTCATGGCGCACGGTGACGAACCCCTCACCCTCGTACGAGGTCGACGCCGGCTGCCCGGGTCGAGGGAGCATGGCGTCGACGACCAGGTGACCGAGCTCGCGTTGCATCTCGTCCACGCCGTGCACCGTGCGGACCCGGCCGCGACCCTGTCCGCGCAGGTAGGCCGTGCCAGTGGCGTACACCCGGTCGGGTGGGTTGAAGGTGCCGAGCAGCACCAGCTCGGCCCACATCGAGTAGAAGTCGATGTCATGGCTGAAGCCGATCATGGACGCCAACTGGGCACCGGGAGGTCGCGCACCCACCTCGGACACCGCTACCGATCCGTCGGGACGCGCGAACCATTCCATGTGGGTGAACGCGGTCTGTACGCCGAGGGCACGCAAAGCCGCTGGGCCGATCTGCTTGATCAAGTCGTACTCGGCACCGTCGACGGACCGCGGCAGCACGACCGTCCACTGCACCCACGGCGTGCGCAGCACCTCCAACGGCGGCGGCTGGTAGTCGGAGATGGACGCCCACAACGTGTTCCCCTCGATGGTCACGCTGTCGAACGTGTGCTCACGCCCGGTCAGGAACTCCTCGAGCAGCCAGACCTCGGCCGGGTTTGCCTGGGCGGCACACAGCCAGGATGCAAAATCCTCGGTGGTGTCCAGCCGGTATGTAGCCTGCGCCCCGGCGCCGGCCGGGGGCTTGGCGACCATCGGCAGTCCCACCTCGGCCAGGAAGCTGGTCGCCTCCTCGGTGCGGGTCAGGAGCTGGTGGCGGGCACACGGAATGCCCGCGCTCCGCAGCACCGACTTCATCCGTGACTTCTCTCGGACGTTCAGGGCGGTGTCCTCGTCCATCCCCGGGATGCCAAGCGCCCCGCGTACCTGGGCCAGCGGCACCTGCAGCTGCTCCAAGGCGCCGATCAACCGCTGGACCGGACCGATCCGACCGCTGAGGCCCCGGACGGCGTCGGCGATCTGCTGGGGGTCCAGCGCGTCGGCGACCTGCCAGTGATCCGCCAGCGCATCCCGCAGGTCGGGGGACATGTTGTCTGCCGACTCGGTGGTGACGAGGCCCAGCCGCACACCGGACACGCGAGCTGCGGAGAGGGCGAACCGCGCGGTGGCTTCGAGCAGATACGGAGCGACGAAGGCGGCGACCACCATAGCCGGAGGCTACCGTTTGCCTCCCGGCCCGGCTCACGGCTCCCGCCTTGATCGTCGCGCAGTCCATGGTGCCGCAGTCACTCGCGGCTGCACCCTCCGCCACGCCCCGGAGCGGAGAGGGATATGTAGACGGTGTTAGTGGGGGGCCAGCGCTGCTGGCCGCCTCGGGACGGCCCGACCGGATCTTCTAGATCACGTTGGCCGGGTGGTGCGGCGCGGCTGGTCGGGCCGCCCTGAAACCTTGATTCGACCAGGTTGCATGACGCGGTGGCTGCGACCGACACGTGGCGTTGGTTCGGTCGGCGATCCGGGCTGCTCAATGCTGCCGATGACCGGGCTGGAGGGGAGGCTGCGGCAACGATGTCCCGCGATGATGACGACCCGTTCGCCGGGGAGCCGGTGCGTGACTTCGCAGTGCCCCGCCGCGGCAAAGCGCCGCCGTGCCCAAGTCGAAGGTGTCAGGAATTCTGATACGCGTCACTGTGGGGCGATCGCTCAAGGCCGCCACCATGCCGGTCGCGGGTGCGATCCTCGTCTCACTTCTAGTCTCAGTTGTCATCGTTCGCCGACGTTCGCGAGCATCCGCTACCCCTGAAATCCACGCTCAGAACGCCTCGGCGAACTGTCCCGTTGGAAAGCGGGTTGGGTGCAAGCCCTCGCGGGTTCGAATCCCGCATCCTCCGCCATGCTGACAAGGGCGAACACTTGCCCGAGTAGCACGAGGCGATCGAACCCATCGACCGATCGTCTCAGTTCCGGCTCAGTTTGTTCGTGTGCAGTTCCGGCACAGGCTTGACCTTCGGGTTCCGGTAGCTGCTTGAACAGTTTCACGACGCGGTTCCGGTTCCTGCGCGACAGTCGTTCCGGTAGATGCTTGACACTCTGCGCTGCCCGGTGGGCGTTGCGGCTGTATTGGCGGGGTTCTTTCGTGGTCTCACAGACTGCGGAACGGCATAGCCGAGCGGCCGCCGACCGGCCCCGTTGGACAGGTTCATCAGGCGATGTGGCGGCCTGAGTATCCTCCGTTCGAACTGATCTGAGTTGCGGTATCAACGTCGAAGGGATTGGCAACGTGGCCGAGCGGGTATGGTTCACCAGCACGAGCGGACCCCGACTGGCTGGCCTGGTCGACCATCCCGAGGTCCCGATCCGGGGATGGGGCGTGTTCTCCCACGGCTTCACCCTGGGCAAGGACAGTCCCGCAGCGAGCCGGATCTGCAAGGAGTTGGCCCGCGAGGGTGTCGGGATGCTGCGCTTCGACAACCTCGGGCTCGGCGACTCCGAGGGCGATTGGGCGACGGTTCGTTCTCACAAAAGGTTGCCGACACCATCCAAGCAGCGATGTTCATGAACGAGTCCGGCCGCATCGTCCGGCTCCTGGTGGGACACTCCTTCGGCGGTGCGGCGGTGATGGGCGGCCCGCCGGCTCGAGTTGGTGCGTGCGGTGGCCAGCATCGGCGCGCCGTACGATCCCGGGCACGTGGAGCACAACTACGACGCGCTTGTGGAAAGAATCCTCGCCGAAGGGGAGGCGCCGTTCCTGATCGGCGGCAAGGCGCTCACCCTGCGGCGGCACTTCATCGAGGACGTCCGGGCGGCCGACCTGCGCGAACAGATCCGCACGCTGAAAAGGGCGCTGATCGTAATGCACTCCCCCACCGACAACACCGTCGGGATCAGAAACGCAAGCGAGATCTTCCGCACCGCGCGGCATCCGCGCAGCTTCGTATCACTGGAGGGCGCCGACCACCTCCTCACCGGTCCCAAACAGGCCAAGAGGGCCGCCCGTATCATCAGCGCCTGGGCCGATCCCTACCTCGCCGACAGCTGACGACCGTGCGTCGCCCCCTACGCCGCGGTCGAGGACTAAGTAACCTGTAAGGCCCGTGCCGGCTGGCCTGGGGCTGGCTGGCAGAGTTGGTTCCGCCGCGGCCGTGGTCGTGACTCTTGAGTGACTCGGCTGCGCAGGCGAGCGGATCTGTGTTGGTCCGCGGATGCCTTGCAGCTGATGTGTCCGTCGACGGCCGGCGGCGACGCCGGCTCTACTTGTCCTGATGGCTTGATCAGAAGCCTGTCCGACTACCGGTCGTGACTCACTACGGGTCTGCCGACGGAACCTCCCGGGCCGACATTCCACCGTCCCGTTGGCCGAGACGAGATCCCCGCGCGGCCCGTCGCCGAGGAGTACGACCGTGCCGTTGGAGTCGACACCCACACCATGACCCTGCTCACCGCGACCGGTGGCGTGGTGGAGCACCGCACATTCCCATCCAGCGCGGCCGGGCTACGCCGAGCACTCACCTGGATCCGCAACCGCAGCCACGACCGAACCTGTCTGGTCGTCGTCGAAGAGAGAGGGCACTTCCAGACGGCAATGGGTCCAGCAAAGCAAGGACGGCGCTGAGCAGCCGGCCGTAGGGGGCGCGATCCGAAAGATCTCGCCGTGCCTTAACTCGTGCCTTACCGGAGTGTCAAGACTAGGCTCACACCGCTAATCAGTGTTACACGCTGGCATTGAGAATGACCATGCCAAATGTGACTTGACTAGGTCTGATACGCGTTTCCCCTAGTGAAAGCGATCTTGCAAGAGAGCGATCGAAAGCCGCGGCAATGAGCTTGGGAAGCTGATGTTCTGCCATTGAACTACATCCGCCTGACAAGGCATTTTGTACGTTTGTGCCTGCTGTCACACCTCCGCCGTGCCTCAAACGTGCCTCAAGCTTTGGAGCGACGAAACTTCAGGCTAGCGCATGTCGGGCGCACCGAGCTGGAGCACGCTGTCCTCGGCCCAGGACCGGCGTGCCGGTGCCGTCGAGGCAGGGCACGAGGTGCTTCAGGGCAGCCTCTGGCGCTCGCTCGCCCGGTGGGTCCATTATCTTGGTAAGCCGGTCGTTGTCAGCGGGCCCGAGATCAACGTCCGGCGAGAGGCGATGTCGTCCGCCTCTCCTCCAGGGAGGTCGCGGTGAAGCCGAAGGACAAGCCCCTCAACCCGCGGATTTCGCCGCGGCTAGATGTCTTCCTGTCGGCCACGACCTGAGGTCAACCGCAGCCGGGCCGAGCAGTCTCCCTCGCTCGCGATCGTGTCGGAGGGAGACGGCCGGCCCGGAGTCGAAACGGGTGCCGCGGCCGTCGACTACGCCGACGCCACCCAGACGGAGCAGATTGCCCTGGAAGCCTCCGTCGCCGAGGTGACGGAGATGGCGCCCGAGGACATTGCCGAGCAAGTGTCTGCGCGAAATCGCGATCCGAAGCCCTCGGAAAACGTGCTGATCAGCTTGTTCATCAAGCTCGACCGGGACCTCGACCCGGCCCGCCGCCAGAAGCTGGAGCAATCCATCAAGGACAGTGCCGAACGCGTCAGCTGGAAGCTGGACACCGCGGCCGTGGAGATGGCGGCATCCAAGGTCGCGCTCCTCGTCGACGAGGACGCCATCGCCTACATCGAGCCCGGGCAGTCGCTCCGGGAGCCCCAGCCCCAGGTCGGCCGCACGGACGCCCCGCAACCGCGTACGAGCCGCTCCGAGCCGACCGCCCGTGGTCGGCATCGCGACGGCGAGGGCGTGCTCGTGGGGATCATCGACGTTGGAGGATTCGACTTCGCCCATCCCGACTTCCTCGCGAAGGGGCGTACGCGCTGGGAGGCGATCTGGGACCAGGGTGGGACTACGCGACCATCGCCCGATCCTAACGAATCCAAGTCGGGCCTCTCCTACGGCAGCGAGATCCAACGCAAGCACATGGATGCCGCGATCGCCGCTGCTCGCGGTCGCAGGATGGCCGCGACGGAGCTGGAGCCGCAGTCGACGATGGTCCCGCGATCGCACGGCACCCATGTGGCGTCCATCGCCGCGGGCAACAGCGGTGTCGCGCGGAAGGCGCACCTCGCCGGCGTGCTGGTGAGCCTGCCGAGCGCCGGCGACCCGGCCGCGTCGAGCTTCTACGACTCGACCAGGATCGCCGACGCCATCGAGTACCTGCTTCGCCTGGCCGCCAAGCTGGGCGACGAGCGGGGACGAGCCGTTCCCCCTGTCCATCAACATCAGTCTCGGCACCAATGGCCACGCCCACGACACCTCGAGCGCCATGGCCCGATGGATCGACAACTCCCTTGCGTCCCGCGGCCGTTGCGTGAGCGTCGCGGCGGGCAACGCCGGCCAGGTTGCGGCCGACGCCAACGCCCCACGCAGCCTGCTCCTCGGGCGGATCCATGCCGGTGGCGTACTCGCCGCCACCAACCTCCGCCAGGAGCTGGGGTGGATCGTGGGCGGCGACGGCATTCCGGACTTCTCTGAGAACGAGATGGAGATCTGGTACGGACCCCAGGACCGCTTCGACGTCGATGTTCGCCCTCCCGGTGGCGCATGGGTCGGTCCGGTGCCGCTGGGCAAGGCCATCCGGCATACCTTCCTCGCCGACGGGACCGTGCTGAGCATCCACTCCGAGGCCTACCACCCGTCGAACGGGCTGAACCGCATCTCGATCCTGCTCTCCCCCTTCTACGGGCACCGCGAGGGCGCGACCCAGGAGATGGGGCCGATTACCACTGGAGAGTGGCGAGTTCGGCTGACCGGTGTGGTTGTGCGCGACGGTCGGTTCGACGCATGGATCGAGCGCGACGACCCTCGGCCACTGCCGGGGCGCGGTGGGGTGTGGAACTATCCCTCCACCTTCAGCGAGGGGTCGTACACGAGCGACCGGATGATCGGCTCCCTGGCGTGCGCCGAACGTCTGCTCTCGGTCGCCAACGTGGACCTCTCCCGCAACACCGCCCACGTCACCTCGAGCCGAGGCCCGACCCGGGACGGCCGCAACAAGCCCGACATCGCGGCGGACGGCACCGAGGTGGTCGCCGCCTCGGGATTCGACATGAGGTCGCAGTGGATCCAGATGACCGGGACCAGCATGGCCAGCCCGTACGTGTGCGGGGTGGCCGCCCTCATGCTGGCCGTCGTCCCCCAGCTCACGTCCGCGCAGATCCAAGGGATCATGCGCTCCACGTCGTCACCGTTGCCCGGGCAGACCTTCGGATGGCGCAACGACACCGGGTTCGGCGTCATCGACGCCAAGGCCTGCCTCAACCGCACCGTCGAGTTCGCCGAGATGTTCGACGCGGTCTCCGCCGCCGCGAAGGCGAAGCAGACGTGAGCGGCGCGCCATGAGGCTCGAGGTCTTCCACGCGGCGGACGGCGACTGCCTGCTCCTATCCTCTGGCGACGGCCACCACGTCCTCATCGACGGCGGCCGGGCGGGCACGTTCGCGGACAACACCCAGCCGCGGTTGCAGGAGCTCAAGCTCGCCGGGGAGGCGATCGACCTGGTGCTCGTGAGCCACATCGATGCCGACCACATCACCGGGATCCTGCGGCTGCTCAGGGACGTCGGCGACTGGGCGGTGTTCGACCACCAGCGCACCGCCGGCGACAACCCCACCTTCCCCGAGCCCAAGGTGCCCCGACCGCCGGAGATCAGGGCGCTCTGGCACAACTCGTGGCGGGCACAAGTCGGTGAGCTCGAGGGCCCGATCGCGGCGCTCGCCCACCAGGTCACCGAGGCGACGGCCCTCGACCCCGAGCTGGACACCTCGGCGCCGGAGTCGACGCAGCTCGAGCTGGCCGACCTCTCCGGCCTCGCGGAGAGCATCGCCGACGGGGTCCAGCTGTCCCGCCTCATCGAGGAGCGCACTCCCCTGCAGCGCAACAAGGGCTTCCCGGACCACCTCGTGCTGCTGCGCGACCGCCCCCACCGGCGGCGGGTCGGCAGCACGAAGCTCACGGTCATCGGGCCGACCGAGCGCCACCTGGTCGCGTTGCGCGACGAGTGGCGAGATTGGTTCGAGGAGAAAGGGGTGAAGCTGGCCCCGGGGCGCATCGGTGCCCAAGGGACCGAGGCCGGCCGTACGGGAGACCGGGCCGGCGCAAGCCTGGCGCTCGGCGGTCGCGCGCCCGCCTCCATCGAGGAGGCGGCACAGATCATCGAGCAGGTCGGGTCGAAGCACGTGACGGTGCCGAACCGCGCATCGATCACGGTGCTCGCCGAGGAACGCGGTCGCACGGTCCTGCTCACCGGTGATGCCGCCGAGGAGGAGCTGACCGACGGCCTCATCGCCATCGGGAAGCTCGGCGCGAACGGGGATGGCCCGCCGTTCCACTGCACCGTCCTGAAGGTCCAGCACCACGGGGCGAGCCACAACCTGAGCAGGGGGTTCGCGGAGCGGGTGGTCGCCGACCATTACGTGTTCTCAGGCGACGGCGCCCACGACAACCCCGAGCCGTCAGTGATCGCGACCATCACCGAGACGCGGCCGCGCGACGCCGGGCCCTACACGTTCTGGTTCAGCAGCTCGGAGCACCGCTCCTCCAGCGCCTCACGCCGCGCGTCCATGGCTGCCGCCCTCGACGAGGCGCGCGACGCCGCCACACGGCATCCCAACCTCACCGTCCGGGTGCTAGCGGACGGCGACCGGTCCCTGGTCATCGACGTCTGAACCCACGAGAGGGGTTGAGGGGTCATCGAGATGTGGACAGCTGGGGAAGGTCGGAGGGGGGGGGGGGCCGGCCGGGTCCCGTCCATCGGCGTGACAGAAGCGAGGGGAGAACCACCATGAGGGACGATGACGAGCTGTACCCGGCCCCAGCGGAGGAGTTCGCTGCGGACCAGCCGGTGTCGCGGCTACCCGGCGACGACGCGTCGCCGACCGCGGGCACGGCCTTGTGCCTGTCGGGCGGCGGCTACCGAGCCATGCTCTTCCACCTCGGTGTTCTGTGGCGGCTGAACGATGCGGGGATGCTTCCGGAGCTGGACCGGATCTCGAGCGTCTCCGGTGGTTCGATCACGGCCGGAGTCCTCGCCCTCCACTGGGACGACCTCGACTTCGACGGCACCGGGGTGGCTCAGGGCTTCGAGAGCCAGCTGGTCGAACCGATCCGACGCATGGCTGGCGTCGGGGTCGACGTCGCCGCGATCCTGACGGGTCTCGGTCTGCCGTTCACGTCGATCTCGGACCGAGTGGTCAAGGCCTACCGCAAACACCTCTTCGGCAAGGCAACGCTGCAGGACCTGCCCGACAGGCCGAGATTCATCATCAACGCCACCAACCTGGAGTCCGGGGTCCTGATGCGGTTCGGCAAGGCCTACCTGGCGGACTACCGCGTCGGGCAGGTGCTGAACCCTGACCTTCCGCTCGCAGTCGCAGTAGCGGCCTCCTCGGCGTTCCCCCCGGTGCTGTCGCCCTGCACGATCGACCTGGAGCACGAGGATTGGGTGACGGTGAAGGGCAACGACCTGACCGGGCCCGAGTTCCGCGGCCAGATCCGACTCAGCGACGGTGGGGTGTACGACAACATGGGCCTGCAGACCGCGTGGAACGCGTGCCGCACCCTCCTGGTGGCGGATGCCGGTGGCCACCTGGGCGCCGATCCCACGCCGCCCACGGACTGGGCTCGCCACACGGCGCGGGTGCTGTTCGTCATCGACAACCAAGTCAGGTCCCTGCGCAAGCGCCAGGTCATCGAGGCACTCAAGTCGGAGCAGCGGGACGGCTGCTACATGGGCATCCGCAGCCACGTCGCAGACTATGGCCTGGCCGCTGCGATGCCCGCCGACCCGAAGGTCACAATGGCCCTCGCCGCCACGCCCACCCGACTGGACGACCTCCCCGCGGAGCGGCAGGAGATGTTGGTCAACTGGGGCTACGTGATCACCGACACGGGGATCCGTAAACATGTGCGCACCGACCTGTCCGTCGGCACCCTGCCCTACCCATCGCACCCACTGACCAGCTGACCCCTTGGGTGAGGGTGATCGAGTAGCGGCGGGACTTGATGGCCACTTCTCTTGTATTGGGTTAGTTGATCTTGGGCAAGCCATAACCTCCGATCGTCTTCATGATCAACCTCCGTCTACAAGCCGTCAAACGTTGGGAACTCCTGGGTAGACCGCGGACGACGCGCCAGGTCTGGCCGGGCAAGGTCTGACGAGTTGTCCGCCGGCGACTGTCGGCCGCCGGTAGGCCGCACCTGATAGCCCGGAAGGTAATCGGAGAAAGCCGCCAGGTGTCGGCGACCCATGCTCATGGACTCGGCTCATCGTGATCGACCTCCTCGGTTGGGATGATGGATCGGAATCTCACGTTCTGCGGCGGCTCGGCCACCACGTCGAGCACCGTCTCCACCGAGCGCGGCGCATGTTCGCTGGGCTTGAGGTGAGCGGCTGAGGCCACGGCCTGGTTGGTCGCCTCAGCGACGTCTGTGGCGTGTTGACAAGGCCACGGCGGGCTGGTTCGGGAATCGGCATGACCTGGTTGGCCGCGATCTGCTGTGGAGTCACCCACCTCACTCCCTCAAACCGCGTCTCGCCTTGTTCGACGGCGACCTCAGCTTCGCCTTGGGCTCGCATGCCGATGACCCGGGCTGGAGCAGCCAGACCAGGGTGATCAGCGTCCGGTACCAAAGCATCGCGTTCACCAGGCGCTCAGCACCCGCGACCGTTAGCCACCCCGCACACCTGCCCGCACGGCTTAGTCTCATTTCTAGTCTCAGTTGCCAACTTCCGCCGACGTACTCGCAGCTTCACAAGCGTCGGCCGTCCCGCTCAACGGACGCTCCTGGACGTGCGCGGACGCGGCAGCGCGGACTTGGAAAGCAAGCGCCAAGGACCTAGCTAGACACAGATTCGAACTAGCGCCGTCGACGCGAGTAGTTACATCTCGAACACGTCAGGAACTGGTTCATGGACATCGCTAGTCAACCCCGGAGCGGGCAATCGCACGCGTCTCGAGTGCCTCGTGCCTTACGGGAGTGAAACATCGCACGTTCACCGTGAGTCACTGTCACTCGCTGACACTGCGACATGTTGGCGTCAAATGCAATTTGACTAGGTCAGATGGGTTTTGACAAGAAAAATTGTCAAAACCGGCTCGCACACCTGGACTACCGCTGCCATCATCGGAGGTCTTTCGGCCTGACGGCCGGTCGACTGGGTGGGCGCATCCAACAGTGCCATTGACAACTCACGCGGGGGAACCAGACTTCAGTGAAGGCTCATCAGAACTGACTGACGAAGCTCCCTTATGTCTTTGAGCGTCTCTGGACGTCCTTATAATCGCGTGTCCTCGTTACCGGTCTCCTAGGACCGTGGTGCCTGGAACCACGCTGGCTCTGACCTGGCCGTCCGGGAGCAGACCTGTTCCGTCGGTCAATATGCGTGTGTTGATCTGACTTCTTGGCTGGAAGCGGACGAGGTCTGTGCCATCGTGAATGGTTGCCCCGGCTGTGGATTGTCGACGCGGGCAATCGACAGCGGGACGGCACTCACGGCATTGATCTGTGGCTTAGCGATGGTGTTCGTGACCGCCGCGTGGATCAGGCGATGCTTGTCGCTGTCGAGAACCGCCGGAGCAGGCTCAGTCGCGGTAGGCGGGTGTTAGGCGTACGGCTGTGCAGATTCGATGATCATTACATGGGCGGGGTCCAGCTGAGTCCGTAGGCAGTCCCATACGCATACGCGCGCGGGTTTGTATCTCGGGCAGGTGACGTCGTCGGGTGACGATGCACAGACTTCTACTGGGCAGAACAGCCACCGCCTCAACGATCCCGAGACGCGACTGTTCTGGCGGCCGATGACTCCCGCTCGACACAATCGTCTACGGGGTTGGGGTGGTACCCGCGACCGAGGTGAGGTGGGTGACCGAGCACCGCCACCGATCGCCACGACGGACGAAGACGTCGGTGGACCACTCATCGAGCGTGAACGGGTTGCCCCCGACCTCGCCGCGGTTGCGTACCCGGGCAATGACGATCGCAACGTCTCCGTAGATTCGCACGTCGTGCACCTCGGAGGTCATGAAGTCGTGACTGACCTGGCCCGTTGCAACGGCCTCGAGGAACTGCTCCCCGGGGAAGATCCCGTTCTCGCCGACGAACACCCAGTCCGGCTCGGCGAAGGCAGCGATCGCAGCGGGGTCGTTGGCCACGACGGCCTGGTTCCAGTCGGCGATGAGCGCGGAGAAGACGTCAACGGTACTCGTGCTGCCGTTGCTCTCGGTCATGCTCGAAGCGTACGGGATGGGCCGAGAAATGGCGTCGCTGTCCTTACTAGATCAGCCTCTGGCTCGCCAAAGGTTAGTCGCCGCAAGAAATAGGTGGCGGCGCGGGGGTGCGAACTTGGGTTGCCTTTCCGGTGATGGCTCCGGGTGTGGATGCGCCCTCCTGGTCTGCACGGCGCAGTTCACATGATCAGGTGCCGCCAACGACGCAGAGATCGTCGAGATCCTCGGACTTTGTTTCGCGACGGCAGCGATCCGGTGAGTGTGGATTCTGAGACTTTGCCGTTCGACCTGCCGCTGCACGTAGTGGTTGTCCGGGGTGCATTGCGTCTGCCTCGCTGCCTTCCTCGTCGCGGGCGCGCTGTCGCGTCGCGCGGGAGCAAGAGCTCCAGGATTGAGAAGGCTAAGCAAGCCAAATGGCAGGCTCTGGACCTACCGGGTTTCTTCGTCGTGGTTGTCGTTCTCCAGACTGTCGCAGGATGGATGGATCGTGCTGGGTAGCGTCGGCCCGATGGTATTTACTACAGGGAGGCGGCCCATGGCTTCGCTAGGTCTGCTCGGCGTTCCTTCGAGTTCGGCAGCCCATTGGCCCGGTCAGGAGAAGGCGCCGGCGGCGTTGCGGGCGGCTGGACTCACCGCGCTCTTGGCGGAGGCCGGCCACACGGTGATCGATCATGGCGATCGTCCGGTTGTGCGATGGCGGCCGCATCCCCACCAGCGTCGCCCGCATGACCTGACTCGGACGCTTGACGTATTGCGTGATGCCCGAAGCCACGTCGCGGCCATCTTCCGAGCCGGTCAGATCCCGCTTGTCGTCGGTGGAGAATGCACGCTGACCATCGCCGTCGTCAGCGCGGCAGTCGAAGCAGGTCATGAGGTCGGGCTGGTGTACTTCGACGGCGGCCCCGATCTTCGCACCCCGGTCGACAATCCGGTCGGAGTACTCGACTCCATGGGCGTGGCGCATTTGCTGGACCTGCCCGGTAGCGAGCCAAAACTTGCTGGCCTAGGCACTCGAAAACCACTCCTCACGCCCGATCAGGTCTGCTTCTTCGGTCAGTCGTCGAAGTCGCCGGACGCCGCGGGCGCTACGGTCGAAGACCGCGCGCTCGGTTCCTTGCCAAGCCGAAAGTTCGGCGCAGCCGACGTAGCCCGCGATCCGACCGCGGCCGCTCGGGAAGCTACCAGCCAGGTCGCCGCGAGTACCAACCGGTTCCTGGTTCACTTCGACGTCGACGTGATCGACTTCTTTGATCTACCGGTCGCCGACGTGCCGCAGCACAACACAGGGCTGACCTTCGCCGCCGCGATGGCCGCCCTCACAGTACTGGTCGGGCATCCTGCCTTCGCCGGACTGATCATCACCGAGTTCAACCCAGACCATGGTGAGCCGGACGGTTCGACCGCGCGTACCCTCGACACCGGCCTCGCTGCCGCCCTTGGCCAGCGATCCGCCTGAGAGACAGATCCACCATGACACCGGAAGGTGACCCAAAGGCCGTCTCTCGAGCATCAACTCGCAGCTAAGAGCGATTTCAGTCGGCGTCCTCGTTGCGGGCGACGACGTGGCTCGCCAGACTGCGACGGTTTGGGCCCGAGCTGCTGCCAAGCCAGGAGCACTGGTCGCTCGCGCCGATTGCCGCCTCCCGGGCCCGGGTTGGGTACATCGAGCCGCGAACCGGCCGGCTCGGGCCCGATCTTCGCGGCCGTCTACGGCCGCAGCCTGGACTGGCAATCCCGAACCTCATTCGTGAGCTGGACGCGTTAGATCCGGCCGTTGGCGTCCTCGACCTGGGCGAGTCCGTTCGACAGCGCTCGAGGTCGGTGAACAGCCGGCAGCCGCAGGCTCGACTACTCCGCGTCCTTGGCGAACGGATCCACGCTCTGGACGTATGCCATCCGCTCCAGCCAGACCGGGTCGCTCATGCGGCGGTTGATCTCGGCCTCGTCGACCTCCTCGACACGGGCCTGGATCCACCACAGGTTGCCCATCGGGTCTCGGACCCGACCGATCCGATCGCCCCAGAACAGGTGGGTGACGTTGGTCACCGCGATCCCACCCGCGTCGAGCGCCCGCCGGAAGGTCGCATCGGCATCCTCGACGTAGAGGCGCAGGAAGGCTGGAGTATCGGGCCAGTGGGGCTTAGCGTCGAAGGCCAGCACCACCGAGTCGCCGATCCGAAGCTCCGCATGACCGATCACGCCATTCTCATCGGCCACCCGCCCAATCTCATCGGCACCGAACGCGGCCTTGGCGAATTCGATGACGGCGTTGGTGTCTCGGGAGATCACCCACGGGCTGACCGAGTTGTATCCCTCCGGGACTCCAGGTCCTTGACCACGATTCATGACGACCTCGACGCAATACAGCTTCCCAAGCTCCCGACCTCCCTGAACGATACGCGGCCGCTTGCGGTAGAGGATTCATTGGGTGCGAGAACCCCGGGTTCACATCGTTCGACAAGGCACCGGCACACCGAAGGCCGATGAGGATCGACGCCTGGACCCGACGATCGACACCACAGACCGGTGGAGTTGTCGGCCAAGCTGCGCGGCATGTACGTCATGGACACCGGGATCTATCCTGCGGGCCGGGGCTGCTACCCCGCGACGAGGACCCCCTTCGGGTCGGCGTCGACGGCCGCCGGTGTTTCCGCCCACGTCACCTGGCGGTCAGCGAGACTCGGGTAAGGCTCTTCGCGGAACCCCAGTCCTCCGAGGCGCCGTACCCAGCACCGTCCTGTCAACCATCAAAGATCATCCAGGCACATCCGGACCGACTCCCGGCTCAATAACGCCGATCACGGGTGACCGCCCCGCCTCGCAGGAGTTGAATGCTGTCATGGACAGCCCCGACATGATCACCTCCCGAGGCACGGTGCGTCTCGAGCGCAGCGCCAAGCGGGTGCGCGTCCAGCTCGGCGGCCGCGTGATCGCCGACACGACGCGGCCCATGCTGGTCTGGGAGAA
>CAVUEO010000036.1:0-38158 GCA_963740515.1 uncultured Actinomycetota bacterium
TCCCGCCAGCGGACGGGCAGTTGATCACCGCCATTAGTCCCACCCTTGTGGACCAATCGACCCTGGCCAATTGGCAGCCACGGAGGACCGCCGTACCTCGTGCGCTGGTCTGACGAACTGGCGGGCTGAGCGGCGGCCGCAGGCTCCGGCCGCAGAACGACGCGCCGCCACTGTTTCTGCCACGACCGCCGCGCCGGCAGCTGTCTCCAGCGTCGAAATGACCAGCCCGAACGGCTGAGAGACTCTTGGGGGAGTGGTCGCAGGAGGCAGGGACTGTCGACTGTTGGATGTTCCACAATGGTCCGGGGAACTGGAGCTGGCTGCCGCCTCTACATGGCTATCAGCAATGACCCCGGTCATTGCCGCACTGAGCTCGGTCGAAGCGGCGCGACGCCTAGCGGCTGAAGGTCCAAACAAACTCCCCGAGCCACGGCGACCATCGGCGCTGCGGCACCTTGGCAGGCAGTTCACCCACTTGCTGGCAATCCTGCTGTGGGTGGCAAGTGGTCTAGCACTCCTTGCTGGTCTGCCTCCGCTCGCGGTGGCGATTGTCGTGGTGATCGTCCTCAATAGCCGTCTTCGCCTTCGCTCAGGAGTACCGCGCTGACCGTTCGGCGGAGCGAGAGACTGCGTTCGCTGCTCCCGATGAGCGCCCCGGGTACGCCGCGACGACCAGCTGAGGGTTATCGACGCGAGCCAGCTAGTGCGAGGCGACCTTGTCATCCTCCGGCCGGGAGACCGCATCAGCGCTGACCTCGCGCTCACCGTCTCGCATTCCCTCGCGGTGGATGAGTCGAGGGTCAGCGGCGAGAGTGTTGCTGTCCAGCACGCGGCTGGAGCGTCGGTGGTTGCCGGCACACTTCGTCGTACAGGGAGAGGGCGAGGGTGTCGTCGAGGCGATTGGCGCCCGCACGGCCATCGCCGGTATTGCAGCGCTGACCCGGCAAGCTCACCGACCGCCGAGTCCACTGACCGTCCAACTCAACCGCGTGGTGAAGATCATCGCGGTCATCGCCATCGTCACGGGCACATTGCTGGCGGGAGCGGGCCTGGCGCTCGGGCTCGACGCGACCCAGGCCTTCCTGTTCGGCGTCGGCGTCAGCGTTGCGCTGGTTCCCGAAGGGCTGCTTCCGACAGTGACCTTGTCATTGGCTCGCGGGGCGTCGCTGATGGCCGAGCGCAAGGCTCTCGTTCGACAACTCGACGCGGTGGAGACGCTCGGTGCGACGACGTACATCTGCACCGACAAGACCGGCGCTCTGACGCAGAACCGCATGGCCGTCGTCGAGGTCTGGGACGCCCGCCGGGACCGCGGTTCTGGATGGAATCGGGTACGAGCCGAGCGCCCGGATCCAGGCGTCGAGCGAGGTCGTGGACCGTATGCGGCGGGCTGCAGAAAGCGCCGTTCACTGCGTCAGCGGTCGGGTCGTGCACACCGGCTCTGGATGGGTCGCCGAAGGAGACGCGATGGAAGCCGCGGTGCATGCGTGGTCGCTTCGGGTTGGCAGCGGTGCGACACCGGAACCACCGGTTCAGCTCCGCCTCGCATATCACGGCTGATCGGATGCTCAGCTCAGTGGTCGTGGCGGGGCGCTCCATCGTCCCTCGGCGCACCTGAAGCCGTCCTGAGCCGGTGTCTGGGTGCGGTTCCCCGCGATGTCGTCGACGATCTCGCCGCGCGCGGCCGCCGTGTCCTGGCAGTGGCCGAGGGTCGCTGGCGCCCAGGCGAGCCCGAGAGCGACTGCGAGACAGCGCTGAGGGTGCTGGCCTTGATCGGGTTCGAGGGCCCGCCCAGACCAGACGTCGCCGAGGCATTGGCTGCCTGCCGTGCGGCTGACATCAAGGTCGCGATGGTCACCGGGGACCATCCGGGCACAGCAGCCGCGGTGGCCCGCGAGGTCGGGCTGCTGGGGGGGCGTGGGGTGGTGCTGGACGCAAGCCAGCTGCCGAAGAGACGACGGCGAGCTGGCCGCGTGCCTGGACGGCGAGGAGGGCGCGGTTGTCGCTCGTGTGACGCCTGGCCAGAAGCTGCGTATCGCTCGTGTGTTGCGCGAGCGCGGCCACGTCGTCGCAATGAGCGGCGATGGTGTCAACGACGCCCCGGCACTGCGAGAGGCCGATGTCGGTGTTGCGATGGGCCAAAGTGGAAGTGATGTCACCAAGGCGGCCGCAGACCTCGTCCTGCTCGACGATCATTTCGCAACCATCGTCAATGCGGTCGAGCTCGGCCGAGCGACCTTCGCCAACGTACAGACGTTTCCTGACCTACCACCTGACTGACAATGTCGCCGAACTGGCGCCCTTCGCCGCCTGGGCGCTGACCGGCGGACAGCTGCCGCTGGCAATCGGCGTGCTGCAGGTGCTGGCGCTCGATATCGGCACCGACATGTTGCCTGCCCTCGCGCTGGGGGCAAGAGCCACCCAGCCGCCGCTTCATGTCGGGCCGGGTCCGCAAGCGCAGCCTCATCGACGGCCGACTGCTGCGCAGAGCTCTCCTGGTTTTGGGTGTGACCGAGGCGGTGTGCGCGCGCTCACCACATTCGTTGCCGTGCTGTACAGCCGCGGCTGGACCTGGGCAGCGATCCCCGCCCCGAGCACGCTGGCGCCTGGCGTCAGGCTCGGCCTTTGCCGCCATTGCTCTGGGGCAGATGGCGAACGCCTTCGCCTGCCGCAGCGAGACCCAGCCGGTCTGGCGACAAAAACTGGGCACGAAACCGGCTCCTCGTCGGGGCGGTTGCGGCAGAGCTTGCTGCTACTCGGGGTCTTCCTCGGCTTCCCCGTCGCTTGCCGGCCTTCCTGGGCGGCTCCTGGCCGACCACGCTCGGCTGGGCGCTGGCCTGCTGCGCCGTGCCGATCATGGTGCCCGTCGATGCGGTTAAGGTTTTGCATCGTCACTTACCGCCCGCCTGATTTTGCGCCGGAATCGGACGTGCCGCGTGCGGTTCCTCTAGAACCAGCCGCGGCGCTTGAAGAAGACGAGCAGGATCGCGAGCGGCGACGAGCTCGGTGCCGATCCCGAAGCCGACGAAGGCTTGCCAGCCGCCGATGTTCCGACCATCCAGCCGAAGTTCTGGCCGAAGAAGCCGGTGATCCAGGTGAGCGGCAGGAAGATGGTCGCGATCATCGCCAGCTGCTTCATCACGACGTTGAGTCGGTTCGAGACGGTGGAGAGGTAGACGTCCATCGCGCCCGTGAGCAGGTCGCGGTAGCTGTCGATCAGGTCGCTGATCCGGATCAGGTGGTCGTAGATGTCGCGGAAGTAGCGCTCGTCCTCGTCGGTCAGCCCGGGCAGCTCGGCGACGCCGCCCATCAGACGCGCGAACAGTGTCGCGCTGCGGGGTGACCGCTTTCCGCATGCCGACGAGCAGCCGCTTCATCTGGAAGATCTCCTGCAGCTGCTTGTCGTCGGCGTTGCAGGAAGATCGCGTCCTCGAGCTCGTCGATCCGGTCGTCGAAGTCGGCGAGGATCGGGAAGAAGCTGTCGACGAGCCCGTCGACGATCCGGTAGAGCAGCAGCGACGGGTCGTCGATCGGCTTGCTCGCGTTTCTGGTAGCGCCGACGGACCTCGGCGAAGGCCGGGGCAGTCGTCGCGGTGGACGGTGACGAGGAAGCGTTCGGAGTAGAAGCAGTGCACCTCGACCAGCCGGTCGCTCGTCGGGGACGGCGCCGTAGACGACGAGGAAGACGAAGTCGTCGTAGTCGTCGAGCTTCGCCCGCTGGCCGAAGTGCTCCGAGTCCTCGATCGCGAGCGGATGGAACTTGAAGACATCGCGCAGGACCTCGAAGTCGTCGTGCTCGGCCGGGGTAGGTCGATCCAGAAGAAGCTGCCGCTCGCGAGCAGACGCTCGACATTGTCGCGGCTGAGATGCAGCTCGCCGACCTGTTCTTCATGAACGACATGACAGATAGAGGCAGCAGGGACTGTCTGATCGCCCGTTCCATCGTTTAGGCTTTCAGCTGTCCCGGCAATGCCGCGGATACCCGTTGTCGAGTCGTCGGCCATCGTCACGATCGTATGTCAGATCGTCTTAGTCACTCGCTTGCGCAAGCGCCGCCGGATGGCTAGACGCCGCCGCACGCGAGCTAATCTCCGCAGGGGCTGAGCCTAGGCCAGCCCGCGGCGCAGATTAGCAGCTGGGGCCATGACAACAAGGCTGTTTGCTAGCCTGACAATCGCCTCTCAGTGGTTGTCGTACCTGCGTTTGCGCCGAATCCGCTGCATCTGAAGTACGCGGTGCGCTCGTGGTGCTCTGACTTGGTTCGATGAACGCAGGCACGCCCACGATAGTCGTGGTTTGCTGAGGGCGTCAGCAGGATCGGCTCGCAGTGCTTGGCTTTTAGTAAGCCTGCCATTGCTGCTGGCGCTTGTTGCGGTGTGGCTCAGCAGGGCCGTGAGGTGTCTGGACCGCTACCCGAAAGCTGCGTAACCATGTCGAGAAGACCATCGGTAAGCCGTGAACAGGAAAACCGCATGCACGGACATGAAAGGGGGGATGGGGCAACAGGCCTGCGGGCTCCTGCGCCCCTGACGACCGATGGATGACCGCCGGCCGTCTCTGCGCGCTTGGTGCAGGCAGATCCGCGGCGGCCGACGGTGAGCGATGTTGAAGAGGGTGTAGACGCCCTGCTTATGGACGGAAGGATTGTTCACGTTCGTCCGGTCTCAGAAGCTGACACTGAGCCCCTGAGCGCGCTGTACACCCGGGCATCACCACGAAGTCGCTACTTACGGTTCTTCTCGGCTGGCATCTCCGTCGATCGTGAGGTCCAGCGGATTGTCACGCCCGGTGACGATCATGTGGCGTTGGTCGCCGAACACGACGGGCTCGCCATCGGCGTTGCCTCATATGAGATCTTGAGCGCCGCCCAGGCTGAGATCGCAATTTTGGTCGACGACAGCTGGCAGGGCGACGGTATCGGCTCGTTGCTCATCGAGCACCTGGCCGCGGTCGCCCGACGAGCGGGCATCCAAGAACTCGTCGGCGACGTCCTAGCCACCAATGTCACCATGCTTCGTGCCAGCGCCAGCCTGGCTCCTGGAATCGCCCGTCAGCACGGCGAAGATCCGAGCGTAGTTAGCATCCATATCCCGACCCGGCCTGACGAACGAGCGCTTGCCGCAGCCGGCGCCCGCGACCGCACCGCCGAACACAATTCGTTGCGTCCCCTGTTAGCACCTACCTCGCTGGCCGTGATTGGCGTCAGCCGATCTCAGAGCGGCGTTGGGTACGAGATCCTGCACGGCGTCCTTGCCGGAGGCTTCACCGGACGGGCATACCCGGTCAATCCGCACGCCAAGACCATTGACGGGCTTGAGTGTTATCCGTCGGTCGGCGACATTCCTGAGCGTGTGGACCTGGCCATTGTTGCCGTGCCGGCTTCGACAGTTCCGCGGATCATTGAGGAATGCGGGGCGGCACAGGTGGGTGCAGCCGTTGTGCTCAGCGCCGGGCTCGGGGAGACCGGATCGTCTGGTGCAGCGACCGAATCACGGCTGCTTGCCTCAGCTCGCCGACACGACATCCGAGTCGTTGGGCCGAACTGCATCGGGCTGATCAACACCGATCCACTTGTGCGCCTCAACGCCACTTTCGCACCGAACGCCCCTACCCCAGGCCATCTCGCGGTCGCCACTCAGTCAGGAGCCGTTGGAGTGGCGATTCTCGATTCTGCCGAGCGGAGCGGAGTCGGCATTTCCACCTTCGTCTCGCTGGGCAACAAGATCGACGTGAGCACCAACGACCTGCTCTCCTACTGGTACGACGACGTCAGCACGCAGGCCGTTGCACTCTATGTCGAGTCGTTCGGAAACCCGCGGCGGTTCACGTGGCTGGCGCGGGCATTGTCAACTCGGAAACCGATCCTGGCGGTCAAGAGCGGACGCTCGACCGCCGGGCGTCGCGCGGGCGCCTCGCACACGGCGGCGGCGGCGGCTCCTGATGTAGCGGTCGACACCTTGTTTCGGCAGGCAGGGGTGCTGCGCATGGACACCTTGGGCGAGCTGCTCGACGCGGCTCGGCTGCTCACTGAGCAGCCACTGCCTGCCGGGGATCGCGTGGTCATCGTGGGCAATGCCGGAGGTTTGAACATCCTTGCTGCCGACGCGGCCGGGACAGCAGGCCTCCAGGTGGTCGAGTTGTCTGCGACCCTGCAGCAAGGGTTTGCAGACCTTGCCCCAAACCTCGCGGGGGTCGCCAATCCCGTGGATCTGGGTGCCGACGCACCGCCGGCGACAATCGGCCGCGCCATTCGCGCGCTTGGGTCCTCAGGCGAAACCGACGCGCTGGTAGTCACGCTTGTCGCCACTCGCACCAATGACCTGCCGGGAGCACTTGCTGCACTGTCCGAAGCGGCCGACGACCAGCCGCACCTGCCGATCGTTGCGGTCGTTGTAGGTGGCGACTCGCCACTCAAACTTGGCCGGAGAAATCTTGCTGTTTACGAGTTTCCCGAAGACGCGGTTCGCTCGCTCGGACATGCCTGCCGATATGCGCGCTGGCGCCGCGAGCCCACTGGCAGCAAGCCGGTCATTCCCGGGATTGACCGTAAAGCTGCCCGGCGAATCGTCGCTGCCGCATTGGCCGACGGCGCTGGTTGGCAGCCTGTCGAGATCACCCATGCACTGCTGGCCTGCTACGGCATTTCACTTCTAGAGACCAGGCTCGCGACCGGCGTTGACAGTGCGGAAAAGACGGCTCGGGAGCTGGGTTTCCCGATTGTCATGAAGGCGACTCGTCCCGGACTTGTACACAAGGCGGAGCTGGGAGGCGTCCACCTCGGACTCTCGGACGAGTTGGCCGTACGCCAGGCGTACCTGACCATCGCAGGCTCGCTCGATGAAGCAAAGCCAAAGGTCGCGCTGCAACGAATGGTGCAGACCGGCGTGGAGCTGGTCGCTGGCGTGGCGCATGACCCCCTCTTCGGCTCACTCGTCATGGTGGGCTTGGGCGGTGTGCACACAGACCTGCTCGGAGATCGATCATTTCGAGCGCTGCCACTGACTGAGCGCGACGCTACGGCGATGTGGCGCGAACTTCGCGCAGCGCCCCTGCTCACCGGCTACCGCGGCACACCAGCAATGGACACCGACGCGCTCGAGCAATCGCTGCTCCGGGTTGCTCAGCTCGCGGAAGACTTCCCAGAGGTCTCAGAGCTCGACCTGAATCCGGTGGTCGCGGTCCGTGATGGAGTTGCGGCGCTCGACGTCAAGCTCAAGCTGCAGCCAGCCAAGGACGAACCCGACCCCTATATTCGGAGCCTAGCTATTCGACGTGCGCGCGAACGGCGCACCTAGGATCTCAGCTCGTCTCGCTTGCCCGCTCGGGCGACGCGATGATCGACTCGAGCTCGTGGTGCAACCTGCGAGTCAAGTCGTCAAGGTCGGGACCGTGCTCCGGGTCGATGATCACGGTGATGGTGAGCATGCCGGCGTATGACAGCGCCTCAAAGGACACGGTCATATTCCCGCGCTCGCCAACCGCGACCGGAATAGCTTCGCTGACCGGATGCCCATCAAGCGTCATCGGTTCAACGGGGCCGCGGACATGGGTCACCAGCGTGTGAAACCGGCGTTGGTGATTGAAGTAATAGCGATAGCCCCCAAGTCTTGCGACCACCCGGAACAGGCCACCTAGAATGGCGATTGGTGGGGGACCCGTTGCTTCCGTCTTGTGAGCACGCACCGCCGCCTCCACCTGGGCGAGACGTTCGCCTACAGCGCCGATTGTGGGAACGTGGACGAGCATGGGGCTCACCAGATTCCCCACGGCCGGTCCGGGCCGTGAGCTGCGACCCGACACCGGCACAGTGATGGCAATCGGATCAACCCACTCACCTGTGCTCAGCAGGATCTGGTGCAGCGCGGCGCCTACAGCAACGAGAATCGCATCGTTGGTAGTAGCCCCGTTCCGATGCGCAGCCGCGGCGAGCCGAGCGCGCTCCAGTCTGACAACCGCCATCCTTAGGCCGGAACTTGTCG
The DNA here is from genome assembly GCA_963740515.1 of uncultured Actinomycetota bacterium. Classification (GTDB taxonomy): domain Bacteria; phylum Actinomycetota; class Actinomycetes; order Propionibacteriales; family Propionibacteriaceae; genus Microlunatus. The sequence goes on from CAVUEO010000036.1 coordinate 7,980, forward strand.
GTTGTAGAAGAGAGCAAGGAACGGCGGGATCTGGCCGAAGGCCTCCACCAGCGAACATCGCCCGACGCAGGGAGCGCCAGGAGCCGGCAGCCTGACGCACCCCGCGGAAACGCATCAGCAAGGCGTCGCGAGCAAGAACTGGCAGAGGCGGACGAGGCCGAGGGAACGGCACGCCGGGAGGTTCGACGCCCGGATCGACCAGCGCCGCTAGGACGTTCAGCCCGCCGAGGCCGTCTGCGATGACGTGGTGTAGCAGGACAACCACCGCGGCTTTGTCATCCGCGAGCTCAGTGATCAGAACCACCGACCACAGCGGAGCCTTCTTCGGCAGCGGCTCCAGGATCACGGAGAGAGCGGTGTCGAAGAGCGACCGCTCATCTCCCGGGGGTCGGCACGACACACCCCGAACGTGGTGATCAATATGGAAATCATGATCATCAACCCACACTGGACGCCCACAGCCAACCGGTACCTTGATCAATCGCTGTCGCAACCGTGGAATAGCAAGGACGCGCTCTGAAATTACCTGCCGAATGCGCGGCAAGCTGAAATCACCCGACGGTTCCAACAGCAAAATGCCCGCGAACTGCTCCGGTACCTTGCCAGCCTCCATCGCCAGAAACGCCAAATCGGCTGAGCTGGCCCGCTCGATAACAGGATGCTCCCCGCTCCACGTGCCCACTCGCCAACGGTCGCGCATCATCGATCCCACATGCTTATCCGACAGGGTGAGTGGGGCAACATGGAAGGGCCCAAGGTCACGCAGACGTCCGCCCCGCTGATGCTCTCCGACGAGAAGGACATATGCGTACGAGGACGATGTCGAGTGCGGGGGTCCTGGCTTGTTCAGGTGGTCAGCCGTCGCGAGCCTCACTGCGCCAGCGTTCGAGGACGCTCGGCATCTCATTGATCAAAAACTCGAAGAACCGGGCGGTCTCCTCAAGTCGGGCGCCGGCGCGCGTATCGACCCCAACCACATCGACTCCTTCCCGACTCAGCCTGGCCCACTGCTGCAACTCGTGATCGCGGTTCCCGACCATCTCGTACCAGTGATCGGACAGCAGCCGGTAGACGTCGCGCCGCTCCCCGGGCCGGTGCGATTTCGTGACGAGATGCAGCTGGATGAGGTAACGCACGGCTCCCGAGATGGCGGCCGGGCTGGCTTGCAGTGCCGCAGCGAGCTCGGCGGATGTGGCGGATCCGTCCTCTCGGCTCAGCAGCAAAGCGAAGACGCGGGACGCCATCCGCGGCATCCCGCTGGCCACCATGCCTGCCGCGAAGCGTTCGACGAAATCGCCGACTGGCTGCTGTTCAGGTTTGGGCTCCACAGCCCCGAGTTTACAGAAGAACCATAAGATTCAGAAGCTAGTGAAATGTGAGTACGCTTGTGGCTATGTCAGATGTGATCAGCGTGCGCGGGTTGGTGAAGGATTTCGGCCGGACCCGCGCGCTCGACGGTCTTGACCTCACCGTCACTCAAGGAGAGGTCCATGGCTTTCTCGGGCCGAACGGGGCCGGGAAGTCCACTACGATCCGTATCTTGCTGGGGCTGCTGCGGCCGACGGCCGGACGCGCTCGGCTGCTCAATGGCGATCCGTGGGCCGACGCGACTGCACTCCACCGCCGGCTCGCGTACGTCCCCGGAGAGGTCAACCTGTGGCCTCAGCTCACGGGTGGTGAGGTGATCGACCTTCTCGGCCGGCTCCGTGGCGGCACGAGCCGGGCGCGCCGCGATGAGATGCTGGAGCGCTTCGAGTTGGACCCGACGAAGAAGGGCACCGCGTACTCCAAGGGCAATCGGCAGAAGGTGGCGCTGGTCGCGGCGTTGGCTAGCGACGTGGAGCTGCTCATCCTCGACGAGCCAACCATCGGGCTGGATCCCTTGATGGAGGAGGTCTTCGCGGAGTGCATCCAGGCCGAGCGTCAGCGCGGCCGGACGGTGTTCCTGAGCAGCCACATCCTGTCGGAGGTGGAGACGTTGTGCGATCGGGTGAGCATCATCCGGAACGGCCGCAATGTCGAGACCGGCACGCTCGCCGAGATGCGCCACGTCACTGACACGACCGTCGACGTGACGCTGAATTCCGCCCCGCCGGCGCTCGACGGACTGCCAGGGATCGGCGCTGTGGAGATCGACGGGAACCGACTGCGTTGCCAGGTGCCCACCGAGCGGATCGGTGCGCTGCTCACCGAGCTCGGGCCGTACGGGATCATCACGCTGACCTGCCAGCCGCCGACGCTTGAGCAGCTGTTCCTCCGGCACTACGACCGGAACGCTGCCGCCGCAGAGCCGGCCCCAGTTTCCGCCGGCACAGCATCCGCCGGGACCGCCTCGACCGCGAGTTCGTGATGAACGAGTTGAATGGCACGCGAGCCCTTCTCGCGGCGAACCTCCGACGGGACAAGCTGCTGCTCCCAATCTGCGCCGTGACGTTCGCAGGCGTGGCCGGCAGCAGCGCCGCGGCAACCGCCGGGTTGTATCCGGACGCGGCATCGCGCAACCCGGCAGCCGAGCTGCTTAACGCCACGCCGGCCCTGGTCGCGATGTTCGGCAGGGTCTACGAGCCGTCGCTGGGGGCGATTGGGCTGATCAAGCTGACGGGTTTGGGTACGGCCATGGTGGGCCTGTTCGCGCTGCTCGTGGTTATTCGGCACACCCGGGCCGACGAGGAGCTGGGTCGTTACGAGCTGTTGGCCGGCGGCTCGATCGGGCGTTTCGCCTCGTTGGCCGCATCGCTGGTGACCGCAGCCGTCGGTACCGTCCTCATCGGCCTGGCGACCGCGGTGGCGCTGATCGTCGCTGGGCTGCCATCAACCGGTTCGATTGCTTTCGGGCTTACCTGGACGGTGGCCGGGCTCGCGTTCGCCGGTGTGGGAGCCGTGGCCGCGCAGCTGACGGCGGGTGCCCGTGCGGCTCGTGCTCTCGGCATCGGTGCCCTCGCGGTGGCCTATCTCCTGCGGGCCGCTGGGGATTCCACTGGGGAGGTGGAGCCGTCGTGGCCGACCTGGCTGTCTCCAATCGGGTGGGCCCAGCAGATCCGGCCGTTCGCCGGCGAGCGTTGGGCGCTTGCCCTGCTGCCGGTCGCCTGTGGAGCGGTCCTAGTTGCGCTGGCGATCGTGCTGGCCCGGCACCGCGACATCGGGGCGGGGCTGCTGCCGCAACGTCCGGGAGCGGCCGAGGCTTCACGACTCCTCGCCGGCCCATTCGGGCTGGCGTGGCGGTTACAGCGGGCTGCGTTCCTTGGCTGGCTGGCCGCCTTCGTGCTGCTCAGCCTTGTCGTCGGGCAGATCGTGACTCGGATCGGGGACATGCTGAGCACGCCTGCTGCCCGCCAGCTCATTACCGTCCTTGGGGGCGTCGATGAGCTGACCAAGGCGTTCGTTGCGGTAGAACTGAGCTTCATCGCGGTGTTCGCGGCGGCATACGGGATCAGCTCAACCCTTCGCCTCGTGGGTGAGGAATCGGCAATGCGCGCCGATCTGATCTTGAGCACCCCCACCGGCCGAGTGCGCTGGGCGCTCAGTCACGTCGTCATGGCCGTGCTCGGCACCGGAATCTTGATGTTGGCCAGCGGGCTGAGCATCGGTCTGGCCCACGCCGTGGAGAGTGGCGATCGGAGTGTATTCGGGGCCGATCTGCTGGCCGCGGTCGTACGGCTGCCGGCCGTCTGGGTGCTGGTCGGCGCGACCCTAGCCCTGTACGGGCTCTCCCGCCGTGCGGGGCCGCTCGCATGGGCTGCGCTCGTCGCCACCTTCCTGGCCAGTGAGATTGGACCACTAGTGGATTTGCCGAGCTGGGTGCGTGACCTCTCTCCCTTCACGCATGTGCCGACGTTGCCCGGCGGCGAGGTTACCGCCGCGCCCCTGCTGGTAATGCTGGCCATCGCGTCCGCGCTGGTGGCTGCCGGCTTGCTCAGCTTGCGTCGCCGCGACCTGGCGGTCGGCTGAGCGCAGTGCAGCTCAGTAACCTACGGGTGACGGCGCCTCCGCGGCTAGCGACCCGTACGGCGGGCTGTGCGGCGAGGAAGCGGCCACGGCCGAAACTGGTCTCGGTGGCTAGGTGGCCTTGCCGCGGTGGATGGTTTCAGGCGATCCTGTTCGCGGCGGTGGAGTGTTGGACAGAGGGGCTGCTTTGGGGAAGGACGACTCTGCTGCTGGCACGTCGAGCCGAACTGGTCAGTTTCTCCCAGGAATCCATGTTCTGCGGCATTACAGACGAGCTTGGCTGCGCGGCGATGTCGTGGCGGGATGTACTCGCGGCTTATCTCGTTCCCCAGGTCATGGCCTATGCGGAGGTGGCCGGCCTTCCACCGGTGACTGGTTTGTGGGCCGTGATGGGACCGCTGCTTGTATACGCGGTCCTTGGGTCGTCGCGGCAGTTGTCGGTGGGCCCAGAATCGACCACGGCTTTGATGACGGCGACGGCGCTGGGCGTGCTCACGGCCAGCGGCGCGTTGCCGGGGGACGCGGCTGCGGCTTTGGCAATTGCGGTTGGTGCGGTGTGCCTGGTCGGCTGGCTGGCTCGGCTGGGGTTTCTGGCGAATCTGCTATCCCATCCGATTCTGACGGGTTACATGGCGGGAATCGCTGTTTTGATGATCATCAGCCAGCTTGACAATTTCACCGGTATCCCTATTCCGTCCGGGAACACCTTCACCGAGATCGGATATCTGCTTCGACATCTGGATCAGATTCACCTTCTCACCTTTGGCCTGGCGGTCTTGGTGCTCGCGCTGCTGATCGCGTTACGCCGGTGGATCCAAGCCGCGCCGGGTCCGCTCGTGGCTGTTGTCGGGTCAACAGTCGTTGTGGCGCTGTTCGACCTGCAGAGGGCTGGTGTGGCGGTAGTTGGTGAGATCCCCGCGGGACTGCCGCGGCCGGCTCTGCCCGACTTCGGTGCGATCGATCTCGCTACGTTAGTCGGCGCGGCGCTAGGCATTACTGTCGTGGCTTACACCGACAATGTCTTGACCGCCCGCTCCTTCGCGATTCGGACAGGGGATCGGATCGACTCGCAGCAGGAGTTCTTGGCGCTCGGCGCGGCCAATCTCTCGGCCGGTGTATTGCAGGGTTCCCGGTGAGCAGCAGTGGCAGCCGAACGGCAGTAGGCGATGCCGCCGGCAGCCGCACTCAGCTTCATTCTCTGGTTGCGCTGGCGGTCGTTCTTCTTACGCTTCTTGCGCTCAGGCCGGTTCTTTCTGGCTTTCCCCTGGCTGCATTGGCGGCCATTGTGGTCTTCGCGGCCATGCGGTTGATCGACGTTGCTGAGCTGCGTCGGATCGCCCATTTCCGCCGCAGCGAAATCGTGTTGGCTATCGCCACCACGGTGGCAGTGCTAGCTGTCGGCGTCCTCTACGGGATTGCTGTGGCAATCGCACTGTCTGTGCTCGATCTGCTTCGCCGGATAGCCCGGCCGCATGATGCGGTGCTCGGCTACGTGCCGGGTCTAGCTGGGATGCACGATATCGAGGATTACGAGGGTGGGCGCGAACTGCCCGGATTGTTGATCTACCGCTACGACTCGCCGTTATTCTTCGCCAACGCCGACGACTTCCAGCGACGGGCCCTTGCGGCGTTGGACGACGAGGACCATCCAGTCCGGTGGTTTGTGCTCAACATCGAGGCAATCACCGAGATCGACGTCACTGGCGCCGACGCCCTAGAGAATCTGCGTCGTGAACTGGCCAGCCGAAATATCGTCTTTGGCTTGGCCCGGCTCAAGACCGAGCTCGGGCAGACACTTGCGGCGGCTGGATTCCTGAACAAGATCGGCGAGGATCGGGTCTACGCGACTTTGCCGACCGCCGTCGAGGCCTACCAACAGTGGTGCCGAGCCCAACCTCCGAGCGAGGATCAGCCGAAAGCTCAATGAGGTCGCGAGGGGATCCGCACGTCGGCCGCCCCCTTGACGTCAGGAGCAATCCCGGACGCGACTTTCGAGTACTGGATAGTGCAAGGATGATTCACATGTCCGGCACACCTAACTCACCGGAGACGGTGTCTCATCTCCGGACGCTGCCCGAGTCGGAATGTTTCGAGCTGCTCGCCGTGGCGAACGTCGGACGAGTCGGATTCCAATCACCGAGCGGGGTGCAGATCATCCCGCTGAACTACCGCCTGGGCGCTGGCCCCCAACTCTTCATGAAGACCGCACCCGGCAGCGCGGTGGCCCAGTTGGCAGAGATCGATGCCCCGGTTGCCTTCGAAGTGGACTATCACGCCGATGACTTCCAGATCGCCTGGAGCGTATTGATGAACGGCACGATCAGCCGGCTCGATGCCGCGGCGACCGCGGCGTATGAGGAGCTTCGCCGTCCACCCGTTCCGTGGGCCGGGTCAGCCAGCTCTCTTCCCGTACGCTTCGTGCCGCGGACGGTGTCCGGACGTGGCCTCCACCGCACTCGCCCAGACTGAGGGGAGACGCCCACACCGTCGACGGGCACACACGGAGGCACGTTAGGACCGGCTTGGAGGTGATGTCGATGGCGCGGATCGGTTGGTACGTCCTTGCACCACTACTCGTCGGGTATGGCGTGCTGCAGTTCCTGGGTCGCCGGGCAGGTTCGACCGCGGAGGAACGGCGGATGCGGATGCCAGGTGACGAGTTGGTGGCGCGGCCGCACATGACCAACCACGCGATCAGCATCGAGGCCCGGCCAGCGGACGTGTGGCCGTGGCTCACGCAGATGGGCTGGCACCTAGGCGGCTGGTACACGCCCGAATGGGTTGACCGGCTGCTATTTCCGAAAAACTGGCCGAGTCTTGACCACCTCGATCCCGCACTGCTCCGCAGGCTCGACGTGGGGGACACCATCCCCGATGGCCCACCCGGCACAGCAGAGTATGTCGTGGTGGTAGTCGACGCGCCGCACGCGCTGGTCCTGCGCTCGACAACGCATCTGCCGTCGACCTGGCGGGAGAGGTTCGGTGCTGAGATCGATTGGACGTGGAGCTTCCGGCTCACCGAACTTCCAGGCGGCAGAACACGGCTACAGCAGCGGGTCCGCGGACGAACCGCGCCCCGATGGCTGACTGCGACCTACCTGGCCACCATCATCCCGGCCGACTACATCATGGCCGGCGGGATGCTGCGCGGAATCAAACAGCGGGCCGAATCTGGCGCAGAGATGAGGTCGTCCGGCAGGTCACCGTTGTCACCTCGAACGGTGACTCTCAATGAATCTTAGGGAGCGGACACTTGGCGTCGGCATGCGCCGTCGGTTCCAGTCGCGGGTCGATCGGCTGAGCCTTCCGACAGCTCCAGATGACACGGCACCGGTCTCGGAGGAGGACATCTCGACTCTTCCCAGCAGCGCCCAGCGATACCTGCGGTTTATGGGTGTGGTTGGCCGGCCCCGCGACTGGTCGTTGCGCGCCCGCTTCATCGGCGAGTTCAGACAACGGCCAGGGCAGAAGTTCATGCCGTGCGAGGCGTGGCAATACAACACCTGCCTGGTTCCGGCGCGCATCTATTACATGCGTATCGATTTCGCCGGCGTCTTGCCGATGTTCGGTGTCGACGCCTACCAGGCGGGGCACGGCCGGATGCAGGGCAAGCTTGTTGGCCTGATCACTGTGGCAGACGGCTCAGGACAAGAGTTCGACATCGGCGAGCTGACCACGTATGTCAACGACGCCCTCATGCTTGCCCCATCCATGCTCCTACTACCGACCGTCAGCTGGACAGCGGTTGACGACCACTCATTCGACGTCACCATCTCGGACAGACGCATCAGAGCGACCTCACGGGTCTTCCTCGACGAGCACGGCCGCATGGTCGACTTCAGCACCATCGATCGCTGGGCCACTCTCCCGGGTGGGTTGATCCGTGCTCGCTGGACCACGCCAATCGACGGCTGGTTTGATCATGGGGGCAGGTGGCTGCCAACAGGCGGGCACGCCATTTGGCACCTCGATGGCGGTGAGTTCGAGTACGTGCGGGGGCGGTTCGTCCCAGAAGGCGTCGCGTTCAACATCCCGCCCGGAGTCGCGCGTATCTGAGAATCGGCCTGCAGCTGATCCAGGGCAGTGCCTCGCCGGCTGTGCCGCTGTGCGGCCCGCCGAACCGGTCTCAGCCCAGGAGGCCCTGAACACTAAGTCTTGTCTCGACTGTTCCGGTGTCCGAGGACGAGGTAGGCGAGTGGTCCGACTGGCTGGACGAAGCAGCCGAGCAGCCAGAGTGGTTTGGGACCGCGGATCTGGCTGGCGGGCCGCCGGGCGAGGTCGACAAGCGCAGTTGCGGTGAAAGCCAACTCCAGGGAGACCAAGCCGAGGATCAGCCCTTGCTGGGTCGGTGTCAGGTCTCTCCACCGCTTCTTCGAAGCCATGATTCAAAGTAATGCAAGGGATCGTCCGGCGTCAGCATCACTTGGCAGCCCGTACGTTTTGCATCGCAGCCGCTGTACGCGTCGGCTGGTGGGATGCCAGCGCGCAACCGTCGGACACCTACCTGGGATCGATTGGCGTGATGACGCCGACCCTGTCCTCCAGGGCCGCCGCGGCATCCAGGCACAGGTCCTCGCGGTAACGCGGGCCGATCACTTGGACCGACTGGGGGAGACCCTCCCCGATGCCCACAGGAAGTGCCACGGCGGGCAATCCGAGTGCGTTGACTGCGAGGGCCATCCGCATGCCGCCGATGGTCTGAGCCACACGACCCTCGGCCAGGTCCGTGCCTACCTCGAATGGTAGGTCGGTGAAGATCGGGGCGACGATCAGCGGATGCTGTTCCTGGAACTCACTCCACGCCCGGAGCAACGACTGCCGTACGACGAAGCTCTGCACGGTCGCCACCGGGTCCGGATCACCGGCCACTTCGTAGAACGCCGACATGAACCGCTGGGTGTCGGCCGGCATCGACGGCGACATCATCTGCCACCCGGCTCGGATCTCGGGAGTGTTGAGCATGTCCAGCAGCGCCTTCGCCGCGGCGGCGATCGACGGCGGCTCGGCCTCCTCTACGGCGTAGCCGGCATCCGCCAGCGCACTCGCCGCCTTCCGAACACCGTCCTGTACCTGGTCCGCCGTGCCCTGGCCAGCCGGGTCGACCACGAGCGCGACATGGATGGGCTTGGCGAGCCTGGGGCCACGGAGGGGCGCGGGTACCGACCAGGGGTCGCGCCAGCTAGGCACGGCCAGCACCTCCAAGGCGACACGCAGGTCGGCAACTCGCCGCGCCATCGGCCCCTCGACGGCCGTCAGCTGGACCCCGATCGGCGCATCCACCGGATCGATAGCTGCCCCATGCGGGATGCGGCCAAGAGTGGGCTTGAGCACGCAGATCCCGCAGCACTGAGCGGGCCAGCGCAGCGAACCGAGCCCATCGCTGCCGAGTCCCAATGGCGTCATGCCGGTCGCGAGCGCCGCCGCCTCGCCGCCACTGGACGCCCCAGGGGTCCGCGACCGGTCCCAAGGGTTCACCGTCGCTCCCCAAAGTTCGCTGTCGGTGTGCCAGCGAACGGTGAAGTTGGGGCAGTTGGTGCGGCCGACCGGGATTGCCCCAGCAGCTCGCATCCGCTCGACGATGGGAGCGTCCGTACGTGGATACGCGCCTGCCAGGGCCTTGAGCCCCACAGTCGTCGGCGTGCCGACCAGGTCGATGTTCTCTTTGACAGTGAAAGGGACGCCGTGGAGCGGCGGTAACTCACCCCCGCTGGCGACCATCCGGTCGGCTGTCTTCGCCGCTTCGAGAGCCTGCTCGCCCAGGACGACCGTGACGGCGTTGATCGAGGGGTTCACGGCCTCGATCCGTCGCAGGTGGGATTCGATGACTTCTTGACTGGACGTTTGCCTAGATCTAATTGCATCGGCCAGCTCCGTGGCGCTCATACGCCAGAGGTCGGTGGTCGCGGCGCTCATCCGTACGCTCCCGTTCTTATTGCCTGCCTTGCCGTTCTTATTGCCTGCCTTGCCGTCGAACAGCTTTTGCAGTGATGGTCACCGCGAGCGCGCCCAGCGCGCCGGTGACCCAGCGCCTCGGGTTCGTGGCGGCGGGACGCTTCTGGAGGGACGGCGGGAAGAAATCGATGTGGAGTGCGGTCGTGCCCCTTCCGGGTTGTTGGCTGAAGACGATACGGCCCGTGTCGATTCCGAACTCGGAGAGGTCGATCCGAAACACGTAGGGGTCATCGTTGTCGTCGGGTTGTAGCGGAAAGCCCCGGTATACCGCGGGTATCGGACTCAGACCGCGAAGCATGAGTTGGCCGCCGCGCACAAAAACCTCTGCTCCGGCGCCGATCGTCAGCCTGGCCCGTGCATCCGTGAGCCCCGCGTCGAGCCGGTACCAGCCACAGATGTCGCCCCAGATCTCTGGGTGGTGCGGAATGTCGCCTCGGATCCTCTCAGCCGTGACGCCGAGCAGCTGCCGGAGCAGGCCGCCAACCTCACCTGGCAGCCACAACATCGCGTTCCTGGCCCCGTTGGTGAATGCCATCACGCCGACTCCATCATCGGGGGCGGCGAAGATTTGGGAGTTGAAGCCGGGGATGACCCCTCCGTGCTCGACCGCGAGATGCCCTCCCAAGTTGAATCGGGAGAACGCCAGCCCGATACCCGGCACCCGGGGATCCTGCTGGTACTGGGGCGCATACATCGTGGCAAGGGTCTCGGGCTTGAGCACGGAACCATGCTCGTTGGCGCCACCACCAAGCAGAGCGGCGAGATAGCGAGCCATGTCTCTCGGCGTGGAGTAGATACTGCCGCCTCCGGCCGTTATGACTTCAGAGTCGGTTACGGGCTTGGCGCCGCTGGACCCTAACTGGTATCCGGTCGCCAAACGAGTCTTGACCCGGTCGGATCGGAGCAGGTCGGTGTCGCTCATGCCGAGGGGTTCGAAGACGTGCTGGCGAAGGTAGCGGTCGTAGGGTTCCCCGCTCAGGTCCTCGACGATTTGGCCGAGCGTCGCGAAGGCATGGTCGGAGTAGATGTACCTGGTGCCCGGCTCAGCCACCAGCCGCAGGGCGCTGTGGTAGTACTCGGCAAGTGACGGCACCGGCCTTACCACCTTCACCATCTCGCCGAAGACCGGCTGGAGTATCCGTGAGGGATACACCACCTCCGGGAGTCCGGCTGTGTGCGTCAATAAATGTCGCAAAGTGGCGGGGCGATGAGTCGCCTTGGCGGGGATCAGCCGATAGGCGCGGAGGTAGTCATTGGCAGGGGCATCCAGGTCGACCACCCCTTGCTCAAACAGCTGCATCACGGCGATGGCCGTAAAGGTCTTGGTGATGGAGCCGATCCGGAAAACCGTGTCCTCGGCGATGGGTGTATTCGACGCAATGTCGGCGAACCCGTGTCCGTGGAAGAACGCGAGGCGTCCGTCGCGAACCACTCCTACGGCCAGGCCGACGGTAGGCCAGCGGTTGAGGATCCGGCCGATTCTGGCCGTCAACTCAAGCTGATCGACCAAGGGCACGGCGCCTCCTCACCTCAGACCCGACGTTGCCGCAAGTCTGGATGGTAAAAGAGGAGGCTAGCGACCCGGACCGGTGGGTCGAACGTCCCTGGCCGCGGCTGCGCGCATCGCAGACTCTTGTGGTGAAGGCAGGGTGATGCTGATGGAACGGCTGACCGCGGGAGACCAGCTCATGCTGTGGCCGGATGAGATCTGGCCCCAAGACATCGGTGCGCTGGCTGTGCTCGACGGCAGCAGTCTGCTCGACACAGACGGCCGGTTCCGCATCGAGGCCATCAGAGAGGCTGTTGCAGGGCGGCTACATCTGGTACCCCGGTTTCGGCAGCTCCTTTACGTACCGCCGCGACGGCTGGGCGGGCCGCTGTGGGTGGATGCTGCCAATTTTGATCTTGACAACCACATTGGGGAGCTTCGACTTCCGCGGCCCGGGGACGAGACCCAGCTCCTGCTCGCAACTGAGCAGTTGCGGCAGCGACGTCTGGATCGGTCACGCCCGTTGTGGCAGATGTGGTTTCTCACAGGGCTACCGGACAGACGCGTAGGCCTGTTCGTGAGGATGCACCACGCCATCGCCGACGGCATGGCGGGCGTTGCGACTATTGCGAAGTTCCTCGATGCAGCTCCGGACGCGATCCCTGCTTCCCCGCCCGCATGGACACCGGGACCCGTGCCGACGGAGGGTGCACTCCTCCAAGACAAGCGACGCCGCCGCCTACACCAACTCGGCAGGGCGCTCTCCGCGCTCACACACCCGCTGACTTCTGGCCGGCACTTGGTAGCCGGCTGGCCCGCGATGCGTGAGCTTCTCGCCGAACGGCCGCTTCCCGCCACCAGCCTCGACCGCCGCGTCGGCCCGGATCGCACCTTCGCGCTCATCCGTAGCAGCCTCGAGCTGATCAAGAACGTGGCGCATACTTCCGACGCGACGGTCAACGACGTCCTTTTGACCGTGACCGCTGGTGGCCTGCGCGCGCTCCTGAAGAGCCGCGAGGAACCCGTCGAGCAGGTGCTGCGGATCTACGTACCCGTCTCGTTGCACCACGAGCCGCGCGCCCAAGCACGGGGAAACCTGATCGGACAAATGGTCGTCCCGCTCCCGATCGGCGTCTCGGATCCCGTACCCAGGCTGAGGCTGATCGCTAAGGAGACCGTCCGGCGGAAGGCGAGGAGCCGGCCTTCCCTCGGCGTAGTGCCGCACCGGGGAATCGCCGGGCGCGCTTTCTTGAAGATCGTGGACCGGCAACGGGTCAACCTGACCAGCGCCGATATCCCCGGCCCACAGGTGCCGCAATACTTCGCTGGAGCGCGGCTGCTCGAGGTGTTCCCAATAGCGCCGCTGATCGGGAAAGTGTCCCTCGCTGTAGCGGCGATGTCGTACGCGGGACAGCTCAACATCACTGTGATCGCCGACCGCGACGGCTACCCCGACCTCGACATCTTCATCGCAGGTGTGCAAGAGGAGCTGCAAGCACTTGCCGGGGCGATGTCAGCGGAGCCCAGACATGCACCGGGCTTGACATAAGCGAGGCTGAATCGCCTTCCGAACGCTAGCAGTTTCGACCTCAGCGATCTTGATCTGGGTGTCGCGCGCCTCGACGATCTTGCCTGTAGCGGACCGACTCGCGCTGTGCCGACAATTCATGCGACCGCCGCGACCTCACGGATCCGCGCGGGATCGATATTGCGATCGCTCGCAATTCCTAGATCGTTAGATTTGAAAACGTCGAGGCATGGACGGCGATGAGCGCCCAATGGGAGCGAGCATGAGTGTTTCGGGCTCGCGGCTCGATGATTCCGCCGGGTCTGCGGTCATGTTTGCGAGCGGGTCGAGGACCGGGGTCTCGCCAGTCGATTCAGCCCAGGTGCTCCTTTTCGTTCGACATGCCGTCGTCAGGACCGTTCCTCGGATATCCAATCGAAGCGAGCCGTCGCGTCATCCACAGTGGGTGATCGGCGCATTTCGGCCTGTGTGGCATCGTCTGGGCGCGCTCGTATCGAGGCCTGGTTCGTGGTTGAGCGCCCCAACGTCGAATCCCTAAGATTCGACTGTGAGCGACGATCTTGGCGATGCGCCGCGGGCGGTTGTTGAGCTCGACGCGTTGCTGGATGCCAAGCTCTCGATTCCGCGACTTCGTCGAGGTTTGGTGAGTCGCGCCAAGCTCATCGAAACTGCTCGCACCAGCGATTGCCAGGTGGTCGCGGTCACTGCGCCGGCGGGTTATGGAAAGTCGACGTTGTTGGCTGAGTGGGCTGTCGTAGAGGATCGTCGGGTCGCGTGTGTGTCTCTTGACCGTTTCGACGATGACCCTACGATTCTGCTCACGCTGTTGGCGTCCGCGTACGCTCAGATATCGCCGGACAATGCCGACCTTGTCGCCGAGATGAGCGGGCTCGGGGTATCGGCCTTAGGCCGCGCCGCTCCGCGCCTCGCTTCGGCGCTCCGAACCAGCTCTGTTCCATTCGTTGTCATGCTGGACGACCTTCACGAGCTACAGTCGCCGGCCTGTCAAGATGTGCTAGGCGTGGTGATCTCGGGGATTCCTGGCGGGTCTCAGCTGGTGGCGGCGAGTCGTTCGGAGCAGCATTATTTGCCGCGGCTGCGGGCGGCCGGTGAGGCGTTGGAGTTCACCGAGAGGGATCTGGCACTTGACTGGGTTGGTGCGGAGCAGATCTTCGCGGCAGCACACGTCGGCATCACTCCTCAGCGGGCAGCGGTTGTGACCGAACGGACCGAAGGGTGGCCGGTCGGCCTCTACCTCGCTGCGGTGATCGCGCGCGACAGCAACGGCGAGGCCCTGACGGTCTCTGGTGAGGATCGGTATGTGGCCGACTACCTCTACCACGAGTTGTTGATGAGTCTGCCCGAGAAGCTCCAGCGATTTCTGCGGCGTACCGCCGTGCTTGATCAAATGTGTGCTCCGCTGTGTGATGCCGTCCTCGAGGAATCCGGTGGGCAACAGCAGCTGCGTGGCCTTGAGGCTTCGGGTCTGTTCGTGATCCCGCTCGATCGTCGGCGAGAGTGGTACCGCTACCACGCATTGTTTCGAGAATTCCTGCTTGGTGAGCTTCGCGGCGTTGAACCCGAGGTCGTCGAAACGCTGCATCAGCGTGCGGCCGATTGGTATGAATCGAATGGATCGCCGGCGACGGCTATCGAGCACCTATTGAACACGACCGAGCAGGACCGATGTGTTCAGTTGGTGACGCGGTTGATCCTGCCGACCTACCAGGCCGGTCAGTTATCGACCGTGCAGCGGTGGCTGTCGGTGCTCGGCGACTCCGCTATCGAGGCCTATCCCCCCCTCGCCGTGCTGGCCGGTTACATTGCGGTGTTCACGGGGCAGACCGCCGAAGCGCAACATTGGGCGGCGATCATCGACGCCGCTTCGTTCGACCTGGTGCCAGCAGATGGCACGGCATCGTTCGACTCTGCACGAGCGATGTTTCGAGCCGTCATATGTGCCGCAGGCTCAGAGCAGATGATGACCGACGCCAGCTTCGCCGTCGCCCAAGAGCCGCCGTGGAGCGTCTGGCGCGACACGGCGCTCTGCTTTTCCGCTGAAGCGCATCTCCTCACCGGCGACGTTGACAAGGCGAGCGCCCTATTCGCGGAATCGTCTACTTTGGCCGCCGCGATGGGCAATACCGATTCGCTCGTCGACAGCGAGGCCGAGCTCGCATTGTTGGCGATGGATGGCGGGCGATGGGCGGATGCTGCCGAGCACTTGGAAAAGGCACTCCCCGCTGTCGATCAGTATCGGATGCATGACTACGTCACGAGCGTGCTCGTCTTCGCCCTTGCTGCCCGGCTCGCTGTACACCAGGGTGACCTGAAGGAGGGAAACCGGCAGCTCACCCAGGCAATGCGAGCCCGTCCGACCTGCACATTCATGCTGCCATGGCTCGCCGTACGCGTTCGACTGCAACTCGCCAAGGTGTACTGGGCCACGGGCGACCATGCCAGCCCGCGACACCTGCTCCGTGAGATAGACGACATCTTGCTTCATCGGCCGGCCCTAGGCACACTCGTCGATGAAATATCGGACTTTCGCGGGATCGTCACATCGAGCACACAACGGAGCGCGACCGGGGGGTCGCCCCTCTCGCCAGCGGAACTCCGTCTGCTCCCGTACCTGCAGACCCACCTCACCTTCAGCGAGATCGGCGAGCGGCTCTTCATTTCCCGTAACACAGTCAGCACGGAAGTCGCCTCGATCTATCGGAAACTCGGTGTCTCCTCACGCAGGGACGCGGTGCAGCATGCGACGGTTATCGGTCTGCTCGGCGGCTAGCCGAGATCACTCAACCGACTGGCGCTGG
This sequence comes from uncultured Actinomycetota bacterium, assembly GCA_963740515.1. GTDB lineage: Bacteria > Actinomycetota > Actinomycetes > Propionibacteriales > Propionibacteriaceae > Microlunatus. The sequence continues at coordinate 23,713 of CAVUEO010000036.1, forward strand.
CACTGCCCAGCTTCCACGCCGAAGTCAGCTCTCTAACGATTCTGGCCGCCCAGTGCCCCGCCCGCCGGGCGCCAGATCAGTCCCCAGGCGAAGTCGCGCGCTCGGGGTCGGCGGCTGTTTTCGCCGCCTTGCTGGTCTTCTGGCGGCCGACATCGACTGCCCCGACCAAAATGCGGATCCCGAGGCCCAGCACGATCAGGTCAAGGATCATCTGGGCCGTGACCAGGATGCGGGCTGCTTGGCTTGCTGGAGAGATGTCCCCAAAACCGACCGTGGAAAAGATGGTGACGGTGAAGTACAGCGAATCGGTACGGGTGAGCGTCTCCACGGTGAAGTTGCTGGGATCGTCAGCAGCCATCAGGAAGTACGCGGCCGCGAAGAGAAGGAGGAACAGCGGTGCGGTGACAGCGAGCGCGTCGACCGCCTTCAAGCCCGGATATCGCGATCTGATGACCGCTCTCACCTGAATTGCCGCGACGGCTGCCAATGCCAGCAGTCCAAGCCCGAGGATTAGCCCCATCGGGACGGAGGACAGACGGTCAAGCGGGAGGAGGTAGTACCCGGCGACGAGAATCACCGTGATGGCGAAGGACCGCAGCAGTCCGACGGTTAAGCGCCTTCGACGCTGCGACGGGGATAGCGCCGGGACGGGTGCGGTGGTCATCTCTTGCTCCGATGCGGCTCGGTCTGCATGATCGAGAACTTGTGACGGCGGAAGGTTCCGACTAGCGGTTTGAAGATCACGGCCAGTACGACCGCGAAGGTCAGCGGAAGCACGATCTCGCTAACCGCAGCCAGCGCTAGTACCACGATGATCGTCGCCGCTACAAACCCCACGAAGCTCCAGGCCCAGACTCCAAGTTTGGGAAGTCCACGCGATCCGACAACGACCCACTGGTCGGCCGTCAGAGGATTCACCATCGGCGAACCTCTCTCGATAGAATCCGCGCGGCGACCGCCATCTGCATGCCTCCTTCGATTGATCCAATCCCAGCTGGCAACCCGTCGCATCCCACAGATTGAGTGAATCTCCTGTCCGGCGGGCCGATGTCGGCTCGCTGGACCGGCCCTCGCGGCGACACCTGCGTTCGTGGTTGGGCGGCCGCCGCAGGCACCTCACAGCACCAGCGCATGAGGCTTGAATTCATGCGTTCCGCGTGACGACACCGCAGCGCGCAGGCCGGGATGATGATGGTGGCCGCCGCCGTCGCCGCATCAAGCAAACAGTTTCGTCACCATTTGAGCTCGACCTCGATTTCGCGCTCATCGTCCTCGAACTCGATCTCGAGTTTGAAGTCGACCTCGTCGGGCACGTGCACTTTGAAGGTGATCCCGCCGCGGTCGAACTCAACCTCGTTGTGCTTGGCGAGCTCGTCGGCAAGAGCGTGCAGCCGAGCGGCGGCGTCCTCGCGGCTCAGCCGCTCCTTCTCGGTGATTTCCATTTTGTTGTTCATTGTGGCCTCTCTGGTGTTGAGCTTGCGGGTTTCTGGTTGTGGCCGAAGGCGATCCGCGCCAGCTCGACAATGCTGGGCCACATACCTTCGGGAGCTATGGCCGAGGGCGAGGCGCCCGGGTGCTTGCGGGAGACACGCACTGTTAGGACTCCGGGCCGAATGCCAAAGCGCAGCGGCGCATCCAAGACGAGCGCCTCGCCGTCGATGCCAGCCGGGACAGGCTGGTCCGCATCGATCTCAAAGGTCGGAGCGGACCACTGCCGCAACGGGCGCTGCGGTGAACTGCCGTTTTCGCCGCGCCCGGAAGGCGGACCGACGATAATGATCCCGAGCAGGCCATCGTCGATGCGCGGGCGTGTGCCTGAGCCGACCGCGTGACCGAGCCGGTATTGGTTGTTGGAGACCATCACTACAGCGCCAGCGTGATGTTCGTGTCCGCCCGGCCCAGTCCAGCGCAAATCGATGTCGCTGCCGCCCGGGCCGACCACGTCAGGCATGGTGTCCAGCAGGGTGCGGATCTTGGCGTCGCGGTAGCCGGTCCGCTGGACCGCCTCGGCGTAGAGGCCGAGCGCGACATTGTTGACGAATACCCGACCGTTGACCTCGGCGAGGTCCACCCGACGCTCACCGCCATCGACGAACGCGTCCAGTCCACCGACGACGTCATCACGGTCAACGCCGAGATCTAGCGCGAAATGGTTGCGCGTGCCCGCAGGCACGCATGCGTACGGCAGCCCGACTTCGGCAGCGACCTTGGCGACGATCGCCTGCGAGCCGTCCCCGCCTGCCATCGCGAGCCCGTCCGCGCCACGGTCGACCGCGGCGCGGACCAGCGTCTCGAGGTCCTCGCCGGGCTTCAGCTCGATCGGCTCGATGCCACGCTGACGAGCCTCCTTGGCGAGCTGGAAGCGTTCGGCCTTCCCGCCACCGGAGCGCGGATTGTAGAACAGCACCGCTCGGCGCGGCGCCTGAGCGTTCGGCAAATCCACGTGGATGGTAAATGCGGCACTTGCTGCCGCCAGCGACACGACGAGCCCTACCACAACCAACAGATCAATCCACCGCTCCCCGCCCGCGACAATTAGGACGACGGCGCCGACCAGCGCGATGCCGGCGACGATCACCCCTACTACCCGCGCAACGCCCCGCCGGCGCAAGCCGTACCAGGCGGACCCGCCGGCGATCAGCACACAGCCCAGAAGGATCAGGCCGCGCGGGAACTGGTTTATCGCGACCGCGACTGCGAAAACCAGCGTGGCCACCCCCACCACCAACGCGAAGATTGCCGTCAGTCGTCTCATAGCCTCAACCCTCCGTGAGCAGCGATGTCATTTCCGCTGCGATTGCCCGCACCCGACTGCCGCGCTGTCCGGCGCGATGAACTGCCACGCATGCGCTTCTCCTCCAGCTGATTCCGTTTGACGGAAACGATAGGGATAACCAGCGCCCCAGTCATCACGCTCATTGGGTGAGGTGCAGGGCCGCGGGATCTGGGACCTGCTCGAGATCGTCGATTGTTGTTGTGTCCGCCGAAGCCGCGCACCGCCGTGCTGGCGTCGTCGATGTGGACGCGGCTGGCATTTTCACCTGATTTGAGTGATGCAGATGGCGCTTCCTTGCCGCTCAATGGATTGAGCAGGCTGCCCCTCTAGATCAGTCTGCTTTGCGTTTAGTGATCTCGTCGAAGGAGTTGGCGTAGAAGGGACAGGTTGTCTTGGACTATATGGAGCGGCTGCGGCGTCTGGCCATCAGTGACGCCGGCTTTGCCGAGGACTGCCTCGGCGGAGGCGGCGTCGATTCCCCAGGGTTGGATGCAAAGACGCTGGAGCTGGTGCGGTTGGCCGCGTTGGTCGCGGTGGGTGGTGCTGTGCCGTCTTACGGAGCCCAGGCCGATGCTGCGGTGAATGCGGGCGCAACAGCCGCGGAGATCGTGGACGTGCTGGTTTGCGTAGTTCCGATTGTTGGGCTGCCCTGCGCGGTTGCGGCGGCACCGAAGCTCGCGCTGGCGCTGGGGTATGACACCGACGATGAGTGAACGAGTACCGGATCACTCTCACTCTGCAGCGACCGGCCATCTGAGAATCGCGTACGCCCCAGAGCAAAGGTCCGCAATTCAAGCGCTAGATGCTCACGCTGTAGTCGGAAATGTGAGATCTGGATCTGAGTGCCACGAATTCCGCAAACGGCTGGCCAAGTTCACGTTTCACACGATCTAGATGATGCGGCGGCTTCTTTCTCAGAGTGGAATCAGACACAGGAAGAGCGCGGACGGGCGACTGAGCGATCGAGGTCGCAATCTAGAGCAATCCCGGCGTCCGCCTCCTCGTAGGGCAACATCAACTGAAAGGAAGAAACCATGGCCGAACCGATCACTGAGACTCCGGTCCTCGACCTGCTCCAGAGCATGACAGCGGACTCGATTGCCGCGTCGAGTCTTGACCTGGAGACACTCGCACTTGTTCGTATCGCGGCGCTTGCCGCGGTCGATGCGCCAGCGGTGTCGTATCTGCTGAACCTCGAAGCGGCAAGCCAGGTCGGAATCGACGGCGAGCAGGTCCGCGGTGTGCTCGCCGCGATCGCACCGATCGTCGGCACAGCCCGAGTCGCGTCCGCGACGGGCAAGATTGTCGATGCCCTAGACGTCGCGATCGAGGTCGCAGGCTTCGAGGCGCAAAGCGAGGAATAACCCTGCCGCCGGAGCCGTCCAAGTGCGCGCCCGGCGCGCCCGTCCATCCGTCAACCGGACCCTGGTGAACGCCTGCAATCAGTTGATCAACGACGATCTGCCTAATGTGGTGTTTGTTTGCTAGGTCCGTCGCCTCCTAGGAGAACATCCCAATGCGACTCCACAATGGCCGTCGATCTGCATCTGCCGCACTTGCGGCGGTCGCCCTGCTTTGCGTCACTGGCAAGCTGCGGCACAAGCTCCGCGCCGACCCAGACCAGTACACCCGAGGCGAGCGCGGCACCAACAAGCGCGGCACCAACAAGTGCCGCGCCGACGGCGGCTTGTGCCGACGTCGCGGCTCTTAAGTCGTCGCTCGAGGCGCTTACGAAGGTAAAGCCTGCCGAAGACGGCCTCCCGGCACTGACCACCGCGATCGCCAACGTCAAGACCAACCTGGACAAAGCACAGACCTCGGCCTCGCCAGCTCTCCAGCCCAGCGTGCAGCAGGTGAAAACGGCATTCGCCGAGTTGCAGACAGCAGCAAGCGGCGTAAACGCAGACAATCTCAGACAGAAGGCCCCCGCCATCGCCACGGCGATGAAGCAAGTCGCTACATCAACGCAGGCGCTCTCCTCGACCCTGACCCAGAGCTGCCCGGGGAGCTAACACCAGCGTCGACTCTGGCTGAGCAACTGAACCGTGGGGGTACTCCCTATTCACCTCTTTCTGTGTGATGCTCGGCCGCCCTGGCGCATGACACGCTATCGGCGATAGGAGCGCGGTAGGCGGTGTCGCTGCGGGGGCCGCTGGAGCTGTCGAGCTCCGACCAAGGTCTGAGAGGTGGTATTGGTGAACGCGATTGCCTGGGCCCCGTTGATCTTGTATCTGGTGGAGTTGACGATCAAGATTGTGGCGCTCGGTACGGTGCCTAATAATCGTCGGCCGTCTTCGTCGATTGCTTGGTTGTTGCTGATTGTGGTGACGCCGATCATCGGTTTAGTGATTTTCCTTTTGATCGGCAGCCCGTTTGTGCGGGGTCGGCGGGCGAAGGTTCAGGCTGAGGCGAACCAGGTCATCACCGAACGGACCGCCGGGGTTCCTGACCTGCCGGCGGGGGCTGATATTCCGGTTGGGGTGGACAGTCTGTTCCGGTTGAACCGGGCTTTGACGCAGCTGCCGTGTGTCACCGGTGTCAGCCATGGCTTGTTCGGCGACTACGACGCCTCCATCAAGGCGATGGCCGAGACGGTGAATGAGGCTGCGGCGACGGTGCATGTGGAGTTCTTCATCACCGCCTGGGATGACACCACCGACATTTTCTGTGCCGCGTTGGCGGAGGCGGTCAAGCGTGGGGTGAAGGTGCGGCTGCTCTATGACGACATCGCCTCCCGCGGCTACCCGGGGTTCAAGGAGTTGAACTCCAAGCTCACCGCGGCCGGGATCGAGTGGCACGAGATGATGCCGATCAAACCGTTCAAGGGCAAGTGGCGCCGCCCGGATCTGCGGAACCACCGCAAACTGGTCGTGGTGGACAGCACGGTGGCGTTCATGGGATCGCAAAACATGATCGACTCCAGCTACCTGAAGCCGAAGAACATCAAGATCGGCAGGCATTGGAAAGACCTCAACATCAAAATCACCGGCGAAATCGTCACCGAGCTGGAAACCGTCTTCGCCATGGACTGGTACACCGAAACCGGAGAAAAGCTAGGCGGTGAGGTCCAGCTCACCACCGACACCGAGGGTGACCCGGTCCCGATGCAACTGCTGCCGTCAGGACCCGGCTACCTGACCATGCCGAACCTCAGACTGTTCTCCGCACTGGTGCAACGCGCCCAACACACGCTGTCGTTGACCAGCCCCTACTTCGTGCCCGACGACTCCCTACTCGAGGCGATCACCACCGCCGCCTACCGCGGCGTCGCAGTCGAGCTGTTCGTATCCGAACAAGCCGACCAATTCATGGTCGGACACGCCCAAGCCTCCTACTACGACGCCCTACTGGAGGCAGGCGTCCGGATCTACCAATACCCCAAACCAACCATCCTGCACGCCAAACACTTCACCGTCGACGACATAGTCGGCATCATCGGATCCAGCAACATGGACTACCGCTCATTCGGCCTCGACTACGAAATCACCCTGATGTCAACCGGCAAACAATTCGTCGCCGACCTCCAAACAATCTCCGACGAATACCGAGCCGTCAGCCACGAAATCAACCTTGCCGAATGGCGCGCCCGCCCCAAAGGCCAACGCTACATCGACAACGTGATGCGGCTGGTCTCGGCACTGCAGTAGCTCCGTCGAAGCCCGCGTCGATTGACGAGTTCAAGGCGCTTGCATCTCATGCGGCGTCGCGAGGTCGTTGGTTACGACGCCGCTGCGAATGGGGCGGTGGCACCAGGGCCGCGAGGGTCGCACCACCCCAGCCGGGCGACTATCCGCTACCAGGACCCCAGCAGCCAATTCGCCTAATGGGCCCATACCCTAGTGCCGGCCGGAGTTTGCTTTCATTTCGCACTCGTTTCAGCCGGTTCTTTCGGGGGTTGTTCCGGCTTCTCGGTCGGCTCGGCTTTGCCTGCGATCAGCGGCAGTGCCCACGCTAAACGGGGATTGGTTTCGATCAGCATTGCCCTGGCGAGCAGGGTTAGCGGTACGGCGAGCAGCGCGCCGAGCGGGCCGATGAGCCAGGTCCAGAACGCTAGTGACATGAAGGTGAACAGGGCGGTCAGTCCCACAGTATCGCCCACGACGCGGGGCTGGATGACGGACTGGATCAGGAAATTGATGACGCTGTAGGTGATGATGACGGCGATCATCAGGCCTGGGCCGCCTTCTAGCAGCGCGATGAAGGCCGGCGGGATTACCCCGATGACGAAGCCGATGTTGGGGATGAAGTTGGTGACGAAGGCCAGCACAGCCCACACGAACGCGCCCGGCACGCCCATCACCACCAGGGCTATGCCGTCGAGGATCGCAACGATGAATCCGAACCCTGAAGTGACGGCCATGTAGCCGCGGGCGCCGCCCGCGAAGCTGGAAAACGAGGTTGAGAGGTTGGGAGTATGCTCGCCCAGCACGGCCAGGCTGCGGCGGGTGGAGTTGGTGTCGAAGGCCATGAAGAACAGCAGGACTATCAGGAAGAAGACATTGCTGAGAACGGCGAGCGTGCTGGCCAGCACCGCAGACGCGACCCCGACGAGTTGTCCAGGATCGATCGCCTTCACGACGGCGGTGATCTGCTCCTGCTGGACCCCGAGACTGCTCAGCGTGTTCCCCGCGTCCACCACCACCTGATTGAGCTGGTCGGTGTACTGAGGGAGCAGCTCGGCAAGTCGTGCGACGGAGACGATCAGGGCGAGGGTGAGGAAGCCCAGTACAAGGTAGGCCGCGAGCAGCAGCACGATTGAGGCTGCCCACTCCGGAAGTCGATGCCGTTCCAGCCAGATACGTATCGGGTGCAAGCTGATCGTGATGACCAGTGCCAGGAAGACCGGCCCGATGATGTCGGCGACTGTTCTGACCCCGGCCAGCACAATGACGATCGCGGCGCCGCCCACCAGTATGCTGGCGGCGAGCGGCCAGGCCTCCGCGAGGGCCTTGCGGGCCGTAGTAAGCGCGCTGGTCATCTGATTCTCCTGTCGATCAAGATGAGCTGTTTCAAACCGAGGCGGATTCAAGCCGCAGCGGGCTGGAACTGGGTTGGCTCAATCCAACCGGTGATCAACCAGTGCCGAATCACTCTCATCGGGTGAAATCCGAGTGCTCGTCGTCCCGTGCCATCGTCAATGGACGCGCCCCTCGCCACCAGCGAGGCGCCCGATGCCGCGACGCCAGTCGACGCGTCGCCCGGCGCGCCCAGCGTCTCGCGCTGATGTGTTTCACCTGAATTAGGTGATGCGCAAGGAGGGACTGATGCTGTGTCATGGCATGGTGCCAACAGATCGGAGCATCATGACTTCCACAGACCTGCCAGTAAGCGAAGAGGCGCGCGCATCCGGACAGGCGAGCCAACTCGAACACCCCACAATGGCGGAGCGGGCCGCCCGGGGTACGGCGGCGCGGCAGATGGTCCCCTTGTCGGCGCACGGGGAATGGCAGCCGTCGTCGGACCGGCCAGACCCGGTTCGCCTGCTCGAGGAGCAGGGCGCAAATCGGGTGCCGGAGCTGGTCCCGATCCGCTACGGCCGAATGTTGGTGTCGCCATTCACCTTCTACCGTGGTGCCGCCTATCTGATGGCCGCCGACCTGGCGGGCGCGCCACGCACCGACCTGTCGGTACAGCTGTGCGGTGATGCGCATCTGTCCAACTTCGGTGTCTTCGCCGCCCCAGACCGACAGCTGGTCTTCAGCGTCAACGACTTCGACGAGACGCTACCGGGCCCGTTCGAGTGGGACGTCAAAAGGTTGGTGGCCAGCTTCGCCGTTGCCGGACGCGATCGTGGCTTCGACACCAAGCAGCGCAAATCGGTCAACCAGGCCACGGCCCGGTCCTATCGCGAGGCGATGCTGGACTTGGCGCAGATGAAGAAGCTCGACGTCTGGTATGCCCGCTTGAACGTAGACGAGATCGATGCTCAGGTGAGGGCAGGTATGAAGAAGGGCCAGGTGAAGCAGTTCGAGAAGAACCTGGCCAAGGCCCGGTCGAAGGACAGCATCAAGGCTTTCAACAAACTCGTCCAGGTGGTCGACGGTCGCCAACAGCTAGTCGGCGATCCGCCACTGATCATTCCGATCGAGGACCTGCTTCCTGACTGGGAGTACCACAAGGTCGACGAAGCAATTCACGACATGCTGCGCGCCTATCGCCGCACCCTCGCAGGCGATCATCGCCACCTCCTGGAAGGCTTCCGCTACGTGCACGCGGCCCGCAAGGTTGTTGGTGTGGGCAGCGTGGGCACTCGCGCCTGGATTCTGTTGATGCTGGGCAACGACGACAGCGACCCATTGTTCCTGCAGGCGAAGGAGGCCGAGGCGTCGGTACTGGAGCCTTTCCTGGGCAAGAGCAGATATGCCAACCACGGGCAGCGGGTCGTTGAAGGACAACGGCTCATGCAGTCCGCCAGCGACATCATGCTCGGCTGGATCCGGACCAGCGGGATCGACGGCGTCACCCGGGACTTCTACATCCGCCAACTCTGGGACGGCAAGGGATCAGCCATCGTAGAGGCCATGAACCCAGCTGCCCTGTCCACCTACGCCGGTCTCTGCGGCTGGACCCTTGCCCGTGCCCACGCACGCTCCGGTGACGCGGCGGCAATCGCGAACTACCTCGGCACCGATGACCGTTTCGACAAAGCCATGTCAAGGTTTGCAGAAACCTACGCCGACCAGAACGAGCGCGACTACGCAACACTCAAACAGGCCGTCGACTCCGGAAAGATCAAAGCCGAGAACGCCTGAGTTCGCCAACCCGGACGCGATGCCCGATCTCCACATTCACGCGGGACCTGTCGCTCTGCGCGGCACGAGGCTCTGGGACCGCTGATCAACGCCTAGGCGGTGAGCGTCGGGCTGCTGCTTGCGAGGTGATGGGAGGGCCGGGCATCGTGACAGGTTCTGGTGAACCTCGGGCTGAGTCGCCGACCGGGTGGGATAGGCGGCTTTATTGGCGTTGGATCCTCTATAACTCCATCGCCTTCATCGCCTTGTTGACGGCGGTGGCGGTGCTGGTGTGGCTCAGCGTAGACGTGCTCGATCTCGCCGTGGGGAACCGGAGCCTGCTGGGTGCACTGTTGGTGGCAACCTTCGGTGCCGTGTTGTTCGGCGGAGTGCTCGGGTCGCTGCAATGGCTCGTGGTTCGCGAGCGGGTGCCAGTTCCGAAACGGCGATGGGTCGTCGACCTCATGACCGCTCCGCGACATCTGGTCATGCCGCTCTGGGCTAACCAATGCGTGTGCACGGGCGTTCGCGCGCCCTGTAGCCGGCTTATGTCGCGTTGATCACTCCAGAGGGAATCACACACATCGGGTGATGCCAGATCCTCGGGCAACGGCGAGCCTTGCGGCTAAGACGCTATTGCCGCTCCAATGAAAGGGATGCTCATGGCAAACAAGGTCGTTGTGTTGGCAATCTTCAAGGACGAAGCCGCGGCGGACGCTGCGGCGCAGAGCATGAAGGACTCCGGACTGGCTGAAGATGATGCGATCGGTGTGCTGGTCCTCAACGACAAAGGTGAGGTCAAGGCTGAGAAGGTGGGCAAGCGCACCACCGGCAAGGGTGCTGGGATCGGGCTAGCTCTCGCGCTGTTCACTCCGGTCGGCCTCGCTGTAGGACTCATTGGCGGCGGCGTCCTCGGCGCACTTCACCACAAGGGGCTCGGCCTGGACAAGGCGGACCGTGACCGAATCGCCGCAGAGCTGGGCGACGGCAAGGCCGCCGTCGGTGTGCTGGCGCCGGCCGACGAAGCGACCGCCGTCATGGCCGGGCTGACCGAGTTGGGTGGAGCTACCGAGTCGCACGAGGTCGCCGATGACGATCTCGAGGAAGCCCACGCCGCCGCTGCCGACAGCTCCTAGTCGGCATCAAAGCTGGTCACCGCCCATCCGCGCGCCCTCCACCAGACGGTTCGCCTGGTGGAGGACCCGCGCAGACCGCCGACGCGACTGAAACCGATCGGGCCGGCGGCCCACGACGGTGGAGTCCGCTGAGCCTTCCGAGACAACCGATCTGGAGGAACCCATGAGCCCCGACCGACATGCACGCACGATGTTGCCTATCCCTGACCGCCCGGCGCCGGGTCTGACGACCTATGACGCTAAGGACCCGGATACCGCCTTCCCTCCGATCGAGCCACTGCTGCCGCCGGAGGGTGCGCCGAATGTCCTGATCATCTTGCTGGATGATGTCGGTTTCGGCGCCGCGAGCACCTTCGGAGGTCCGTGTCGTACGCCGACGGCGGACCGGCTGGCGGCGGGAGGTCTGACGTACAACCGTTTCCACACCACAGCACTGTGTGCGCCGACGCGGGCTGCGTTGCTGTCGGGCCGTAATCACCATTCGGTGGGAATGGGCAGCATCACCGAAACGGCAACGTCGGCTCCGGGCAATAGCTCGTTGCGTCCGAACACCAAGGCGCCGCTGGCGATGACTTTGAAGCTGAACGGGTATTCGACGGCCCAGTTCGGCAAGTGCCATGAGGTGCCGGTGTGGCAGTCTTCGCCGATGGGCCCGTTCGACGCGTGGCCGTCGGCTGGTGGCGGGTTCGAGACGTTCTACGGATTCATCGGTGGCGAGAATAACCAGTGGGATCCGGCGCTGTATGACGGCACGACGCCGGTCGAGCCGCCGGCGACCCCTGAAGAGGGTTATCACCTGACCGAGGACCTGGCCGATCGGGCCGTCTCCTGGATACGTCAGCAGAAGGCGTTGATGCCGGATAAGCCGTTCTTTGTGTATTTCGCGCCGGGCGCGACGCACGCCCCGCACCACGTCGCCAAGGAGTGGGCCGATCGTTACAAGGGTGCCTTCGACGACGGCTGGGACGTGCAGCGGGAGCGTACGTTCGCCCGGCAGAAGGAGCTGGGAGTCATCCCGGCGGACGCCGAGCTGACCGCCCGGCATGCCGAGATCCCAGCCTGGGATGACATGCCCGATGCGCTCAAGCCGGTGCTGGCCCGCGAGATGGAGGTCTACGCCGGCTTCCTCGAGCATGCCGACTTTCACGCGAGTCGCCTGATCAACACGATCGACGACCTCGGGGTCCTCGACAACACGATCATTTACTACATCATCGGAGACAACGGCGCCTCCGCCGAGGGCACCCTCAACGGTGCCTTCAACGAGTTGGCCAACTTCAACGGCATGGCCGCCCTGGAGACCCCGGAGTTCATGGTCAGCAAGATGGAGGAGTTCGGCTCACCGAGCTCCTACAACCACTATGCGGTCGGCTGGGCGTGGGCGATGGATACGCCGTTCCAGTGGACCAAGCAGGTCGCCTCCCATTGGGGTGGCACCCGCAACGGGACGATCGTGCATTGGCCGAATGGGATCGAGCAGCCCGCTGGTCTGCGCTCGCAGTTCAGCCACGTGATCGACGTTGCGCCGACGATCTTGGAGGCGGCCGGCTTACCCGAACCCACCATGGTGAACGGCGTCCAGCAGTCGCCCATGGAGGGCACCAGCATGTTGTACAGCTTCAATGACGCGGATGCACCGGAGCGTCACGACCTGCAGTACTTCGAGATGTTCGCCAACCGCGGCATCTACTACAAAGGCTGGAGCGCGGTGACCAAGCACCGCACGCCGTGGGTCATGGTCGGCGGGAAGCTGCCGGCGTTCGATGAGGATGTTTGGGAGCTCTATGACGGCACTGACTACAGCCAGGCTCGCAACCTTGTGGCCGAGCGACCTGAGATGCTCGCGAAGCTGCAGCGGCTCTGGCTGATCGAGGCCACCAAGTACAACGTGCTGCCGATGGATGACCGCACCTCCGAGCGCCTCGTGCCGGAGCTGGCGGGGCGACCGACCCTGATCAGGGGTGACTCGCAGCTGTTCTTCCCGGGCATGGGACGCCTGTCGGAGAACAGTGTGGTCAGCGTCAAGAACAAGTCGTTCTCAGTCACCGCCGAAGTGGATGTCCCAGACGGCGGCGTCGAGGGTGTGATCATCGCGCAGGGTGGCCGCTTCGGCGGGTGGTCTGTCTATGCCAAGAACGGCAAGGCCAAGTTCGTCTACAACGTGCTCGGCATCCAGGAATTCACCACCGAGTCCGACGCACCCATCCCGGCCGGCACCCATCAAATACGGATGGAGTTCGCCTACGACGGCGGCGGGCTCGCCAAGGGCGGCGGCGTCACCTTGTATTTCGACGGCACCGCGGTGGGCACTGGCCGGGTCGACGCCACCCAGCCGTTGATCTTCTCCGCCGACGAGACAACCGACATCGGCTACGAGTCCGGTACCACGGTCACCTCCGACTACACCGCGCGCGACAGCAAGTTCACCGGCAAGATCAACTGGGTGCAGATCGATCTCGGCAAAGATGATCACGACCACTTCATCGACCCCGAGGAACGGTTCCGGATCGCTATGTCGCGGCAGTAGCGGAATTTGCGGTGGGGCGATACAGCACTCGCAAGCAGGTCGACAGCCACACCCTGTCGGATTTGATCGAGCTGCCTGGCGGAGCCTTCAAAATGGGCTCGCAGCAGTTTTACCGCTGCCCGTATGTCGGTTGCCAGAAAGGTCACGTGGGCGGCTTAAGTGGTGCGTGCGGAGACCGTAGCGCTGAAGGGACCTATGTTGCCTGAGGTATCGACTGCGCGCACTTGGAAGTAGTACGTGGTACGCCGTTTCAGGGATCCGACCGTGAAGGTCGTGCCTGTAGGTGTGCCCGCCTGCGTGAAGCTGGTCGGCGAGCTGCTGCTGCGCCAGACCTGATAGTTGTTGACGTCGTCGGTTTCGACCGGCGGGTTCCAGGTGAGGGTGACCTGGGTGCGGCCCGGGACGGCCGTCAGATCAGTGGGCTGGGACGGTGGTGTGGTATCGGGCAGGTGTGCTGCCCGCGATCAGGGCAGCGACGTCACGGCGGATCGCGGGCAGGGTCGGGTAGAAGGTGTCACCCGGGCAGGCGGTGGCGGGATAGTCGCGGTGGCCCGCGATATTCGGGGTGGTGATCGTCGCACCGCTGACCGGGTTGACGTATGCCTCGGTGGCTTCCGGGTTGATGCCGTTACGGCTCGCTTCCCAGGCCAGCAGCCGGGTGAGCGCACCGCGCGCAGCTGGGGTGGCGTCGTGGGTTGTTAGCGTGCCGAGCAGTGCCACGCCATGTTTCCGGAGTTCCATCCCGCGGCGTGTGCAGCCGTAACCCCCGGCCGGTTGCGTCGTCGCCGGTGGGGTTCGCGCCAGCGTAGTCGCGGGAATAGCGGCCCTCATAGATTGTCCCGAATTTGTCGATCAGGAAGTTGTAGCCGATATCACCCCAGTCCTGGGTAACCGAGCCGTAGCAGTAGATCGACCTGATCTGGGCCTCGGCCGCGGCTCGGTCGGCGTAGTTGTCGCTGGTGGCCGTGTGGTGGACGGTGAGCTTTTTGGTCGGATAGAACTGCGGCGCCCAGGTCATGTACGCCGGGTCTGCTCCCCAACCTCCGCGCGAGACGACCGATGGCTCGGCCGTGGCAGCACTTTCTACGGCCGCTGTGGGGGACGCCGTGGGTTCCTGGGCAGTGGTGGTCACTCCGTCGGAGAGTCCGAGGACCGTCACTCGCGCCAGCGGTCGGTCGGTACTCAATCGCACCGCAACAGCTCCAGGCGCCGACAGCAGAGCGCCGTATGTCGTCCCGTTCTTACGCTGTTCACCCATCTCGTCGCGCCCGGCGGA
>CAVUEO010000037.1:0-121060 GCA_963740515.1 uncultured Actinomycetota bacterium
GCAAGGGCCAGGCCGGGGTCCTCTTGATGAGGGATCGACTCCACCCGAGGGGAGGTGGGCAGGGACATGGGATCTCCTAGAGGTAGGTCATGAACGTGGGTCGTTGTTTCTGTCATTCTTAGCGCGTCGAGCGCGGCGGAGAGAGGCGCGCCGACGGGGTGCGGCACACCGAGTCGGCGACCCCGGCCGAGACACCCCTCCTGATAGTGGTATTGCCCGGCTCAGCAGCCAGCGCCCTGCTCGCGAGCCAGCTCTCAGCGATTGACAAACTTCGTGTGTGTTGCGCGACGGCTGGGTCGCTGCCAAAGGAGACCAAAACGCATCGGCGCCCCCAGTAGGATTCGAACCTACGACACAAGGTTAGGAATGCGTCCGCGAGTCACTGTCAAGATCATCGCCAGCGAGAACAAAATACGCCATTAAGCCTAGTCGTAGGCACTTTGCAGTCCCGGCGAGACTTGTCGAGAGGGCGCACCAATTCCCGCCGTTTATGGAGCTCGTGCCGCCTGACTGCGGCCTCGCTGCCCATGATCATCTTGCGACGAACACCCTTAGTGTGCGGAGCCGGCAGGATGCAGGCTAGTCAATCACGTTGGTGTGCGGGGCCTGCTGCTGGAGACTGGCCACCCTGTTAGGGACCTGGCGACCGCGCCGAACAGCCGGCGGATCCCTGTCAGCGAATGTTGCCGTGGTCAGAAAGCTCTCTGACCAGGGCTCCTAGCGTGCCAGGGGTTCGTTCCACCGTGTCTTCTGTCGGGGAGGGCCCTATCCTGAAGGTCCTCTCCTGAAGCCAAATCTGAAGCCCAAACGGCACGCCTCCAGCTCTAGTAAGCAAATGATCGGCTAGATCCGAGTGGCAGTAGGTTAGCGTCGCCGGAGGCGAGTGAGTATCCATGGACGCGCAGCGGGGCGGTTGACGGGGAAGCTGACGGCGTTGGATGAAAGCTGGCGACGGGAGTATGCGCCGATCAGTGCGGGGGTTGATTCAGATGAATCCCGGCTGGTCGAAGGCCGGATTCGGATAGCGGTAGAAGCCCTGGCCGCTCGCGACCCCAAGCAGGCCTTTCTGGATGAAGTGCTCGTCGAGGTAGCGTGCGGACTCGAGTGCCTGGGTGTTTGGGGTGGTTTCGCCCAGCAGCTTCGCTACGTGGTACACGACGCCAAGGCCCATGCGATCCATCATGCCGAAGGGGCCCATCCCGGTCCGCAGGCTGATCATCCAGGTTCGATCGATGCTCTGGGAGTCGCTGATGCCCCGCACTAGCAGCTCGAGTGCGGAAGTGCACCAGGGCACGAGCAAGCTGTTGATTATGTAGCCGCTCTGCTCCTTGCGAATGGGGATGGGCACCAGGCCGATTTCCTCGGCGAACTTCAGCAGGCGCTCGAACACGGCTGTGTCGGTGTCGGGATGGCCCATGACCTCGCCGATGTTCGAGTCCCACACACCGATGGCAAAGTGCAGGGCCAGGAACTGCTGTGGCCGGTCGACGAAGCCCACCAACGCGCTCGGCGGCAGGGTCGAGCTGTTGGTCGTGAACACGGTCCGCGCCGGGGAATGCCTGGACACCTCGCGCCAAAAGGATTCCTTGATCGACATGGACTCGGGCACGGACTCACTGATCAGGTCGGCATCGCGCACCGCCGCCGCCAAGTCGGTCGTGTAGGTGAGGCGAGCGAAGGTGTCGTCGATCTGCTTCTGGGTGGCGCCGCGCTGTTGGAGGAAATGCTCCGCGTACTCCCGATGCAGTGCCTTGCCCTTCTCCAAGCCCGCGGGGATGGCGTCGTACACGATGACCTGCTTGCCGTGAAAGGCCATCTGCCAGGCAACTTGCGAACCCATAGTCCCAGCGCCCGCGGTGGTGATCTTGGTGAAACTCATCCTGGGCCTCCGTTGTTGTTGCGCATTGTCATAGCGTGGTTCTCCTTGAAAGTTCGGGTTTGTCTGTTGGCGGCGATGAGGGTCGGGTGGAACCCGGGATGCGGACATGGCCGGGCCTGGGACTCGAGTTCGTCAAGGACTGAGGCTTAAGAATAGATGTGGCGCAGGTCGCGTCGGGAGCCGGTGTCGAGCTTTTGGTACACCTTGCGCAGGTGATGGTCGACGGTTCGGGCGCTGATGAAGAGCCGTTCTCTGATCTCGGCGTTGGTGTTACCTGCGCGGTGAGACGTGCGATCTGTTCCTGCTTGGGGGTCAGGTCTCGGAGGGTTTCCACCGAGCGGACGGGGGCCTTCTCACGGTCGGCGCCAACTCGGTCAGGTCCGGTCGGCGCTCCCGTCTCGGAGCGTTGGGCCGCAGGGATAGCCCCTCGCATCGCTGCGAACGCCCCTGAGAGTCTGTTCTCTGAGCGCTACCTCCGCCATCCTCGCCAACTCGCTGTAGTGCGACATCGAGGTGGCTTAGCTGCGGCTGCCTGGCGTCAGCCGGCTTGAGATCGCCCACTCCCAATCGGCATCCGGTCCTTATCTGTACCCGTGAGGTGGCAGCGCGGCGCTACTACCAGCCGGCGCCGGGCGGCGAGCTCGGGCGGGTGGAAAGTGGCTGGGGCAACGCGGCAGATGAGTGCGTTGATGTCGAACGAGGAGAGCGAGCCTTGAGCAAAGTCGTTCAGCTATCTGCGTTGGCAGAGCATGTCAGTAGTCGGAAAAGAGGCAGGCCCGACCTGACTGGGAATACTGCGACACTCCCAAGCGGTCAGTCCCGGAAGTGCTCACTCAGCGGCTTCAGCTCCATGCCAGCCGTCTGATCGGCCATCCGTTCGCCACTAGTCGAGTGCATTCACAGTCGTGGCCGCAGCCGCGCGTGCCGCGATGTGACTCGCGACGTGGGCGGCGTCGCGTCCCACGCCGCCTAGCAGCCCTGAGCTGAGTGAATACAGGAAGGGAAGGCCGACGAAATACAGTCCCGGCTGGGTCGAGACAACGCCTCGTTCTTGTGCGGGTAACCCGTGGTCGCCGATCAGCGGGACATCTATCCAGGACAGGTCGAGCACGAAACCGGTACACCACAGCAGGTTGGCGACGTCGAGGACGCTGCCGTCGTCGAGCAGCGGGTTGCCGTCCTGCACGCCCACTGTCCGTGGGACGCGCTCGATCCCTGCGGCCGTGAGGTCCTTCCGCCTGACGCGACCAAGCGGGATACCGCGGGGTGGGTCAAGGAAGTGGTCGCGCACTTTCCGCCCGACGGGTGAGGTGACCGTCAGCACGCGCGTCGCGGCAAACCACATCAGCGGCTGCACGAGCCGGTCGGTGAGGCTCCCCGCGCGGGTCGGCTCCTGGCCGGTGTCACGTCCCGACAGCCAGGTCGGGTTATACCGTGCCACCTCGATGGCGATCTCCGCGCCGGAGTTCCCAGCACCGACGACGAGAACGCCACCCTCCCTGAGCTGGGCGGGGTTGCGGTACGCGCTGGAGTGAATCTGAAGGATGTCCGGGCGAAGCTGGTCGGCGAACTCGGGAACGCGCGGGGTGTGGTAGGCCCCAGTGGCCACTACCACGTTCTCGGCGGCGACCGTCAGATCGCCGGCCACCACGTCGAACCCCTGCCCGCGCCGGGTGAGCCGATCGACCTTCACGCTGGGCATCACCGGCAGCTCGAACCGTTCCGCGTAGGTCTCGAGGTAGTCCGCCGCCTCGTCCTTGGTGGGATACGACGAACGCCGTGCGGGGAAGGGCATCCCCGGGAGCCCGTCGTAGCGCGCCGTAGTGAACAGGCGGAGCGAGTCCCACCGAGACCGCCAGGCGTCGCCGACCCGCTCGTGCGCCTCAACGATGACGAAGGGACGACCCCGCTGCTTCAAGTGGTATCCGACTGCGAGCCCACTCTGACTGCCACCGATGACTACCGTCTCGACGTGATCGCGATATCCACTGCTGATCATCTCTGCGCCTCCTCTCCGGCCATTTCGATCAGGAATTCAAGGGCAACCTGTCGTCACAGTAGGGCCTGGGAGCAGGCCCGGGCATCGGGCAACCTACGCATCTCCACGCACGTCGAGTGGGTGGTTCTACCCATCCCTCCGTCGGAGCTCATCGGCGATGGCCGGTTGGACCTTCGGCGGCCATCAGCAGCGTGAATATCCGCATCGTGGCCGGTCGGAGCTCGGAGTGGAGTGCATATTGATCGGCTGGAGCATCACAGAGAACCGCAGATACTCAGCGGGTCATCTAGGAATCTCAACGAGCGCGCCAGCCGCGGCGAGAACGGTCTTGCTGAGGCGCTCCGCCATGCTCGCAGAGGAGCCACTAGTGGGAGTCGCTTGTTGTGGAGCTGTTGTGGCCGTACGCGGCAAGGAATACTCGGGCAACTTCGGCGCAGTGGCGGCGGAGGCTGGCCGGGTCCGGCGCTGCCTGGTCGCCGAGCAGCATGGCCTGGTTGAGGGGTCCGGACATGATCAGCCAGTTGAAGAACGACGCGGCGGTTGCGGGGTCATCGATCCGCAGCCAGCCGTTGGTCGCGAGCCGGCTGAAGCGCGCGGCCATAGAGGTCATGGCGCGTCTGGGCCCCCTGTCCCACAGCACTTGTCCGAGTTCGGGGAACCGTCCGACCTCGCCGATGACGAGCCGCCGCAGCTGCAGGATGCGAGGTGTCAGCACCGCGTTCAGTTGGCGCTCGGCGTAGCTCTCCAGGAAGGTCGGGAGCTCATCGGCTGCCGCCGGGTCGGGCACCTCGTCGTGCACCCGATTCCCGGCAAGGGTGGTCATGGTGGAGACGAGCTCGATGAACAACGCTTCCTTGCTGCCGAAATGTTTGTAGACGGTCTGCTTGGACACCTGCGACAAGGCGGCGAGCTCGTCCATGTTGGTGCCGAGGTACCCGTCGCGGAGGAAGACCTGCTCCGCCGCCTCCAGGATGGCTTGGTGCTTGCGCACCGAACTCGGCCGGGCAAGTTCGGTCATGTGCTCCCTTGAGGTTGACACTCTGGACTGATCAGTCTAGTTTATAGGTAACGGAACTGATCAGTCCAGTTTCTCATCTGGACAACCACCTGGAGGAGGCCGATCCGATGAACCAGGCTGCCACCAAGCTCGACCTGGCCTTTACCGCGCCACTCCGCCGCGACACCGCTCCTGGCGCCTGGACCATCGCCGTCCTGCCCGACTCCGGCCGCCTCCTCGGCACTCGGAAACCAGTAAAGGTGGGTGGCGACATCGACGGGCAACCCTTCCACGCCACCTTGTTACCGATGGGCGACGGCACCCACATGGTCCCGATCAAGGCGACCCTCCGCACCGCGGTGGGCAAGGGCGACGGTGACCAGGTCGCCATCCGGCTGACCGAACGCTACAGCTGAAGGAGACGATCATGACCGAGTTCACCACCACCGCCACCGGCGACCGCGTTGCCTACGACCTCCGCGGGGCTGGTCCGGCGCTCATCTTTGTCGCCGGCGCCGGACCGTTCCGGGCCATCGACCCATGGACCACCGAGACCGCAGAACGCGCAGCCCAGCAAGGCATCACCACGCTCGTCTTCGACCGGCTCGGCCGCGGTGAAAGCCCAGCCGAGGGACGGCTCGACCTCGACCGCGAGCTCGACGCGATCCAGGCCCTACTCGACGTCGTCGGAGGCTCGGCCGCGCTCTGCGGACACTCCTCGGGCTGCTCCATCTCGCTGCGCGCCGCCGCCACGGGACTGCCCGTCAACGGCCTCGCTCTGTGGGAGGCTCCGCTCGCCGGCGTCGCCGCTGACACCCAGGCGTGGTCGGATGAGGTCGAGCAGCGGATGGACGCCGGCGACCCCGAGGGAGCACTCAGCCACTACATGAAGGACATGCCGCCGGAGTGGCTCGCCGAGGCGAAGGCCTCATCTGAGTGGGGTGAGATCGCCGCAGGCGTAGTCAGCCTGCGCGCCGATGGCCAATCGCTCGCCTGGGCTGTTGCGGCACTCGAGGACGGCAGTGTCAGCGGCATCCGCAAGCCGGTACTCGCGATGTACGGCACCGAAACGTTCCCCGAGATGCCACTCGCGGCCGCCCGCATCGTCGAAGCCATCCCCGGCGCCATTCAGAAAGCCGTGCCCGGCGCGGAACACACCTGGCAACCCGAGCCAATGGCCGCCGAACTCTCCGCCTTCGTCAAGTCCTGCCAGCAACCATCCCCAGCGGCAGCGACCACACCGATCCGTCGCTACAACACCGTGCCCTAGCAGGACCGGTTACCGGTGGTGAATCTGGAACTCGTCGATAAGCCAACCGCTCAGCGGCACCAGTAAATTCCTGGCAGCAATGCCGGCAGGCGTGCCGTACGACGACCGCTCAGGGCGACGCAACAAGATCATCCCTCTGATGGCTCACTGGACCTGGCGGCGTCACGTAAGACTGGTTCAGTCAGATTCCCGATAACCGGGGGTTGGACTAACGCAACGACCTATATTGCTTGAATTTGAGCCTTGAAAGTCCGCGCTCGCGACCGGCGACATCGCCCGCGCACCTTTGGGTTTCTGAGAGCCGCAAGCCTCAATCGGCACGTGTGGGTGTCCGCAGATTTCGATGGCGAACGCTCTGCCGTTCTTGGGTCTGGCTCAATGGAGACAACGATAGGGAGGGTTCATGCGACTCGTGTCCAACGATGAGCGAACGGCGACGGTGGGAATCACTCAACCACAAGAACATCTGGTACGCCCGTTCCAGGGCAGCGAACGGCTTATGACGCTGCTTGAGGTTTCGCAATTGCTCGGCGTGCCGATAGCCACGCTTTACGGTTGGCGTCACCGCGGTGAGGGCCCGGCCGGTTACCGGATCGGACGTCATGTTCGATACCGGCGGGCGGCTGTCGACGTGACGTGCCTATCCCTCGGTCCCTGATCGATGATCTGGTCGTCCAAGCAGCGCGCAAGAAACCCGAGGATGTGCTGTTCAGCAGTCCGAATGGCGAGCCGATCCGGCTTGCGAACTGGCGGCGGCGAGTGTGGGACCCTGCCGTCGCCCCGGCCGGTCTCACCGAACTTACGCCCCACGACCTCCGTCACATCGCGGCGTCGTTGGCGATCGGGTCTGGGGCGCAGTGAAGCACATACAACGGATGCTCGGCCACAAGGACGCGGCGATGACATTGAATGTCTACGCGTCGCTCTTCGAGGACGACCTGAACGACGTGTCCGATCGCCTCGACGCGGCCCTGCTGGAGGCTGCCGCGGCCTGTGTGCGGCCTAAACCGTCGGCGGAGATCATCGAACTTCCCGACCGAACCGCCTGAACAGCTGACTCATTAGGCCAAACGCATCGGCGCCCCCAGTAGGATTCGAACCTACGACACAAGGTTTAGGAAACCTTTGCTCTATCCCCTGAGCTATGGGGGCTGACTTGGGGAGACGCCGCGAGTTATCTTCCCCCGTGCCATTAGCTTGCCAACGACCAGTAGGAGCAGCGTAGTGGCACGCTCGCGCCGCCAGTGGGGATCAGTCCGGTCCCTGGCGAGTGGTCGTTATCAGGCGCGCTACATCGATCCGGACACGAACCGGATGACGCCCGCGCCACAGACCTTCGCAACCAAAAGCCGGGCCGACAGATGGCTGGCTACGAAACGCACTGAGCTCGACGCGGGGAGCGGAGTTGATGACAAGGCAGACAACCAGCCGCTGCGCGAGTGGTGGCCCGGTTACTGGCGGGCAACGCAAAGCTGTAGGCCCCACACCCGCATTGGCTATGAGACTGCGTGGCGGCTGCGGATCGAGCCACGGTTTGGTTCGATGCCGGTTCGCCGGATCAAGCCATCCCATGTCGACGATTGGGTTGCCGACTTGATCGAGCAAGGCCTATCTGTTTCCAAGATCACCGAATCGCTAGGAGTGCTCAAGCGTGTACTCGATCGGGTCGTGCGGGACCTGGCACTCGCCACTAATCCATGCTCGCTTCGAGCCGTCACATTGCCCAAGCGCTCACAGATGGAGCGCCCGGTCCTCTCCCCCGCGGAGGTTGAAAAGCTCGCCCAGGCTATGAACCACGAATCCGATCGAGTGCTGGTTCGACTGCTCGCCTTCGGCGGGTTGCGAATCAACGAATGCTTCGCCCTGCAGTGGTCCGATGTCGATCTTGAGCGGAAGACACTCGCCGTGCGTCAGAGCGTTGCCGACGTCAATGGGCGTTTGATCGTCGGCCCCACCAAGACGTACGCAACGCGAACGATCACGCTGCCCGATGCCCTTCAGGCACAGCTACTCACTCTCAGAAACTCGCAGTCGCCTATAGATCTTGTCTTTCCCGGCCGCGGCGGCGGTTTCCGCCGTTACAGCAACTGGCGACGTGACGTGTGGAGTCCGGCCTGCGAAGCCTCCGGCGTTAGTGCGCGGCCCCATGATCTTCGGGCGACGTGCGCATCGCTCTTGATCGACGCAGGAGCCAGTCCCAAAGATGTTCAGGCCCATTTAGGTCATGAGTCCGTGGAGACAACGATGCGCTGGTATGCCCGCGTTCGCCCAGGTCGCTCCGAGGATCTCGCCACTCGCCTCAATGCCCTAATAGCCGAGGAAGCGTAGAGCTCTTAGTGTTGCGACCCCGCCGGATCGCCGACTTGCGACACCGCGAGTCACGTGCGTCAGTCGGTTGCATACTGCGGGCGCCC
Organism: uncultured Actinomycetota bacterium; assembly: GCA_963740515.1. Taxonomy (GTDB): domain Bacteria; phylum Actinomycetota; class Actinomycetes; order Propionibacteriales; family Propionibacteriaceae; genus Microlunatus. The sequence continues at coordinate 8,560 of CAVUEO010000037.1, forward strand.
GGCCGGCCGGTAGACCTGGATCGTTACGCCCTTCGAGTCGGCTCGCGAGTCGACCAGGTCAAGCGCTATGTCCGGGCCGTTGTCGGGGAACAGCCGCGTGCCCTGGCCGAGGACCACGGGGACGATGAGCAGGTTGATCTCGTCGACGAGGTCGTTCTCGAGCAGCCATCGGATCAGGGCGCCGCTGCCGTGCACCTGCAGCTCACCCCCGGCTGTTACTTTGCCGGAACCGCGCCCAGTTGGATCATCATTTCCAGCCGGTCCCGAACGACCTCACCGCTCGGTCCGGTAGCGGCACGGCGTTCACGTTCGCGGCCACTCAGTCGAGACAGAACTCGTTGCCCTCGATGTCCCGCATCACGAGGCACGACTCGTCGTAGCCATCGGCAGGCAGTAGTCGCACGCGTACCGCGCCGAGCGCGACCAGTCGTGCGCATTCGGCCTCAAGTGCGGCCAGGCGCTCTTCACCCACGAGCCCGGTGCCAACCCGCACGTCAAGATGCAGCCGATTCTTGACGACCTTGCCTTCGGGAACGCGCTGGAAGAACAGTCGCGGGCCAACACCTGAGGGATCAATGCATGCGAACGCTGAACCCTGACGCTCAGGCGGCAGCGCGCGATCGAAATCGTCCCAAGTAGCAAACCCCTCCGGTGGCGGCGGTACGACGTACCCCAACACCTCGCACCAGAAACGAGCGACGCGCTCAGGTTCTGCGCAGTCGAAGGTGACCTGGATCTGCTTGACCGACGCCATCGGTCCACCATAGAGGCGCGACCCAGCCATCGCCGCGAGCGGGTTGCGGTCTCGCGTGACATGGGTTGTGACCCGCTCGGGGCCGGGTTCACGAGTGCTGAGGAAGAACCACGAACCTGCCAGGAACTCGCCCAACGCACCCCATCGCTCCCTGGAAGGGTCCCAGAAACGGCTTGTCGCTCATGTAGAACCGCCATCAGCGTGCATCCTCTGCTCGCTCGGCACCCTCGATCGCTTTGCGCAGGCGGGCACGTTCCTTGTCGATCCACTGCGCACCGGTATAGGCCTGGGCGAACGTCTCGGCGAACTCGACCGGATCCTCCCCGACGATCGCGCGCACCGATGTTCCGTCAACAGCCGCGCGCTCCCAGAGATCGGCAAAGTCGCCCATCATCTTGAGGGCGGTGTCACCATCCGTGACGCCCCCGTAGTACATGAAGTACCGCTGCAGCGCGTTCGCGACGGTGCCGTACGGCTCGGGCAGGGCCTCGATGCGGGCCTTGTATTGCCTGTACTGCTTTTTTTGCTCGAGCGACCCGGTGACCAGCTCGATCCACTTCCCTGCCACTTTACTTTCCTCCTTCGTGGAGCTGTTCCAGTCGTTCAGAGAGGAAGCTCCACGTCCTCCAGAACTCTTCGAGATAGTCCCCGCCCCGAGCGTTCAGGGAGTACACCTTGCGCGGCGGCCCCTTCTCCGACGGCACCTTCTCCACATCGACCAGGCCGCGCTGCTCGATCCGGACCAGCAGCGCATACACCGTGCCCTCGGCGATGTCGGCGAAACCCTGGTCTCGCAACCACGCCGTGATCTCGTAGCCGTACGCCGCCCGCACTGACAGGATCGCCAGCACGATCCCCTCCAGCGTGCCCTTTAACATCTCCGTCATCTGCTTGCCCACGACGCACCTCCCCACCTACTCAGCCACACTGACTACTAGTAGATAGTAACACTGAATAGCGATGGGGCAAGATTCACTCAAAATGAAGGGCGCTGTCGGCTCTTACCCACTGAAGGCACGATCGGCAGAACCGCTAAGCCATCGGGCATGGGGCAGATCGGTGACGCCAAGGGTTACCCAAACTGATTCGGTGCTCCATCTGGCAAGCACACCCCAGAGCAGGCGCGTATGGGGCATGTCAAGATCAAATCCACGCTTGATCAGTGATTAGGTTGACGACTGGCCAACGGCCCTTCCTCGTTGTATCGAGCCATCAAGCGATCACAAGCGCGAGCGCCGAAGGGAGCCATTACGCCCATCATCATCCAGTAAAGCGATTTGGGTAACGGCGGCTGATAGTAGCGGCTCCTCCAGGCAAGACTCGCCATAGCGAAGGCGGGCCGAGGAGGCTTATCAGGCACCAGCAAGCCATCGCGGCTCAGCCCACTGAGCGTGCGCAGAACACGGTCCAGGTCGCCAGCGGGTGTAACGGTGACCTTGAGGGTCGCGGGTTGAGCCGTGTCGTTGCGGAAGCCATGCATCACATACGGTTCGGCGAGCATGCGTTGACCAGGTGTGAACTCGGTCTCATTGCCTGCCAGATGCGTGATGAAGCTACCGTCCAGACACTCGAAGCTCTCAGAGACACGATGAGAGTGAGGAATGACCGAGCCGCCCGGTATAACCCTGATCTGGGCGACCACTCGGACGCCACCTGTCTCCGCTGACGTCTCAAGAAAGGTGATCGTTTCTCCCGTGACCGTGTTGGTCACGGTCCGGTTCGTGAGGCTCATGCTGCCTATATACTGCCCAACTTGGCTCTCGCGAACCATATTGCTGCAAGTCCATCAACCGCCAGCCAGGCGCGCAAGCGGACCGTCAAGCGAGACGTCGCTGGTCCAATGGGGTGTCGTGGCACGGTGGGCCTCGCTAAGGTTCAGTGATGCCGAAGTTGATCTACTCCTACCTTGCGTCACTCGACGGCTACATCGCCGACGATCGAGGCAATTTCAACTGGGCCGAGCCTGACGAGGAAGTGCTCGACTTCATAAACGAAACCGAGCAGAGCATCGGGACTTACCTCTACGGTCGGAAGATCTACGAGATGATGATCGGATGGGAGACCGACCCCAGCGTTGCTGCGCAATCGCCCAAGAGCGAAGAGTTCGCGCGGCTCTGGCAGCGGGCCGAAAAGATCGTCTTCTCGAGCTCACTCCATGAGGTCTCTACCGAGCGAACCCGGATCGAGCGCACGTTCAATCCCGAGACCGTCGGACAGATCAAGGCAAGCGTCGATCATGACCTGGCAGTCTCCGGCGCCGACTTGGCGTCCACCGCATGGCGGATGAGCTTGATTGACGAGGTCCATCTCTTCATCGCGCCGATCCTGGTCGGCGGAGGGCAACGTATGTTTCCCGAGCAGATTCGCCAGCCCCTTGTGCTTCTCGACGAGCGTCGCTTCGGCAACGGCATGGTGTTCGTTCGTTACGCCGTGGCGAGCTGATCTCGTAGGGCGAACGAGCCCCCAGACAGCGCCTGCAGTTACTCCCGCCTCCGGCGGTCATGCCGTTTCGGAAGACGACCGGCTTGCAGCACTCCGCCATGACCAACGACGGGCCGAGTGCTGCGGCCCCTGGAGTGGATCGACAAGACGAGTAGTTGGAGGGATGACCCCATGTCACGTGGCCTTCGAGGTCGACGACCTCCAGGCCGCCGTCGACCGGCTGGCCGCAGACGGCTACGGGCTGGTCGGCGGCATCGGCGAGTACGAGCACATCTGGCGCATGGCCTACGTGCGCGGACCGGAGGGGATCATCGTGTCCCTGGCCGAGCGCATCGGCTGACCCCGCCGTCGATGCCACTAGCGGCGACACGACTCGAGGCCGCGAACTCGGCCAAGATGCTGGCGCGTCGACGCCGATGCGTTCGAGTTCGTCAGCCAATCGGTCATCAATCACGAAGTAGCTCAGAGGTAGGCCGACGACTTCTCCACTGTCGCGGTCGCGAACCCGCCCCAGGCACGCCGAGTCGGCGTGTCGTCGCCGAGGGTGCGCTGATCGGCAAGTGACAGCCCACAGGATCGGAGCAGTTCGGCCAGCCGTTCGCGTGAGGGTGGAGTGCTGTCGACGCCGAACTTCAGCCTTTCTCCTGTGGACTTTGTGGCGGCTCGCCCGTAACGCCAATAGAGGGTCTGTGACTCAAGGGCTTCGCTGGTGAAGTAGTCAAACGCGACCACGCTCCCCTGCGCGGTCGAAGCGATTTTCCGCAGGGAATCTTCGACGGCCTCCCGGTTGAGGTACATGGTCACGCCTTCCCACAGGAACAGCGTTCGCTCGCCAGGGGCAAATCCCGCCTCGGACAGGCAGGCCAACCAGTCGTCCTTCTCGAAGTCCGCCGCGACGAATGTCACCGCGCTGGAATCTATGCCAACCTTCTGCAGCGTCTCGCGCTTGACCATCTGCGTTTGTGGAGAATCAACCTCGAACACCCGCACCCTGGTATCGCTCGGCAGCCGGTAGGCGCGGGTGTCGAAACCCGCACCGAGGATGACAAACTGCGCGACGTCAGGTAGGTACCGATCCACCGCGGCGTCGAAAAACCAGATGCGCGCCGAGGCCTCGTACTGCGGGGGCACATCGCCCTCGAAGGGGTATCGGAAAGCGCGCGGCACATACCCTGTGACCCGGTGCGCCAGCAGCACCGGACCAGTCGTCATGCGCAGCCCCAGGCGCGGGACACCGGGCAGGGCCCGCATCAGCCGATCCGCTGCCTCGTCATACCGTGTCCCGAAGTTGTGCTCGGAGAACCGGGCAGACAGCGGACCCTGCGCCGTCGCGGACACGCCCGAGCGTCCTGCGACAAACAACTTGCCCACCCACACGAGGTAGCCGACCAGGATCACCGGAGACATCAGCGTGCAGAGAAGGTAGAACCCGACACGTGAGACACGCGTGCGCATATGCCCCCTCAAGCCATCTTCGCGGCCACATGCCACGTTACGCCGCTGGCCACGGCGCCTAACCGGAGAAACACGGTTCTAGGGCCGGGCCAAGTGGGCTCTTCAGCTCCGGACCCCGATCTCGTCGGCCAAACCCGTCAGCACCGACTCCCGCCAGCTGAAGCCGGGATGCGGAAGCGCCGCGTCGACGCACGAGGGCGTGGAGTACCCGCCGGCGAGGGAGTGCATTCGTAGCGTATCTGAAAGAACTGTTGCAGGGTTCGCCGATGTGTGGTTCCCTAGATATGAAAGATCTCTTTCAGATTGGAGGCGCGGTGACGAGGACCGAGCGGCGACTGGAGGTCACCGACGGCAAGGTGCTGGCCGCCCTGGCCCACCCGCTCCGGGTGGCCCTGCTGTACCAACTCAGCGCGCTCGGGTCGCGCACGGCCAGCCAGTGCGCCCAGGCGCTGGGTGAGACCCCCGCCAACTGCAGCTACCACCTACGCCAGCTGGCCAAGGTCGGGCTGGTGGCAAGGGATGAGTCCGGCGACGGGCGCGAGCGGCCATGGCGGTCGGTCTACACCGGCATCGAGCTGCGCCCGCCCGTCGACGACCCCGACCCCGAGGTGGTGACCGCCGCCCGGGCGACAAGGGCGTCGCTGGCCAGCATGGAGATCGAGGAGCACGCCCGCCTGGCCCGCCAGTACCTGCGCCTCGAGCAGCGCGCCCCCAGGGAGTGGCGGACGGCCGCCTCGCTGAACAGCTACTCGCTGCGCCTCACCGCCGAGGAGCTGGCCGACCTCGCCAAGGCCCTCGACCGGGCCATCCGGCCCTTCATCGGCCTGACGCGCGACGACCCGCCGCAGGAGGCCCGGCCGGTGCACCTCGACTTCAAGGCGTTCCTGCGCCCTGAGGCGCTGACGTGAAGGCCGGCTGGGCCCTGCTGCGCCGGCGCGACTTCGGCCTGCTGTGGACTGGCGGGCTGATCTCCGAGACGGGCGACTGGCTCCTGCTGGTCGGCCTGCCGGTCTGGGTCCTCCAGGTGACCGGCTCCAGCCTGGTCACGGCCACCGTGTTCCTGGTCGGCCTGCTGCCCGGCCTGGTCGTGGGCCCGCTCGCCGGGGTGCTGGTCGACCGCTGGGACCACCGCCGCACCCTGGTCGCGGTCAGCCTGGCCCAGGCCGCCTTCCTGCTGCCCCTGCTGGCCGTGGACGGCCGGGACCGGCTCTGGGTCGTCTACCTGGTGATGGCCGCCGAGGCCACCCTCGCCCAGCTCAACGACCCGGCCCGCAACGCCCTGGTCCCGACCCTGGTCCCCGGGCACGACCTGGTCGGAGCCAACGCCCTCATCGGCCTCAACGCCAACCTGGCCCGCCTGGCCGGCAGCCCCCTCGGCGGCATCCTGGTCGAACTGTCCGGCCTCCCCGGCCTTGTGATCGGCGACGCGGTGTCGTTCCTGCTGGGTGCCGGCCTCATCGGGCTGGTCCGCCCGACCACCCTGGACCAGGCGCGCTCGAGCCCGCACGCGCGCCCCGCCCAGGCGACCGCCGTCGAGCCGCGTGGGCTGGTGGGTGAGTGGGTGGACGGGCTGCGGGTGATCCTCGGGGACCGGGGACTGCGGTGGGGGCTGGTGGTGAACGGGCTGGCCGCGGTCGCCCAGGGGATCTTCACGGTGCTGTTCGTGCTGTTCGTGACCAGGGTGCTGGGCGGCGACGGGGCCGACGTCGGGCTGCTGCGGGGCGTGCAGGCGGTCGGCGGGCTGCTCGGCGGCTTGGTCGTGGTCGGGCTGGCCAGGAGGCTGGAACCGGGGCGGCTGCTCGGCATCAGCCTGCTCGTGTTCACCGTCATCGACCTGGCCATCTGGAACGGCCCGGCGCTGACCACCGGCGAATGGCTCTACCTGGGGCTGTTCGTGGCCGCCGGGATCCCGGGGATCGGGGTCCTCACCGGCCTGACCGCGCTGGTCCAGGAGCGCACCAGCGACGCCTACCTGGGCCGGGTGTTCGCCACCTACTACGGCACCTTCAACGGCCTGATGGCCCTCGGCATGCTGCTGGCCGGCCTGCTCGGCGACGCCGTGGGGGTGGTCCCCGTGCTCAACGGCCAGGCCGGGCTGTACCTGCTGGCCGGCGTCATCGCCGTGGCCACCCTCGGCCGGATGCGCCCGGCCGGCTATCCGCGGACCTCGAAGGCCGAGCGCGTGCCGTTGGCGTAGCGGTTCTCCTTGGCGCGCCCTCAGCCTCGGTCTCCAGGATGTCGCAGAACACGCGCGTAGCGGCCCGCCGCCAGCTGGAAGGTGCCGGTGCAGGTCTCGGCACGGTCGGCCAGTTCTGAGACGAGGGGCGTCATGACTGGCCCTTCGTGCTGCCGCTGGCGGCGTCTGGAACCATCTTGCTTCGTTGCTCCCTCAGGCGCTGCTGCTCCTGCCGGCTCAGTGCGTTCCATGCGTCTTCCCTCTTCTGGCTGAGCGCGGCGAAGTCTTCCTCGCTCAGTTCGCGTAACTGCCGTTGTAGCTCTTCCTTGAGTTCCGCGAACTGCTCTGGGGTCATCGGCTCGTTCATTGCAACGGTCTCCTCGATGAGTTGCAGGAGTTGCCGGGCCGAAGGTTCGGCATTCCGGCCTAGGTTGTTCAGCACATCCAGTAGCCGCGCCCGCAGGTCGGAGGCCTTGCGGATGCGCTCTTCGACGACGTCGAGCTGGCGGCGGAGCAGGCCGGTCGGGTCGGGCTCCGTTCACGCAGGTCAGCGCCCCAAGGACGACGCACAGACGAACTTCGAATGTTGTTGGTTCGCGAGACAAATCGGCGGGAGCACCGAGTTGGAGACCCGTCGGTCCGCTCAGGCGCCGCTGAGCGTCCGAAGAGCACGGTCGGCGTGGATCTGCATATGTGTTTCGCTGTTGATCACATCCAAGATCAGCCCATCCGTCCCGATGACGAACGTGCTGCGCTTGACCGGCCTGACGAACGAGAAAAGGCCTGGAGAGACCCCGTACGCGCGGGCCACTGAGCCGTCTTCGTCGGACAGCAGCGGATAGTCGAAGTTGTGCTTGGCGGAGAACTGCTGCTGCTTGCCGACCGGATCGACGCTGATGCCCATGCGCTGGGCCCCAACCTTCTCGAACTCGGCCCTCAGATCCCGGAAGTGGCAAGCTTCAGCGGTGCATCCGCTGGTCATCGCGCGAGGGTAGAAGAAAAGCACGACCGGACCTGCGCGGAGCATCTCGCTGAGCCGACGCGGATGACCGGTCTCGTCCAGGAGTTCGAAGTCAGGCGCGCGGTCGCCGCGTTGCATGGTTCACCCTCCTCATTCGGACTCGCCGATTGCTGCCAAGCGTCAGGGACAAGTCTGCCCTCGGCCCGGCCAGCCCGCTCAGCAACCGACACGTCATAACCGTTACACCGGACCTCCCACCCAACGAGGACCACCAGCCCGAGCATGACGCAGCCCCAAAATATGTGTTGTATCTGGACCGTTGACGCCATGATCAACGAAGGCCGAGTGCTGCGGCCCAGCATTGTAGTCATCGTCGGCCGCTGGACATTCGTATGTCTTCCCCGGGTTCCGTCGAGGTTGCGGCGTATCGCATGGCGGTGCCGTGGAGCCGGTACCGGCGCTGGCACGTCTGCTGTGCGAAAGGAGCTAAACACCGGGCCGCCATCGCCACCCATGATGCCCGTCCGGAGGCTAGAGCGTCAGTTGCCGCTTGTGATAGCCGAAGTGCTGGGTGCCGTAGTGGTAGACGTCAAGCACGCTCATGGTGGGCTGGAAGTAGGGGTCCCAGGCGGGCGGGAAGTGCATGATCAGGTTCAGGCTGTTGTCGGTTTCTACGGCGAACTTGCGCTGTAGCGCCCTGATGGTCCGGTCCATGAGGCGGGTCATCGCTGCAGGAGTGAGGAGCTGACCGCCCCCGAAAGAGCCCAGGTAGTTGATCAGGTGGAACGGTCGCTGGAGGCTATTGAGGATGGCAGCGAACCGACGGCTCCAACCGAGCCGGCCGAGAGTGTGGACCAGCGGCATCAGGCTGCGGACAATCAGGTAGCCGAACACCATGTGAAACAGCAGTTGCCGGTTGGTCCACCGCGTGCCGGTGGTCCGGCGCCTCAGGTCCTCGGCCGAGGCACACTTGAGCAGCTCGTGGAAGTCGAGGCGGGCTTGTTCCATCTCCTCCTGAATTCCAGCTCGCTGCATGATCACTACCTCCTACTCGGGACCCTAGCGACAGGTCGGCGGCCAATTCGTCCTCCCTTGACTGGTAATGGTCGCCCAGCTACTTACGTTCGCCGTTGACCGATGCCCGGCTCAACCGCGGCGGCGCATCGTGGCGCCGAGAATGCGCGCTACGTTGTCGTCCTTAGCTGCCTCCGCTACGACCCACGCACTTGCCACGGGCACCTCATCGCGGTTGCCTCGAGGGACCCAGGCTCGGCCAGCGGATGTTGGCGCCAGGGCTGTGTGCGCGCAGAATGGTGGTGTCCGTTTGGCCGTTCCGGGAGATTCGCCATGTCGAAGATCCAGCCTTATTTGCCCGACATGCTGCCGCTGCTGTCGCGGGGAAAGCACCGCAACCCCCGTAAGGGCGCGTGTTTCATGGAGTTGGTGTCCTACCTTGGCGGTGAGCGATGGAGCGATCATCCGGCGTGCACGCATTCGTTGCTGGCATCGGTGGCGCGTCTGGTCAACGACCACACCTCCGACGAGGGGCGCCCACAGCTAGCCGAGTTGATTCCAGCTGTGATCGGGCTGACCGGCGACGACCTGCACATCGATGCCTTGATCAGCCTCCGGTGCGCGAGGATCGCGCTGCCGGTCGCGGCAGCCGATCGACAGCGGGTCCTCGCGGTCTCGGTCCTGGTCTGCGAGAGGGTGTTGGCACGACTCGACGGGCGCGGGGGGAACAGTCTCTCTCCAGACAGTGAGCGCGTGCTCGGGGCAGTGCCCGAAGCGGCGCAATGGGCCGGCCGCTTCACCAGCCAGGTCGGTCCCCGCCTAGCGGCCTTCCGCCGGCAGTCCGCACCGGACGCTGTCCGCTACGCGGTCGAGGGCGCCGCACACGCGCTGATCCCGGATCCTGATGTCTTGCTACGCAGGATGCTCGTGGAGTCAATTGACATCTGCGCGGCGTGGACCGGCAACCGAGCATCTGGTGTCGAGGTCGACGACGCCGCTTGGGCGGAAGCATGCCGGCTAACCGTAGCGGCGGACAGCGGCTGACGGTAATAGACGTAGGGCAGCCGACGCCCGACTACCTACCGCGTGCCGGTAGAGCGGATCGGCCTGCGGTCCCCCGCAGGATCTCGGACCCGGCCTCCCATTGACGGAATACGCCGTCCTCGACCGATGCTGCACGCAAGGTGGCGGTGCACGCGTGATGAAATTCGCGATCTCGTACAACACGGCGGCTTACGGCACCCACCCGGAGGCCGTGATTCGAATCGCGCAGCATGCGGAGGCGTGTGGCTTCGAGTCCTTCCTCGTTCCCGAGCATCTCGTGCTGTACCCGGGAGCGACCCTCGGGACGTTCCAGGTACCGCCGACGACGGCTGTCGCGGACCCGCTCGAACTCCTGTCGTTCGTCGCGGGCATCACCGATCGCATTGTGTTGGGCACGGCAGTGCTGTTGCTGCCCTACCGGCACCCGGTTGTACTGGCCAAACAGTTGGCCACCATCGACATCCTGTCCCGCGGACGGCTGCAGATGATCACCGTCGGGCTGGGAACGCTTGACCGGGAAGCCGCCGCGGTCGGAGTCGAGTTCGCCACTCGTGGTCGGCGCGCGGACGAGGCGATCGATGTGCTGCGGAAGCTTTGGTCCGGCGGAGCTGACGGCGTCTCGCACAGCGGCGAGTTCTTCGCATTCGACGACGTCTGTATCTTCCCCAAGCCCTGTTCGGCTGTACTGCCGATCCACATCGCCGGATCCTCGCGTGCAGCGGCTCGCCGCGCTGGCCGGTTGGGCGACGGGTATTTTCCGGGCGGCATGCTCACGGCGGCTGAGCGCGCCGCTCAACTGGACATCATGCGGTCCTATGCCGTGCGCGCCGGTCGAGATCCGGCGTCGCTGCAGTACACCCGCTGGGGATCGCTCGATCTCACCGCAGCACGGCTGGACGCTTTCGAACGGGAGGGAGTTCACCGGCTCGTGGTCTCACCTCCGATCGACCGCGTGCAGGTGCAGCTGGACGACCTGTCTGCCTTCGCAGAGAAACATCTGTCGGCATGAGCAGCACGACACACCAGGCCCGCTGAGGGGCGCCTGCCGGCACCTGACCGAACTCATCCGATCGTGACTCTTGGGTTATGCCGGCGAAGAGGCTATTGCGACGCGCTTCATAGTCATCGACGATCGTTTGGTGTCTGAACGTGAGGGTCTGTTCGCCTACTATGCCGGGCAGGACGAGGGGCAGCGCCTGTTGCGGTTTGCGCCACAATCGCCTCGAGTTGCTGCGCACGCGCGAGCTGCTGCTGCGTCAGCTGCCGATACCTCCGGCGGTGGTGCTCGACGTGGGCGGAGGCACCGGCGTGCACGCGGCCTGGTTGGCCGGCCGCGGCTACCGCGTGCATCTCGTCGACGTCGTTCCGGAGCATGTTCGAGCCGCAGTTGAGCACGGGCTGGTGACCGCCGAAGTCGGCGATGCCCGCCGGCTCAGGCAGGCCGATGCATCGGTCGATGCGGTGCTCCTTTTCGGCCCGCTCTACCACCTGGTTGGCCGAGCTGAGCGGATCGCGGCGCTCGTCGAGGCGCGGCGGGTCCTGCGGCCCGGCGGGGTCCTGCTTGCCGCGGCCATCGGACGATTCATGGCGGTCCTCGACTGGGCGCACAGCGGCGGCCTCACCGCCGACGTCGCGGCCAAGCTGGCCCCAGTGCTGTCCACCGGCGTGCACGACCCCACCCTCGGGTTCACCGACGCCTTCTTCCACACCGCCGCTCAGCTGCAGCAGGAGGTAGCAGAGGCCGGGTTCGCCGACGTACGGGTCCTGGGGATTGAGGGGCCGGCGTGGACTATCGTCGACGCGCCCGGTGACGACGCCGACGCACGCCTCGACAGCGCACTGCGCTGCGCCCAGTTGACCGAGAACTTCGCAGAGATAGTCGACGCCAGCGCCCACCTGATGGCCCTTGCGACGGCTCCCTAGCATCAAAGAGCCCGCACCTGCTAGTGACCGTTCCCCAACGAGGGCGGCCGCCGCCGAGCCGATGCCCGGCGGGGGTCGGCCGTGTCGGTGAGGGCGGTGCTACGGACCAGCTCGACGGACGTCATCTGCCGATCAAACCACTGAGGTTGTTCGCGTCAGCGTGGCAGGTTGCCCGCCGTTGCAGACTCCCTAGTGTGTTGCCCCATGATGGACGAGACCTCCAATAGTGGCCGGAGCGCAGTGCGGCGGGTCTGGTCCCGTCTGCCGCCGGGAGCGCAGTCGGTGCTCGAGGATGAGCTAAGTCCGACCGATCTCCAGAGCCTGCTGCTTGACCTGGTGAGAACCCGCGCGCACCGCACTACGCCGGCAAGCGTCCGCCGGCGGTGGCAACAGGACCGATTCGTGCAGCCATCTCCGGTCGACCCGCGTCGGCTGGCTGAGGTCAACCTCCACCTGTGGCGGCTTCTGCCGCCGGAGTTCGAGGGTCTCGCGCTGTCGCCGGTGACCCCGCTGGGGACCTGCGCAGCCGTCGACGCGACCGACCAGAACCGAGTCCTGAGCACCGTCCGGTCTAGTGAGGTCATCAGTGATCAGACGAACGTCTTGGCCCTCGAAGCTGCACGGCAACGCTCGGCGGGCCGACCAGAAACCCACCTGGCGGCATCGCACCGGGTACTCCGCCACCAGCAGTTCCGCCATCGCGACGCTCGACCTCACTTCGAATTATTCGCCCTGGTGTCCAGCGCCAGAGACACCGGGTCCGCACGCACCGAAGCAGAACTGCTCGTCAAGCACCTTCGTTTCTGGGGGAAAGCAGTGCCCGCCTTGGTCGACGACGAAGTCGTGGTTGATCTCACCGTCATCGACGACGCCGCGCTCGGCGAGCGCATCCGAGACACTGTCCAACCCCAGCTTCCGGGGCTGCACCTCCGAGACGCTCCGAGACGCACCACGGGAATCGGCTACTACCGATCCGCAGCGTTCAAGATCATCCTCTGTTCCGACGACGGCAATGAATCAGAACTCGGAGATGGCGGCTTCACCGCCTGGACAGCCGCTCTCACAGCCGACGCCAAAGAGCGATGCCTGATCTCCTGCGTCTCATCTGAACGCCTGGCCCAACTCGCGAAGGATGATCACCGGGCCTAACCGTCCCCCGAACGCCGTCTGCCGCGTCTACAAGACGAGCATCGGCAACGGCGAGTGGAAGCTCTGGCGCGAGGGCGAGCCCTTCAACCAGACCCACACCGCGACCATCAGCGCGGACGGCAACAGGGCCACAAGCGACCTCCCTCCAGCGAGGCGCTGCCGGCGTCTCACTCTGCTCTGCCGCCTGACCTGGGCAGATGGGAGAAAACCGGCCTATCTGTTCACGGGTCAGCCACAATGCGCAGCCGCGCCTCGGCCGCCAGGGTGGAGGGAACGGTCAATTCATCGAGGGAGTGCGTCATGGCTTTCATCAAGCGGCACCGGATAGCGGTCTTCTTCGTCCTCGCTTACGCCCTGACGTGGGGGGCGACCCCGTGGAACGGCTTCTTCGCGCCAGGGGTCCTGCTGGCTGCGCTGATCGTGGTGACGCTGATCGAGGGGCCGAGCGGGCTCGAGGCGCCGGCCCGGAATGCCAGCCCGACCGCGACACCGAGCCATAGCTGAGCGGGAGGAACTGCGATGAACAACGACGTTCCTTCGCCGGAGCCTGTCCGGCCTACCGCCGCCCCCGCCACCGATGATCTCGGCGGCGCGCCAGGGGCAGCATCGGGCCTGGCCCGTCACCCACTGCTGACGTTCACCGTCCTGACCTTCGTCATTTCCTGGCTTCCCGTCATTCCCTATGCGCTGGGGGTGTTCCCGGCGCCGCTGCTGGCCTCCGGGCCCTTCCTGGCGGCGATCGTCACCGTAGCCGTGGTCGGGGGGAGGAAAGGGTTGCGCGCCTATTTTCGCCGCCTGATCCGGTGGCGCGTGGGTGTGGGTTGGTACGTCGTTGCGTTTCTCGCTCCGGTGGCCGGTTGGGCGATCGTCGCGTACGTGAATGTCCTGCTCGGGGCGCCGCCACCCACGCCGGCCCAGCTTGCGGGCTGGTCGTTGATCGTGACCGCCACGCTGGGCTTCCTGATCAATCCCTTTGGAGGCGCCTGGGAGGAGCCTGGTTGGCGCGGGTATGCGCTGCCCCTGTTGCTGCGCCGCCACTCCGCGCTGGTGGGCAGCGCTGTGCTGGGCGTGATGTGGGCGTTCTGGCACGTTCCGCTGTTCCTGACAGGCCTCATTCCCTGGCCGGATGCTGCGCTGGTCTTCGCCCTGAGCTTCGTGTTCACGGCGATCTACCTCCGCACGGCGGGCAGCGTCCTGATCGCCTTTCTCCTCCACGCCTCAATCAATGGCGCGGGCGAGTTCTTCGTCGGGCTGTTCGCCGCAGGTGATCGGGTGCGGATGTACTGGATCATGGCTGCGCTGTGCGCGGTGGTCGTCATCGCCGCCATCGTGGTCAGCCGCGATCGGTGGCGCCGCGTGCCGGCCGTTGCGGACAATGACGATGCGGCCATCGGCCCGCCGTTAGTAGCGGAGGCCACAGGTATCGAGAGTGACCGAACGTCGGCAGCCCTGGTGGTGCGGCGGCACCGCTCGCTGCGCTCCTTGTCCTTGCGTTCGCGATCTGGAGGACGACGCCGCTCCTCCAGGCAAGTTGCCATCTGATCGTCGTAGAACGGTCCGCTTGCCGACGCGTTCCTGCGTCGTTGCTCTTCGGAGGTTAGTTGCCCTGAGCACTTCAGCGGCGCATAGTTCCCTTATGTACGGATGGTCGGACGCGGATTGGCTCACCCTGCAGCTGGGGCCGGTCTGGGTGATTAGCGCGTTGATGGGCCGCAGCCGCTTCGACGAACTCGAGCAGGAAGCGTTCTGGCAGGCCGTCGAGGAGGCACCTGTCGGAGATTCGGCCCTGACCTGGCAACTGATGCAAGCCATTTCACGCAACCGGGAATGGCTCTTGGACGAGTTCATGCTCGATGGCCGCTCTATCGTCTCCGGCCTCAGTCAAGTTACGTCCCTGCTCGAGCATGTTTCCCCGGAAATCAGCCGGGAAACCCGCGACGCCATACTTCGCGTCGGCTCGGGTGTGGCGCGGGCACGCGGGCCGTTCGGGCGGCGGATCACCGATCACGACGCGCAGACCCTTGAGCTCGTCGCGCAGCTGCTGGAGTCGGCCGCAGAGACGGCCGAGAACAACCCGTTGAACGCTAACGCCGCCCTCTGAAGGCGCGCACTGTTACCGAGCGGCGTGGCTGGCCACTCTTCAGGGGCGCAGGATTTCACTGCCACACGCGGTGGTAACCCGCCACAGCTTTGGCCTTGCCAGGTCGACTCACCTGATGGGGCGTGATTCCACGGAGCTGCGTCCCGCAGGTCGGTCGACTATGGAGACTGCCAGGCGTCGTCGACCGGACGGTAGCCCAGTTGCTGCATCGTCTCCTTCAGGTCGGCACGGCGATAGCGATTGGCGGAGATGCCATTGGCCACGACGAACCTAAGGCCAACGGCCTCCACGGCAGCACGCACCAGCTCGGCGGCATCACGCGGGCTTAGCCAGGCGGACAGCTCATGGGTTGGTACGGTGCCAGCATCCGGACGCTGCGAGGAGAAATAGCCGATCCGCAGGGCCACCACCGACGTCGGCGTGGTGGCCGCAACCCACGCGCCTAACGCCTCGGCCCAGGCTTTCGTAGCTCCGTAGAGATTGCCAGGGCGGGGTGGGTCACCTACCCTCACCTGCGTCTGATCGGACATGGCAGAGACCGCATGCAGGCTACTTGCCAGCACGAGGCGGCGGACGCCGCAACTGACGGCGGCCTGGGCGACCTGGTAGACCCCCACGACGTTGGCCGGCAGCAGTCGCTCCCATGAGGCTTCGGGGTTAGGAACCGCAGCCAAGTGAACAACGGCGTCTGCGCCGGCGAAAGCCGCGCGACAGGCGTCTGGGTTGCTGATGTCCAACGTGCTGATGCCCATACTGGCCCTGAGGTCTGTGCCCTCTACGTCCCAGTTCGCAGGAAATAGCGGAGTGATCGCCCGTCCGATGCGGCCGCCAGCGCCAGTCAACACGACGCGGCGGCGGGTCTGCGTCATGACGAGGACGCTACCGAACCGCTGATTCGCACGACGCTCAGCGACACCACGGCTGCTACCGCTTCTTCACCGACAGAGGCACAGTTCACTCACCTGGTGCCGGCTGTGCATGGCGCGACCATCGGTCTGGCGTCATACGCTGAACCCACGAGAGAGGCGCACCGATGAGCGGAACCGAGAACGACCAAACTCGGACTCTGGATGAGCGTCTGCGCCTCGGCGCGGGCTTCGCGGCAGCCGACCGGCCGCGCATTCTCAGGGCTCTGTCCGCACTCGCGCCGCACCTGTTTGGATGGGAACACGACCAGGTCGACCTCGAGGTGTCATTGAAAGACACCGAGGGCCCAGACCAGAAGGTCACCATTCAAGCCTGGTTAGCGGGACGAACGCACCTCGTTGCAACCTCCCACGAGCGCGACCTTGATCATGCCCTCGCGGAGGTGCGTAGAGACCTGATCCGCCAGCTTGAGGAAGAGAGGTCGCGGCGCGAGCCTCGCAAGCGCCGGAAGACCCGTTATCGCACGACTTGACCCGACCGGGGATTCGGCGGCGTCCTCTATCGCGGCCCGGTGTGGTCCCACCGGATGGTGCCCAGAAGGGGACGATGACACCAGCAATCGTCCGTCAAAACCGCGGCCGACCAATGAGGGGTCTGTGGGGCCGGTCCTAGCATCATCTGGGTGACCCGAGCGAAGCGAGACGGTGGTCGGTGTGGTTGACGCTGACGATGTCCGGCGGATCGCGTTGAGCCTTCCGCACACGGTGGAGATTGACAGCGACGGTTTCGACTTCCGAGTGGGCAACCGCGGGTTCGTCTGGTCCTACCCGGAGTACGTTCCGGGTCAGCGGCGGGTCATCCGCACTGACATCGCGGTCTTGTATGTGGGCGATGAGGCGGAGAAGCAGGCGCTGCTGCTGAGCGAGCCGGAGGTGTTCTTTACTACCTCCAGCTACGACTGGTCGCCGCTGGTGATGGTCCGGCTGGAGCGCATCGACGTACCCGGCTGCGCGAGTTGGTCACTGACGCCTGGCACATGCGGGCTCCCGGCGAGTTGAAGGTCGAACATCCGCCCGACCGCGGCGAGAGCGACAGCTGAGTTGCGGGGTAATAGTGGGATCGACCGAGACAGCAGCGCAGGCCTTCCCGGCGAGCTCAACAGCACGGGGTGCCGACAATGCCGCAAAAACCCTGCCCAGACGCCACACTTGCGACGCTGCCGCTGAGCCACGGCAACTAGGTCCCCTGCAGGAGGCGGGGCGTGGGCTCGTGATTTCGCGGGCGTGGTCGTGTGCTGGCGGCATTCCGGCGAGGTAGTTTCGTGGTAACCCTTTTGACGGGAGGCCGCTTTCATGCCGTGGGTCGTGTGGTTGATAGCGGCTGCGGCCTTGGCCGTCGCTGAATACTTCACGCTCACACTGGCCTTTGGGTTGCTCGCTGCCGCTGCGCTCGTCGCCGCGGTCGTCGCCGGTATCGGCGGTCCTCTGCTGGCCCAAGTCCTCGCCTTCGCGATCACCGGTGCGGTGGGGTTACTGATCGTGCGGCCGATCGCGAAGCGGCAGATGACCCATCCTGCATTGGTGCGCGAGGGCAGCTACGCGCTGACCGGGAAGAAGGCGGTGGTCATCGAGGAGGTTACCGGTACGCAGGGGCTCATCAAGCTCGCCGGGGAGGTGTGGTCGGCGCGTGCGCTCGATGAGGACCACGTGATCCCGCCGGGGACGCCGGTAGACGTCATGGAGATCGACGGGGCGACGGCGATCGTGTATCCCCGAGAGCTTCTGCCGTGAGCGGTCACTGCTGAGACGACGGTGGAGGAGATATGGACCTGAACCTGTTAGTCCCGATCATCATCGTGGCGGCCCTGGTGGTGTTCGTCGCGATATCAGCCGTGCGCGTGGTCCCACAGGCGCGCCGCTACAACGTCGAGCGCTTCGGCCGCTACCGGGCGACATTAGAACCGGGTCTGAACTTCATCATCCCGTTGGCGGATCGGATCAACAACAAGCTCGACGTGCGGGAGCAGGTGTTCTCGTCGCAGCCGAAGCCAGTGATCACCGAAGACAATCTGGTGGTCAACATCGACACGGTGTTGTACTTCCAGATCACTGACCCGCGTGCCGCCGCGTACGAGATCGCGGACTATTTGCAGGCGATTGACCAGCTCACGGTCACGACCTTGCGCAACGTCATCGGCAGCATGGATCTGGAGCAGACGCTGACCTCGCGAGAGGAAATCAACACTCGGCTGCGCATTGTGCTGGACGAGGCGACCGGCAAATGGGGAATCCGAGTGAACCGGGTCGAGATCAAGGCGATCGACCCGCCGATCACCATCAAGGAAGCCATGGAGAAGCAGATGCGGGCCGAGCGCGACAAGCGCGCAACCATTTTGCACGCCGAAGGCGAACGGCAGTCCAAGATCCTGACCGCCGAAGGGACTCGCCAGCAGGAGATCTTGGTGGCGCAGGGCGACCAGCAGGCCGCGATCCTACGGGCCGACGGTGAAGCCAAGGCCGTCGACCTGGTTTTCCAGGCGATCCACCGCAACAATGCAGATCCCAAGGTGCTGGCCTACAAGTACCTGGAGACGCTGCCTCACCTGGCAAAAAGCGGTAACACCTTCTGGGTCATCCCGGGTGAACTCACTCAGGCGGTTCGAACCATCACCGAGGCCTTCGGCGACTACTCCCGGATGGGGGCGCCCGCGACCGACAAGGGCAGGGCCAATAGGCCGCAGTCGGAGATCGAAGGCGAGGAGGGCAGCCGCGAGCTGACATCCGGCGGTCAGCCGAGCTTGGACGCATTCGCAGCCGCCGAGCGGGTCGCCGAGTTGGCCGAAGCGGCAGTCAAGGATGCCAAGGCCGAGGCTGCGGCCGCCCAAAGTGGCACCGTAAAGCCGCTGGATCAGGACGCGCAGCGTTAGCGCCTCCCCGGCATCAGCCAGGTGCCACCAGAAAACGCCAGCCTGACGTGATGCTCGTCGATGACTCCGTCGGTTCATCCTCGGAATCAGCTCCGGTGCAAGTCCAGGCGCGCCTCCTAGGTAGGTTGTCAAAACCTCAGCGCGCTCCAGCCTGCTGAAGTTCTGACAACTCCGAGGGAGGGGAACACCATGTCGGAGTCAGCCGCCGCCCTCGCCCGGACCATCGCCGCCGGCGCCGGACCGGACGCACGCCCCAGAGAGGACCAGGTGCGCGCTGTGGAGGAGCTAGTGGAGCGCCGGCGCCGGGTGCTGGTGGTCCAGGCGACCGGCTGGGGCAAGTCGGCGGTGTACTGGGGTGCCACGGCGGCCCTGCGCGAGCTGGGTATGGGACCGACGCTCGTGGTGTCGCCGCTACTGGCGCTGATGCGTGACCAGATCGCCGCCGCCTCGCGGGCCGGGCTGCGGGCGGCCACCATCAACTCCACCAACATCGACGAGTGGTCGAGCGTGCTCGACGACCTACGCTCCGGGAGGCTCGACGTGCTGCTCATTTCCCCGGAGCGTCTCGCCAATCCCGGCTTCGCCGCCCAGCTGCCGGCCCTGCTCAGCGAGTGCGGCCTGCTGGTGATCGATGAGGCCCATTGCGTGTCCGACTGGGGCTTCGACTTTCGGCCCGACTACCAGCGGCTCACGCGTACCCTGCTGCAACTGGCGCCGAACACGCCCGTGCTGGCCACCACCGCCACGGCCAACCAACGCGTCACCCTGGACGTCGCGGCCCAACTCGGAGCGGAGACCGTCACGCTGCGCGGCTCGCTGGCCCGGGCCTCGCTCCGGCTGGCCGTGGTGCCTGGGCTCAGCACTCTGGAGGGGTACGCCTGGGTGGCGGAGGCGCTGCAAACGCTGCGGGGCTCCGGCATCGTCTATGTGCTGACGGTGGCTGAGACCGAGCGCCTCACGGCATTCCTCGTCGACCAGGGACTGGACGTGGCGGCGTACTCGGGTCAGAGCGACAACCGGGAGGCCCTCGAGGGCCGGCTGCGACGCAACCAGATCAAGGCGCTGGTGGCGACCTCAGCGCTGGGGATGGGCTACGACAAGCCCGATCTTGCCTTCTGCATCCACCTGGGCTCGCCGGCCTCGCCGGTGGCCTACTACCAGCAGGTCGGCCGGGCCGGGCGCGCACTGGATGACGCCATCGCGGTCCTGGTTCCTGGTCCGCCCGACGAGCGGATCTGGGAGTACTTTGCGACGTCGGGCATCCCGACCGACGAGCAGGTGGAACGCATTCTGGATGTGCTCGGCGACGGCCCGCAGTCGCTCGCCGGGGTCGAGGCGGCCACCGGCATCCGCCGCGGCCGGCTGGAGACGCTGCTCAAGATACTGGCGGTCGACGGCGTGGTGACCAAGTCCCGCGACGGGTGGGAGACGACTGGCCGGGCCTGGTACTTCGACGAGCAGAAGTGGTCGGAGCTGCGGGGCGTACGCGCTGCCGAGGCCGACCTGATGCGCCGGTACGCGCATGGCGAGGGTTGCCTGATGGAGTTCCTGCAGCGCGCCCTAGACGACCCGGATCCGGGGCCGTGCGGACGCTGCACGGTGTGCGACGGGCGCCTGCCGGCGCCGGGCGTGCATCCCAGCTCGGAGCTGGTGGAGGCGGCAAGGAGGTTTTTCCGTGGGCGCGACGTGGTAATCGAGCCGCGGAAGCTCTGGGTCAGCGGCCTGGCCGGCCGCAAGGGCAAGATCGCAGGCGTGGCGCCCGGCCGCGCGCTGGCTTTCGCCGACGACCCGGCCTGGGGCGACGTCTTGCGCGTGCTTTGGCGGCGGGACGCGCCGGCGCCACCGGAGGTGCTGGACGGGCTGGTTCAGGTGCTGGTGCGGTGGTCGGCGAGCTGGGAACGGCCGGTCGCTGTAGTGGCCATGCCGTCCCGGCGGTTCCCGCTCCTGGTCGCCTCCCTCGCTGAGCACGTGGCCCGGGTCGGCCGGCTTTCGCTGGTCGACGCGCTGGGCGTGAGCGGGCCGCCGCCGACGGCCGATGCGGCCTCGGCGGTCCGGGCGCGGGACCTGCTGGCCCGCACCAGCCTGCGCGACGGGGTGAGCTTCGACGGGCCGGTGCTGCTGGTGGACGACACGGTACGGACGCGGTGGACGGTCACGGTTGCATCGGCGCTGTTGGCCGAGGCCGGCGCGAGCCAGGTGATGCCACTCGCCGTCCACCTGCTCCCCTGAGCGCACCTCGCTCGGGTTTCGGGGGGTCGGTGGTTCAGTTCAGCCGTCGATGTCAGTGCTTGTGGTGAGGTGCTCCCACGTCATGATGGTGTCGAGTCTGGCTTCGGCGAGCCGGCGATAGATGTTGACCGCATCGCTGCCCAGCAGCAGGAACGCGGGCGGATCGTCGGACTCGACCGCGGCGATGATGGCCTTGGCTGCCTTGGCCGGGTCGCCTGGCTGGGTGCCATGCGCCGTGTCGCGTTCCTTGCGGCGTTTGCCGGCAGTGTCGGCATAGTCGTCGATGACAGTGCTCGACTGGGTCAGCGAGCGGCCCGCGAAGTCGGTGCGGAACGCGCCGGGCTCAAGCAAGTCGGGATCAGCGTTGCCTACACGAGATTCCCTTCCATGGCTAGCAGCTAACCGCATTAGTCCCGGGCGTTCAGTCGAAGTGCAACGAGTCCCTGCGCTCACGCTTGAGCTCAAAGAAGTAGGGGTAGCCGGCCAGAGTGACGCTGGCATCCCAGATCCGACCGGCGTCTTCACCTCGTGGAATCCGGGTGATGACTGGTCCGAAGAACGCGGTGCCGTTGACGTGAATAGTTGGGGTTCCCACGTCCTTGCCCACCTTGTCCATCCCGGCATGGTGGCTTTCGCGAACCGCGGTGTCATAGTCAGTCGACTCTGCGGCCTCGGCCAGCTCACCCGGCAGGCCCAGTTCTTCGAGCGCTTCGGTAATCACTCTGGACAGGTCCTGGTAGCCCTGGTTGTGGATCCGAGTGCCCAGGGCGGTGTAGAGAGGTGAGAGGATTTGCTCTCCCTTGAACTGTGCGGCCGCGACCGCCACCCGTACCGGACCCCAAGAGGACCGCAACCTGTCCCGATAGGCATCGGAGACGTCGATGCCCTCGTTCAGCACGGCCAGGCTCATGACATGGAAGTACACCTTGATATTGCGCACTTTTTCGGTCTCCAGGATCCAGCGCGAGGTGATCCAACAGAAGGGGCACGTCGGATCGAACCAGAAGTCGGCTCGCACCTGGGCAGGTGCTGTCTGGGCACTCCCATCTCCGGTGGTCGACATTGTAGAAGTCACGAATCTCCTCTGCCTTGCACGCTCGAACGGCTGTTGAGACATCCGTCGCATAGATCGGCTATACAGGGTGAAGCAAGACTCCCGTCGATATGTTCCCGGCATCTGGGGGAATAGCGCCTGCATCTATCTCGTGAGCTCTCTTGAAAGACACCGACCGCGACCGCTCTTGCGGCTTCGAGTCGGACGCGATGTGAAAGACCTGGGCCAGGGCAGGGCGATCTGGACCCGCCGGTGCGCCGGCCCGGTCAGGGCCCTCCGCGCCAGTGTTCGATGCGGTGATGGTCGGGCGCGAAGCCATGGCGGACGCCCCACAGAACCGCCTGGGTGCGGCTGGTTACGGCGATCTTGCGATAGATCGTTCGGATGTAGGACTTCACCGTGTTCGGACTCAGGTGGGTGAGCGTTGCCACCTCGGCGTTGCTATGGCCTTGGGTGATCAGCGCCAAGATCTCCGATTCGCGGTCTGTAAGTCCCTCGCTGCGGCCCGGCCAGTTCAGTCCGCCGATGCCGCGTGCCCGGAAGGGTGGGTCGCTGATCACGATGTCGCCCGCGTGGATAGCTTCGAGGGCGGCCACAAGGTCGCGCGCCGGCAATGCCTTTGACAAATACCCGTTGACGCCCTGCCTGCGGGCGTTCTCGATCACGTCGGGGTGGAAGTTCCAGGTGTAGACCGCAACTCGGCGGGCGCGCGGATTTCGGATCAGCACGCTGATCTCATCATGGTCAGATTCCGGCTGCGCGAAACAGTCGTACAAGACGATGTCAACCATGTCGGAAACGGCAACGTTGGTGTCGAGCTCGGCAATCACCACGCGGTCTCGGTACTGCTGGAGAATCTGCGCGATGCCCATCACCACGATGTCGTAGTCGTTAACCAGCGCGATGGTAACCGGTGTCCTCACCGGGTTTTCCATAAGCTGACTTTAACCTCCTTAAGGGTGTAATGCATCCGCCCTTGGGGTGGTTAAGTTGTGGACGCAGCGGATCGGGCTACCTACGGCACTCGCTTCGCGTCAGAACAATCCATCACGTTTGAGGAGGAAGCAGTGGAGATCATCGGTGTCATCGTCGCCGGTATCATCATCGGCTTGTTGGGCAAGTTCGTCGCTCCTGGCAACCGGGACAACATTCCGATCTGGCTGACCATCATTTGCGGCATTGGTGGGGTTTTGATCGGCTGGTTCATCTACACCGCGTTCGGGGGCAACGGCAGCCCCGGCATCGACTGGGTGCGGTGGATCATCGCGATCGTCGTAGCTGCTGTCCTGGTCATGATCGCCTCGACGGTGACCGGCAGATCGCGTTCCAGGGTCCTGTGACTCTCCGGGCTCTTTGAGACCCCCGGACATGGGACCGATCCACAGATGCCGCCCGCGCCGCCGACCGCCTCACCGTGCGATCTGGCCTACACGACAGCTCTAGTCGCTGCCTGCCAGCGGATTTGGGCTGCACCAGACGTCGCGGCACTCTGGCCAACAGTTGTCGACGAAGCCCTGGCGCTGATCGCCGCTGAAGGGGCAGCGGTCGTCACATACACCGGGCGCTTTTGGCAAACCCTCGCCGCACGCCCAAGCGATGCGGCGTCCGATGATTCGGCAGCTGCGGTGATAGAGATGCTCTCCCGTCAGGGTCTGATTCAGCAACCAATTTCGATCGACGATCCGGCCGAAGGCGCCTCAAGCGTCAGTCTGGGCTGGCCCGCGCTACTCGTGGTGCGTCTTGAGGGTGCGCCGCGGCAGCCGGTCCGGCTGGTCTGGTATGCCACGGGCCCGGACACCCTGTCTCCGTACAGAGACGTAGCCGAGGCATTTGCCCATCACGCCAGTCTGGCCTTGGGAGCCGCCATCGAGCGTGACAACTTGAATCGAGCGGTGGCCGCACGGCATCGGGTGGGACTGGCCCAAGGAATCTTGATGACCCGCCGTCAACTGACGGCCGGCCAGGCGTTCGCTCTGCTGAAACGCGAGTCGCAGGACACCCACGTGAAGCTACGAACGATCGCGCAAACGGTCATTCAGACCGGAGATCTGCCGTCGGCCGTCGTGCTCCGGGCTGAGGTCGCCACGGACGGCACGGACCGCGGGCAAGAGATGGGGTAAATCGACTCGGCAAGGTCGCAGGCGGAGTATGCCACCTCGACCGTCGAAGGAGGCCAGCCATCAGCGGTCCACGACGCACAATGACACTAAGGTCGGGGACGGTCTGGAACGCTGGACGGCTCCTACTGGGTGCGGGAGGTCCAGAGCGGTCCGCCGTTGGGACCGAGCAGCAGCAAGGGATCAGAAGCCGGCTGCCGGCTCTCCTCAGGCAGCAGCAGACGGAGCAAATGTCTCGTCCGGGGAGCCCGAGCGGCTGGGCGGCGGCGGTCGGTTCCTAACGGCGACTCTCGACGCGTAGGTGTGGCGGAGCCGTCGCGCTCTTCGAGGGCGCGCCGGGGCAGCGTGGATGTATCGGTTGGCATGTTTGGGGGACTTTCTTGGTAGCAAACGGCGGCCGAAGCCGTCAAAATGTCAGATCGGAGCGCGTCGTTGCGTACCCGTTCCACAACGGCATCCGGCACACAGTCATTCCCCAGCTCGGCCGGATCCCCAGGATCAGGCTGAAACACGCACCACGCTCGGTATCACCCAATCGCGCTCCCCCCGGGCAACTAACTCGGCGCGGCGATCACCCTCACTACGTCGATGAACCTTAGACGTCAGGCCAGACAGCGGTCTACGTCGAGTGGTTGACCGGCGGCGGCGAAGAGTTCCGCCGCCTCGCGCAACCGACGGCGGGCGGTTTCAGCATCACCCTCGGCGCGGTGCAGGTGCGCGCGGGCTTCGGCTATCGATGCCTGCCATGCGGACCCCTTCCACAGTGCGGCGGAGCGCTCGGCGATCGCCAGATGGTGGCGGGCATCGTCTAGGTCGCCGGCGTCAGCACAGGCGATTGCGGCTGGCACGGCGAGCATGATCGAACAGAAGGGACACGCGTCTTCCTGACCGACGGTGGACATGGCCTGGTCCACGACGGCACGAGCTGTTTCTACGTCCGGCGCGGCGCGAATCATGGTCCCGTACACGCGTTGGAGCAGATGCAGAGCGGTTGCCGACCAGCGAGCGAGCGGCAGCGCGCGGCGGAGCAGCTGCTGAGCTTCGGCAAGGTCCCCCTGAGCGAGGCGCACCTCGGCGAGCCGCTGCAGACTGTGCGCCTCGCCTGCGGTGGATCCGATGTCATGGTGCAGCTCCGCGGCCTCGGACAGCTCCGCATCGGCAAGGTTGAGGTCACCGGAGAGCAGCGCGGCCTCGCCGCGCAGGGCGGTGGCGAAGGCGACGGCCCGCAGCACGCCTGATCGCCGCGCCGACTCCCGCAGCTTGGCGGCGAGAGCGAGGACCTCCTCGTACGGCGTCGGCCCGTACAGCAGGTACTCCCCCACGCACAAGTGGCTGTCAAACATCGCCCGAGCCATGTCCGGCCGCTCAGCACTGGCGCGGAGCTCCACAGCGAGCCGGGAAAACCACTCGCCACGCAGATGGGCGATCAATCCCTGTAGCGTGATGAGGTCGTACAGGCGCCAATCAGCCAGATCGGCAAAGGCAAGACGGCGGCGCGCCTCATCGGCGGCAGCCTCAGCAGCAACAAGATCGCCTGTGAAATAGGCGATGTTCCCGCGCGCCAGAAGGAGCGCGGCATCGTCGGCGGACCCGTCCGGCTCCAATCCCTCCAGCGCTTCAGCTGCGGTGGCGTAATCGCCGGCGAACGTGGCGGCCCTCGCCAGCCGGGGCAGCAACCGTCGATGCTCAGCCGGATCGTCGGTGGCCGACAACGCCTCCCGGTACGCGCTGGCGGCGCCCGCATCACCGGTAGCCATCAGCATGTCGGCACGCAACGCAAGCAGCGGCCCGCGTTCGGGGTCCCGGACATCCTGGCGGACAGCGTCGATCAATGACAAGGCGTCGCGGTACGCGCCGATGGCCGCCTCGGTTCGGGCGGCCCGCAGCAGGATCGGGGCTGCGGCGCCGACATCGCCTGCCTGCAGCAGTTGGTGGCCGATCCGCGCCGGGGACGCACGGAGGCCGCGCAGCGCCTCGGCCGCGCGACGATGCAGCGGGATCAGCTGGTGCGGCGGCAGGTCGTCGAGTAAGGCGTCCCGGACGAGCGAGTGCTGGAAGCGGTAGCCAGCTGCCATTCGCTCGATCACACCTCCGGCGAGCGCCTCGTCGAGGAGCGCGTAGGCCAGGCCCTCGCCAACGTCCGCGACGGCGACGTACTCGTCGGTGTCAAACTCGGCTCCCAACACCGCGACCTTGGTCAAGGCAGAGATGGCCGCATCGCCGAGACCGCGCAGCACGAGGGCACCGGTGGGACCACCTCGATCGTCGTTGGACGCAGCCGTACGGGCGAGCTCGATCGCCGCGAACGGGCTGCCGCCGGAGAGCTTCACGACGCGTTCGACAAGCAGCCGGTCCTCGCCGACGACGCGGCTCGTCAGCCGCCGGATGTCTTGGTCGGCGAGCTGACCGAGATCAAGTGGCACCGATGTGCCACGACCGATCAGACTTCGACGCATCGCGTCCATGGCCGGTCGTAGCGGCCATGGACGGTGCGCGACGACGATCAGAATCCGCTCACCGACCGCGGCACGCGACAGATAGTGCAACAGCCGCATGCTCCCCTCGTCACCGTCATGGGCATCGTCCACGATGAGCACCGCACCCCCGCCGGATGCGGCGAGTCGCAACAGTTCGGCGGCGCTGACAAACAGCCGCTGGTGGCGGCTCTCTCCCGCCCAGCCAGGTGAGCTGCCACGCAGCGCGCCTTCGATTTCGCTTCGGTACTCGTCGGCCAGGCCGTCGAGCAGCGCCGGGTAGCGCCGGCACAGATCCGCGAGAGCTTCGAGCACCGGCGCGTACGGCCAGGCACCCTCGAGGGCGGCGGCGGCACCCACACCCACACGCAGCCCACGCTCCTCCGCCCGCCGGTCGAGCCACCGCAGCACGGCAGTCTTGCCGATGCCGGCCGGCCCGGACACAAAAAGCGTCCGACCCTCACCCGCGCTCGCCGCCATGATCAACCGGTCGATCCGGCGCAGCTCGGTGTCCCGGCCGAAGAGAACGCTCGTCGGGCGATGCTGAGTCTCGGGAGCGTTGGATGCGAGCAACTCGGCCCGAAGCGAGGCCACCGCAGGGCCGGGGCTGACGCCTAGTTCGCGGCGTAGCGCCCGCTCCAGCCGTTCTAACTGGCGAAGCGCGCCTCCTCGATTGCCGCTGTCAGCCAGCTGCCGGGCACGGGCGAGGTTGGCTTCCTCGTCTGCCGGGTCCGCCAGGGCGAGCTCGCCCCAGCGGCGGGATCGCCGGAGCAGCTCCTGATGAAGCTGCCGCAACCGGTCGCGCGGAACTTCCAGCCACGCCTCGTACGGGTCGTCAGGAAGGAGCTCGCCGGCCCATTGGTCAGCAGCAGCGGCGGCCGCGGCTCCGCATCCGTCGGGATCGCGATCCAGAGCAGCGATGGCCTCCTTGGCATTGCGCTCGAACTCGTCGGCGTCTACGACCAGATGGGCGTCGGGAAACAGCGAGACTGTGTCCCCCGACAAGACCAGCGCGCTCGGGTCGCCCAGCGAACGGCGGGCAAAGTGCGCCGCCTTGTGCAGCCGCGGGCCGGCGTCGTCGATCGGGGTGTCAGGCCACAGCGCGTCGATCACTTGCTCGCGGTGCAGCGTGCGGCGGGGCGCCAGCGCGAGCAGTTTGACGAGCGACGTCGCGTGTCGGCGGCGCCACTCTCTGGCGGGAATTGGCCGGCCGTCGACCCGGACGGCGAAGCCGCCCAGCAGGTCGATCTCCACATTCATCGTTGCTCCACTGTGAATGTAACTCCGTTGCGTCATCGCAGCATCAGGCCGTGGCGGCGGGCACGCCGCCGAAGCGGTTGATATCGGCTTCGACATCCGAATAGACCCGGTGGATCGGGTTCACCCCAGGAGCGGGACCGAAGGCCCGAATGCCCTCGACGTCGTCGGCCATCACAGAGGCGAGCTCGCGGAGCAGCTGTTGCACCTGGGCCAAGTCCCACTGATGGGAAGCAAGTCGGTCGACGATCGGATGCATCGACAACGCCAGCCGATCCCGTTCGGCCTGGTAGCGGCGGAGGGCGATCTGCGTTGCGCGGTCCGACTCGGCACCTGCGACGACGGCCTCGGCCAGCAATTCGGCATCGCGGAACGCGTCAGTGATGCCGTAGGTGGATAACGGGTCCTTCCACCACCCGGCATCTCCGACCAGCGCCCAACCCGGTCCATGCAGCCGTCGCAATCGGGCTGGGAGGCCGCGGAAGAATCGGACCGGGCCTCGCGGCGCGTCTCTAGTGAGGTCGGTGAGCTGGCTGTCAATCCTCGCCAGGAGGTCGCGCGCCGCATCCAGCGGGCGGCTGTGGCGCATCCGCGCGGCGAGCACCGCCGCCGGGCCGGCGGCGAACACACAAGCCAGGCCGTCGTTCGTCGGGATCACGCCGGCGGAGAGCCCGTCGCCGTAGTACCAGTGGTAGCCGTCCAGGTCCGCTGCGGGCCAATACCCATAGACGTACGCCGCGGCATGGACGCCGGCGACGACGGTGGGCGCGCCGACCAGGGTGGCCACCAGCGAGCTGCGCCCGTCAGCTCCACGACGAGCCCCGCGCGTTCGGTCCACGTCGCGCCGAGGCGGTCACGCACAACGACACCGACGACCCGCCCGGCGCGATCCCGAGCCACGTCAGTCATCGCCAGTCCGAAACCGAACCTTGCGCCGGCCTCCTCGGCGGCGTCGACCAAAAGAGCGTCAAGGACAGTTCGCCGGGGAGCGTAGAGGGCATCCACCCCGGCGTACGGCTTCAGCGTGACGGGCATGGAGTCATGGCCATAGTGGAAGGTGACCCGGCGGACCGGAGGCGCGCCGGTGCCGACTACGCGATCTAGCAGGCCCCAGCGATGCAGCTGCAGGACTCCGCCGCGCATGAGGGCATGAGTCGACACGGTGTCCGAGCCGCGGCGCGCCCGCTCGACGACGAACACCCGCAGGCCGCCGCGGGCGAGCAGCAGGGCCGTCGATGCGCCGGCTACTCGGCCGCCGATGATGATCACATCCCGCGCGGCGGTGGTCAAGGGGTACTGACATCGATCTGAACATCGGTGCCGTTGACCAGCACATCGTAGACAGCAGAACGGCGCCGGGATTGCTCGACGAGCGCGCTCAGCTGTTCCGGCGACGCGTCCCCGTCGACGTCGAAGTGCACACGAATCTGCCGGTAGCCGTTGCGAACGACGTCGGAGATGCCGAGGATGCCGAGCAGGTCGATGTCACCCTCGACGGTCGAGGAGACCCTCCGCAGGGTGATGCCTCGGGCGGCAGCAATGTTCGCCAGGCCTGACGTGATGCAAGCGGCGAGGGCATGCAGCAGGAACTCGACCGGCGTGGGAGCTTGGTTCGATCCCACGAGGATTGCCGGGTGATCGGCGTCGTAGGTGAAGGGGGCCGGCCGGGACGTGTCCTCCTGTCCGGCGCCGTAGAAGCCTTGGATGGTTGAGCGGTTGTGGGTGCCGCTGATCCATTCGTTGGTCGCGCGGAACTGGAACTGGGCGATCTGCGGCGCACCCTTGACCGCGTCGAGGGTGGCGAAAAGCGTTGGGACGTCGACGCCGTTGCGAGGTGGTCGCTGAGCCGTTGTTGTGGTCATGAAAGGAACTCCGTTCGACTGGTGGACCATGACAGCGGCGACGCTAGACGGGCCACCTTCCCTGCGCCTTCCCTCACTGGCGGTCGGCGTGGGTTAGCGCCATATGGCCGCTCGTCCGCTAGTCGTTCGCTTTCCACCCGATCGGCTTGAGGGTCAGAATCAGTACGTGACGACGATGATCTTGCTGGTGGGCCTTCCCGGATCTGGCAAGACCACGGTCGCCAGGAAGCTTGCGAGAGAACACCAAGCGCTGCGCCTGAGTCCGGATGAGTGGATGATCCCGTTGTTTGGTGAGCCCGATGCAGATGGCAAGCGGGATGTGCTCGAAGGACGGATGATCAGCCTCGCTCTTCAGCTTCTCCGATTGAACACCAATGTGGTGCTGGACTTCGGATGCTGGGCGAGGGAGGAACGGGCCGCGTTGCAGTGGTTGGCCGAGCGGGAGGAAGCGACGTTTCGGTTGGTCTATCTTCCTGTCGACCGCGACACCCAACTTGAAAGGATTGAGCGCCGCTGGGCGGACGCACCGCATGAGACGGTCGTCATGACATTGGTCGACCTAGACCGTTGGCGTGCGATGTTCGAGGTTCCGGACGCAGCCGAACTCGCAGGCTCTCCTCCGCCGCCACCACCGTCCCGCTGGTCGAGCTGGCTTGACTGGGCCCAGGACCGCTGGCCGTCGCTGAGTGCTCCGTGGGGTTCGTAATGGGCGATCGAGGCAGGTTCGAATGGACCGACGGAGCAGGTCAGACCAGCAGCCGCTCTTTCACACCGGCTAGGACCGCGAATTATGCGGCACGTCGGGCTTCACTTGAGCCTTTGCG
Organism: uncultured Actinomycetota bacterium; assembly: GCA_963740515.1. Lineage (GTDB taxonomy): Bacteria > Actinomycetota > Actinomycetes > Propionibacteriales > Propionibacteriaceae > Microlunatus. The sequence continues at coordinate 39,189 of CAVUEO010000037.1, forward strand.
GTCTTGACTGCCGCGGTGAGGGTGTCGATGTCGTAGGCGCCGTATTGGCGGCGGCCGTTGATGAAGAAAGTGGGGGTGCCGGCCACTCTGCTGGAGGCGGCCGAGTCGACGTCTTCAGCGACGCGGGCAGCGCCCACATGACGGCGCAGGTCCTCGCGGAACCGGTCGACGTCTAGCCCGAGGTCGGCGGCGTAGCGCACGAGGTGAACCGGTCGCAACTCCTGTTGATGCTGCAGCAGCAGGTCGTGCATGGGCCAGAACGCCCCTTGCCGGTCAGCGGCCTCGGCTGCCTCGGCGCTCAGCGCGGCGTTGGGATGCACGTCGGTCAGCGGCAGGTGTCGCCAGACGTATCGGAGATCGCCGATGTTGGCGAGAAGAGCGCGTACGACGGGCTCTGCTTGGCCGCAGTAGGGGCACTCGAAGTCGCCGTACTCCACTAAGGTCACCTTCGCATCCGCTGGGCCGCGGATGTGGTCTCGATCGTCCTCAACCGGCACGGCGAGGTCGATTAGCGTCTCGGCCGTGCCGAGCAGCGCGCGGGTCCGTTGGGCCGGCGAGAGTCGACCCGTAAGCCCGAAGATCATCCAGGCGAACAGCGAGGCGAGCAGGGCCGCCGAGAGGATGCCGAGCTTGGCTTCCTGCAGTTCCGGTCCGGAGAAGGCAAGGCTGGCTATCAGCAGCGAGACCGTGAATCCGATGCCGGCGATTGCGCCGGTACCCGGCGAGTGCCGCCCAGCCGACGGGGATTCGCAGTCGCCCCCGGGTTAGCCGGCTGACGAGCCACGCGGTGCCAGCGATACCGATCGGCTTGCCGAGCACGTAGCCCGCAATGATGCCGAGCGTGATCGGCGAGGTGGCGGCTCGGACCAGGAACTCTTCGCTGATCTCGATGCCGGCGTTGGCCAGCGCGAAGATCGGAACGATCACGTAGCTCGTCCATGGGTGGTAGGCCAGCTGCAGGCGCTCGTTCGGCGACAGCGACTGGGCCAGCCCTACCCGCGCCGACTCGGCGAGCTCGGGGGTGGGCTGCTCGCGGAAGAGGCGGAACAGGTCGGTGGCGCGCTCCAGGTCACCGCGCGCGGGCGCGTACGCCGACGTGAGGAGCCCGACCGCAAGACCTAGCACGACCGGCTCGATTCCGGAGGACTGCAGGGCGACCCATGCCGCGGCGCCAAACAGGAAGTAGAGCAGCCCGTAGCGGACCCGCGCCATGCGCAGCAGCAACATGCTGCCGACGAGGCCCAGCGCCAGCAGCAGGGGACGGAGCGCAACCGGGCCGCTGTAGACAGTCGCGATCACCAGCAGGGCCACGAGATCATCCACCACGACCACGGTGAGCAAGAAGGTCCGGACCCGATCAGGGAGTCCACGCGCCACCAGCGCCAGGAGCCCGAGGGCGAAGGCGGTGTCGGTGGACATCGTCACCCCCCAACCGGCCGCCGACTCCCGACCGGTGTTCAGGGCCAGGAAGATCCCGACCGGCACGATCATGCCCCCCAGGCCCGCCAGCACGGGAAGCGCGACGCGACGTCGCTGTCGCAGCTCGCCCAGATCGAATTCCCGGCGTGCCTCCAGGCCCACCACGAAAAAGAAGAAGGTCATCAAGCCGCTGTTGACCCACTCGCGCAGGGTCAAGGTGATGCCAACGTCTCCTAGCCGGATCGTGAGCGGTGTTTCCCATGCGGAGGCGTATGCCTCGGGAGCGAGGTTGGCCCACACAAGCGCCGCCAGCGTCGCGAGGAGCAGCACCCCCGCGCTGCCGGACTCGGTGCGGAGGAATGAACGCAGCGGGGCAGGCAGGCTGCGAGACCACGGCGTCCTGCCGGAGAAAGGGCTTCGGCGCGGGGTGGGCTCGGTCAGGGCAACCCCCTTGAGGTTGGGCAGGCTGGCGCAACCACCGTTAGACGTGATCTGGGCGTAACTCCTGTTTCACAGCAGTCTCGCAGCTGACGCGTCAGTGTGGCCGGGAGCCCGGCATCGCGCCCTCGGCAAGTTTGATCCGCGTCCAGACGTTCATGTTGACCACGACGCCGACGATCTCGAGGATCTCCTCCAGGCTGAAGTTCTCGGCGAGCGCGTCGTGGAAACGCTGGAACGCCGCGTCCCGGTCTGTGTCGGCGGCACGGGTGAGCGCCTCGGCATAGCGCAGAGCTGCCTGCTCGGCCTCGGAATGAAGCTCGGTCTCCCACCACGCCGTCAGGGTGTCGATCTTCGCCCGGGGAATGCCCGCCTCGCGCGCAGCCTCGTAATGCAGGTTGAGGCAGTAGGTGCAGTTGTTGAGCTGCGAAACTCGCAGGCGCAGGAGCTCGGCAAGGTGGCGGTCGATCCGCAAGTCCGCCGTGTACCCGAACGCATCCGCGCCCATCCGGGCAATGCCGATCAGCGCCTCGTTCTCGCTCGCGTCCAGCCGGCGGTTCACCACTTGGACATCGTCAGCCATCTTGCTTCCTTTCGGTGCTCATAGGACAGACTTCGGGAGATCGTGTACCGGCACCGCTGAAGGCCGAGCCCGTCGCTAGCCGAAGGTGAAGACGTACGCCTCGACGCCCGTATCCAGGAATGCGATCTCGAACGTGCGGTCCGTGATCGACCCGGGCTCACGCACCAGCTGATAGAGCCGTGGCTGGACCAGCGTTCCCTTGCCCTCCTCGTCGACGTCCAGCCCGTGGGCTGCGCCGGGTGCTTCGCCGTCGACCAGCACTCGGAACGGGACGACCGTGCCCGCCCGCGAGCGCAGGACGAGATGGACGTCGCGCGCATGGAAGCGGAAGGCGATTCGCCCCCCGGCTTCGTTCAGCACGCTCGCCCGCTCCTCGATCGTCCAGTTTCCGCTCAGGGCCCAGGTGTTGAGTTGCAACGACTCGGGCGTGACGTAGCTGCGAGGCTCGTCGTACGCGACACCGCCGGGAGAGTCGAGGTTCTGCCCCTGCTGGTAGCCGAGGTAGGTCTCGGGCGAGCCCAGGTTCGTCCAGTCGGCTTGCACCTCCAAACCCTCCGCGGTGACGGAGACGAGCTCTTCGCCGATGCCCTCGCTTCGGGCCTCGCGAAGCAGGTGCTGGATCATCCACTCGCCGTCGTCGTACTCGCCCTCGCCGAAGTGGTGGTACCGGATCCGGCCCTCCGCGTCTGCGAGGTAGACGGCCGGCCAGTACCGGTTGGCGAAGGCCTTCCAGACCCCGTAGTCGCTGTCGAGGGCGATCGGGTACTGGACCCGCATGGCTTGCGCGGCCTCGCGGACGTTTTCGATCTCGCGCTCGAACGGAAACTCCGGCGTGTGGACGCCGATGACGACAAGGCCTCGATCGCGGTACTTCTCCGACCACGCACGGACGAAGGCCAGCGTGCGGAGCCAGTTGATGCAGGTGTACGTCCAGAAATCGACGAGAACGACCCTCCCACGCAGCTCCGCCGGAGTGAGAGGCGACGAATTCAGCCAGCCGGTCGCCCCGTCGAAATCTGGGAGGTGACCCTCGACGGGCAAGGCGGCCGTACGCGGATGGCGGCGTGCGCCGAAGAGGCTCACGTCCGTCTCATTAGCGCAGTGAGCGGAACGCAGCCCGCATCTCGGTGGCGAAGAGCTGCGGCTCCTCCCAGGCGGCGAAGTGGCCGCCCCTGTCGACCTCGTTGAAGTAGGCGAGGCCGGGGTAGACCGCCTCAACCCAGCTGCGCGGGGAGGCCCAGATCTCGCCGGGGAACGTCGTGAAGCCGACGGGAACCGAAACTGGCGGAGGAGGCTGGCCGCTCGCAAGCGCTGCGGCCAGCGCTCGTGCGTCCTCCCAGTACGATCGGGCTGCCGAGGCTGCGGTGCCGGTCAGCCAGTACAGCGTGATGTTGTCGACGATGGTGTCCCGGGTGAGATTGCCCACGGGCTCGCCGTCGACGAACGCGCGGGAGATCTTGTAGTAGCTGTCCGTGTCGTGGTCGAGCAGCCAGCCGGCCAGCGCGACAGGTGAATCCAGCAGGGCGTAGCTGATCGTCTGTGGCCGTGTTGCCATCTCCAGGAAGTAGCCGAAACCGTCTTGCCTGAACGCTGCGGTCGCGGCGGCCGCTGCGCGTTCCTGTTCGGATTCCTTGGGCAGCTGATCGCCGACCGCGAGCACCGCCGTCAGCAGGTTCAGGTGGTAGCCGGCCAAACCCTCGACCCCCTGGCGGCCCATCAGGTCCGTGACGAGGGCACCCACGTCGCCGCCCTGGGCGACGTAGCGGGTGTAGCCGAGACGGCGCATCAGCTCAGCCCACGCGCGTCCGGTGCGGGCAGCGTCCCAACCGAGCTCGGTCGGCTCACTGGAGAACCCGTAACCGGGCAGTGACGGCAGCACCAGGTGGAATGCGTCCTCGGCGGCGCCGCCGTGAGCGGTCGGGTCGGTGAGCGGACCGACCGTGTCGAGCAGCTCGATGACCGAGCCGGGCCAGCCGTGCGTCATGATCAGCGGCAACGCGTTTTCGTGCTGGGAGCGCACGTGGATGAAGTGGATCCCGACCCCGTCGATCTCGGTGGTGAACTGCGGAAGTGCGTTGAGCTTCGCCTCGGCCTTGCGCCAGTCGTAGTCGGTCGCCCAATAGCGGGCGAGCTCCTGCAGCGCCGCCAGCTGCACGCCCTGCGACCGGTCTGCTACGAGCTCTTTGGAAGGCCAGCGCGTCGCCTCGATCCGGCGTCGCAGCTCAGCGAGCTCCTCTTCGGGAATCTCGACCTGGAATGGACGTACGTCGATGGCGGTCTCGGCGGCAGGACTCATGACGATCTCCGTTCTGGAAGGGCGGGGCGAGGACATTCTGCTGCGGTCAGGGAATTTCCACGCTACTACTGCGGGCGGGGCGCGGCAACGAATGGCATGTGCGCAAGACACGCCTCCACGTTGTTGCCGTCGTGACCGTTATCGGTCCGCCGCTTCGTTGTCGGCGGCCTCCTGGACAGTGAGCTCTGCCGCCGGGTCTGCCTCCAGGCGTTCATCCGGGATGGGCGCACCGCTGCGGATCGAGCGACCGTAGCTGCCGTCTTCGACCCGTTGGAGAGCCCGATCGAGCGCCGCGAGCCGGTGCCGCAGGCCGGCGGCCACGGCGTCGTCGACGCCCTGTTCAGCCAGTGGCTGCGCCGGATCAGACGCATCGCGTTCGGCGACATGGTCATCTGTCCGGGCCGTGCCAAGATCGGCCAGCAGCCGCCGCACCTGCCCGCGCTCCGCCTCCAGTAATGATCGAGCACGTTCCAGTTCCACGGGCTGCGCCTCCGTTGCTTCTGTTGTTGTACCCCGCCGAGAGATATCGACGAGACGGTCACCATTATCGAAGAGCTCGATCACGAGTCGCATCTCGTGTTGACAACGCCCCCTTCGGATCGTGACTCGCCACCTTGAGCTCAGCTTGGGGTGAGGACGACCTTGCCGATGTTGCGACGCTCGGCGAGGAATTGGTGAGCGTCGCCCGCGCGTGCGAAGGGAAAGGTCTTGGCGATAACGGGCGCCAGACGGCCAGCCCCCAGATCTGCGAGAAGCGGTTTTGTGATCCTGTCCATGCCGCCTTCCCGCCGCCACCAGCTCAGCAGGTTGAGACCGAAGACACCACGATTCTGATTCAGCAGCCGAGCCGTATTCCACCAGGGCATGGTCGAGGTCGGCATACGAAGCAGGCTGGTCAGCGCGGCGCGCAGGTTGCGACCATTTTCGTTGAGCGCCTCCGACAGGCCGTACATGATGAGTCGGCCGCCCGGCCGAAGGATCCGGTAATCCTTGCGGAACGATCTTGGTCCATTGGCGTCCATCACGATGTCGACACCCTCACCATCGGTGAGCCTGCGAACCTCGGCCTTGAAGTCTTGGCTGCGGGAGTCGATCGGATGGTGCACCCCCTGAGCCTGGATGGCGCCGTGTTTGGACGCCGAAGCGGTACCGAAGATCTCCGCACCGGCGTTGCGCGCGATCTGGGTCGCCGCGGTCCCGACGCCACCGGCGGCCGAATGGATGAGAACCCGGCCCTGGGCGCGCAGGCCGCCCATGATGATCAGCGCGGCGTACGCCGTGGCGTAGCTCACGCAGAACGCCGCGCCTTCCTCGAAGCTCAGATTGTCTGGCATCGGCAGGACATCTCGGGCCTGAGCGGTGGCCAGCTCGGCCTGACCCCCGAAGTGGGTCCCGGCCATCACCCGCTGCCCAACGACAAACCCGCTGACATCCGCTCCGATCGTGTCGACCTCGCCGGCCACCTCATAGCCCAGGACGCATGGTGTCTTTGGTGCGGCGGGGTAGAAACCCACCCGCGCCATGGTGTCGGCGAAGTTGAGGCCCGCGGCCCGCACTGCGATCCGGACCTCACCCGCCGCCACCGGCGGGTCGAGCCATTCCTGAACCTTGAGAACCTCCGGACCGCCGGTCCGGGTCAACACGACCGCCTTCATGGGCCTAAAGCTACGCTGGGCGATCGATCGCTGATGCCTGATCTTCAGGCGACCGGGCGGCAGCGGCGCAGCAGGATGGACCGGCGCAGGCTGCGGCGGTCTGGGAGCATGTCTGATGTGCCGAGACGCATTCTGATGGATGTAGACACCGGCACCGACGACGCTCTTGCCATCCTCTATGCCACACGCCACCCCGATCTCGAGGTGATCGGCATTAGCTGCGTTGCTGGCAACGTCCCGATCGACCAGGTAGTGATCAACACCTGCAAGGTGCTGGATGCTGCGGGCGCTGGAGACATCCCGGTTGCGGCGGGCGCCTTGCAGCCGCTGATCGAGCGCGCGCGGCGCGCTCGGCGGATCACACGGCGTCAATGGACTTGGCGGGATTCAGCTACCGGAGACCTCACGCCAGCGATCACCTCTGCATGCCGTCGAGCTGCTGCATCAGTTGATCATGGCATCCACTGAGCTGGTGACTCTGGTCACGCTGGCACCCAAGACGAATGCGGCAATGCTGCTCAGCATGTATCCGGAAGTCGCCACCCGCCTTGAGCAGATCATCTTCATGGGGGGCTCCGCCAGCGGCGGCAACGTGACCGCGCTAGCCGAGTTCAACGTCTGGCATGATCCCGAGGCGGCACAGTGCGTGATCGAGGCATCGAGCCTGATCACGATGTATTCGCTCGACGCCTTCAGCCGTCTCAGTGTGCGTCGCACCGATGCCGACCGCTTCCGCGACGGTGATCATCCAGCAATCCGGTTGGCGGGCGAGCTCCTTTACCGGCGGCGCGCCAGGTCGGAGGAGGTGAACCGGGACTACGTGGGCTTGCTCGGCGACGCCGGAGCCATGGTTCTGCTGACCAACCCGGAGCTCTTTGTGACGCGCACGTTTCCCGTTCGGGTCAACCTCCACGGCATGGGCCGCGGACAGACGATCGTCGATCAGCGCGCTGCGCCCGGTGAACCTGCGGGCCACGATCCCGATCCCTGGTCAAGGATCGGGGTGGTTGTTGATCTAGACGTTGCGCGGGCTGCGACAACTTTCGTTAATGCGATCGAGGCCTACGACTCGTGACTGTGTTCGGCCTGAAGCTGGGCGACCTGAGCGTGTACCTCGACCATGTCCAGGTCCTTGACCGCGTCAACGACCTGCTTTAGGGCGTGCCCGGGCAACGCGCCCGCCTGGTTGAACACCATCACACCCTCACGGAAGGCCATCAGCGTGGGAATGCCCTCGATGCCGAGTAGGCCGGTTAGCTCAGGGTTGGCGTCTGTATCGAGCTTGGCGAAGACGATCCCGTCATACTCCTCGGAGGCCTTCTCATAAATTGGCCCGAATCGCTTACACGGTCCGCACCACTCGGCCCAGAAGTCCACCAAGACAATTTCGTTGTCGGTGATGGTCTCCTCGAAGTTATCGGCACTGATCTTAAGCGTTGCCATGCACATGCTCCTCGTTACGGATGGGCTGCTCATGGAGGCGTTTGCGGCAGCCACTGTGTCAACCGTTAGCCATTCCTGCCTATTCCATCGAGCCGCACTATTTGATCGCAACGAGCCGACGCATCGGGATCGCGACATCGACCACCTCACGCCTCTTCAAGCGGCCCTCGAGGTACTCGATCGCGCTCTCGACCCGCGACCAGCGCGTGTTCGGGAGGTACAGCGCTGACATCACCAACTCGGCGTCGGCTCGCGAGCGAATGCTGAAGCGGTAGCGCTCGCGAGCATCCTCAACCGCCCGCATCCCATGCATGGACAGAGTCTTTGCGAAGCCGGTCAGTTCGACCGGTCCCGGAAACTGGGGCTTGGTCCGCAACCGTCCATTGATCCGGGTGAGCACCCTGAGGTCACGCGGCCCGAGTGGCCTGATTGCGGGAGCGATTGCGGCCAACACACCACCCGGGCGCAGCACACGCGCCACTTCCCCGACAACTCGCGACAGCGGTTGGACCACTACCAACCCCATCGAGCTGGTAACGACATCGATGCACTGGTCCTTGAATGGGAGCTGCAACGCATCGGCCCGGATCCATGGCCCTGGTCCCCGATCTGCCGCCAACGCCAGTTCATGTTCAGACAAATCCAAACCGATGACCGTTCGCCCCGGCTGGGCCAGCTCTCGCGACATGGGACCTGATCCGCACGCAAGATCGAGCACGATGCCGGCATTCGCGGACACTGCTCGGGCCAGCCAGCGGTACGGCGAATGGTCGCCCGCCAGAGCGCGGGAAAGCACAGCCTCGGCGATTCCCGCTCTCTCGCGATGAAACTCCGAAAGGTAGACCCGCCAATTCACCTCGTCGCTGCTCGCAACGAAGTCTTCTTGTGGCGCCATTAGGCGCGCGAAACGAATAAGTGGGTGGATGCTTCTCGGTCGATCTCGCATCCGGGCGCACCGTCGGCTGTCAGCCGCACACCCAGTCCCCCCAACTCGGCGCTGACCACGGCACCAGGCTGAATACCCGCTTGTCGCAACGTCCCCATCATCTCCACGTCCTTCTGGATCTCCTCGCTCATCCGCTCGATGACGACTCTGATGGGGGAAGCGGAGCTGCTGACAACGTCCTGCAACTGCTCATTCCCTTCCCGGAACGGCTCGGTGGCAGTGCTTACCCCGAGTTCCTCAAGCCCGGGAATGGGATTGCCGTACGGCGACATAGTCGGCGCGTTCAGGAGATCAACGAGTTTGCGCTCCACATCTTCAGAGATGACGTGTTCCCAGCGGCAAGCCTCGTCGTGCACCTTCTCCCAATCGAGCCCTATGACGTCAATGAGAAGCCGCTCGGCCAGTCGATGCTTCCGCATGACTCGCGTCGCACGCACCCGACCCTCGATGGTCAGCTCGAGATGACGGTCCCCCTGCACGTGTACGAGATTGTCACGCTCCATCCGGGCAACGGTCTGCGACACGGTGGGGCCACTTTGATGCAAGCGCTCGGCGATCCGCGCACGGAGGGGAACAATCCCCTCCTCCTCCAGCTCATAGATGGTGCGAAGGTACATCTCCGTGGTATCGATCAGGTCGCTCACGTCTCTCCTCTTGTCTTCACTCCCGCGTCGCGCTGGAACGTGCGAAGGACCCATGACGCCCGGTGCAAGATTAGACGATGAGTTCGGACGGGCGTCCTACGATCTGGTGGGTACGGCGCGATTTCCGGCTTGCTGACAATCCGGCCTTGCGTTCGGCGATCGACGACGGAGAGGCGGTGCTGCCCCTCTTCGTGCTCGACCCCGCGCTTCTCACCTCGGCTGGCCGGGCTCGGCGAGCGTGGCTGCTAGCTGCGCTGTACATGCTCGATCGTGTTGACCATGCCGTCGAACGCATGGACGCCTTGGACCGGTCTGCAATCGTCAGGAGCCGTTAAGCAGACGCAGCAACCGTTCCGCCTCTGCGGCTACCGCGTCACGAGCCGGACCGAGATACTTGCGGCTATCGACCATCGAGGGGTTGCCGGCCAGCGTCGCTCGCACAGAGTCTGTGAACACGTGGTTGAGATGGGTCGCAATATTGATCTTGGTCATGCCAGCCTGGACCGCCCGTGCCAGCTCCCCATCCGGCACGCCTGATGAGCCGTGCAACACCAGCGGCACCGGTACTGCAGCGTGCAGCGCATTGATCAGCTCGAGATCAAGTGCGACGCGGCGTTCGGTCATGGCATGCGAGGATCCAACGGCGACGGCCAGCGCGTCCACTCCGGTTGCTTCCACAAAGGCGGCCGCCTCGTCGGGCCTGGTGCGTACACCCGAGCCGTGTACGCCGTCCTTGCCACCGACCTCGCCTAGCTCAGCCTCGATGTCGAGCCCATTGTCGTGGCAGCGCCGGGCGATCGCGGCGGTGGCGGTGACGTTGTCCGCGTACGGCATCGTCGATGCGTCGAACATCACCGAGCCAAAGCCCAGCAACACCGCCTCGTCCACCAAACTCTCATCGGTGACGTGATCAAGGTGAACAACCATCGGAACAGCTCCCTGGCGCGCCAAGGCGAGGGTGGCCAGTCCGATCGGCGCCAACGCTCCGTGATAGCGCACGGCGTTCTGTGAGATTTGCAGTACCACTGGGGTTCCAGCAGTCTCAGCGGCGGTGCTCAACGCTTCGGCGTGCTCGATGCTGAAGACGTTGAAGGCTCCCAGGCCCGCGCCGGAAGCGGCCGCTGGGGCCAGCACCTCGGTTAGCCGCGCCAGGGTCATCGATGCTTCATAACATGACTTCGGTCGGTTTCACAGCTGCTCGCGCAAAGTCCGTTGACCCGACGCGTGCGCGCGCATACGTTAGTGGGACACGGAAAGGAGGTGGTCCAAAGGATGAATGATTTTTGGACATGTGAGGTGACGGCAAGCTAGCCGCTCCCGACTGTGTAGAAACTGGTCGCGTGCGGCCGGCTAATCCACAGCCAACACCCGAACCCGCGAGCGCCGGATTTGTCCATCCGGCCAACATGCTTCCTGCTTCAACCCGACCGCGAGGAAGGGTCTGCCGCTGGGTGCGCGTTGCCAAGCTCGCGGGTTTGTCCTTTTGAGCCGTCGATGATGGGGCTGAGGGCCTTGACCGTGTCAATGGTGTCGGCCTCTGCAGCCGACTTGTCCGGCCGATAACGCAACACTCTGGCAAACCGCAAGGCGACGCCTCCGGGATAGCGCGTCGACACCTGCAGCCCATCGCACGCGATCTCCACCACCGTTGAGGGCTCTAGGTAAACCGTGCCCGGGGTACGGCGGGTCTCGAGCTCCAGGAATCGGGCGGTCTGCCAGGTCAGCAGCTCGTCGCTGAGACCTTTGAACGTCTTGCCAAGCATGATCAACTCGCCCGACATCGGGTCACGAGCCGCCAAGTGGAGGTTGGACAGCCAACCCTGCCGACGACCGTGCCCCCACTCGGCGGCAGTGACGATGAGGTCGAAGGTGTGCCGTGGCTTGACCTTCACCCAGGCGGCGTCTCGACGGCCTGCCGCGTACGACGCGTCGAGATTCTTGATCACAACGCCTTCGTAGCCGCGTTTGACAGCGTCCCGGAACGTCTCCGCGGCCTCTTCGGGGGTTGTGCAGATCTCGCGCGGGACAGTAACCGCCCCGGGCAGGAGCCGGCGCATCAGATCGAGCCGCTCAGCCAGCGGGGCGTCCAGCAGGTCTCTGCCGTCGACATGCAACAAGTCGAAGAAGAAGACCTGAAGCGGCCCTGTCTGCGCGAGCGCCGCCACGTCTACGCTGCTCATGGTTCGGGACGCCACGACCTGGAAGGCTTCGGGTCGTCCGTCGCTGCGCAATGCGAGCACCTCGCCGTCGAGCACTAGCTGATCATGAGGAAGCGACTGCGCGACCGCCACTACCTCAGGAAGCCGGCTGGTGATGTCGTCCAGGCTGCGAGTGAAGATACGCACCTCCTCCCCCCGGCGATGCACTTGCACGCGTACGCCGTCCAGCTTGTAATCGGCGAGCGCCGGTAGACCGGTCTTGTCCAGCGCAGCATCCGGGTCAGGAGCGCTGGCCGCCAGCATCGGCTGAATGCCCACGCCGACCTGGAGGCCGACCGCCTGGAGCGCTTCGAGGCCGTCGGTCAACAGCACAGCGGCAGCAGCCGTGGTCGAGGACAACAACATGGATGCCCGACGTACGGCGGCGACCGGAACGTCGAAGGCAGCAGCGAGGCCTTCTTGGACCGCTGCCTCCATGGCGCCCTGCCGGAGCTCACCGAATACCAAACCGCGCAGCAGATCCTGTTCCTCGGCGGTGGCTCGCGCGAGCAACACGTTCACGGCAGCGGCTCGCGCAGCCGTCGATCCTGACCCGCTGAGGCCCGCGACATGTTCGAAGACCGCATCAACTTCGCCGACGGTCAGTGAGGCCTCCGCCGCAGGCGGAGGTATGGACTGGAGCGACTTCCAGCCCACACCAGTACGCCGCTGGCGCAGGCTCCCCGACATGTAAGACACCACGATCTCGACGTCATCATGCGAGGCCTCGCGCAGCACTGCGGCGATCAGATCACGCTTGGCATTCCGCGAGCGGGTAGCGGTGAGCGCGATTCGCGTCTCGGCAAGTCGACTCAGCAGCATGCTGGTGATTCTCCCTGATCTTGCCGAAAGTGGTCAGATACGACGGGTCTCAGCGCGCGATCTATGTCGTTCGTGACCACTTTCCAAGACGCCTACCGGGCATGCAAACGGCGCCCCCTTCAGGAGGCGCCGTCTTGCTTGCTTGCCCAGCTAGGCCTTCTCCTCGAGTGTCCCAGCCTCCTCTGCAGAGGAATCATCGCTCGGTCGCTCCTCGTCCGCAGTCGTCTCGTCGAGCTCGCTCGTTTCCTCGACAAGCTGCTCGGCCGGACTCTCCTCGGACACCGAGGACTCAGCTGGAGGCGCGGCGGCGGGCGCAGTAGCTGCAGTGGCCGTCTTAGCCGCCTTTTTAGCTGGAGCTTTCTTCGCCGGAGCAACGCTCTTGGCGTTCGCTTTCCGGCTCTCCTCGACTGATTCCCTGACCAATTCGATCAGCGCCATCGGAGCGTTGTCGCCCTTACGCGGACCAACCTTGGTGATCCGTGTATAGCCGCCATCGCGATCGGCCAGGCTCGGTGCGATCTCGGTGAACAGCGTGTGCACCACACCCTTGTCCCGGACGGTCGTAAGCACCAGACGCCTGGCGTGGATGTCACCACGCTTGGCCTTGGTGATCAACTTCTCCGCCAGCGGACGCAACCGCTTCGCCTTGGCTTCGGTTGTGACGATCCGGCCGTGTTCGAACAGCTGGCTTGCCAAGTTGGCCAGGATGAGCCGCTCGTGCGCTGGACTGCCGCCAAGGCGTCTGCCCTTGGTGGGTGTAGGCATTTTTCTCTCCGGTGACTAGATAAGCCGACTACTGCGGGGGTTCAAGGGGGTCGCCCCCCTTGCTCTACTGCGGGGGTTCAAGGGGGTCGCCCCCCTTGCTCTACTGCGGGGGTTCAAGGGGGTCGCCCCCCTTGCTCTACTGCGGGGGTTCAAGGGGGTCGCCCCCCTTGCTCTAATACTGCTCGGTCTCGCTGAAGTCGACCTCATCCTCGTCGAGGTCGTCGTAACGGCTAATGGCGCTCAACGGGTCGAAGCCTGGCGCGCTGTCCTTCAGCGACAGGCCCATCTCATGCAGCTTCAGCTTGACCTCGTCGATGGACTTCGAACCGAAGTTGCGAATGTCGAGCAGATCCTGCTCGCTGCGCGACACCAGCTCGGACACCGTGTGGATGCCCTCGCGCTTGAGGCAGTTGTACGACCGAACGGTCAGGTTCAGGTCCTCCACCGGCAGCGCGAGATCTGCAGCTAGCTGCTCGTCGATTGGCGACGGCCCGATCTCAATGCCTTCAGCTTCCACGTTCAGCTCTCGGGCAAGGCCGAACAGCTCAACGAGCGTACGGCCGGCCGAGGCAACCGCATCACGCGGACGGATTGCCTGCTTGGTCTCGATGTCCAAGATCAACTTGTCGAAGTCGGTGCGCTGCTCCACGCGGGTGGCCTCGACTTTGTAGGTGACCTTGAGCACTGGCGAGTAGATCGAGTCGACCGGGATGCGGCCGATCTCGGCGTCGGCGGTCTTGTTCTGCACCGAGGAGACATAACCGCGGCCACGCTCCACTACCAGCTCCATCTCCAACCTGCCGGAGTCATTGAGTGTGGCGATGTGCAAGTCAGGGTTGTGCACCTCTACGCCGGCGGGCGGAGCAATATCTGCAGCGGTCACTTCGCCGGCGCCCGCCTTACGCAGATACATCGTGACCGGCTCGTCCTCCTCGGAGGACACGACAAGGCCTTTGAGGTTCAAGATGATCTCGGTGACATCCTCGACGACCCCCTCGATCGTGGAGAACTCGTGCAGGTTGCCATCGATCTTGATGCTCGTCACGGCCGCGCCCGGGATGGACGACAGCAGCGTACGACGCAGCGAGTTGCCGAGGGTGTAACCAAAGCCCGGCTCCAGCGGCTCGATGGTGAACCGGGAACGACTGTCGGAGACGCTCTCCTCAGACAGGGACGGGCGCTGTGCAATCAGCATTTTCTTTCCTTCCTCCGCACTTCCCGCTATTTGAAAGCGCGGCTCCTCGCCCGTATCCGACGGGCGCGGCGCTACTCCCCGGAGGGGAGCCTTTTGCTCGGTCGGACAAAGTCCGACGGTCTACTTCGAATAGAGCTCAACAATCAACTGCTCGGAGACATCTACGACGATCTGCTCCCGCACCGGGAGCTGATGAATCAGGATCCGGCCGCGGTCAGCGAAGACCTGCATCCAGCCTGGTACGTCGCGTTCGTTGTGAGTCTCGCGGTTGATGATGTGCGGAGTCTGGTCCTTCACCTTCTCAGCGAGGTCGATGACATCATGCGGAGTGACCCGATAGGAGGGAATGTCGACCTTCTGGCCATTGACCTGGAAGTGGCCGTGCACCACAAACTGGCGCGCCTGGCGGCGGGTACGAGCCAGCCCGGCACGATAGACCACATTGTCCAGCCGGGACTCCAGGATCTGGAGCAGGTTGTCACCGGTCTTGCCCTGAAGCCGGTTGGCCTCCTCGTAGTAGCGGCGAAACTGCTTCTCAAGCACGCCATAAGCGAAGCGCGCCTTCTGCTTCTCACGCAGCTGCAAGGAGTACTCGGACTCCTTGGTGCGTCCTTTGCCGTGCACGCCGGGTGGGTAGGGGCGCCGCTCAAACGCCCTGTCTCCGCCGACAAGGTCAACACCCAACCGACGTGACTTCTTGGTCATGGGACCGGTATAGCGAGCCATGTTCTTTGATAAGTCCTTAGTCTCTTTGGGTTATTAGACCCGGCGCCGCTTGGGTGGGCGGCAGCCGTTGTGCGGAATAGGGGTTACGTCGGAGATCGCCCCAACCTCGAGGCCGATTGCGCCGAGTGAGCGAATCGCGGTCTCGCGACCCGATCCAGGGCCCTTGACGAACACGTCGACCCGCTTCATGCCGTGTTCCATCGCGCGGCGCCCGGCGGCCTCTGCGGCCATCTGGGCGGCGTACGGCGTGGATTTGCGCGAGCCCTTGAACCCGACGGTGCCTGCCGATGCCCACGCAATGACCGCGCCACTCGGGTCAGTGATCGAAATGACGGTGTTGTTGAAGGTGCTCTTGATATGCGCGTGGCCAGCCACGACGTTCTTCTTTTCCTTGCGGCGCACCTTCTTGGCGGCGCTGCTGCGCCCTGCAGTAGCCATTTACTTTGCCTTCTTCTTGCCGGCGACGGGTTTGCGAGCGCCCTTGCGGGATCGGGCGTTAGTGCGGGTGCGCTGGCCGCGTACGGGCAAGCCACTGCGGTGACGACGTCCCTGGTAGGAACCGATCTCGACCTTGCGCCTGATGTCGGAGGCGACCTCCCGACGAAGATCACCTTCGATCTGGTAGTTCGCCTCGATCCAGTCCCGGAGGGCGACCAGGTGGTCGTCGGTCAGCTGGTGGACTCGAATGTCGCCACTGATCTGGGTAGCTTCCAGGGTTTGCAAAGCGCGGGTCTTACCGATCCCGTAAATGTAGGTGAGGGCAACCTCGAGACGCTTCTCGCGTGGGAGGTCAACCCCGATAAGGCGTGCCATCAGGCCGTACTACCTTTCATCTGGTCGACGCCGGCCTCATGGCTTAAGCCCTTCGACAAAGCTCAGGGCATCACGTCGCGGAGGTGTCAAGCGTGATGCGTCCCCGGCTGCCTTTGATCAGGTCTGGCGACCCAATCACCGAAGCCTCGGCCTCCGACCGAGGGTGGATCCGGGAGCCTTCCCGGATTTGCAATCACACTCTTCTGATTGAGCTGCTCGCGCGATACTGACGCGAGCAGCATTGATGCTGCGTTTGCGGCTAGCCCTGTCGCTGCTTGTGCCGCGGATTCTCGCATATCACCATCACGCGACCGTGCCGGCGAATCACCTTGCACTTGTCGCAGATCCTCTTGACGCTCGGCTGGACCTTCATCGAGCTTCTTTCTGAACTCACGTCAGGCAAGCGCGAACAAGCCGGACGATGTGGATGGTTGGCGAGTTGGCTACTTGTGCCGGTAGACGATGCGGCCGCGGGTCAAGTCGTAGGCGGAGAGTTCGACGACCACTCGATCGGCCGGAAGGATGCGGATGTAGTGCTGCCGCATCTTGCCACTGATCGTGGCCAGGACCTTGTGGCCATTGGCCAGCTCAACGCGAAACATCGCATTGGGCAGGGCCTCGACCACGGTGCCCTCCAGCTCGAGTGCGCCTTCTTTCTTCGCCATAAACTCTCTAACTTGATTCCGCGTACGCCTCATCGGCCGGCCAAAGTTGGCCAGCCGAGAAGTTTACGCCAGGACTACGCCGTACCCAAATCTCGCGACTATTGCACTACGAGCTAAGCGAATTTGAATCCGCGCTCGAGTCGCTCACGATAGAGGTCGACGCTCTCCTTGAGGGCCTTCAGTATGTACGGCGGAAACTCCATACCCTGCTTGTGAGCCCACAGCAGCCGGTTCTCGACCCGCCCGACTTCGCGCGCGTACCCCTCAAGATCGTTGTCCACGCCGAGGTCAGCCATCACCCCGCCCATGTCAGCCTGATACTGCTTCATCCGGTTGGTGCCGACGAGGTGGTATGACTTCTCGCGCATTACCCGAGTCAGGAACAACTGCCAGGAGTTCAGCACCTTCTCCTGAATCATCGCCGTTGCCGACATCTGATAGAAGGCGAAGTGTCCCGGCTCCTGCTGCTTGATCGGGGTGATGATCGTCTCGGAAATCGCTGTCTCGCCGAGCTCCTGCATCCCGCGATTGATTTGGTTGTAGGCAAGCACCGCTTGCCGTTCGGTGCTGGCGCCGGTGAGAAAGTACATCAACTTGGCGACGTCCTGGATGGGCTTCAGATGGGCCAGCGCTCCGAGGACCTTGATAGGGAACGACACTTCGAGCTGCGGTTCGGCGGCCGCACGGCCGAGATCTTGCTGGAGCCGGTCCAAGATCAACCCGTGCTGGATCTCCTGCGGTTGCCATACGTCGGCGTAGAAGGTCTTGTTGGTTTCGTCAGCATCGGGCAGCAGGACAAGGAGCTCCAGGACATTGCGATCGACCTCTAACTCCACTCGTGCGAGATAGTCGATAACGTGCCCGAACTTCCTGGCCACAACTCCGGGCCGTTTGATCGTCCTGTCGACCGAGTCGAGGGAGATCGGCGGGTAAAGCTCACCCAGCCGCTGAACGTGTTCAGCGATCTTGCTTTGGGTGATCTGTTGCCGGGGCATAGACACATTTTAATGATCAATCGCAAGGGTTTGGAACAGGTTAGGTTAGCCATACCAAATTGTTGTCGGCCACAACCGGTTTTGGATGCGTCGGCCGAGGTGCGTGGTGCACTTGAGGAGCTGTTGGCTAAATCAAGAGCACGAGCAAGATGGCAATAAGCAGGACTACCGCGGCCACTCCCCCCACGACAACGGCTGTCAGTCGTCCCGGTGGTCGTGACTCCGACAGTTCGCCCGGCTGGCCGCTTGAACTGGTGACAATCGCCGGACTCGAGTGGGTCGGCAGCGGTGGCAACCCCTCGACCACCGGCACCAGTTCACCTAGTCGTTCCGCCGCGAAGAGTAAGTCCAGCCGAGCTCGATAGTCATCCTGTTCCAAAGCCCCCGCCGTAAAGGCCGCATTGAGTCTGGCGGTGAGGCGATCGCGTTCGGCCTCGGTCACTGGAGCGTCGGGGGTGCTCCGGTACGGCGACGAGATCGGCAGGTTACTGCTCACCGCTCCAGGCTACTCGGCGCATGTGCTGAGATTCAGCTGCCAAAAGACCAGGCGGTGTACATGGTGAGGCGACCCGCAGGCCCTACAGAAGTGCTAACTGGACCATGTCACGCGTCTGGCTTCGGCGCTCCAGTCGAGGTCTTGTCAGGGCCGATGCTGTCGGGGAGCCCGAACTGGGCGAACAGGCCGGTATCGAAGAAGCAGCCCACATGGGAGACGCCCTCGTCGGTCAGCGTCAACACCTGGAGCTGGAACGCATGATGCGTCCCATCCGGATGCTTCATATAAAGGGCCAACGCGGGCTGGCCGTTGGCGGAGGTCGGCACCATGATCTGGTCGCCGGGCCCCTCAGCCGGACAGTGCGTCTCGATGAGATGCCCGATGGCGACTGATCCTTCGTACCAGCCAAGGTATGGCGGCATCTCCCAGATTGCGTCCTCCGCGAGAAGCTCGACGATCCGCTTGACGTCGTAGTTCTCGAAGGCGGCCACGTAATCGGCGAGTAGCTCTTTCGCACGCTCATCGTCGAGCGGCTCGTCGGGGCCGTCCGGGTCGAGTTTGTGCACCTGAGCCCTGGCGCGCTGCAGGCTGCTGTTGACAGCGGCCGTTGACATGCCCAACAGGTCTGCCACCTCGCTGGCTTGCCACGCGAGTACATCACGCAAGATCAAGATCGCACGCTGGGGCGGCGTGAGATGCTGCAAAGCCGCTACGAACGCCAGCCGAACGCTCTCTCGGTCAACCACTTCAGCGGCAGGATCATCAGCGGATCCGCCGCCCCAGACCACGGAGTCAGGCACCGGTTCCAGCCAGGTCACCTCGGGGCGAGACTCCAACGAGCCGTAGGGGTCGGAGCTGGGCTGGCCGAAGCCCGTTGGCATTGGCCGGCGAGCACGGCCATCGAGCGCGGTGAGGCAGACGTTGGTTGCGATGCGATACATCCAAGTACGCACCGATGAGCGGTTTTCAAAGCGGTGAAAGCCGCGCCATGCCCGCAGGTAGGTCTCCTGGACCAGGTCTTCCGCGTCATGGATCGAGCCCGCCATGCGATAGCAGTGGGCCGTCAATTCCCGGCGCAACGGCTCGACGAGAGACGCGAAGACATCGTCGTCAATGACAACAGTCATGCGTGCGAACTTACCCGCTGCCTGTGACGTTTTCCGACCTGCTCCCTCTCGAGCCGGCGCTAGGAGCTCGTAGTCCAGTGTGGTGGGCAGCGAAGGCGAGCAGATCGGCCCATTCCGCTGCGATGAGGGTAGTCGGTTTGCCGATTCCGTGACCCGTCGAGACCTCGATCCTGGTCAAGATCGGCTGATCACCAGCCTGGGCATGCTGCAGGGCGGCCGTGAACTTATGGCTGTGCAGCGGCACCACGCGATCGTCGTGATCGCCAGTGAGTACCAAGGTTGCTGGATAGCGGATTCCCGTGCGCACGTTATGCAGCGGCGAGTAAGCCAGCGCGTGGCCGAACTGCTCTGGGTCGTCCGGGCTCCCGTAATCGGAGATCCATGCGGCGCCGATGGTAAACAGATGGAAGCGCAGCAGATCCAAGACGCCAACCGCCGGCAGCGCCGCCGCTGCCAGATCCGGATGTTGGGTGAGCACCGCTCCCACAAGCAAGCCACCATTACTCCGACCGTGCAACGCGAGTTGTCGGGTGGTCGTGACTCTGGTCTGTTTGAGGTGTTCGGCGACCGCTGCGAAGTCATCGAAAACGTTCTGTTTGCGCGCCCGCCGACCGGCCTCGTACCAGGCCGTACCGAACTCGCCACCACCGCGCAGATTGGCGATCGCGAGCAAACCGCCGGCGGCCAGCCAGCAGGGCCAACCTGGTCGATAGTCCGCGAGCACTGGGATCTTGAACCCGCCATAGCCGTATAACAGGGTCGGTTGCGGCCCGGACCGGTCGGCATCAGCGGGAGCAATCAGGAAGTACGGCACAGGCGTACCGTCCTTGCTGGTGGCGGTACGCCGCTCGATCACGGTCTGTGGGACAGCGAAAGCGTCCACGGCTGGTGGCACGAGCCCCTCCAGTGAGGTCACGGACGCCGAGCTGGCCTCGATCAGGTAGCTGTGCGTGGGTGAGGTGACCGAGGAAAGGCCGATGAACGCCTCAGCATCACCACGCTTGGCATTGAGCCCGACGACTGCACCGCCAGCCACCTCGACATTCCGAGCCGACGCACCGTCTTGACCGATCCAGATGATCTTGGGTTGCGCGTCGGCCAAGTAGACCAGGATGAACCCGTCCCCAGCTGCCCTGGCGTCCAAGAGCGTGTTTTCCGACTCCGCGACCACCTCTTGCCAGTGGCCTTGTCCGCTCTCTTCGAAAGCGTCAAGATCGACAGCGACGAGCCGCCCGGCCTCGGCCTCAAAATCGGTTCGAAGATAGAGGGTCGGACCCTCCGAACCCGCGAGCACGAATTCAGCAAACGCCTCGTCGATGATCTTGATCGGCCTACCCAGCGCGCTGCGTTCTCCCGAGATGATTGGATAAACCCAGAGGCGGTTCTTGTTCTCAGTTCCTTCCACAATGGTGACTACCAGATGCTGATCGTCGTCGGTGACCTCGCCCCAGAACATCAGCTGATCATTCTCCGGGAACTCCATGATCACCTCGTCACGATCTTGGGAATCGCCGATGCGATGCAGCCGCAACTTGGGTCCGGCCAGCGCGGCGGTTTGAGTACCGTCCGGCTGACCCTCATGATCAAAATGGGTGTAGACGTAGCAGCGACCGTCGGGCAGCCACTCCGCCTGGGAGAACTTGGTCTGGATCAGCGCGTCGTCCACCTCTTCTCCGGTGACCAGGTTCAGCAGCCGAAATGTCGACCAATCACTGCCCGCTTCGCTGACTCCGTACGCCACCAACCGACCGTTCCCGCTCACTGTCAGGCTGGCCAGCGAGCTGGTGCCGTCGTCTGAGAAAGTGTTGGGATCGACCAGCACGCGGCCGCCAGCAACCAGCTCCTCCAGTGAGGACGCGACATAGGCCACGTCCTGGTTCTGGTTGCCATCGTTCCTGGTCACGAAGTAGTGCCCGGCGCGCTTGAACGGCACGCCCGCCCGTGGCTGTCTCATCACCTGCTGCATCGTGTTGAGAAACCATGGGCGGTCCGGCAGCGACTCCAAGTAGCCAGCGGTGCACTCGTTCTGCCGCTTCACCCAGTCAGCAGCCTCGGCGGATTCAGGGTCCTCCAACCAACGGTACGGGTCGGCGATGCGCCTTCCATGGAGCACCTCGACGACGTCATCGCGACGGGTTTGCGGGTAGCGAGCCATGGTCGAGAAGGGTACTCGACAGCTAATCCAAGCGGCCGAGCGATGGAGTTCACCGGAAATTCATCGGTTGTTGAGTTTCTTTAACCCTGGCTCTATCGTCTGTTCATGACGCTAGTCGTGGACCTCGCCGACGTCGACTCGACCATGATCAATGCGGTCGGTGGCAAGGCGCTCAATCTCGGGATCATGAGCTCGGGGGAGCTGCCGGTACCGGCTGGCTTCTGCGTCACAACAGATGCCTATCGGCTGGTGGTGCGACAGCGGCTGGATGACCTGATGGACAAGCTCGCGGGCGCGACGGATCCGGCCGGAGTCGCAGCCGCTGCCGAAGAGGCCCGCCAGCGAGTGTTGGCGTTGGCACCGCCGGCCGAACTGCGAACCGCGATCAGCGATCGCTACAACGCGCTCGGCGACGATGAAGCCGTGGCCGTCCGCTCGTCGGCCACAGCTGAGGACTTGGCGTACGCCAGCTTTGCCGGGCAGCAGGACACCTATCTCAATGTGGTTGGTTCGGCGGCGCTGCTCGATGCCGTCCGACGCTGCTGGGCCTCGCTGTGGACCGATCGAGCCGTCAGCTACCGCAATGCCAACGGGATCGACCACCGCGGCGTGGCGCTGGCTGTGGTGGTGCAGCGCATGATCGATGCGGCTGTGGCCGGGGTGATGTTCACGGCGAACCCGGTCACCGGCAACCGGACCGAAACGGTGATCGACGCAAGTCCAGGACTCGGGGAGGCGGTGGTCTCCGGCGCGGTCAACCCGGATCATTTCGTCGTGCACGCCGTCGACCGCAGGATTGTGACCCGCCGGTTGGGCGACAAACGGGTGATGATCAGCAGCCTGCCTGGCGGCGGCACTGAGCGTCAGGAGCTGGCCGACGCCAGCTCTGACGCCTGCCTCGACGACAACCAGCTGCTGCAGCTTGTTGATCTCGGCCAGCGGGTACAGCAGCTTTACAATGCGCCGCAGGACACCGAATGGGCACTCGACTCGGCTGGGCGCATCTGGTTGACGCAGGCGCGGCCGATCACCACGTTGTACCCACTCGCGCGGATGCACCAGCCGGGCCTTCGGGTGCTGATGTGCCTGAGCTTGGCTCAAGGCTTGACCAGACCGATCACTCCAATGGGTATTGCGGCTATTCGGTTGATTGGCACCTCGGTTGCCACTGCAATCAAAATTCCACCTCCTCAGCCCTTGACCGGCCCGCCCGCAATGCATGCGCCGGGTCAGCGGCTCTTTGTGGACATGACAAACGTGCTCCGCAACCGGATTGGGCGCCGGGCAGTGATCGCAATATTTGGAGTGATGGAGGCACGGGCCTCAGCGGTTCTCAAGAAGCTCGCCGAACTGCCAGAGTTTTCGATCATTGAGTCGCGTAACCACACCATGCTCCGACACATTGCCGGCGCACTGGTACGCAACAAGGTGCCGGTGCGCGCTGCACTCGGGCTCGCCAATCCGGAATGGGCTTACCGCGGGATTGCCGCCACCGAGCGCCGCCTACGGAAAACCCTCACCATACCTGCCAACGCGACGGCCTCCGAACGACTCGACTTCGTCCAGAATCGTCTCGGCGATCTGTTCCTCCTGATGCCGCGAACCCTCGGGTATGTCGTGGGCGGTGCGTTGATGCTAGCCGTGTCTCGCTGGCTGCTGCGCGGCGTAGCCCAACCCGGTGAACTGCAAGAAGTGTTGCGCGGTCTGCCGCACAACATCACGACCGAGATGGACCTGAAGCTCTGGGAGTTGACCGAGGAGATCCGTAGTGATGAGCCTTCGCGTACGGTCTTCACTGAGTTGACGGTGCCTGATCTTTTGCAGAGCTATCGCGATCGTGCGTTGCCGCCCGTCGCGCAGCGCGGCCTTCAAGGATTCCTGCGCCGCTTCGGCCATCGCGCGATCGCTGAAATCGACCTCGGCATGCCGCGCTGGTCAGATGATCCGAGCCATCTACTTGGAGTGATTGGCAACTACCTTCGCCTCGATGCCGACGATCTTGACCCAGTCTCACAGTTCCGGGCTGGCCAAGTGAAAGCTGAGTCCATGATCACCAGCCTGACTGCACGTGCGGCTGAGCGAAGCCGTCCTCGCGCACGGCTGGCCGGATGGGCTCTGCGGCGAGTCCGCCAGCTCTTGGGGTTGCGGGAGTCGCCAAAGTTCATGCTGATCGTGGCGCTCGCGACGATGCGAGAGCATCTAAGCGCGGTTGGGCAGGAGCTCGCTGCGACCCACGTGATCGATCAGGTTGACGATGTCTTCTTCCTCGACCTGGGTGAGGCCCGCCGGGGCCTGGCCGGCGAAGACTTGCGAACGCTGGTCGTCGAGCGGCGAGAGGCCTACCAGCAGGAGCTGAAGCGGCGCCACATTCCCCGCCTGCTCCTGTCCGATGGGACCGAGCCGGAGGCCGTGGCCGTCGCAGTCGCCCGGGCAGACGGCGCTCTCGCCGGCAGCCCGGCCTCGACTGGCACCGTGACGGGTCGGGCAAGAGTCGTGCTCGACCCAGTGGGCGCGCGCCTCGAGCCCGGCGAGATCTTGGTTGCGCCTTCGACCGATCCCGGCTGGACTCCGCTGTTCTTGACAGCCGGCGGCCTGGTCATGGAGATGGGCGGCTCGAACTCTCATGGTGCGGTGGTGGCCCGTGAGTACGGCATTCCGGCAGTGGTCGGGGTTCCAGAGGCAACGCACAAGATCGAGACCGGACAATTGATCACTGTGGATGGGGCTGCCGGGCTGGTGAGCCTCGCCGCTTAGCGCCTGGGATTGACGCTGCCGTCGATGGCTACTGAGGCTCCAGCAGCTCGTCCGTTCGCCGCTGGCGATGTGCATCCAAGGCGGCGAAGACTCGCTCCGACACTTCGTCGATCGGCCCGAGACCGTCGACCTCGACCAGCAGGCTG
Source organism: uncultured Actinomycetota bacterium (assembly GCA_963740515.1). Taxonomy (GTDB): domain Bacteria; phylum Actinomycetota; class Actinomycetes; order Propionibacteriales; family Propionibacteriaceae; genus Microlunatus. Next base: position 63,470 of record CAVUEO010000037.1, read on the forward strand.
CGCGTGCGGTAGACCTCAAGCAGCGGCTCGGTCTGTTCAGCGTAGACCTGGAGGCGGACTCGGATGGTTTCCTCGTTGTCGTCGGAGCGCCCGTCGATCTCCGCACGCTTGAGCAACCGTGCGACGACCTCGTCAATGTCTGCCAGCAGCGAGATGACCGCGTCGAGTGGGCGGTCGGCCTCGGCGAGGTAGTCGTCGAGGGTTCGCACCTGCTGCAACGTGCGTGGGTAGCCGTCCAGCAGGAAGCCGACAGCACAATCGCTTTGTGCGAGCCGATCTTTCACGATCTCGTTGGTGATCTCGTCACTGACGTACCCACCAGATTCCATGATCGCCCGCACCTGACGTGCCAGCGGGGTATCGGCGTGCTTCATGGCTCGGAATATGTCGCCGGTCGAGATCGCGGGTATCTGATAGTGCTCAGCGACCTGCTTGGCTTGCGTGCCCTTGCCTGCACCCGGAGGGCCCATGATGAGGAGCCGCATTAGCGGAGGAACCCTTCGTAGTTCCGCTGCTGGAGCTGGCTCTCGATCTGTTTCACGGTGTCGAGCCCAACACCGACGATGATGAGAATCGAGGTGCCACCGAAGGGGAAGTTCTGATTGGCGTTCAGGAGGATGAAGGCGATCGAGGGCAGCAGCGCGATCAGTCCCAGATACATGGAGCCCGGGAACGTCAGGCGAGACAACACGAAGCTGAGGTAGTTCTCGGTTGGCTTCCCGGCCCGGATGCCGGGGATGAAGCCGCCGTACTTCTTCATATTGTCGGCGACTTCCTCCGGGTTGAACGTGATCGCGACATAGAAGTAGGCGAAGAACACGATCAGCAAGAAGAACGTCAGGATGTAGATCGGATGATCGCCTGTGACGAAATTCGCGTTGATCCAGGACGAGAACCTGTCATCCGGCCGGAACTGTGCGTAAAGAACCGGCAGATAGAGCAGTGAGGAAGCAAAGATAACCGGGATGACGCCGGCCTGATTGACCTTGATCGGAATATAGGTGGTGGTGCCGCCGAACATCCGCCGCCCCACCATTCGCTTGGCGTACTGCACCGGAATCCGGCGCTGGGACAGTTCGACGAAGATAACGCCGAGCATGACGAGCAATCCCAACCCGATCACCAGCAGGAACACGACCCACCCCGTCGAGCCCGGACGGGCGACCTTCAGGCTCCACAGTGCACTCGGGAAGGTGGCAGCGATCTGGGTGAAGATCAGCACTGACATGCCGTTGCCGACACCGCGTTCGGTGATGAGCTCGCCCAGCCACATGATGACGCCGGTGCCGGCTGTCATCGTCAGAATCATGACGACCACCGGAAAGATGCTTTTGTCGTAGACCAAGCCAGGGCATCCGGTGAAGAGCCGATCGTTCACTGCCACCGTGACGAAGGCAGTGGAGTTGAGAACGGCCAGCACCAGGGTCAGGTAGCGGGTGTACTGAGTGATTTTGGTCTGCCCTGCCTGACCCTCTTTCTTGAGGGCTTCTAGCCGCGGGATGACCACGGTGAGCAGTTGCAGGATGATGCTGGCCGTGATGTAGGGCATGATGCCCAGCGCAAAGATCGCCAGCTGAAGCAGCGCACCGCCGGAGAACAGATTGATCAGGGAGTAGAGGCCCTGCTGCTCGCCGGTGCTGGCCTGCTCAAGGCAAAAGCTCACCTGTTCGACGTTGACGTTCGGCGTGGGAATGATCGAACCGAGGCGGAAGACCGCAAGGATCGCAAGCGTAAAGAAGATCTTCTTGCGTAGGTCCGGAGTCCGGAACGCGTTGGCGAACGCGGCGAGCACCAGTGCACTCCCTTTCTCGTGACAATCCTGGACGCAACTGAACTGCTTGCGCCTCGCAACGTACGGCAGCTCACGCGAACAGGACCGACCGACTTTATCAAGAACCGACTACGAACCCCGCATCGTCTCGGTCGCCCCGAATCGTTCCCTCAAATCCTCACTCTAGGTGACGGCACCAGAGCGATTTACGCCTAGCAAGCGGTGCCGGCTTCCCGCTCGAGTGAGCTTTTGAGGGATCACCACCGTCTTACTACTGAATCCGGTGGTGTTGTGAACGACCGTCTTGCCATGATGTTTGCCTGGTCCTTGGTAGGCCTTCACCGCAAGGGCCCGACGGATCGCACCGCCAACCCATGGACTCGACGGGAAGACAAGGTGCAGCAGTGTCAGGTGAACAAGAGGCTCCACGCGGAGCCGACGACGCCGACCTGCCTCGGGCACGCCCGCTCGCCACGTGGGCTGCCACCGCGCTGGCCGGTCTGCTCGTGCTGCTCGCCTTGCTTGCTCCCGACGAGCTCAGCCGTCTGACACCTGGCGTGTTTGTCAGCATCCCGATGGAGGGGCTTCTCTGGGTCGCGCTGCTACTCATCTTGCCGACAAAGGCGAAGTCGGTCGCAGCGACGCTGGTCGGCCTGGCGCTGGGTTTGCTGAGCATCGTCAAGCTCCTCGACATGGGGTTCTTCGCAGTCCTCGCTCGGCCCTTTCACCCGCTTCTGGACTGGAAGCTGCTCGACGACGCCATGAGGTTCCTCGCCGGCGCGATCGGAGCGGGCCCGGCGATCGGCTCCCTAGCGGTAGCGATAACACTCAGCACGACACTGGTCATCTTCATGACGCGATCAGTGCAGCACCTGAGCCGCCTCGTGGTCCGTCACAACTCGACTGCAGCCCACGCAGTTGTCGTACTCGCCGTCCCGTGGCTCACCTGCGCCATGCTTGCTATCCAGCTCGTGCCAGGTGTACCCATCGCAGTGGAGGCGTCAACGGCCTACCTTCACACCCGTTCACAGTCGACTGGTGCTGGTCCGCAGGATCGCCAGTCGATTGCGACCGAAGTCTCTGCTGATGCGTTCCAGAACATCCCGACAAAGGATCTATTGGCCGCGCTGCGGGGCAAGGACGTAATCATTGCCTTCGTCGAGAGCTACGGCCGCGATGCCGTCGAGGATCCAGAATTTGCCCCCCAAGTCGGTCATGTGCTCGACGCCGGCGATCGTCGACTCCGCGCGGCGGGATTCACTTCTCGGAGCGCTTTCCTCACCTCACCAACCGCCGGCGGCAGCAGTTGGCTCGCCCACGCCACGTTGCTTTCCGGCTTATGGATCGATAACCAGCAGCGTTACGACGACCTCGCAACAAGCCACCGTTTAACCCTCACCAGGGCGTTCCAACGCGCCAGTTGGCGCACAGTCGGCGTCATGCCAGGCAACGACACCGCCTGGACCGGGAGCGGATTCCTCGGCTACGACCAGATCTACGGCGCAAAGGACATGGGATACCAAGGCCCCCGGTTCAGCTGGGCTAGCATGCCCGACCAGTACGCCCTGTCAAACTTCGAAGGTACCGAGCGCTCAGCTCGGGACCACCACCCGGTAATGGCAGAGATCACCCTCGTCTCGAGCCATGCGCCGTGGGAGCCCATCCCCCGACTTGTCAGCTGGGACGACATCGGAGACGGCTCACTGTTCGAAACGATGGCCGCGCCGGGCGATCCGCCGGAGGCAATTTTGACCAGGAATCCGACGCGGGTACGTGCCGCCTACCGAGCCTCCATCGAGTACTCGCTGAGCACTCTCATCTCTTATGTGGAAACCTATGGCGACGACAATCTGGTGCTCGTCTTCCTCGGGGACCATCAGCCCGCACCGATCGTCACTGGTCGAGACGCCAGCCGTGACGTACCGATTAGCATCGTTGCACGCGACCCATCCGTCATCGAGCGGATCGCACCGTGGGGGTGGCAGGAGGGCTTGCAGCCCGATCCGCAAGCCCCGGTGTGGCGGATGGACGCCTTCCGAGATCGATTCCTCACCGCCTTCGACGCCGCAGGCCCGGGCAATCCAACACCGCCCGCGACCGCGGGCAATCCAACACCGCCCGCGACGGCGGTCAACACGGGAGTCAGATCTCGGTAGTGCCGCCACCGGCGGCCGCGATCTTCTCCTTCGCCGACGCCGAGAATGCGTGTGCGCTCACCTGGAGCGCGACCGAGATGTCGCCATTACCGAGGATCTTGATAGGCGACCCCGAACGTACCGCCCCTGCAGCCACCAGGTCCGCGACACCAACCGTGCCACCCTCCGGGAAGAGCTGGCTCAGCCGATCCAGGTTGACCACCTGATACTCCACGCGGAACGGGTTCTTGAAACCACGCAGCTTTGGCAACCGCATGTGCAGCGGCATCTGGCCGCCTTCGAAGTTCTGCGGCACGGTGTGACGTGCCCCGGAGCCCTTGGTGCCGCGGCCGGCTGTCTTGCCGCGCCGACCAGCCACCCCCCGGCCCACCCGGATCTTCGCCTTCTTGGCTCCCGGTGCCGGCCGAAGGTGATGAACCTTCAACGCCATGTCAGTCGACCTCCTCTACAGCCACCAGATGCGTGACCGTCTTGATCATGCCGCGAACCTCCGGCCGATCTTCGCGGACCGACTCGTCGCCGACCCGCTTCAGACCCAAGGTCCGCAGCGTGCTCCGCTGGTTCTGCCTGCCCCCAACCGCGCTCCGCACCTGGCGAATTTTCAGCTGTGTCACGACGAGCTCACAGCATCCCGCGCCCGCAGCAGCGCTGCCGGTGCGACATCCTCAACAGCCTTGCCGCGGCGTTTGGCCACTGACTCTGGTTGCTCGAGACTTTGTAGCGCAGCCACCGTCGCGTGCACCACGTTGATGGCGTTGGGAGAACCGAGTGACTTCGCGAGCACATCGCGCACCCCGGCGCACTCCAGCACCGCACGCGCCGAACCACCGGCAATCACCCCGGTACCCGGAGAGGCCGGACGTAGCAGCACGACACCAGCAGCCTTTTCGCCCTGCACCGGATGCGGGATGGTGCCTTGGATTCGCGGCACGGTGAAGAAGTGCTTCTTCGCCTCCTCAACGCCTTTGGCAATCGCTGCGGGGACCTCCTTGGCCTTGCCGTAGCCGACGCCGACGGTGCCGTCACCATCGCCCACCACGACGAGTGCGGTGAAACTGAATCGTCGACCGCCCTTGACGACCTTGGCCACCCGGTTGATCGCGACTACCCGTTCGATGTAGTTGCTCTTCTCACCGGCCTGGCCACGACGATCGTCACGGCCGCGACGCTCCCCACCGGCGCCGCCAGTGCGGCGCTGGGTTCCAGTCAATTCCCTCTACCTTCCATTCATCATCAATTTCTGCGAGCTTCGGTCGCGCGAGCAGTGCACTAGAAACCCAGTCCGCCCTCGCGGGCACTGTCCGCCAACGCGGCAACGCGTCCGTGGTACTTGTATCCCGCGCGGTCGAAGACCACGCTCTGGATGCCTGCTGCCTTGGCACGCTGGGCGATCAGGCCGCCCACCTGCTTGGCCTTCTCGGACTTGTCCCCGGCCGCGGCTCGCAGATCAGCCTCCATGGTGGAGGCGGAGGCGAGGGTACGGCCCTGCGTGTCGTCGATGACTTGCGCGGAGATGTGCCGCGCCGAGCGCGTCACCACCAGTCGCGGACGCTCTGGTGCGCCAAGGACCTTCTTGCGCACCCGAACTTGCCGGCGTAGGCGCGCTGCGCTCCTTGGCGACATGCGTTTGTGTTGGGATAGCGAGACCGCCATCGTCACTTACCAGCCTTTCCAACCTTGCGACGAATCCTCTCCCCCGCGTATCGGACGCCCTTGCCTTTGTACGGCTCGGGCTTGCGGAGCTTACGAATGTTGGCTGCAACCTCACCCACCCGCTGTTTGTCGATGCCGAGCACCGTGAAGCGGGTCGGCGTGTCGACGTTGAACGTGATGCCATCCGGCGCGGTCACCTTGACCGGATGGCTGTATCCGAGCGCGAACTCAAGCTCCGTCGGACCCCTCGAGACCACCCGGTAGCCGACGCCGACGATCTCAAGCCTCTTCTCATAACCAGCGGTGACACCGGTCACCATGTTGGCGACCAAGGTACGCGTCAGGCCGTGCAGCGACTTGCTCACCCGCTCGTCATCTGGGCGGGTCACCTGCAGCTCGCCGTTCTCACCACGCGTCACCTTGATCGGTTCCGCCACCCTGTGCTCCAGAGCGCCTTTGGGGCCGAGGACTTTGACCAGCTGGCCGTCGACGCTCACCTCGACGCCAGCCGGAATCGCTACCGGCAGCTTGCCAATGCGTGACACTTCTCTAACCTCCTCGTTCCACCACTCACCAGACGTACGCGACGACTTCGCCGCCCACGCCGTTGTTGTGTGCCTGCTTGTCGGTCTGCAGACCCTGAGACGTGGAGATGATCGCGATGCCCAGCCCGCCCAGCACCTTGGGTAGCCCGGTCGATTTGGCGTACACCCGAAGGCCGGGTTTGGAGATCCGGCGTACTCCGGCAATTGCCCGCTCCCGGTTCTGGCCGTACTTCAAGGTGATCGAGAGTGTCTTGCCGACATGGCCTTCGGTGGGCTCGTTCACCGCGTAGCCGGCGATGTAGCCCTCGTTGGCCAAGATCTCGGCGATCCCCACCTTGATCTTGCTATGCGGCATGGTGGCGGTGTCGTGATACGCCTGGCTGGCGTTCCGCACCCGGGTCAGCATGTCCGCAATCGGGTCTGTCATGGTCATGAGTTGGTGTTCTACTTTCTCGGAGTGGTTTCCGTCAGGACCTGTTCCATTGAGGTGTTGTCGGGGCGTGGCAGCATGCCGATCACCACGACGATTTCGTGATACCGGGCAGCTCGCCCTTGTGCGCCATCTCACGTAGACAGATGCGACACAGGCCGAACTTGCGATAAACGGCCTTCGGCCGGCCGCATCTCTGGCAACGGGTATAGGCGCGTACACCGAACTTCGGCTTGCGAGCCTGCTTCACTCTGAGTGCTGTCTTGGCCATGGTCCTCCTCCTTCTCAGTTCGCCCGGAACGGGAAGCCCAAATGACGCAGCAGCGCCCGGCCCTCGTCATCGTTGGTAGCGGTGGTGACGAACGTGATGTCCATGCCGCGGATTCGGTCAATCCTGTCCTGGTTGATCTCGTGGAACATGGCCTGCTCCGTGAGACCAAAGGTGTAGTTGCCTCTGCCGTCGAACTGCTTGGGCGACAGGCCGCGGAAGTCCCGAATACGGGGCAGCGCCAGCGTCAGCAGGCGGTCGGCGAATTCCCACATCCGCGTACCCCGCAGAGTGACATGCGCCCCGATCGACATGCCTTCCCGCAGCTTGAACTGCGCAATGGACTTGCGCGCCCGGGTGACGACGGGCTTCTGCCCGGTGATCGTCGCGAGATCGCGGACTGCGCCTTCGATCAGCTTGGAATCCCGAGCTGCCTCGCCTACGCCCATGTTCACCACGATCTTGACCAGATTAGGAATCTGCATCACATTGGCGATCTTGAGCTCTTCGCGCAGGGCGGGTGCGACCTCGTCTCGGTAGCGCTGCTGAAGCCTGGGGAGGTTGTGTCCTGAGCCGGCGGCCGAGCGCTCAGTAGTCTCAGTCGTCATCAGACTTCCTCTCCGGTTACTCGAGCGATCCGTACGCTGCGGGTCGACTTGTAATCTGAGCCGTCGGGATGACGTTTCGTCACCTCGACCCGGTCGTAGCCGATCCGCGTAACGACTTCCTCACCTTCAGAGTTCTTGACAACCAACTGCACGTTGGAAGCGTCGATCGGCGCCTCCGAGGAGACGATGCCCCCTTTGGTGGTTTGCCTGGCCTGCGGCTGAGCGGAGGTATCGCGGAGATGCCGCTTGACGATATTCACGCCAGCGACGGTCACCCGATTGCGGTCGGGATACACCGCGATCACCTCGCCAACCAGTCCACGATCCTTACCGCTGATCACCTTCACGCGATCGCCCTTGCGGATGTGCAGTGTGGCTTGGGTCTTCTTGCCAGTGATCTTTTGGGGGTTCTTTTCGGGCATGGTTCAGATCACCTCCGGTGCGAGCGAGATGATGCGCATGAAGCGCTTCTCCCGCAGCTCCCGTCCCACCGGGCCGAAGATTCGGGTGCCACGCGGTTCGCCGTCGGCCCTCAAGATCACTGCGGCATTCTCGTCGAATTTGATGTATGAGCCGTCGGCGCGGCGCCGCTCCTTCGCAGTCCGTACCACCACTGCCTTGACGATCTCGCCCTTCTTGACGTTTCCGCCGGGGATGGCGTCCTTGACGGTTGCGACGATGATGTCGCCGATGCCCGCGTATCGGCGACCGGATCCGCCGAGCACGCGGATGCACAAGATTTCCTTGGCACCGGTGTTGTCGGCGACCTTGAGCCGCGACTCCTGCTGGATCATCTCTGCTCTTCCTTCTCAGACTTGTCGGCGTCGGTGGTTGTTATAGCGACCACTCACGCTGACAACTCGGTGTAACTACTTGGCCTTTTCGAGGATTTCGACGAGGCGCCAGCGCTTGGTGGCGCTCAGGGGGCGGGTTTCCATGACGCGTACTCGATCACCAACGGCGGCGCTGTTCTCTTCGTCGTGCGCCTTGAGCCGGCTGGTCTGCCGTAGCACTTTGCCGTAGAGGCGGTGCTTCACGCGATCCTCGACCGCGACGACAACTGTCTTGTCCATCTTGTCGCCGACCACGTAGCCCTCGCGGACCTTGCGTCGCCCCCGCTCTGCGGCGGGCGCATCAGCGCGCCCCCGCTCTGCGGCGGGCGCATCAGCTCGCCCGCGCTCTGCGCCCGTCGAAGGGTCTTCACCGTGCTTGCGGTCTTCGACAGGCTCAGACCGCAAATCTGGCTGTGTTCTCACTCATTTCTGAACCTCCTCAGCGTCCGGATCATCGATGATGCCGAGCTCACGCTCGGTTATCACTGTGTAGATCCGAGCAATGTCCTTACGTACGGCGCGGAGCCGGCCGTGCGACTCGAGCTGCCCGGTGGCTCCCTGAAAACGGAGCGTGAAGAGCTCCTCCTTCAGCTCGGTCACTTTGGTGTTCAGCTCGGCGCGGCTCAGGCCGCGCAGCTCGGCCGCGGTCGCCGCCTTCGCCATCAGATCTCACCTGCCTCGCGCTTGATGAAACGCGCCTTCATGGGCAGCTTGTGGATCGCAAGGCGCATCGCCTCACGTGCCACATCCTCGGTAACCCCGGAAAGCTCGAACATCACGCGGCCGGGCTTGACGTTGGCAATCCACCACTCAGGCGAGCCCTTGCCGGAACCCATTCGGGTCTCGGCCGGTTTCTTGGTCAACGGACGGTCGGGAAAGACGTTGATCCAGACCTTGCCGCCACGCTTGATGTGACGAGTCATGGCGATACGCGCGGACTCGATTTGGCGGTTGGTGAGGTAACCACCCTCCAGCGCCTGGATGCCGTACTCGCCGAAGGCAAGCCTAGTGCCGCCCTTGGCTGCGCCAGTCCGCTTGGGATGGTGCTGCTTGCGGAACTTGATCTTGCGAGGGACCAACACCGCTCAGCCCTCCTGTCCTGACGTCTCGGCTGGTGCAGCTGCAGCGCCAACCTCGCCCGTTGCGGACTGAGGTACGCCTTCGGGGCGAGTCAGTTCAGGTGCGGTTTCGGCGGGCGCAACTTCCTGCGCACCTTCGGTGCGCGGCGCAAACTCCGGCGCACCTTCGGTGCGGGCCAACTCCGGCGCACCTTCGGTGCGGGCCAACTCCGGCGCACCTTCGGTGCGACGCCGGCCGCCGCCACGGTCCGGACGCTCGCCACGCGCGGGCCGCTCGCCACGACCGGGACGACCAGGACGGGTCCGACCGCCGGCCGCGTTGCGCGCCGCCTTCTGGGCCGCGCGTTCGGCGCGGGTGCCGGAAACGTCGCCCTTGTAGATCCAGACCTTCACCCCGATGCGGCCGAAGGTCGTTTTGGCCTCGTGGAAGCCATAGTCGATGTCCGCGCGCAGGGTGTGCAGCGGCACCTGACCCTCGCGGTAGAACTCCGAGCGGCTCATCTCAGCACCACCCAGACGACCAGAGCACTGGATCCGGATGCCCTGCACGCCGGAGCGCATTGCAGTCTGCTGCGCCTTACGCATCGCCCGGCGGAACTGCACTCGAGAAGCGAGTTGCTCAGCCACACCCTGCGCGACCAGCTGGGCGTCGGTTTCGGGGTTCTTGACCTCGAGGATGTTCAGCTGAACCTGCTTGCCGGTGAGCTTCTCCAGGTCGCTGCGAACGCGCTCCGCCTCGGCGCCATTGCGACCGATCACGATGCCCGGGCGCGCGGTGAAGATGTCCACCCGGACCCGGTCTCGAGTGCGCTCGATCTCCACCGACGAAATCCCGGCGCGCTCCAAGCCCTTGGTCAACAACCGGCGGATCTTGACGTCCTCGCCGATGTAGTTGGAGTAGAGCTTGTCTGCGTACCAGCGACTCTTGTGATCAGTGGTGATACCAAGGCGGAAACCGTACGGGTTGATCTTCTGACCCATGCTCACTTCTCCTTCGAGCGGGTGGTCGCCTGCCCGCTGGTTGCACGTTCACTTCTAGGTTCGACGACAACGGTGATGTGACTGGAACGTTTGAGGATGCGACCCCAACCACCCCGGGCGCGCGGACGGATCCGTCGGATCGTGACCCCCTGGTCCACGAAAGCCTGGGATACATACAGCTCGGCTCGCTTCAGATTGTCGGTACGCTCCGCGTTGGAGGCGGCGCTCGCGATCACCTTGTAGACCGGCTCACTCGCGGCCTGTGGCGCAAACCGACACGTGCTCAGGGCATCCTCAACATCCATGCCACGGACCATGTCCACGACGCGGCGCACCTTCGTCGGGGACATCCGGACCTGGCGCGCAATCGCGTAGGAACCAGGACGGTCGCCGAGCAACGCCTGGCGGCGGTTGGGGCGTGAGTCCTTGCTCATATCTTCAAATTCCTTCTCTATCAAACCCACCGCGCATCAGCGCCGGCGAGACTTCCGGTCGTCCTTGACATGGCCACGGAAGGTACGTGTCGGGGCGAACTCCCCCAACTTGTGACCCACCATCGAGTCGGTGATGAACACCGGCACATGCTTGCGGCCGTCGTGCACCGCGATCGTGTGGCCGATCATGTCCGGCACGATCATGGAGCGTCGCGACCAGGTCTTGATCACGTTCTTGGTCCCCCGGTTGTTCTGCACCTCGACCTTCTTGGCCAGGTGATCATCGACGAAGGGGCCCTTCTTCAGACTGCGTGGCATCTCTTCTTTGCTCCTGCTCAGCGCTTCTTGCCGGTCTTACGGCGACGAATGATCATGCGAGAACTCGCCTTGTTCTTGTCACGCGTCCGACCCTCGGGTTGACCCCATGGCGAGACCGGGTGGCGTCCACCGGAGGTCTTGCCCTCACCACCACCGTGCGGGTGATCGATGGGGTTCATCGCCACGCCTCGAACGCTCGGCCGCTTGCCTTTCCAGCGATTACGGCCTGCCTTGCCCCAGCTGATGTTGGACTGCTCAGCATTGCCAACCTCGCCCACAGTGGCGCGGCAGCGCACGTCGACCATCCGCATCTCGCCGGACGGCATGCGGAGCGTGGCGTTCTTGCCCTCGCGAGCGACCAGCTGGATGCTTGCACCGGCGGACCGGGCGAGCTTGGCGCCACCGCCAGGCCGGAGTTCGACTGCGTGGATCGTTGTCCCGACCGGGATGTTGCGCAACGGCAGGTTGTTGCCAGGCTTGATGTCGGCCCTCTCGCCCGCTTCGACCTCGCTACCTTGGCGCAGGCCGTCCGGAGCGATGATGTATCGCTTCTCGCCGTCGGCGAAGTGCAAGAGCGCGATTCGCGCGGTGCGGTTCGGGTCGTACTCGATGTGCGCGACCTTGGCCGGTACAGCGTCCTTGTCATAGCGCTTGAAGTCGATCACCCGGTACGCCTGTTTGTGGCCACCACCGATATGTCGAGTGGTGATCTTGCCTGCGTTGTTCCGACCGCCCGTCTTCGGGTTGGGAACAACCAGCGACTTCTCCGGTGTGGATCGGGTCAGCTCGACGAAGTCAGCCACGCTGCTGCCGCGGCGGCCAGGCGTCGTGGGCTTGTACTTACGGATAGCCATGTGATCTTCCTTGTCTTCCGATCAGCTGCCCGGCGAGGAGAAGATGTCGATGCGCTCGCCTGGTGCGACGGTGACGATCGCGCGCTTGGTATCGGGACGCTTGCCGTAGCCGTATCGGGTACGCCGCTTCTTGCCCTGCCTGTTCAGTGTGTTCACATCGGTAACCCGAACCTTGAACACTGACTCCACGGCGATCTTGATCTGGGTTTTGTTCGCATCCAGGGTCACCAGGAACGTGTACTTGTTCTCATCCAACAGCCCATAGCTTTTCTCACTCACCACGGGTGCGAGCAGGACGTCACGCGGATCACGAATCTTGACGCTGGTCACTTCTCATCCTCCTCAGTGATCTCGCTCTCACTGCCCACGGCCTTCGCGGACTTTCCCACAGCGGGGCCAGCGACAAAGACCTTCAGCGCGGCCGAGGTGAAGACCACGTCATCACTGACGAGTACGTCGTACGCGTTGAGCTGGTCGACGACGATCACCTGCACGCTCATCACGTTGCGCAGGCTTAGCCAGGCGAGATCCTCCTCCCGATGGACCACGGCGAGCACTTTGTCTGAGGTGGTGACGGCGGCCAGCGCTGCGACGGCCGCTTTGGTGGACGGCACATCGCCGGTTGCCAACTCCGAGAGCACGTGGACTCGGCCGTCGCGAGCCCGGTCGGACAGCGCGCCGCGGAGCGCCGCCGTGATCATCTTCTTGGGCGTACGCTGCGCATAACTGCGTGGCTGTGGTCCATGGACGATGCCACCGCCGACATACTGCGGAGCACGTTTCGAGCCCTGGCGGGCACGGCCCGTGCCCTTCTGACGATGCGGCTTGGCGCCACCGCCACGCACCTCGCCGCGGCTCTTGGTGGCATGTGTGCCTTGACGCGCTGCCGCCAGCTGCGCCGTGACGACTTGGTGGATCAGCGGGATATTCGCTGGCACGTCGAAGAGCTCGGCAGGCAGCTCGGCGGTACCGGCTTTTGCGCCCTTGGCGTCGAGCACATCGACCGTACGGGTCTCGCTCATGCCTGAACTCCCTTCTTGGCAGCGCTCCGCAGGACGACCAAGCCGCCCTTATTACCTGGGATGGCGCCCCTGATCAAGATCAGGCCGCGCTCTGCGTCGACCGAGTGCACGGTGAGGTTCTGCACTGTGACGCGTTCGACACCCATCCGCCCAGCCATCCGGAGACCTTTGAAAACCCGGCCGGGGGTCGCGCAGCCGCCGATCGATCCCGGTGAGCGATGCTTGCGGTGCACACCGTGCGATGCGCGAAGGCCGGAGAACCCATGCCGCTTCATGACACCGGCGGTCCCTTTACCCTTGCTGACACCTGTCACATCGATGATGTCCCCATCGGCGAAGGTGTCGGCGTTCAGCTCCTGACCGAGGCTGTACTCGCTGGCGTCGCTGGTCCGGATCTCAACCAGATGTTTGCGCGGCGTCACCCCGGCCTTTTCAAAGTGACCGGCGCTGGGCTTGGTGAGCTGCTTGGCCTTCACGGCGCCGAAGCCGAGTTGGACGGCTGAGTAGCCGTCGGTCTCGGCGGTTCGGACCTGGGTCACGACACAAGGACCTGCCTGGACCACGGTCACCGGAACAATGCGGTTGTTGGCATCCCACAGCTGGGTCATGCCGAGCTTGGTGCCCAGCAGACCCTTGGCTGTGCGCTCTGTCTTGGTGGCGCTCATCGTTTGATCGTCCTCAAAGCTTGATCTCGATGTCGACGCCTGCCGGCAGGTCAAGCCGCATCAAAGAGTCGACAGTCTTGGGAGTCGGGTCGATGATGTCGATGAGACGCTTGTGCGTCCGCATCTCGAAGTGCTCCCGGCTGTCCTTGTACTTGTGTGGGGAGCGGATGACGCAATACACGTTCTTCTCCGTGGGCAGTGGCACCGGGCCGGCAACCCTCGCGCCCGTACGAGTCACGGTGTCGACGATCTTGCGCGCCGACGAGTCGATGACCTCGTGGTCGTAGGCCTTGAGCCTGATGCGGATCTTTTGTCCCGCCACCGTTTGTCCTTCTTCTCGTCCTTGAGCCGCGGGTAGCTGGGCCACCCATGAGCTTCCGGCATGGTGTTCTGCTGTGTTGTGCTACGGGCCTGGTAGGGCCAGTTCGGTTGCCACTTGCTGGCGGGCCAGCACCGCTCGCTCCGACCCCCGTGGTCGGGCGTGTCGACCAGCCTTCGGCGCACCACACCCATCACTTGCGTGCTGAGGAGGTGGCCCGGCCCTGGACCTGCGTCCAGGCAACCGAGCAATCAAGGGTCTCGCGGTTCGGCGACCTCGCGATCAGGCTGGAATCAGGCCCGACCGGCATGGCTCACCCCGGCAACCCCTTCGGAGCAACCTGACGATTCTGTCAGAGACCCTTGGCTAGATCAAATCTGGCCGATTTCACCAACCTGAACAGCTATCGCTCGGGCGGATACTGCTGCGGCGGATACTGCTGACTCGGCTGCTGCTGTGATGGATTTTGCTGCCCAGGCGGCTGCTGAGATGGGTAACCATGACCCGGCGGCGGCTGCTGCGGCGGATACGGCTGGGTCGGATATCCGGCCGGCGGCTGCTGCGGCGGACCAGTGGGGTAGGTCGGCGCTGGCCCGACGGCTGCCGGCTGCTTCTTGCCCAGCGCCAACCCAAGAATGCCCGCCAGCAGCACGACACTGCCGACAATCAGGCACGCGATCGCGGCGGTCCTCAGGATGTCTGCGATCGCACTCAGATCACCCGGGCCGGGCAGGCTGATGACCACTACCTGACTCGGGTCGCTTGTGTTGTAGTAGGTCGACACCGTGTCGCCCACCTGCGGTGGCCGGCCGCCGGCAAAGCCACCTTGGCCGACTTGATTCTCGCCTTGATTGTCGGTGTAACCAACCGTGACGATCACCGGATCACCCTGAGCGACCGATTGGACCTTTCCATCGACTGGGCCGGCGTAGCCCGTCTTGGTCAACCCGTCCGCGAACGCGGCTTGCCCCTTGTCAGCCAGAGCGGATCCGGCGGCCAGCCCGCCACCCGTCAGCAAGAGCAAGATCCCGATCACGACGCCGACAACCTTCAGGGCTTTCATTGAATCTCACCCCTTTGGGCTTGCTGCTCGCGCAATCGCGCTTGGAATCACCGCCGTTTGTCGCTCGCAAAGGAAGAACGCCTGCAATCCACGTTACCCGTCTGCTGAGCCTCAGGATTGGCGGAGCTGCCAGATGACGCTACGTCCGAAGGACCAGCACAGTGAAGCAAGCGCAGCGAGCAGGATCATGATCGGCACCCAGTGCTCGCCACGCGTCAGTGCAGATGTCAATGCGGCAAGCAGCGCGACCGCCTGCACGACCGCGATCACTTTCCCTGAGTACCGGTACGGCAATGGGGCACGTAGGGCGGGCACGACGAGAGAGGCTGCGACATAGCCGTATCGCATAGCAGGGATCGCCAGCACCCACCAGCCGGCTATATCGAGTGCCGCAACAGCAACACTCAGCACTACTAGTAGAGCCGCGTCGGTCTCTACGTCGAATCGTGCTCCGAAGGCGCTGGCCTCACTCCTTGCTCGCGCCACCCGGCCGTCCACACCGTCGAGCAGCAAGCAAAGCGTGCCCACGATGATCATGGCAAGCAATCCATGCTTATGGAGCCCGCCCACCAAGGCCTGCAGCGCAAGTCCCGCCAGAAAACAGACGCCCAGGCCTCGTAGCAAGGTCACCACATCCGCGGCGCCAAAGGTTCTCGCACGAGAATGCCTCGCGACCAAGGTGGCCAGTAGCAGAAAGCAGAATCCTTCGGTAGACGCCGAAAGCCAGCTGAGCTGCCAGCCCAACAGCGCAGCTCCTAGCACAATCGGCCCACATGCTGCGAGCAGCCAGTACTCCGAAGTGCCTCGCCTGTTTGTCCACAGCAGTGGCGTCACCAATGTTTTCATCACCCACTCAGACGACCCATGAGCCCGACAAGTTCAGCCTCTCAGTCCAAACCGATGATGGAGGGGAATGCGTCGACGATGCGGATCAGCAGTCGCGGCAGCCTGTGGCCACTAGGCTCCCAGGGGTGAGAATCGGGCTGCGATGAAGATGCGGGCCGGAGTAGCCGCTGGGCATCCATCGACCGCACAGGCGGGGGCTGACATACTCTCCCGCGGCGGCAGCGCGGTCGATGCCGCAGTTGCGATGATGTTGGTCAGCTGTGCCGCTGAGACGATCTTCACCGGACTCGGTGGCGGTGGTTTTGCCACGGTCTACGACGCCACCACTACACAGGTGCGCTGTTTGGACTTCTTCGTTAGCGTCCCCGGCCTCGGAGGCAAACGCCCAAGTCCAGCCACATCGATCGAAGTGATCTTCATCGGGCAGCACGTGCCGTACGAGATCGGGCCCGCTACGGTTGCCGTACCGGGAATTCCGGCCGGTGCCCACTATCTGTGGCAGCGATGGGGCCGACTACCGTGGGCCACCGTCACCGCACCGGGCCGGGATGCGTCTTACGGCACCCCTTTTCCGGCAATGCACGCCCAGGTGCTCCCGCGGGTCGCTGCGGCGATGTGTGTCGGGGAAGGCGTTGAGGTCTACCAGCGTTTGGACGGCTCCTACCTGCAAGCCGGTGACCCTTTGCGGCATCCTGATCATCACCGAGCTTACGAGCTGATGCTGCGGGATCCACGTGCGTTCTATCACGGCGCGTACGCCGACGCGCTGGTGGTCGCCGTCTCCGATGGAGGCGCGCTGAGCCAGGAAGACCTCGATGCGTATCACGTGATTGAGTCAACTCCGCGATCAGTTCGGGTGAACAACTTCACGGTGCATGCGCGCGGTAATGATCTTGATGATCTACTCGGCACGATGGAACAAGTGGCGCCGGTGGTGCACGGGGATCCGACCACGGATGTCCACTCGGCTGCCGCGCTGATCGACGCTCTGCGAGCACCGACCAAGCGGTCGGAGACGACCAACATCGTCGCTGTCGACGAGCTCGGCAACGGCTGCGTGATCACCACCAGCCTGGGCCTCGGCTCCGGGGTCTGGGTGCCTCGTTATGGCGTCCATCTCAATTCGATGCTGGGTGAAGGCGAGCTGGTACGAGGGCTGGTGCACCCAGGCGTCCGAATGGGCTCGATGATGTCGCCGTTGATCGCACTGGATGATCATGGGCAGCTGGCCGCCATCGCGGGCGCGGCAGGTGGCAGCCGGATCCGTCCAGCTCTGGTGCAGGTGGTGCTGCGGATGCTACGAGGCGCCGCGCCACAGGAAGCAATTGATGCGCCTCGGCTCGCTGCGCTGCCGGAGCTAGTCAGGCTGGAGCCCGGCTTCTTCTCTGCGGTGATCAGGTCTTTGGAGGCGGATGGCTACCAGACGGTGATCTCTGACCATCGAGACCCTTATTTCGGCGGTGTGTCGGCACTCAGTCCGCTGGGTGGTGGGGCCGATCCACGTCGTAGCGGCTTCGTGATCATGCTGTGAGTCAATTAGGGTCGAGCGGTGACCATCCCCAGCTCGACGTACCGTCTCCAGGTCAATCGCAGGTTTACCTTGGACGATGCCGCGCGAATTATCGGCTACCTAAGCGAGCTCGGCGTCGGGGCGGTGTATCTGTCACCGATACTGCAGTCGACGATCGGTTCTGATCATGGTTACGACACAACTGATGTCTCCCAGGTCGATCAGGACCGGGGCGGGGCGGAGGCGCTGGAACGGCTCATGACCAGTGCCCGGCAAGCTGGGCTCGGCGTGATCATCGACATTGTGCCGAACCACCTGGGCATTGCGCACCCAATCGAGAATCCAGCCTGGTGGGACGTCCTACGACTCGGCAAGGACTCCCCATACGCGCCGTGGTTCGACATTGACTGGAGCCGGGGCCGGATCGTTGTGCCCGTCCTGGGTGATGATCCGAGGCTGACCGTTGTGGATGGCGAGCTGCGTTACTTCGACCATCGTTTCCCGCTGGCTCCCGGGAGTTGGTCCGACGGCGAGGATGCCGCGACCGTGCATGATCGGCAGCACTATCAGCTGACCCACTACTCACGAGGCAACAGCGAAATCAACTATCGCCGATTCTTCGCCATCACTACTCTCGCCGGCGTACGAGTCGAGGATGCGGAGGTCTTCTTCGCTACGCACGAACTCATCCGAGATTGGTGCGAGGCAGGCGTCGCGGGGCTGCGTATTGACCACCCCGACGGCCTGCGCGATCCACTCGGCTATCTACAGCAGCTGCAATCGTTTGCCTCAAAGCAATGGATCACGGTTGAGAAGATCCTCGAGCGGGGTGAGGAGCTGCCGAGGACGTGGCCCGTCGCCGGCACTACCGGGTACGACGCGATGCGCGAGGTGAATGGAGTCTTCATCGACCGCGATCATGAAACGGATTTCACCGATCTCTATGTGCGGCTGACTGGGGATCAGCGTACGATCGCTGATCACATCGAGGCCGGCAAGCGCTTGGCGGTAACCACACTGCTCCCGGCCGAGGTGCGGCGGATGGCGGCACTGGCTCCCGAGATTCCGGACGTGGAAGCGGCGCTTTCCGAGGTGGCGATTGCATTCGAGGTCTATCGCTCCTACTTGCCGGACGGCGTTGCTGATCTTGATAATGCCATCGAAGTCGCGACGAAGCGACGGCCGGATCTGGCAGGAGCCGTTGATCAACTCAGCCCTCGCCTCCATGATCATTGTGACGACTTGGCGCTGCGCATGCAGCAGCTGAGCGGCGCGGCAATGGCCAAGGGCGTCGAGGACACCGCGTATTACCGGTACTCACGCTTCGTCGCGCTCAATGAGGTGGGCGGCGATCCGGACCAGTTCGGCCTCTCGCTGCAGGATTTCCACGCACTGCAGATATCCAGGCTGAATCATCAACCCGCCTCTATGACAAGCCTCTCGACTCACGACACCAAGCGCGGCGAGGATGTCCGCGCGCGGCTGGCCGTGCTGTCGGAGATTCCCGAGGTCTGGGCAGGCTTCGCTGAGTTGTTCTTGAGCATGACCGCAGTCCCGAACCGCCTATATGGGTACTTCATTGCCCAGACCCTGGCCGGGACTGGGCCGATCGAGCGGGCCCGAATGCATGCGTACGCCGAGAAGGCGATGCGTGAGGCAAGCGATGGCACAACCTGGACTGCACCGGATCCCGGGTACGAAACGGCGGTGCATGAGGCGGTCGACGCCGCGTACGACGACGCGCAGCTGCACGCAGCGTGGAAGCAGCTTGATGGGCTCATCACAGTCCCCGGCTGGTCCAACTCGCTTGGCCAGAAGCTGGTTCAGCTGACCATGCCGGGAGTACCCGACGTCTACCAGGGAACCGAACTCTGGGAGGACTCATTGGTAGATCCAGACAACCGTCGGCCCGTCGACTTTGCGGAGCGCAGTCGGCTGCTGGACTCGTTCGGCGATGATCCGCCCGCTGTCGACGAAAGCGGCGCGGCGAAACTCTGGGTCACCCGGCAGGCCCTGCGGCTGCGTCGCAACAAGCCCGAATGGTTCAGCGGCTACCAGCCGATCCAGGCCAGCGGTCCGGCGCGGCAACACCTCATCGGCTTTGATCGCGGTGGGGCGATCACCCTGGCAACTCGACTCCCCGTCGGGCTCGCTGCCGCCGGCGGTTGGGGCGACACCACAGTTGAGATGCCGGCACCACAGATCGACGTGCTGACACGTTGCCGGTGGACGGGAGCGGTAGCGGTTGAAGACGTGCTGGCCTCATACCCGGTTGCGCTGCTCGCGCCGGGCTGAGCCAGATGTGGCGAGGGCTACCCCGGACTCTCGCTGAAGTCCGAGGTAGCCCTCGATCAAATCGCCAAAGGCGAGACTACTTGATGATCTTCGTCACGCGGCCGGCGCCAACCGTACGGCCTCCCTCACGGATGGCGAACTTCAGCTCCGCTTCCATGGCGATCGGCTGGATGAGCTGCACAGACATGTCGGTGTTGTCGCCGGGCATCACCATATCGGTGCCTTCCGGAAGGTTCACGACACCTGTCACGTCAGTCGTGCGGAAGTAGAACTGCGGACGGTAGTTGTTGAAGAACGGCGTGTGGCGGCCGCCCTCCTCCTTCGAAAGGATGTAGACCCGAGCCTCGAAATCGGTATGCGGAGTCGTTGTGCCCGGCTTGATCACGACCATGCCGCGCTCGACGTCCTCGCGCTTGGTGCCGCGCAGCAGCAGGCCTACGTTCTCACCCGCCTGACCTTCGTCGAGCAGCTTGCGGAACATCTCCACGCCGGTGACCGTGGTGGTCTGCTTGCTGTCGCGGATGCCGATGATGTCAACGGTCTCCATGACCTTGATCACGCCGCGCTCGATACGCCCGGTAACGACAGTGCCGCGGCCTGTGATGGTGAAGACATCCTCGACCGGCATGAGGAACGGCTTGTCGACCTCGCGGACTGGCTGGGGAATGTAGTTGTCCACTGCATCCATCAGCTCCATGACGGAGTCGCTCCATTTGGCGTCACCATTCAGCGCCGGAAGCGCTGCAACCCTGATTACCGGGAGATCGTCGCCCGGGAATTCGTACTCGGTGAGCAGCTCGCGAACCTCGAGCTCGACCAACTCCAAGATCTCGTCGTCATCAACCATGTCGCACTTGTTCAGCGCCACCACGATCGCAGGTACGCCGACCTGACGGGCCAGCAGGACATGCTCGCGGGTCTGCGGCATGGGGCCATCAGTTGCGGCGACGACCAGGATGGCGCCGTCCATCTGCGCCGCGCCGGTGATCATGTTCTTGATGTAGTCAGCGTGGCCGGGGCAGTCAACGTGCGCGTAATGCCGCTTCTCGGTCTGGTATTCCACATGCGCGATCGAGATTGTGATGCCGCGCTGCCGCTCCTCCGGTGCCTTATCGATCTGCTCAAACGCCGACACCTGGTTCAGGGTCGGAAACTTGTCGTGCAGCACCTTGGTAATCGCCGCGGTCAAAGTGGTCTTTCCGTGGTCGATGTGCCCGATAGTGCCAACGTTGACGTGCGGCTTTATCCGCTCGAACTTCGCCTTTGCCACTGAGGCTCCTCCTGGATGTTCGCCACGCTGGTCGCGGGGCGTTTCTTGGGTTGTTAGCCAACTAGCCGATTTTGACCCGGCCTAAGTTTTGTGGACGATTCCGCTCAGGTCAAACGCAATCGTCGTGGTTGATCTCATTCCCCCCGTGCTTTCTGAATGATCTCCTCGGCGATGCTCTTCGGGGTCTCGGCGTAGGAGTGGAACTCCATCGAGTACGAAGCCTGACCCGATGTCTTGGACCGTAGGTCGCCCACGTAGCCGAACATCTCCGACAGTGGCACCAGCGCCTGCACAACCTTGTTGCCATGCATGTCGTTCATCGCCTGAACATGGCCGCGCCGCGCGTTGAGGTCGCCGATCACAGTGCCGAGGTAGGCCTCCGGAGTGGTCACCTCGACTGCCATCACCGGCTCCAACAGCGCCGGATCGGCACGCCGGGCGGCCTCCTTGAAGACCATCGAGCCGGCGACCCGGAAGGCGAGCTCGGAGGAGTCGACATCGTGATAGGCGCCGTCGATCAACGTGACTTTCACGTCGTCGACCGGATAGCCGGCCAGCACCCCAAATTGCATGGCGTCCTGGATGCCCTCGTCAACGGCCGGGATGTACTCCCTAGGGATGCGGCCGCCGGTGATTTGGTTGACAAACTCATAACCAGAGCCAGCTGGCAGCGGCTGCACGTTGATGATCACACGGCCGTATTGGCCTGAGCCGCCTGACTGCTTCTTATGGGTGTATTCAACCTTCTGCACCGGTCGCCGTAGCGTCTCCCGATAAGCCACCTGTGGCTTGCCGATGTTGGCCCCGACCCTGAATTCGCGCTTCATTCGATCGATCAAGATCTCCAGGTGCAGCTCACCCATCCCTGCGATGATCGTCTGACCAGTCTCGTCGTCGGTGTGGACGCGGAACGTCGGATCCTCTTCGGCCAGTCGCTGGATTGCCATGCCCAGCTTTTCCTGATCGGACTTGGTCTTCGGCTCGATGGCCTGCTCGATGACTGGTGCCGGAAAGTCCATCGACTCCAAGACCACGGGATTACTGATGTCGGACAGCGTCTCACCGGTGGTGGTGTCCTTTAGCCCCATCACGGCGACGATCTGGCCAGCGCCAACGGATGCGATCTCCTGCCGTTTGTTCGCGTGCATCTGGTAGATCTTCCCGATCCGTTCCTTCCGTCCCTTGGTCGCATTCAGCACAGTCGAACCCGCCGCGAGCTTGCCTGAGTAGACACGGATATAGGTCAACCGGCCCAGATGAGGGTCAGCCGCGATCTTGTACGCGAGCGCCGCGAACGGATCTGCATCTATCGGGTGCCGCTCGATCGTGTCCGACTCGTTGCCTGGCTTGAACCCAATGATGGCGGGGACATCCAGGGGCGATGGCAGATAAGCGATGACAGCGTCCAACAACGGCTGCACACCTTTGTTCTTGAAGGCACTGCCGCACAGCACGGCGGTGATCTTGGAAGCCAACACCGCGCGCCGGATCGAGTCCTGCAGCAGCTCCGGAGTAATCGACTCCTCGTCAGTCAGGAAGGCCTCCATCATGTGATCGTCGTGATCGGCCACCAGCTCGATCAGGGCATGGCGAGCTGCTTGTGCTTGATCAACAAGCTCGACGGGAATCTCCTCGATTGCGTAGTCGTCACCGATTTTCGTCTCACCGCGCCAAGTGAGGGCGCGCATCTTGATCAGGTCCACGACGCCGATGAAGTCGGCTTCGGAGCCAATCGGCAGCTGCACCACAGCGGGTGTCGCGTTGAGCCGATTCTTGATGGTTTCGACGCAGTGCTCGAAGCTGGCTCCGGTGCGGTCCAGCTTGTTGACGAAGCAGATGCGTGGCACACCGTAGCGGTCCGCCTGTCGCCACACCGTCTGGCTTTGTGGCTCTACTCCGGCGACCCCGTCGAAAACGGCCACAGCTCCATCGAGCACTCGCAAGGAACGTTCCACCTCGATGGTGAAGTCGACGTGCCCCGGGGTGTCGATGATGTTGATCTGATGATCTTTCCAATGGCACGTCGTAGCAGCGGAGGTGATGGTGATCCCCCGCTCTTGCTCCTGCTCCATCCAGTCCATGGTGGCGGCACCCTCGTGCACCTCACCGATCTTGTAGTTGATCCCGGTGTAGAAAAGGATGCGCTCGGTCGTCGTAGTCTTGCCCGCGTCGATGTGGGCCATGATCCCGATATTGCGGACCTTGGACAGGTCGGTCTTAATGTCGACAGCCATGTGAAATCTCTCTGAATGTCAGAACCAAGGTCGGCTATGGCTCAACTGAGCTCTGACAAGTCGCTTAATTACCAGCGGTAGTGGGCGAAGGCCTTGTTCGCCTCAGCCATTTTGTGGGTGTCCTCGCGGCGCTTGACTGCGGCACCGAGGCCGTTTGAAGCGTCGAGGATCTCGTTCATCAGCCGCTCGGACATGGTCTTCTCGCGACGCTGCCGAGCGAAGCTCACCAGCCAGCGCATCGCCAAGGTGGTCGCCCGGCCAGGCTTGACCTCGACCGGTACCTGGTACGTCGCGCCACCCACGCGGCGGCTCTTGACCTCGAGGGAGGGCCGGACGTTGTCCAGACCCCGCTTCAGGGTCTGCACCGGATCGACGCCGGTCTTGGTCCGGGTTCCCTCCATCGCGGTGTAGACGATGTTCTGCGCGACCGTCTTCTTGCCGTTCAGCAGAATCTTGCTGACCAGCTGACTGACCAGCGGCGACCCGTAAACCGGGTCGGCGATCACGGGGCGCTTCGGTGCTGGTCCCTTGCGAGGCATTACTTCTCCTTCTTCGCGCCGTAACGGCTACGTGCCTGCTTGCGGTTTTTCACGCCCTGCGTGTCCAGCGAGCCACGGATGATCTTGTACCGAACACCTGGCAGATCCTTCACCCGCCCGCCTCGGACCAGCACCATCGAGTGCTCCTGCAAGTTGTGGCCAACACCGGGGATGTACGCGGTGACCTCGACACCAGAGGACAGCCGGACACGAGCGACCTTCCGCAGCGCCGAGTTCGGCTTCTTCGGGGTGGTCGTGTACACACGCGTGCACACACCCCGGCGCTGAGGCGAACCCTTGAGCGCAGGCGTCTTGGTCTTGCTCACCTTGTCCTCGCGGCCCTTACGGACCAACTGCTGAATTGTGGGCACCGAGTTACATCTCTTTCTTTCATGTTGATTGGGCTGCGACCCATCGGAGCGTTCCGGCAGGTCAGACGTGCGAACACCGCCGGCACAAAGACATTCGGGCACGCACAAAGTGTCGGGCACGCCCGAACACAAGGGTCTAGGCTAGCTCGTCACCCATCGCCGGTCAAAAGACAAACATCCAATCCCCACCGAGTATTCCGCCTCATAGGGACCTGCTGATGGGCCGCCGCCCGCTCAGCTCAATCCAATGTGACCAACGACGATGAGGTGGCGGCGCGCCGTAGCGCCGGATCAAGATCATCGCCGGCCTCCAGGAGGCGAGGTAATAGGGCGCGGTCAGTCGTAGTGGCGCGGAAGGCCATGGAAATCGTCACATGATGATCCGGGCGATGTACCACCTCGATTGGATCACCGGCTCTGATAGTGCCAGGAGTGACCACGCTCAAATAACTTCCTGGGCGTCCGGCCGCGGTGAAGATCCTCGCCCAGCCCTTCTCCCCTATCCAACCGCGGAAAGTTGAGCACGGAATGCGTGGTGTTGTCACCTGGAGGACGACGTCTCTGCCCACGCGCCAACGCTCACCCAACCTGGCGTCGTTGACCTCAAGTCCAACCGTGGTGAGGTTCTCGCCGAAGAAGCCGTTCGGCAGCTCGCGCCCGAGCCGGCGCTCCCACTCGTCCAGGTCCTCCCGCTGAAACGCGTAAACGGCCTGCCCATCGCCGCCATGGTGTTTTCCGTCGCCGATGAAGTCCCCAACCAACCCGCTGCCGAGACCGGTCTCCTTCGGCCCGGGTGCGCGTACCTCCACCGGGCCTTCGGTTGGCTGCTTGCCAATACCTGTCCGGCCCACCTCCTTGTGCGGATTGGGCCTCGGCTGACCGAGGTTGACCGTGTCGAGTCTTGCCACCGTGTCAGGTTACGTCTTTGTCGCGGAGGAAGGCTGTGACGTCGCGGAAGAACTGCGAGGTGATGAAGACCCCGTGTGCCCGGTTCGGATACATGATCAGCCTTCCACGCGGCAGCCGACACGCTGTCTCTGCGAACATCTCTGGCGTCCAGAAGTCGTCCTGGGCGCCGCAGATCACGAGCGTTTCAGTCTGGATATCGTCGAGCCGATCACGAACGTTGAACGCGTCCTCGGCGCGCAGAACGGCAATCGAATCGGTCGGATTCTCTATCGTGACCTGCTTCGCGGCCATAGTCGCGACCGGCGTCAGCAGGGTTCGAATCCACCGCGAGCGGAGCTTGCCCTGCATCGAGTCCAAGACGCCTTCGGCGGGATAGCGACCAGTCTCCTCGATTGCACGCAGCAGCTCCGCCTGGAACTGCTTGACACGTGGGCCGAGCGTGTACGCAGCGGCTGCGACTACTGCCTTGCGCACAACATCTGGGCGGTCGGCGATCAGTTGCAGTGCCAGCGA
Organism: uncultured Actinomycetota bacterium; assembly: GCA_963740515.1. Classification (GTDB taxonomy): domain Bacteria; phylum Actinomycetota; class Actinomycetes; order Propionibacteriales; family Propionibacteriaceae; genus Microlunatus. Next base: position 88,956 of record CAVUEO010000037.1, read on the forward strand.
ACCGCCGGTGCTCGCCCCCAACACATCCACCGGGCCACCAAAGTAGTCGCGAATCGCCTCGGCATGACGCTCGGCCACGTCAGCGAAGGTGGTGTCGGCGGCCATTCCAGGCCAGCGGTTGGTGAAGTAGACCTGGAAACCGGCACTGGCCAGCGGGGTCAATGTTCGCAAGGCTAGGGCCCGCTCCAGCCCGGGCCTCGGGTTCCGGTTGTTGGAGGTGAATCCGCAGAGATAGACCAGCGGCTGGCCTGAACCCAGCGTCAGGTACGGGAGCCCGCCGGTGAAGGTCCCTTCCCATACATCGATCTTGGCCACAAGGCTCATTCTGCTCCGCGCATTCCAACACTATGTATGTGCTGTGAGCGTCTGTGCTCACCGTATGAATGAACGAATTTAGTGAGGACGAGCCACATCGCGGCTCTAGCCTTTGATCATGATGCGTGTCAGCCACCGTGAGACGGACTTGGAGAACCATGATCGTGGCCTGGATTACGACCTGCCAAGGCTGTTGCACCGCCGAGGCATGCTCAAGCTGGTTGCCGGTGTCGGGCTCGCGGGCGCCGGTCTGATCACACTCGGGGCCTGTGACAGCGCCACGGCCACCGGTGAGACAACCTCCCCGTCGGGCAGCCGGCCCGGAGGCCCGCCCGACGGCGGTGGCGGCGCTCCGGAGAATACGCAGACCAGCGACACGGCAAACGGGGAGCTTCCCGAGGAGACCGGAGGCCCGTTTCCAGGCGATGGTTCCAACGGTGCAAACGTGCTGAATCAGAGCGGCATCGTGCGACGCGACATCACCTCGAGCTTCGGATCGAGCACCACCAGGGCCGCAGGTGTACCGGTCAGCCTCACGATGACCATCAACGACTACTCCAACGACAAGGCACCCCTGGCCGGCGGTGCGGTTTACGTGTGGCATTGCGACCGGGAAGGCAGATACTCCCTCTACTCTGAGGGCATTACCGGTGAGAACTACCTGCGTGGCGTGCAGGAGACCGATGGCCGCGGCCAGGTGAGGTTCAGCACGATCTTTCCCGCGTGTTACTCCGGCCGCTGGCCGCACATTCATTTCGAGGTGTATCCCAACCTGGCCAAGGCGACGAACGGTGCGAACAAGATCGCCACGTCGCAGATGGCGCTGCCCGAGGCAACCTGCCGGGCGGTCTATGCGACCGGCGGTTATGAACAGAGCATCAGCAACATGAGCCGCGTGAGCCTGGACACTGACAATGTCTTCGGTGATGGGTATGACCTGCAGATCCCTTCCGTGACTGGCGATCCGTCTAGCGGATATCAGCTCAACTTCAGCTGCGCAGTCTGAGTGGCCGCGCGGCCGTGAGCCTCAGTGACCACTGATACGCCGGTACGTTCCCCTCAGAAACTCTTCCGGCTCAGCGGCATCGTCGAGCTTTACCCGAATCCGATAGCTCAGCTGTTCGTCGATCACAGCGAAGCGATGCTCGGCGATTCCGCGTGGCGTGGGCCTGAGCATGATCAACTCCCCGGCCTGCCACGCGCCATGAGCTGGCTGCGGAGGATGCCCTTCAGAGTCGAAGAACCACCACAGAATGGGCGTCTGTGGCGCAGCAGCAGCCTCTTCGGCCATATCGATCATGAACACCCCGTGGCCGGAGAGCTCGGCACCGTCGGTACTGACTTGCCGGTAGTCCTGCACGACGACTTGATCACCGAGGTCGAGCTTGAAAACGATCATCGCTCGTGCCGAAGTCGCCGGACCCGAGGGTGGAAGAGCGGCGTGCTGCTCGACACCTGTCCAGTTGCCAAGCATCGGGAGGAAAAGCTCACGCAGACTCACCCTTCTATTCTGAACTTGCCTGAGGACTTTTCGCCGAAAGGGAATGTCGGTGCTCGCTCTTGTGCCTGGGACGCATGAGACTTCCTCCTGTGATGTCTGTTCGGGGGAGAGTCATCGTGATCACCGGCGCGATGGCGACAGGAAAGTCGACCGTGGCCGATCTCCTGGCTATCCGACTGCCGAGGTCCGTTCACATCCATGGCGACATGTTCCGCAGGATGGTGGTGAGCGGTCGCGCCGATATGACGCCCAATCCGAGCCCCGACGCGATGGCTCAGCTCAATCTGCGCTACGACTTGGCGGCGATGGCTGCTGACCGCTGTGCCGAGGACGGCTTCGACGCCATCGTGCAAGACGTGATCTTGGGCAAAGATCTTGCTGACTTCGTCAAACGCATTGCCTCACCTGAGCGCTACCTGGTGGTGCTGTCGCCCCGCGTGTCCGCCTTGGAGTGGCGTGAGGAGCAGCGCCTGAGAGCCGTTGTCCATTTGTCGGCGGGAGCCCTCGATGAGGTGTTACGTCGCGAGACGGCGCAGATCGGCTACTGGCTCGACAGCAGTGCTCAAACCACTGAGGAGACGGTGGAGGACATCCTCGCCAATCTGCAACGAGCAGCGGTCTGAGACTGACGCGCTTGATGGTGTGTCTGCGTGGACGCAAATCGGCGGGCCCCGAAACGGAGCCCGCCCATTTGCGTACGCGATGTCAGCGGTAGTCGCCGAGATCGAACTCCTCCAGCGGCACGGCAGCGCCCGATCCTTGACCGAAGTCGTAGTCGAACGAGTCGTACCCGACCATTGAGTAGGCCTGCGCTTTGGCCTCTGGAGTCGCCTCGACCTTGATGTTTCGGTACCGCTCCAGCCCTGTGCCTGCCGGGATCAGCTTGCCCAAGATCACGTTCTCCTTGAGGCCCACCAGGGCATCGGACTTGGCGTGGATCGCCGCGTCGGTGAGCACCTTGGTGGTCTCCTGGAAAGACGCCGCCGACAGCCACGACTCGGTCGCCAGCGACGCTTTCGTGATACCCATGAGCACCGCACGGCCTGACGCTGGGTTGCCCCCTTCAGCCACGACCTGCCGGTTCGCCGCCTCGTAGGAGAGCCGATCGACCAGATCACCGGCGAGCAGGTTGGAGTCACCGGACTCGATGACGGTCACCCGACGCAACATTTGGCGGATGATGATCTCGATGTGCTTGTCGTGGATCGGGGCGCCTTGGGTTCGGTAGACCGACTGCACCTCATCAACCAGGTGCTCCTGCACTCGGCGCACGCCAAGCACACGTAACACGTCGTGCGGATCGGGCGTACCAGCGGTCAGCTGTTGGCCGACCTCGACACGATCGCCGTCCTCGACCAGCAGTCGAGCCCGGCGGGACACCGAGAACTCCTCCACATCCGAGCCGTCATCCGGAGTGATGATGATCTTCTTGAGCCGGTCGCTGTCCTCGATCTTCACCCGCCCGGTGGCCTCAGAGATCGGCGCCTTGCCCTTTGGCTGGCGGGCCTCGAAGAGCTCGACCACGCGCGGCAGGCCCTGTGTGATGTCGTCACCAGCCACACCGCCGGTATGGAAGGTCCGCATCGTCAGCTGGGTACCCGGCTCGCCGATGGACTGAGCTGCGACGATGCCAACGGCCTCGCCGACGTCGACCAGCTTGCCGCTGGCCAAGGAACGGCCATAGCACATCGCACAGGTGCCACTTGCCGCCTCGCAGGTCAGCACACTGCGCACCTTGACGGTGCTGATGCCGTTGTCGACGAGCAGTCGGATATTGACGTCACCAAGATCAACTCCGGCCTTCAGCAACACCTCACCATCCGGCGCGAGCACATCCGTGGCAAGCGTCCGCGCGTACACCGCGGTCTCTACATGCTCGTCGATGACCAGGTTGCCGCGGGCGTCATCGGCAGCGATCGTCTTGGTCAGGCCGCGCTCAGTACCGCAGTCCTCCTCACGGATGATCACATCCTGGCTGACGTCCACCAACCGTCGGGTCAGGTAGCCCGAGTCGGCCGTACGCAGCGCCGTGTCTGCCTGGCCCTTGCGCCCACCATGCGTAGAGATGAAGTACTCCAGCACGGACAGCCCTTCGCGGAAGTTGGACTTGATCGGCCGCGCGATGATCTCCCCCTTCGGATTGACCACCAGACCACGCATCCCAGCGATCTGGCGCATTTGCACCATGTTTCCGCGAGCACCGGAGTGCACCATCATGTAGATCGGATTGGTCTTTTCGAAGTTGTTCTCCATCGCGGTACCGAGACGAGAGGTCGCATCGGTCCAGATCTCGATCAGCTCCTGACGACGTTCGTCCTCGGTGATCAGGCCGCGCTCGTACTGCTTGTCGATCTTGCTCGCGCGGTCCTCGTAGACAGACAGGATCTGAGCCTTGTCAGCCGGAGTGCTGACGTCTCCAATGGAGACGGTGACTCCGGAACGCGTCGCCCAGTGGAAGCCGAGGTCCTTGAGCTGGTCGAGGCAGTGGGCTACCTGCACCTTCGGATAGCGCTCGGCAAGATCGTTGACGATCTGGCCCAGCTGCTTCTTGCCCACCTCGTAGTCGGCATACGCGTAGTCGTCGGGCAACGCCTCGTTGAACAGGGCGCGGCCAAGCGTGGTCTCCAGCAAGATCGAGCCGTTGGGCGCCAAGGTCTTGCCCATGGGCGGAACGATATCGGTGAGCCGGAGCTTGATCTTGGCCTGCACTGAGACCTGGCCTCGGTCGAAGGCCATCAACGCCTCGGCCACCGAGCCGAAAGCCCGCCCCTCGCCCACTGCGCCATCGCGCTGCATGGTGAGGAAGTAGGTGCCGATGATCATGTCCTGGGTAGGCATGGTCACCGGACGACCGTCGGCCGGCTTCAAGATGTTGTTGGTCGAGAGCATCAAGATCCGGGCCTCAGCCTGGGCCTCCGCACTCAATGGCAGGTGCACAGCCATCTGGTCGCCGTCGAAGTCGGCGTTGAACGCCGTACAGACCAGCGGGTGAATCTGGATGGCCTTGCCCTCGATGAGCTGCGGCTCGAACGCCTGGATGCCGAGCCGGTGCAGCGTAGGCGCGCGGTTCAGCAACACTGGATGTTCGGAGATGACCTCCTCCAGCACGTCCCACACGACCGGGCGCTGCCGCTCCACCATCCGCTTGGCCGACTTGATGTTCTGCGCGTGGTTGAGATCGTCCAGTCGCTTCATCACGAACGGCTTGAACAGCTCCAACGCCATCGCCTTGGGCAAACCACACTGGTGCAGCTTGAGCTGGGGGCCGACCACAATGACCGAGCGGCCGGAGTAGTCGACGCGCTTACCGAGCAAGTTCTGCCGGAAGCGACCCTGCTTGCCCTTCAGCATGTCGGAAATCGACTTGAGCGGACGGTTGCCCGGACCGGTGACCGGACGACCCCGGCGGCCGTTGTCGAACAGCGAGTCCACGGCCTCCTGAAGCATCCGCTTCTCATTGTTGACAATGATTTCGGGCGCACCGAGATCAAGCAGCCGCTTCAGCCGGTTGTTGCGGTTGATGACTCGCCGGTACAGGTCGTTGAGGTCCGAAGTCGCGAACCGACCACCATCGAGTTGGACCATCGGGCGCAGGTCCGGCGGGATGACCGGAACACAGTCCAGCACCATGCCGGTGGGGCTGTTCTTCGTGGTGAGGAACGCCGAGACCACCTTGAGCCGCTTCAACGCACGGGTCTTGCGCTGGCCTTTGCCGACCTGGATGGTTTCACGCAGATCGGCAGCCTCGCCCTCGAGGTCAAAGGTCTCCAGCCGCTTCTGAATCGCGTCAGCACCCATGGAACCGGAGAAGTACTTGCCGAACCGGTTCTTCATCTCCCGATACAGCACTTCATCACCCTCGAGGTCTTGCACCTTGAGGTTCTTGAAGCGGTTCCAGACTGCGTCGAGCCGGTCCAGTTCACGCTGGGCCCGGTCACGCAACTGCTTGACCTCGCGCTCTGCGCCCTCACGGACCTTGCGCTTGGCGTCCGCCTTGGCACCCTCCGCCTCCAGAGCGCCGGTGTCTTCCTCAAGCTTCCTCATCCGGTTCTCGATGTCGGAGTCCCGGCGACCTTCGATCTGCTTACGCTCAACATCGATCTTGGCCTCGAGTGAGGACAGGTCCCGATGCCGGGCTTCGTCATCGACGGTGGTGATCATGTACGCCGCAAAGTAGATGACCTTCTCCAGGTCCTTCGGAGCGATGTCCAGCAAGTAGCCGAGGCGCGACGGGACACCCTTGAAATACCAGATGTGGGTCACCGGCGCCGCGAGTTCGATGTGGCCCATCCGCTCGCGGCGCACCTTGGATCGGGTCACCTCGACGCCACAGCGCTCACAGATGATGCCCTTGAAGCGCACCCGCTTGTACTTGCCGCAGTAGCACTCCCAGTCCCTGGTGGGGCCGAAGATCTTTTCGCAGAACAGGCCATCACGCTCCGGCTTGAGCGTCCGGTAGTTGATGGTCTCCGGCTTCTTCACTTCGCCATGCGACCACTTGCGAATCTCGTCGGCGGTGGCCAGGCCGATGCGGATCTCGTCGAAGAAGTTCACGTCGAGCATTCTTTGGTTATCTCTCTTCTCTCAGTACGCGATATCTGAAGTTGTCGATGGACTGAATCCCCACCTCCGCCGACTTGTCAGCGCGCGTGGTCGCGGTAGCGACCACTGACGCTGACAAGTCGGCAAGAGAGGGAACACTCAGACTTCTTCGACTCCGCCTAGGGAGTCACCGGGGCGCCGCGATAGGTCGATACCGAAGTCCTCAGACGAGCGGTAATCGTCCTCGGAGTCTCGCAACTCCACCTCCGTACCGTCGCTGGACAACACCTCGACGTTGAGGCACAGCGACTTCATCTCCTTGACAAGCACCTTGAACGACTCAGGGATGCCAGGCTCAGGAATGTTCTCGCCCTTGACGATGGCCTCGTACACCTTCACCCGACCCGGCACGTCGTCGGACTTGATGGTGAGCAACTCCTGCAAGGCCCAGGCCGCGCCGTACGCCTCCAGCGCCCAGACCTCCATCTCGCCGAACCGCTGTCCGCCGAACTGCGCCTTACCGCCCAAAGGCTGCTGGGTGATCATCGAGTACGGTCCGGTCGAGCGCGCGTGGATCTTGTCATCGACCAGGTGGTGCAGCTTCAGCATGTAGATGTAGCCGACACCGACCGGCTCAGGGAACGGCTCACCGGAGCGGCCGTCGAAGAGGTGGGCCTTACCGTCGGCGTTCACCAGACGCTGGCCATCACCGGTCGGCAAGGTCTGGCCGAGCAGGCCTGTGATCTCCTCCTCGGTGGCACCGTCGAAGACGGGTGTAGCCAACCTGGCCGGGCCCTCCACGTGGCCGAAGCCCACGCTCCGCAGACGATCGGCCCAGCCGGCCTTCTTCACGCCGGCCAGATCCCAGCCCTGCTTGGCGACCCAGCCCAGGTGAGTCTCCAGGACCTGACCGACATTCATCCGGCTTGGCACACCCAGCGGGTTGAGCACAATGTCGACTGGAGTGCCATCCTCGAGGAATGGCATGTCCTCAATCGGCAAGATCTTGGAAATGACGCCCTTGTTGCCATGCCGCCCGGCGAGCTTGTCACCGTCCTGGATCTTGCGCTTCTGAGCCACATAGACCCGGACCAATTGGTTGACCCCAGGCGAGAGCTCGTCATCTGCATCGCGATCAAAGACCCGTACGCCAATGACCGTGCCGGACTCGCCGTGCGGCACCTTGAGAGAGGTGTCGCGGACCTCGCGCGCCTTCTCACCGAAGATCGCTCGCAGCAGCCGCTCCTCGGGGGTCAGTTCGGTCTCGCCCTTCGGAGTGACCTTGCCAACCAGGATGTCGCCGGTGGATACCTCTGCGCCGATGCGAATGATCCCGCGCTCGTCCAAGTCGGCGAGCATCTCCTCGCTGACATTGGGGATGTCGCGGGTGATCTCCTCTGCACCCAGCTTGGTGTCGCGAGCGTCGACCTCGTGCTCCTCGATGTGGATCGAGGTGAGCACGTCGTCTTGCACGAGCCGCTGGCTGAGGATGATGGCGTCCTCGTAGTTGTGACCCTCCCACGGCATGAACGCGACCAGCAGGTTGCGACCAAGGGCCATCTCGGCGTGATCGGTACACGGACCGTCAGCGAGCGGTGTTCCCTTCTCGATCCGCTGGCCAACGCTCACCAGCGGACGCTGGTTGATGCAGGTGCCCTGGTTCGAGCGACGGAACTTGCTGAGCCGGTAGGTCTTGAACGTGCCGTCGTCGTGCGCTACATCGATCAGGTCCGCGCTCACCGCGGTGATCACGCCAGCCTGGCTGCCTACCGTCACATCGCCGGCATCCACTGCGCCGCGGTACTCCATACCGGTACCGACGAACGGTGCCTCCGACTTGAGCAGCGGTACAGCCTGGCGCTGCATATTCGAGCCCATGAGCGCGCGTGAAGCGTCGTCGTGCTCGAGGAAGGGGATCATCGCGGTCGCTACCGACACCATCTGGCGCGGTGACACATCCATGTAGTGCACTTCGTTGGCTGGCACCGTGTCGACCTCGCCGTGGCGCTTGCGGACCAGCACCCGATCCTCGGTGAAGCGGCCCTTGTCGTCCAGCTTGGCGTTTGCCTGCGCAGTGACGTACCGGTCTTCCTCGTCCGCAGTCAGATAGTCGATCTGATCTGTGACATGGCCCTTCTCCACCTTCCGATACGGGGTCTCGACGAAGCCAAAGGCGTTCACGCGGGCGAATGAGGCGAGGGAACCGATCAGACCGATGTTGGGACCCTCAGGGGTCTCGATCGGACACATCCGGCCATAGTGAGACGGATGCACATCGCGAACCTCCATGCCAGCACGATCCCGGGACAAACCACCCGGACCGAGCGCCGAAAGCCGCCTCTTGTGCGTCAGGCCCGCCACGGGATTGGTCTGGTCCATGAATTGCGACAGCTGCGAGGTACCGAAGAACTCCTTGAGCGCAGCAACAACAGGCCGGATGTTGATCAGGGTCTGCGGCGTGATCGCCTCGACGTCCTGGGTGGTCATGCGATCTCGAACCACCCGCTCCATTCGACCCAACCCGGTGCGCAACTGGTTCTGGATGAGCTCGCCGACCGTACGCAGCCGCCGATTGCCGAAGTGGTCGATGTCGTCCTCTTCTACGAGCAGCTCACCTCGCGGTGACTCCAGAGTCTGCTGGCCCTCGTGAAGGGCAGCCACAAAGTGAATGGCGGCGACGATGTCATCGATGGTCAGCACCTGACGATCGAACGGCAATTCCAGACCAAGCTTCTTGTTGATCTTGTAACGGCCAACCTTGGCCAAGTCGTAGCGCTTCGGGTTGAAGTAGTAGTTCTCCAGCAATCCTTGTGCAGCCTCGCGGGTAGGCGGCTCCCCGGGACGCAGCTTGCGATAGATGTCCAGCAGTGCCTCGTCCTGGGTGGTGGTGTGGTCCTTCTCCAGGGTGAGCCGCACTGACTCGTACTTGCCGAACTGGTCGAGGATCTGCGCATCCGTCCAGCCGAGCGCCTTGAGCAACACCGTCACGTTTTGCTTGCGCTTGCGGTCAAGTCGGACGCCGACCATGTCCCGCTTGTCGATTTCGAACTCGAGCCAGGCACCTCGCGACGGGATGATCTTGCAGGTGAAGATGTCCTTGTCGGAGGTCTTGTCGGTGGACTGCTCGAAGTAGACGCCGGGCGAGCGCACGAGTTGTGAGACGACGACCCGTTCCGTGCCGTTGATGACGAAGGTGCCCTTGTCGGTCATCAACGGGAAGTCGCCCATGAAAACCGTCTGGCTCTTGATCTCACCGGTCTCGTTGTTCATGAACTCGGCAGTGACGAAAAGCGGGGCGGCGTAGGTGACGTCACGCTCTTTGCATTCGTCAACGCTGTTCTTCGGCGGCTCGAACCGGTGATCCCGGAAAGAGAGCGACATGGTGCCGGAGAAGTCCTCGATGGGAGAGATCTCCTCAAAGATCTCCTCGAGTCCGGACTTGGTGTTGATGTCTGTACGGCCCTGGTCCAACGCGGTCTCGACGCGCGTGCGCCAAGCCTCGCTGCCGATGAGCCAGTCAAATGAGTCGATCTGCAGGTCGAGCAGATCGGGGACTTCCATGGGTTCGGCGATCTTCGCGAACGAGATGCGGCCGGTTGGGGATACAACTTTGGTCTTAGAGGCTGTGCGCGAGGCGGCCAACTCCTGTGTCCTTCCGAAGGCTCTCAGTGGAGGAGCAAAATGCTTCTACGCATGCTGAACGACCCGTGTCAAAGCGAAACGGGTCGACAGATAGCGAGGGCAAACCCCAAATATAGACGATTAAGCGCCTCAAGTCAAGGACCGAGCGCAGCACAAAGCAGAGCAGTCAAATCTGCGACTCCCTTGGGGGAGATAATACTCTTCGCTGCACGCCTGACAAGGGGCAATGTTCTATCGACTGGGTTCGACCTACTGGGTTCCACCTGCTGGGTTCGACGTACTGGGCAAGCGCCGCAGGGGTCACCGCTCAAGCCGCTCTGGAAACTCCTTCTGAGAGGTTGGGACCTTCGACCCTCCCGTGGTCGCTTCAGGGCGCATTGACTTAATGGAGTGCATCGATCCCAACCCGAGGAGGGAAGCGCGATGGCAGGGCGCACGCAGGTGCTCGTGACCTACGCGAGCAAGATGGGCTCAACGCAGGAGATCGCCGAGGCCATTGGGCGTGAGCTCGAGAACTTTGGCATGCAGGTCACCGTCGCTCCTTGTTCGGAGAACGTGAGCCCGACGGAATTCGACGGGGTGATCATCGGCAGTGCGATCTACACCCGCCGCTGGGTCAAGGCAGCGACCAAATACCTCAAACGACATCGGCACAGCCTCGACCGCCACAGAACGTGGCTGTTTCATAGCGGCCCGTGCGGAGAAGGAGCGCGCGAGGAGCAGGTCCAGGCGCCGAAGGCTGTGAAGCGGATAATCGGTCCGATCGGATTGTCTGATCCAGTCACTTTCGGCGGCCGTCTCGACGAAGCGCATGCCATCGGTCCAGTGAGCCGGTGGATGGCCGCCGACGGACCGCTCGCCGGCGATTTCCGCGACTGGGACCGCATCCGTGCCTGGGCTTCTGACATTGCCCGCCAACTCGATCCCGCGACCGCAGGAACGCAGCAGCAATGATGGCGCAGCAGGGATTCAGCGATGCGGGCTCGATCGATGAGTTCAAGCCAATTAGTCCGTCCCGTTGCCGGGAGCTGCTCGAAAGTCAAAGCATCGGGCGGATCGCCTGGCAAGCCGCCGATGGTCCCCAAATCCTTCCGGTGACCTACGCCTACCACGAGGGAACGATCATCTTCCGGACTTCCCCGTACGGGGTGCTGTCAGAGCTGGTTCGCCCGACCGATGTCGCGATGGAAATTGATGAACTCGATCAACAGAATCGCCAGGGCTGGAGCGTGGTCGTACAGGGCCGCGCGCAGGGGGTTGCCGAGCCAGACCAGCTGGTACGCATGTGGACGGTGGGCGGTGTCGTTCCGTGGGCCTCGGGCATCCGGAACGTGTTCATCCAGATCGTTCCGCACCGGATAACCGGCCGAATAGTGGCCGCGCGGTCTCCCTGAAACCTGCGCGGCGCCAAGATCGCAGGGGCCCCTGACGCCAACACGTTTCGCGCAACTGGTTGCAACGCGATTTCTTGGTGCGGGAGGGACTTTAGTCCCAATACTTTGGGACCTGACCCCCCTTACGGAGCGCAGTTGATCAGGCGCACAATCGAAGAGAAAGGTGGGCGGCACCGAGGAGTTGATCATGCCGACTTTTGGTGGTCGCGTTTCGCCAGGTGAGCGGACGCGCCGGCTCTCTCCGCACGAGTGCAAGGCCTGGCTTTGCAGCCATCATGAGGGGCGACTGGGATACCGATCAGGCAAGGGTCCTCGCTCGGTCGTCGTCTCGTACGCAGTCGCCGAAGATCAGATCTTGCTTCGACTGCCGGCCTACAACAACATCGTTCAGTACGCGCCCGGTTCTGAGGTCAGCCTCGACGTCGATGGCGGCACACCCGCAGCTCATCGTGAGACGGTAGTAGTGACGGGCAAGGCGGCTTTGGCCGGAAACCGTCAAGAGCCGCTGATCGACCAGACGGCATTCCTGGAGGAATGGCCTCCTGACGTGCAGACTTCTGTGATCTGCGTGCCAGTTACCGCCATCGAAGGCTTCGAGATTAGGGATCCATAATCCGGCCGCATCAAGCTTGAGTCCCTCCCCCCGAAAGTGGTCACGGAAAACACGGATCTCACCAGAAGATCGAGTCGTACGTGGCCACTTTTGCTGTCCGACCGCTACATTTCACGATCATGACCTCAATTGGATGGACATCGGCTGACCTCCCCTCGCAGCAGGGACGCACCGTCATAGTCACCGGCGCCAATAGCGGGATTGGGCTCCCGACTGCGCGGGCACTGGCTGCGGCCGGTGCTCGGGTCGTGCTCGCCGTACGCGACCTCGCCAAGGGCGAAGCGGCCGCCGAGTCGCTTTCCGGTGACTGCGAGGTCCGCCAACTCGATCTTGCCGATCTCCGCTCGGTACGTGCCTTTGCGGACAGTTGGCATGGCGAGCTCGCCGTCTTGATCAACAACGCCGGGGTGATGAATACACCCGAAAGACGCACTGCCGACGGTTTCGAGTCGCAGATCGGCACCAATCACCTCGGCCACTTCGCACTCACCAACCTGCTGCTCCCCCACCTGACCGATCGAGTCGTGACCGTCGCCTCCAACGCGCACCGCGGCGGCGCGATTTCACTCGACGACCTCAACTGGCAAAGACGAAAATACAGGCCGTGGTCTGCATACCAGCAGTCGAAGCTCGCGAACCTGCTGTTCACGCTGGAGTTGCAGCGTCGGCTCACCGCGGCCGGGTCGGCGGTGCGAGCGATCGCCGCACACCCAGGCTATGCAGCCACAAATCTTCAGTTCCGCAGTGAGAGTCGAGTGCAGGACCGAATGATGTCAATCGGCAACCGGCTCTTCGCACAGACCGACGAGGCCGGAGCACGACCCATCTTGTTCGCTGCCAGCCAAGATCTCCCTGGAGCCAGTTATGTCGGCCCGCATGGTTTGGGGGAGCACCGCGGATATCCGGCGCTCGTGGGCCGCACCGCCGCCGCGTCCGACGTTGAGATGGCGAAGCGGCTCTGGATACTCTCCGAAGGACTCACAGGGGTCAAGTTTCCCCTTGCGTCCGTGCCCTGATCCATCCGGCCGCTACGGTCGTCCAGCAGTAGCCTTAGGCCACCGCTGGACGACCAGGAACGATGCGGCTACTTGTAAGAGACCGTGGCTCCGGCGGCCTCGAGGGCCTCGCGAGCCTTGTCGGCGGCCTCCTTGTTGACCTTCTCCAGTACCGGCTTGGGTGCAGCTTCGACCAAGTCCTTGGCCTCCTTGAGCCCAAGACTGGTGAGTGAACGCACCTCCTTGATGACCTGGATCTTCTTTTCGCCGGCTGCCTCGAGGATGACGTCGACTTCGTCGCTGCCCTCTTCCTCTACTGCGCCGGCATCTCCACCAGCGGCGGCCGGTGCGGCGGCGGCAGCAACCGGAGCTGCAGCGGTTACGCCGAAGGTGGTCTCGAATTCCTGGATGAACTCGCTGAGCTCGATCAAGGTCAGCTCCTTGAAGGCGTCAAGGAGCTCTGTAGTGCTGAGCTTCGCCATGATTGGGCGTCCTTCCTATTTGTCTTCCGCAGCGGGTGCTGCCAGTGGATCTGCCGCGGGCGCGGTGCCCGCTTCAGCTGCAGCTGACGCTGCGGGTTGTGCCGCCTCGGCGGCGAGTTCTTCGTGCACCTGCTCCCGAGTCGGCTCGGCAGCAAGTTCTTCGTTCGTCGGCTCGGAGGTCACTTCGGCCGCTATCTCGTTCGACGGCTCCGAAGTTTCGTCCGGACCGGCTGGGAGCAGTGATGGGTCTTCGCTGGCAGCCTCCTCCAAGGCAGCGAACAAGCGAGCAGCCTGAGAGAGCGGGGCGGACACCAGTGAGATGGCCTGCTGCAGCACACCCTGCAGAGCGCCGGCTACCTTGGCGAGCAGGACCTCACGCGATTCCAGATCGGCCAGTTTCCTGACGTCATCCGGGGTCAGAAGCTTCCCGTCCAGGACCCCCGCCTTGATCACCAGCTGCGGATTGGTACGCGCGAAGTCACGCAGACCTTTGGCCACCACAACCGGATCGCCACTGATGAAAGCGATCGCGGTCGGGCCGACGAGCTGCTCCTCGATCGCGTCCAGACCAGCCTCACGAGCAGCAATCGTGGTCAGCGTGTTCTTCGAAACGGCGTAGCTAGCATCATCACCGAGCGAGCGGCGCAGCTGCATAAGCGCCTTCACCGACAGTCCGCGGTACTCGGTCAATACCACCCCGGCCGAGCTGGAGAACCTATCGGTCAGCTCAGCGACAGCGGCAACCTTGTCCGACCTCGCCATCGTTCCTCCACTTCCTCACGCGCTACGTCTGCAGCGCTTCCGAAGGGCTGGCCGGCCGTCGAAACAAGAAAGCCCTTTGCGCGCACGGCGGCAAAGGGCAACCGGGAGACTGACGTCTTCCATCGACTCTCAACTCACCTGCGCGGGCCGTCCGTTGATCTCGTACGGACACTTCGGGTTGACCCATGTGGGCCCAACCAACCAGCGGTCTTCGGCAGCCAACACTGTACCGGCGGCCCAAAGTGCAGCCAAATCAGCGGGCTGATCGGTCCTGGCGCCAGCCGTCAGCTGGCTGGCGCATGACACATGGGCATGCCGACCCGGCTTTCGGTGTGAAGATGGGTCGATGCATCCTTGCGTACGCGAAGCCCGGGAATCTGATCTTGACCGGATCCGCCAGCTGATCGTCGAGCTCGCCAGTTACGAACGGGCGGTCCACGAAGTCAAGACAACGACCGAACAGCTCCGGGTCGCGCTGTTCGGACCGCAGCCTGCGGCGTACGCCTTAGTGGCCGAGAGCGACAACCAGGTGGTCGGCTTCGCCCTCTACTTTCGCAACTTCTCCACCTGGGAAGGCGTTCACGGGATCTATCTCGAGGACCTCTATGTCATGCCTGAGTACCGCGGCTCGGGGCTCGGCAAGGCGTTGCTGTCGTCGCTGGCCGGACTTGCAGTTGACCGGGGATACGCGAGGCTGGAGTGGGCCGTTCTCGATTGGAACCAACCTGCCATCGACTTCTACCGCAGCCTCGGGGCGGCTGCACTGGACGAGTGGACCGTGTACCGGCTGAGCGGCGGGGCGCTCGTCGCGCTGGCAACCGTAGCCTGACTCCAACGTGCCTGGTCACTCGGCGAAGCGGCTGAGTGACACCGTCCCGCCAATGGCAAGCACGAATCCAGCTATCGCAACTGGCATGCGGCCAGGTTCGATGGCGTCGCCGAAGAGCGCGATTCCGATCAACGACGGCACAACGACCTCAAACGCGAAGGTGATTGCTGTCACGAGCGTGACCGCATCTCGCTGCAGGGCCACGGTGAAAAAACAGATGCCGATGGCACCGTGCACGATGATCGCCCAGAGCAGTGGATTGAGCAGCAGGGACCATGAAATCTCGTCTGCGCCGATGCCGCGGGAGGCCAGAGCTACGCCGGTGAACCCCAGACCTGCGGCGCAGGACAAGGCGATGGTTGAAGCGCGACCCTTCATCCGGAAGCCGATGAGTCCGATGACAGCCGGCGCAATCGCAGTGACCAAGATGACCCAGTCTTCGACAAGCGGAATCCGCACGGCCGCAGTCGGCACCGCTGTGATGCTGAGGAAAACCAAGCCGACACCCAACACAGCGAGGGAGGTCCAATCCTTCCATGACAGGCGTGCACCGCGCAGACTCGCGATCACGGCGGTCACTCCGACGCTGCCGGCCACGATCGACTGAACGAGGAACAACGGAAGCCGTTGCAGGGCTAGCACATTGCCGGCAAAAGCCATTGTGTCGACGGCAAGACCGACCAGGTAAGGCACTTGCTTGATGATCAGCAGGATCCCGGTGAACCCCACCACTTCGGCGGCGCGCTTGGCGGCGACCGACTGGAGTACCGAAGACACCCCGTAGCCCAGGCAGGCGACGATAGCGCCCAACCAGCTCAGCACCAGCATGCGTGCTATTCCTGAGCTGCTAGAGCTCTATCGGAGGGTTACTCGAGTTCTGACCGCGTCTTGTTGGTGTCAACCGGGATTCCGGGCCCCATCGTCGTCGACAACGTGATCTTGCGGAGGTAGCGGCCCTTGGCAGCGCTGGGCTTCAACCGAATGATCTCGTCCAGCGCGGCGAAGTAGTTCTGTGACAGCTGTTCATTGCTGAAGGACGCCTTACCAATGATGAAATGCAGATTGGCGTGTCTGTCGACCCGGAATTCGATCTTGCCGCCCTTGATGTCGCCGACCGCTTTCGCCACATCCATGGTGACCGTCCCGGTTTTCGGGTTCGGCATCAGGCCACGGGGCCCGAGGATGCGGCCGAGGCGGCCCACCTTCCCCATCATGTCGGGGGTTGCGACGACCGCGTCGAAGTCCAGGTAGCCCTTCGACACTCTGTCGATGAGCTCGTCGGAACCCACCTCGTCTGCGCCCGCAGCCGTCGCGGCTTCGGCCCGCTCACCGGTAGCGAAGACCAACACGCGGGCAGTCTTCCCGGTGCCGTTGGGCAGATTGACCGTGCCGCGGACCATCTGATCCGCCTTCCGAGGATCGACACCGAGCCGCATGGCAACATCCACGGTCTCGTCGAACTTTGCCTTTCTGTTCGCCCTGGCTAACGCCATCGCGTCCGACGGCGTGTACAGCTTCCCCGGGTCGACCTTCTCAGCGACGGCCGTGTACGACTTGCTGCGCTTCATGATGCTGGTCCTTTCTCTGCACATTCCTTGAGGCCAGTTGTGGTTTCGAGCCGCGCCGGCTCCCCCACGGGTTTCCTTCTTCAGCCCGACTTGTCAGCGTGGATGGTCGCAATGGCGACCACAGGCGCTGACAAGTCGGCGTTAGTCAGCGACGGTGACGCCCATGCTGCGGGCGGTGCCCTCGACGATCTTCATTGCTGACTCGACGTCGTTGGCATTGAGGTCGGGCAACTTGGTGGTGGCGATGTCACGCACCTGGTCGCGGCTGATCTTGCCAACCTTCTCGCGGTGTGGCACACCCGAACCCTTCGGGACCCCGGCTGCCTTCTTGATCAGCTCAGCTGCTGGCGGGGTCTTGGTGATGAAGGTGAAGCTACGGTCCTCATAAATCGTAATCTCCACCGGAATGATGGTGCCGCGCATAGATTCTGTTGCCGCGTTGTACGCCTTGCAGAACTCCATGATGTTGACACCGTGCGGACCGAGTGCGGTACCGACGGGCGGCGCAGGTGTCGCGGCGCCAGCGTTCAAGGCAATCTTGACGAGCGCAGCGATTTTCTTTTTCTTGGGAGGCATTTCTCTGTTTGGATCCTTCGTGTGGTCGTGTCGTGGTCAATCCGACCGTGATGGGCAGTGTGCTGTCGTAAGTGCTCAGACCTTCTGGATCTGCGGGAAGGTCAGATCGACTGGGGTCTCGCGACCCAGAATCTCCACCAGCGCCTTGAGTCGCTGGTTATTCACATTGATCTCGGTGATCGTTGCGTGGACACCTGCGAACGGCCCGTCCACCACCATGACCGAATCGCCAACAGCGAAGTCCGCAACCTCGATCTTCTTCTTGCGACGGGCTGGGCCCTCGCTGGAGGCAGTCGCCGCGGCAATCACGGCCGGCGCCAACATCTTCTCCACCTCGTCGAGGCTCAGCGGTACCGGGGAGTTCGAGTGTCCGACGAATCCAGTCACCGAGGGGGTATGGCGAACGGTGGACCAGGACTCGTCGGTCAAGTCCATGCGCACCAGGACATAACCGGGCAGCACGGTACGCCTCACCTGCTTGCGCTGACCGTTACGGATCTCGGTGACCTCCTCGGTCGGCACGACGATCTCGTAGATGTAGTCCTCCATGTTGAGGGAGGACACTCGGTTCTCCAGGTTCTGCAGCACCCGGTTCTCCATGCCGGAGTAGGTGTGCACCACGTACCAGTCGCCTGGCTTCGCCTGCAGTTCCGAGCGGAACGTCTCGAGAGCGTTCTGGGCCGCGTCCGACTCTTCCTCGGGCTCATCCTCGGTGACCGCTTCCGGCTCTTCGGTCGTGGTGAGGCTGCCAAAGTCGAGCTCGAAGTCATCCTCGGGCTTCTGCTCGGTAGTGGCGCCACCAAAGTCGAGGTTGATGTCGACCTCGTCCTCGCGGCTCGAGGTGTAGCTGCCGAGGTCAATGTCGAAGTCGTCTTGTGTGGTCTCAGCCGCTTCCGAAGATGCAGGGCTTTCCAGCGGCTCCGCTCCCTCTTGCGGTTCCTCGGCTGAAAAGTTCTCGGGCACGTCGATATCTCCGTTGCTTGGTTCGTTGGCGGTCATCAGCTAAAGATTTTGAAGATTGCCCAGCCAAGGCCGAGGTCGAGCAGGCTCACGTAGGCGATCACGAACAACACGAAAACCAGCACTACGACGAAGTAGTTGATGAGCTGCTGCCCAGTTGGGTAGACGACCTTCCGGAGCTCACCGATCGATTGCCGGACGAACTTAATCGGCGTCGTACGCTCCGGCTTGGCTGGCCGATCCCGCTTCGTGGTAGGGGCATCCTTCGGAGCACGGCCGGTCCGGCCGTCTCGTGCGGTCTTGCTCTTAGCGCCCGAAGCCGCGGCCGCGACACCTGCTGGTTCTAAGACCTTGTCCGACGAAGTGTTCCGGCTCCCGTCATCCTTCGCGGTCTTTGCGCCGTTCGGCCCACTCTGCTGAGATTCAAGATCGGCGCGAGTCTCGCTGGCGTCGGACAACTGGGCAGAGTTCGCCTCCGCGGACGGCTCCACCTCTTCCTTGTCTGCCACGCTACGACCTTTCCTGCCGTGATCTGTTCCCTCAGCCTGCAGGGCAAGAGGGACTTGAACCCCCAACCTTCGGTTTTGGAGACCGATGCTCTGCCAATTGAGCTATTGCCCTCCGGAGCCCTTCACCGGCTGCTCTCGTGTACCGGTGTGCCGATACGAGGGCACACGAAAACAATGGTGACTGGACACCAAGACAAGAGAGTTTAACTGAGTATTGGCGATGAGAATCAACCGGATCCATCACGTCGATCTTCACATCTGAGAGCGAGACGACGGTTTCCCTCCGGCCGACACGTGTACATCGGTCAGCCTGATCCCGCGGTCGGCCGCCACGTGAAGAGGTCGTTGAATATGCAGCCAGCGACGGCGAGGTGGAGCAGGTGACCGCCTGTAACAAGTGCCCGGGCGCTGGCTGACAAGCGCGCTAGCGAGGTCCCCGAGGCATATCTCCCTGGTGCAACCCGGGCAAATCGGTTTGTCCGTGAGTAGTGGCGGTGAGAAGGTGCAGGTCATGATTCCGCCAGCCATGATCAGCTACTTCTTCTCGGGTGCTGTGACCGGCTTGGCTGTCGCGATGCCCATCGGAGCTGTCGGCAGCTACCTCGTTGGTCTTGCTGCGCGAGAGCGCACCGCGATCGCCGTGGCTGCCGCCCTTGGGATTGCCTCGGTCGATGGCGCGTACGCCATTCTGGCCGCGGTCGGCGGGACCGGCCTGCAGGCGATGCTCAGCGAGGTGTCTGGCTGGCTGACCTATGCAGCGGCGATCACGCTGGTAGTGGTTGCGGTCCACACCATGCGGATGGCCGTTCGTCGCTATCGCGGCGATGCTGGAAACCGCACCCAGCTGAGCACACTGACTCCCGCCCGCGCTTACCTCAGCCTGGTCGGGCTCACAGCCATCAATCCGGCCACCGTGGTCACGTTCGCTGCGGTCATTGTCGGCCGATCCGTCAGCCAAGGCGGGTCATCCTGGCCGGCTGTGGCTCTCTTCGCGCTCGGTGCATTCGTGGCATCTGCTGCCTGGCAACTGCTGCTCGCCGGAGGCGGTAGTGTGCTCGGCCGGCTGCTTCGCACTCGCCGAGGGCAGCTGCGAATCGCGCTCTGCTCAGCTTTCGTCATGCTTGGCCTGGCTGTCGGTGTGCTGCTGAGCTGAATGGCAGAACTCGAGGCGCAGACGTCAGGACTCGCCGAGTAGCTTCTCTGCGGCGGCGAGCAGGACACAGGTCGCCAGCCCGTCGATGGCAAGCTGCCACCTCTTCCGAGGAGGGAAAGGTGGGCGCGATCCTGATGTTCCGATCGCGTGGGTCTCGGCCGTAAGGGAAGGCCGCACCAGCGCCCGTCATCGCAATGCCCGCCTGCTTGGCCAGCGCGACCACCCGAGTCGCTGTGCCGTCGGCCACGTCGAGGTTGACGAAGTACCCACCATCAGGATCAGTCCAGGTTGCCGCCTCACAATCGCCGAGCCGCTTGCTCAGGATGGATGTCACCTGGTCGAACTTGGGAGCCAGAATCTCGCGATGCCGACGCATCAGCGCGGTCACCCCGTCGGCACCCTTCAGATACAGCGCGTGTCGCAGATGGTTGATCTTGTCGGGGCCGATGGTCCGCTTGCTCAGGTGCTTGAGGTACCACTCAACGTTCGAGGGCGAGCTCGCGAAGAACGAGACGCCCGCGCCCGCGAAGGTGATCTTGGACGTCGAGGCGAAGAGGAACACCCGATTCGGGTGGCCCGCCTCCGCCGCCATCGCGAGCACATCGAGCGCGGGAGTCTCAACGTCGGTCAGGTGATGCACTGCATAGGCGTTGTCCCAGAACATTCGGAAGTCTCCCGCTGCCGGCATCTCGAGGAGTGCACGGGTGACCTCGGCCCTGTAGATTGCGCCGCTGGGATTGGAGTACATCGGTACGATCCACATGCCCTTGATGGAAGGGTCGCTGGCGACTAGTTGTCGCACCCGGTCAAGATCGGGTCCGTCCTGGCTGAGCGGAACCGAGATCATCTCGATGCCGAACTGCTCGCATAGCGCAAAGTGGCGATCATAACCAGGGACCGGGCAGATGAACTTGATCGGTGCCTTCGACCACGGCTCAACGGAGTCAACGGTGCCCTTCAGGAGGGCGTACACCAGCGTGTCGTGCATGATCGACAAGCTGGAATTGTCGCCGGCGATCAGCTGATCGACGGGGACGTTGAGCAGCGGCGCGAAGATGGTCCGTATGGCCGGCAGTCCATGAGTGCCGCCGTAGTTTCGACAATCGGTGCCGGTCGAGTCCATGTAGATGCCCTCTCCCGGCAGGGTCAGCAGCTCATTGGACAAGTCGAGCTGCTCAGGCGAGGGTTTGCCGCGCGTCAAGTCCAGCTTCAGCCCCTTGGCTACCAGCGCGTCGTATGCAGAGGCTTGCTCCTCGTGCAGAGCCGTCAGCTCGGCGTGATTGAGGTCCGATAGTGGCATGGTCATTTCTGCTCCGGGATAGGACTTGGGGAGGTGCGTGAGTCTAATGCCGTGCTGGCAGTAGCGCTGGTCACGGCTAGCCGCCCCGGAGGGCAGCGGTGGCGCGCGGGGGAGCAGAGAAGACCCGGTGCTGGGTCCCGTCGGCCGCGAGCGCACTGTGCGGTCCGAGGCGGACCACGTCGCCGGCCACTTCGATCTCCCCAATGATGATCACCGGATCAACCTCGCGGCCCACATTCACTTCGGTGGAACGGTCGTGGAAGTTAACAACCATGATCATGTCGCCGCGCTCGAGCAGCAGCCAGCCGGCATCGTCGTTCGACAGCGCCCGTCCGGCGTCGAAATGCGGGTCGGTGAAGTCTGGATAGGTCCGACGGATGTTGATCAATCGCGTGGTCAGGTCCAGCAACTCGGCGTGCCGGGGTTGCTCGAGTTCCGACCAGTCGAGCCTCGACACCTCGAAGGTCCGCGGGTCCTGCGGATCGGGTACGTGACTGGTGTCCCAATCCATCTGGGCGAACTCCTCGAGCCGGCCCGCTCTTACCATCTCGGCGAGTTCGGGCTCCGGGTGGGAGGAAAAGAAGCGCCACGGCGTCGCGGCGCCCCACTCCTCTCCCATGAAGATCATCGGTGTGAAAGGGCTGAGCAGCGTCATCATTGCCGCGATGGCTTGCTGTGCCGGACTGATCTTGCTCGAGAGCCGCTCACCCCTGGCACGGTTGCCGATCTGATCATGGTTGTCTGAGCAGACGACCAGTCGCCAGGTCGGCGTACGCCAGGTGTCGATCGGATGTCCGTGGGTTCGGCCGCGGAAGCTGGACCGGGTGCCGGTATGGAAGAAGCCGCTTTCGAACACTTTGCCGAGGGCGGCAAGTGACTCGAAATCGGCGTAGTAGCCGCTGGTATCGCCGGTCAGGCTCACATAGAGGGCGTGGTGAAAGTCATCGCTCCACTGTGCGGTCAGGCCGTAGCCTCCGCCTTCTCGCGCTGTGATCAGCCGAGGGTCGTTCAGGTCGGATTCGGCGATGAGCGGCATTGGTCGGCGGAGGAAAGTGCTGCGCGCGGAGACGTCGATATTCAACTCCTCCAACAGATGCGTCGCTCGTGTGTCGTGCAGCGCGTGCACGGCGTCGAGGCGCAGCCCGTCCACGTGATAGTCGGTGAGAAACATCAGAGCGTTGTCGATGATGTAGCGCCGTACCTCATCGGACTCCTCGCCATCCAGGTTCGGCTCATCTCCCCAGACGGTAGGACCGGCATCGCTCCGCAAGTAGGGCGCGAATTGTGACAAGTAATTGCCGCTCGGACCGAGATGGTTGTAGACGACGTCCTGGATGACTCCCAGACCTGCTTGATGGCACGCATCGACGAACTGCATGTAGCCGAGCGGGCCCCCATAGCCCTCGTGGACGGCGTACCAAAGCACGCCGTCGTAGCCCCAATTGTGCAGGCCGTTGAAGGCGTTCACCGGCATCAGCTCAACGAAGTCAATCCCAAGCTTCACAAGGTGGTCGAGCCGGTCAATCGCCGCCATCAGCGTGCCTTCAGACGTGAAGGTGCCGATATGTAGCTCGTAGATGATGCAACCGGCAAGTTGGCGTCCGGTCCACTTCTGATCTGACCAGACGAACTCGTCAGCGTCGAAGGTCCGCGACCAGCCGTGCACTCCATCCGGCTGGCGCTGGGAGCGCGGATCCGGAAGTACGGTGTCGGACTCGTCGAGGATGAAGCCGTAGTCGAACTCGCCGATGCCATCCTCCGGCAGCGGCTCAGCTGGGAACCACCAGCCGTCCTCGTCCCGTGTCATCGCTACCTTGACGGGCGTGGTCCCACCGACGTTCTTGATCATCAAAATGACAGACGATCGTCGTGGAGCCCACACCACGAACCGAGCCAGGCTCATAGCTCACACCCTACGAGGACCGGCTCCGGCACCAGCTCGATGCCGAACTTCGCCTGCACGCCGGCCCGGATTTCACGCGCGAGACTCAGCAGCTCCACCGCGCTGGCTGAGCCTCGATTGGTCAGCGCCAGAGTGTGCTTGGCCGACAGCCGGGCGGCTCCGCGGCCGTATCCCTTACCAAAGCCGGCCTGCTCGATGAGCCAGGCTGCACTGGTCTTTACCATGCCATCGGGTTGGCTGAAGCGGGGCGCGTCGGTGGGTAAAGCGAGAGCCTTTGCCTGGCTGAGGATCGGGTTGGTGAAGAAGGACCCAGCGCTCCACGTGTCATGATCATCTTCCACCAGCACCATACCTTTGGCGCTGCGCAGCGCCAGCACGGCCTGGCGCACCTCCGCAGCCGAAACACGCTGCCCCACCTCAACGCCCAGCACTCGCGCAAGCTCGGGATAGCGGATCGGCTGCGACATTGAGCCGAGGCGAAGTTGGAAGGTCACCGACAAGATCACAAAGCGTCCCGGATCGGACTTGAAACGCGACGTTCGATAGCCGAAGCCGCATTCGATGGGAAAGAAGGTCTTGCGCTGGCCGGTGGACCGGTCGAGGGTACGCACCACCGAGATCAGCTCGCTCACCTCGGCCCCGTACGCGCCAACGTTTTGGATCGGTGTCGCACCCACCAGGCCAGGGATTCCGGACATGGCCTCGATACCGCGCCAGCCGCGCTCAATGGCATAACTCACCAGCGGATCCCACGGTTCGCCGGCCGCCACAGTGATCACCGCCCCGGAACATGCCGCCGTATCCTCGGCAATGCCCTGTGTGGCGATCTTGACCACCGTGCCGTCAAAGCCGGCGTCACCGACCAGTACGTTCGAGCCCCCACCCAGCACCAGCAGCGGTTCTGCGTCGGCGTCCAGGTCGGCTACGGCCTCGACAAGCTCCGCCTCCGTCTCAACCGTGATCATCCGCCGTGCCGGACCACCCACCCGCAACGTGGTGTGATCAGCCAGCAGCTCCCGCCCTTCGGCGGGCTCAGGGCGCAGGTCAGCAAGCTCAGGGCGCAAAGCATTCCTAGCTTTCATGATCACGATGCGGCACCCGCACACCAAGATCAACTTCAGCCCGGGCCGCACCCAGCACCTTTTGCCCAGCAGTGATCGCTTCAAGGCTGATGGTCACCAGCGATCCCTCGATCCCCGAGACGCGGCCACTGAACTCAACCTCGACGCCGTCCGCGTCATCGGGCACTACCACTGGCCTGGTGAACCTGACGAAGTAGGAGGTGACCCTGGCTGGATCTCCGACCCAATTGGTGACCACCCGAAGAGCTGTTCCCATCGTGAGCATGCCCTGGGCGATAACACCGGGGAGTCCGGTCTGCGCGGCGAAGTACTCGGAGTAGTGGATCGGATTGAAATCGGTCGACGCTCCGGCGTAGCGCACCAGCCGTTCCCTGGTGAAACCGACGGTGAGCGACGGCAGTTGGGTACCGACCTCCACCGCTTCTGCCACGGTGGCTTTCATGCCAGCGCCTCCCGGGCGTGGTAGAAGGTGGCCTGCGAGGAACAGATCTGCTCGCCATCGCGGCTTGACAGCTCGACAGTGGCCGAAACCAGCTCCGAACCTGCGCGTATCCGCACTTTGTCGATCGTCACCGTCGCGATCACCACGTCGCCTGCGCGGAACGGCCGGAGGAACGTGAAGCGCTGGTCGCCGTGCACAATTCGCTCCCGCGACAGTTCCAGCTCCGGGTCGCTGAACAGGAGGTTCCACGCCGGCAAGGAGATGACAACGGCAAAGGTGGGCGGAGCGATCGGCGACTCGCCACGATATCGGGGGTTGCCGTCGCCCAGCGCAGTCGCGAACTCGGCGATCTTCGCCGCAGTGACCTGGTACGGATCGATGGGTGGATAGCGGCGGCCGGCGTGAGCCTCCGTGATGGCCATGGAAAAGCAACGCTAACGGACTATGCGCGCAAGCTCAGGACGCAAGTTGCGCGCATGCCCTCTGATAACGCTGCCGGACTAGGTCGGCCGCGCGCTCGCCCAGTGGTGAGGCGATCCGCCAGCCATGCTGGGCTGCGAGTGCGCGTACATGGGAAAGCAGCAGGCCCTCGGCAAGGAACAGCGGCAGGATTGCTACCGGTCCATCCAACCCGTCGAGCACATCGGCGACGCCCGGGGCGCAGGTGCCGAAACACGCGCGTACCGGAGGGCGACGGCCCCTCCCGAGCCGAGCGGCAAGATCAGAAACAGCCTCGTTGGCCTCAGGCTTCGACGAACCGACAGCGAACAGCAGCACTGAAGTCTGGTCGTCAATGCCAGCTTCGTCCATGGCCTGGACAAGCAGCCGAGCGACGTCGTCGTCGGTGCCCAAGATGTCGGCAACCACAAGCTGCAGGGGCAGCGACCCGGCGACATTACGTACCGTCTCGGGAACATCTATGGTGGCGTGATAGGCCTCAGTGAAGAGCAGGGGCACCACAACGGCCATTGGATGGCCGACGTCGGCAAGCTGCCGGGCAGCGGCGGCGAGGTCAGGCTGTGCCAGCTCGAGGTAGGCCGGCAGCGCGGGAATCTGTGCCTGCTCGGCAACGGCAGCCATCAGCCGCTCAATACCGAGACTGCCCTCTGGGTGTCTGCTGCCGTGGGCAAGCCCGATCAGCGGAGGGTCTGGACGGATGAGCTTGGTCAGCGCGTCTCGCGGTGTGCGGTGTGGGTCTTGCAGCGTGGGCAAAACTTCTTCAGCTCAAGGCGATCCGGATCATTACGCCGGTTCTTCTTGGTGATGTAGTTCCGCCCCTTGCACTGCGTACAAGCCAGCGTGATCTTGGGCCGTACGTCGACGGTCTTGGCCATGGTCTTCCTCAAATCCTGTCGGTGCTCGTGGTCCCGGTAGCGGGAGCGGGACTCGAACCCGCGACACAGCGATTATGAGCCGCTTGCTCTACCGCCTGAGCTATCCCGCTGTGGTCTCCGCTACCAGTTTCCTGGTCGCGCAACGGTCTGGCTAGACCGCATATTCCGCCGATGCGCGGTGGCATCGGAGACGAAGGCCGAGCCCCCATGCGGAATCGAACCGCAGACCTTCTCCTTACCATGGAGACGCTCTGCCTGCTGAGCTATAGGGGCGCGTGAATGCCGCGCGACGGGCGGCACCAACGGACCAAGATACACACTGGGCGGCGCAGAGGGCGAATCCAGTGAGGCTGCCATATCGCCGAGTGGTCCGGCATGTCAGGCGATGACCGAACGGCTCGAAATTCGCAGGACATTAGTCTCTTCCACGCTCTCCGGACTGCTGGATATCGTCCACTTATGAATCGTCCGGTCCCACCCGGGGTCGATGGCAAAGCATCTGATGCGCTATTGAAACTCGGCAAGTTTTTCACCAGATGGGAAGAGTCCGACGACGGTCGGGCCTGGAAACCCAAATCTCGCACCGGTGGTACCCAAGCTCACTGCGGCCGCCAAGCTGCCGCTCACCTGGCAGATGTCCTTCCTCTACGCCGTCGTCTTCGGCGGTTTTGTGGCGTTCTCTACGTACCTGCCGACATGCATCAAGAATGTCTACGGCTTCGGCTTGACCGGTGCTGGCACCAGAACCGCCGGTTTTGCTATCGCGGCGCTCGCACGACCGCTAGGCGGCATCCTGGCTGACAAGATCGGCCCGCGTATCGTCGTCGCCATCTCCCTGGGTGGAGCGGCGGTGATGTCATTGATCATCGCGCTGCGGCTGCCGCCCGAGATTCCTGCGGGAACCTCGTTCGTGATTATGGCTTTCTTCCTCGGCCTAGGCACCGGTGGCGTTTTCGCCTGGGTCCCTGAATTGGCCCCCGCCGAACGCGTCGGCGCGATCACCGGGATTGTCGGCGCCTGCGGCGGGCTCGGAGGCTTCTTCCCTCTGCTCGTCAGGGAGCAACGAAGCTGCGAACAGCTACACCATCGGACTGGTGCTGTTGACGATTACCGCCGGCGCCGCGCTTCTCTTCACCCTGTTCGGGATTCGGCGCACGGCTCCTGCCACTAGTTAGGACCGGCCGAGCAACTTCGCCCTATTTACTCGGGCTTGGCATGATTTTCAGGCAATCTCTCGGTGGGCCTCGATCTGACGAACCCTCGTCGCTCAGACCTGCGGCTTCACCAGCGGGAACAAGATCGTGTCGCGGATTCCCAGGCCGGTCAGATTCATCACCAGCCGGTCGACACCCAGACCCATACCGCCGGTCGGGGGCATCCCATACTCCAACGCCTGCAGGAAATCCTCATCGACTTGCATCGCCTCGGGATCCCCGGCGGCAGCCCGCAGAGACTGGGCGACCAACCGCTCCCGTTGCTCAAGCGGGTCGGTCAGCTCTGAGTAAGCGGTGCCCTGCTCCGCGCCGAAGATCACCAGATCCCATTTCTCAGCTAGCCGGGGATCGTCGCGGTGCTCACGGGCGAGCGGTGAATTCTCCTTGGGGAAATCGGTGTAGAACACCGGCGCCGTGGTTTGGCCTTCGCACAGTTCGCCGTAGATCTCCTCGAGGACATACGCCCAGCTTGCGCCTGGCTCCATCTCCAGTCCTATCGCCCGGGCATGCTGGTGCAGCACCGAGGTAGGGGTATCGACGGTGATCTCCTCACCCAGGGCTTCGGAGACCGCCTCGCAGATTGTCTTGACCGGCCAGTCGCCTGAGAAGTCGTACTCGGTGATCTTGCCGTCGGCGTCGGCCCTGCGTGCAATCGGTGAGCCATGGACCGCGGTAGCGGCCTCCTGGATGAGCTCCTGGGTCAGCACCCGCATCGTGTTGTAGTCGGCGTAGGTTTCATACACCTCCAATGAGGTGAACTCAGGATTGTGCTTGAAGTCCACGCCTTCGTTCCGGAACTGCCGACCCACCTCGAACACCTTCTCCATGCCGCCCACGATCAGGCGCTTCAAGTGCAGCTCGGTGGCGATCCTCAGGTAGAGGTCGAGGTCGTAAGCGTTGATATGGGTCTCGAACGGCCTAGCGTTCGCGCCACCATGGATCAACTGCAGGATCGGGGTCTCGACCTCGGTGAAGCCTCGAGTGTGGAGTGACTCGCGAATGCTTCGGACCACAGTGGCGCGGGCGTAGGCCACGTCACGGGCTTCTGGTCTCACGATCAGGTCCACATAACGCGCTCGGACCCGCGCCTCGGGATCGGTGAGTCCCTTGTGCTTGTCAGGTAATGGCCGGATCGACTTGCTTGTGATCTTGAACGATTCGGCACGGATTGATAGCTCACCGCGCTTGGTGGTGATCACCTCGCCGGTCACGCCCACCTGATCACCGAGGTCCACATCATGCCGCCATTGTTTGAGCATGTCGGGTCCAACCGCGTCGAGAGCGATCATGATCTGCAAATCGCCGGTGCCGTCGCGCAGCGTAGCAAAACAGAGTTTGCCGCCATCACGGCTGAGGATTACTCTGCCGGCAACCGAAGCCCGACGACCGGTACGCGTATTGGGCGGGAGTTCGCCAGCCTCCGCGCGGACCTGCGCAAGGGTGTGGGTCCGGGGAAAAGTCACTGGATACGGATCGACGCCCTGCTCCCGCAGCCGGTCCAACTTCTCGCGGCGTACCCGGACCTGCTCCGGCAGCCCTTCGACGGACATGGCCTCGGCCAGAGCATCGGGTTCTTCCGGGATGTTTGCGGTCACCTCCGCCGCATATTCCTCGCCTGCCCGTTCCAGCGCACCCGCGGTTGGTTCCTTGCCGTGCCGGCTCGACATCGCTAGCGATGGCCGCGTCAGGAAGCCTTCGGCGTTGCCCGCGGCGGTGCCGACGCGCGGTAGATCCGAGGGATATTCGAAACAGATGTATCGAGGCTGCCATTCGGGCTGGTACTTGGCGTTGGATCGGTACAGGGATTCAAGCTGCCAGTTCCGGCTTGCGAGCAGCAGCGCGTGGCGCCACAGGCGGGCAATCGGTCCGGCACCGATCTCTGCACCGCGTTCGAAAGCTTCGCGGAACATGGCGAAGTTCAGCGACACGCGACCGACGCCGAAGATCGGAGCTCGCTCGGCCAGCGAGGCCACCATCAGTTCGACCAGACCGTTGTCGGCGGTGGGATCGCGGCGCATCAGGTCGAGGGAAAGGCCGTTGCGGCCCCACGGCACAAAGCTGAGGAAGGCTCGCAGAGCGCCGTCGGGGTCGTGTGCCTCGACAAGCAGGCACTGGGAGTCCAATGCGTCCCCAAGTCGCCCGAGCGCCATGGAAAAGCCGCGTTCGTCGCCACCGTCTCCTCGCCACCGGGAGGCGGACGCGGACAGCTCGTCGAAGTGGGCAGGGTCCACGTCGCCGTGACGGGTCACAGCGGTGGTGTACCCACGACGTTGCAGCCGACTGACAGACTGCCGGACGGCCTTCATGCCTGGGCCGTTGAGGGAGAACGTTCGCATGTCGAGGATCGCCTCGTCGCCGATCTCGAACGCCGTCAACCCGGCCTCGGCATACGCAGCTGCACCCAATTCGCCGGCACCCATCACCGCCAGCGACCAGCCGCTGGCGCGAGCCTTTGCGCGCCACTGTTCGATCGCCGATTCCCAGTGCTCCGGATCGCCCACCGGGTTCCCACTGGCGAGGCTCACTGAGCCGATCACTCGATAGGAAACGCCCGCTTGCGCCGTCGCCGGCTCACCCGTGTTCCACACGATGGACTTGTCTCGCCGAGTAGCGAAGTAGCCCAATGAATCCCACTCGCCGAATGAGCGCAGCAAAGTCCGGACGCGGGCCTCGTCCCCGGCGCTGAGGGTATGGGTGTGACCTGGGGGCTTGAAGAGCAGATACGTGGTAGTCAGAATGACCACCGCACCCAGCACGTCCAAAAAGAGGGTGACCCATAGGGGAGAGCTGACCTCGTCGGGGCGCGTAAGGCCAACCTCGCCCAACATCTTGTCTAGGACGTGGAGGGCCGCAGTCTCCAGGTCCGGCGTCGTGCCGAAAGTACTGACCAGCCAGGTGCCGAGGATCAAGATCACGAGGCCGCCGAGCAGAAAACAGACGGTCGCGGCGAGCAGGTTCCGCCGTGCGCCACGGGCCTGGAACTGAGGCCTGGCGCGCCAGAGGATCACCAGAACGGCGCTCATGATCACTAGTCCGGCTATCTGCAGCAGTGGGCCACCGCCGATGATCGAAAAGATCCGCACCAGCTGAGGAATGATGACCCACCAGATAACGAAAATCCACCAGGCAGCCCGCAGCCGACGGCGCAGCGCAACGCCGACCGAGATGAGCAGCGCGGCGTACACCAGATTCGGCACAATCGGGATCGTCAACATCGAGACGACGTCGTGCCATTGCAAGAAATACCGTCTCAGTGGCGGTACGAAAGTCGCGACAACAACAAGTGCAGCGAACGCGAACATCGCGGTCGCGAGCCGGTCAGGCCAGCGATCATCTCGTAGCACTTGAGTAATGGCAGCCCTATGCGCAGCACGCTCTGCTTCCGCGGGCGTTCGTTCCGCAGAGGTATTGACGTCAACAGCCATAGATGTGCTCGCTAGTTCGGCAAGAGTGGGAGGTCGTGGGACGCTCGATATCTGGCAAATTCTCTCACGTTGGTGCGGCAGGTCTATGAAGGTTGCTCGGGCGGCCGTCCTTGCGGTGTTTGATTCTGTGCCGGTGCTGTGCGATGGCACTCTGACGAGCTGTTCGCCAGATCCGACTCCTTCGTCGCTTCCCGTGCAGCGGCCGCCACCTTCCTGACACCCCTCCCGCAACTCCTGCAGTCGTCGGAGCGAACAGCTCGTCATCGTGCCGGGTGCGCGGTCAAGATCGTTCCGCCGTGCAACCTGTGCAAAGCGACCGAGAACTCCGTACACGTGGGTTTTCTGCCATCCAGCCGACTACCTCCGAGCGCAGGCACTAACTGACAATGATCGAAATCAATACCGCAACAACGACCGTGTTCAGCAGCAGGCCAAGCACACTGTGCACGCTAACGAGCTTGCGCATGGTGCTGCTGACGATGGTCGTATCAGTGGTTCCGAAGGTCGCCGAACACCCAATCGCCAGATAGATGTAATCCGAGAACACGGGCTCCTGTGAGCCTGGGAACTTCAGTCCGCCCTGCTCGATGTCGCGACGCGCGTACTGCAAGGCAAAGCTGAAGGTGATCACCATCCAGCAGGTCGCCACGGTGCCCGCCGCAAGCCCCAATACGAGCCTGCTGGCGTCGTCGCGACTGAGCACCGCGGTGATGATCGTCACGAACGCGACCAGTGCGATGAAGACCGGCCAGCCGGGACCGCCTCCTCCAGCCAGCAACCACCTTTTGACACGGGATGTCGGGAGCGGCTTCGCCAGCACTCGTCGTACCAGCTCCGCTCGATCGCACCGGGAGAAGGCGCGCAGCCCGAGTGCAAGATAGGTAATCGCGAACGCATTCCAAGCCGTCAGCCTCGCGCCAAACCCGAACTCGAGCTCGAACTGCGCATCGGTCGGCGCTGGCCGGATCCCCGTGACCTGCAGGGCGACCACCAGGATCTCGAACAAGATCGCAACCAGCAAGCCCACCCCAATTGACACCCAGAGCCGAAACAGATCGGAGCATGAGCGCGGCACCTTCGCCGTGCCACTCGACTTGATCTTCTGGCTCGGCTCTGCCCTGTCGCTCGGCTCTGCCCTGTCGCTCGGCTGTGCCTTGGCGCGCGTCCTGGTCACCTTCCCTGCAGCTCTTGGGAGCGTTCAGTTGAGACTTGCCATGCTCGCTTGGCGTGATTACCTCGTCAAGCAGAGCACCGGGAGATTACCGATCGACTTCATGATCAAGGACACGGAGTAGGAGACCCAGACTGCTGAACCGACGACGTCGGCGGACCCACCCGCCTGGTCAGCCTACGGCTGATTAACGGTGGGCGTGATAGGAAGTCGGACGTGCCCGTGATTCTGTACGCCGAGTTCACTGCCAAGCCGGGCTCCGAGTCTCAGGTCCAGACGCTCATCACCGACCTCGCCCAGAAGGTGCGGCTGGAGCCTGGCAATACTGAGTTCACTGTCTACCGTGAACGCGACAAGCCGCGTAAGTTCTTTGTCTTCGAGGAGTACCTCGAT
>CAVUEO010000038.1:0-239468 GCA_963740515.1 uncultured Actinomycetota bacterium
TCGATGGTCGGCTCAGAGATCCGATGAGCTGGCTATGACAGCGCTCACAGAGCTTGTCACGCCCTGGGATGAGCCTGTTCAAAGGCCGAACGAAGTCGTTCGTTCGTCACATGAGTGTAGATCTGAGTGGTGGCCAGCGAAGCGTGGCCAAGCATCTCCTGCACGCTACGCAGGTCTGCACCACCTTCCAGCAGGTGGGTCGCCATCGCGTGCCGAAGCCCGTGCGGGCCGAGATCGGGTGCCCCCTTGGTCATCTGAAGGGAGCGATGAACAATCCGGCGCACCACCCGAGGGTCGATCCGCTTGCCGCGCCGCTCCCCGAGGAACATGGCTTGGCCCGAATCGGCCGTTGCCAGCTTGAGCCGTGCCTTCCCCAGCCAGGCTTCTACGGCGCGCAAGGCCGGCGCACCGAGTGGGACTGTTCGCTCCTTGCTCCCTTTGCCGAAGACTCGGATCACACGGCGCTCCCGATCAAGATCACCCAGGTTAAGACCGCATAACTCGGATACTCGGATT
Organism: uncultured Actinomycetota bacterium; assembly: GCA_963740515.1. Lineage (GTDB taxonomy): Bacteria > Actinomycetota > Actinomycetes > Propionibacteriales > Propionibacteriaceae > Microlunatus. The sequence goes on from CAVUEO010000038.1 coordinate 517, forward strand.
CCGGTGGCGTACAGGAGCTCCAAGACGGCGGCGTCACGGGCGGCGACCGGTCCCCCGGCATCTCTAACCGCGGCAACCGCACCATCGAGCATCTGAGCTGCGATTGCGGCTTCCAGTGTGGGCGGCAGTACGCGACTGATCTTGGGCGAGCGAAGGTTGGCAGCTGGATCATTAGCCACGCGCCCGGTCTCCTCGGCCCAGGCGAAGAATACTCGTGCTGCGGCAGCTCGGCGTTGCAGAGTCGTGCGCGCGTGACCGAGGCTGTGCTGCTTGGCCAGCCAACTGCGCAGCGCCCTCAGGTCGACGCTGTCCAATGAATCGATGCCGAGCCGGCCTAGGTGGGTGAACAGGTTCAGCAGGTCCGTCCGATACGCGCGTACGGTGTGCTCAGCCAGGTTTCGGTGGCTTCGCAGATGCCGCAGATAGCCGTTCAGCAGCGCCTCGAACTGCGGCGGTAACTCCTTCTCGGCCACTCGACCACTCTGAAACACCGGAGTGGGTATTCCAAGCCTGCCACGCGGTACCCTCACCGGCGTGCCCTCTCAGATCAGCACCGTGGATGAGCTGCGGACCGGTGGAACGATTCTCCCTATCATCCGCTGGGGGAACCCGATCATGCACCGGCCGACCCGTCGGGTGACGGCGTTCGACGAGGAACTGCTGGAGCTGGTGCGGAACATGTTCGCCACGATGTATGCGGCGGAGGGAGTCGGACTAGCGGCGACCCAGGTGGGTACCGATCTCGCGGTATTCGTCTATGACTGCCCCGACGAGGACCACGTCAGGCATGTCGGTGTGATGTGTAACGCCGAGGTCAGCCTGCCGGAAGGTAAAGAGCGCAAGCTGCACGCCAGCGACGAGGGCTGTCTGTCCTTGCCGGGCGCTTACATGGAGTTGGCCCGACCCGACCTTGCCATCTGCCGCGGCATCGATCAGAACGGCGAGAGTGTCGAGGTTGTGGGCACCGGCCTGCTTTCTCGCTGCCTGCAACACGAGACTGACCATCTGAACGGCATCGTGTTCGGAGACCGGCTCTCAGGGCGGGCTCGAAAGAAGCTTTTCGGGTTGCATGAGGATGCAGCCGATCTCTATCCCGAGGACTGGCCAGTCAAACCTCGTGCTGACAACGCGTAGCAGGCGATTGCGGCGGCGGCTGCCACGTTCAGTGAATCGATGCCCGCAAACATCGGAATCCGGGCCCGCACTGCCGCGCCGTCCGACCAGCGCGTTGAGAGTCCGGCGCCCTCGGTGCCAAGCAAGACGGCAAGTCGGGTCTGAGGGGTTATGCCCGCCGCGAGTTGGCCGAGTTCAACTGCATCCGGCGCCAGGCTGAGCGCCACGGTCAGGAAGCCCGCCGCGCTCAACACCTGAGGCGCGTCGCGCCAGTCCTCCAATCGCGCCCAGGGCAATGAGAAAACCGCTCCCATGCTGACCTTGATCGAACGGCGGTACAGCGGATCGGCCGCTCGCGGAGACAGCAGTGCACCGTCCCACCCGAGGCCAGCAGCGTTCCTCAGGATCGCCCCGACATTCGTGTGATCGACAATGTCTTCCAGGACGACGAGTCGCTGTAATGCAAGCAGTTCCTCGAGGCTATGCCGCTGCTCGCGGTGCAGCGAAGCCAATGCGCCGCGATGCACGTGGAACCCGGTCACCCGCTCCGCGAGATCCTCTGTAACGACATAGACAGGAACCCCGGGCCACTGGGAGAGCACGTCGCACAAGTCCTCCAGCCAGCGCTCGGCCAGCAGGAACGACCGGGGCCGGTATCCGGCGTGGATGGCACGACGGATGACTTTTGCACCCTCGGCAATGAAGAGACCGTGGTCGGACTCCAGATGCCGGCGGAGTGAGGCATCCCGGAGCCCGACGTAGTCAGCTAGCCGAGGGTCTGAGGCATCGGTGATGGTGAGCCTCATATGATCCTCCTCTCATGCACATCGTCGGAACCTTGGATTGGCAGCCAGCGCTTGACCATCCCGAACTCTTGGCCCCGCCCGTCAGGGACGCCATCGCAGATCTTGGCCTGGGCTGCTTCGTGGCGCCCATCGACCCCAGCCAAGCGGACACTGCTGCGTTCTGTGCGGCGTACGACGTGCCGTTGGAGGTCTCGGCCAACTGTGTCGTGGTCGCCGGCCGGCGGGCCGACATATCCATGATGGCAGCGTGCCTGGTGCGGGCCACTGATAGAGCCGATGTCAATCGTGTGATCAGGAAGCGGCTCGAGGTACGCAAGATCTCCTTTGCCGGGATGGACGACGCGGTCCGGGAAACGGGCATGGAGTACGGCGGTATCACCCCCATCGGGCTGCCAGCCAGTTGGCCGATCCTGATTGACGAAGCGGTTGCCCAGCTGGACATGATCGTCGTCGGCAGCGGCATCCGCGGGAGCAAGATCGCCATGGCCGGGCGGTCCGCGGCAAGCCTGCCGTACGCCGAGGTCTTGGCCTTGGCGCTCAGATAACCAGGCTGATGATCGCCGCGACACCGACAACCACGATGATCACCCGATAGATGATCGCTGGCAGCCTGCGGCCGACTCTGCCACCAACCTGAGCGCCGAGTACCGATCCGACGGCGATTGCGATTGCAGCCGGCCAGTTCACATCGCTGACGAGGATGAACACCACGCTCGCGACCGCATTGGCAATCGTAGCGAGCACATTCTTGATCGCATTGATCTTCAGCAAGGGCTCGGCCAGCCCGATGCCCAAGATCGCGATCAACAAGACTCCCTGGGCAGCGCCGAAGTATCCGCCATAGACGCCGACCAGCGCTACGGCCAGCCACAACGCAATCGGGCCATGCACCGACCCGCCATCCAGGCCGAGCCGTGCGCGCCGGGCCGCGAGTCTGGCGGAGATAACGGGTTGCAGTATGACCAGCACGCAGCCAATGCCGATCAGGACGGGAACGATGGTGTCGAAGGCGGACGAGGGCAGCCATAACAGCAGCAGCGCGCCGGCAATGCCACCCAAAAGGGAACCCGTTCCCAGCCAGAGCACCCGCCGGCGTTCACCAGTGAGCTCACGACCGGTAGCCCAGGCGCCCGAAAGCGAGCCGGGCGCCAGCCCGACGGTGTTGGAGATATTGGCAGTCACCGGTGGCACGCCAAGTGCCAGCAGGGTGGGAAACGTGATCAAAGTTCCCGAGCCAACCACAGTGTTGATCAACCCCGCGGCCGCTCCGGCGCCGAGCAGCGCAACGAGGTCCAACCAGGTCACTGCCTCAGGTTCGGCTGGCTCTCCTGCTCATACTGGCCGTTCGGGGTGGCGGAGGCGCCCGACTCATCCTCCGGCGCGCCGAATGCTACGGGCAACTCGGGGCGCACCGGACGTTCTAGCTCGTGGGCCTCTTGGATTGCCTCCTCGACCGTACGCCGCAAGGCCTCCTCCTCTTCGGCGTTCTGCCGTTCAACCTCTTTCTGCACGTCGATCTTGGGCGGTGGAACGAACTCGCCCTGGGTGGCGGTTGGAATGGCGGATGAGGCGGCCTTGCCGACCATGCTGCCCAGACCCTTCAATGCGTCGTTCAATTCACTGGGCACGACCCACACTTTGTTGGCGTCGCCGCGAGCGATCGCCGGCAGCATCTGCATGTACTGGTAAGCGAGCAGCGCCTGGTCGGGCTGGCCTGCATGAATGGCGCCGAAGACGGTAGTGATCGCTTGGGCCTCGCCCTCGGCGCGGAGCATCTTCGCCTGCCGGTCGGCCTGGGCTCGGAGTACGGCAGCCTCGCGGTCGCCCTGTGCCCGCAGGATCGCGGACTCCTTCTCACCGCCGGCGGACAGAATCTGCGACTGCCGTTGACCCTCGGCGAGCAGGATCGATGCCCGCTTGTCCCGCTCTGCCCGAGCACCCTTTTCCATTGCGTCCCGGATCGTCGCAGGCGGGTCGATCGCACGCAGCTCGACGCGGTTGACCTTGATCCCCCACTTACCCGTCGCCTCGTCGAGGACCACCCGCAGCTGCTGGTTGATCTCCTCGCGGCTGGTCAGAGCCTCCTCGAGATCAAGCCCACCGATGATGTTGCGCAAGGTGGTCATAGTCAGCTGCTCGATCGCCTTGATGTAATCCTGGGCCTCGTATGCCGCACGGACCGGGTCGATGATCTGAAAGTAGATGACCGAGTCGATGTTGACCATCAGGTTGTCCTCGGTGATCACACCTTGGGGCGGGAACGGTACCACGTTCTCCCGCATGTCCATGTTGTAACGGACTTTGTCAAACAGCGGCACTACGAGATGGGGCCCCGGGTCCAACGTGCGCTTGAACTTGCCGAGCCGCTCGACCACGCCGACTCGTTGCTGGCGAATCACGCGGACGGCATTGGCTATGAAGAAGATCACCGCCAGCGCGACGGCCAAGACGACGATCAAGGATGCGAGCTCCACGATCTTCCTTCTTTCTAGGGGAGTTGCCCGTGCTTCGGGTAGACGACCGCGATGACTCCGTCGATCTCATAGACCTCGATCTCGGTGCCTTGCTCGATCACCACGTCCGAGGAATAGGGACGCGCCGTCCAGCTCTGACCGTCCACCTTGATCTCGCCGCCCGATCTGTCGATCTGCGAGACGGCGAACCCGCTGCTGCCAACCATCTTTGCCGCCGATGATCGATAGCCCGGCATGTTGCGCACCTTGGCGAGCAAGGTTGGCCTGAGCAGCAACAGCATGCTGATGCTGACGGCAGTCGCGGCCAGGATTTGTAGCCACCACAGTGATGGCGCCAGCAACGCAACCACGGCGCCGGCGAGCGCACCTACGGCAAGCATGATCAGAACCAGGTCGAGCGACATGATCTCGGCAATGCCAAGGAGGAAGGCGAGACTCAGCCAGATCGCCCAGGAGTTCTCACCCAGCCAGTCGGTCAAGTTCACCTCCATCGTTGTCTCCAGACGCAGTCATTTGGTTCTTCAATGGTGCCAGTCCAGCTAAACCGCGCGGGCGGACCATCGACCGTCAGCCTCGGCCAGGCTCAGCCCGACATCGAAGGTCTTTGTGAGGTTCTCGGCCGTCATGGTGTCGTGGAGCGGGCCGGCAGCCACGATGCTTCCGCTCTTGAGCAGCATGGCGTGTGTGATTCCGGCAGGAATCTCCTCGACGTGATGGGTAACCAGCACCGTGGCGGGTGCATATTGATCTTGCGCAAGCTCGCCGAGGGTGTTGACCAGTGTCTCGCGGCCAGCCAGATCCAGGCCTGCGGCGGGCTCGTCGAGGAGCAACAACTCAGGATCTGTCATCAGTGCGCGAGCGATCTGCACCCGCTTGCGTTCGCCCTCGCTGAGGGTGCCGAATGTGCGATCCGCGAGGCGGTCTATGCGCAGCTGAGCGAGTAGCTCATCGGCTCGTTCGTGATCCAGATCGTCGTACTGCTCCCGCCAGCGACCGAGCACCGCGTACGAGGCCGAGACGACGACATCATGGACCCGCTCCCCCCGCGGAATGCGCTCCGCCAACGCAGCAGACGTCAGCCCGATGCGGGGCCGCAGCTCGAAGACGTCGACGGTGCCGAGCACCTCACCAAGGAGCCCGGCCACCCCGCTCGAGGGATGGATCTGCGCGGAGATCACCTGCAGCAATGTGGTCTTGCCCGCACCGTTCGGCCCAATCACGACCCATCGGTCGGATTCGTCTACCTCCCAGGTGATGTCGCTGATCAAGGTGGAGCCGTTCCGAACGATGCTCACGCCAGCCAGATCCACGACAGCTGCCATGGGTTCAACCTACAGTTCGACGGCAGCCAGCGGAGCAGCCTTGACACACGTAACGTGGGGCGATGGATTCGCTGCCCTCCGTGCGCATGTCCGCGAACCTGAACTCGATGATCAGGGGCCAACAGTCCATTGAGCAGGCCGACCGAGCGATCGTCGGAGGCGACGTCGCCCATCATGTCGTTGACCCGGACGGCGCCCTGGGCCTCGATCCACTGCAAGCATCAACGCTTGATGCCGCCTTGGAGGCACTGCTCGCATCAGAGCTGGACGGATGGTTCCTCGCGCTCCCGGTGCCAGGATCTCTTGCCCCACTCCGTGGTCCCGCCCCCTTCAACCTCGCCGCGCTGGATCAAGGCGAAGCCGTCGTCGCACGCACAGCTGGCGTCGGTCTGGTGCCGATCAGGGTCGGCAACGCCATCCAATGGCGAATCTTCGCCGCGGAGCAACCGCTCGCTCCGAGTAGTCCACATGAGGCCGAGCGGGCCTTGAATGAGGTGGTCATTGAGGCGGCTGCCACGCTGTCGCGGCTAGATGTCGCGGGCGGCGCTCGCCCAGCCCTCGCAGCTGGGGTGCTGCTCGCTCCTGGCTATAGCACGCGCCAACGAGCCACCGCCGAGCGAGCGGCTCGGCTGCTTGCGGCCTGCGACTCCGCGTTGCTCAACGACGGAGCAAGCATCTCCTCCTTCGAGGCGGAGCGCCGTGCCGCGGAGCTGAGACGGGTTCGAGCGAAGGCGGGCGAAGCGCTCAGTTCGGCTGTGAGCTGGCTGCTCTGAGCATCCACTACGCTGCCCACATGTCTCTGCTCCCCGATCTGACGGGATCGTTCTCGACACCGGCGGCCGACAATCCGACCGGCGCGATGATGGAGGCCGCGTATGCGCACCACGGCATCGACGCCCGATACGTGAACTGCGACGTGGCCGCCTCGGACCTCGCAGACGCGGTCCGGGGAGCAACTGCCATGGGCTGGATCGGCTTCAACTGCTCGCTACCGCACAAGGTGGCGCTCATCGAACTGCTTGACGAGCTCGCCGAGTCAGCCCGACTCATCGGGGCGGTGAACTGCGCGGTACGTCGCAACGGCATCTGGATTGGGGAGAACACCGACGGCCAAGGCTTTCTGGCTTCGTTGCGTACGGTTGCCGATCCGGCGGGACAACGGGTGCTCGTTCTCGGCGCCGGAGGCGCAGCACGCGCGATAGCAGTCGAACTTGCACTCGCCGGAGCATCTGAGATTTGGGTCACGAACCGCAACTTCGCCAAGGCAGTCGAGATTGCGGCCCTAGTGGACGCGCAGATGTCCGGCGCCTGCACGGCGGTCGAGTGGCGTGAGGAGCTGACGGTACCGGATTCGGCAACCGTTGTTGTGAACGCGACTTCGCTGGGGCTTCCAGGTTCAGCAGAGGTACCGCTCGCATTCGACTCAATCCCAGCCAACCTTGTGGTGTGCGATGTGATCCCGAATCCGCCCGACACGGCGTTTCTGCAGCGGGCGCGTAAGGCGGGCGCGACCACCCTCGACGGCCGGGGAATGCTGCTCAACCAAGCGGCGATCAATATCGAGCTCTGGACTGGTACTGATCCGGATCGCGACGTGATGGGCAGGGCGCTTGATCAAGCGATTGCCGGCTGGAACCACCCGTAACGCTATGTCGGGCACTTTGTTCGCGATCGGTGGCGCCGAGGCCAGGCTGCGTCGGCGGCGAGTATTGGAGGCTTTCGTCGCTGCCGCAGGCGGTTCAAGCGCGCAGATTGCAGTCGTTTCCTCGGCCTCATCGCTGGGTGCCGAGGTGGTCGAGGTCTACAAGGGCGTCTTCTTATCGCTCGGCGCCCGTCAGGTCATTTCGCTGCGCCCGGAGAGTCGCGCGCAGGCGCACAACCCTGGGCTGGTTCAGCCGCTCGGCCAGGTGAGCGCAGTCTTCCTGACCGGTGGCAACCAGCTCAAGCTCAGCTCGTTCATCACCGGAACCCCATTCGGGAATGCGATCCGGGAGGCGAATCAGCGCGGCACGGTGGTTGGGGGGACGTCGGCGGGTGCCAGCGTGCTGGCTGAGCACATGATCGCGTTCGGGGCCGGCGGCGCCACACCCAAGCAGCGCATGAGCCAGCTGTCCGCCGGGCTCGGCTTGCTGAGCGGCGTGGTGATCGATCAGCACTTCGAACAGCGCAACCGATACGGGCGGCTTCTTTCCCTGGTCGCTCAGTCGCCCTCGCTATTGGGCCTGGGTATCGATGAAGACACGGCCGCTGTCATCTACGACGGGAGTCGGCTCGAAGTCATCGGCCGGGGTTCCGTCACGGTGGTCGATGGGCAGAACCTGGTCTCCAACGCCTTCGTAGCCAAACGCACAACTCCGCTACTGGTATCTGGAGCGGTGCTTCACGTGCTGCCTGCTGGAAGCCAATTCGATCTCATCGGCCGTACCCTGCTTGCCCATCAAACAGCAGTCCCGGACCCTGAGGTGCTGCAAGCGCATGCTGCCGAGGCCGACTTGCGCGGCGTTGCTCTCGAGGCGGTTGAACCTCCGTCGGCCGCCTACCAGCCTCGACTGCGTCGCAACAGGGACCGCTAGACGGATCTCATGCTCGGCCAGGACGCGGCAGTCTCGGACCACGCTCTGCCCGCCGAGGAGTGGCAAGATCGCAGAAAAGCCGATCCGTGAGGAGATTTCGTGACCGAGAGCGTCGCCCCGACTCCACACCCTGATCTCAAGATCATCTCTAGCAGGGTCTTCCGCGGTCCGAATATCTGGCACTACGAACCCGCCATCCAACTCGTTGTTGATCTCGGCGTGCTCGAGGACTTTCCGACCCACAAGCTTCCTGGCTTCGCAGACGGATTGCTCGAGCGGCTGCCGGGCCTGATGAACCACACCTGTAGTCGCGGCCGTCGAGGCGGCTTCGCAGAGCGGCTCTCCGAGGGCACCTGGGTGGGCCACGTAGCCGAGCATGTGGCGCTGCAGTTGCAGCAGACCGTCGGCCACGACATGCGCCGTGGCAAGACCCGTCAGGTAAAAGGCGAGCGCGGCCGCTACAACGTGATCTACGCCTACTACGACGAGTCGGTGGGGCTTGCGGCTGGTGAGCTCGCAGTCCGGCTGGTCAACCACTTGATCGTCCCTGATCCGTACTTCGATTTCGACGAGGCCCTGGAGCAGTTCATTGTCCGCGGTGAGCGGACTGCATTCGGGCCGTCTACCCAGGCGATCGTGGAGGAGGCGGTGAGCCGCGACATTCCGTATTTGCGGCTCAATAGGGCATCACTGGTGCAGCTCGGCCAAGGGGTTCATCAAAAAAGGATCCGGGCCACCATGACCTCTCAAACGTCGTCGGTAGCCGTTGACATTGCCAGCAACAAGGAACTCACGCTGGCGCTGCTGTCGGCTGCCGGACTGCCAGTTCCTCGATCGCAATCGGTACGTACCGTCGATGACGCCGTCCGGCTGGCCGGGCGCATCGGCTACCCCGTGGTTCTCAAGCCGCTCGACGGTAACCATGGCCGAGGCGTCATGCTCGATCTGCGCAGTGACGCGGACGTACACCGCGCATTCGACATTGCGAAGTCGGAGTCGCGAGGCGGCTCGGTGATCGTCGAGACCTTCGTGACGGGGCGCGACTACCGATGTTTGGTGATCGACGGCAAGATCGCCGCTATCGCCGAGCGAATGCCAGCCCACGTCATCGGGGACGGCGCGTTGAGCATCAATCAGCTGGTGACCAAGACCAATGCCGATCCCCGCCGTGGCGTTGGCCACGAAAAGGTGTTGACCAGGATCAAGATCGACCAGGCCGCCATCGACCTGGTAGCGGCCCAGGGGCTTGGCATGGACGACGTGCCGCCCGAGGGCAAGATGATCAAGCTGACTCTGACGGGGAACATGTCCACCGGTGGCATCTCGATCGACCGCACCTTCGAAGCACACCCGGAGAACATCGAGATTGCCGAGGAGGCCGCGCGGGTGGTTGGGCTGGACATCGCAGGCATCGACTTCATTGCGCCAGATATCACACAGCCCGTACGCGAGACCGGCGGAGGGATCTGCGAGGTGAACGCGGCACCTGGCTTCCGGATGCACACCCATCCGACGATCGGCGACCCGCAATACGTGGCGAAGCCGGTGGTCGACATGCTTTTCCCGCCCGGGACCCCGAGCCGGATCCCGATCGTCGCTGTTACCGGCACGAATGGCAAGACCACGACATCGCGGATGATCGCCCACATCTTCAAAGGCATTGGCAAGAAGGTCGGCATGACCTCGACTGACGGTGTTGTCGTGGATGAGCGGTTGCTCATCCGGTCGGACGCGTCGGGACCGCGGTCGGCGAGGATGGTCCTGCAGAATCCGCGCGTTGACTTTGCGGTTTTTGAGGTGGCACGTGGCGGCATCCTGCGTGAGGGCTTGGGTTATGAGCGCAATGACGTGGGCGTGGTGCTCAACGTGCAGCCCGACCATTTGGGTCTGCGAGGAGTCGACACGCTCGAGCAGCTGGCAGACGTCAAGGCGGTCATTGTGGAGGCCGTGCCGCGAAACGGCTTCGCTGTGCTGAACGCCGATGACCCGTTGGTGCGCGCCATGCGCCGACGCTGCGCCGGCCGGATCGTGTGGTTCACCATGGCCGAGCCGGGTAGCGAAATCCGTGATTCGGTTGATGATCATTGCCGTCGGGGTGGCCGAGCGGTAGTGGTGGAGCACAGCGATCTTGGCGACATGATCGTCGTCAAGGAGGGTCGACGCTCCATGCAGCTGGCCTGGACACATCTGTTGCCTGCGACCTTCGGTGGCCGTGCGACCATGAACGTTCAAAACGCCATGGCGGCCGCTGCCGCGGCCTTTGCGGCAGGCGCCTCACTGCATGACATCCGGCAAGGTCTGCGGACGTTCTCGACCAACTACTACCTCTCCCCTGGCCGGCTCAACGAGGTAAGCGTTGCGGGCCGAACCGTCATCGTCGATTACTGCCACAACGTCCCAGGGATGATCATGCTCGGAGATTTCGTCGACAAGACCGGGGACTCTTTGGAGTCCACGAACGATCTTGGACGGATTTCGCGGATAGGCGTCATCGCCACTGCGGGCGATCGCCGGAACGCCGACATGCACGAACTTGGCCGCGAGGCGGCACGGCATTTCGACGTGCTCATCGTGCGCGAGGACCACAATCTCCGCGCCCGGGCACCTGGAGAGGTCGCCGACCTCGTGGCAGCTGGAGCCCGCCAGGCCATCGCCGAGGGCGCGCGGTGCAAACAGGTCGAGATCGTGCTCGAGGAGCTGGCAAGCGTGCGGCATGCGATGTCACGTTCCAACCCTGGCGACCTTGCGGTGATCTGCGTCGAGCAGCACGCGGCAATCATGGCGTATCTGGAGTCCTACGGGCACCACGCGCAGCCTGGGGCCCGACCTTCAACCGACCGCGAATTCAACAATGCCGTGCCAGACCCGGATTTTGCGCCAAATGCAACCCATGACGAGCCGGAACCAGAAGCCACCCGAGGCCTCCCGTAGCTAAGGCTGATCACCTTGCGCAGCAAGGACTTTCGTCGTTAGCACATCTGCACTGTCTCGGGTTGCGCCGTGATCGAGCAGCCACCGATCAAGTAGCTCGCGATCTTGGTGAGTCATGATCGCGACCACGTCCCCATTCCGCGCCTGATCGACCAAGGACACCAGGCCGCCTAGCTCGCTATCGTGCGAGCGATCGATCTGCACGCCAGCATGAGCCGCACCTTCTTTGATCAGCTTGTTGATTGTCTCCATGCTCTGGCCGCGCAAGTACTTCGCCTTGTGCACGATCTCGATCACATCCACACCGAGACCAGCGATCTCACCCAGTTTCACGAAAACCTCATCGCTGCGATCACCAGCAGTCCCCACTGCAAGCAGTAGGCGGCCGCCTGGCGGCCGAATGCCTTTCATGATCTCAAGCAGCGCCTCCAGACCCGCCTCGTTGTGGGCTAGGTCGATCACAACGCTGATCACTCCGCCGGGGACTGAGACGGTCCAAATGTTCATCCGACCCGGGTTGTTCTGGCTCGGATCGAAAGATCGAAGGCCGTCGGATACTTGCTCGACTGAAAATCCCAGCGCCAATGTGGCCGAGGTGACCGCCAGAACGTTCTCGACATTGACCCTGCTCAACCCGGCGAGGGTCATCGGAACGTCGACCACATCGATGACGGGAAGTGGATCTGAACCTGCCGTTAGGACGCTCACCGTGCCACCGAGCACCGTGGTCACTCGGCCACCCCCGGAAAGAACGTTACGCGCCGACGGCGAGTCGGGATCTCGTGTGAACACCCAGATCTTGGCTTTGACTCCGAGTCGCATCCCGAAGGTACGCGGGTCGTCGGCGTTGAGCACGCACCAGCCATCCGACTTGGTGATCTTGGTAATGACTGCCTTGACCTCGGCGAGCTGGTCGAGAGTGTCGATTCCATCGGCACCCAGATGATCGGCACTGATGTTGGTCACCACTGACACGTCGTTGTACGCGACTCCAACGCCACGACGCAAGATCCCACCACGCGCGGTCTCCGTGACCGCCAATTCCACACCTGGATAGCGCAGTACCCGACCGGCGCCTCCCGGCCCCGAGAAATCCCCGGCCTCTATCAGTTCACCGTTGATGTACACACCGTCAGTGCTCGACCAACCCACTGACCGGCCAGCTCGGCGCGCGACGTGTCCGATCATCCGCGCTGTGGTGGTCTTGCCGTTGGTACCGGTGATCGCGACAACGGGGATGCGGGGCCGGATCAGCCGCGGAGCCGAGCCGAGTGGCGCGGCAGCAAGCGCAGCTCCTTCAGTATTGATCATCTCCGTCACCGCTTCGGGGCCTATAGCGACACTGTCCAGTACTCGCGCCAGCCCGTGCGCCAACGCCTCGGCCCGGCCCGAGTTGCGCCACGGATAAGCCACGACCAGTTCGCTCACCGCCTGCCCAGTCCGGGTACGCACCGCCAGCCTGGTCACGCCTCCGATGCGGGCCAACCGGCGGACAATCTGGGTGACCAGCCGTATCGCGAAACGCTGCCGAAATATCGAGCCGGCGGCGCCAGGACGAGCTTTGCCCAGGCCGAGCCCAGCGCCGAGATCCTGGGCGTCAGCCACGGACAGCCTGAGTAGCTCGGTGAGGTCGAGCGTCACCTTCGCCGCCGGACGCGGGAAATACAGGTTCGGCCCGTCGAGGAGGCGCAGCTCGACAAGCGAGCCGGCGGCGGGTGTGGTCGGCATGAGCGCGGTCAGGCGCCGGTAGAGTGCAGGCCGCCATCCACGTGGATCATTTCCCCGGTGGTCTTGGGGAAGAAGTCACTGAGTAACGCCACGACCGCCTTGGCAGTCGGTGTCATGTCTTTCGGGTCCCAGCCCAGCGGGGCCCGTTGGCCCCATACATCGTTGAAGGCGTCACCGCCACGGATCGCCCTCTTGGCCAGGGTTTCCAGCGGACCCGCCGCCACCAGATTGACGCGAATCCCCTCCGGTCCGAGGTAGCGGGCCAGGTAGCGGCTGGTGCTCTCCAGCGCCGCCTTGGAGACGCCCATCCAGTCATAGACCGGCCAGGAGACGGTCGCGTCAAAGGTCAGCCCGACAACCGAGGCGGGCTCAGCCAGCAGAGGCTTGCAGGCCATCGTCAATGACGCCAGCGAGAAGGCCGAGACCTGCAGCGCGGTACTGACGTCGGACCACGGCGTGCCGAGGAACTTGCCGCCGAGCGCCGTTTCCGGGTTGGCAAAAGCAAGCGAGTGCACCAACCCGTCGAGATGGTCCAGATGCTCTCCCAGCTGAGCTGGCAGACCCGCCAGATGATCTTCGTTCGTGACGTCGACTTCGAGCAGCAGAGGGACCGGATCGAGTTTCTTGATCACCCGAGCCGTCAGGCTCATGGCCCGGCCGAAATTGGATACCACGACAGTAGCTCCCTCGCCTTGGGCGATCTTGGCCACGTGGAAGCCGATGGAGGTGTCGAGCGTGACGCCAGCGACAAGGATGTTCTTGCCCTCGAGAATGCCCACAAATGTCCCTTCTGCCGTCGGAAACCTTGTGCGGTTGCCGCTCAGTGGCCCATGCCGAGGCCGCCGTCAACCGGGATGAGCGCCCCTGTGATGTAGCTGGCCGCCTCGCTGGCAAGGAACTCGACCGCCCCCGCAATGTCGTCCACCGAGCCGAACCGGCCCAGCGGGATTTGCTCGGCATATTTCTTGACCAGGTCGGCGCCAAGCTCAGCGGTCATGTCGGTCTCGATGAAGCCGGGAGCCAGCACATTGGTGGTTACCCCACGCGATCCGAGTTCGCGCGCCAGGGAACGCGCCATCCCGACGAGCCCAGACTTTGCTGCAGCGTAATTGACTTGGCCTGCTGAACCCATCTGTCCGACCACCGAGGACATGAAGATGATCCGGCCGAACCTGGCCCGGATCATTGGCCGGGCGGCGCGCCGCGCCACCCGGAACGCTCCCGTCAAGTTAGTAGCAATCACCTGATCCCAATCCTCGTCCGACATCCGCATCAGCAAGGTGTCGCGGGTGATCCCGGCATTCGCAACCAGCACCTCGACGTTCCCAAGAGCCGATTCCACCTGGGAGAACGCCTTGTCTACCTGGTCTGGATCGGTCACGTCACACGGCACGCCCACTACACCCTGTGGCACCTCTCCGCTGCGATAGGTTGCCGCAACGTGATGACCGGCCTTGGCGAGCCGCTCGGCAATGCCTTGGCCAATTCCCCTGCTGCCACCGGTTACCAGAACGACGCGCGATGGATTCACGGGGTCACGCTACCGAGTACTCCAGAACGTCAGCGCAGAGGCGTAGGCTGTCGTGGTGACCGAGGGCGAGATGGGCACACACACCCGAACAGTCGCCGAGTCGGGCCGCAGAGGCTCAGCCCCGCTGATCACCGATGCCCGGATGGCGACGAGTGAGGAAATGTCCTCTCGGATCCGACGCTACACAATCACCATGGCCTTCCGCGCCGCTTGCTTTATCAGCATGATCTTCGTGCAGGGCGCCTTTCGCTGGGTCCTGTTCGCGTGCGCTGTGGTCTTGCCGTTCATCGCAGTGATCGCCGCCAACCAGGTCAACCAGCATTTCCGCTCCGGCAAGATGACCCACGCCTTGCCGAGCGATCGCCCACAGCTCACTACCGGGCACGATGGCGAAACGATCGACAACGAGGTTTTCGAGGAGGACGGCAGTCAACGCCGGCCGAATGAGCGCGTCGCCTAGCGGTGTCGACCCGCTTCCGGGAGATCCTGACGGCCTGATCTGCTCCGCTCGAGGCTGCCGGCAACCTGCCTCCTACGACCTACAGTGGAACAACCCGAAGATTCATGCGACGGATCGCCGAAAGCACTGGCTGGCCTGCGATGATCACCGCGAGTCCCTGATGCAGTTCCTCTCGGCCCGCGGATTCCTCAAGGACGCGCTCCCGCTCTAGCCACCAATCGCCGACATCGGCCGATCAGGTTGCAGGAAACTCGGGTCGTTGATGCCGTGGCCTGGTTGCTTGCTGGCAACGGCAGCTACCCAGAGGGCCGCGATCTCGGAGTCGCTCGCGCCGCTCCGCAACGGCGTACGCAAATCGGACTCGGTGCGCGCAAACAGGCAGTTCCTGATCTGGCCGTCGGCTGTCAGCCGGACCCGGTCGCAGCTGCCGCAGAAGGGCTTCGAGACGGCTGCGATGATGCCCACTGAATAACTGGTGCCCACGATCCGGAAGAGCTCTGCCGGTGCGCTACCGCGGGTCAGCGCATCCTCAGGATCCTCGATCAGCTCGACATGCTGGCTGAGGTGCCGCTTGATCTCCGCTGCCGTGATCATTCCCTCACGTTGCCAACCATGCTGGGGATCCAATGGCATCTGCTCAATGAACCGCAGCTGGACGTGTTCGGCCATTGCCCAGCGCAGCAAGTCGTACGCCTCGTGATCATTGACACCGCGCAGCAACACGGAGTTGATCTTGACGGGGTTCAGCCCGGCATCTCGAGCGGCAGCGATTCCCGCCAGCACGTCAGGCAGTCGTGGCCGATGGGCGAGCTCGGCAAACGTGCCCGGGTCGAGGGTGTCCAGGGAGATGTTGATCCTCCTCAGTCCCGCCGCAGCCAGCTTCTCAGCCCGTGCAGCCAAACCGATTCCGTTCGTAGTCAGGGCGATCTCTGGCACCGGCGTGAGCGCCGCGATATCAGCCACGAGCAGCTCGAGGTTCTTACGCAACAGAGGCTCGCCACCTGTCAGCCGTACGGTTTTGATGCCCAGCCGTTCCACACCGATGGTGATCAGCCGCAGAATCTCCTCGTCTGTCAACACGTCTGCACGAGGCAACCACTCGAGCCCCTCGACCGGCATGCAATAGGTACAACGCAGATTGCATCGATCGGTAAGCGAAATCCGCAGATCCGTTGCCACACGACCATAGGCGTCCGCAAGCGCCTGTTGATCACGCTCCCCCGGCTCCGCACGCGCGGAATCCGAGTGGCGCAGGTGCGGAAACGGCAGCAGCGTTGTCATGTGTGGAGTCTAATTTGCCCGTTCGCCGACCAGATGATCCGTTCAGCATGGGTGTAGACGTTCATGGTTTCGCCGCGGACGAATCCTACGAGCGTGAGCCCAGCCTCCTCGGCCAGTTCGGCTGCCAGCGAGCTGGGAGCCGAGACCGCAGCCAGTACCGGAATACCGGCGAGTACCGCCTTCTGGGTGAGCTCGAAGGAGGCGCGTCCCGAGACGGCCAAGATCATCTGGCGCAGCGGGAGCAGCTGCCGTTCGATGGCCCAGCCGATGACTTTATCCACGGCGTTGTGCCGCCCGACATCTTCACGTACGCACCGCATCTCCGAGTCGAGGCCGAGCAAACCTGCCGCATGGAGGCCGCCGGTGCGGTCAAATGCTCGCTGCTGCTGTCGCAGCCGCGTTGGTGCCGAAAGGACCAGATCGGCTGCGACGCGTACCTCATGATCCGCCTCATACACCGATCCCCGCAGCACCTGGTCGATCGAGGTGGTGCCGCAGATGCCACACGCGCTCGTCGTCATGACATTGCGCCGTACCGCTGCCGGCACAGCGGCCCCAGACGCAAGGGTCACGTCCAAGACGTTGTAGCTATTGACCCCGTCAGCATCAGACCCGGCACAGTAGCGGGCGAGCATCATGTCGGCGCGCTCGGTGATGATGCGCTCGCTGTAGAGCAATCCACGCACCAGGTCAATGTCGTTACCGGGGGTGCGCATGGTGACCAGGTACGGTTCGCCGTTCAGGCGAATCTCCAGAGGCTCCTCCACAGCCAAAGTGTCGCTGCGACGCGCGATCTCACCCGCTGCCACTCGTAGCACCGGGTGATGACGGGTTACTCGTCCCATGACATCATCCTCAGGCCCATAACATCATGTTTTCGAGGCCGCACAAGGGCCGCGCGGAGGAGCACCGATTCTATGGAACTCAAGCAATGGCTGACCATCTTGTCCGCCGAGCTGGAGACCAGCGACGTTGTGATGGACGACGACACGGTCCGTACCCTGCTGGACCTCGCACGGGACTCCGCGCATGAGGTGGAACGGATCGCCGCACCGCTCACCACTTTCCTCGTCGGAATTGCCGTCGGACGTGGCGCCACGCTGACCACAGCCGCAGCCGCAGCGACGACGCTCCTGCTGGACGACGAGGCAGCCGACTAGCCTGGCTCCGTGCGCCGCTTGTGGCTCCGCTGGGTACTGCTGATCGCGTTTGTCGCCGTGCTCGGAGTTGCCTTTGTCAGCTTGGGCAACTGGCAGCTGGATCGGTTGGCTCAGCGCAAGGAACGCAACGCCACAACGATCGCCAACGAGCAGAAGCCCATGCAGCCTTATGAACAGGTCTTCACCCACCCGATCACCGACGCGGATCAGTGGCAACGTGTCGAGGCGCGGGGCACCTTCGATGCAGATCATCAGTTCGTGGTGC
The DNA here is from genome assembly GCA_963740515.1 of uncultured Actinomycetota bacterium. Lineage (GTDB taxonomy): Bacteria > Actinomycetota > Actinomycetes > Propionibacteriales > Propionibacteriaceae > Microlunatus. The sequence continues at coordinate 18,161 of CAVUEO010000038.1, forward strand.
GCTACCGCAGCAATGGTGGCGTCGACGGCTATGAGGTCGTGACACCCTTGCGCACCGCCAGCGGCGCTGTACTGGTGGATCGCGGGTTCATCCCGCTGGAGCGCGGCACCCGGATCCCGTCAGTGGCTCCGGCGCCTCCGGCGGGCGAGGTGACAGTGGTGGGACACGTACGCCGCAACGAGAAAGGCAGGCGGGCCGCGATCACACCAGTCGGCAATCAGATGCGCTTGATCAGCTCAAACGCCATCGCCGCGACACTGCCTTATGAGATCGGGTCCGGCTATATCGGCCTCCTAAGCGTGCAGCCCGAACAGCAGGGTGGCTTTCAGCCGATCCAGCTGCCGGAGCTCTCTGAGGGCCCGCATTTCTGGTACGCCGTGCAGTGGTTCATGTTCACCGCAGTCGCCGTGGCGGGCATTGTTGTCTTTATCAGGGGGGATCTGCGGGCCCGCCGCGAGGAGGACGTGGACGCCGCCGAGGCGCACGCGACAGTGTGAGGATCTGATTATGGACCTTGGGTTGACCGACCGCGCATTTCTGGTGACGGCCGCCAGCACTGGGCTCGGGCGGGCAACGGCTCAGCACCTCGTCGCCGAGGGCGCCCGCGTCGTACTGGTCGCTCGACGGGCCGAGCTGCTGGCGGAAGCGGTCAGCCAAATGGGACCGGACCGCGCAGTCGCGCTTGCGGCCGATCTCACTGATTCCAATACTGCCGAGACGGCCTGCGCTCTCGCCTTGGACGCTTTCGGTCGCCTCGATGGCGCGCTGATCAGCGTTGGCGGGCCACCGGCCGGATCGGTGCTGAGCACCAGTGAGGAGCAGTGGCGCGGCGCCTTCGAGTCGGTCTTCCTGGCGGCGCTGCGGACCTGCAGGACTGTCGTCAGGCGTGGCACAGCCAGCGATCTGTGCATCGCCTGGGTGCTGTCGACTTCGGTCAAGACGCCCGCTCCAGGGCTTGCGACGTCGAACGGCCTACGGCCGGGGCTGGCCATGCTGGTCAAGCAGCTGGCCGACGAACTTGGCCCGCAGGGGACACGGGTGATCGGGCTCATGCCCGGCGCGATCGAGACCGAACGTGCCCGATACCTCAACTCGCTCAAGGATGATCCGGATGCGGCGCGGGCGAGCGCTGAGGCGTCGATTCCATTACGCCGCTATGGCCGACCGGAAGAGTTCGGGCGGGTCGCTGCCTTCGTTCTCTCCCCCGCGGCGTCCTACCTGACCGGCTCGGTGATAGCGGTTGAGGGCGGGGCCCAACGCGCACTTTGATCAAACTGAGTGCGGTAGAGCTCGGTATACAGCCCACCCTCGCGCATCAGCTCCTCGTGCCGGCCGCGCTGCACGATCCGTCCGCGGTCCACGACGATGATCAAGTCGGCATTGCGGATCGTGGACAGCCGGTGTGCGATGACGACGCTGGTACGCCCCTCCATCGCCAGATCCAAGGCGCGCTGCACAGCGACTTCGGATTCTGAGTCCAGATGCGCAGTGGCCTCGTCGAGAACCACGATTGATGGTGCCTTGAGCAGGAGCCGAGCGATGGCCAGGCGTTGCCTCTCACCACCGGATAGCCGGTAGCCGCGCTCGCCGACCACAGTCTCCAGGCCGTCGGACAGGCTTTCCACGAGCGGCTTGATCTGCGCCGCCTCCAGCGCTACCCACATTTCGGCCTCGGTGGCATCAGGCCGGGCGTATCGGAGGTTCGCACGAATCGTGTCGTGGAACATGTGCGCATCCTGCGTAACGTAGCCAACCGTGCCGCGGAGCGAAGACTGCTTCAGTTTCTTGACGTCGGTACCGGCTACCGCGACTGTTCCGGAGGTGGCGTCGTAGAGCCGTGCGATGAGGTGAGTCATGGTCGTCTTGCCGCCACCGGATCGGCCGACGAGCGCAACGGTTTGGCCTGCCGCCACGCTGAAGGTCACGTCGTGTAATACCTCCCCGCTCGGCCGTTGGTCGAGGGAGGCTATCGATTCCAGGCTTGCCAGCGAGACCTCATCGGCGTTCGGGTAGCTGAACGAGACGTGCTCGAAGCTCACTGAGGCTGGTCCTTTGACTGTTTCGGCGTCCTCGCCGTCGCGGATCATGGGCAACAGGTCGAGCACTTCGAAGACTCGGTCGAAACTCACGAGGGCGTTCATCACATCGATGCGGAGATTGGTGAGCTGGGTCAGTGGCCCGTACAGCTGAGTGAGCAGTGCGGCCAAGGCGGTCAGGGTCCCAACAGTGAGCATGCCGTCGATGGCCAAAGACCCACCCACGCCGTATACGAGCGCTGTCGCCAGTGCCGCGACCAGTCCCAATGACGTAATGAAGAATCGTCCATTCATGGCGATCTTGACCGAGACGTCGCGTACCGCACCGGCCCGTTCGGCGAACCGGTCGTGCTCCTCGGGAAGCCGGCCGAAGAGCTTGACCAGCAGTGCGCCGCTGACGCTGAACCGCTCGGTCATGGTCGCTGACATGTCGCCATTGAGTTGCATCTGGCGACGTGTCAGATCTGCGAGCTTGCGGCCGACGATCTTGGCTGGGATGAGAAAGATCGGCAACATGATCAGCGCAGCAAGGGTGAGCTGCCAGCTGAGCAACAGCATGGCTGCGAGCACCAGCACCAGGCTGATCAAGTTGGTAAGGACTGTCGACAGGGTTGAGGTGAATGCCTGCTGTGCTCCGATCACATCTGAGTTGAGCCGTGATACGAGCTTTCCGGTTTGGGTTCTGGTGAAGAATGCGACCGGCATCTGGAGCACATGGTCGAAGACCTGGGTGCGAAGGTCGAAGATCAGGCCTTCGCCGATCGTCGAAGAAAACCAGCGCTGAACCAAGTTGAGCACTGCCTGTAACACAGCCAGAGCGGCGACTGTCAAGCTGAGAATGACCAAGAGGCGCTGATTGCCCTGAAGCACGCCCTCGTCGATGATCTGCTTGAAGAGCAGCGGCGGCGCCACGGCGAGGGCCGCCATGATCACCACTAGGACGACAAATACGCTGATCTGGCGCCGATAGGGCTTCGCGAACCGCAGCACCCGCCAGACGACGCCGGGGCTCAGCTGATGCTGGGCGATCTCGGGATCCTGCGACATGCGCCGCCAAAGTCCCATCGTGCTCATCGACATGGCTTTCCTCCGCGGCTGGGAACGCTTGGCGGTCCCAGGCTATTCCGAGCCGCGTATATCGAGACAGCCAAAAGGCCCGGCGCAAATTGCACGCCGGGCCTTGAAGATGAGTCGCGATCAACGCTTCCTGGCGGGAGCCTTCTTGGCAGGAGCTTTCTTGGCAGGAGCCTTCTTGGCAGTCGTCTGCCTTGCCGGAGCCTTGGCGGCGGTCTTCTTGGCAGGAGCCTTCTTGGCAGGAGCCTTCTTGGCAGGAGCTTTCTTGGCAGGAGCTTTCTTCGCTGTGGTCTTCTTCGCTGTGGTCTTCTTCGCCGGCGCCTTCTTTGCGACTGTCTTCTTCACCGGAGCCTTGGCTGTTTTGGCGGAAGACTTCTTCGCAGGTGCCTTTGCCGGGGCCTTCTTGGCTGCAGCCGTGGTCCCCCTCCTTGCCGCGCTGCTCGAGGCCGCCTTCTTGGCACCGCGGGTGGCGCCGCCGCGCCCCCGGAGCTCAACCCCGGCCTCCTTGAGAACACCGTGCACGAAACCGAAAGAACGACCGGCGTCGTCAGCGATCTTGCGAATGCTGTCGCCTGCGGCATACCGCCTGGCGTACTGGGATGCGAGCGTTGTCCGCTGCGTCCCAGTGATGCGTGAACCCTTAGCCAATGCCTTGGCCACTGCGCCTCCCTTTGTCGTGGGTCATCGCGGTTGCACGACGACCTTCTTCCAGACCTGATGATCGAGACCCCAAGATCATGATCACCCATTTCTAGCACGTTTCCGGGGCCTTTGGGGATTTTCTGCCTGATCAGCGCAGCTGGACGGTTTGATCACCAGATAGGGAGGTGATCTCCGATGCTGTGTCCAATCAAGGCCATTCGATGATCACGCCAGGGCGACCAGATCTGCATACTCAGGACTCCAAAGATCTTCCACCCCGTCGGGGAGCAGTAATACGCGATCCGGCTCAAGTGCGTCCACAGCTCCCTCGTCATGAGTGACGAGAACGATGGCGCCGGCGTAACGCTTGATCGCTGACAGTACCTCTGCACGCGAGGCGGGATCGAGGTTGTTCGTCGGCTCATCCAGCAGCAGCACATTGGCACTCGAGCAAACCAGCATGGCCAATGCCAGCCGGGTCTTCTCGCCACCTGAGAGCACACTTGCCGGCTTGTCGACATCGTCACCTGAAAAGAGAAATGCGCCCAAGACCTTGCGGACCTCGGTGTCGCCTAGGTGAGGCGCGGCGGTCTTCATGTTCGCCAGAACCGAGCGCCCGACATCCAAGGTCTCATGCTCCTGGGCGTAGTAGCCGATGCGCAGACCGTGACCGGCCACGACCTCACCGGTGTCCGGCTCGTCCAACCCCGCAAGGATTCGCAGCAGGGTGGTCTTGCCTGCGCCATTAAGGCCTAGGACCACGACCTGGCTGCCTTTATCGATGGCAAGATCGACGTCGGTGAAGACCTCAAGCGATCCGTAGCTCTTGCTGAGGTCGGTCGCGGTGAGCGGCGTCTTGCCACATGGTGCCGGGTCCGGAAACTTGATCTTGGCCACCGGATCACGAGCACGTTCACCATCGATCCCCGCCAACAAGCGCTCAGCGCGCCTAACCATGTTGTGCGCGGCCATGGCTTTGGTTGCCTTGGCGCGCATTCTGTCCGCCTGGCTGAGTAGCTGATCTGCCTTGCGCTCCGCGTTCAGCCGCTCCCGTCTGCGGCGCTTCTCGTCAGTCTCGCGTTGCTGCAGGTAACGCTTCCAGCCCATCGTGTAGATATCGAGTTCGGCACGGTTGGCGTCGAGATGGAACACCTTGTTCACGCACCGCTCCAGCAGCCCTACGTCGTGAGTGATCACCATTAACCCGCCGGAATGTCCAGCCAGGAAGTCGCGCAGCCAAACGATCGAGTCGGCGTCCAGGTGGTTGGTCGGCTCATCGAGCAGCAAAGTTGGCGCCCCGGAGAACAAGATCCGGGCGAGCTCGATTCGTCTGCGTTGACCGCCCGACAAGGTCTCCAGCGGCTGGTGTAGCACTCGCTCGGGCAACCCGAGATTGCTGGCGATTCGGGCCGCCTCAGCTTCCGCGGCATAGCCACCCGCGGCCGCCAGCTCGGCCTCTGCTCTCGCGTACGATGCCATCGCCTTGTCCCGAACATCGGCTGAGTCATCACCCATCGCCAGCTCGGCCCGCTGCAGCCGATCAACGACCGCGTCCAGCCCGCGGGCGGACAGGATCCGGTTCTTGGCCAGGACATCAAGATCGCCGGTTCGCGGATCCTGCGGCAGATACCCGACCGGGCCCGTTCTCATGATCGTTCCGCTGGCCGGCTGAGCTTCGCCGGACAAGATCCGGGTGAGCGTGGTCTTGCCAGCCCCGTTGCGCCCGACCAAGCCGATCTTGTCACCAGTGGCCACCTGGAACGAGGCATGCTCCAGCAGAAGACGCGCACCCGCGCGTACCTCCACATCCCTCGCAACCAGCATCGGACTCACTCTTCCGTACGTGTTTCTGCGCGACCAATGATCGCTTCTTCTTGGACTCTCGGTCGGTCGCGGGGCAACGGGGAACCGGCTCAGGACGACCGCAGTTACGTCTAGCGCCAAGCAGAGTTTGTGATTCCCAGGTTTCAAACTTCTTACGTCCTTCGCAGTCCCCGTTGCCCCGCTCCCTCCCTATTCGAGGGCGCGATCTTGGTCGCGCCGTACGGAAGTCCGATGCTGGTTGCGAGGGCTGTTCGCTACCTCTTCCGCGGCTGAGCGGAAAGCTGCGTTTACCGGCACTCGAGCCGGTAAACACAGCTTTCCGCACGAGGCCGCGACCAGCAGGAGAAGATCACCGAGGCAGTCGTGACCAACATGCGATCAGCAACACGCCTGAGCGCACCCCCGCGAAAGGTTCGGGGAGGCGTACGGGCGGGCGTAGCAAACCTAAGATGCTTGAAACCCAACCGGGCAGGAACTCATGTCGACCTGCAGGCCGACCTCCACGTTTGCCTAGCCCGCCCGTACGCCTCCCCGAACCGGACCCAGCAAACCGCTCAGACGTTAAAACCGAGAGCGCGCAGTTGATCACGACCGTCCTCGGTGATCATCTCCATGCCCCACGGGGGCATCCAGACCCAGTTGATCACCCACCGGTCGACCAGGCCCTCAAGCGCCGTCTGAGTCTGATCTTCGATCACGTCGGTGAGCGGGCATGCGGCCGAGGTCAGCGTCATGTCGATAGTCAAGGAAGCGTCGTCCTCGTAGTTCAAGCCGTAGACCAGGCCAAGATCAACAACGTTGATCCCAAGCTCAGGGTCGACAACGTCCTTGAGTGCCTCTTCGATGTCATCCAGAGACGAGCGTTCATCCGGTCGGCCCGACGGCGCGCCAAGATCAACATCCGGAAGATCATCGGCAACCAGATCCGACGGCCGAGGCTCCTGCTCGGGTGGATCGGTCGAAAGATCCTGGTAGCTGCGAGTGTCGGTCATTGTCATATCTCCTTAGCTACTCGCGCTCTGAGCTTGGATGATCGCGTCCCGGAAGGCCGACCAACCGATCAGAGCGCACTTCACACGCGCCGGGAACTTCGCAACGCCAGCGAACGCGATGCCGTCCTCGAGGCGCTCTTCATTGGGCTCCATCTGACCCTTGCCTTGCATCATGGTCAAGAATTCCTCGTATAGCCCCAGGCCGTGGGCGACATCGCTGCCGATCACGAGATCAGTCATCACCGATGTCGATGCCTGCGAGATCGAGCAGCCCAGGCTCTCGTACGACACATCACTCACGGTGTCACCGACCAAATGCACCCGAAGTCGCACCTCATCGCCACAGGTGGGGTTGACGTGATAGACCTCGGCCTGGTACGGCTCGCGCAATCCGCTGTGATGCTTGGCGCGGTAGTGATCGAGAATGATCTCCTGGTAGAGCTCCTCAACCTTCATCGCAGCCTCCCGAAGAAAGCAATCGTGTAACCCAGGCCTTCAATCAGCGCGTCGATCTCGGCGCGGGTGGTGTAGAGGTAAAACGAAGCACGAGTTGAGGATTGCACCCCGAAACGCTCATGCAGGGGGCGCGCACAATGATGGCCTGCCCGCACCGCAATGCCACGAGAGTCAAGCAGGTGGCTCACGTCGTGGGGGTGTATCGCTTGCCCGTCCGGAGCGGTCAGCGTGAAGGAGACGGCACCGCCGCGATCCACCGGCTCGTTCGGTCCGAGCACAATGAGCCCGGGCAGGCTGTGCAGGCCTTCGAGCGCGTACGCGGTGATCTCACGTTCGTGCCGGGTGATCTGATCCATGCCGATCGCGCTCAGGTATTGAGCCGCGGCACTGAGGCCGACCGCCTGAGCGATTGGCGGGGTACCCGCCTCGAAGCGGTGCGGTGGCGGGGCGTAGGTCGAGCCGGCCATGGTGACGACCTCGATCATCTCCCCACCACCCAGGAACGGTGGCAGCGCGGCCAACAGCTCATAGCGTCCCCAAAGCACGCCGATGCCCGTTGGGCCGACCATCTTGTGGCCGGTAAAGGCGACCAGATCCGCCCCAAGATCAGCCATATTCACCGCCAGCTGCGGTACGGCTTGCGAGGCATCGACCACCACAGTGGCGCCCACCGCATGGCCGAGGGCGGCGATCTGCCTGATCGGGTTGATGGTGCCGAGCACGTTCGACACATAGGCCACGGAGACGATCTTGGTCCGCCCGTTTATCAAACCTTCCGCCTCGGCCTTGTCCAAGTCGAGCCGGCCCTCATCGGTTACATCGAACCAACGCAGCACAGCACCGCTGCGCTGTGCCAGCAGCTGCCACGGGACGATGTTGGAGTGATGCTCCATAACCGAGATGACGATCTCATCGCCCGGTCGCAGCGATGTTCCGAGCGTGTATGCACACAGGTTCAGCGCTTCGGTGGCGTTCTTGGTGAAGACGACTTCCTCTGAGCGGCGGGCGCCTATGAACTGCGCCAGGTACGCGCGCGCGCCTTCGAACGCTTCAGTCGCCTCCGCGCCCAACATGTGCATGGCGCGAGCGACGTTGGCGTTGTGGTTCAGATAGTGATCTTCAATCGCCTCTACGACAACTCGCGGCTTCTGCGAGCTGTTGGCACTGTCGAGGTAAATCACGGGCGCCCCGGCCACAGTTCTTTCCAAGATCGGGAAGTCGGCGCGGATTGCCTCCACATCGAAGGCGATCGGCTCCTCGGCCAGCGCCAGACTTCCCGCCGGGAGATCGGAGAGATCTGTGGTGACCGGGTACTCCGGCCCACCGTTGAGCGACATGATTGCTACTCCGCCCCCGCCGTCGCAGCCGCGCGCACGTACCGGTCGTAGCCTTCGGCCTCCAGCTGCTCCGCAAGCTCCTGACCGCCCTGCTCTGCCACTCGGCCGGCCACGAAAACATGTACGTAGTCCGGCGTGATGTAACGCAGGATCCTGGTGTAGTGGGTGATCAACAAGATTCCCCGGTCTCCCTGGCCAGCGAAACGGTTCACGCCGGCGGCGACAATCCGCAGAGCGTCGATATCGAGCCCCGAGTCGGTCTCATCCAAGATCGCAAACCGCGGATTCAGCAATTCGAGCTGAACGATCTCATGCCGCTTCTTCTCCCCTCCCGAGAAGCCCTCGTTGAGGCTCCGGTTGGCGAAGTCGGAATCCATCTGGACCCGCTCCATCGCCGTATTAACTTCCTTCACCCAGGTACGCAGCTTCGGCGCCTCGCCGTCGAGCGCCGTTTTCGCCGAACGCAGGAAGTTCGCAACCGAGACGCCCGGTACCTCGACCGGATACTGCATGGCCAGGAACAGGCCTGCTCGAGCCCGCTCGTCGATCGTGAGTGAGAGTAGATCCTGTCCGTCCAGGGTCACGCCGCCTGAGGTGATGTGATACTTCGGATGCCCTGCGATCGAGTACGCCAACGTCGACTTGCCCGAGCCGTTGGGTCCCATGATCGCGTGGATTTCGCCACTGCGGACCGTGAGATCGACCCCTTTGAGGATCTCCTTCGGTCCAGTCTCGGTGTCGACCGAAACGTGAAGATCACGAATTGCGAGAGTGGACATAACAGCTCAGAACTCCTGGGTGTGCGAGATGTTGACGAAGCTACGCGGGGGGTCCTCCCCGCTGATGACGGGCGCTGAGACATCGACCATGACATCGTTGCCCTCGACGATGCAGCGGTATATCGGGACTGGCTCCGTCGCCGGCAGACCGATCGGCTCGCCGGTGCGAAGATCGAAGCGCGACCCGTGAAGGTAGCACTCAACCTCACCGTCGCCAACATCCCCCTCCGACAGCGGGATCGAAGCATGCGAGCACTCGTCGGTGATGGCATAGAAGGCACCGTTGCTGTGCACGATTGCCAGCTCCAGCCGGCTACCGTTGCGCGGTACCTCAACTGGGATCGCTGACTCCGGCGCAACGTCGTCGACAGCGCAGACCCGAACGAGAGTGCTCACGATGGCAGTCCTATGTTGATCGCCAGCTCGGCTTCAACTGCCGCGAGCAGCCGTTTCTCGATCTCAGGGACGCCGACCTTTCGGATGATGTCGGCGAAGAACCCATGAACCACCAGGCGACGAGCTTCTGCCTCGTCGATGCCCCGGCTGCGGAGGTAGAACAGCTGCTCATCATCGAAGCGCCCGGTTGTCGACGCATGGCCGGCACCCTGGATCTCCCCGGTCTCAATCTCCAGATTGGGCACCGAGTCGGCACGGCATCCGTCGGTCAGCACGAGGTTCTTGTTGGACTCATAAGTACTGATGCCCTCGGCAACCTTCCGGATCAGAACGTCCCCGATCCAGACGGTGTGTGCTCCTTGCCCCTGTAGCGCGCCTCGGTAATCCACATTGCTGCGGGTACGCGGGGCGTTGTGGTCGACGAACAGTCGATGCTCGAGATGTTGGCCGGCGTCAGCGAAGTAGAGGCCTAACAGCTCCGCCTCTCCACCCGGATCAGCGAAGTCAACCGAGGAGGCGATCCTGACCAGGTCGCCACCGAGGCTGACCAGCGCCTGGCGGTACTTCGCGTCGCGGCCGACGCGGGCATGCAAGTGAGCAAGATGGACGGCATCGTCGTCCCAGTCCTGCACCGACACCAGCATCAAGGAAGCACCGTCACCAACGATGATCTCTGCGTTCCCGGCGCGGACTGTTGAGCCCTGGTGCTGCAGCACAATGGTGGCTCGGGCGTTGGCACCGATATCGATGACCAGGTGGTTGAAGACCGCCGCATCGCTGCCCGCACCGAGGACGTTCAGCAGTACCGGCTGGTCCAACTCCAGGCCGGGCGGCACCGAAAGAACGCGGGCCCGGTCGAACGACTCCCAGGCCTGTGCGGCGACGCGGTCATTGGGTACGTAGATCCTTCCCAGCCGCGGATCGTCACGGTCCACCAACTCCCAGCGGACCGTTGGCGGCGCGTCCAGCTCCACCCGCGAGTGGCCGCCTGGCACGAATGTGCCGTCGTGCAAGCCCCTCAGCCGCTTCAAGGGCGTGAACCGCCAAGCTTCCTCCCGACCGTTCGGCACCGGGTGATCGCCGAGATCGAAGGAGCCGGGCGGGTGCAGTCGGCTGGCTGCCTTCTGGGAGCTCTCCACCGCATCGGCCACGCGGGCGGCAGCCTGATCGAGCAAGGTCACGTCGAGAAGTCGCTTTCTGGTTCGGTCGGGTCAAGGTTCAGCGATGACGGAATCAGCCGACCGCGCCCTCCATCTGGAGTTCGATGAGCCGGTTGAGCTCCAGCGCGTATTCCATGGGAAGCTCCCGTGCGATCGGCTCCACGAATCCGCGGACGATCATGGCCATCGCCTCGTCCTCGTTGAGGCCTCGGCTCCTCAGATAGAACAGTTGATCCTCGCTGACCTTGGACACAGTCGCCTCATGACCCATCGACACGTCGTCCTCGCGTACGTCGACATAGGGGTAGGTGTCGGATCGGCTGATCGTGTCAACCAGCAGTGCGTCACACTTCACGGTGCTGGCCGAGTGGTGAGCACCTTCCTGTACCTGGACCAGGCCACGGTAGGAGGTGCGTCCGCCACCTCGAGCGACCGACTTGGAAATGATCGAGCTCGAGGTGTGCGGAGCGCAGTGCACCATCTTGGAGCCGGCGTCTTGGTGCTGTCCCTCGCCAGCAAACGCGACCGAGAGGGTCTCGCCTCGAGAGTGCTCGCCCATCAGGTAGACCGCAGGGTACTTCATGGTGATCTTGGACCCGATGTTCCCGTCGATCCACTCCATGGTCGCGCCCTCATCGCAGGTGGCCCGTTTGGTCACCAGGTTGTAGACGTTGTTCGACCAGTTCTGGATCGTGGTGTAGCGACAGCGCGCATTCTTCTTGACGATGATCTCCACCACCGCCGAGTGCAGCGAGTCAGAGGAGTAGATCGGCGCAGTACACCCCTCGACGTAGTGGACGTAAGCACCCTCGTCGACGATGATCAACGTCCGCTCGAACTGACCCATGTTCTCGGTGTTGATCCGGAAGTAGGCCTGCAGCGGGATCTCCACATGGACGCCTTTCGGCACGTAGATGAACGAGCCACCGGACCATACGGCGGTGTTGAGGGACGCGAACTTGTTGTCCCCGACAGGAATGACGGTACCGAAGTACTCCTTGAAGAGCTCTTCGTGCTCCTTGAGCCCGCTATCGGTGTCGAGGAAGATCACGCCTTGGCGCTCCAGCTCCTCGTTGATCTTGTGGTAGACCACCTCTGACTCGTACTGAGCCGCCACGCCAGCGATCAGCCGGCCCTTCTCAGCCTCGGGGATACCTAGCCTGTCGTAGGTGTTCTTGATGTCGGCCGGAAGGTCGTCCCAAGACGTCGCCTGCTTCTCGGTGGAGCGCACGAAGTACTTGATGTTGTCGAAGTCGATGTCACCCAGCTCGGCACCCCAGGTGGGCAGGGGCTTGCGGTTGAAAAGCCGGTGGCCCTTGAGCCGCAGATCGAGCATCCATTGCGGCTCGTCCTTGAGCCGGGAAATATCCCCGACGACCTCCGGCGTGAGCCCGCGCTTCGCGGATGCTCCAGCGACATCTGCATCGGCCCAGCCCCACTGATAGCGACCAAGCGCAGCCAGATGTTGATCTTGTGTCTGGCCGGTGCCGACCGGTCGGGTCACAGCGGGATCTTGTATTTGGGTCATGATGATGGCCTTTCAGATGGGGTCATATCGGACGTGGTCTTGCGGACATGGGGCACGTGAGTCGTGCACACACCATCGCCGTGCGCAATGGTGGCGAGCCGCTGTACGTGCACGCCGAGGAGGCGTGAGAATGCAGCGGTCTCAACCTCGCAGATCTGGGGAAAGCGCCCGGCCACATGCGCCACTGGGCAGTGATGCTGGCAGAGCTGCTCACCGATGGCCGACGGCAGCGTGGAAGCGACGTAACCATCTTCGGTGAGGGCGACTGCGAGAGCCTGGGCCGGGGTGGTTCCCGGTGCAGCGTTAGCCATCCGATCTCGGTAGCGCTTCTCGCCCCGGGCCATTCTCGTTTCCGCAAAGCGCGTCACAGCATCAGAGCCCGCCGAGGCGGCAAGAAATTCCAGGGCCTCGATGGCGATGTCGTCGTAGGCGGTATAGAACACCGAACGCCCGGCGTCGGTCAGCACGAAATCCTTCGCAGGTCGGCCACGGCTGCGGGCACCATAGACACGCTGCTCACGCGCCTCAACATGGCCAGCAGCGAGCAGCACATCAAGATGCCGACGAATCGCCGCCGGGGTCAACCCCAGCCGCTCCGCCAACTCCGCGGCTGTCGAGGGCCCGTGCTCAAGGATGGAACTGGCCACTCTCTGGCGGGTGGAGGCGTCGGTTTCTGCGTTCTGAGGAACCCCAGCGGCACTCGAAGTGACGCGCTGGTAGTTTTTCACAACGCCAGTGTGCCTTAATTCGGCAAGCGCGTTCAAATAAGGCACACCTTAGTACTCAGGAGCGCCGCAGCGACTCATCGGGAGCCCCAGTTCCAAGATGGCTGCTCCAAAGGGCCAGCAGCACCCTCGAGGGTTGTCGCACCGAAGTCCTTCACCAGGCACAACGGCCGACCGCCAGCCGCCGTCAACGCCTCTACCAGTCGTCGCGCGTGGGTAACCACGACGATCTGGGTGTGCTTACTCGCGCCACCGATCAACCTCGCAAGCGCCCAAAGCAGATCGGCGTGCAGACTGGTCTCCGGTTCGTTCAACACCATGAGCGACGGCGGCCGCGGGCTGAGGAGTGCGGCAACCAGAAGCAAGTAGCGCAGAGTGCCGTCAGAGAGCTCCGCTGCGCTCAGGGGCCGCAACAAACCATGAGCGTTCAGCTCGAGGTCGAAGCGGCCGCGCGTCTCGATCACCTGGAGCCGCGATCCCGGAAAAGCATCCTCGATCGTGCCATGGAGGGCGTCGGCGTCGCCGATCTCGATGATCGTTTGCAGCGCGGCCGCGAGGTCTCTACCGTCCGCATCGAGAACTGGAGTGCGGGTGCCGATCTGACTCTGCCGGGCTGGAGAGTCGGCGTCGGTTCGAAACTGGTCGTAGAACCGCCAGTTCCGAATCTGGTCCCGGACCGCCAACAGCTCCGGTGCGCGCACCGGGTCCAGCACCTCAGTGAGGACGCTCTCGTACGGTCGCAGCATGCCTGCAAAGTTTTCCCACGAATCACCGCTCGAGCTGCCGCGGAGCTCGACGAGGGTCCGTTTTCGTTTGACAAGCACACTGGCGGGTCGCATGACCGGCCCGCTCCATACCACCTCGCGTTTGATCTCGGGATCGAGGTTGAACGCCGATGACTCATTGCGAGTTGGGAGGCCAAGATCGATCAAGTACGAAAAGTCATCGGATGAGTAGCCCATCTGCAGACTTATCGGCCCCGACCGGACGGTGCCCTGTACCGGATGTCGTCCCGAGCGGACCGCCGCTCCGAGGCGCTCAGGCCCGGCCCACAGAACCGACTCGAGCCCACCTTCGCGTGCCAATGACGAGATGACCCGCCCCGAACCACAGTCGGCCAGGAGTCGCAGGGCGCGATAGACGCTGGACTTGCCAGTGCCGTTTGCTCCTGTGATCACGTTGAGGCGATCCAAAGGAATACGCAGGTCACGCAGGGACCGGTAGTTCTCGATCGCGATTGTGGTCAGCACAATGGCATCCAGCCTCTCATTCGGCACTGACGGTGCTCGCTCCGCTCGATCCGCAGTCAAAGACGGTCGGCCAGAGGCAGTGCGTGACAATAGCAAGCATGCAGCTGCCCGTGATGCCGCCAGTAGCGCCGATGCTGTCCAAGGCGGTCCCGCGCATTCCGGAGGGCGCTTTTAGTTATGAGCCGAAGTGGGACGGGTTTCGGTCCATCGCGTTCCGGGACGGAGACGAAGTCGAGATCGGCTCACGTAATGAACGTCCGATGACCCGCTACTTTCCCGAGATCGTTGAGGCGATCAAGGCCAATCTGCCCGAGAAATGCGTCATCGACGGCGAGATCATCGTCGTGCTTGGCGACCGGCTCGAGTTCGAGGTGCTGCAGCAGCGCATCCACCCGGCCGCCAGCCGGGTCAGGCTGCTATCGAACGAGACGCCTGCGAGCCTTATTGCATTCGATCTGCTCGCGCTCGGCGACACCGACTACACTCGCCAGCCGTTCGAGCAGCGACGCGCAGTACTCGAGGAGGCTTTGGCGGGCGCGAAGCCACCGATCCATCTCACGCCGGCCACACGTCACCACGATCTGGCTGTGCAGTGGTTTTCCCAGTTCGAAGGTGCCGGGCTGGACGGCGTAGTGGCAAAGCCGCTCGCTGGCACCTACCAGCCGGACAAGCGCACCATGTTCAAGATCAAGCACGAGCGCACCGCGGATTGTGTCGTCGCCGGCTATCGGGTGCACAAAAGCGGGCCCGACAGCATCGGATCACTGTTGCTCGGCCTCTACAAGAACTCAGGTGAGCTGGCAAGTGTCGGGGTCATCGGCGCCTTCCCGGCAACGCGCCGCAAGGAGCTGTTCGCTGAGCTGCAACCGCTGGTCACTACCTTCGATGATCATCCTTGGGCGTGGGCCAAGCAGGAAGAAGGTACCCGCACCCCGCGCAGCTCAGAGTTCAGCCGGTGGAATGCCAAGAAGGACCTTTCCTTCATCCCGCTGCGACCCGAACTCGTCGTCGAAGTCCGTTACGAGCACATGGAGGGCGATCGGTTTCGGCATACCGCCCAGTTCCGCCGCTGGCGGCCCGACCGCGATCCGCGCTCTTGCACATACGAGCAGCTAGAGGAGCCGGTGAAGTATGACCTCGCCGACATCCTCTCCGCCGGCAAGTGAGCTCCTCGCTCTTGCGCGCCATCCTCGCCTGAACCAACCGTGCTACCGGTCTAGAATTCATCGGTGCCTAGTCCCGACAGCGCTGTGCGGGTAGCCGGCTTGGTCGTCAAATTCCGGTCGCCGTGCGGTTCTCGACGGGCTCGCCTTGGAGGCCAAGGTGGGGGCACTGACCGCCGTTCTTGGGCCCAATGGTGCGGGCAAGACCACGCTGATCCGCTGCTGTACCGACCTCATTCGGCCATCCGCTGGAACCGTCAGCGTGCTGGGACTACGGGCAGGCTCCCGGATGTTGGCCGGTCGGATCGGGCTGATGCCGCAGAGCACCGGTTCTTGGTCGGGGATCAGGGCGATCGAGCTTTTGCGCTATCTCGGCGGCCTGTACGCCAATCCGCTGCCAGTGCCGGCGCTGGTCGAGCGGTTGGGCCTCACCGACTGCGCGAAAACCCCGTACCGGCGCCTTTCCGGCGGCCAGCAGCAGGCCGTCAACCTGGCCGGCGCGCTCATTGGGCGGCCCGAGCTGGTCTTCCTCGACGAACCAACAGCCGGTATGGATCCGCATGCCCGCCGCGCCACATGGCTGCTGCTGCGGGAGCTCCGCGCGAATGGTGTCACCATGCTGCTGACCACGCATGCCATGGACGAGGCCGAAGCCCTCGCGGACCAGGTCTTCATCGTTGATCGCGGCCGGGTCGCGATCTCCGGCACCGTTCGGCAGCTTACGAAGTCTGGCGGAAGCCTGGAGAGCGTGTTCCTCACCCACACCAGTGCTCGGGCGGTCTCGTGACAACGTTGGACCTATCACCTGCTCCAGCGCCCGCCCCGCCCGCCAAGCGGATCATCCGGCACGGACTGATCGAGGCCCGACTTCTCATCCGCAACGGCGAGCAACTGCTGCTGGCGTTGGTCATACCGCTGGCGATCTTGGTGGCCGGCCGGTTCGCCAGCACCTCGATCGGCAGTCTCGATGTGCTTGGGCCGTCGGTGCTCGCCCTAGCAGTATGGTCCTCGGCCTTCACTTCGGTAGCGATCAGCACCGCCTTCGAGCGGCGCTACGGAGTGCTGGAGCGGCTCGCGACGACTCCGCTGGGCAAGCCGGGCCTGCTTGCTGGCAAGGCTTTGGCCGTGATCTTGATCCTGGCTGGCCAGCTGGTGATCTTGGCTGGTACCGCGCTGGGACTCGGCTGGCGCCCAGAATTCACCCCTCAATCAGCGCTGCTGGCGGTGATCTTGGTGATCTTGGCCACGGCGACCTTCGTGTGCCTTGCGCTGCTGATCGCAGGTCGGCTTCGGGCAGAGTCGACGCTCGGCCTCGCCAACCTGATCTACGTGATCTTGCTCATCGGTGGAGCACTCATCATTCCTCTGGATCGCTATCCAACGGCGCTGCAGCCGATGATCGAGATCTTGCCAACTGCGGCATTGGGTGAGGGCCTGCGAGCCGCAGCGAACGGGCAGCTTCTGAGCTGGCCGGTGGTGGTCTTGTTAGCCTGGCTCGTGGCCGCTGGCCTTGCCGCCTGGAAAGGCTTTCGATGGACGTCGTAGAGCAGCTGCCCTCCGAGGCCGAAGCAACTCGGAGCAGTGGGCCGTTGCCCACCGTGCTCCGCGTCGTGCGTGGGCCGTACGCATTGCGAGCTTGGGCGATCGTCTCGTTGGTCATGAACATCTCGATTGTCGTCACCGGTGGTCTGGTCCGGTTGACGGGTTCCGGGCTGGGGTGCCCAACCTGGCCGAGGTGCACCGAGGACTCCTACGTTTCCCATCCCGAGCTCGGCATCCACGGAGCGATCGAGTTCGGGAACCGGCTTTTCACCCTCGTGCTGATCATTGCCGCGGCGCTCACCTTCATCAGCGCCGTGCTCTATCGGGAAAATGGGCGGCCACGAAGCGACCTGCGCTGGCTGGCGGCTGCCCTTGCATTTGGCATCCCACTCCAGGGCGTCATCGGCGGCATCACCGTGCTCACCCAGCTCAACCCGTACGTGGTGGGCCTGCACCTGTTGCTGTCGATGGTGCTGATCTCGCTCGCAGTCTGGCTGGTGCGGAAGACCTGGCACCTTGCACCGGCACGGGTACCGGGCTTGTCCGTGGCCATCACCCGGGTCACCTTCGTACTGATGTGGCTGGCGATCTGGCTCGGCACCCTGCTGACCGGCAGCGGGCCCCACGCCGGTGACGAGAACGCCCACCGGAACAGCCTCGACGCGATGCTGCTCACCCGCTTGCATACCAGCGTGGTCTACGCAACCGTTGCCAGCGAGCGTGGTCTGCTTCTGGCTGCTCCGCAGCAGGGCGGCGATACTGCTACTGCTGGTCGAGATCGTGCAGGCGGGAATAGGCATGGCCCAATACCAGCTGGGACTGCCGATTTGGCTGGTCGCGTTCCATCTGCTCGGCGCCTCGCTGGCCATTGCGGCGACCACCAACTTGATGCTCTCCGTATCGCGACGCTGAGGACGAGGCAGTCCCACCTTTCAGGACGCTCCGGTAGGCGTCATCCGAGGAAAGCCGGTATCGGCGCTCGGGACGACCGCGACTGCCGTACCGAAGCGACACCTGGGCCCTGCCTTGGGAGACGAAGAACTCCAGGTATCGGCGGGCGCTCACCCGAGAGATCCCCGACCGCGGCGGCGCACTGCTGTGCCGACTGCTCCTCGCTCCGCTCCCGCAGCGTAGCCAAGATCAGCTCCGCCGTCTCCGGGCTCATGCCCTTGGGCAGCGACTCTGTAATAGTCGGCTCGGACCGACCGAAGATCCGATCGACTTCGGCTTGGCCACCGACTAGTGGCCGCAGCCGGCGCTGCCGTTGGGATCGGTACTCGGACAGCCGGCCAGCGAGGTCGTCCAGTGTAAATGGCTTCAGCAGGTAGTTGGTCACGCCGAGCTTGAGGGCGCGCTCGACGGTCTCGGACTCGTTCGCCGCACTGATCACGATCACGTCCCCTTCCACCCCTGCCACCCGCATCTGGTTGAGCAGATCTAGCCCGAACACGTCTGGGAGGTAGAGGTCCAGCAAGATCAGGTCGGGAACCAGCCGACCAGCCATCGCCAACGCCTCGGCGCCGTTTGCCGGCGACACCGATAGTGCGAAAGCCCTCCACCCGGTCCACGAAGGCGGAGTGGATCCGCGCCACCCGGAAGTCGTCGTCGACCACCATCACTGTGATCATGCTGTTCTTTCCTGCGTGGTCGCAGCAGCCGCCGGTCTGAGCTTGCGCCGGGATGATCGTCATCCGTGCGACGAACTCCGCGCCGTCATCAGTGTTGTTGATCTCCACCTCACCTCCCCGCCGGTGGCAGATCAGCCGGGTCAGGGCGAGGCCGATCCCCCGCTCCCCATCTTGGGCGGCCTTGGTGGTGAACCCATGCTCGAACACCTCGGTGGCGATGGTGGCATCCACTCCGGGGCCGGAGTCACTGACGATCAGCTCGACGGTGCTGCCCGACTGGCGGATCTGCACCTGAACCCACGCATCTCTGGCCGTCGATCCTCCGGCTGGACGCGGCCTCGATGCCGTTCTGGACGAGGTTGCCGAGCACGGTCGCCACGTCGAACGAGCATTGCGGCTCGAGGGGGTCGAGGTTGGTGTTCGGGCTCACCCCGAGGGACACCTGCCGTTCCGCCGCGACGGCCGACTTCGCGACCAACAGGGCAGCCACCGAGGGGTCCCTTACGCGGCGTGCCACCGTCAGGTCCAGCGCAGCCCGGCCCTCGGTCAGCGCGCCGACGTAGCTCACCACCTCCTCGTAGTCGCCGATCTGGATCAGCCCGGAGATGGTGTGCAGCTGGTTCACGAACTCGTGGGTCTGCGCCCGCAGCAGGTCCGTGGTGCCCCGGAACGCGCCGATCTGACTCTCCATGTCAGCGAGCTGGGTGCGGTCCCGCAAGGTAGTCACCGAGCCGAGCTGACGACCATCGTGAGTCACCGGCATCCGGTTGAGTACCAGTACTCGGCCGGACCTGATCACCACTGCGTCCTGCTCGACGCCGCTGGTACCGGTCAGGACATCATGCAGCCGACCCTCGATCGCCAGCTCGGCCAGCGACTGCCCGACAGCGTTGTCGGGCAAGGAGAGCAGCTGGGACGCCAATGGGTTGACCATGGTCACACGATCGTTCGGGTCCAGCGCGATTACCCCCTCGGCAATCCCGGCGAAGATCGCCTCCCGCTGCTCGGCCAGCGCGGCGATCTCGGCCGGCTCCATGCCCAATGTCTGTCGTTTGATCCACCGGGCCAGCAGTAACGAGCCGACGATCCCCAGCACCAGCGCTGCACCCAGGTACGTCGCCAGCACCGGAGCAGCGGTGACCAGCGAGTCGAGCCGGCTCGGGTTGGGCTCGCCGATTAATGCGATGCCAAGCTGCCGTACCGGATCATCGCTCGTGCCGGGGTTGGACAGGATCGGGGCAGCTGCCACCAGGTAGCTCTGACCGTCGATCTCGATCGTTGCGGAGTTGGACCGCATCGGCGTCGCCACCAAGGTCTGGCCAGTCGATCTGCTCGTCGACCAGGAGCGGGATCGGTGCTCGCCAGCACCACGCCGCGGGTGTTCGCGATGAGCCACCAGCTCGACTCCGGTGGTGGCTTGCAGCTGGGTGGTCGCGGCCGGTAGCGACGAGCCATCTGGGTCAACGAGACCGGTCCCGCACGATCGGGCTCGCGGCCAGGACCTCGGCCAGCACCAGCACCCGCCGACCCTGGTCTCGCTGGAAACCTGCGCGGGTCTGCTCAACCGAGACCGCCGAGACGGCAACCAGCACGGCAATGATCATGATCAGCTGCACGATGACCAGCTGGGAGGCGAGCGAAGCGTGCATCCGCTTGCGCATGGTGCCACCTCCAGCCCGATATCGACGCCCGAGTCGGGTCTGGCCTCATTGTGACTCACCAGAACCTGGTCGGACACCTGTTCGCGGCGCGACCAAAAAGACCATTACGTCCATCATGGCCACAAGCAGACAGCTGAGAGGCTCGATGGGATCGTGGGTCGAACAGACCATCCACCCACAGGCCTTCGGGCCCATTGCCGAAGGAAACGGATAATGTTCAGACGACTCAAGTTGGGCGCGGCCCTTGTCGCGGCTGCAGCATTGTTGACGACCGGGTGCGGGGCCACGGCCGAGAGAGCCGAGCCGGGCAGCCTCCGCCGCGGCGGACGAGCCCATCTCCGGGCTCCGCTTCATGGTGCCGAACACCCCGGCAGCGGGTACGACACGACGGCGCGAGCCGCCGCCCAGGTAATGGACGAGGTTGGCGCGACCGAGAACATCGAGGTATTCAACTTGGCCGGCGCCGGCGGCACCGTCGGGCTCTCGCGAACCGTCTCGGAGAAGGGCAACGGCAAGCTGTTGATGATGATGGGGCTGGGTGTCGTGGGTGCCCAGTACACCGAACGAGTCGACTAGCAAGCTCGATCAGACCACACCGATAGCCCAGCTGATCGAGGAGTCCGGCGCGATCGTGGTAGCCAAGAACTCCCCCTACAAGACGATCGACGAGTTGGTCCAGGCCTGGAAGGCCAACCCCAAGGGCCTGGCTGTGGGAGGCGGCTCGGTGCCCGGTGGCCCAGACCACCTGCTGCCGATGCAGCTGGCCCAGACCGTCGGCATAGACCCCAAGGACGTGAACTACGTCGCCTACGACGGCGGCGGCGACCTGCTGCCCGCGATACTGGGCGGGAAGGTTGCCTTCGGCGCCTCCGGCTTCGGTGAGTTCCTCGACCAGGTGGAGGCAGGCGAGGTACGGGTGCTGGCGATCAGCGGACCGGAGCGGGTTTCCGCGGTCGATGCCCCGACCCTTAAGGAGTCCGGCATTGACCTGGAGTTCACCAACTGGCGTGGAGTTGTGGCGCCCCCGGAACTCTCCGACGCCGATAAGCAGGCCCTGGTGAACGCGGTGGCCAAGATGCACGACAGCCAGCAATGGAAGGACGTGCTGGAGAAGAACGGCTGGACCGATGCGTACATCGCGGCGGAGGAGTTCGCCGTCGTCCTTGACGAGCAGACCAAGCGGGTCGAGGACGTGCTGAACCAGCTGGGTTTGGCATGAGCGAGTCCGTCGCGGCCGCCGGGGCGTCAGTCCCGGCGGCCGAGCCGCAGCGACCCAGCCGGGTCCCGGACTTCCTGCTGTGCGCCGGCCTGGCGCTGGCGGGGCTCGTAGTGCTCTCGACGCTCTACAGCTGAGCAATAACCGCACTGGGACCGACCCGCTCGGACCCAGACCGGTGCCGCTGCTGGTGGGCAGCCTGCTGATCATCCTCGCGGTGTTCTTGGCCGTATCAGTGGCTCGCGGACATGTGGGCGAGCAGGAGGCGGGTGAGGACATCGACCTGCACCACAAGAGCGACCTCAAGACCGTCCTGCTGCTGGTCGGTGTGTTCGCCGCCAATATCGTTTTGATCGACATTCTCGGCTGGGTGATCAGCGGCGGGCTGCTGTTCTACGGCTGCGCCATCGTGCTCGGGAGTCGGCACTTCATCCGCGACCTGGTGATCGCCGCCGTGCTCGCTCTTGGCACCTTCTACGGTTTCGCTATCGGGCTGGGAGTGGGACTGCCGGCCGGCATCCTGCAAGGGATCTTGTGATGGACAGCTTCGGTTTCCTGCTCGAGGGGTTCGCCACCGCCGCGACCCCGATGAACCTGCTGCTCGCCCTGCTGGGGGTGATGATCGGTACCGCGGTCGGCGTGCTGCCTGGGATCGGCCCGGCCATGACGGTGGCGCTGCTGCTGCCGATCACCTACAGCCTGGAGCCCACCGGCGCGATGATCATGCTCGCTGGCATCTTCTACGGCGGCATGTACGGCGGGTCGACGACATCGATCCTCCTGAACACTCCGGGCGAGTCGTCCTCGGTGGTCACCGCCATCGAGGGCAACATGATGGCCAAGGGCGGGCGGGCCGCGCAGGCGCTGGCCACCGCGGCCATCGGCTCCTTCGTCGCCGGCACCATAGGCACCCTGCTGCTCGCGTTCACCGCGCCATACGTCACCCGGTTTGCCATCTCGCTCGGTGCTCCTGAGTACTTCGCCGTGATGTTGCTCGCCTTCATCGCTGTTACCGCTGTGCTCGGCAGCTCCCGGCTACGCGGCTGTCATCTCGCTGACCATGGGGCTGGCCATCGGGCTGATCGGGATCGACGCCGTCAGCGGGCAGGCGCGGCTCACCTTCGGCATCTCACAGCTTGCCGACGGTATCGACATCGTGATCGTCGCAGTCGGCATCTTCGCCGTCGGCGAAGCGCTCTGGGTGGCCGCCCACCTGCGCCGCAGGGCTCGCCGACGTGATCGAGGTCGGTCGGCCGTTCATGGGTAAGCAAGACTTCAAACGCTCATGGAAGCCGTGGCTGCGTGGCACCGCCTACGGTTTCCCGTTCGGCGCGGTGCCCGCCGGTGGCGCCGAAATCCCGACCTTCCTCTCCTACATCACCGAGAAACGATTGACCAAGCACCCGGAGGAGTTCGGCAAGGGTGCCATAGAAGGCGTGGCCGGCCCGGAGGCAGCGAACAACGCCAGCGCCGCCGGCACGATGGTGCCGATGCTCTCCTTGGGTCTGCCGACCAACGCCACCGCCGCGGTGATGTTGGCCGCGCTCACTTCGTACGGGATCCAGCCGGGACCCCTGCTGCTGGTGCGGGACGGAGACCTGGTATGGGCGCTGATCGCCAGCCTGTTCATCGGCAACACCTTGCTGGTGTTGCTCAATCTGCCGCTCGCTCCGGTCTGGGCGAAGCTGCTGCGCACACCGCGGCCGTACCTCTACGCCGGCATCTTGTTTTTCGCCTCGATGGGCGCGTACGCGGTCAACGGCCAGCCGTTCGACTTGATCTTGCTGCTAGCCCTCGGACTACTCGGCTTCGTGATGCGCCGGTTCGGCTTGCCAGTGCTGCCCCTGATCGTCGCAGTCATCTTGGGCCCGCGGATCGAGCTGCAGGGCCGACGGGCGCTTCAGCTCTCCTCGGGGGAATGGCGCGGCCTGTTCGGCAGCACAAATGTGAGCGACCGGCGAGTTCGAGCTGTCATCGATCGCGATCACGATTTACGTGATCATCGTGCTGATTCTCGCCTGGCCGCTGATCTTCAAAGCTATACGTCGGATCCTGCCGGCCAAGGCGGCAGCCGTCGTCGAGGCAGTCTCTGACGAACCCGCACTGGCGGTCGCTGAGCATCACTACGCCGGGACATCCGAAGCCGAATTGAGTGCTGTCCGACCACCATCAGACAAGGAGACCTGAGATTGCCGACGGTGATCTTGCAGGCCCTAAACAGGAGTAATTCGCGATGAGCAGCAACATTATGTGGTTCGCCGACATCGGATTGGCCGACCTGGAGCGAGTGGGCGGAAAGAATTCGAGCTTGGGGGAGATGATCAGCAATCTGTCGGCGGCCGGTGTTGCTGGTGCCGGACGGGTTCGCCACCACCGCGGACGCGTACTGGAGTTTCATCGGTGACACCGGGCTGGCGGACCTGATCAGTGCGGAGCTGGCCGGTTTGGATACCGATGACGTGCGGCGGCTGGCCGAGGTCGGCAGCAGGATACGCGCGGCGGTGGTTGACCAGCCGTTCCCGGCCGACCTGGAGGCCGACATCCGCACCGCATACGACCGGCTGGCAGGCGGTGAGGACGAAAGATCGTTCGCGGTGCGATCGTCGGCGACAGCTGAAGACCTGCCGGACGCGTCGTTTGCCGGTCAGCAGGAGACGTTTTTGAACATTCGCGGCATCGACGCCACCCTGGTCGCTATCAGGCAAGTGTTCGCCTCGTTGTTCAACGACCGGGCGATCGCGTACCGAGTGCATCACGGCTTCGCCCATGAA
This sequence comes from uncultured Actinomycetota bacterium, assembly GCA_963740515.1. GTDB lineage: Bacteria > Actinomycetota > Actinomycetes > Propionibacteriales > Propionibacteriaceae > Microlunatus. Next base: position 42,341 of record CAVUEO010000038.1, read on the forward strand.
CTGGTGGCGTTGTCGGCGGGGGTGCAGCAGATGGTGCGCTCCGACGTGGGGGCGTCGGGCGTGATGTTCACGATGGACACCGAGTCCGGGTTCAGCGATGCGGTGTTCATCACGTCGTCGTACGGGCTGGGCGAGGCGGTCGTGCAGGGAGCGGTCAACCCGGATGAGTTCTACGTGTACAAGCCAGCGTTGCAGGCGGGGCGGCCGGCGATCCTGAAGCGCGGAATCGGTGGAAAAGCGACCAAGATGATCTACACCGCGGACCGGACGGTCGGAAAGACAACGGAGTTCGTGGATGTCCCTGAGGCGGATCGGCGGGTGCTCAGCCTGACCGACACCGAGGTGCAGGAGCTGGCCCGGCAGGCTGTGGCCATTGAGAAGCATTACGGGCGGCCGATGGACATCGAGTGGGGCAAGGATGGTCTCGACGGCCAGTTGTACATCTTGCAGGCTCGGCCGGAGACCGTCCAGTCCCGGCAGGCTGTTGGCAGCGTGCAACGTTTTCGGATGGACGAGAGAGGCCCGGTACTTGTGGAGGGCCGGGCGATCGGGCAACGGATCGGCGCCGGACCCGTCCGTGTCCTTCAGTCGGTGGATGCCATGCATGAGTTCGTCCCGGGCGAGGTGTTGGTGGCGGAGATGACCGACCCGGACTGGGAGCCGATCATGAAACGGGCGGCGGCGATTGTCACCAACCGTGGTGGCCGGACCTGCCACGCGGCGATCATCGCCCGCGAGCTCGGCATCCCCGCGGTTGTGGGCACCGGCAGCGCGACCCTGGATCTGGCCGACGGGCGCCCGGTCACGGTTTCCTGCGCGGAGGGTGACACCGGTTTCGTCTACGACGGAATCTTGGGTTTCACGGTGGAGTCGACCGAGCTGGCGGAGATGCCCGACATTCCGGTGAAGATCATGATGAACGTGGGCACGCCGGACCAGGCGTTCGCGTTCTCTCGGTTGCCGAATGCCGGGGTAGGTCTTGCCCGGTTGGAGTTCATCATCAACCGGCAGATCGGCATTCACCCCAAGGCCCTCCTCGAATTCGACCGGCTGGAGGAGCCGCTGAAGGGGCAGGTAGCTGAGACAGTGGCCGCTTATCCCAGCCCTCGGGACTTCTTCGTCACCCGGGTGGTGGAGGGCGTTGCCACATTGGCGGCAGCGTTCGCGCCGCATCCGGTGATCGTACGGATGTCGGACTTCAAGTCCAACGAGTACGCCAACCTCGTTGGCGGGGAGTTGTACGAGCCACACGAGGAGAACCCGATGATCGGCTACCGGGGCGCCTCCCGCTATTTGTCGGCCGACTTCGCCGACTGCTTCGCGATGGAATGCGAGGCACTCAAGTATGTGCGCGACGAGATGGGGCTGACCAACGTGAAGATCATGATCCCGTTCGTCCGCACCCTTGCCGAGGCCGAAGGGGTGATCGATCTGCTCGCCAGGCACGGCCTGCAACGGGGCGTCAACGACCTGCAGGTGATCATGATGTGCGAGCTGCCGTCCAACGCCGTTATCGCCGACGCGTTTCTGGACCACTTCGACGGTTTCTCTATCGGGTCCAACGACATGACCCAGCTCACCCTTGGAATAGACCGCGATTCAGCCCTGGTCGCCAGCGGATTCGACGAGCGCGACCCTGCGGTCAAACACATGCTGAGTGCCGCAATCACCGCCTGTAAGAAACGCGGCAAATACGTCGGCATCTGCGGCCAAGGCCCATCCGACCACCCCGACCTCGCCGAATGGCTTCTTGATCAAGGCATTGAGTCCATGTCTCTCAACCCGGACACCGTCGTCGACACCTGGAACAAGCTAGCTTCGCTGACTCGGGTAACCGCATGATCATGAAGGACGTAACCGACGCTGAGCGCCCGCACGGCGTCCCATCAGTGTCGTATTCGATCACCGTACGGCTGGAGGTGCCCGCGGGAGGACGAGCGGTCTCGCTGCTGACCACCGCTGTGGAGCAGGCGGGCGGCGTGGTCACGGCCCTCGACGTCACGGCGTCCGGGCACGAACGGGTACGGATCGACGTCACCTGTGCGGCCCGGGACACCGAGCACGCCGACCAGCTGGTGGCCGCGATGCAGCAGGTCGAGGGGGTGGTGATCGGGAAGGTGTCGGACCGCACGTTCCTGATGCACCTGGGCGGCAAGATCGAGATGCACGCCAAGCACCCAATCCACAATCGGGACGACCTGTCGATGATCTACACCCCGGGGGTGGCACGGGTCTGTCTGGCCATCGCGAAGAACCCCGAGGACGCCCGCCGACTGACGGTGAAGCGCAACAGCGTCGCAGTAGTGACCGACGGGTCGGCTGTACTGGGTTTGGGCAACATCGGCCCGGAAGCCGCGCTCCCGGTGATGGAGGGCAAGGCGGCGCTGTTCAAGCGGTTCGGCGACATCGACGCCTGGCCGTTGTGTCTAGACACCCAAGACGTCGACGAAATCATCACAGTGGTCAAGGCGGTGGCGCCGGGCTTTGCCGGGATCAATTTGGAGGACATCTCTGCGCCGCGCTGCTTCGAGATCGAGCGACGATTGCGCGAGCAGCTGAACATCCCGGTCTTCCACGACGACCAACACGGCACCGCGATCGTGGTGCTGGCAGCGTTGCTCAACGCGCTGCGAGTGGTCGGTAAACAGCTCAGCGACGTCAAGATCGTCATCTCTGGGGCCGGCGCGGCGGGCACGGCGATCGTCAAACTGCTGCTGGCAGCCGGGGCCGGAGACGTGGTCGTCGCCGACATCGCCGGGGTCGTGCATCGGGGCCGCGACGGGCTCGAGGGACAGCTGCTGTGGCTGGCCGAGCACACCAACCGGCTGGACTTCACCGGGACGTTGAAGGAGGCGGTAGTCGGCGCCGACGTCTTCATCGGCGTCTCGGCCCCGAGGGTGATCGACGGTACGGATGTCGGAGCCATGGCCGAGGACGCGATCGTATTCGCGCTGGCCAATCCTGATCCCGAGATCGATCCGGCTGAGGCGATCCAGCACGCGACCGTCGTAGCGACCGGCCGGTCGGACTTCCCGAACCAGATCAACAATGTGCTCGCATTTCCCGGGGTGTTCCGTGGCCTGCTCGACTCCCGGGCAACCGAGATCACACCGGCGATGCTGCTGGCCGCCGCAAAGGCACTCTCCTCGGTGGTCACCGATGACGAACTCAATGCCGCTTACATCATGCCGAGCGTCTTTCACGCAGATGTCCACCACGCCGTTGCCCACGCCGTACGGCTTGCGGCCGGCGAACCTGCCTCGCTAGCCAGCAAAAAGCCGACCGGCGACGGGACGGCCGATCAGCCGACCGCGATGGTTGGTGCTGATTGATGAACATGGGGCGCCACCCCCGCCCGCTGGTCATCATCCCGGCGCGGTTCTCCGAGGACGCGAGCGCGTTGCGCTACGAAGCCGAGGTCGCTGCAGCCAAGCTGCTTGAAGCGGTCTGGGACGCGGGTGGTGAGCCGTTGATAGTCCATCCCACACCGCTACGGGAACCTGAAATCGAATCGCTGCAACGGCGGTTGTGGATGACTGACGCAATCCTGCTTCCTGGCGGCGGGGACCTGTCCCCGCGCTGGTATGGGCAGAAACCCCATCGGACGCTGTACAACGTCGACGAAAATCAGGATGCCTTCGACCTGGCCCTGGCCCGCTGGGCAATCGCGGACAAGATCCCGCTGCTCGCCATCTGTCGCGGTAGCCAGGTGGTGAATGTGGCGCTCGGCGGCACCCTGGTGCAGGACATGACCGAGCAAGTCGGCCGCACCCACCGGAAGTTTGTGCACGACATCGAACTCGATGACGACTCGCCGCTGCGGGAAGTTGTCACCGATGATCGGATCACCATCTCCTGCTCGCACCACCAGTGCGTTGACGCACTAGGCAACAGGCTGGTGGCTGCCGCTCACGCGGCCGACGGCACCATTGAGGCGGTCACGCTTGAGACTCATGACGGCTGGTATCTGGGTGTGCAGTGGCACCTGGAGGATTTCGCCGACACCGACCCGATCCAGCAGGGCATTTTCCAGGCCTTCGTTGCCGCTGCGACTTAGATGTTCGTTCCTCGCGCTCAGCGCAACAGCGTGTCGACAGCTGCAGCGACGAAAATCAAGGCCAGGTAGGAATTCGACCAGTGGAACAACCGCATTGGCTGCAAGGCCGCATCGGTCAGGCCACGCTGCGCGCGAGCGAGCAGCTGCCAGGACTGCCAGACGAGCGCAGCTCCTGTGATCATTGCGACGGCTGGATAGAGCCAGCTGGTGTGGGCAACGGGCCAGAGCGCTAGCGAGACCAGCACCGTCACAACCGAGTACAGCAAGATTTGTAGCGCCACCGTCGGGGCCGATCGCACAACCGGCAGCATCGGTACCTTCGCTGCGGCATAGTCCTCGCGATAACGCATGGCGAGCGCCCAGGTGTGTGGTGGCGTCCAGAAGAACACGATGAGAAACATCACGAACGGAGTGAGCGCAAGGCTGCCGGTGACCGCCGTCCAGCCGATCAGCGGTGGGAAGCAGCCCGCGATGCCGCCCCAGATGATGTTCTGCGAGGTACGCCGCTTCAGCCAAAGTGTGTAAACGCCGATGTAGAACGCGTTGGCGCCCAGTGCGAGGGCGGCGGAAAGCCAATTGACGAAGTATCCGAGCCACAGCGTCGCCGCAATCCCCAAGATCACTCCGAACACCGTCGCACCCAACGGACCGACCGCATGTCGTGGCAGTGGACGGCGGCGGGTCCGTCGCATGCGCTCGTCGATGTCGCGGTCAAGCACACAATTGAAGGCGTTGGCGCTGGCGGCGGCCAGGCAGCCGCCGATCATGGTAGTCAGCACAAGCTCGAGCGGCGGGACTCCACCGGCCGCCAGAAACATAGCCGGCACGGTGGTCACCAAGAGAAGCTCGATAATGCGGGGCTTGGTGAGTCCCAGGTACGCCGCGACCACGTGGCGAGCATGAGTGACCTGCCGGCTACGACGAGCTGCCCGAACCCCAAGATCAACACGGGCCATCTGGTCGTCGTCGGCGGCGGCTACTCGACCTGATACGTCGATGCTCGTCACAGGCTCCACTCACTCACTGTTAGGCGACTCTAGTCCCCGGCGAGGCCCGTCCTCTTGCACCGCGAGTGTCGGTCCCGCGGGCAGTGTCGGCGGACGGGCAGTCACCGAGGCTGAGTCTAGGGCCCGCCACTGAAATTGACACTCAGAGTCGGACTTCTCGTTGGGGTTGCCCAGAAGGTTCTCGGCCTGACCCTATATCCCCCACCGAGGCGCCCCCGATAGGCTCGCAGTGTCCGGGCAGCCCCACCAGCTGCCCGCAGCGCCGTCTCGGAAGGATCTTCTGGCACGTGAGTGTGACCGATACAAACGTCTCCGCCTCAGTCCTGCCCGAGGGGTGGACCGAGATCGACTCCCAGGCCGTCGACACCATCCGCGTGCTTGCCGCCGATGCCGTCCAACACGTCGGCAACGGCCATCCGGGCACCGCGATGAGCCTTGCCCCAGTCGCGTACTTGCTGTTCCAAAAAGTGATGCGACACAACCCAAGCGACACCCATTGGCCGGGGCGAGATCGATTCGTGCTGTCCTGTGGACACAGCAGCCTGTCGCTATACATCCAGCTGTATCTCGGCGGCTTCGGGCTGGAACTCGATGACATCGAGGCTTACCGATTCTGGGGATCGAAGACCCCTGGGCATCCCGAGTATGCGCATACGAGTGGCGTCGAGGTCACCACTGGGCCGCTTGGCCAAGGCGTTGCCAACGCTGTGGGAATGGCAATGTCCGCCCGCCGACTGCGCGGACTGCTGGATCCGGATGCCCGGCCGGGCACCTCGGTTTTCGATCACCGCATCTACTGCCTCGCCTCCGATGGCGACATCGAGGAGGGCGTCGCCTCCGAGGCTTCATCGCTGGCCGCCACGCAGCGACTCAGCAATCTCACCCTCATCTACGACAGCAACCGGATCTCGATCGAGGACGACACCAAGATCGCGCTCACCGAGGACACCACCGCCCGCTATGCGGCGTACGGCTGGCATGTGCAGACCGTGGACTGGACCCATGGTGATGCTCATCACTACCAGGAGAATGTCGCTGCGCTGGCCGAGGCTCTCGAGGCGGCCAAGGCCATAACGGATCGGCCGAGCTTTATCTGCTTGCATACGATCATCGGCTGGCCGGCACCTAAGCTCCAAGGCACCGGCAAAGCGCACGGCGCTGCGTTGGGTGACGAGGAAGTTGCAGCTACCAAGGAGGTGCTGGGTTTCGACCCGGACAAGACATTCCAAGTTGCCGATGAAGTGATCACGCACACTCGCAAGCTGATTGAGCGCGGTGCGCAGGTTCAGCAGGAGTGGCAGCAGGCCTACGACGAGTGGGCGGCGGCCAATCCCGAACGCAAAGAGTTACACGAGCGGCTGATCAAGAATGAACTGAGCCCAGGCTGGGAGGATGCACTACCCAGCTGGTCTGCCGATCCCAAAGGCATTGCCACTCGTGCAGCTTCTGGAAAGGTGCTGAGCGCGATTTCACCCAAGTTGCCTGAGCTTTGGGGCGGCTCGGCTGACCTCGCCGAATCCAACAACACCACTCCCGAGGGTGAGCCAAGCTTCCTGCCGATCGACCGGCAGTCCAGGCTGTTTCCCGGTAATCCCTACGGCAGGGTGCTGCACTTCGGCGTCCGCGAACACGCCATGGGTTCGATCATGAACGGCATCAAAGTGCATGGAGGGTTACGTCCGTACGGCGGCACATTCTTGATATTCAGCGACTACATGCGGCCTGCAGTACGGCTCGCGGCGCTGATGGAACTGCCGGTGATCTACGTCTGGACCCATGACTCGATCGGCCTAGGTGAAGATGGTCCAACCCACCAGCCGATCGAACACCTCGCCGCATTGCGGGCAATCCCAGGGCTTGATGTGGTACGACCGGCCGACGCCAACGAGACCGCGGCCGCGTGGGCGGCGATCTTGAAGAACAGGGACCGCCCGGCCGGGTTGGCGCTCACCCGGCAAGCCCTGCCCATTTCTCCGCGCGGCGAAGACGGCTTCGCCGACACCTCGCAGGTGACCAAGGGCGCATACATCCTGAAGGACTGCGACGGAACCCCGGATGTGATCTTGATCGGGACAGGCTCGGAGGTGCAGTACGTCGTTGAAGCCCAGAAGCTGCTCGCCGAGGAAGGTATTGCGGCGCGAGTTGTTTCAATGCCCTGTCGGGAGTGGTTCGACGAGCAGGATCAGGGCTATAAGGACTCCGTGATCCCGCCCGAGATCAGAGCGCGTGTCTCGATAGAGGCCGGAGTCGGCATCGGTTGGCGTGATCTCGTCGGTGACGCCGGCCGGATCATCAGCATCAACCACTATGGAGCCAGCGCGGCTGGGGGCCTGTTGTTCGAGAAATTCGGCTTCACTCCCGAAACGGTCGTAAGGGCCGCACACGAGAGCCTCGAGGCAGCAACCGGGACTACCGCACCCACCCATCCGGCAGCCAGCGGGCCCAGAGGTCCCGCAGACGAAGAGGCCCACCCGGGCGTAACGATCAGCTGAGCGCAGCTGATGCCACCACCCACTCATCCAGGAGAACTGATCATGAACGAACGGCTCAAGGCCCTCGCAGACGCAGGCGTCTCCATCTGGCTGGACGATCTGTCTCGCGACCGCATTACCTCGGGCAACCTCGCTGATCTCGTGTCCAACTACTCAGTCAGCGGCGTCACAACCAACCCGACGATCTTCGCCACGGCGCTTGCCCAAGGTCACATGTACGACGACCAGATCAAAGAGCTTGCCGCACGCGACGCAGAACTCCACGACGCCATCAAGGCGTTGACCACCGACGACGTACGCGACGCCTGCGACATCATGGCCGCCACTTTCGCGGCGACTGACGGCGTCGACGGCCGGGTGTCTATCGAGGTCGATCCGGATCTTGCCGATGAAACCGACGCAACCACAGCGCAGGCGACCGACCTGTGGAAGATCGTTGACCGACCAAACGTACTGATCAAGATCCCCGCTACCAAGGCCGGCTTGCCATCGATTGCCTCGGTTACCGGTGAGGGCGTAAGCGTAAACGTAACGCTGATCTTCGCACTGGAGCGCTACCGGGCGGTGATCAACGCCTACATGACTGGGTTGGAGCGAGCCGCTGAGGTCGGCCATGACCTGAGCAAGATCCACTCCGTGGCTTCCTTCTTCGTTTCCCGTGTGGATACCGAGATCGACAAGCGCCTGGAGGCGATCGGCTCGGACGAGGCGCTGGCGCTGCGCGGCAAGGCCGCCATTGCGAATGCCCGGCTGGCTTACGCGCTCTTCGAGGAGGAGTTCAGCAGCGAGCGGTTCGCCGCGCTGGAAGCCAAGGGAGCAACCCGGCAGCGGCCGCTGTGGGCCTCGACCGGGGTGAAGAATCCTGACTACTCCGACACCATGTACATCACCGAGCTCGTCGTGCCGAACACGGTGAACACCATGCCAGAAAAGACCATGATGGCTTTCGCTGATCACGGCGAGGTGCGCGGTGACATGGTGAGCGGCACGACGGCTGATGCGCAGCAGGTGCTCGACGAGTTGGAGCGGGTGGGCATCTCCTACGACGACGTGGTCGACGTGCTCGAACGGGAGGGCGTCGAGAAGTTCGAAGCGTCGTGGAACGAGCTGGTCGTCGACGTTCAGGAGGCGCTCGAGACCGCCAAGGCTGCTCGCTGACACTCGCCGACGGGCCGATGTCGCCGTCCACCAGCTGCGAGCATCGGGGCGCGCGCGAGCACTCACAATGAAAGGGGGGCCGTCGCGTGATCAGTGTGATGCGTCCGAACCCGCTTCGCGAACCCCATGATCGGCGGCTCCCGAGGATCGCGGGACCCTGTGTGCTGGTGATCTTCGGAGTCACTGGGGACCTGGCAAGCAAGAAGCTGATGCCGGCGGTGTACGACCTTGCCAACCGCGGTCTGCTGCCGCCTGGTTTCGCATTGGTGGGGTTCGCCCGCCGCGACTGGAAACACCGGGACTTTGCACAGATCGTGCATGCGGCCGTCAAGCAGAATGCGCGAACCGACTTCCGGGAGGAAGTGTGGCAGCAGCTCTCAGAAGGCATACGGTTCGTGCCCGGGGAGATCGGCGACGAGGAGGCCTTCGACAGGCTGGCCGAGACGATCACTGATCTCGACGAAGCACGCGGTACCGGCGGGAACCATGCGTTCTATCTGTCCATCCCGCCTGGGCTTTTCCAGACCGTGATCGATCAGCTGCGCACACATGGACTGGCCGAGGAGCATCCGGGCCGGTGGAGCAGGGTAGTGATCGAAAAGCCGTTTGGCCACGATCTGGAGAGCGCACGAGAACTCAACCGGATCGTCTCGAGGGTCTTCCCCGCCTCATCGGTGTTTCGCATCGACCATTACCTCGGCAAAGAAACTGTGCAGAACATGATGGCCCTGCGATTCGCAAATCAGATGTTCGAGCCAGTGTGGAACAACCACTACGTCGACCACGTCCAGATCACGATGTCCGAGGACATCGGCATCGGCGGCCGCGCCGGTTACTTCGATGGCATCGGCATCGCCCGGGATGTGATCCAGAACCACCTGCTGCAGCTGTTCGCACTTACCGCGATGGAGGAGCCGACCTCGTTCGAGGCACGCCAGCTCCGCGCCGAAAAGCAGAAGGTGCTCGCTGCCGCCCGACCACCCGAGCGGATGGATCTGCAGACCGCGCGGGGTCAATACGCGGGCGGCTGGGCTGGTGGGGAAAAGGTCAAGGGCTATCTGGACGAGGATCGGATCCCAGCCGAGTCCCAGACCGAGACCTACGCAGCCATCCGCCTCGACATCGAGAACCGTCGCTGGGCTGGCGTGCCGTTTTACCTGCGGACCGGCAAGCGCCTCGCCCGGCGGGTGACCGAGATCGCACTGGGCTTCAAGCGTGCGCCACATCTCCCCTTCAGCAAGACCGACACCGAGGAGCTGGGCTACAACGCCATCGTGCTGCGGATTCAGCCGGATGAGGGCATCACCTTGCGTTTTGGCGCCAAAGTGCCAGGTACCCAGATGGAGATCCGCGAAGTGAACATGGACTTCGCCTACGGCGGGTCGTTCACAGAGTCCTCACCCGAGGCGTACGAGCGGCTGATCTTGGACGTGCTGCTGGGCGACCCACCGCTGTTCCCGCAGCACGCAGAGGTAGAACTCTCCTGGGAGATCCTGGATCCGATCTTGGACTACTGGGCGAGCCTGCCGGGCCAGCCTGAACCGTACGAGCCCGGATCCTGGGGACCCAAAGGCGCCGATGCCATGCTGGCGCGCGACGGCTTCAGTTGGAGGCGGCCATAATGATCATCTCCCTTACCGGCACCACCTCGGCGGAGATCTCCGCGGAACTGCTTCGGGCTCGGCGCAGCGCGGGCAGCCCGGCCCAAGGCATGGTGCTCACCCTGATCATCGTCTGCGACGAGTCTGAATACGCGAGCGCCATGGAGGCCAGCATGGCGGCTGGCCGCGAGCATCCGTCCCGGATCCTACTGGTGGTCACCGCCGCAGGACGAAGCGCTGGTTTGGACGCAGACGTGCACATCGGCGAGGGAACACCGGGTGAGGTGGTGGTGATCAGGATGCGCGGTGCGGTCGCAGCGCATCCGGCCTCGGTGATCCGGCCACTGCTGCTGCCCGACTCCCCCGTTGTGATCTGGTGGCCCGGTAAAGCGCCCAACAACCAGGCGACCGACGAATTGGCGCGGTTGGCGATGCGCCGGCTGACTGACGCGGCAGCCTCGGCCCGCCCCCTCGCAACGCTCAGGGCACGCGCCCGCGACTACACCCCCGGTGACACTGACTTGAGCTGGACCCGGTTAACGCCGTGGCGGGCCCTGCTGGCCGCAGCGCTGGACCAGTACCCGGCCAAGATCAAGTCCGTGCTCATCGAAGCTGACAACGGCAATCCCTCCGCTGACCTGCTGGCTGCGTGGCTGCAGTCGAGACTGAAGGTAGACGCGACGCGCAAGATCAGCAAGGGGCCGGGTCTGACCGCGGTGCGCCTGACTACGGCGGCCGGCGACATCGCGATCACCCGGCCTGACGGTCTGCTGGCGTATTACGCCGTACCAGGCCAGCCGGAAAGACTCGTCGCTCTCAAGCGACGCGACTACACCGAGCTGATCTCTGAAGAACTGCGGCGGATGGACGCCGATGATGTCTACGAGCGAGCGGTCAAGTCACTGCTGGACGGCACACAGCGAGTGGGCAGCACAAGATCCGCGGCCAAGAAAGCATCGAGCAAGAGGACAGTCAGCAAGAAAACCGCCGGTAAGAAAGCAACCGGCAGCAAGACCGCAGTCAAGAATGCCGCCAGTAAACGCACGGTAGCCAAACAAGCACCCGGGAGTCGCTAGATGGCCGCGACCGGCCCCGAAATCTTGCTCCATGCGGGACCGGATGAAGTAGCGGAGGCGCTAGCCGCGCGCCTGATGGCGCGACTCACTGAGATTCAACGGGACTTCCGAGTTCCCCAGCTTGCGCTCACCGGCGGTCGGATCGCCACTCGGGCCTATCAGCAACTCGCGAACGAAGGACCGAACTCTGCTGTCGACTGGTCCCGGATCGAGCTGTGGTGGGGCGACGAACGTTTCGTCCCAGCTGAGCATGCCGACCGGAACGCGAAGCAGGCTCTTGACCTGCTTGCGGCGCCACTTGCGCTGGCCCCTGACCGAATTCATGAGATGGCCGCAAGCGATGGCGGCCTCGATCTCGATCAGGCAGCCCAGGCGTACGCCGGAGAGTTGGGCGACGTCATCTTCGACATCTGCCTGCTCGGCATGGGGCCAGACGGCCATGTCGCCTCGATCTTCCCCGAGCATCCCTCTTCATACGCAGCGGGCGACGTGATCGCCGTACGAGCCTCACCGAAGCCGCCGCCCGAGCGGATCAGCCTCACCCTCGCGGTCATCAACCGGTCACAGGAGGTCTGGTTCATTGTCAGCGGCGCTGACAAAGCCGCCGCAGCCAAAATGGCGCTGCTCGGCGCGGGACCGGTGCAGGTACCGGCTGCCGGCGTCTCCGGGGTCGAGCGCACGCTCTGGTTGATGGATCGGGATGCAGCAGCAGAGTTGCCAGCCGATCTGCAGCAACGCGGCCGCATCTAGGCCGGCACCACTGCTGGGCCAGTGGACCGGCTAGTAGATGACCTCGCCACGCTCGCGGCGCGCCCGCAGGGTTTGCAGCGCTTCAGTGAGGATGTCGGCCGCCTCCTTGTCGGTGCGGCGCTCCTTGACGTAGGCCAGGTGGGTCTTGTACGGCTCGGTCTTCGGCGGCGGAGGTGGATTCAGGGAGTCGAGATTCGCTGGTAAGCCGCATCGCGGGCAGTCCCAGGAGTCGGGTATGGCGGCATCTGCGGCAAATGCGGGCCGCGTCTCATGACCCTGTGCGCAGAAATATGAGACGTAATTTCGCGGCGCGGCATCGCCCCGCTCGGCCTCGCCCATTGGTCCAGCGCCCACCCGGCTACCACGAATGGCACTCCCACCAGCCACGTATCTCCCTCGCCCTTCCTAGCTGTGGATAAGTTGGTGTCTTTCCTTCGATTGACCGGGCCGGTGGTCTTGGCAGTCAGCCGCCCAACTTGTAAAGCAGGTTGAGCGCCACAATTGCCGCTAGCCAAACCACTCCGATGACGACGGTGAGCCGGTCGAGATTTCGTTCTGCGACTGAGGATCCACCGAGGGAGGAAGAGATCCCACCACCGAAGAGATCAGACAAGCCGCCGCCGCGGCCTTTGTGCATTAGTACGAACAACGCGAGCGCGACACTGGTGATCACCAAGATTATGGAGAAGATCAGGATCGGCACGGTCACCAGCGGTACGAGCACTGACGTAGCCTAACTCACCGATTCGAGAACAAGTCAAAACTCCACAAGCACTGGACTTGCCGCATGCTCAGATCAATGGCATTTCGTAAAACCGCGCAATAGCAGAAAACTCGTCGACCTTCAGGCTGGCGGCACCGACGAGACAACCGTCAATATCTGGCTGAGCCATCAAGGCGGCAACGTTCCTCGCATTGACCGATCCACCGTAGAGGATCCGAATCCGGTCGGCGACCTCGCTGCCGTGCTGCTCTCGGATCCAACCGCGGATCGCCGCACAGACTTCCTGAGCGTCCTCTGGCGTGGCGACACGCCCAGTCCCGATCGCCCAGACCGGCTCGTACGCGATGACCATATTCGCAACCTGCTCCGACGTGAGACCAGTGAGCGCGCCCTCCACGTGGTGCAGTGTGTCGGGCACATGTCGGAACTGCTCTCTGACGGCGAGCCGCTCGCCCACGCAGACGATCGGGACCATCCCGCGGGAAACCGCCTTCAGGGTCTTGGCGTTCACCACATTGTCGTCCTCGCCGTGGAACCGGCGCCGCTCGGAGTGCCCGACGACGACGTAGCGGCAGCCCAGCTTCACCAGCATGTCCGCGGAGATGTCGCCGGTGTAGGCGCCGTTGTCGACGGCAGAAACATCTTGGGCGCCGTACCCGATCTCCAGCCGGTCGCCATCCACAAGTGTTTGCACGGTCCGTAGGTCGGTGTACGGCGGCAGCACGATCACCTCGGATTTTTCCGGGTCGTGCTTCTTGTCTTCCAGCGTCCAGGACAGCTTCTGTAACAGCCCAACTGCCTCGACATGGTTGAGATTCATCTTCCAATTGCCGGCCATGAGTGGCTTGCGAGTCATCCGCTATGCCCCGTCATCGAGAACGGCCAAGCCGGGCAGGGTCTTGCCCTCCAGATACTCCAGGCTGGCGCCGCCGCCAGTCGAAACATGACCGAACTCGTCGTCACGGAAGCCAAGATCACGTACCACCGCTGCAGTGTCGCCACCACCGATGACCGACAATCCATCGATCTCGGTGGCCGCTTGTGCGACCGCTCTGGTCCCGGCAGCGAAGCTCTGCCATTCCGCGACGCCCATCGGCCCGTTCCAGAAGATTGTCTTGGCTTTTCTGATAGCGCCTGCGAAGACCCGCACCGAATCTGGGCCAATGTCCAGCCCGAACTGGTCAGCCGGCATAGCGTCGGCGGTCACTATGGTCGGTTCGGCGTCGGCCGCCACTTCTGGCGCCACGACAATGTCTGAGGGCAGCAAAATCTGCTTCCCCGTAGCGGCAGCGGCATTGAGGTATCCCCGCACCGTCTCGATCTGATCTTGCTCGAGCAGACTCTTGCCCACCTCGTAGCCCTGAGCGGCAAGGAACGTGAATGCCATGCCGCCGCCGATGACAAGCGTGTCCGCGGTCTTCATCAGGTTCGCGATCACGGCGAGCTTGTCGGAGACCTTCGCGCCCCCCAGCACCACGACGTATGGGCTGGCGGGCATTTCAGTGAGCTGCCGGAACACCTCTACCTCTGCTTCAACCAACTTGCCCGCTGCATGAGGCAGCCGCATGGCAACGTCGTACACAGACGCCTGCTTGCGGTGTACGACGCCGAACCCGTCGGAGACGAAGACATCGCCAAGAGCTGCGTAGCGGTCAGCTAGTGCGCCTCTGGCCGCCTCATCCTTGGACTCCTCGCCTGGCTCAAAGCGGACGTTCTCCAGCATCCCGATCTCGCCATCGCCAAGGCTCGCGGCGACTTCGCGCGCCGACTCCCCCACCACATCACTCGCCAGTCTGACCTCGGCATCCAGCAGCTCGGACAGCCTCTGGGCGGCCGGAGCCAATGAGTACTTGGGGTTGACCTGCCCCTTGGGCCGTCCCAGATGAGCCAGCACGATGACCTTGGCGCCACGATCTCGAAGGTCGTTCAACGTGGGGAGCGACGCGCGAATCCGTCCGTCGTCGGTGATCGTGTCACCATCAAGCGGCACATTGAGATCGCAGCGGATCAGCACGCGCTTGCCGGCCAACTCACCAAGATCAGAAACAGACTTCACGCTTGATCCTTTCCCGAGCGATGTCGGCGAGTGGATGCGGACGAGCAAGCTTTGCACAGGTTGCTGACGGTGTGCACACGTTGCAACCCGTGCCCAGCGTCGGTATCCCACGCAGCGTGGGATACCGACAGGGTGCTTGGAGGTCTAGAGAGACTCGCCGACCAAGCTGACGACATCGATGAGGCGGTTCGAGTAGCCCCACTCGTTGTCGTACCAGCCGACTACCTTGACCTGATTGCCGATCACCTTGGTGAGGCCGGAGTCGAAGATGCACGAACTGGGGTCGGTGACGATGTCGGAGGACACGATCGGGTCGCTGGTGTACTTCAGGTAGCCCTTCAGCGGGCCATCAGCGGCAGCCTGAACGATGCTGTTGACCTCCTGCACCGAGGTCTCTCGCGGCGCCTCGAAGGTGAGGTCGGTCGCGGAGCCCGTAGGTACGGGCACTCGCAGCGCGTAGCCGTCCAGCTTGCCCTTCAGCTGCGGCAGCACCAGACCAATGGCCTTTGCCGCACCAGTCGAGGTGGGCACGATGTTGATCGCAGCAGCGCGGGCGCGACGCATGTCGTTGTGCGGGCCATCCTGGAGATTCTGGTCCTGGGTGTAGGCGTGGATTGTCGTCATGAGGCCCTTGACAATTCCGAGACCGTCGTCGAGGGCCTTGGCCATGGGCGCCAGGCAGTTAGTTGTACATGACGCGTTGGAGATGATTTGGTGCTTGGCAGGGTCGTAGTCGCCGTCGTTGACACCCATCACCACAGTCCAGTCCTCGTTCTTGGCTGGCGCGGAAATGATCACCTTCTTCGCGCCGCCGTCCAAGTGTGCCTTGGCCTTCGTCGCGTCGGTGAAGAACCCAGTGGACTCGATCACCACATCGGCACCGAGATCGCCCCACGGGAGGGCGGCGGGGTCACGCTCGGCGAAGGACCTTACGACCTTGTCGCCGACCTTGATACCCCCGTCGACAACCTCGACCGGTAGGTCGAGTCGGCCCAAGATTGAGTCGTACTTCAATAAGTGAGCCTGGGTGTCGTCGTCGAATAGGTCGTTGAAGGCGACCACGTCGATGTCGGCACCTGAAGCGAGCAGCGCGCGGTAGAAGTTTCGGCCGATGCGGCCGAAGCCATTGATACCAACACGGACGGTCATGACACGATCTCCTTTTGGCTGTCAGGCCCCATGACATCAGGGCCAGTGACCACCTTAACGAACTTCGCGGGCACGCTGCTTAGCGTCTACTCCTCGTCGAGCATGTCAGCGCTCAGGCTGGCCTCGGTGTTGGGTATGCCAAGCTCGGCCGCGCGCTTGTCAGCTGTGGCAAGTAGCCGCCGGATCCTGCCTGCCACGGCATCCTTGGTCAGCGGTGGTTCGTGCATCTGACCTAGCTCCTCCAGACTGGCCTGCTTGTTCTCGATGCGAAGCAGACCAGCAGCTCTGAGATGGTCAGGTACCTCGTCACCAAGGATCTCCAGAGCCCGCTCCACTCGCGCGCCCGCTGCCACCGCAGCTCGAGCCGAGCGGCGCAGGTTGGCGTCATCGAAATTCGCCAGCCGGTTCGCCGAGGCTCGCACCTCACGACGCATCCGCCGCTCTTCCCAGACCAGCAGCGACTCGTGCGCCCCGAGCCGAGTCAGCAATGCTGCGATGGCATCGCCGTCCCGGACCACGACCCGATCGACGTTTCGCACCTCGCGAGCTTTCGCGGGAATCCCCAATCTGCGGGCGGCACCGACCAATGCGAGTGCAGCCTCCGGACCAGGGCAGGTCACCTCGAGCGCCATTGACCGTCCCGGCTCTGTCAGCGAGCCGTGTGCCAAAAATGCTCCGCGCCATGCCGCCACACAGTCGCACAAGCCGCCGCTCACTACCTGTGGTGGGAGACCGCGCGCCGGCCTGCCGTGGGAGTCGATCAGGCCGGTTTGGCGCGCTAGCGCCTCGCCGTCCTTGATCACCCGCACGACGTAATGGGTGCCTCGCCGGATCCCAGAACCGTTCACGATGACAAGCTCACTCGGATGACCGAAGACCTCGTTGATATCGGTCCTCAGCCGGCGTGCAGCGGCGCCGGTGTCCAACTCCGCCTCAATCACGATCCGACCGCTGACGATGTGCAGCCCGCCAGCAAACCTCAGCGTTGCGGCAACCTCCGACTTCCGGTCGCAGGGCTTCGTGACCTTGATGGTCGCGAGCTCCGCCTTCACCAGTGCGGTCATGGCCATTGGTGAATGATTACACAGCTAGCCCGCGCACCTCGTCGCTTTGACAGAACGTCGTCCGTTCTCCACGCAGCGTGGGATGTTCAAACGCCCAAGATCTCCGCGTACGCCGAGGCCAAACGGAGCGGGTCGTGTCGCGGCGAGCCGTCGCGGGCAGCGAGGTCCGCGACAACGAGTTGCGCACCCAATGAGTCGACCCAAGTCGCCAGATGCGGATCGTCGGAGGCGAAACCGCTGTCCGCGAGCACGACATCAAGCCGCAGATCTGGCGCGTGGTCGGCGAGCAGCTGGATGTGCTTTGCAGCCGAGAATCCCGCGGTCTCGCCGGCGGGCTCGAGGTTGAGCGTCAAGATGCGCCGGGCCGCTGTGGCGTGAATCGCTTCCGCGAGCTTGGGCACCAGCAGATGCGGAATCACCGACGTGAACCAGGAGCCGGGTCCCAGCACAATCCAGTCAGCCTCAAGAACAACCTCGATGGATTCCGGACAGGCGGGTGGATCTTGCGGGATGAGCCGAACCGAGCACACCTCTCCCAGGGTCTTGGCAACCCCAGCCTGGCCGCGGATTTCGGAAACTTCGTCGGGCCTTGCGGGATCCAGCCCGATGACATCGGCGCCGATATCCAACGGCACCGACGCCATCGGCAGAACCCGGCCCTTGACGCCCAAAAGCCTGGCCACCATGTCCAGGCCTGCCACCGGATCGCCAAGGCGCTCCCACAGCCCGACAATGAGCAGGTTCCCGATTGCGTGATCATCTAACGGCCCAGTGCTGCTGAACCGATACTGCAGCACATCGGCCCAGGTACGCCCAGACTCGTCATCGCCGCACAACGCCGCCAGTGCCATCCGAAGATCGCCCGGAGGCAAGCAGTCCAGCTCCCGGCGCAGTCGACCTGAGGAGCCGCCGTCATCCGCAACGGTGACGATCGCCGTCAGATGGTCCGTCACCCGCCGCAGAGCAATCAGAGAGGCCGCAAGTCCATGCCCGCCACCGAAGGCAACCACAGCGGGAAGTGTCGGGCCCAGAGAGCTCGACGTGAAGATGTGCGCCAGATCGCGAGGGTTCACTCTCGGCCCAGGTCGCGATGGAGAACAGTGGTCGGCAGGCCCGTGCCACGGAGTCGCCGAGCGAACTCCTCCGCCATGGCCGAGCTTCGATGTTTGCCACCCGTACAGCCGATGGCGACTGTGGCGAACCGTTTGCCCTCATTGATATAGCCGACCGAGACCACAGCCATGAGGTCCTGCATCGAGGCGATGAAGGGCTCGGCCCCCGGTTGTCCGAGCACGTAGTCACTCACCGGCTTGCTCAATCCGGTCTGCGGACGCAGCTCGGGGATCCAGTGCGGATTGGGCAGGAAGCGGACATCGAAGATCATGTCGGCATCCACCGGGACGCCGTATTTGAAGCCGAAGGACAGTAGCGTGACGCGCAGCTGATCATCGTTGCTGCCGCCATAGGCATGGGCCACCCGGGAAGTCAACTGGTGGATGTTCAACGAGGATGTATCGATCACAAGATCGGCGGCCGCACGGAGGGTTGCCAGAGTCTCGCGCTCCCTGCCGATGCCATCCAGGAGCCGACCGTCGCCCTGAAGTGGATGCGGCCGACGTACGGACTCCTGACGTCGCACGATGACGTCGTCGGCGGCCTCCAGGAACAAGATCTCAGGCATTGTGCCGATAGCAGCAAGTTCGGTGAACATGGATGGGAGCTGCTCGAAAAAGCCCCTGGTGCGCACGTCCAGCACGACCGCCAGCCGCGTCAGGTCGATCTCCCGGGCCTGCCGGCACACCTCAGGCAACACGCTAGGGGGAAGGTTGTCTACCACGTACCAGCCAAGGTCCTCCAGGCTGTGCGCCGCCGTGGAACGGCCCGCGCCTGACATGCCGCTGACGACGACCAGGCGTAGCGGCTTGGTCGGGCTCTCGGTGTCGAGCGGCTGATCCCGGGGGGGACTACTATCCCCCGGCGTCGCCCCGGGCCTTTCGCTGGTCACATGGTTGATTATTCCCGGATCGAGCACTCGGATACTGCCCGGGAGGAGCTAGACGCTGTCAAGCACTTCGCCGGTGGCCATGTCGATCGCCTCTGGCTGCGGAGCCTGCTGCAGTGCCTGCTTGATGGCGAGTGCTGTCTTGGGACCGAAACCGGGCACCGCGGCAATCTCCTCGACCGTTGCGGCGCGCAGTTTCTTGAGTGAGCCGAAGTAGCTGATCAGAGCCTTACGTCGGACGTCGCCGAGACCCGGCACCTGATCCAGGAGGGATTCGACCATCGACTTGCTGCGCCGCGCTCGGTGATGGGTGATCGCGAAACGGTGCGCCTCGTCCCGCAGCCGCTGCAACAGGTAGAGGCCCTCGCTGGTCCGCGGCAAGATCACCGGTTCCTCGACGTCGGGCAGCCACACCTCCTCCAACCGCTTGGCAAGGCCACAGAGGGCAATGTCGTCGATGCCGAGCTCGTGGAGAGCCTTTGCGGCGGCGGCCACCTGAGCAGGGCCGCCGTCGACCACCACCAGCGATGGCGCGTACGCGAACTTGCGAGGCGCGCCTGTCGTCGGGTCGACCAGGAGCGGGCCCTCATCGGCCGCGGCACCCTCTGGCAGCCCGTCCGCTGCCCGCCTGGTCATGGCGGCACGATCATCGATGAGTCGCCGGAAGCGGCGAGTGATCACTTCGTGTATCGCAGCGACGTCGTTCTGTCCGTCGACCTGCCGGATCACGAACCGCCGATACTCGCTTTTCCTTGGCAGCCCGTCCTCGAAGACCACCATTGAGCCAACCACTTCGGTGCCCTGCAGGTTCGAGATGTCGTAACACTCGATCCGTAGCGGCGCAGTCGGCAGCTCCAGCGCATCCTGGATCTCCTCTAGCGCGCGGTTGCGAGTCGACAGGTCGCCGGCCCGCGTGGTCTTGTGCTTGATCAAGATCTCGTTGGCATTGCGGGCAACCGTCTCCATGAGTGCCCTCTTGTCCCCGCGCTGCGGCACGCGGATGGAGACGTGGGAGCCGCGCCGCGCCTCAAGCATCTCGGTCAGCGACTCCGCCGATGGCGGCATCACCGGTACCAAGATCTCGCGCGGCACAGCGTCTTTGTCGATGGTTGTGGGATCCGGCTCGGCGTAGATCTGCAGCAGGAACTGTTCGATCAACTCTTCGCTGCCGCCGTCGTCGAACCGGTCGGCAACCCAGCCGCGCTCGCCACGAACGCGCCCACCCCGTACATGGAAGATCTGCACCGCGACCTCCAGCGGGTCTTCAGCCAAAGCGATGACGTCGGCGTCCGTACCGTCCCGGAAGACTACGGCGTTGCGTTCCGTGGCTCGTTGCAGAGCACCGATATCGTCGCGCAGCCGCGCCGCACGCTCGAATTCCAACGCATCGCTGGCGGCGCGCATCTCCCGCTCCAGCTTCTTGATCATCGGTGCTGCCTGGCCCGACATGAATTGGCAGAAGTCGTCGACGATCGCGCGATGCTCAGCGGGCGTCACCCGACCGATGCAGGGCGCTGAGCACTTCCCGATGTAGCCGAGCAGGCACGGCCGGCCGAGTTGCTTGTGGTTCTTGAACACTCCGGGCCGGCAGGAGCGCATCGGGAAAACCCGGAGTAGCAGATCGACCGTCTCGCGGATAGCCCAGGCGTGGGAGTAGGGACCGAAGTATCGAGTGCCTTTGCGTTTTGCGCCACGGCCGACCATGACCCGCGGAATCTCCTCCGAGAGCGTGACCGCGAGCCACGGATAAGACTTGTCGTCGCGATATTTGATGTTGAACCGTGGGTCAAACTCCTTGATCCAGGAGTACTCCAGCTGAAGGGCCTCAACCTCGCTCCGCACGACCGTCCAGTCGACCTTGGTGGCCGTGCTCACCATCGATCGAGTGCGGCTCAGCAGGGAGGCCGGATCGGCGAAATAGGAGTTCAGCCGGGAGCGAAGGCTTTTCGCCTTCCCGACATAGATCACCCGACCCTCGGCATCCAAGAACCGGTACACGCCAGGCTGATCGGGGATGGACCCGGGGGCAGGCCGGTACGCCGGCACTGGCCGCGACGAGACTGGAGGTACCACGCGCCCCAGCGTAGGCCGCGAGTGGGACAACCGTTTAGTAACCAGGGAGCACTGAGCTATGGGAACCATGGAGCAGAACAAACAGACCGTGGCGCGAGTTTTCGATGCCTTCCGAGCCGGGGACGTCGACGCGCTCGACGATCTCATCGTCGTGGACTATGTCCAACACAACCCGCAACATACATCTTTCGTCTCAACGAAGACGGGAAGATCATCGAGCACTGGGACGTCCTGCAGCCGATACCGGAGACGACCGCGAGTGGCAATGACATGTTCAGCCAGCTGAGCTGACGAGCAGCGCCGACCGGAGCGCCGCCTCCGACAGGCCTCCGAAGATTTACGCTTCGACGTAGACCTTGCCTTCGAAGACGGCTGTCTTCGCTTCGGCAAGGGGTTTGGGTGCCGGCGGATTCGTCACGGAACCGTCCTCAATCGAATACTCACTGCCGTGACAATCACAGTGAATGACACCGTTGCTGACGGAAGCGACCGGGCATCCCTGGTGAGTGCAGATCTTGCTGAAAGCCTTGTATTTGCCTTTGCTCGGTTGGGTCACCACGTAATCGGCGTTCTCCAAGATGACGCCGCCGCCGACCGGCACCTTGGAGGTGGCGACACTTGGGCCCGTCGGGGCCTCAGCCGTCGACGCTGACGGCTCACGGGAAGTCGTGTCGGCAGTCGGCGACGGCGTCGTTGCCGCAGACGTCTCTGACGCGGCCGGAGCAGCGGAGGGCGAGCCGCCGGACTCCTCGGCGCAGGCGCTCAGCGCGGCGGCGCCCGCGCCGGTCAGGCCTAGGAGTCCAGCGGCTCGCAGAACAGTCCGCCGCGCAACGGCGGATGTCTCTGGGGTTGACCTTCGGTCGCCGAGCTCAGACATCACAAGCCTCCACTCTCCGCTGTGCGAGCGTCGGTCGTGCCAGCAATGCCAAAGCTGTGAAGACGCTCTTTCGACCCCAAAACGAGATAGGCCTCGATCTGGTTCGATCGATGCCGTGTCAGCTTGCTTTGACCGTCGCGCGCCTTGCTGCCAGCTTGTCGGAAACCACTGCGTCAGCTCGCGTTGCTGGAACGAGCGCCGGCTGGGTCGCTCTGACTGGAACCGCGTGCCCATCGAGCAAAGGCTTGAGGAACGCGCCAGTGTAGGACTTCGTATTGGCCGCGACCTGCTCTGGTGTCCCTTCGGCGATGACCAGTCCGCCGCGCGATCCCCCTTCGGGGCCCATGTCGATCAGCCAGTCGGCGGTCTTGATCACGTCAAGGTTGTGCTCGATCACCACTACAGTGTTGCCGGCGTCGACCAGGCGCGCGAGAACATGCAGGAGTTTGCGGATGTCCTCGAAGTGCAGGCCTGTTGTTGGCTCATCCAACACGTAGAGTGTCCGGCCTGTTGCCCGTTTCTGCAGTTCACTGGCCAGCTTGACGCGCTGTGCCTCACCGCCGGAGAGGGTAGGCGCCGGCTGGCCCAGACGTACATATCCGAGACCCACATCGACCAGGGTGCGTAGGTGCCGGGCGATTGCCGGCAGCGGAGCAAAGAACTCGAGCCCTTCCTCGATCGACATGTCCAAGATCTCCGCGATCGACCTGCCCTTGTAGTGCACTTCCAGGGTTTCCCGGTTGTAACGGGCGCCGTGGCAGACTTCGCACGGCACGTAGACGTCGGGCAGAAAGTTCATTTCGATCTTGATCGTGCCGTCGCCAGTGCAGTTCTCGCAGCGGCCGCCCTTCACGTTGAACGAGAAACGGCCTGGCTGGTAGCCGCGAACCTTGGCTTCAGGCGTCTCGGCGAACAGCCTGCGCACGTGGTCGAATACCCCGGTGTAGGTGGCGGGGTTGGAACGCGGCGTGCGGCCAATGGGGGACTGATCGACGTGGATGACCTTGTCGATCTGATCGGCTCCGCTGATCGAGCGATGCCTACCGGGCACGTCGCGTGCGTTGTAGATCCGCTTCGCAAGGGCGGTGTAGAGGATGCTGTTGACGAGGGTGGACTTGCCCGATCCAGACACACCGGTCACCGCAATGAGCTGGCCAAGCGGGAAAGACACAGTGACGTTACGCAGGTTGTGTTCGGCTGCGCTGTGCACGGTGACCTCGCGACCGCGGGTACGTGGGCGGCGGGACGCGGGCAGCGGGATGGAACGGCGCCGTGCAAGATAGGCGCCGGTAAGCGACTCGCGATTGTTCAACAAGTCCTCAACGGGGCCCGAATGCACCACCCGGCCGCCATGCTCACCAGCGCCTGGGCCGATGTCGACCGCCCAGTCCGCCGCCTTAATCGTTTCCTCGTCGTGTTCCACAACGATCAACGTGTTGCCCAGGTCCCTGAGACGCACCAGAGTCTCGATCAAGCGTCGGTTGTCCCGCTGGTGCAGCCCGATGCTCGGCTCATCGAGCACATAGAGGACGCCGACAAGCCCAGAACCGATCTGTGTCGCAAGCCGGATTCGCTGTGCCTCCCCGCCGGACAGGCTGCCTGTCGGACGGCTCAGGGAGAGATAGTCGAGGCCGACGTCGAGCAAAAACCTCAGGCGCTCGTTGATCTCTTTGAGCACTCGCTCGGCAATCTGATGTTCGCGCTCTGTGAGCTCGAGGTGGGTGAGGAATTCAGCCGCCGCATCGATCGGCATGGCTGACACGTCCGCGATGTTCTTACCGCCGATGGTCACAGCCAGGGACGTGGGCTTGAGTCGAGCGCCTTTGCAGGCCCGGCACGGCACCTCCCTCATGTAGCCCGCAAACCGCTCACGCGAGGTGTCGCTCTCAGCTTCGGCATGTCGCCGTTCGATGTATGTGACAACCCCCTCGTACTTGGCGTTGTAGCTGCGCTCGCGGCCGTAGCGGTTCCGGTAGCGAACGTGGACCAAGCCAGGCACTCCATCGAGCAACATCTTCTGGGCTGCTGACGGCAACCGACGCCATGGGACTGTGGTCGAGAAACCAGCGGACTCCGCCAGGGAGTCGATCAGCCGATTGAAGTAGTCCGCGACGTGGGCCGATGACCAGGGGGCGATTGCTCCCTCGGACAGACTCTTCTCCGGATCCGGGACCACCAGCTCGGGGTCGACCTCCATACGCGTTCCCAGCCCGGAGCAGGTGGGACATGCCCCCCATGGGCCGTTGAACGAGAACTGGCGCGGCTCCAACTCATCAATTGCGATGTCGTGGTTGTTAGGACAAGCCATCTTTTCGGAGTAGTTGCGCTCCCGCTGTGGATCCTTCGGATCGAGGTCCACGAAGTCGATCGTCACGATGCCCTGCGCGAGCTTTAGCGCCGTCTCCACCGAATCGGTCAGCCGGTGCTTGACCGTCGGCTTTACGGCGAGCCGGTCAACGATGACGTCGATGGAGTGCTTGTACTTCTTGTCAAGGATGGGTGGATCGGTGAGCTGGATGACCTGTCCGTCGACTCGAGCCCGGCTGAAGCCCTCCGAAGCAAGCTCTCGGAAGACCTCGACGTACTCCCCCTTGCGACCGCGGACCACCGGAGCAAGCACCTGAAACCGGGTACCCGCCTCGAGCGCCATGAGGCGGTCGACGATCTGCTGTGGTGACTGCCTGCTGATCGGCTCGCCGCAAATTGGGCAGTGCGGCCGGCCGGCACGGGCGTAAAGCAGCCGGAGGTAGTCGTAGACCTCCGTGATCGTGCCGACTGTGGAACGTGGGTTGCGACTGGTGGACTTCTGGTCAATGGAAACTGCAGGCGACAGACCTTCGATGAAATCCACATCCGGCTTGTCCATCTGACCAAGAAACTGCCGTGCGTACGCCGAAAGCGACTCGACGTACCGGCGCTGGCCCTCAGCGAAGATGGTGTCGAAGGCGAGACTCGACTTCCCGGATCCGGACAGACCGGTAAACACGATCAGCGCGTCACGCGGCAGATCGAGGGAGATGTTCTGCAGGTTGTGCTCGCGCGCACCCCGAACGACGAGACGGTCGGTCACGCAGCACATCGTATGTGCCAGCGCTGACAGCGCACAGGTGAAATCCGATGCATCGAGACCTCCCGAGAGTCATGGTCGCGCACTACGGTATGGGGATGAGCGCCCCCGCATCTTCGGCCACAACGCAGCTGGAGACGCTGCGCGGGCTTGTCACAACGGCGACCCAACGTCTGCTGGGCGACACGATCTCGGTCGCAGAGGAGCAGTGGCGAGCTCCCAGTAGGCTCCCAGACTGGACGCGTGGTCATGTGGCGACCCACATTGCTCGTCACGCCGATGCGCTCGTTCGGCTGGCGCAGTGGGCACGTACCGGGGAACGCCAGGACATGTACCCATCGCCCGAGCATCGAGGAAACGAGATCGAGGCGGGATCTCCACGATCCGGTCTCGAAATCCAGATCGACCTGGACACCTCTGCTGGACGTTTGAGCGCGGCGTTTGACGAGCTCGATGGTGCCCACGCCTGGGATTCGATAGTCGAGATGGGCGGCGGGATGAAGGTGCCTGCCCGACTGCTGCCGTTGGCGCGGCTCCTCGAGGTTGTGATCCATCACGTTGATCTCGATATCGGCTATGAGATCACCGACATCGATACCCAGACCGCTGAGTGGCTGCTCGAGTGGTGCGCGTTCCGGCTGCGGGAGCGTGACGGCTTTCCCAGACTCCATCTAACGTCGGACACTGGCTTCACGACAACGGTCGGAAGTGCCGGAGAGCCGATCGCCGTCAGCGGTGGCAGTACACATCTTCTCGGCTGGCTCCTGGGCCGTACCGATGCGTCGGCTCTCACAGGCGCGGGCGGGCTCCAACTCCCGGGCTACTGATGCTCGGTTTCAATCACGTGGAACCTGGCGGGCCGCCGCTTGTCGTATCACTGTCCGGCTCAGTCGTAATGATCAAGATCAGTGTTGGCCCGGTCGACAACAACGCGTACCTGCTGCAGAACCGCAACGGCAGCAGTCTGCTCATCGACGCAGCCAACGACGATGATCGGCTGCTGAAGATCATCTCCGATCAGTCTCTGGACACCATCGTGACGACACACCGGCACGCTGATCATTGGCAGGCGCTACCGCCGGTGGCCGCCGCCACCGGTGCCAGACTGATCGCCGGCCAACCTGATCTCGATCCGATCAGCACGGGGGCCGGGGTTGAGGGCATGGTTGGGGTTTGGGACGGCGACCATATCGAACTGGGCACAGAGCGGCTCGAGGTAATTGGACTGGTCGGGCATACGCCAGGTTCGATCACACTCTCCTACGCGGGCACCGGCATGACACATCTGTTCACCGGGGACAGTTTGTTTCCTGGTGGTCCCGGGCAGGACAACAAGTCCCGTAGACTTCACGTCACTGATGAATGATCTTGAAAGCAAGATCTTCGACCGCTTCGACGACGCCACTGTGATCCATCCCGGCCACGGCGACGACTCCACGCTGGGCACCGAGCGGCCGCACCTCGCGGAGTGGCGCAATCGGGGCTGGTAGGTCGCGCCTCGCTCATACGTTCGAAAACTGTCGGTGGTGGCTGCGAGCATTGAGACATGACGGGGGATGACAGACAGAGCACAGCCACGGCCCGCGATGCGGTGGAGAAAGCGCGAGGTGACGCGGCACGCGCGCAGGCCCGCCTAGCGGGGGCGGCGCTGCGTTACGCCGATCATCGAATCGCCGAGGCCGTTGCCGCCGCTGGCCCAGGTTCGGCGAAGCTCAACCGGGCCACGCCGGGTGAGTTTGTGGCCGATGAACTGGCGCTGCTGTTACGCGAGCAGCCCTACCAAGTGCGGTGTCTGCTGGCCCGGTCCCGCCGGCTCGCCGCCGACCTGCCCACCGTATGGGAAGCCTTTCAACGCGGCGAGATCGACGCTGAGCAAGTCCGAGTGATTGATCGGGTGGCACGGCGGGTCATCGAATCCTCCACCCTGGCCGCCATCGACGAGCAGGCAGTGGATGCGGCACAAACCAGATCGCCGAAACAACTGAAAGTGTGGCTGCTGCGGCAGGTGGTGCGGTTGGAACCGCTCGCCTTTCAGCAACGGCATCGCCGCGCATTAGCGGAACGACGAGTCACGGTGATCCAAGGCGTTGACGGCATCGGCTATGTCACCGGCGAGGTCTCTGCTGCCGACGCGTCCGCCATCGACGGCATGCTCGCCGCGGCGGCCCGCAGCCTGGGCGCAGCAGACGCGAGAACCGAGCAGCAACGCCGCTCCGACCTGTTCGCCGATCTGCTACTCGGCCGGCTTCGCCTCGACGAGCCTGAACAGGACAAAGAGCAAACCGACGATGCGGACTGGATGGAAGTCGAAGACATTGACCCCGACACCGGCGAACTGCTAGGCACACATCTGCAACGTCTGGATGGCGAGGGTGAGCCCATCGGCGAACCGGTCGGTGCCGCGTCGGATCATCAACTTAGTCAGGCAGCCAGGTTCGTGAGACGTCCTCGGAAACACCGGATAGCCGTGGTGGTACCGCTCGCCAGCCTGCTCGGCGCCACCGATGCGCCGGGCGAACTCGCCGACCGATCGGGATTCCTGCCCGGCGAAACGCTGCGAGACCAGATCGCCGAAACCCTCGACGCCGATCCTCATGACGAAGTGTTGTTCACCCGGCTCCTCACCGACAATGCCGGTCGGCTACTCGATGTCACCGAACTCGGCCGCCACCCCTCAGCCCGGCTAGCGCAAGCAATCAAGATTCGTGCCGGAACCTGTCGACACCCCACCTGCACCGTCCCAGCCGACCGTTGCGACCTTGATCATCACGAACCATGGCCGCACGGTCCGACATCGGCCGCCAACATGGATCCGCTCTGCCGAAGACACCACAGAGCAAAGACCTTCGCTTGGCTCGCTACCCTCCGAGATCACGACGGCGTCGACTGGACCATGCCCGACGCCGAACGCTACCGATGCATCGATGACCCTCTGCCGACTGGGCGAGCCGCCTAACATCGATTCTGTTGCTGCCTCACTGTTGTTACCCGACCTGTCGCGATATATCGTTGACGTATCGATTCGAAACGCTACGAAAGCAAGGTGATCAACAATGGGTGGGGCGCATGCAATGGGGGCGCCGTGGCTGCACTTTGCCGGCCGCTGCAATCCGGAGTGGGGCAACGAGTTCAGTGACTGGCTCGCCAAGATGGCCAAGATGACCGGACATCGGGGCACGCGCGGTCAGCAGCCGTTCGGCCAGTGGGGCATGTACGGCGGAACACCCTTTGGACCCCCCTGGTGGGCCGGAGCTCGTGGCTGGCGTGGTGGCCCGAAGGCGCGCCGCGGCGACGTGCGCGCGGCGATCCTCGCGGTACTAGCAGAGCAGTCGATGAATGGGTACCAGATCATTCAGGAGATCGCCAGCCGTAGCGGCGGAGTTTGGAAGCCGAGCCCAGGTTCGATCTACCCGACGCTGCAACAGCTCGAGGACGAGGGACTTGTGCGGGTTGAGGCTGACGGAGGCCGGCGCGCGTACACGTTGACCGACGAGGGTCGTAGTTACGTCAATGAGCACGCGGACGAGGTGTCAGCTCCATGGCAAGCCATGACCGAAGCCGGCGAAGACGATGACGGACTCAAGCCTTTGATTGGGCAGGTGGCAGCTGCCGTGTGGCAGATCGTCGCTACTGGAACGCCCGAACAACAGACGAAAGGCCGTGATGCCCTGATGGAGTTCCGCCGGAAGCTCTACTCGATCCTTGCTGAAGACGACACCACGCCGCACAATTAGTCATGACTCGATACGTTCCGGGGAGGTTCGACCTTTCCCGAGGGAACATGATGTGGGTATGGCCCACGCCGTACGGTCTGACGGAGTCCAAGCCAGCGCAGAAGACTCCAGTCAGAATCGGCGATGCCGAGCGAGACCGTGCCATCAACGACCTTGGTGATCACTTCGCCGCAGGTCGGCTCAGCACGGAGGAATTTGAAGAGCGGGTAGACCAAGCGATAAGGGCACGCTTCAACGACGAGCTGGAACCCCTCTTTGTTGACCTCCCTCGGGCGGTCGAGCCAACTATGGAGGCGAGGGCGAACAGCCATCCGGATGCCCATCTCGCCTGGTCACCGATGGTTTGGCTGGCGCCGCTGCTGGTGGTTTGCGCGGTCGTCACCGCGGTCATCCTGAGCGCGCCTTGGCTTGTCTGGATGTTCCTTTGGGTGTTCCTGATCACTAGACTCTTCCGGCACCGCCGTGGCTATTCCGGACAAGCACGCCGCTACCACTACTGACGGCGAGGACTGCTATCCCAGTCCTCATCGCATGAACGTGTGAGAAGTCCGTACCAACAGCCCGATCGAGCGACGAGCCCGATAGATTCCCAGGACCCCTCATTGCTGCCGCGACACGTGATCGGCCGGGCTGCCGGAATCACCCGTTCGCTCGTTACCTATTACGGCCCGGTCTGGCGCCGCCGCCAGATGGAAGCCTTCTACCGGCAGTTTCTTCAAGCGGGTGATCTGGCCTTCGACATCGGCGCACACGTAGGCAATCGAGTACGTGTTTTCCGCCGGATTGGTACCCGTGTCATCGCGGTCGAGCCACAGCCGGACTTCATTGCATTGTTGCGGCTGCTCTACGGCCGCGACTCCCGCGTCACCATCGAGGCGAGTGGAGTCGCCGCTGAGCCAGGCCAGGGAAAGCTCCACCTGAGTAGGCGTACCCCAACGGTCTCTACCTTTGCCGACTCATGGAGGGAGGATGTGCAAACCGATCGACGGTTCCAGCGGATTCGGTGGGACGGCGCTATCAGCGTGCCGCTGGTCAGTCTGGACGAACTCATCGCCCGCCATGGAGAGCCTCAGTTCTGCAAGATCGATGTTGAAGGGTTTGAATACGAAGTCCTCAGCGGCCTCAGCCAGCCGCTTGCGGCGTTGTCATTTGAGTACATTCCTGTCGCCGCGGCCCGCGCCATCGCCTGCGTCGAACGGATCAGCGCTCTCGGGGACTACCGCTACCGACACTCGCGGGTGGAGACGCACCGCTGGGCGAGCCCTGGTTGGCTCGAATCGCAAGCGATCGTCCAGCTATTGGAGAGCCTGCCGGCCGATGACCGCTCAGGCGATGTCTACGCCGTTCGCAACGATCGGCTCAGCGCCGCAAGGTGATCTGATTGCCCGAGCTTGCTGGTTTAGCGGAAAACGTTCAGTGAGCGTCGGCTGTTGAACTCAGAGCCGGGGACATGGGGCAGGTCGAGCGCATCGGTCACCACATTGGCGAGGTCGGCGTTACGGATCGGCTGCTTCCCGCGATAGTTCGTGCGGCTGGTGCCAGGGCTGCGAAATGTGGGATTGAGGGCATAGAGGTCGCGCCCGGCGGGAATGCCTGGCCCCCACGCCATGAACGGGATCCGATAGTTCTTCAACTTGTCGGCGGCGTAGTGCGTCGCGCCGTCTCCCCCATGATCGGTGGTGAGGAGGACCAGGGTATGTCGGTGGAGCCCAGGCCGGTCCGCCACGGTGTCGAGGATTCGGCCGAGGAGCCGATCGGTCTGCTCCACAGCGTCCAGGTACTCCTTCCTCATGAATCCGTGCGCGTGGCCAGCACGGTCTGGAAGGGAGAGATGGACAAAGGTGAACTCCCTCGGCGAGCGGCGCAGCTCGGCGGTGAGTTTGGCCACCAGCCGGGTGTCGTTCACATCGATCGTAAAACGGTCGATCTTGGCACGCCCGTCGTTACGACCAGCTCGATCAGGCCCACCATGGGCGTTCCAGGTGCGCTTGTAGAGGTTGAACTTGATCTTGGCCGCAAACATGGCGGTGGAGCCGCCATTGTCATGAACCACGTCGAACACGCTGGCGACATAGTGGCCGGCAGCCTGATGGATAGTAGTGCCGTTGTCGACATTCTCGGTATACCCGTGCCCGCCTCGCTGGCCCTCGACACGCCGGCCCGTGAACATCGCGGTGTGGTTGGGCAGGGTCCGCGTCTGCTCGCGAATGGTGCGGGCGTTCAGGGTATATGCGCCTTCACGCATCAATCGGTGAAACGCTGGGGTGCGAGACCGCCCGAGCTTTTGGATGGCGCGTGGATTGAGGCCGTCGACGGAGATCGCAATCACCCGGGCGATCTCATTGTCCGCCGCCTCGTCGCTAGGGGCGGCAGGGACAACTGTTTTCTCAGCAGAAGGGAAACCCGGTGACGGTGCGGGTGAGACAAGTACGGGAACGGTCTCGCTCGAGGGCGGGGTGTCACGACATCCTGCGGCGAGGAACGCAACCGCGATCAAGATGGCCGGAAATGACGTCCGTAGGCGTCGAACGGTCATGAGCTTGACCCTAACCGTGTCCCGCCTACGTGGGAATATGGCGCGCTCGTTCGCTCCGACTAGACCCGGGGCTGTTACTCCGCAGCCGCCTCACTCAGCCGGCACTGGTTGATCGCCCTCCAGTAAAGAGACGAGGTGTCGCATTGTGGTCAAGGTATTCCGCAGCTCCTCGGTAGCCACTTGTGCTCCGATCCGGTTGGCGAACGGGTGCGCCGCGAAGCTGATCTGGCGAATCGCCCAATACCCGGCCTCGGTGCAGGTGAGCAGTTTGGCGCGCCGGTGTGCCGGATTGGCGCGGTATTCCGCAAGATGGTTTGCGACGAGCAGATCGGCCACGCGTTGCACCCCTTGCCGAGTCATTCCCATACGCCGCCCAATCGCAGCCACGGTGCGTGGCTGATCCACCACGCCGCCAAGCACCTGCCACCAGGCGGCGGTTATCGCACCGTTGGCCGCGAGCTCTTGGGCCGCCTCCAAGAGCCGGGCATTGAGACGAAATGTGGTGAGGATGACCTCGGTCAGGAGTGCGCCGGCTTCACTCTGAGGCGGCGGCACGGGCCAGCTTTCACGCGGTGGGACGGTGACGATCCCGGCCTGAGCAAGAGTCATGCTGCGTGCTGGGCCTGCATGAGGACCGGGAAGGCCGACGGGTCGGCCCGGTGGAGAAGAGCCTCGTACGCCTCCAGCGTGCGATCGGAGGCCAGGCTGAGGCGCCGCAGAGTCGCGCAGGCAAACTGCACAGGCGACTGTGGGCCGGCGGTGATGAGATCCCCGTCTATGACTGCGCGGTCGTCGACGTAGTGGTTCCCGCCCGCATAACCGGTGGCCATCAGGTACTCGGCTGCCGCGCTGGTGTGGCGGCGCTTGTCCAGAAGGCCGGCTCGGGCAAGACCGGCCGTCGCACCGCAGATAGCCGCGACCGGAACACCGGCGTCCAGGAAACGCGCAGCGGCCGCGGCGAACGCCTCCCCACCCCCGGCGTCCCACATGTCGGCGCCAGGCAGGATGAGCAGATCGCTATCGGCGGGGTCGACATCATTGAGGATCATGTCCGGCATGATGCGGAGCCCGCCCATAGTGGTGATGGGCTTGCGAGACTCGGCGACTGTCACGATGTTCCACGGACGACGGGTGTAGCGGCCTGTACGCAACTCGACAAGGAGATAACCGATCTCCCAATCGGCAAGCGTGTCGTACAGGGCAAGATGTGCAGTTGAAGTATCCATAGACAACATACTGTCATATTGGCAACATACTGTCAAATAGAGGAGGCTCCTCATGCATGAGGTCGATGTTCCCACTGCGGGGCGGGTGCTTCACGCGTACGACGTTGGTCCGACAGAACGCTCGGACGAGCTGGTCGTGCTGTGGGTGCATGGCACCCCTAACATTGGGGCTCCGCCCGAGCCGCTCTTCGAGGCCGCTCGTTCCCTTGGTATCCGCTGGATCGGCTATGACCGTCCCAGTTACGGAGGCTCGACTCCTCATCCCGACGCGACCGTCGCGAGTGCAGCCGCGGATGCGCGCCGGGTTGCCGACCAGCTGGGCATCGGCCGGTTCACTGTCTTCGGCCACTCTGGCGGCGGGGCGCGCGCCATGGCCTGCGGCGCCTTGCTTCCGGAGAGGGTGCTCGCGGTTGTCAGCGTCTCCTCGCCTGCGCCCTGGTTGGCCGATGGACTCGACTACTTCGCGGGGATTTCGGACGGCACTGTGCGCGAACTGCAAGCTGCCGTTCGGGGGCGAGCCGCACTCGAAGAGGTCCTAGCTTCGAATGAGTTCGATCCCGAGTCGTTCATTGCGGCGGATTATGCGGCGCTCGAGAGCAATTGGTCATGGTTCAACGGCATCGTCGCAGCTGCCACTGCCAATGGGTTTGACGGCATGGTTGAGGATGTTGTCAGCGCGATGGCTCCGTGGGGCTTTGATCTTGCAGACATCGCCGCACCGACATTGATCATGCACGGGACAGCCGACCGAATGGTGCCGAGTTCACACGGTGAGTGGCTGGCAGCACACTGTCCAACGGCGGAGCTGCGGCTGCAGTCGCGGCGCGGGTCACATCTCGGTGCTTGACTCCGCGCCGGGCGCACTGGCCTGGCTTCGCCGCGTCGTTTCTGCGTTGCCCGATGGCACACGGTCCTAGGCTCCGGCGGTGGGCTGGCCAGAGTGGCAGGTAACCGAGGTTATTAGTCGGCGTCCGCAAGTCCGGGTGAACCAGCTGGGTTACCTGCCCGGCCGACCGAAGCAGGCGACACTCATATGCGATGCCCAGGACCAGGTCCCCTTCGCGATCCGCGACAGGTATGGGGCCGTCGTCTACACCGGACTCTCCCGGCCCTGGTCGGCACGGCCAGAGCCGACATCCGGCTTGAACGTTCATGTTCTGGACTTCACCGGTCTCACCATGCAGGGAGCTGGTTTCCGGATTGAATCGGCCGATCAGTCCAGCCACCCCTTTGTGGTAACAACCAGCGTTTACAGCAGGCTGAGAGCTGACGCTCTGGGCTTCTTCTATGTGATGCGGTCGGGCACACCGATCTTGGACAACGTTGCACCCGGCTATGGCCGACCCGCAGGCCATTCCGGGCGGCCTCCGAATCGGGGTGACTCCGCCGTGCCCGCCTGGACTGGTGTCGAGGCGCAGCGGCTGTATCCGGGATGGCATTGCAAGGGCACGTTTGACGTTTCGGGTGGCTGGTATGACGCGGGCGACTACGGCAAGTACGTCACAAGCGGCGGCATTGCGGTGTGGCAGCTCCTCAGCACGCTAGACCTGCTCAGACAATTCGATTCCTCGCGCTCCATCCGCAAGTTCGCAGAGTTGATCCGGCGAGAGTGTCGCTGGCAGCTCGACTGGCTGATGCGAATGCAGGTACCCCCCGGCGATGCGCTGTCCGGTTTGGCCTTCCACCGTGTGCATGGCACACAATGGTCGCCGATGCCGGGCTGGGCCCACGAGGACCCGACCGAACGAGTGCTGCATCGGCCGTCGACCGCGGCGACCTTGCACCTGGCCGCTGTTGCCGCCAAGGGCGCTCGGCTGTTCCACGCCATCGACTCTGCGTACACGCGCACGCTGTTGCAAGCTGCCCGCACCGCGTACCGCGCAGCCCGACGCCATCCTCACCTCATCGCACCTGACGACCACGCCCGATTCGGCGGCGGTCCGTACCCCGACGACCAACTGGACGATGACCTCTACTGGGCGGCTGTCGAGCTCTGGCTGACCACAGATGAGGAGTTCTACCGCCAGGAAGTGCTGTCCTCAGCTCTGCACGTGGCAGACGCATTCGACCCGGCCGGCTTCGATTTCGATCGGGTGGCAGCGGCGGGCCGGCTCGATCTGGCGCTGGCAGGCAGGCACTTCGTCGACTACGACCAAGTGGTCGATACTCTGCAACGCGGCGCCGATCGACTCTTGGTGTTGCAGCGCCATCAGCCGTGGGGTCAGCCCTACGCGCCGACCGAGGGGTGGCACTGGGGGTCCAACGGCCGGATCCTCAACAACCTCGTGGTGCTGGCCGTGGCGCACCTGGTT
Organism: uncultured Actinomycetota bacterium; assembly: GCA_963740515.1. GTDB lineage: Bacteria > Actinomycetota > Actinomycetes > Propionibacteriales > Propionibacteriaceae > Microlunatus. Next base: position 77,302 of record CAVUEO010000038.1, read on the forward strand.
TCAGGTGGTTCCCACTATGCAGATGCCGTCGCCACAGGGATGGACTACCTGCTTGGGCGGAACGCTCTCGGTCAGAGCTACATCACCGGGTACGGGACCAACTACAGCTGCCATCAGCGGACTCGCCAATTCGGCCATGACATCGATCCAGCGTTCCCGCCACCACCACCGGGCGCGCTGGCCGGTGGTGCGAATTCTCAGCCGTCCCCGGACTTTCCCTACGATCCTCGCCTGCTTGGACTACCACCGCAGTGCTGTTACCTCGACGAACCCACCTCCGAGGTCACCAACGACATCTGCATTCGCTGGAATGCACCTCTAGTTTGGGTCGCCACCTACTTGAGCACGGTCAACGAAGAAGGGTAGGAGCCCGCGCTATTCGTCCCTGCCCTCCAACTGCTGGGCTGCGTCGAGCCGCCGCCGAGCTTCCGCCAGCGTGTCCACCGCATCCCGCTGCCGCGACTGCGCGTCGGCAAGGTGCCTTTGAGCTGTCACCCTGTCCCGGCGCGCTTCGATCCGCTTGGTGTCGAGGGAGCTCACCGCGTCGTCAGCCGCCTCCAGCGCCGCCTCTGCGTCCGCGAGGTCGAACTCGGACTGCCAGTGCGCAGCCTCTGCGGCTGCAAGCTCCGCCTTCGCTAATCGCAGCTCACGAAGTGCTTCCTGACCGCTGCCGGCTGCAGGCGCTTCGTTGTCCTCCACCGACGTCTGGTCGATCATCTCGACGAGCTCGACGGTCCAGCGGTCGCCCACCGCACGCCGCTGCCGCCGTGCTTCCAACTCGTCCTCGACCGGAGGAGCATCGATCTCAGCCGTTGCTTCGGCCGGTACCTCAACCGGCCTAACCTCGACAATTGAGCGGCTCTGTAGGGCTTTCCGGGGCCGCGGCCCGAAGCCGCTGTGCGAGAGCGGTCGCACCAAACGGCCGTTGCGAATGGTCAGCGCACCCGCGAGATCGACCAGAGCGGCCTGAAGCGTCGCCTCCACCTCCGACAGCACCGTGGGAGTCAGCCGCACGCCCGCCTCGGCAGCATGCGCCTTAGTCCGATCCAGCAAGTCAGCGATCAACTGCCGGCGCTGCTCGGCGAGACTTCGCAACTCTGTACGAGCCAGCCCGGTCTGAGCATCCCGCAGCTCGCGGCCCAGCGCCGACAGGCGCTGCATTGCCCTGGAATCGCTGGCCAATATATTCACCAGCCAGGCGCTGCGCGTCGGGCGGCGAAGTTGCCGCAGCCGTTCGGCAACATCCCGACTGCCGGCTGCCCTGGCCTGCCGTACCAACTCGTTCCGGGCATTCACGAAATCAGCTGGTGGGAGCACGTAGAGCTCACGGACGATCTCGTCCAGCTCGCGCCCGATCATTTGCACACTCATCCCCGGGCAAATCTAACGTGGCCATCGGCTGGCCGCGAAAACCGGTTACGACGCGACCGCGAACTCCACCGACTCTTCAACCACGCAGCAGCCACCCAACACCGCGACGCAGTCGACGATGAACGCGTGTCGCAGCAGATCCGGAAGTTCGCAAGCAGCATCCGTGCAGTCGACCGTGCTGTCATCATGCACGACCAGCGTGCCGTGGCAGTGGTCGACCTCTAGTCCGCAATCCGAACACCCGCTCATGCCGTAGTGCTACCAGCTGACACCATCAGAATCTGGTATTGCGTCGGCGTGTCGCGGATCCGCGTGGGATTTGGTATCAGCCGCGTTTCTTCGGCGCCTCGGCTCCAGGTGCTGTCTGCGCAGGCTTCTTCTGCTTCTTTTTAGCCGCGCCGGTATTCGGTGCGGTCCGCCGCGGTCCTCCGTTACCCGTCGAGCGCCGCTGCTTGGCAGCCTCGATGCTGGCTCGCAGGGCGCTCAGCAGGTCGGGTGATGCCGCGCCTGGACGGGCATCCTGGGTCACGGCGCCTCCGGTCGCCTTCGCATCGATCAGGGCGGTCAGCGTCTCTCGATGCACGTCTCGATATCTGCCCGGATCCAGCTGCTCATCCGACAACGAGTCAATGAGCGCCTCAGCCATGGCAAGTTCCTGGCTCGGCGTTGACCACTCGTCGTGGTCTGCCAGGAACGGGAACCGAGGCTCCCGGACCTCGTCCGGCCAGAGCATGGTCGCAAGGATGAGCACATCGTCATGCACGCGCAACACCGCGACGATCTCGCGATCACGGAGCGTGACCTTAGCGACCGCGACGCGGCCTTGCTTACGAAGTGCGTCGCGCAGCAGCCGGTATGCCTTGGCGCCCTGCGGTTCGGGCTCGACGTAGTAACTGCGGTCGAGGTAAATGGGATCGACGGCAGGTATCGGCAGAAACGAGACAACCTCGATCGAACGAGACGTTTTGGCCGGCAGCATGGCGAGATCGACATCGCTGAGCATGACTATCTCGCCGGTTGCCGACTCGTAGCCACGGCCGATCTCCTCGTACGGCACCTCGGCACCGTCAATGGAGCAGACCCGCTTGTACTGCACCCTGCCGCCATCGCTGACGTGGATCTGATGTGAGGGAACGTTCTTGCTCTCGGTCGCGACGTACAACCGAACCGGAATCGTCACCAATCCGAAGGAGATGGTGCCTCTCCATACCGTCCGCATAGCCACATCCTCCGATCGCGTCAGTGACTCATCCGTCTCTACCGTCACAGTCTTCCCCTCCATTGTCACCGCGACCTGTGGATATGTGCCACTCGGGCTATTCAGTCACTGTCGACGCGAAGGGAGCGGCCGACTCGACCGCCCGCGGCAGCCGAATGGCCGACAACGTGTTTGCTCGCCAATGCGGGTTTGACCCGCACCCCGGCGACAACGGCGCAAACGAACAAGACGAGTGCCATTCCGCCGTGCAGCCAACCCACCCGCGCAGTGTGATGCGCGTAGATGCCGAGAAGCGATTGCGCCACCGTCACAGCGAAGACGATGAAGCCCCATCTAATGCCGCCAGGAATCTTCGCGAAGAAGGAGCTGATCAGCAACAGCAGGGCCAGCAGCGGAAGGATCGTCACCCCGAAGAGCTGATGCAGGTTGAATCCGGTAATCCCACCAATCTGGGGGCTTTCGCTCTCGATCAGCGACTTGTCGATGGTGCCACCGGCGCCGACCCATTCGAACATCGCGAACACCGCATAGGCGATGGCGGCCGCTTGCAGGATGACGCCGGCTGCAATCAGGAACGCCAGAACTCGATAGACCTGCTTCATCATGCCGCCTCAGATATCGCAACCGGCGGCAGGTCGAACTCGTCATTGGGCGTGCGCAGCAAGGCCACGGTGGCGCCGGCGAACCCGATGGAAGCAATCAGCAGCCCGATGCCGGCGATGACATGGTTCGGCAGGAACGGGTGCGTGACCCCGCCGACAATCAACGCGATGGCCATCCATCGCGGCGCCACCCGGCTGCGCCACAGGGCGATGCCCAGCAACGGCAGGCCCACAACGATGCCGGAGATGAACAACAGCGCTGCAACCCCGACAGGTGGCAGCACCCACCACGCTGCGTCTAGCGCCGCAATCGTCGCCACATCGAGGCCTTGTCGAACAGTCAGGTACGCGAGCAGGTCGTCGGGGACCCCGAGGGGGAAGACGCTCAGACATCCGAGCAGGGTCCAGACCGCACCGACGGTTGTCAGGACCGGGGTCCGGCGGCGGGTCACCCAGGCCACCGCAATGACGGCTGGGATCAGGCCGACTAGGAACGGCAGGCCCAGCCACATCATCACGTCGAACAATTGGCGGTGGGCTTCAACGCCGGCGACCGTTTCGGTGAAGGCGGCACCGCCTTCCACCGGTCTGATCACGTAGACAACTCCCATGACTGCCATGGGAATGGGTGCCACGAACGCCAGCAGCAGGCGCCAGAAGCTGCGTGTATCGCGTACCCGGGGCGACATCGGCAGAGAGTGCTCCTTCGCCGACGCGGCGGGCCGGAAGCGTGTTGTGGACATCTGATACTCCATTCGATTTTGGTGAGATTGTTCCGACGCGACCAGCGTGGTGCGATCGCGACTCGACGAGGAGGTGTTCCTCACCCAGCGACGCCGGGAGATTTCCGACCGATCTGGGGGAAGACCACTACTCAACTGGGGGTCGACGTGGTGATGATGACGTCATGGGTTCCCGCAAGCGGACGCGCGTGGCGGCCGGTCTCGTGTTCGGCGTCGCCGCTACCGAGGTGTTGGTATCGGCCGTGTTCGGCCTGCTCTCACCGTTGAGCTGGAGCCAGCTGGTGGATCTCCTGGTGGTCAGCAACGCCATCCTCGGCCTGACGCTAGCCCTTGCCGGCTGGCCGATCGCCGCGCAGCGCCCTCGGAACCTGGTCGGCTGGGCATTGCTGCTCGGCGGCTGCGCCTGGGCTTCGACCGGCGCCGGCATCGCGCTGCTGGCCTGGGCAGACTCCCACGGCTTCGATGGCCCATTCTGGCGACTGGTGGCAACCGCAACCAACGGCGGCTGGACCTGGGCCCTCACGGTCTGCCTGCCGCTCGCCTTGATGCTGCTGCCCGACGGGCACTTGCCGGGGCGGCGGTGGCGCTGGGCCTTGCTGCCGATGGCGATCAACGGGCCGCTATTCGCCGCGCTCGGGGTCATGTCCGGCTTCAGCTATGCGGTCGGTGTGCCCGGTTACCTGGACCGACCCGAGGTCAATGGCACAGCCTGGCCGACACTGTCTCTGTCGCTCAGCGTGCTCACCTACCTGATCGCGCTGCTGATACTCGTTGTGCGCTTCCGCCGGGGCTCCGCGCAGGTCCGGCGGCAGCTGTCGTGGGTGTTGCTCGCCTTGGTGATCGTGGTCGCGCTTGCCGTCCTGGATCCCGTACTGCCCGACAGCATCTTCACCATCCTGCCGATTGCGCTGATTCCGCTATCGATCACAGTTGCGGTGCTCCGGTATCAGCTGTTCGACATTCGGTTGGTGCTGTCGCGCTCTGTGGTGTACGTCCTGCTCACCGCAGCTGTGATCGGCGTCTACGCCGGCATCGTTGCCTTGGGCGGCCTGCTCCTGCCGACCCGTGTCGGGCTGGGCACCGCGCTGATCGCCACACTGCTGATCGCGGTTGCCTTCCACCCGGTTCGGGTCTGGCTGCAACGTGCGGTCGACCGGGCGATCTACGGCGCCCGCCGGGACCCGGTGCGCGCCGTCGCCGCTGTCGGTGAGCGGCTCGGCGAGGTCGGTGTGGTGGGAGGTGCTGGGCTGGACGGGGTGCTGGAGGCGTTGGTGCGGGTGATGCGGTTCCCCTGGGCTGCGGTGGTCGTGGGCGGCGTCGAGATCGCCTCATTCGGCGATCCCCCAGCTAGCCGACACGCGACAACGCTTCTCCGGGGCGACGAGACTCTCGGCGAGCTCGTCATTGGGCTGCGGACCGGTGAGGCCCGACTGTCCGCCAACGACGCGCGGGTCCTCGAGCTGCTCGCGGCTCCGATCGCCGCCGCAGTACAAGCCGCAACTCTGGCCGAGGAGCTGCGTCGGTCCCGGGAGCAGGTGATCACGGGCCGTGAGGAAGAACGGCGACGCCTGCGACGCGATCTGCATGACGGGCTTGGCCCGGTTTTGACCGGCGTCGTACTCAACGCCGAGGCGGCGTTGCGCTTGCTGACCAGCGATCCGGCCCGCAGTGCGGATCTGCTTGTCGAGTTGCGTCGCCAAACGACCGGCGCGTTGGAGGACATCAGGCGCCTGGTCTATGACTTGCGGCCGCCCGCCCTTGACAGCCTTGGTCTGGTCGAGGCGCTCCGGGAGCATGCAACGCTCTTGGGTCGCCGCGAGGACGCAGCTCCCCTTCAGGTCAACATTGAGGCTCCGGGCGAACTGCCGGAACTTCCCGCGGCGGTGGAGGTAGCCGCCTACCGGATCGTTACCGAGGCGCTGACCAATGTCGTACGGCACTCCAGCGCCTCGGCTGCGAATGTCAGACTGAGTACTTCTGCAGGGACACTGCACGTTGCAATCCACGACGACGGCATCAACCTCGAGAGCAGCTGGCAACCCGGAGTCGGTCTCACCTCAATTCGGGAGCGAGCGGCCGAGCTCGGAGGACGCTGCCGGATCCAGCACGACCGCACCGGTGGCCGCGTCGATGTCGAGCTGCCTCTCCCGCAGGTCATGGGGCTCCGTCAAGACGGGCCGGTCTGGGAAGACACCGGGCGGCCATGACGCTGCGCATCGTTGTCGCTGACGACCACGCGGTGGTTCGCGAAGGCCTGCGGGCGCTGCTGTCCGCGGTCGACGGTTACGAGCTAATTGGGACGGCGTCAACCGGCGGCGAGGCGGTCCGGGCCGCGGTCACCCTTCACCCCGATGTGCTGGTGATGGACATCCAGATGCCAGGGATATCCGGCATCGAGGCAACGCGGGAGATCGCCCGAGCGGCACCGAGCGTCCGGGTGCTCATGCTGACGATGTTTGACGACGACGAATCAGTGTTCGCGGCCATGCGGGCCGGCGCGCTCGGTTATGTGCTGAAGGGTGCACCCCCGGACAACATGATTCGGGCTATCTCCGTGGTCGCCGGCGGGGAGGCCATCTTCGGCGCTGGCGTCGCCAGCCGGGCGCTCAGCTACTTCAGCAGCGCCCGGGCAGCAGACCGTACGGTGTTTCCCGAACTGACACCTCGTGAGCGGGAAGTGCTGACCTTGATCGCCAGCGGGCTGAGCAACTCCGCGATCGCTAGCCGGCTCGGCCTAGCCCCGCACACCGTCGGCAACCACATCTCCAGCATCTTCGCGAAGCTTCAGGTTGCGAGCCGAGCGGAGGCGATTATCCGAGCCCGCTCGGCCGGGCTCGGCGACTGATGCGCGCCTTGATCGACATTGCGGGGCGGTGATTCCCGACGCTTCCTGAGCCGCCAGCGCGCTGATGAGCCGAGGCGGCGGTTCGCTGTCGGAGAACATCTGTAGACCGGGAAGAAACTCGACCGCAAAAGCCTTGAGTCAATGACGCTCAACTTAGGAGCGACTTGTTTGGAAGGCGAATTTGATGTCGACAACCCGACTACCTGTCCTGTTCCTCACCGACCTTGTCGTACTGCCCGGCATGGTGCTACCAATCGAGCTAGACGACGCTGCTCGCGCAGCGGTGGATGCGGCAAAAGCCCACAGCGATGACACACTGCTCGTCGCTCCTCGCCTCGAGGACCGCTACGCCTCCTTCGGCGTCGTGGCCACGATCGTGCAACTCGGCCGGCTGGCGACCGGAGAGCCAGCCGCGGTCATCAAGGCCGAGCGGCGAGTCAAGATCGGCTCAGGAGTCTCGGGCCCTGGCACCGCGCTCTGGGTTGAGGCTGAGGAGCTGCCCGAGCAGCCGGGCGATACCGATGAGGTACGCAAGCTCGCTGCCGAATACAAGGGACTCGTTATTGCCACCCTGCAGCGCCGCGACGCCTGGCAAGTGATCGACACCGTCAACCGGGTCACCGATCCCTCCACCCTGGCTGACCTGGCCGGATACGCGCCATGGCTCAGTGACGAACGGAAGCGGCAGCTGCTGGAGACTCCGGATGTCATCGAACGGCTCACCGCGCTGATCGAATGGACCAAGGCCTACATCGCCGAGACCGAGGTCAACGAGAAGATAGCCGACGATGTGCGGGAGGGCATGGAGAAGAGTCAGCGCGAGTTCCTGCTGCGCCAGCAGCTGAATGCGATCCGCAAGGAGCTGGGCGAGGACGAGCCAGACGGTGCACAGGACTACCGAACGCGTGTTGAGGCGGCCGACCTGCCCGATGACGTTCGCAAGGCCGCACTCAGAGAGGTCGGCAAACTTGAGCGAGCCAGTGACCAGAGCCCTGAGTCTGGCTGGATCCGTACCTGGTTGGACACCATCCTCGAGTTGCCTTGGAGCACCAAGACCACTGACTCGACTGACATCAGCGCCGCACGTGAGGTGTTGGATGCTGACCACCACGGTCTAGAGGACGTCAAGGATCGGATCGTGGAGTATCTCGCGATCCGCGCCCGCCGCGCGGATCGAGGACTTGAGGTCATCGGCGGCCGTGGTTCTGGCGCGGTGATGGCGCTGGTCGGTCCGCCTGGCGTGGGCAAGACCTCGCTCGGGGAATCGGTCGCGCGGGCATTGGGCCGGAAGTTCGTGCGTGTCGCCCTTGGTGGCGTACGCGATGAAGCCGAGATCCGCGGGCACCGCCGAACCTACGTGGGCGCTCTCCCGGGACGGATCGTGCGGGCGATTACCGAAGCTGGATCGATGAACCCGGTTCTGCTGCTCGACGAGATCGACAAGGTCGGTTCCGACTACCGGGGCGACCCGGCAGCTGCCCTGCTCGAGGTCCTCGATCCCGCGCAGAACCACACCTTCCGCGACCACTACCTGGAGGTGGACCTCGACCTTTCCGACGTGTTGTTCCTGGCGACGGCCAACGTCGTCGAGACGATTCCCCAGGCACTCCTCGATCGTATGGAGCTGGTGAGTCTCGACGGCTACACCGAGGACGACAAAATCGCCATTGGACGGCAGTTCCTGCTACCTCGGCAGTTGGAACGCGCGGCTCTGACTGCCGATGAGGTCGCGGTCAGTGACGACGCTTTGCGGGAGATCGCAGCGAGCTATACCCGGGAGCCTGGCGTACGTCAGATGGAGCGGTTGCTCGCGAAGGTGCTTCGTAAGGCTGCGACAAAGCTTGCCCACGGAACCGTCCAGGCGGGCTTCGTGATCGAGCCGTCCAGCTTGCGGGAATACCTTGGGCGGCCCCGATTCACGCCAGACGCGCATGAGCGCACGTCGGTTCCTGGTGTTGCGACCGGTCTGGCTGTGACTGGACTCGGCGGCGATGTCTTGTTCGTGGAGGCGTCGGCCTTGGACGGCACCTCCCACGGCTCAGGATCAGGCAACCTGACGCTGACGGGGCAGCTGGGCGAGGTGATGAAGGAGTCAGCGCAGATCGCACTTTCCTACGTGCGGGCGCACGCCGAACAACTCGGAATCACCGATCCGTCGATCTTGGACCGGCAGGTCCACATCCACGTTCCTGCGGGAGCGGTTCCCAAGGACGGGCCCTCGGCGGGCGTCACCATGGTGACCGCTCTCACCTCCATGGCGCTCGGCAGGCCGGTACGCTCCGATGTCGGTATGACCGGAGAGGTCACGCTGAATGGGCGCGTGCTACCGATCGGTGGCGTGAAGCAGAAATTGCTGGCGGCCCAGCGGGCCGGACTCACCACCGTGTTCGTACCGAAGCGGAACGAGCCCGATCTCGACGATGTGCCTGCCGACGTGCTCGAGACGATCACCGTCATTCCGACGACTGATGTCGCAGAGCTAGTCGCTCAGGCCATCGACCCTGTCTCGGCTGGGAGCGATGCCGTCGTCGCTGCCTGATCCTTTGGGTCCACTGTCATCAGCCGCGGCCGGCCTGTTGTCCTCGTCGTACTTCGACTTCACGAGGCTGGCCACGGTGGTGATGGTGAGCGTGACGATGATCACCGTCAATGACACCCAGATCGGAATCTCGCCATCCCATGGCGCCCAGTCCGCCAGATGGTAGTGATGCAGCGCATGCAAGATCAGCTTGATACCGATGAATCCCAGGATGATCGCAAGGCCGACCGACAGATAGACCAGCCTTCTGAGCAGCCCGCCGAGTAGGAAATACAGCTGCCGTAGCCCCATCAGGGCAAAGACGTTGGCGGCGAAGACCAGGTACGGCTCCTGGGTGAGACCGTAGATCGCCGGAATGGAGTCCAACGCAAACAGCAGATCTGTGCTGCCGAGGGCGACGATCACGATGAGCATCGGAGTGATCAGCCGCTTGCCGTTCTCAACTACGGTCAGCTTCGTGCCCCGGTAATCCTTCGTGGCGTTGAACCGACGTCTGACGAATCGCAGAGCCGCGTTGTCGGGAGGGTCGTCGGTGTCTTCGTCGTGCTTGCGATAGTCGCGATAGAGCTTCACGGCAGTCCAGATCAGGAATGCCCCGAAGATGAAGAACACCCAGCTGAAAGCGTTGATGACCGCCGCGCCCACGGCGATGAAGATGCCTCGAAAAATGAGCGCCAAGATGATCCCGACCAGCAGCGCGAACTGCTGCAGATGTCGGGGGACCTTCAGCTTGGTCAAGATAACGAGGAAGATGAACAGGTTGTCGATCGACAGGCTGTATTCGGTGATCCAGCCGGCAAAGAATTCGCCCGCGTAGCGCGCGCCGGCGATGGCCCAGACGCCGAAGCCGAAGAGCACTGCCAAGGTCACGTAGATGCCGATGAAGAGGCTTGCCTCTTTCATCGACGGCTCGTGCGGACGGCGACCGATGATGAGTACGTCGATGACAAGAATCGCCACCATGACGACGACAGTGATGATCCACGCGTAGAGGTGAACCTCCATGTGGAGTCCTTCCGAGACGGGAATTCGGCTAACGAGTCGGTCTCGGAGGTCTCTTCCGCCAGGCTCCCGGCCGGAGGCACCGGGTGTCCGGGAGGATAGAACCCAACCGGAACGATCCGTGATGACGATGCCCCTGCGAGGGAATACTCCCCTCCGGCTTTAAGTATGTCAGCCGCGAGCGCTTAGCCTCGAATGGGCGCTGAGCCTCAAATGTGCGCAAGTCAGCGGTTGGCCTCGACCATCTGCCGCAACTCCCGCTTGAGGTCCGCTATCTCATCGCGCAGCCGGGCCGCGAGCTCGAACTGCAAGTCGGCTGCGGCGGCGTGCATCTGTGTGGTGAGTTCCTGCACCAGGTCCGCGAGATCGCCTGCCGGTATCCCTGCCAGCCTCCGTGCCTGGGCGCTCACATCCTTGGCGCCGAGCGAGGGAACAGCGGACCGGCCACGCCCCCGCTGCCGGCCACCGATGAGGTCGTGAGTGTCCGCGTCTTCTCGAGCCAGCATGTCGGTGATGTCGGCAATCTTCTTCCGAATCGGCTGCGGATCGATCCCTTTCGCGAGGTTGTAAGCCACCTGCTTTGCCCGGCGACGGTTGGTCTCATCGATTGCAGCAGTCATCGAGTCGGTGACTGAGTCCGCGTACATGTGGACTTCCCCGGAGACGTTACGCGCGGCCCGGCCGATGGTCTGGATCAGGCTCTTCGCGCTTCTCAAAAAACCCTCCTTGTCGGCGTCCAGGATGGCGACCAGAGACACTTCCGGGAGATCCAGACCCTCCCGGAGCAGGTTGATGCCCACAAGAACGTCGAAATCTCCCATCCGCAGCTCACGCAGCAACTGCACGCGCTGGAGCGTGTCGACCTCGGAGTGCAGGTATCGGGTACGGATGCCATTCTCGAGGAGATAGTCGGTGAGATCCTCGGCCATCTTCTTGGTGAGCGTGGTCACCAGGACGCGCTCGCGTCGCTCGGTCCGCAACCTGATCTCAGCCATCAGATCGTCAATCTGGCCGTGCGTGGGCTTGACTATGACTTGGGGATCGACCAGCCCAGTGGGCCGAATCAGCTGCTCGACGAAACCAGATGACTTGGCCAGCTCGTAATTCCCTGGCGTAGCGGACAGATAGATGGTCTGGCCGATGCGCTCCACGAATTCCTCGAAGCGGAGTGGCCGGTTGTCCATGGCGCTCGGCAGCCGGAAGCCATGTTCCACCAGCGTTCGCTTCCGTGACATGTCACCCTCATACATTCCTCCGATCTGAGGCACGGTGACATGCGACTCATCGATGACCAGGAGAAAATCTGATGGGAAGTAGTCGAGCAGGCAGTTCGGCGGACTGCCGGGCGGGCGGCCATCGATGTGTCGTGAGTAGTTCTCAATACCCGAGCAGGTTCCGATCTGCCGCATCATCTCGATGTCGTAGCTGGTCCGCATCCGCAACCGCTGAGCCTCCAGCAGCCGCTGCTGTCGCTCGAGCTCGGCGAGCCGGTCAGCCAGCTCCACCTCGATCCCGGCGATGGCCCGCTCCATCCGCTCCGGGCCCGCAACGTAGTGGCTAGCCGGGAAGAGATAGATCTCGCGGTCCTCGGTGACCACCTCGCCGGTGACGGGATGCATTGTGCTCAGCTTCTCGATCTCGTCGCCGAAGAACTCCACCCTGACGGCCAGCTCTTCATACATCGGGAACACCTCGAGAGTGTCCCCGCGCACGCGGAACGTACCGCGGCTGCCCGAAAGGTCGTTGCGCGCGTACTGGATGCCAACCAGTCCGCGCAGCAGGGCGTCCCGGTCAAGCTCCTGGCCAACTCGGAGCGTGATCATTCGGCCGACGTACTCCTGCGGCGTACCCAGGCCGTATATGGCTGACACTGTTGCCACGACGATGACGTCACGACGGGTGAGCAACGAGTTCGTCGCAGAGTGTCGCAGCCGCTCGACTTCCTCGTTGAGCGAGGAGTCCTTTTCGATATAGGTGTCGGTCTGCGGTACGTACGCCTCAGGCTGGTAATAGTCGTAATAAGACACGAAGTATTCGACGGCGTTTCTAGGAAAGAACTGCCGGAGTTCATTTGCGAACTGCGCCGCTAACGTCTTGTTCGGCTGCATGACCAAGGTCGGTCGTTGCACGCGTTCCGCGAGCCAGGCGATGGTGGCTGTCTTGCCGGTGCCCGTGGCACCTAGCAGAACGACGTCTGGTTCACCACTACTGATCCGACGCTCGAGCTGGTCGATCGCCTGGGGCTGATCCCCGGACGGCGCGAAGTCACTCTCCACCTTGAACGGTGCGACTGCACGCTGAAGGTCTTCAATCGGACGCATGACGCGAGCCTACGTGGCGCTTCTGACAGCCGATTGCGAGAGTCAATCAGGCAAAGTGCAAGCGGCTAGCTTCCGGCGACCTGACTCTCCAGCATCGAGTTGACCATCGAGGTGAAGTCCTTGTTCAGCTGCTCGGTGTCGGCGTTGGGTGTGAAATACGCCGTACCGATGACCGCCACACCGTCGCTCGGCCGGACCGAAACCAGCGAGAACAAGTACAGCTGTGTCGTCCCTTGGCCACCGCTCACGGTCACCTCGGCGACACATGTCGCTGCCTTGAGGCGGCTGGTGCCCACGTTGGCATCCTTGGAGTCCTGGAACTGCCCGTTGGATGTGCCTTCGGCGATATCGCGGTGCCATGCGTCGCACAGCTGGCCAGGATTGGTGGACTGCGAGATCTGCAGCGATTGGCCGAGAAACACACTCTTGCCATCCGACAGCTGGGCCACGTTTTCGCCGGTTTTCTTGACCTGCCAGCCCGGGGCAGGTTGGAGCTCGATCCCATTGCCGATGTTGATGGCGCCGGCGGTCGGCGGCCGCGAGGTCTGGCTCGGTGTCGGCTCCGGCCCCGCGGTCGTTGGCTGCCCTGTGGGCTCCGAGGTTGGCTGCTCTGTCGGCTGTGCAGGCTGGCTCGGGGTGACCGTGACATCCGGCGGTTGTTCGCCTCCCCGGGTCAACACCATGATGATGCCGCCGACGGCTGCCAGCAGGACGATTGCCGCAGCTACGATCGCGATGATCATCACTGGGCTCTTCTTGGTTGGTTCACCCGTGGTACCGGGGGCGCCGCCCCCCGATGGCTGTGGCGGATATCCACCAGGGGGTGGCTGAGGTGGATATCCACCAGGAGGCGGCTGAGGCGCGTAGCCACCAGGCTGCTGAGGGGGATAGCCACCTTGCGGTGGGTAGCCACCAGACTGCTGAGGCGGATAGCCACGAGGCTGCTGAGGCGGGTAGCTCGGAGGCTGCTGCTGAGGTGGGTAGCCGCCAGGGCTCTGAGGCGGGTAGCCGCCGCCCTGGGGATCCCACTGACCCGGGTTCTCCGTCACGGCCGGCCTTCCTCGTCGTCGTAGAAGCGGTCACGCGGGTTAGGGGACCTTCCGCCCTCGTCATCGGCGGTCGTCTCATCAGGGGCCGCTCGAGCCGCATGCTTGGGGCCCGGCGGTGGTTCCTCTCCGGCTACCGGCGTGTCGAATCCGGGAACAATCGACTCCTCGGGGCCGGCTGTCCTGAGCACTGCCCCCACCTTGGGCCTTGATGCCTTTGGTTGCACGCGTACCGCTGTACCGCATGCGTTGCAGAACGCGGCATGCTCAGCCAGCGGCATCTCGCACTGCGCGCAGAACTGAAGCTCAGCCGTCGGCCCGGTACCGCGGTCCCGCGCAGACCGTTCCAGGGCGGCCTCCATCAGCGCGGCATGTAGCACGGTGCGAATCCGCAGAATCAAGATCGCCAGGATGAGCAGGCCCCACAGAATGCTCAAGATCACGCCCAGCGTCGCGTCGCCGACAAATGAGAACAGGTACGTACCGGCCATATAGGCACTGTTGGCGAGAATGGCCTCTGCCACCCCGCGGAAATAACGCGGTGTGAAACCGTCATAGCCGCGGCCCAGACCAGAGAACTCGGCAACGGCGATGCCACTGGCGGTGCCGATGATCAGCGGCTTGACGAAACCTTCCAGGAAGATCAACGACACCCATAGGCCGGGATCACTCCCCTGCAGCCCGCCGGTCAGCAGATCCCAATGGCGAGTCAGAGTGTCGAAGCAGGCGTACGAGACCCCACTGATCACTCCGAAGCTCAGGCCGTCCATGAGGTCATCGAACTCGGGGCGACTGGCCAGCAGGACCGGGCCGATCTGGCGTATCGCCTCGCCCACGATCGGCACCACCACCGCCACCAGCAGGAAGGCACCAACGGTAGGCGCAGCACTCAGCGAACCCTCATACGTCGTGGTGCCGTATGGCACGGGTCCGCGGAGATAGGTCCACAAGATTGTGAAGCCCACAGTGAGCGCGCCGGTCAGCAAGAAGGCGAGCCCCGTGACGATGAGCGGCTCGTCTTCCCAAAGGTTCACATCGTAGATGTAGACGATGTAGACCACGGGCACTGCAAAGGCAGCTACCAACACCGCAATCGGCATGGCGCCGAAGATCGCCGCTATAAGCGCCACAATCAGGGCGATGGTGAACGCGATCCGATACGTCTGGGGGCGCCGGCCAGCGCCGCGCGGCATGATCGAGGAAATCAGCGCGAACGAGGCGACTGGCTCGTCGGGCTTGGCCGCAAAGGACCTCCGTCGGGCGGGATCCGTCGAGCGCTGATCTTGCCCACAAACATGGCAGAAGTGCGCGACTTCCGGCAGCTCAGTCCGACACCGTGGGCATTCCAACGTTGACCTCCTTGAACCTGCCAGCTGATGAGCAGATCTGGCATCGACAAGCATTAGCTCAAGGACCTCGCGTCGGTGACCTCGAGCATTGCGAGTATGTCATTGTCAGGCGGCGGCCGAGCTTAGTTCTGCCCAGAGCGCATCGACCTGCTCCCTCAGCCGGGTCACACTTCCGGTGTTGTCCACGACCACATCAGCCACGATCTTACGATCTTCGCGGCCGGCCTGGGCGGCAATCCTGGACTCGGCCTCACCTCGGGTGAACCCGTTTCGTGCCGCCAGTCGCTGGATCTGAGTTTCATGATCAACATCGACTGTCACCACAAGATCGAAGTCCCCCTGCTGACCGGTCTCGACGAGTAAGGGGATGACGTGGACCACGATCGCCGCATCCCCGGCGGCTCGTTCGAGCTCGGCGGCCCGGGCCCGAACTGCGGGGTGCACAATTTCCTCCAGATCGCGACGCGCGAGCGAATCGGCAAAGACAATCTGGGCCAGACGCGCCCGGTCGAGTCGTCCCTCGGCGACCACCTGCTCACCAAAGCGGTCGATTATCGCAGCAAGCGCGGGAGTGCCTGGCTCGACTACCTCATGGGCCAACACGTCGGCGTCGATGATGGTGGCGCCACGGGCGGCAAGCTCGGCGGCCACCATGCTCTTTCCTGACGCGATGCCGCCGGTGAGAGCTACCCGCACCATGGCGCGAAGTCGGACTCGGGATCAGCTGCCGGTCAGCTTCTGACGAAGGGCCTGCAGCGCCTCGTCGGAAGCAAGGGAACCATCCGGTCCGGCTGGAGCAGGTGTGGGCTCGGCATCGGACGAATAAGCCGATGATGCGGGCGTACTCGAACCTTCCGCGTCTTCTACCTGCTTCTTGTGCGCTTCCCAACGGGCATGCGCCTCGGCATACTGCCGCTCCCAAGCCGCACGCTGTTCTTCGTAGCCGTCCAGCCACTCACCGGTCTCCGGGTCGAACCCCTCCGGGTACAGGTAGTTGCCCTGCTCATCGTACGAAGCGGCCATGCCGTAGAGGGTCGGGTCGAAGTCGTCAGCAGTCGCGTCGACGCCTTCGTTCGCCTGCTTCAGTGACAGCGAGATCCGCCGGCGCTCCAGATCGATGTCGATGATCTTGACCATGACGTCGTCGTTGACCTGGACCACCTGCTCGGGAATTTCGACATGCCGCTCGGCGAGCTCGGAAACGTGCACCAAACCCTCGATGCCCTCCTCGACGCGAACGAACGCGCCAAATGGAACCAGCTTGGTGACCTTCCCGGGAACGATCTGACCGATCTGATGCGTGCGAGCAAAGGCCTGCCACGGATCTTCCTGAGTCGCCTTGAGAGACAACGAAACACGCTCGCGGTCCATGTCAACGTCGAGCACCTCGACGGTGACTTCCTGACCCACCTCGACTACCTCGGAGGGGTGGTCGATGTGCTTCCAGGACAGCTCTGAGACGTGCACCAGCCCGTCGACACCGCCAAGATCGACAAAGGCACCGAAGTTGACGATGGAAGACACGACGCCACGCCGAATCTGGCCTTTTTGCAACTGAGTAAGGAAATTCTGGCGAACCTCGGACTGTGTCTGCTCCAACCACGCGCGGCGCGAGAGCACCACGTTATTACGGTTCTTGTCCAGCTCAATGATCTTGGCTTCGAGCTCCATGCCGACATATGGCTGCAGATCACGAACTCGGCGCATCTCCACGAGCGATGCGGGCAGGAAGCCACGCAGACCGATGTCGATGATCAATCCGCCCTTGACGACCTCGATGACCTGGCCGGTTACAACGCCGTCCTCTTCTTTGATCTTCTCGATCGTGCCCCAGGCGCGCTCATACTGCGCACGCTTCTTGGACAGAATGAGGCGGCCTTCCTTGTCCTCCTTCTGCTGGACGAGGGCCTCGACCTCATCGCCAACGCTGACGACCTCGAATGGGTCGACGTCGTGCTTGATCGAGAGCTCTTTGGAAGGGATGACCCCTTCGGTCTTGTAGCCGATATCGAGTAGGACTTCGTCGCGGTCGACCTTGACAACAGTGCCGGTGACGATGTCACCGTCGTTGAAGTACTTGATGGTCTTGTCGATCGCCTCGAGAAAGGCTTCGGGCGAACCCAGGTCGTCGACGGCGACCTGCGGTGGTGCCTCAAGGGAGGACGTCATGTAGTAGGGCTCCGGAAATGGTTGATGATGTTGTGGGCGTGGCTGTGACCCGATCCGTACACACGAAGAGGTTCAACCAGCAGCTGACGACAATCCGACCCGTACGAGCGTGACCTACTCCGTCCGAGGTCGCGCAGGTCACAGCGACGGTTCAGGTTAGCGCTGTGCGCCAAATAGGGTCAAACACGTGCATGCTGGATTTAGTGCGCGGCGTCGTGCCAAGATCTGCCCACACCAACTGACACATCCAGTGGGACGTTGAGGGTGACGGCCTGACCCATCTTGGTGCGTACCAGTTCCTCCAGTGCATCTCGCTCCCCCGGGCCGACTTCGAAGACCAGTTCGTCGTGAACCTGGAGCAACATCCGACTCCGCATGCCAGCGTCGTCGAGAGCCTTCTCCACATCCAGCATTGCCACTTTGATGATGTCGGCAGCCGATCCTTGGATGGGTGCATTCAACGCCATCCGCTCGGCCATTTCACGGCGCTGGCGATTGTCGCTCATCAGGTCCGGCAGGTAACGGCGCCGACCGAGGATGGTCTCGGTGTACTCGGTGCGCCGAGCATCGGCGACCAGTGAGTGCAAGTAGGTGCGCACGTCGCCGAACCGTTCGAAGTACTCATCCATCAGCGCTTTTGCTTCCGACACCTCGATGTTCAGCTGCTGGCTGAGTCCGTACGCGCTGAGTCCGTACGCCAGACCGTAGTTCATCGCCTTGATCTTGGCCCGCTCAGCGGGCGTAACCCGGCCCGGCTCGACACCGAACACCCGCGACGCAGTGACGGTATGGAAGTCCATTCCCGACTTGAATGCCTCGATCAGGCTCTCGTCCTCACTGGCATGGGCCATGATGCGCATCTCGATTTGCGAGTAGTCCGCCGACATCAGGGCGTCGTAATCCTCGCCAACGATGAACGCCTGCCGTATCCGGCGCCCCTCCTCGGTACGGATCGGGATGTTCTGCAGGTTCGGATCGGTGCTGGACAGGCGTCCTGTGGACGCGATGGTCTGGGCGTACGTGGTATGGATCCGGCCGTCGTCAGCCACCGCCTTGAGCAGACCCTCGACAGTCTGCTTGAGCCGGATCGCGTCCCGATGCACCAGGAGATGCGCCAAGAATGGATGCTCGGTTTTGATATAGAGCTGCTGCAGCGCCTCCGCGTCAGTGGTGTAGCCGGTGCGGGTACGTCGGGTCTTCGGCATGCCCAGCTCGTCGAACAGCACGACCTGGAGCTGCTTGGGTGATCCAAGGTTGATCTGCTTGCCGAGCACCTGGTAGGCGTCGCTGGCGGCCCGATTGACCGTGGCTCCGAACCCGGCCTCTAGCGCCTCGAGGTGGTCGACGTCTACGGCCACGCCGGTTTTTTCCATCCGCGCCAACGTGCGAAGCAGCGGAAGCTCCACCCCATACAGCAAGCTGGTGCCATTGCGCTGCTCGATCTCGGTGTCCAGCGCGTCGGCCAGATCGATAGCCGCTCGGGCACGGACCATCGATGCCTGAGCAGCCACCCTTGCGCCTGAGTCATCATCGCCGAAATCGAGCGCCAGCTGGTTCGGGTCATCGAGTTCGGGTGCGCCCTCGACTCGGAGCTCTCGCTTCAGATAGCGAATGGTCAGATCAGCGAGGTCGAAGGTGCGTTGATCAGGACGCGTGAGGTAAGCGGCGAGCTGAGTATCTGAGGTGAGCCCGGCGAGCTCCCAACCGCGCGCCCAGAGAGCCAACAGCGGCCCTTTGGCGTCATGCATTGCCTTGTGCCGATCTTCATCGGCGAGCCAGTTCGCCAGCGCGTTTTCATCAGACGGGCCGAGGTCGGACACCACGACGTACGCCGCGGCGCCGTCGGCAGCCGCCAGCGAGAGGGCTGTGACATCGCCGGTCCCAGACCCCCAATGACCGATGATGTCAGCACCCGTGCGCTCACCAGCTGCATGCTCGGTCAGCCAGCTTCCTAATTCCCCAGGCTCCAGTCGAGCAGCATCGAGGTCGAAGCCACCTTCCGGCACGACCTCCTCTTCGTTGGGCAGCGCCTCGAGCAGCCGATCGCGCAGCACCCGAAACTCCAGGCCATCGAAGAGCTGGTGAGTCGCCTCACGATCCCAGGGGCGTCGTACTAAATCGTCGAGGCTCAGCGGCAGGTCGAGATCACACACCAACCTGTTGACTTGTCGGTTTCTCAGCACATCGTCGACTCGCTCCTGGAACGCCTCGGCCGCCTTGCCCTTCAGCTCGCTGGCGTGCGCTGCAAGATTCTCCAATCCGTCGTACATCTCCAACCACTTGGCCGCGGTTTTCGGTCCGACGCCGGGGACACCCGGCAGATTGTCGCTGGACTCCCCTACCAAGGCCGCCAGCTCTGGGTATCGAGCCGGGGTCGCAAAGTACTTCTGCTCCACGGCCTTGGGCGTCATCCGAGCCAGATCGGAGACTCCCTTACGTGGATAGAGCACGGTGACGCTGTCACTGACCAACTGGAACGCATCGCGGTCCCCGCTGCAGATCAAGACCTCATAACCAGCCGCTTGGGCCCTTGTTGCAAGGGTGCCGATGACATCGTCGGCCTCAAAGCCTTCCTTTTCCACGTAGGCGACGTTCAGGGCTTTGAGCACCTCCTTGACTAGATCGAGCTGACCTTTGAACTCGTCGGGAGTCGTGGTGCGGTTCGCCTTGTACTCGCTATAGATCTCAGAGCGAAATGTATGGCGCGAGACGTCGAAGGCAACGCCGAGATGGGTCGGTTTCTCGTCTCGCAGCACATTGATCAACATCGAGGTGAACCCGAACACCCCATTGGTGTGCTGACCGGTCTGGGTAGAGAAGTTCTCCACTGGCAGCGCGTAGAAGGCCCGGTAGGCAATCGAGTGGCCGTCAATCAGCATCAGCTTGGGCCTCGTCGGCAGCTCGCTGACAGGCGCAGGAGCTAACTGAGTCGTGGTCGGCACATGCCGACTCTAGCCGCGCATACTGACGTAAGGGCCGGGTCAAGGCTCACTAGTGTGAGCTCGTGACTCCGATCCACGACCGGCAAGACATCCCTGCCGAGTACGCCGAACTGAACAGCGCTCTTGACACCAAGATGGGCTTCGAGCTGCTCTCGCTCACGCCAGAACGAGTGGTCGGACGGATGCCGGTTGCAGGCAATACCCAACCGTATGGGCTATGGCACGGCGGCGCCTCCTGCGTGCTGGCAGAGACGCTCGCGTCATTGGGCTCATTCATATATGCACAGCCCGAGAGGATCTCGGTCGGGGTGGACATCAACGCGACACACCACCGCTCGGTGACCGCAGGCTGGGTGACGGGCACCGCCACCGCGCTGCGTCTCGGCCGGTCGGTTGCCAGCTACGAAATCGTGATCACCAACGACGCTGACGAACGGGTCTGTACGGCCCGGGTCACCTGCCAACTGGTCACCCCGCGTGCCCCTTAACCGCAAGGAGCAATGCGCGCTGAGCCTGTCGAAGCGCACCCTTCGACCAGCTCAGGGCGCAGTGAGAGCATTAGGCGCTTCCAGTTTCGTCGACTGTGCTCTCGGCGAGGACCTCCAGCACATGGTCGGCCTCCGTCGCCGGGTTCACGAAGGCCAGCCGTAGAGCGGTGCTGCCTTGCCACCGCGTCGGGATGCACAGAATCCGGCCCTCGAGTGCGAGTCGCCGCGACCATCGCCGGTAGGCATCGTCGTCCCACCCAGGCCGCTCGAACAGCACCACTGACAGTGTGGGCTCCCACAGCAATGACAGCTGAGGAATGGTCCGAATCCCGTCTGCCACCGCCCGAGCCGTTGCCAGGGTTTGCTCGATCGCCGCGGCATATCGGTTGGTGCCGTGTGTCGCCAGGCTGAACCAGAACGGCAAGCCGCGTGCCCGCCGGGTCAGGTGCACTCCGTAATCCCATGGGTTCCAGACCTCGCGGTCAATCGCGTCAAGATAGCCGGCCCGCTGGGCGTGGGCCGCTCGGGCGAGCTCCGGCTGCCGGTAGACCAGCGCGCAGCAGTCGTAGGTCGCGAATAGCCACTTATGCGGGTCGACGATGAAGCTGTCGGCACGCTCGATGCCGGCGAAGAGATGCCGCACGCTCGGAGCAGCGAGTGCCGCGCCGCCGTACGCCCCGTCGACGTGCATCCAGATCCCATACCGTTCGCAGATTTCAGCAATACCGGTTAGATCGTCGATGATGCCTGCGTTCGTGGTGCCCGCCGAGGCAACTACCGCGAACACGTCATGTGATCTGGCCAGCGCGGATTGAAGGGCTTCGCCGGTGAGCTGGCCTCGCTCGTTCTCGGGCACGATCACCATCTCTGCGTCCAGCACGGCCGCAGCGGCCTGAACCGAGGAATGTACCTGCGCGGCACAGACCAGCCGCCACTGCCCTACCGGATGCCGGCCGCGCTGGCTTCGGGCGAATTGCCGGGCGGCAACGAGGGCAGACAGGTTGCCGGTGGTACCGCCGGGCACGAAGCAGCCCCCGGCTGTCTTCGGCCAGCCGAGCAACTCGACCAACCAGGCAAGTGCTTGGTTTTCCGCGAAGATCGCGCCGGCTCCGGACTCCCAGCTCCCGGCGAAGATGTTGTAGCTGCTCACCACGGCGTCGAATGCCAGCGCAGCGCGAGTTGGCGCCGCCGGGATGTAGGCAAGATTCATCGGATCGTCCTGCGCCCGCGTCGCGGGGGCGATCACGTCTTCGAAGATGCGCAGCGTCTCATCGGCCCCGAGCCCTGCCGGCGTGATGGTCTGTCCAGCGTCTGCCAACAGCTCCGAGGCAGGTCGTGCCGTCGTCTTCGGATCAGATGACTTGCTGATGCGACGGCTCGCCAAAGCCACTGCCGCCGTCGCAATCTCGGTCTCATCTCCCCAAACCCCGGCTGCCGCCGCTCCCACTGCAGGCGGAACGGCAGCATCGGAACCCATGGTGGACGACGTTGCCACGGACCCACGCTCCTGCCTCGCCGATCATCTGTCGGCGTACTCGCACGCTAGTTCGCAATGCAAGCACCGGACAACAAACTGCCGGAGTGCTTAGAGAGCCCGAGTGGCAGCGCAGAGGATCTTAGATGGATGTACTCACGTTTAGTCGTGCGACATCGCTAACCCGGCGGAGCCGCTGCCCCAGAACCGAAGTCGCCACCAAGGTAGGCGGCCTTCACCTCGGGGTCGTCGAGGAGGTCGGCCGCGGGGGCGCTCTTGACGATCCGCCCGATTTCCAACACGTACGCCCGATGAGCAATCTTTAGTGCTTGGTGCGCGTTCTGCTCCACGAGCAGGATCGTGGTGCCTCTCCGGTTGATCTCCTCGATGATCGAGAAAATCTGAGTGACCAGCATCGGTGCCAAACCCATCGACGGCTCATCGAGCAGCAGCACTTTCGGCTCACTCATGAGCGCGCGGCCAATCGCGAGCATCTGCTGCTCGCCACCGGACAGCGTTCCGCCTGCCTGCCGCTTGCGCTCTGCCAGGCGAGGAAAAAGGTCATATACCTTGGCTAGGTCTTTCGAGAAGTCGCCACTGCGTGCGTATGCACCCATATGAAGGTTCTCTACTACTGTCATCCCGGGGAAGATGCCGCGACCCTCTGGTGCCTGACTGATGCCGGCGAGCACTCGTTTATGGCCCGGCATTCGCGTGATGACCTGACCATTGAAGCGAATTTCGCCCTGGGCAACCGTACGCAGCCCGGAGATGGTCTTGAGGGTGGTGCTCTTCCCGGCGCCATTGGCACCGATCAGCGTCACGATCTCGCCCTCGTTAACCTCAAACGAGATGCCTCTGATGGCTTCGATCTTTCCGTAGTAGACGTGTACGTCGTCCAGCTCAAGAAGCATCTTCTGGTGCCCCCAAATAGGCCTCGATCACCTGGGGATTCTGCTGTACCTCGGCAGGGAGCCCCTCCGCGATCTTCTGCCCGAAGTCGAGCACGGCGACGCGGTCACTGATTCCCATGACCAGGCTCATATCGTGCTCGATCAGAAGGACAGTGCGGCCCGAATCTCGGATCTTGCGGATGAGCTCCTGCAGTGCCAGTTTCTCGGCAGGATTCATCCCTGCAGCAGGCTCATCGAGTAACAACAGTTGGGGATCAGTGGCGAGCGCCCTGGCGATCTCCAGCCGGCGCTGGTCACCGTACGGCAGGTTCTTCGCCGTGTCTTCGATGCGGGTGGGAATACCGACGAACTCCAGCAGTTCAAGGGCCTTTGCCCGACCCTCACGTTCCTCCCGTCTGTGCCATGGCAGGCCCAGACCGGCGCCGACGAGGCCGGTGCGATGGTGCGCATCGGCACCAACGAGCACGTTCTCCAGCGCAGACATATTGTGGAACAGCCGGACGTTCTGGAAAGTCCGCGCAATCCCTAGCTTTGTCACTATAAAGCGCTTCTTGCCGTCGATCCGGTCGCCGTTGAAATGCACCTGCCCTTCGCTCGGGTAGAACAGGCCCGTCACCACATTGAACACCGTGGTCTTGCCGGCACCATTCGGGCCGATCAATGCGAAGATCTCACCCTCGTGAATCGTGAGCTCGAGGGCATTTATTGCAACAAGGCCGCCAAATCGCATCGTCACGGTTTTCAGCTCGAGCAACGCTCGGGTCCCGGCCGTAAGAGGTGCGTCGGTCATGCCCTGCTCACTTGCCTAGCTCAGGCGCTCGAGCCTCGGCTTCAACTTCGCCACCCGGGCCGCCCACCTCCGCACCTAGGGCGCCCATGCCGCCGGTACCCTCCGCGAGTTCGGCCTGGCGGCGCCGTGACGGCCATATGCCCTCGGGTCGCAGCGCCATCATGAGTACGAGGGCCGCGCCAAACAGCAGCACTCGGTAATCCTGAAACACTCTGAACCGCTCAGGCAGCCAGGCAATCAGAAAGGCGCCCAGGATGACGCCAGGGATGTTCCCCGATCCCCCAAGGACAACGGCGGCAAGGATCGTTGCCGACAAGAAGAAGGGGAAGTTGGCTGGAATGATCGAAATCACCTTTCCGGCCCAGATCACGCCGACGGCGCCACCGATCGCCGCGCCGATCGCGAAGGCAGCCAACTTGTAGCGAAATGTTGGGACACCCATGAGCTCGGCCGCGTCCTCGTCTTCCCGGATCGCCCCCCAGGCCCTACCGACGCGACTCTTCTCAAGTCGCTTGACGAAGATGATCGTCAGCACAATAAAAAAGACCAGCAGGTAGTAGTAAGGCCGCGGGTCAAGGAGGCCGTACCTTAGCGGCTTGATACCGAAGATCTCGAACTCAGACAAGGTGGGTGGATGCGGGATGCCGGCAATCCCGCGGGGGCCACCGATGGCGTCGGTGTTCTGGGCGCTGATCCGGACAATTTCACCGAATCCCAAAGTCACGATGGCTAGGTAGTCACCGCGCAACCGCAAAGTTGGAGCACCAAGGATCAGGCCGGACACGCTCGTAAGCAGCACACCAACAACGAGGATTTCCCAGAAGTTCCAGCCCCACATGGTGCCAAACACCGCCATGGCGTAGCCACCGATGGCGAAGAACGCGACGTATCCCAGGTCCAGCAGCCCCGCATAACCGACCACGACGTTCAGGCCGATCGCCAAGGCGACATAGACGCCGATGGGATAGAACAATACGGTTGCCCAGTCGCTCTGCGGTGTCATGAAACTGCCGATCGCAGACGCCGGCAACAGCAGAGCGCCGACGATGATCGCGGCGTAGACGCTCCAGCGGGCCCACCCTGGCGCTTCGGCCCACCAGTCGCGAATACGTTGTGTGCCGCTGCTGATCGTCTGACGGCTCTTCGTCAAGATGTTGGCGTTGCTTCTGTTTTGGGTCATGCGCGCGCCTGCTGTAGCGACTCGCCGAGGATACCGGTCGGGCGAAACATGAGCACCAAAACCAAGACGACGAATGCAACCACGTGTTGCCACTCCGATCCGAAAATCGCAGACCCGTACATTTCGATGAGTCCGAGAAGAAGCCCTCCGACGAGAGCACCGCGGAGGTTTCCGATGCCCCCGAGCACTGCGGCGGTGAAGGCTTTGATGCCGAGCAGGAAGCCAACGAAGTAGTTCGTTTCCTCAAATCGCATGAGATACAGGGCCCCTGCGACACCGGCCATCGCTCCGCCGATGGCGAACGTCGCGGTGATGATGCGATCGATGTTGACACCCATCAGTACAGCGTTCTCCGGTGATTGGGCCGTCGCCCGGATACCGCGACCGAGATTGGTACGGTCCACAAACTGGTCGAGCGCCACCATCATCAGGACCGCGGCGACTACCACGAGCAGCTTGTCGTTTCGGACAACGAAGTCGCCAATGGTCACGACATCGCTTCGCCTCACCCATTCCGGCGCCTGAACCGGGAGACGGCCACCTTGCTGCGGTAGCTGAAAAAGTTGCGGAATCACGATCAGCGCAAAAAGCTGTTGAAGGAACAGCGACGCACCGATAGCTGAGATGAGCGCTGCCAGGCGGGAGCCGCCACGCCTACGCAGCGGACGGTAAGCGATGTATTCGAGCCCGACGGCCGTAACCCCGGAGGCGATGATCGCAACAACGGCGATCAGTAGGAGCATCCCGATGAGCGCCACGCCCCCCAACTGACCCGACACGTTAAGCGTGGTCAGGGTGAACAGTGCCGCAACAGTCCCAACCATGAAGACTTCGGAGTGCGCGAAATTAATGAGCCGGAGCACCCCGTACACCATCGTGTAGCCGAGGGCGACCAGAGCGTAAATCGCGCCTAGGGAGAGACCGTCAACGGTGGCCGGCCAGAACTGGTTCAGAAAACTCTCGAGCACCGCGGGTCACCCTCGGTGATGGATCGGGAGCGCCGTAGCGCTCCCGATCCGGGCCTGCGTTGAGACTCTCACGTCGAGCTGCCGTCACGCCGGCTTGGCTGCCTCCTTGGTGTTGCCGAGCAGGGAGTACTTGCCGCCCTTGAACAGGTAGACGTATACGTCGCTAGCGGTCGGCTCGCCGTTTTCAGCGAACTTGATCTGCTTGGTCACGCCAGGGACATCGATGGTCTTGAAGTACTCATTGATCGACTCGGTGTCCGTCTTACCTGCCTTGATTGCCTCGATGAATGCCGTGGCGGCGTCATAACCCTCACCCGAGTAGATCGCCGTGTCGGCGCTGAACTTGGCTTTGTAGGCATCAGCGAGCTTCTTGCTTGCCGGGCCGGCTTCGCCCGTCGGGTCGATTAGGCAGGGGCAGCTGACGATAGCGCCGTCGGCGTTATTGCCGCCTGCGCCTTTGGCGAGGCCGGCGTCCAATGAGCCGTCACCGGATAAGAACTGCGCTTCTACACCCCCATCGCGTAGCTGCTTGAGCAGCCGGCCAGCCTGGGCGTAGTAGCCGCCGTAGAAGATGGCGTCCGGTGCAGCGGCCTTGACCTTGTTGATCGTCGACGCGTAATCGGATCCCTGGGGGTCAATCACGTCGGTCGAAACCTTGATGCTGCTGTCCGTCAAGGTCTTCGCTACAACGTCAGCGACTCCCTTGCTGTACTCCTGGTTGTCGTGGATGACGAAGACGTTCTTCGTCTCCAGAGCCCGGTCCATGTACTCGGCGACAGCACCGCCCTGGGAAAGATCGTTACCCACGATACGGTGCCAGTACGTCCAGCCGTTCTTGGCGAGATTCGGGTTGGTTGCCGAGGCAGTCACGCTGGGGATCTTGCCCTCCTCGAGAATCGGCCCGACCTGCCGAGACTCACCCGAGAACGCCGGGCCGACAAGGCCGACGATCTTGTCGGTGTTGATGGCCTGTTGAACAAGGGCCGTGGCCTGCTCGGGGACACCCTGGCTGTCGTATTCCACCATCTCGATCTTCGTGGCGGGATTTGTGGCGTTGTATTCCTCGAATGCCAGCTGAGCCGCGTTGCGCAGTGGAATCACGATGCCCGAGTTCTCACCCGTTAGGTCACCCATGACCCCGATCTTGACTGTCGCGGCGGCCTCTGAGCCGCCGCCTCCGGGAGCGCCTCCCGTTTCTTCACCGCCGCCGCCGCAGGCCGCTAGCACGAGCGAGCTCGCGGCCAGGGCTACTCCGAGGCGGACAATTGAGTTATGACGCACCATTCCTCCTGACTAGATGTGCAAGCCAGCGCGGAAGCACTGACTCCCCCGATGTTGCGTGGGACGGCCGCAGCCTAGCTCGCCATCCGAGTGTCGAATCTAGTGGATTGAACGATGTATCTGGGTCGTTACACCTTTTTGCAATCCCCGGTTGTCACTGCAGCCGACCGCCGTTGGCAGACACACTAGGGCGCCATTTTGGCGACTGCGCTGTGTTCTGACACTACTTTTGCGACTGGAGCACCTTTGTTACACGATTGAGAGCACAAAGATGCCGATGCTCTACATTTTCTTCGCAACCGACCCGTGCTCGATGACTCCTTCTGCGACTTCGCGCATGGACTTGCGCAGATCCATTGCTGTCTTCTGAATCCAGCGAAAGGCCTCTGGCTCGCTCAGCCCTAGACCGCTCTGCAACAGACCTTTTGCGCGCTCCACCACCTTGCGTGACTCCAGCCGCTCAGTCAGGTCACTGACCTCCGCCTCCACCGCCTGGATCTCGGCAAACCGGGCGCGGGCGATCTCGATCGCAGGAACGAGGTCGGCCTTGCTGAAAGGCTTGACCACATACGCCATAGCACCGGCCTGGCTGGCACGATCGACCAGCTCGCGCTGACTGAATGCAGTGAGCATCACCACTGGCGCGATCCGGTTGCTCGCGATCTGCTCGGCTGCGCTGATCCCGTCGAGCTTGGGCATCTTGACGTCCATCACCACCAAATCGGGCCTGAGATCGGTGGTCAGGGCTACCGCCACTTCTCCGTCGCCGGCCTGGCCGACCACGTCGTAGCCCTCCTCGGTGAGCATCTCCACCAGATCCAGCCGGATCAGCACCTCGTCCTCGGCGACAACGACCCGCGTCTTGGTTCCAGCCGTGAGCGGGCTGTCTTCTCCAGTCACGGAGACACTCTAGTCAGATGCTCGTGACGGGGAGAACGTACGGAAAGACTGGCCAAGGCAACCGCTGTGGCAGAATGTTCCGGGCCCGCAGCGGCGTCGCCGGTTAGTTGATCATGATTCGGGCCGGGGTGGCGGAATGGTATACGCGGACGGCTCAAACCCGTCTGTCCGAAAGGACATAGGGGTTCGACTCCCCTCTCCGGCACAGTGTGATGTCGCAAGACATACCGGACGCCTCGAACCCCTAACTCGGCTTTGGTCGGGGCTTGCGGACACCTCGAGCCTGGTAATCCACGGCTGGGTTGAGGATTAGCTCGCGTATCAATTCGCCTGTGCTGGCGTGGATGATGCGGATGTGGCAGCCGTTGATCAGCATCAGGACGGGGGTTCGGGCGTGGGTTCGGCCGACGCCGATGTGGTGCAGTCGGCCGTTGTGGCGGAGGCTGAGTTTGCCGTCGGTGTCGATGATGTCGCGCCGAACGCGTGCCTGCGGCTCGGTGCTTGGCGAGGTGGCGGGGGTGGCTTTGGGCCGGGCCTGATAGGCAGCCGAGGGGGTGCGGCGGCCGAGGGAGCGGTGCGGCCGGCAGCTGTTGTAGTAGGCGGTGAATTGGTCGCAGAGGGCTTGCAGTTCGGTCAGGGTTTGGGGTTGCCGCGGCTGCGCAGCGAGCCATTTCTTCAACGTTTGTTGGAACCGTTCCACTTTGCCGCAGGTGGTGGGGTGGTTCGGCCTGGAGTGCTTCTCGATCACACCCAGATGGCGGAGTTCGGCTTGGAAGCCGTTGATGGTGTCGCGTCCGGCGCGGCCGCCGGCGAAGCGGGTGGTGCAAAAATCCCTCCCCAATGGGGGGATTACCCATGCAACAAACGGTAGAATCATGGCATGTCTACGCAAAGATGTTGCGCGTGTGAGCCGACGGCGCTGCAGACATGCAAGATTTGCGGCGAAGCCTTTGCGATTGTGCGTAAGCCTGGCCGGCCGCGTGATTACTGCTTCGTCTGCGAGCCTCCGGGTTGGCAGGTTGTGCGGGTGGCGGCGTGGCAGGAGTGGCGGACGCGTCCGTACTGGTGGAAGTTGCGCCGGAGGCCGCCGCGGTTGCCGAGGCTGGCTGCCGTCGCTCAGAAGGTGTCGGCCCAAATGAATCTTGGCGGGGCGGCGTCAACGTCAGCCCGAGTCGCACTAGTCGCTGGTGTGTCAATCGACTTGGGACCGAAGGGCGGCCCAGTGTGTCTACCTTTCGCATGCGTTTTTAGGCCCCCTGCGCCTGCCCCGCCAACCAAAGTCGTCACAATTGACGACTTTCGTCAATTCCTGACTGAGGAGAACCAGATATGTTCCGCACGATGCCCGCTGACGACCTGGTCAAAACTGACCAGGTGATGAACGACGAGCTCGTCCCGTTGTCGGTGCTTGAGCTTGACTTGCCGGCGCCTGTTGAAGGGTGGGCTGCCTATCTCGCCGACCGCGATATCAGGATTGTGCTGGACGATATTGGCCGTGCTGCGGTTGCTCGGAGCGATGCCAGGCAACTCTTCGATGAGAACCGTGAGCGTGAAGTTCAGGCGCGTGAGCATGCGGCCGAGGTGGAACGGCAGGCGATCGAGGCTGACAGGCAGTGGCGGGCGCAGTTGAACCCTGGTGTGTCGTGGTATCAGATTTCTGATGGTGTGGCTCCTGCTGCTGCGATGTTGCAAGCTGCTCATGATGCTCAGCCGCGGCGGCATGTCGCTGTTCGAGGAGGCGTTGTCGAACTCGGAGACGTTGACGTTTCATACGATGACGGATGAGGAGTGAGTCGTGAGCCTTTCCGCAACTGAGGTGCTTCCGCGGCCGCGAGCGATTTCTGCCGAGGTCACCAACGATGTCACCAGCCGCAGCTTGGTTGTGCGGTGTCCTGACACCGAGGCGGGGTATGGGCGGCTGTTGTGGCGGGAAGCGTATGCCGCGCTGAAGAAAGACGATGAGGTTGGCCGGTGGTCAGGTTTGTACGCTGACGCGTACGATGTCGGCGCTCGGCTTGCCTATGCGGTCCCCGGTGATAACCAGACGCTGAAGTTTCATTTTCCGCTTGACGGCAGCACCGCCTACACGACGTTGACCGCTAAACCTGGCCTGTATGCGATTGTGACTCTCGATGCTTCGACGCGTCGGTTTCTGACCTGTCGGTTCATCATTCGGCCGTGAGCCACTCCCGACAGATTGCCGTGTCTGAGATTCGTGGCGGCAGCACGCGGTCGTTTGAATGAGGCCTCTCGACAGGAGTCCGCCAATCGCGGCTTGGCTAGCCACCGCTGACATGTTGCCGGCGCTGGCGGCCGTAATGGATTCGAAGCCCCAGCTGCGATTCGGATTGGATGGATTTGGGCTCTCGAACAGCTCGAGGACTCTCAGGTGGCCAGGCTCCAACCCTGTGATGCCGTCGACAAGCATCAGATCTTCGTCGATCTTCCTGGCACCGTCGGACACCGACGCGCCGAGTACGCCGCCCAGTAGACGCAATGTCTCTGCCGAATTGGTGCGCAGGGCAGCATCCAGGACGCGGGCGACCATCGGTTGAAGCTCTTCAGAATCGAGCAGACGCTCCACGACTTCGTCTTCGCTGAGTCCGCTGGTCAACGAGGCGGCGTCTGCGAGGATCTGACCTCGGCCGCGGAGTTCGTCTATGCACTTAGCCGCCCATCGCTCCATGGCCGGCGTTAGAACGACACCTACGGCGGCACCCGCTGCGGCACCGAGCGGTCCCGCGAAGCAGAAGCCCAGCAGGGCGCCAAGAGCGGCGCCCCCAGTCTCGGCTAGGAATTTATCGGTGCCAGTGCGCTCGATCGTCATGCCACTGGATTCCTCCCAAATGGCTCCGGGCAGGCCGCCCTAGCGCTGACCGGCGCGCTCTCACCGAAAGCTTGCGTATATTGCCGCAACAATCATCGTGGCCGCCACACCCAACAACATGCCCAGCCAGAGGATGATCGCCGTGGACTGCCGCTCAATCCAATTAATAACCCATTCCCCGGCACCAATCACCGCCAACAACGCCAGCTCGAGCGCCCGCAGTACCTTCCGCGTCATCGCTAATCACTCTCTCGGGAACCCGGCCGGCCCGGATGATATCCCCCGAGGAACATCTCAACTGCAAGGTACATGACCGGCGGGGCCCGCTCACCGTGACACGTCCTTGTCGTCGGCCCGTGCCGGTCACCTATAACGCGTCGCCTCGTAATGCCACCAGCCCTCTGGCGCAATCGAATCTGCATTCGATATGCTGCATTATTAGCACCAAGGATCAGTTGCTCCACTCCGCTCTGCATGGGACTGCGATCCGGTACGCCGTGGAGAAACGTGACCTGGCTGACTCGATTGCCGAGCTTCGCGAAATCGCGGATGGCCGCAACGACGTGCTCGCCGAAGCCGCCGGAATCACCGCCGGGTCTTGGTACGCCTGGCCGTCCACCCATATCGGCCACGAGTTGATCGCCGCTGGAATGTTGATCATGGCTGGCGGCGGCAACGGCACGCCGCTCGACTATGACGAACTCGAGCGGTGGACACGCGTTGGATTCGAGCGTGGGACGCGGTCACGCAATGGCGAGCGGTGAGTCGCCACCCTGACCGTCCCAACGGCGTTAGGCAGGAACATCACCATGATCATCGATCCATGCGTTAATCCATTCGCCCAATAAGGCCGTGCTTGCCTAGTCTTCCCTCGTGACCGAGGGACTAAAGGACGAACGGATAGCCAGTGGCCTCCTCGATCTCGGCGACGTGCCGCCGCCAACGCCGCCAGTGCTTTAGGTGTGGGTGCGTTAATCGAGGGTTTCGCCGGCCAAACCACCATGACGAAGCTGGGACTGTTGGCGGGTTGGTGTAGCTCGATGCTGAGTTTGTCGCCGGAACGGTTGAGAGCGCCGCTGGCGAGATGAGTAACTTGGGACATGGAGATCTGGCTTCCTTTCACGAGTTCGTTGGATCTCCTGGCCCGGCGGTGTGCATAGCACCGACCGGGCCGCTCAACTGACACATCGGATGTCAGCGAATCGTGTTAATTGATCTTGGTGGGCCCTCCTCTCTGCAAACGGTTTGCTAACGGACCCGTTAGCACGGGGTTGGACAGGATGGGATGAAAGGAGCGGCAAGCGCGGTCCGGAAACCCTAGTCAGACGCCGCTTTGACGTGGAACTGGCCGGTAGTGGCTGACACGGGGCGTTGTCGGTGTTCGACTCCCCTCTCCGGCACATTCTTTCTCGCCCTCGCTTGCGTGAGGATGCCCTGCAGCTGGGCCGACAAAACGAATGGGTGAGTCGGTTTAGCCCTAGAGGTTTCGCGCCCTCAGGTTTCAAGCATCTTAGGTTTGTCGGCCTGCTGGCGGGACTCCTCACGCTCACGCCGAGACAGTGCCGAAGAGGGGTCGACCCCTATGGCCTTCCGGCCCACTCACAATGGCTCAAGCGGCAGGTTGCGAGCAGCTGCGAGCGCCAGCGAGCCGCACGCGGAGCGTGCAATCTAAAGAGGCGCACCGATGCGGCGAACGCGGATCATGTTGGTCTGACCGGCGACGCCGGGCGGGGAGCCTGCGACGATGACCACACGTTCACCATCGGCAATACGTCCGCTTTCAGTCAGGGCCTTGTCTACCTCGCGGATCATCTCGTCGGTGTGGCCGACCATGGGAGCCAGGAACGTCTCGACGCCCCAGTTCAGGGTCAGTGCGGCGCGCGTATCCTCACTCGGGGTGAATGCCAGTACTGGGATACTCGAGCGAAGTCGGGTCAACCGGCGGGCCGAGTCACCCGAGGTCGTAAACGTCACCAGGAACTTGGCCTCGATCCGCTGAGCAACCTCTTCCGCCGCCTTGGTGATCACGCCACTGGTGGTATGCGGATCCCAGTGAATGCCATGCATCTGGTCCATGCCGTGGGCCTCGGTGTTCTCGACGATTCGCGCCATGGTCTCCACGGTCAGGACCGGGTATTCGCCAACACTCGTCTCTCCCGACAGCATTACCGCGTCCGCGCCATCGAGGATCGCATTTGCGACGTCGGAAGCCTCAGCACGCGTCGGCCGCGGTGAGGAGATCATCGACTCCAACATCTGAGTCGCAACAATCACCGGTTTCGCCCAGCGCCGCGCAGCAGTGACGATCTTCTTCTGAACCAGAGGCACTTCTTCCAAAGGCAGCTCGACACCAAGATCGCCACGCGCGACCATGATTGCATCAAAGGCATCGATGATCTCGCCCAGGTTCTCGACCGCCTGAGGCTTTTCCATCTTGGCGATCACCGGTTTCCGACGACCTTCAGTGTCCATGACCTCATGGACTGGCTTGATGTCCTCGGCGCTGCGAACAAAAGACAGGGCCACCATGTCAACTCCGTTGCGCAGGGCCCAGCGCAGATCTTCGGTGTCTTTCTCACTCATCGCTGGCACGCTGACAGCAACGCCGGGGAGATTGATCCCTTTGTTGTTGCTGACGTGCCCGCCGACCCTCACCTCGGTGAGCACGTCAGTGCCAGTAACTTCTGTTGCACGCAAGACTATCCGGCCGTCGTCGATCAAGATCAGATCGCCGGGCCGGACGTCTCCGGGTAGGCCTTTGTAGGTCGTGGAGCAACGTTCGACCGTGCCCTCGACGTCCTCGATGGTGATAGCGAACGCATCGCCGACGTGTAGCCGCACCTTGCCGTTGGCGAACCGCCCGAGCCGGATCTTCGGGCCCTGGAGGTCGGCCAGCACGCCGACGGGGCGCCCGGCAGCCTCTGCCGCCTCGCGGACGCTGCGCAGATTCCTCAGGTGGTCGACATAATCGCCATGACTCATGTTGAGCCGCGCGACATCCATTCCCGCGGCGACCAGCTCCGCTAGACGCTCGGGAGTCGAGGAGGCCGGTCCGAGCGTGCAGACAATCTTGGCTTTACGCACGCAGTTGACCCTAGCGAAGTTTGTCCGGACGGCGGGAGACCGATCAAGCACTGGTCCTACCAGGAATGGACTACGTCCAGGGCATGCTGAAGATCAGCCGGGTACGGGGACTCGAACTGCATCAGTTCACCCGATGTTGGGTGCACGAAACCGAGGCGGAATGCATGCAACCACTGGCGCTCCAGACCGAGCTTGGCCGCAAGGGCTGGATCGGCCCCATACATCGGATCGCCAACGCAAGGATGCCGAATCGCTGCCATGTGGACTCGGATCTGATGTGTCCGGCCGGTTTCCAGCTTGATTTCGAGCAAGGTCGCCGAGACAAAGGCTTCCAGAGTGGTGTAGTGAGTGACGCTGTGCCGTCCCCCGTGCATCACCGCCATCTTGTAATCCGCCCCAGGGTGCCGCCCGATAGGCGCCTCGATGGTGCCGGTAAACGGATCTGGATGGCCTTGCACCAGCGCGTGGTAGATCTTGTCGACGCTTCGCGATCGGAATGCTCGCTTCAAGATCGTGTACGCCCGCTCGCTCTTGGCAACTACCATCAACCCGGAAGTGCCAACGTCCAGTCGCTGTACGATGCCGCGCCGCTCAGACACCCCGGAGGTCGAGATCCGGAAGCCGGCACCGGCGAGGTGGCTGAGGACATCGGGTCCACTCCAGCCCAAGCTCGGGTGAGCCGCGACGCCGACCGGTTTGTCGATCACGACGATGTCGTCGTCATCGTGCACGATGACGACACCTTCCACTCGCTGCGGGCGTACCTCGACGAGCCGCGGATGATCGGGGAGCTCAACTTCCAGCATCGAGCCGACGCTGACTCGGTCGGACTTGTTGATCTCGCTGCCGTCCAGCAGCACGCGCCCTGTCCCAATCAACTCCACAACTCTGCTCCGCGGAATCCCGAGCATTCGCGCCACGGCAGCATCGACCCGCTCGCCGTTCAATCCATCAGGAACGAGCAGCACCTTTCGCTCAGCCACCAGCGATCGTGCTCCGATCACGATCACCGTCGTCGCCTGACCCTCGCCGCCCTGCCCGGATGTGACGCTCGCCAGTGATCGAAATTCCTTTCACCACTGACAGGTACATGATCAAGATGGCGGCTCCGGTGAGACACATGTCGGCAACGTTGAAGACTGGCCAGTAAGGCAGCTCGAGAAAGTCGATCACGTGGCCACGGAGCACACCTGGGGAACGGAACAGCCGGTCGGTCAGATTTCCTGCGACACCAGCACACAACAGCCCAATGGCCACCGCCCAGGCGGGATGGCCGATCCTCGGCACCAACTTGATGATCACGAAGCAAAGGACTGTTATGGCCGCGATCGCGAACACGTAAGTGAAACGCTGACCCTGGCTGAAAGCAGCGCCAGGGTTGCGAATGAGCCGCAGCGTGAGCAGGCCACCCAGTAACCGAACCGGAACAAGCGGCTCCAGTTGCGTCACCGCAATGATCTTGGTTACGAGATCAGTCGTCAGCCCAGCAACAGCGACGGCCGCGACCAAGAGGCGCAACCGTCGTCGCCCGATCGGGCGAGCACCATCGACTTGGCTTATCGCCGTTCCTCGCGCTGCTTGCACGTCACACACAAGGTGGCGCGAGGGAATGCCTGCAACCGGCCCTTGCCGATCGGCTGCCCGCAGTTGTCGCAGCTGCCGTACGTGCCGAGCTCGATGTGCCGCAGCGCGAGGCGAGACTGCTCCAACATCTCCCGTGCATTATTAGCCAACGACATCTCGGCGTCGCGCTCGAAGTTCGCAGAACCCACGTCAGCTGGATCCCGTCCGGCGCCCTCGCTGCCGTCACGCAGCAGTCCCACCAGTTCAGCTGTGGAGATCTCGATCTGACTCTGGAAGCGGGCGATGTCTTCGGTCAACGCCTGCTTGACCTCATTGAGCTCGGTTTTCGTCCATGGATCTTCGCCAGGGCGAACTGGCAACGACTTGGGACTCATCGGTTTCGTTGGTTTGTCTTGATGTTCCACTGGTACCGCATGCACCGTTGGTGCGGCCTTCGCCGAGGCCCTCCGACTCGTGGTGGTGCGACCGCCGTTCTCGGCTGCGGGGGTGCCCGCAGCTCTGGATTTCGCGGTGGTCATGGGTTCCCCATTTCTTGGTCAGCCCCCGGTGGAAGGTTAAGTGACGCAGAGACAGTAGGCCCCAAAAGCACTTTCTTCAACGACCCGCGCTGATTTATCGCTGAATTTGATAGTGCAACGCTTTTGAACTCCGGCATAACGCCACAGGGCCCGCCTAAGCGGGCCCTGTGGCGTTGACTATTGCTGCAACCAGCTCAGCGTTGGTCCCCGAGAAGGGCATCAAGGCGCGGTGTGTTGCTCGGTGAACCGCCTCGTCCGTAGCTTGGAGCGTCTTCCCGCTGCGGTTGATCGATTGGACCATGCTCGCCCGGCTGAGCCGTTCCGTTTGAGTTGTGCTCTGTCGGTTTGAGCTCCCGTATCACCTCAGGCACATCGACCGGCTCGGCTCGGCCGGACTCCAGTGTCTCGATCTGCTGACGCAGGTGGGTCGCGAGGTTGGTGCGATAGGCCGCTTCGAAGCTGCGAAGCGCCGCGACCGATGCTGTCAGGTCGTCGCGCTGCTTCTCCAGATCGCCGAACATCTCACCGCGACGACCGTCAATCTCCCGATCAAGCTTCTCGGCGCGGCTGTGCGCGTCAGCTTGCAGCCGCTCCGCGTTAACCCGAGCCTCAGATTCGACTCGCTCGGCTCGCGTTCGGGCGTCCGTCGTGAGCTGGTGTGCGGTTCGGTTGGCTTCCTCCCGGATCCGGTTGGCATCCTCGGTTGCCTCCCCCACGAGGCGTTCCGCCTGCTCGGTGGACATCTCGACGAGCCGGACGACGGCCGAGCTGGCCTCCTTCCCGGTCGTCACCACAATGGGGCCGGATGTCGGCTGCTGTGTCGGAGCAGGCTGCCGCATTGGGGGTGGCTGGACTGCGGGGGGAGGCGGGGCAATTGTGTGAGGAGCCGGCGTATGAGGAGCCGGGCCGGCGACTGGAGGAGCAGCCTTGAGGGCTTGCACCTGCTTCTTCAGGTTCTGGTTCTCCTCAACCAGCTGCGCGAAGCTTTCCTCGACCTCGTCGACGAACTCGTCAACCTCTAACACCTCGTAGCCAGACTTGCGGGCCATCCGAAACCGCTTGTTGCGAACGTCGTCTAGCGTCAGCGTCATCGTGCACCTCGGTATCTAGGAACCTTCTAGTGGGGCCGGCCGCCTCACCATCACCCGCCCTACCGTACCCAATTTGCCCTGGGCGCACAGCCAACCGAATATGACGGCGGGGAAAGTTAGAAGAACACGCTGCGGTTGATCTGCATCAAGATGCTGACCAGGATCGCGAGGCCGATGAAGGCCAGATCGAGCATCATGTTGCCAACTCTGACCGGCTTGAGAACCTTGCGCAGCAGCCTGAGCGGCGGGTCGGTTATGGAGTAGATGATCTCAGCGAAGACCAGCATGGGTCCCCTTGGTTCCCAGTCACGGACGAGCACGGGGACCCAGGACAAAATCATCCGCGCGAACAGGATCAGCAGGAAGATCCACAAGATCCAATTGATGATGAGTCCCACGACAACCACGATTGAGGCCTGTCTGTTTGCTTCGGTGTACGCGTGCCACCAGCCTAGGCGTACAGACCAGTCAGGCGAGGTCCTCAGCTAGCTCTGATTGAAGAACCCGCCCGCAATCCGTTCCTTGTCCTCCGCTGCCACGGTGACATCGTGCGGCGAGAGCAGGAACACCTTGCTGGTGACGCGTTCGATACTGCCACGCAGACCAAAGATGAGACCAGCGGCGAAGTCAACGAGGCGCTTGGCGTCGACATCCTCCATGTCGGTCAGGTTCATGATGACCGGCACGCCGTCACGGAAGTGCTCACCTACGACGCGAGCCTCGTTATAAGTGCGGGGATGAACAGTGGTGATCCGAGACACATCGGCCGTCCGGGGGTGAGAAGCGAGAGTCGTGCCGGCGGCCGCTGCCACGGTGCCGGTACGCCGGCTTTCGAGTGGCGTCACAGTAGCGGCCTTATTTGGTGTGTCGAGCGGTTCAACTGAGTGGTCCTCTTCGGTCAAGTCTTCAAACTCGGCGGCGTCGTCATAGTCCGCGTACCGATCGTCGGTGACCAAGCCCAGCCATGCTGCTGCGCGCTTCAGTCGTTCCGCCATCTCATCCGCCTCGAATCTGTGACACACCTGCTCCGCGGTCAGCGCGTCTATTTGGTGCCGAGATTACCGTCCCGACATCTTGATGATTGGGCTCGACACGCGTCACTTAAGGAAGTCAGGTATGTCGAGCTCATCCTCGAATATGGGACCTCTCGGCACCGTGACCCGTGTCGGGGACAGTGGTGCTGGCGCAGCTGGCGGAGCCGGTGCGGGACTGTCAAACGGGGTCGCCGCATGATTCATCAAGTTGTTTGCTGCAGAGATCGCAGGCGCCGACTCCAGAGGCGTAGCAGCCGAGCGCGCCTGATGATTACGCAGATCAGCAGCTCGGCTGATTCCGGGCTGGCGGCGCGGCGGCTGGCCGCCTTCAAAGCCTGCTGCAATCACAGTTACCTTGACCTCGTCGCCGAGCGCATCATCGATGACCGTACCGAAGATGATGTTCGCGTCTTCGTGCGCTGCCCCCTGAATCAGATTGGCGGCCGCCGAGACCTCGAACAGACCGAGGTCCGAACCACCGGCGATGGACAGTAGGACGCCGTGGGCGCCCTCGATGCTCGCCTCCAGCAGCGGTGACGACACCGCCATCTCCGCGGCCGAGCGGGCGCGGTCCTCGCCGCGCGCCGAGCCGATGCCCATCAGTGCCGAGCCGGCGTTGGACATGATGGACTTCACGTCAGCGAAGTCGAGATTGATCAGGCCGGGAGTGGTGATCAGGTCGGTGATGCCGGAGACGCCTTGCATCAGCACCTGGTCGGCCTGCTTGAACGCGTCCAGGATTGCGATCTGGTGATCAATCATCTGGAGCAACTTGTCGTTCGGGATCACGATCAAGGTATCGACCTCCTCACGGAGGTAGACGATTCCCTGCTCGGCCTGAGTGGCGCGACGCTTCCCCTCGAACGAGAACGGTCGGGTGACGACGCCGATCGTGAGGGCGCCAAGCGCACGGGCGATCCGAGCGACCACCGGCGCGCCTCCCGTCCCCGTACCGCCACCCTCGCCTGCCGTCACGAACACCATGTCGGCGCCCTTGAGCGCGTCCTCTATGTCTTGTGCGTGATCTTCGGCCGCCTGGCGGCCCTTGTCTGGATCTGCGCCCGCACCCAGACCGCGGGTGAGATCACGGCCAATGTCCAATTTGACGTCGGCATCGCTCATCAGCAACGCCTGAGCGTCAGTGTTCACCGCTATGAACTCGACCCCGCGAAGCCCGGCTTCGATCATCCGGTTGACGGCATTGACACCGCCGCCGCCGACGCCCACGACCTTGATGATCGCCAAGTAGTTCTGTGATGCAGAAACCACGATTCCGCCTCTTCTTTCATCTCCGCGGACGGTGGGTGCACCAAGCCTCAACCTGAGGTCAACAATTATGTTGCGACAGGTGAGAAGCGGCGCGGTCTGAAATGAGGCTACGAGATAGCTTCCGACGAAAGCGCAGTGACACGCCAAGATCAGCAAAATATCGAATTGCTATATGTCAAGTAGACGTTGAAGCTGCCGACCACACGTTGACGCCACACCAAATCTTCACCCGACGCCCACCTTTTTTGGCGGTGGAGATCAGCCAAGCTGGAGCGTCACAAAGCGGACTCGACCACAGCTACCGGACGGCTGGGTTATGCGGGCTTGACACGTCGATGGAGGACTTCGGTTCCCGCATCAGCAACGCCGTGACGATCTGGGCTTTCAGCTTTGAGTCCGAGGAGCTGCCCCAGGTCACCGTGCGTCCGGACTCCAGGACTAGCGCGATGGCGTCCCGGTTGCTGGCCGTCATCCGATCGACCCTGCTGCGCAGCTTGTTCGGCAATGCGGCCGCGACCGTGGCCATTTCGGTGAGCAGGGGTTTGTCCCCCGGGTCGACCACGACAGCGAGCACAACTTTCGGGGGCAGCACCTGCCGCGTTTGGTACGCGACACCGGACTTGTCGACTAACACGTAGCCCTCGGGCCGCCGCACCCCCAAAACCGGCCGACGCTCGACGACGCTAACGGTGATAGTGCTCGGCCACTCGCGGATGACGCTCGCTGCCTCGATCGCCGGCAGAGTTGTCGTCCGCTGGGCAATCGCGTCCAGGTCCTGACGAGCCAGCGGCACCCCGAGAGGCACTTGCGCGGCAAGGCTCACCTGCCCTGCTGTCAGCTCTGAAGTGCCGGCAACCTTCACTCGCTTCGTGACAAGCACCGTGGAGAAGTACATGATCCACAGACTGCCGCCTAGGAGCGCCAGTACCAGCATGATGACGATCAAAGCCAGGGCCTTGCGGCGCCTGGACCGGCGCTTGAGGGCACGACGGGTGCGTTGCGGCGGCGACTTCCGGCTGGCACTCCGTCGCACCGTGGCCGTAGCGGTCATCGCACCGCCTCGGTCAGCCGCCCAATCTCTTCAACGATCCTTGGCGCCACCTTCGTGACGTCGCCACATCCGACGGTGATGACCAGATCGCCAGGGCGAGCGATCCTGGCAACGGTTGGCGCGGCCTCATCCCAGACGGGCTCATAGGTCACATGCGCCGTGCCCGGCGTGACCGCATTGGCCACCATGGCCCCGTCGATTCCCGGAATCGGATCCTCGCGGTCACCACAGACATCCATCACGATCGCTTCATCGGCCTGTTCCAGAGCGTGTGCGAGCTCGCGCCAGAAGTCTCGGGTGCGGGTGTAGAGGTGCGGCTGAAAGCAGACCACGACGCGACCGGCACCGACGCCGGTGCGAGCAGCGACCAAGGTGTTCAATACCTCGGTGGGGTGATGCGCGTAATCGTCGTAGACCCGGATGTTGTTGGGAACGCCGATCAGCTGGAACCGCCGATAGGTGCCCTCGTACCTGGTCAGATGGCGCCGTACGTCGGTCTCTTCGACGCCCAGCCAGATGGCCACCGCGTAAGCCGCCGCGGCGTTCAGCACGTTGTAGTGCCCAGGCACAGCCAGATCCACGGCGCCGCCATGACCGGCCCAAACGAGCTCGAATGTCGAGCCGGTACCGACAAGGTGGATGCCCTTGATCTGCACGTCAGCGTCCCGGGACGAGCCGAAGGTCATGATCTCGGGCCCCGGCGAGCCGGCAGCGATCCGGCGCCGTACCTGTTCGGTTAAGGCGATAGCTCCTGGATCGTCTGCGCTGGTCACCAGCAGCCGTACCGAAGCGCCGGTTGCGAAGCGTAGGAAACCGTCTGCGTAGTTCTCCGCACTACCCCAGTTGCTGAGGTGGTCAGGATCGACGTTGGTCACGACCGCCACCTCGCAGGGGTATTGCAGGAAGGAGCCGTCGCTCTCGTCGGCCTCGACGATCATGACGTCACCACTGCCGAGGTGGCCGCCGGTGTTGGTTCCGGTGAGGGCGCCACCAATCACAAAGGATGGATCGAATCCGCAGCCCGCCAGCACATGGGCGATCATCGCTGTTGTTGTTGTCTTGCCATGAGTTCCCGCGACTGCGACGCCACGGCGGCCAAGCATCAGCGAACCTAGCGCTGCACTGCGATGCATCACCCGCAGGCCGCGGCGCCGAGCCTCCACGAGCTCTGGGTTGTCTTCCCGGATAGCGGAGGAAACCACCACTGTGGTGGCCTCGCCCAACTGCTCGGCGCGATGCCCTACGTGCACACGTGCGCCTTGCGCTTCCAGTGAGCGCAGGTATTTCGAATCTTGCCTATCGCTGCCGCTGACCCGGATGCCGTGTGCCAGCATCATCGAGGCGATCCCGTTCATGCCGGAACCGCCAATGGCGATGAAGTGCACCCCGCCCAGTTGATCCAAATTCGGCAGCTCAACGGGAGTGAGCAGACTCATCAGCGGATCACCTCCAGTACATGGGACGCCAACACGGTAGCCGCATCGAGGCGGGCAACGCCGCCAAGCGCGTTTCTCATCCCGGCCAGCCGATCCGGGTGCGCGAATAGAGCTGGAATTTCCTCGGCGACCCACGCGGACGTGCAGTTGCTGTCGGCCAACATGATGCCGCCACCCGCACTGACAACCAACTCCGCGTTGCGGGCCTGCTCGCCGTTCCCATGCGGATACGGCACGAATACCGCAGGTAGCCCGACGGCGGCGGTCTCCAGCACTGTGCCGGCACCACTGCGGGCCAGCATCAAATCGGCGGCCGCGTACGCCCGCTCCATCTGCTCCACGTACGCCACCGGCTGGTAGGCAGCTCCCGTCCGTTCATCCAATCTCCGAACGATGTCAGGAGTGAGGTTGTTCGGTCCCAACACGTGCAGGACCTGGATCCCCTGGGCCAGCAACTCCGGCCAGGCCTCCGCAATCGCGATATTGATCCGCAAGGCACCTTGAGATCCTCCGCTGACCAGCAGTGTCGGCCGCTCGGGGTGTAACTCGAAGCCAAGGCGGGCCTCACGTTGCAGAGCGACTCGGTCCACGTCGGTGATCGCCCGCCGCATCGGCAGACCGATACAACGCGCATGTGGCAACGGGGTCTGCGGGAATGAGGTGTATACGCGGCTGGTGAGTCGGGCCGCGAGCTTGTTTGCGAGACCGGGGAGCACGTTTTGTTCATGGATGACGATGGGCAACCCGAGCCGCCGGGCGGC
Organism: uncultured Actinomycetota bacterium; assembly: GCA_963740515.1. GTDB lineage: Bacteria > Actinomycetota > Actinomycetes > Propionibacteriales > Propionibacteriaceae > Microlunatus. The sequence goes on from CAVUEO010000038.1 coordinate 120,100, forward strand.
CAGGTAAGCCGGGGTGGACACGTATCCGCCGAAGCCGACGACTACGTCAGCCTGAGTGTGCCGCAGCAGTCGTACCGTAGCCTGCACCGCCTGAAGCAGACGCGGTCCGAGAAGCACCAGGTCCTTTCCGAGGCGTCGCGGCATCGGTACCGCAGGAATCAGCTCGAGTTCCAGTCCGGCCGCCGGGACAACGGTGGTCTCCAACCCGCGAGGCGTGCCGAGCGCGGTAAGTGCGAGCCCAGGGCGTAGCCGGCGCAGCTCGAGACCGGTCGCGATCAACGGCGATGTATGTCCGGCCGTGCCCCCGCCAGCGAGCACAACGGAGCCCGAAGCCGACTGGTTCATGAGCCGCCATTGCCCTGTCTGGTGTGCGACCCGACCACTGTCGTCATTCGGGGTTGGGGCCGCATTGCCTTGCGGGCCAGCAGCCTACGGGCCTCAGGTTCTCGGCGCGCGCATGCGAGCAGCACCCCGACGGCCAGCAAATTGGCCACTAACGCGGAGCCCCCGTAGGAGACCAGCGGCAGCGGCACCCCAGCGATCGGGAGCATCCGGAGTACGACTGCGAGATTGATCAGCGCCTGCACCATGAACCAGGTAGTGATACCACCAGCGGCAAAACGAACGAACAAATCGTCGGCATGTGACGCGATCCGGATGCCGGCGTAACCCAAGATGCCGATCATAGCGAGGACAACCAGGCTCCCTAACAGACCGAACTCCTCGCCGAGAACGGCGAAGATGAAGTCGGTATGCGCCTCGGGCAGGCTGCCCCATTTCTGCCGGCTCGCGCCAAGCCCCACTCCCCACCAGCCGCCCGACGCAATCGCGAACATGCCGGCGTTGGCCTGATGGTTCGCACCAGTGAGATCAAGAGTCGGGTCCAGAAAGGCGGTCAGGCGGCGCATCCGCACCGGCGAGGTGAGGAAGATCGCGACCACACCCGCCACACCGGCCGAAGCCAAAGCCATCAGCACTCGCAGTGGAGCACCGACAACCCAGAGCATGCCTGCAGCAATGACGGCCATGACCACCGCCGTTCCTGCGTCGCCCTGGAAAAGCACCAGCAAGATCAGGACGGCGCTCACCGGCAAGAAGGGCACCAGCAGATGCTTCGGCTGGTCCAGCAAGCGATACTTGCGGGCCAGCAGATCAGCTCCCCAAACGATCATGGCCAGCTTTGCGAACTCCGCCGGCTGGATGGAGAACAGCGACGAACCAAGGTAGAGCCAGTTACGGTTCCCGTTCACCGAGATGCCAAGCGGCGTATAGGTCAAGATCAGCAAAATGGCAGCAAGGCCCACCCCAAACCAACTCAGCAGGCGGAGCGTCGACGGTGGGAGCTTCATGATCCCTAAGGCGCCGAGCAACCCAGCTCCAAGGAAGATGAGCTGGCGCTTGACGTAGAAGTAGGAGTCACCGACCGTGAGATAGGCGTTCACGCTGGATGCCGAGAGCACCATCATCACCCCGACGATGAGCAGCAGTGCTACCGAACCGAGGACCAAGTGGTAGCTGGTCATTGGCCGGTCCAGCATGGAGCGCAGCCAGCGCAACACCTCGATGGTCGAGGTGGGACGGGTCGGGGCGGTCTCGGAGTGGCTAACCGACGCTGGTCGTTTGACGGGCGCGGTCTGGCCCTGCGGGGTCAGGGTCGCCACTGATGTCTACCCCTCTGCGAGCGCACGCACCGCGGCAGCGAAGGCATCCCCGCGTGCGGCGTAGTCGGTGAACATGTCCTTACTGGCGCACCCCGGCGCGAGCAGGACAGCATCACCAGGTCTGGCCAGGGAAGCGGCCGCCGCAACGGCTTGTGCCATTGCTCTAGTGTCGACTGCCTCAATGACTTGCGTGGGGACTTCGGGGGCGTGTCGAGCGAGGGCTTGCGCAATGATCTTGCGGTCGACCCCGAGCAGCACCACGCCACGCAGCTTTTCGCGATGCGCAGCGACCAAATCGTCGAACGTGGTGCCTTTGGCCTGACCTCCGGCGATCCAGACTACGGAGCTGAAGGCGCGTAGCGCGGCATCTGCGGCGTGGGGGTTGGTGGCCTTGGAATCATCCACCCAGGAAACACCGTTGCGTTCCAACACGGTCTGGATCTTGTGCGGGCCAACCTTGACCGTCTGCAATCCCTTGCGGACCGCCGCCGCCGGCACGCCGTACGAGCGAGCCAGTGCCGCAGCCGCCAGCGCGTTGGCGACATTGTGCGGCACAGCCGGTCTGACATCGCTTACCTTTGCAAGCTCCAGCGCCGAGTCTCGACGCTGCTCGATAAACGCCCGATCGACCAATAAATCATCGACGACACCAAGCATTGACAGTCCGGGCGTTCCCAGCGTGAAACCAATCGCCCGGGCACCTTCGACCACTTCGGCCTGCTCGACCATCTGCTCGGTGGCCGGATCAGCGACGTTGTAGACACAGCTGGCTTGGACACCGGTATAGATCGTGGCCTTGGCGTCGCGGTAGGCCTGGTACGAGCCGTGCCATTCCAGGTGGTCAGGTTGCACGTTGAGGACCGCAGCGGAATGCATGGCCAACGAGTCAGACCAGCGCAGCTGGTGGCTGGAGAGCTCGACCGCGAGCACGTCGTAAGGTTGCGGGTCGAGCACGATTTCCATGATGGGACGGCCGATGTTGCCCACCGCGGCCGTTCTCAGTCCTGCCGCTGCCAGGATCGACTCAAGCATCTGCGTGGTCGTGGTCTTGCCGTTCGTGCCGGTGATCCCAAGCCAGGGCACGATCTTGTCGGGCCGGCTGAGCCGCCACGCCAGCTCGACCTCGCTCCAGATGGGTGTGCCACGCGCGGCGGCCTCAAGAAGTAGCGGTGTCGTGGGCGGCCAGCCGGTGGCGATAACCAGGTCAGCATCGTCGGGAAGGTCTGCGGTCGAACCCGGTCCGAGCCGGACGAGACCCCCGAGCACCTCCAACAACTTTCCCCGGTCGGAGGTGAGATCATCCAGCACATCGTCCAGAATCGTGACGCGGGTGCCAAAGTGGAGCAGTCCATCGGCAGCCGCGAAGCCAGAAACGCCGATGCCTGCTACCACAACGTGCACCTGCGGCCACGGTGATCGGCTATCGGCCTGTGCTAACCATGCCGGCTTCATGTACCGGCCACCCACTCCGCATAGAAGATGCCCAGGCCGGCGGCAACGAACAGCCCAGCAATGATCCAAAAGCGCATCACGATTGTCACTTGTGCCCAGTTGAGCAGCTCGAAGTGATGGTGAATGGGCGACATCTTGAACAGCCGTCGCCCACGAGTCAGCTTGAAGAACCCGACCTGGAGAATGACTGACATCACCTCAATGACCAGCAGCCCACCCAAGATCACCAGGAGCAGCTCGGTCCGCGTGAAGATTGCCATTGCAGCGAGTGCACCGCCCAGCGACAGCGAGCCGGTATCGCCCATGAAGATCTTCGCTGGTTCGGCGTTCCACCACAGGAAGCCGAAGCAGGCGCCAGCCAGAGCGATGGCCACTACTGCCAGGTCGTAGGGGTCCCGCACCTCGTAACACTTTGGACCTGCTGAGGCGGTATAGGCGCAGGACTGGTTGTACTGCCAGATATTGACCAACGTATAAGCGCCGAAGATCATGACGCAGGCACCGGAAGCGAGGCCGTCGAGCCCGTCAGTGAGGTTGACCCCATTGCTGGCGGCCGCTATCAAGAGCATGACCCAGATGATCACCAGAATCAGTGGCAATTTAAGCCATTCGATATCGCGGAGGAACGAGACGAAAGGCGAGGCCGGAGAAATTCCTCGCTCGTCTGGGAACTGCAGTGATGCGACCGCGAACAAGATTGCAACGATCGATTGGCCGGCGATTTTCGCCTTGCTCCGCAAACCGAGCGAGCGCTGGTTTCTGATCTTGATGTAGTCGTCGAGAAACCCCACGACGCCAAGCCCGGTGAAGAGGAAGAGCACGAGCAACGCCGACGCGGATGGGGGCGTAAAGGTGATCAAGTGACTGCCGAAATACGCGACCACGACGGCGGCAATGATGACTAGGCCACCCATGGTCGGCGTTCCCCGCTTGACGTGGTGGGAAGTGGGCCCGTCGTCGCGGATCAGCTGCCCGTATCCCTTCTTGACCAGGACCTGGATTGCGACGCGCGTTCCAAGCAGAGTGCCGAGCAGGGCGAGGCAGCCCGCGAAGACGATGGTCTTCACACGGCATCCTGATGTGGGGGTGGTCCGACTGCAGAAAGGATCTCGTCGGCCACGGTGTCCAAGGCTAAGCCACGGGATGCCTTCACCAAGACCACGTCGCCCTGCTCAACATCTCTGCAGACCAGAGCGGCTGCCTCGGCCTTGTCTGTGACTGACACCGCTCGCATCGAGGGCAACCCGGCGGCGACAGCGGCACTGGTGATCTGCACAGCGAACTCACCAATGGCCACCAAGTGCTCGACTCCGCTTTGTGCGGCGAACCGGCCGATCGCAGCGTGCTCTTCGGCCGCGGTCTCGCCCAGCTCGAGCATGTCTCCAAGCACGGCCCAGGTGTGCCGGCCGGCGCGACCCAGCTCGGCCAAGGTGGTGAGCGCTGCCCGCATTGAGTCCGGGTTTGCATTGTAGGAGTCGTTGATCACTGTGACGCCATCTGATCGATCATGCAGCTCCATCCGCCAGCGCGATCGAGGGCCGGCGGCGGTGAGCGCAGCGGCGACTGCGTGGAGCTCGACACCGAGGGCAACCGCCGCAGCAGCCGCAGCTACGGCGTTCGCGACCTGGTGCCGCCCGGTCAGCTGAAGCTGAACATCGGTCTCAGATTGACCGTAACGGAGGGCGAAGGAGTATCGCCCAAAAGTGTTGCCTACCAGTCCGGATGCCCAGACACCGTCGTCAAGTGGCTGGATCGTCGACCAGGGCAGCACGTTGCCCCGGGTACGCCTCCGCATCGACCAGACAAGCGGATCGTCAATGTTCAGAACGGCCCAACCATCAGTCGGCAGAGCTGCCACCAACTCGCCTTTGGCTTGGGCGATCGCGGCCTGTCCGCCGAACTCTCCGACATGGGCTTGGCCCACGTTCAGCACCACACCGACGCGTGGTGGTGCGATGTCACAGAGATAGGCGATGTGACCAATGCCTCTCGCACCCATCTCCGCAACAAGGAACCTGGTTTGCTCGTCGACTCGGCCGACAGTGAGTGGCACACCGAGCTCGTTATTGAAGTTGCCGGCTGCCGCCACGGTCGGACCGACGCGCTCGAGCACCTGGGCCAGTAGGTCCTTGGTCGAGGTCTTGCCGACTGAGCCGGTGATGCCAACAACTTGCAGACCTTTAGCACTTGCCCGGTCAACGAGGTATCGGGAGACCCGGCCGAGCGCGACAAGTGGGTCCAGCACCACCAGACACAATGCGCCCCGCACCGGATGCCTGGTGAGCGACGCGGCCGCGCCGGCGGCGGTTGCCTCTGCAACGTAGTCCTGACCGTCAACATGCTCTCCAGGTAGCGCCACGAACAGGGCACCGGCTGCGACAGCCCGGGAGTCTGATGTCAAGGCCGTCACGACCGCAGTCGTGTCGCCGGGACCCGATAGCTCGGCACCCAACATCGTGGCGATCTCGTCGACCGTCACTGCAATCACGGCATCAAGTCCTGCTGACCTGCCTGCGCCGCCAGATCCGGATGCAGCACCGCCCACTCCTCAGCTGCCACATCCGGATCACTGAACGGCAGATCCGTGCCAGCGATCTCCTGACCGAGCTCGTGGCCTTTGCCGAGAATCGCGACCACGTCACCAGGAGCTGCCAGTTGCAAGGCGAGATTGATGGCGGAACGCCGGTCGCCGCCGTCGATGACATCTGTTGCCAGACCATATCGGCGCACTGCAGCACGCGCCCCACTTAGCAACTGTGCCCGAATGGCGGCCGGCTCTTCGGACCGCGGATTGTCGTCGGTAGCGATCACGACATCCGCGTGTCGCGCCGCCGACTCACCCATCGGCTCGCGTTTCAGTGGATCGCGGTCTCCACCGCAGCCGACGACCACGATGCGGCGCCGGCTTCTGACTGCTTCCAATGCGGCAGCGATCGCTTGCGGTGTGTGCGCAAAGTCCACATAGACCACCGGTGCGCTTGGCCCCAGCTCGACCCGTTGCATCCGGCCCGACACATTGGCCTGCCCCAATCCGTCGGCGGCCCGCTCCAGATCCCCCCCGATTGCGTCAACCATTGCCAGTGCCGTCAGCGCGTTGCGAATGTTGAAATCACCAGGGAGTTTGAGGTCGAACTCCAACCTATGACCGCGCACGTCTGCCCGAACCGCAACTCCTCCATCAGGTAGCGCTTGGTATGCCAGGGCTCGGCATGCGGCGTCGCCGTCAAGACTGACCGTGGTGAGGCCTATTCCAGCCTGACGGCTGATACGCCGCACCAACTCGCCGCCTCGCGGATCGTCGACATTGATCACTGCGTGCCTGGTTCGATCCGGCGTAAACAGCGATGCCTTCGCCTCGAAGTAGGACTCGACGTCGCCATGGAAATCAAGATGATCTCTGCCGAGATTGGTGAAGGCGGCGACGTCAAAGGTGATCGCTTCCGCGCGTCCGAGCACCAGCGCATGGGACGAGACCTCCATCACGACGGTCTCTGCCCCCTCCTCCAGCAGGAAAGCCAGCAGACCCTGTAGGTCGGTCGATTCCGGTGTGGTCACCGTAGTGGGAACGCAGTCCAAGGCGACGCCATTCAGCCTGAAACCGACCGTGCCCACCAGCCCGGTGCTCACTCCCCCGGCGCGCAGAGCTGCTTCCAAAAGGAACGTGGTGGTCGTCTTCCCATTGGTGCCCGTAACGGCACACATGGTGAGCGCGTCGGCGGGCCGACCATAAATGCTGGCGGCGACCCCTGCCATCGCTTGCCGGGGATGGTCGACCACGATCACCGGAAGCTGTACACCGTTGACCATGCGGTGGCCAGCGGTGTCGGTGAGGATTGCAACTGCGCCCGCGTGGGCGGCTTGCTGGGCGAATTCAGCGCCGTGATGATGCGCGCCCGACAGGGCGACGTAGAGGTCGCCCGGGCGTACCAGCCGGGAGTCGATGCTGATGCCGCTGACAACCGGGTCGCTTACCGCGACGCGATCCCCGAACAGCTCGGCCAGACCGATCTGGTGTCTGGTGCGCGGCCGGAGCACACCCCCCCGTAGAGCAGAAGACACCCTGTGACGTTATCGACTTGTCGGCCGACGTGGACCAATACCCTCCACTTTGGCTGCTCGCTGCTGTGTTTGATTGCTCGCTTCACCACTTAATGGGCAGCGGCTTGTGCGGCCTGGCATCGGGAACGACCGAGTAGCGCGGCAGGGCCATGTTCATGATGTCGCGATACGCAGGCGCTGCTGTGCCCGTTCCCGTCTGGTCCTTGCGGGGGTTACTGATCACGACATAGGTCAGAATCTGCGGATCGTCGAGCGGCGCAAATCCTATGAATGATGTTACGTAGCCTCGATAACAGCGACAGCTCGTGTCGGCGCGCTGTGCGGTGCCGGTCTTGCCGCCGGTGGTGTACCGGTCGAGCTTCAGATTCCGCTGACCGTTCGAGCTGTCGATGACTGCTTGCATCAGCTCGCGTACCTGTGCCGAACTCTGCTCCGAGATGACCCGCCGCTGCGGTGCTCGCGGCACCCCCACTTCCTTGCCGTCCCCGTCGAAGGCCTTCTTGATCAGTGTTGGCGGGTTGTAGATCCCGCCGTTCACGACACCGGCGATGGCGGAGGCTTCCTGAATCCCCGTGACCGCGATCGCTTGCCCGAAAGCGATCTGATCCCGCTGGCCACTAGGCATGTCTGGCTTCGGCATGATGCCTGCGGACTCGCCAGGCAGTTCGACGCGGGTCTTCGAGCCGAGGCCAAAGCTCACCAGATAGTCGTGCAGCTTCTGCTTTTCAAGCTGGCGTGCGAGCAGTGCTGTGCCGATGTTGGATGAATCTGCGATCACCCCGCGCATTGTGTAGTGCAGCACTCCGTGTGAGAAGTGATCCTTGATAGCGCGGCCACCCGAAGGAAGGCGGGTTGGAATGACCACCCGCGTAGATGGATTCGCGGTGCCCGAGTCGATCAGCGCCGCCGCTGTCAAGACTTTCTGTACACTCCCTGGTTCGTACGGGGCTGAAATGGCGCGGTTGCCACGATCCTGAGATCTTGCGGCCTGCGGCCGCGCCGAGTCATAGCTTGGGGCATTCGCCAGCGCAATCACCTGACCCGTTTTGACATCCAAAACGATTGCGAAGCCTGAGTCGGCGCGGTTCTTGGCGACCTGCTCTGCCAGCCGGCGTTCGGCGGCCCACTGCACCTCGGAGTCGAGGGTGAGCTGGAAGCTGAGGCCGTTGCGCGCTGGCGTGACGGACCGTCGGCCGAGCGGAATCTTGCTCCCGTTGGGTGCACTCTCGTATGTTTCCTTGCCTTCAACGCCGGCCAGCTGCGCATTGAGCGTACGCTCCAGCCCGGCCAGGCCCTCGCCGTCCGCGCCAACGAATCCGACCACCGACGCGCCGACCGAGCCATTGGGATAGGTACGGATTGGATCACTCTCGCGGAAAATCCCTCGTAGGTTCCGGCTCGACAAGTCGGCGGCGAGGGCGGCGTAGCTAAGAGCGGGCACCTTCTTCTTGAGATAGACAAAACGCGTGCCGGTCTTCGTCAGCAGTGGTATGAGCTCCGCCTCCCGCATGCCAAGGTGGCCGGCAAGTACGCTGGCGAATTCGGCTGCACGGGGAGCTGTCAACGTGGGATCGGCCGTCACCGCGACGGCTGGCTGGGTTGACGCAAGCACCAGACCGTTGCGATCGCTGATCTCGCCACGCGCTGGCAACAGCGGCAATGTGCGGGTCAAAGCGTCGGCCGTATAGGAGGAGGAGTCGAAGCCCTGCAGTTGCAGCAGACGGCCTGCGCAGAGGGAAAGTGCCATGGCGACGGCGATAAGCAGCACATGCAGGCGCCGGGGGGCTGATGCCAGCGGCAGCCGGATTTGAGGCCTGCTGCGCGCAGGTCGGATCCGCGGTGGCTGAGGAATTCGCGGGCGAGGAGTCCGTACCGTGCCATCACGAAGAATCCGCACCCCCCGGGCGTGCAGCGTGGACGGCCGGTCGGTCGCCGGCAGCCGCAGATGGCGCGGCGCGGCCATGGCGCGAAGAGGTCGCTTTGAGTCTGGACGTGGTGCCGGCCGAGGACGATCCTCCTCGGCCATCAGCCCTGTCCCCTGCTGGCTGTGGTCCTCTTGGTTTTCGTGGTGGAGGCCTCAGTGTTGGTTCTCGTGGCAGAGGCCACGGTGTCGGTTTTCGTGGCAGAGGCCACGGCGGCCTTTTTCTGCTTGGCCGCTGCACGTTGGGCAGCCTTTCGCTTTGCCTCTGCTGCCGCGGCCTCCTTCTTGGCGGCCATTGCTGCAGCCTTCGCCTCAGCACGGGCACGCTTAGCCGCCTCCTCGGCGGCCAGCTGGGCTGGTGTCTTCACAATCAGAGCCGGCACCTCATGACCCCGGACCGGAATGGGCTTGCCCACTACCTTGCCGCTGGGCAGCACCAGAAAAGCTGGGAAGGGGTTGGGGCGCATCCCGAGCTCCGAGGCCCGTCGAGCCAACTCTTGCGGAGCTGCCAGCGCGGCAAGCTGATTCTCCAGATCGGCCTGGGTGTAGGCGAGTTCGGTGGCTTGCCGATTGAGGGTACGCGACTCGAACGCTTGGCTCTGCAACGTGGTGTTGAGCATGAGCAGGCCCACCATGCCGATCCCGAAAAGCCCGATCAGCACAAGGAGAAAAGGGAATCGAGCCAGGCGGGCGCCCGGTTGGGCCACGGCCCGGAGGGACTGCTCGGTCGTCCGGCCGTCGTCATTCCTGGCGGCGCGAGGTGCCCAGAGCGCGCTCACCCGGCTACCGCCATCTCGGAGATGCGGACTGCCGCACGGAGCCGCGCTGATGCGGCGCGTGGGTTGCGGGCGATCTCAGCAGGACTAGGCCGCAGTGCTCCGCGGGTCAACAGCCGCAGCTCCGGCCTCAGATCAACCGGAACGACCGGAAGGTCGCGCGGTGCGCGATCCCGAGCGGCGAGGCCGAAGATTTGCTTGACTAGCCTGTCCTCGAGGGAGTGATAGGCCAACACTGCGATCCGCCCATCGAGCGCGAGCGCCGCGATAGCACTCGGCAGCACCGACTCCAGCGATTCGAGCTCAGCGTTCACCTCGATCCGTAGGGCCTGGAATGTCCGCTTCGCAGGATGGCCCCCGGTCTTGCGGGAAGCTGCGGGCACAGTGTCATAAAGCAGCTGCACGAGTCGGCCCGAAGTGACAAATGGCTCCCGCTCTCGCTCGGCGACTATCCGGCGGGCAATTTGATCGGCGTAGCGCTCCTCACCGTAGGTTCGCAGGATCCGCGACAGCTCATCTCTCGAATAGCTATTGAGGATCTCGGCCGCAGTCAGATCCTGGGGTCCCATCCGCATGTCGAGCGGAGCATCCTGAGCGTAAGCAAACCCGCGTTCCGGATCGTCAATCTGGAGCGACGAGATGCCGAGATCAAGCAGAATCCCTTGCACCTTAGGCCGGCCTAATCTCGCGAGTACGGCTGGCAGCTCGTCATAGGTCGCCTGCACGATGGTGACACGGTCAGCAAACTCAGCCAGCCGCTCACTTGCTATAGCAAGGGCCTGCGGATCGCGATCCAGTCCGATCAGCTGGGCTTCGGGACACGCTGCCAACAGCGCGTGGGCATGACCGCCGAGGCCGAGCGTGCAGTCGACAAGGTACGGCGAGCTGGGAGGGTCGGCATTACGCGAGCGGCTTCCAGCGGCGCAGTCGTCAGCTGCCGAACCAGCGGGCGGCGGTTCGAGGGCCGGAGCCAGCAGGCCAACGACCTCCGCCAGCATGACGGGTACATGCAGCTCGGCACGGCCATCCATCCGACATCTCGACCCTTCTAATCTTTGAGCTGCTCGCAAAAAGGAGGAAGGCTCGCAGCTCGGTGGCTCGTGTAGGGGGGTTTCAACCCGAGATCCGCGGGGAGTCCTACCTGGCACCGGGGAAGTTGTGTCAGGGAGTCGAACCTGCGGGTTGAAGCCTCTCCACACGAGCTGTATTCGTCTTTTGTTACTGCTCCTCAGCCTCCTGGAAACACGTTCTGGTTGAGCTCGGCAAACGCCGGCTCCTTCTCGGCGGAGTACTGCTCCCATGCGGCGGCGTTCCAGACCTCCACGCGTTCGATCGCCCCCACCACGACACAGTCCTTATCGAGGCCGGCGTACGACCTCAGATGAGGCGGGATCGTGATCCGGCCTTGCTTGTCCGGTGTCTCGTCCGAGGCTCCCGAAGCGAGCATCCGCTGGTAGTCCCGGACGTCTTGTTGACTGGAGGAGGCACTCCTCACGGTTTTGGTCACCTCGACGAACGCACTGATCGGCCAGATGGCCAGGCATCGCTCCTGGAATCGGGTGATCACCAGGCCGTCAGCCAGCTCGTCGCGGTACTTCGCCGGAAGGATCAGACGGCCTTTGTCGTCGAGCTTCGGAGTGTGGGTGCCAAGAAACATGGGCCACCCTCCTAACCCCACTCATCAACCGCTGCTCTCCACTTCGCCCCACCATACCCCACTTCCCCCCACTTGGCACCCCAGATCGGCTTGTCCTCTCAGCTTGGGCGTGTTGCTCTTTTTCCTGAGAGCGGGGGATAACACGTAGGGTTTGCACATGTCCCTGGGCTATGAGAAGGCAGCCGAGATCGGGCGGAGTCCTGACCAGGCCTACTCTCTCGGCGACGTGGTTCAGGTAATGGGCAAAGTGCGTCACGCAATGGAGAGCGTGATCGAAGGAAAACGCAGTTCTGTGGACCTCGCACTCGTTGTGCTGCTGGCCGAAGGTCACCTGCTTGTCGAGGATGTGCCAGGGGTCGGCAAGACCATGCTGGCCAAGGCATTGGGCCGCTCAATCGCCTGCTCCGTCCGCCGAGTTCAGTTCACACCGGACCTGTTGCCATCAGACATCACCGGCGTCTCGGTGTTCAATCAGGAAACGCGCGATTTCGAGTTCAAGCCCGGCGGCATCTTCGCCAACATCGTGGTGGGTGATGAGATCAACCGTGCCTCACCGAAGACACAATCGGCCCTTCTGGAGTCGATGGAAGAACGTCAAGTCAGCGTCGACGGCACGACATATCGGCTCGAGTCGCCCTTTATGGTGGTCGCGACCCAGAACCCGATCGAGATGGAAGGCACCTACCCGCTCCCGGAGGCACAACGCGACCGGTTCATGGCGCGGATCCAAATGGGCTACCCCACTCCGAACTCCGAGCTCGACATGCTCGAGTCTCATGGCTCATCTGATCCGCTTGCCGCACTGCAGCCGGTAACCGATGGCTCTACCATCAGGGGGCTGATCGAGGCGGTCAAGAAGGTGTATGTCAGCCCGGCCGTCAAGCACTACATCGTTCAGATTGTCAACGCCACGCGGAACTCGCGCGACCTTCGGCTCGGCGCTTCACCTCGCGCGACCCTTCAGCTGCTGCGTGCAAGCCGTGCGTTTGCGGCGATGTCTGGTCGGGACTACGTGACCCCGGACGATGTTGCGGCCCTGGGAGTTTCCGTTCTGGCGCATCGGGTGTTGCCCTCCACCGACGCCCAGCTCGCCCGCCGCACGGTGACTGACGTCATCGCCCAGGCCATTCAGTCCGTGCACATTCCCGACCGGAGATAGCACTACTATGTCGCGTCCGTGGCGGCTGCTCACCCACCGGGGACGGTTCTTCGTACTGATCGGCCTCATCGTTGTGCTGCTGGCTATGGCAGCTGGCCAACGTGATGTCATGCGACTGGGCATACTGCTGGTCGCGCTCCCTGTCATTGCCGCCATTTTGGTATCTCGGGCCCGGCTGCGGATGTCATGCGAGCGATCCATCGAGCCTGCCCAAGTGCCGCTCGGCTCACCCATGAAGGGCCAGATCATTCTGGGCCAAGACGGCATACTACCGGCCGGGATCTTGTTGCTCGAGGACTCGGTACCGCGCGAGCTCGGCAACCGACCGCGATTCCTGGTGGACCGAGCTGATCAGAGCTGGCGCCGGGTGGTCGAGTATCCATTGCTGGGGCGTGTCCGGGGGCGCTTCTCCACTGGCCCGCTTACCGTACGGACTGTTGATCCATTCGGTCTGGTGCAGCTAGATCGGCAGTTCGTCGCCACCAGTGAGGTGATGGTGACACCCCGGATCGTGCCGCTGCCGACGATCCGGACGATTGGCGGTGGGGGCAGCACCGGCGAGGCTCGACCACACCGAGTTGGCGTGGTCGGTCAAGATGACGCATTGGTACGGGAGTACCGGCAAGGAGACGACGTACGGCGGATTCACTGGCGCTCTACCGCCCGATGGGGGGACCTGATGGTGCGCCGCGAGGAGCAGGCCTGGGACCCCAGCGCCACTATCGTGCTGGATTCCCGATCAAGCGCACACGCAGGTCGGGGCATGCAGAACTCACTCGAGTGGGCAATCTCGGCGGCCGCATCGATCGGTATTCACTTCTTGGACGACGGCTTCGGCATCGAGATCTACGAGGCTGATGGGCCGCTGAACATAAGCGGGACGATGGGCCAGCACAGCTCAGCTTCCCAGGAACTCGTCATCAGTCGCCTGACCGACCTCAGGTCACGCCCGACCACCACGATCCACCACGCCGTTGAGTCTGCAACAGTCGATCGACCCGGACAGCTTGCCATAGCGATCATGGGCCGGATCAACGCGCGGGACGCGAATTCACTGCTCCGAGTGCGACGCAATCGGGCTCAGGGCCTGGCGATGCTGCTGGATGTTGACAGCTTTGCCGACGAACCAGCCAGTGAGCAGCAGCGGACACAGCACGATCTGGCAGGCCAGATCCTGCGCGACAACCAGTGGCGGGTCATCGAGGTGCCACGCGGTATGGGCGTCGCTGAGGCGTGGTCTGCCCTCGAACAGCTCAACACGGGGGCCTGACCATGCGTGCCTCCGACCGCAGCGCCATCGCCGTGACCATCTCGATGATGCTGGCCTGTTTGACAGTGACCCCGCTCACCCAGGATTCCGGCTTTATCGGCCTGAGCTGGGCATTGATCATCGCAATCGGCGCGGCCAGCCTGGGACTACGACGGATTCGCTTGACCAACAGCGTGGTGCTCGGCGCTCAGGTCGCGATCTTGTTGTTCTATTCGCTAGGCCTCAGTCTCATCACCGTCATCTCACCGACAAGCGAGTTCGGGACGTCATGGCTCGAGCACTACACCTACCTCTGGGGCGCAGGCGTCGAGCACATGCGTACTCAGTCTTCCCCCATGGAGCCCAACGACGGCGTCAAGCTGATCTTTGTGACGGTGATCGGGATCATCATGATCATGACCGATCTGTTGGTCTCCGGCGTAAGGCGACCGGCCTGGGCCATTGCACCGCTCGGCACGTTGTTTCTGGTGCCCGCACTCGGTTTGAGTACCGACACCGGAGTGATCAGCTTCTGTTGCATCGCCCTGGGTTATCTGGCAATCCTGATCGCGGAGGGTCTGAACTCGACGGCGCGATGGACTCGGGGACTCTCCCGCGACTCAGCAGAAGGCTTCGGCACAGCCATGCCGGTAGTGTGGCGGGCTGCCGGCTATCTTGGCGTCTCGGCGATCATTGCGACCATCGTCCTCGGGTTTGCCTTACCCACGCTGTCCTTGCCCGGAATGGGCTTCGGTAACGGGCCTGGTGGCAACGGTCCGCTGCAACTGACGGATCCCACCTTGGACCTGCGACGCAATCTCAACCAGCCAGAAGATCGCGATGTGATCCAGTATCAGACCACCGCTCCGGGCGGAGTTTACCTGCGCCTGGCCTCGCTTCCTCAGCTGAGCGCGGACGGCTGGAGCAATGTGCAGATACGCCTGAACAGCGGGCAGTCCCTACCAGCCATCCCTGGTCTGAGCGGCGAGCCCGGCGACAGGCGGAGCACAACGATCACGGTGTTGGACTTCTCCTCGCAATACCTGCCACTCCCCTACGCGCCGCGGACCTTCAACGCGCCGGGAGACTGGCGTTTCGACTCCAACTCCTTGGTCGTGGTGAACGCCAACAATCGGGCCCAAGATCTACGCCGACTGAGCTACACCGTTCAGAGCGTGGATATCAAGCCGGACGACAATGCGCTCAACAGTGCTGTCGCTGGAACTCCGGCGGACGCTGCGGTGACTGCAGTTACGCCGTCCGATCTGCCGGACTCCTTGGTGCAGCTGGCCAATCGCATCACAGCCAACGCCGAAACTCCCGCAGCAAAGGCGGCCGCAATCCAGGCTTATCTGCGCAGCAACCAGTTCACTTACAGCACCGAACCGCTCCCGGGCAGTGGCTATGAGGCGCTACAGAATTTCCTGCTTCAGGATCGTCGAGGGTATTGCGAGCAGTTCGCGTCCGCGATGGCGATGATGGCGCGAGTGATCGGCATTCCCTCTCGGGTGTCAGTCGGCTTTCTGCCCGGCAAGAAGGACGAAGAAGGGTGGACGGTCTCCATTCGCGACATGCACGCCTGGCCGGAGTTGTACTTCGCGAACCATGGATGGGTCCGCTACGAGCCCACGCCTGCCAGCGTGACAGGGGCCGCGCCATCATGGACCGTACAGGACTCAGACTCGTCCGATAGCGACCCATCGGCAGATCCGTCTTCGGAGTCGACGGCCGAGCAGGTATCACCGGGCACCGCGCCATCAGTCGTGCCTAGCGAGCAACCGAACGTTCCCGGGCAGGACACCGGTGCGGGCTGGAAAGGCACCTTGATCGGAACCAGCATCGCTCTGGTGCTGCTAGCCATCCTCGCCGCCCCAGCGACCATTCGCATGCGGCGACGCAGCGGCCGGCTTAGTGGGAGCGGCCCAGCTGAGGAGCAAGTGGAGGCCGCCTGGGCCGAGATCAGGGACACCGTGCTGGACTACGGCGGGTCTTGGCCGGAGGGGTCACCGCGTGCAGTCGGCGACGAGATGGCGAACCGGCTTGATGATGAAGAGTCTGACTCGATGAGCCGGGTTGCCACACTCGTGGAACGCTCGCGTTACGCCCGCAGCTTCGACCACGGGGGCGCTATGAGTGAGCTACCGGCAATGACGACAGAGATTCGGCGCGGCGTGGCTGCGCCGGCCGATTTGCCCGGCAGGCTCAAGGCGCTGCTGCTTCCGCGATCGCTGTTCCGGCGCACGCCTAAGGAGCCGTGACAGCACTGCGAGCGTCGTTCGCGCGAGCAGTGCTTGCAAATCAGCACTGCGAGCGTCTTCGCGCAGCAGTGCGAGATGCTTGTCGACTACGCTTTGACGATCTTGAAGAGACGGGTCATAAACCCTCGTCGCGGCGGCGACGGCTCATAAACCCTCGTCGCGGCGACGCCGCCAGCGCTCTTCCATCTTGTCCATGAAGCCCTGCCCGTCAGGGCTGCGCGTACCTTGAGAGGTCTTCGCCCGATCCCGGCCGTTACCCGCATCGGCGTTGCCGCCAACGTGTTGCCAGGAGTAGATGGCGGTCACCGCCGCAGCGACCATGATCACGAAGCCAAGCACGCTGAGGAAGGGATTGATCGAGATACCCGCAATGAGAAGCCCGAGGCCTGCAAAGAATCCCACGCCTGCAAGTGCCGCGCGACGCCGATGAACCCGCCGTACGTTGGTTCCCCGCAGCGCGTTGACCAACTTGGGATCTTCGGCCGCCAGCGCGGCTTCCATCTGCTCGAGAAGCCGCTGCTCCTCATCTGAGAGGGCCACTAGCCACCTCCCAAGGGTCTCGTCGTACGCGTGCCGTCATGATACGCCTCTCACACGGATTGAGGAGATTCGATCTCTTTTGGATACCGAATACCCACTGACGTGTGACTTGTGCACCACGCCTCGTCCTTGGCTGGGCGATGTGGCTCTAGTTTAGGTTGCAGCAGTGGGTATGGGAAACCCGGTCCGCCAAGTACCGGACGTGTCGTATTTCTACTACAACCGGCGGGTCAGCACCGCTCTCTGAACCGCACTGGGCCCAAATTTTCCTACTGCCGCATCGATGGCGAGATCAGCTTCCCGCCAGCCGCGCTCTGGGTCGGTCAGTTGTGGTTGCCGGTAGAAACGATGCCGATCCACGAGGTGCTCCACCCGAACCCCGACACGCCGGATCCTTGCCCGCTCAACGCCGAGCCGCTCGTAGAGCGCCAAGGCCTGGGCGTAGATCTCGACGGTGACGTCTGTTGGTATCGGAAGGGTGGCGGAGCGAGTCAGTTCGGTGAAGTCGGCGAACCGCACCGAGATGGTGATTGTGCGGCCCACCATTTGCTGTTTTCGCATCCGATGAGCCGTGCGGTCTGCCATCCGGAGTAGCTCGCGGCGCACGGTGCCAGGATCGTCGGTATCTCGCCTGAAAGTCTCCTGCGAGCCCACGCTATGTTCAGGCTCCTGTGGGGTGACCCGGCGGCGATCCCTTCCCCACGCCAGCTCGCTGAGCATGCCGCCCGCGTGCGGGCCGAAGTTCGGACGCAGGCTGCCTCTTGGCGCACGGGCCAGGTCACCGACGGTGTAGATGCCAAGTCGATGCAGCTTCTGTGCGGTCGCGTTACCCACTCCCCACATGGCCTCAACCGGCAGCGGGTGGAGGAAGGTTGCGACCCGCTCTGGGGTGACCTCAATGAGTCCATCCGGCTTTGCTGCCCTGGAGGCGACCTTGGCGACGAACTTGGTTGGCCCGATGCCGACTGAACAGGTGATCTGCTGCTCGTCAGCCACGACCGCGCGCACGTATTCACCGATCTGCACCGGACTGCCAAACATTCGCACGGCACCCGTCAGGTCCAAGAAGGCTTCGTCTATCGACGCCGACTCAACAACGGAGGTGACCGACCGGAAGACAGCAACGATCGCCTTGGACACCGCGCTATAGCTGTCGAAATCGGGACTGAGGAAGGTGGCACGTGGCGCGAGACGCCTCGCCTCGGTCGACGGCATACCCGAACGGACGCCACGCGCTCTCGCCTCGTATGTCGCCGATAACACGACCCCCCGCGGGGAACCACCCACGATGACGGCTGTCCCGCGCAGCTCCGGGCGCCGACGCAACTCAACCGAGGCGTAAAAGGCATCCATGTCGACATGCATCACAATCCGGGACGACATGACACCTCCTATCGAACATGTGTTCGATACAAGACTAGCCGGTCTGTCCTGGTCTAGCTCGATGCCACGTCGATATGGCGCTCGCGGACTGCGCTGAATCCGATTGCGCGCTCGACCAGACGCAAGAAGGCTCTCGCATCCCTGACGAGGTCATCCGCCTCACGTGCAGTCACGATGGAGGTCGTGCCTGCGCGGATGGCATCACGCTTGGTCTCAGTGGCTGCGAAGAACGCCGCCCACTCGGCAAGTTCGGGGGCGATTTCAGCCAGCATGTGCCAGGCATTGCGAGGACGGCCATCCAGCCGGCCGATGCGGGGCGGTGCGCGGTGTGTCAGCACAATCGCCACCACGCGTAACGCAGCAAGATGGGCGGCCAGATACCGGTCGCTTGGACGTCGCGCCAGCTCCGCTTCGGCGAGGGAGCTGCGTGCGCGCCGCAGGTCGTCGTTGCAGTCCATCAGGTCCTCTGGTCAGTTTCGGATCGGACAGCTCGACCCCGGTTTGATTGCTCGCTAGCGCTCGATGTGGATCACGCTTCGAAGCGATCCACGGGTTGGCAGCCTCGATGCAGACGGGGGTCGAGATCCATCTGCATCAAGGCAAGCCCGGAGTGCGTGCCGCGAACACGCACCGTGTCGACCAGGCGTTCTAGGTGTGGCTGATCACCCAAAAGCCGAGTTTTAGAACGCCTGTTCGAACATGGAACCAACTTACACCTCGGGGCCGACAGTTCGTCAAGCGAATGTACGCCGCGGAATCCGCAAACCTTCGACGACTCGTCGAGGCGCTCCAGAAGCCCCCGGCTCGCTGGCACAAGCTCGGTGCGTCCTCCAAGCGTCCGGGAATCGCCCTCTGCCGCACGGAGGATCCGTCGCCGTTGCCGGCGGATTCAAAAGCGCAGTGCGCGAGCAGGACACGAAAAAGTGAGCCCTATGATCCACCCCATGACCGATAACTCTGACAGGACCGCGCTGGTCACCGGAGCCTCGTCTGGCATCGGTGAGGCGACCGCGCTGCAACTTGCGGAGCTCGGCTTCACCGTCTATGCCGGCGCCCGGCGAGTCGATCGAATGTCGGACCTTGCCGATCGCGGTATCCGCACACGACCGGTCGACGTCACTGACGATGCGTCCATGGTGGCGCTGGTTGAGACGATTATCGCCGACACCGGACGCATCGATGTGCTGGTGAACAACGCCGGCTACGGAATGTACGGCGCCTTGGAGGACGTGCCCATCGACGAAGCGCGGCGTCAGTTCGAGGTGAACGTTTTCGGGCTGGCGCGGCTCATCCAACTGGTGCTGCCCCAGATGCGAGCCCAAGGCGACGGTTACATCGTGAACATCTCATCGATGGGCGGCAAGATCTGGGAGCCGCTTGGCAGTTGGTACCACGCGAGCAAGTTCGCCGTCGAGGGGCTGAGTGACAGCCTGCGTGTCGAAGTGGCGGAGTTCGGCATCAAGGTTGTGATCATCGAGCCGGGCACCATCCGGAGCGAGTGGTCCGCAATCGCTGCCGACAAGCTGGAAGCCGCCTCAGCGCACACACCGTACGCTCGGCAAGCCAAGCTTGTCGGAGCAGGTCTCCGCTCAGTTGAGCGCTTGCCGATTGCAGGCGGGCCTGAGGTGGTGGCCGAGGTTATTGCTAAGGCGGTACAGAGTCCCCGACCCCGTACCCGATACCCCGCCGGGGGTGGAGCGCGCGCCATTTTGCTGGCTGAGCGGATCCTGCCTGACCGAGGCTTCGACCGATTCATTCAGTTGGGCTACCGGTTCGCCTCACGTTGACCCGGCCTTACCTAGCTACCCCAACCCATGCTGAAGATCTCGAACGTTGTCGCCATCGGGACGCCCAAACGGGTTCCTGCCTGGCGCGCGCCGCTCTCCAAGAATTCCTCGGGATCGAAGAACTCCCACCCCAGCCCGTCGATGTAGGCCTTGTGCGCGGCCAGCGACGCGACCCCGCGTTGGAAGGTCTCGGTGGTATCCACCCCATGCCGTCCGTCCGGAGAAGATGCGGCCCATACCTCCCTCACGCCGCCCCAGCGCTGCAGCCCATCGTCAATCTGCTCGCGGAACACCCAACGGTTTCCCGCATCCCGTACGGCATCGAGGGTCGCCCGCCCAGTGGCGATGTGGTCGGCCTGATTCAGGTTTTGACCACCCCAGGTATCGCGAAAGTTGTTGGTGATCACGATTTCTGGTCGATGCCGTCGTACGCTCGCGCAGATTGCTCGACGTAGCGGCACGCCATACTCCAGCACTCCATCGGGCAAGCCGAGAAACTCCACAGTCTCGATGCCGACAATCCGCGCCGACTCAACCTGCTCGGCCTCGCGGACCCTCCTGGCCTCGGCCGGTTCCATTCCGTCGATCCCAGCCTCGCCGCTGGTCACCATGGCATATACCAACGTCTTTCCCTGAGCCGTCCAGCGAGCTACGGCCGCTGCAGTGCCGAACTCAAGATCATCTGGATGGGCCACGACGCAAAGCGCAGTCGTCCAGGACTCATCCACGGGTTCGAGATCTGGCATGGGCTCAGCGTAAGGGCTGCGAGCGTCGGTAATCGCGCGCCGCCGTGCTGAGGAGAAGCGAGCAGACACGCTTCATCGTCGGACCCACCCTTACGCTCCTCCCATGGAACTGCTGCCGCTTGCGACCAGCTGATGAGCGATCCCGTGGTTGTGATAGGTGGCGGGCTGGCTGGCTTGGCCGCGGCGGCACGGCTCGCCAAGATGGGACACCGGGTTGAGCTCTATGAGCGTTCCGAGACGCTGGGTGGTACCTGGGCGCCGTATCGGCTCGCGAGTGGTGTCACGGTGGACGATGCACCGTCGATCATCGGCTTCCCGGCGCCATGGCGAGATCTCTTCCGCAAGAGCGGCCGCCCGCTGGAAGCCGAGTTGGCCAGGATGGGATACGCCTTGGGGCCGGCCCAACCGGCGACAATGATCTTCGCTGACGGTGCCGAGCTGACGCTGCCGACCGATCGCGGCGGTCAGTACGCCACCCTGGCGGCGGCGTACGGCGAGTCCGTCGCAGGGCGTTGGCGGGCTTTGCTCGATCGGCTCGACGCGGCATGGCAGACGCTTCGCGGTTTGGGGATGGAGGCGGAGCTGCGCAGCCGGCGTCAGCTGAGCAGGAGCGTCAGCCGGACACTGTTCGGCCACCGCATGACGCTGGCAGACCTCGCGACCTCCATCGATCATGATCATCTCGGCGCCTTGATTCGCAGCGTCGCCTACCGTTCAGGTTCGGTGCCCGAACTGACTCCGGCCTTCGCAGCGGTGGAGCTGGCACTGCAGCGCACATTCGGGCGCTGGGAGGTGCTGCCGCTCGACACTGACTCCGGGCTCGATGTGGGCCGGTCCTCAATCCTGATCGAGGCCCTTGCGGCCCGCCTGGAGTTGCGCAAAGTGCGTGTCCACCTCGGCTGCCCAGTCGAATGCATCGAGCTTCGCGACGGCCACGTGACTGCCGTTGTGACCAGCGATGGAAAACGCCCAGCTGCATCGGTCATCGCTACTTGCGACCCGTGGCAGACCTTCAACGATCTGCTCCCGGTCACCGCGGATCGGCGGACCAGACGGCAGCTCCACAAGCTCAGCCCGGCCGCAGCTCCGACCATCACCCACCATGAAGCACCAGAACCCGGTGCCGTGCTCCAGGAGTCGGTCGCCCTTGGCGAGGCCGGGATACCGACCGTCAACTACGTACGCCAGCTCGCGGGCAGCAGGCTGCGAACAACTCACGATTTCAACGCGACGCTCCCCAAAGCCTCATATGGAGCGGCTTGGAGCGGCTTTGCGAGCTGGCTGCGCCGGCCCTCGGTGACGACCAAGATCCCGGGCATTTACACCGCAAGCCCGTCGTCCCCGGCAGGTCCAGGGGCATCCCAGGTCGTGCTCTCGGCTGCCCTGGCCGCCTACAGCTGCCACGACCGTCTGAAGGCAAACGCTTGATCGCGGCAACTTTGGGGACACGAGCAACTTCCGTATACTCAGATGTTTGTTCTTTCTGAATAAGGATCTTCCTTCTTGACACACGCGCAGAGCGAGACAAGTTCCAACAGCGTGACGAACACATCTTCGGCCGCGGGCGCTCTAGAGCGCGAGCTGGCCGCCGAACAGGCTCACGTAGATCGCGTTTACGGACGGCTCGCCGAGGCGACCCGCTCCGCCCAGCGGGTTGCGCGAGAGGGCTTCTCCCTCTATCAGTCCGACCGCAACTCCTACGTTCGCGAAGAGGACGGTACTGGCCTTTTCGAGCGCGACGTCTTTGCCTACCAGGCCGCTCGACGGCTGGCTGTGCTGGATGCCGAGCAGGAAGGGCTGGTTTTCGGCCGGCTGGACCGCACCGACGGCGAAATCCGCTATGTCGGCCGTATCGGCGTTCGCGACGCTGACTACGAACCACTGGTCATCGACTGGCGCGCACCCGCGGCGGAGCCGTTCTACCGTGCCACCCCGAGCGATCCCATGCAGGTCGTCCGGCGACGAGTGCTGCAATGCCGGCGCGATCGGGTGGTTGGCATCGAGGACGACCTCCTCGACGGCGAGGGCGCGGACCGAGAGCTGGTCGTGATTGGCGAGGGGGCGCTGCTTGCCGCACTCACTCGCGCTCGTGATCACACAATGCGGGACATCGTCGCCACCATCCAGGCCGAGCAGGATGAGGCGATCCGGGCCCCTTACCAGGGCTTCACCATGATCACCGGCGGACCTGGGACGGGTAAGACCGTAGTCGCGCTGCATCGCGCGGCGTACCTGCTCTATTCGAATCGGCGTCGCTTCGAGTCCGGCGGGGTCCTGGTAGTTGGACCGAGCTCAGGCTTCATGAACTACATCGCACGGGTGCTGCCATCACTTGGTGAGGATTCAGTGACCATGCGCTCCATCGGTGCCGTGGCTTCCGACGTCGTGCGGATCACCGGTGATCGCGTCGATTCACCACGGGTTGCGGCAGTCAAGGGCAGCCTGCGCATGGTGAGGGTGATGCGGCGGCTGGTGCACGAGCCACTGCAGGAAGTGCCGCTGGAGCTGCGGATCACGGTAGAGGGCACTGTACTGGTGCTCTCGGCAGCGACGCTGACGCGGATCCGTTCTCACGTGCTCGCGCACCACAAGCTCAACAGTGGGCGAGAAGCAGCTGAAAAAGAGTTGCTCACCGCACTTTGGCGGATCAGCAATCCGGACTCCGAGGACAGCCCCGATCATGATCATGGACACGAGGAGTTCGAGGACCGCGTCTCCGGGCTCGCCTCGTTCAGAATGTTCTGCAACGCGTGGTGGCCGGCAGTCAGCGCACCAACAGCGCTCGCCCGGCTAGCCGATTTCGACCTGACCAAGAAGGTTGCGACATCGATACTGTCCGACGCAGAGTGCGAGTTGCTCAGTGCGAGCTATCGCGGTGCGACGGATTGGACTACCGCAGACAGCGCACTGCTCGATGAATTGGTGCATCTGCTCGGTCTGCCCCCAGTGCTCGGTGACCAAGAGCTGTCCGACCTCCCCGATCTCGACTCTCAGGCTCACGAGATCTTCACTACCGCCGACCTGCTTTCCCCTGCCGCACGAGAGATTGACCCATTCGAGCTGCCGCACGAGACGTACGCCCACCTTCTCGTGGACGAGGCCCAGGATGTGAGCCCGATGCAGTGGCGCATGCTGCGGCGGCGTGGCGCTAGTGCCAGCTGGACCATCGTGGGCGACCCCGCCCAAAGCTCCTGGACCGACACTGAAGAGGCGAATCGCGCGATCGATGAGATCATCGGAACAGCGCCGGTGCGGCACTTCCGGATGAGCACCAACTACCGCAGCCCATCGGAGGTTTTCGACTTGGCCGCGAAGATCGTCGTCGCAGACTTCCCCGAAGCCGACCTGCCCACTGCTGTGCGCTCAACGGGTCATCAACCGCGGCTCTTGGTGCCGGCAGACGCCACTCCTGAGCACCCGACGATCACCGCAGCCATGATCAACATCGTACGGGCGCTGCTGGCCGAGGTGGCGGGAACCGTCGGCGTGATCTGTCCGCCGTCGGCCAAGGACGAGCTGACGACCCAGCTAGCGCAGGCCCGTCTTGCCGACGCCGACCGGGTTGCAGTCGTAACACCGGTGGAAGCGAAGGGTCTGGAGTACGACGGAGTCCTGGTTGTCACGCCTGATGACATTGTGGCCGAGTCGCCGGGCGGCGTACGCGCGCTTTATGTTGCACTCACCCGGCCAACGCAGCGGCTTGTCACGCTCGACGCCGCACCTGATGCAGGCTGGCGTAAATCTCTCGAGTAGCGCGGGACCGGTTCTGGGTGAAGAAATGCAACCCGGGTGCGCCACGGCTCAACAGCTCCTCGGACAACTCCGTCCCGATCCTGATCCCTACTCGCCTAACTTGATCATCGTCGTCAGCGACCTCGTTGATCCGATCTGTCACCGAGCGAGGTAACGCAGCCCCGGACAGCTCAGCGAAGCGGGTCACTTGGCGCACATTGGTGATCGGCATGATCCCTGGGATGATCGGAATGTCGCAGCCCAGTGCCCGAACTCTGGCGACCAGCGCGAAGTAGTCATCGGCGGTGAAGAACAGCTGGGTGATCGCGAAACTGGCTCCGGCCTGTGCCTTCGCAACCAACACCCGCGCGTCAAGGTCAAAATCGTTCCGCTCCGGATGCGCATCAGGGAACGCGGCGACGCCGACGCAGAAATCGCCGAGTTGACGTACCATCGCCACCAGCTCGGTCGCATTCTGCAAACCTTCGGGATGAGCTTCCCATGGCACGCGGGCGCCCCCTGGCATGTCGCCGCGGATCGCAAGCACATGATGAACACTGGCCGCGGCGTATTCGCCAATCACCCGCCGCAATTGATCACGAGTCTGGCTTGCGCAGGTGAGATGCGCCATCGTCCGGAGCGTGGTGTGCTGGGAGATCGCCTCCGTGGCCTTGATCGTCCGGTCCCTTGTTGACCCGCTGGCGCCGTAGGTCACCGAAACGAAGTCGGGGCCCAGCGACTCCAGTTCGCGCACTGCCTGCCACAGCTGGCGCTGCTGTATTTCGTCCTTGGGTGGAAAGAATTCAAAGGAGAACAGCGGTCGTTCGTCTGCCGCCAGCAGGTCAGCGATGCTGGGCGTTCGGGGGCGCCAGAGACGATCGCGGCCCGGCATGCGAACACCCTAAAGATGGGATTCCTTGCGACGTCCGTAGGCTCAGCATGTGGTCAATAACCCGCTTGTCAAGGGCGCCGACGCCGTTTTGGATCCGCAGACGCCCCTATCACAGGCGTTCCGGGAAGCGGTGTCGGCCGAAATCAGTGCCTTCCTGAGCGAGCAATCAGCAGTTCTCGATTCCGTGGGACCAGAGCTCGTGCCGGTCCATCTCATGGCCAGCCAGCTGTTATGCGGAGGCAAGCGGATACGGCCCGCCTTCTGCGTCTGGGGCTATATCGCTGCTGCCGGGATCCCAACACAAGAGGAGCTCAAGCCACTGCTCGCTGCAGCAGGAAGCCTTGACGTGCTCCACGTTAGTGCTCTCATCCACGACGATCTGATGGACTCCTCCGACCTGCGACGCGGGCGGCCGGCCGCCCATCGGCAGTTCGAGGCGCTGCACGCAAACGCGGGCTGGCTTGGTGATTCGGCTGCCTTTGGCAGAGCCGGTGCCATCCTGCTCGGCGATCTGCTCCTCATGTGGTCGGCGCAGATGCTGCACGGCGCCGGCGTTGATCAGTCCACCCTGGAACGGGCCCTGCCGATCGTCGAGGCCATGCGTACGGAGGTCACCTGCGGCCAGTACCTCGACATGGTGGCGCAAGCGCACCCGCTGCGGAAGCGGGCTCCGGCGATCGGCTCGCTGAAGCCCACTATCGAGCTGGCACTGGACGACGCCAGCCGCGTTGTGGAGTACAAGGCCGCGCGCTACACGGTGCAGCGGCCTTGCCAGATCGGCGCCGCGCTTGGCGGCGGTACCGACGAGCTGTACTTTGCCCTGGGCGCGTACGGCTCGCCGCTGGGTAGGGCGTTCCAGTTCCGTGACGACCTGTTGGGCGTCTTCGGGGATCCGCAGGTCACCGGCAAGCCCGCCGGAGATGATCTTCGTGAGGGTAAACGTACTGTGCTGGTGGCGCACTCGTACGCGCACGCCGGCGACGCCGGCCAGAAACTCCTGCTGCAACGGCTGGGTGATCCTGCGCTTGACGATGCCGGAATCGGTGAGCTGCAGCAGGTGATTGTCGAGTCGGGCGCGCGGGACGCTGTGGAGTCAATGATCAACGACTACTACGATCGCGCGCTCAAGGCGCTCCACGATACCGAGATCACTGAGGAAGGTCGAGCCGGTCTGACGGCGCTGGCAGATGCTGCCGTGCGGCGCGAGTTTTAGTGGTCTCTCACCGGAAACCTTTACCGGCTCAAGACCTTGACACAGGTTCCGACAAGGCCTGGAACGTATATCGCTCCATCGCTGGATCAGCCTTCCAGGCGGCGCGAAGTCTGCCGCTGAGCCGCTGAGCCGCCTCCTGCGGATCGGAGGCCTGGGTGATCGCCCGCACGACACAAACCCGCCGTGCCCCCGCCTCGATCACATCGTCAATGTTGTCCGACGAGATCCCGCCGATGGCGAACCAGGGCTTCGACTTGATCAGAGCGACCGGCGCCTTCCGGGCCGCATAGCGGACAAGGTCAACGCCAACCGGCTCGTAATCGGGCTTGGTCGAGGTGGCGTACACCGGTCCAACGCAGAAGTAATCCACGTCGCGGTCCTTGATCGCCTTGTCGGTTTGCCGCGGCGCATGGGTGGAGCGACCGACGAGCGCCCAGCGATGCAGGTAGTTGCGGGCTCGAGCAGCCGAGCCGTCGGCCTGGCCGAGATGCAGCATGTCGGCTTGGAAGCCTCCGGCAAGCTCAGCTGAATCATTCACGCAGACGATGCCTTGGTACGGTCCCGCAACCTGGCGGGCTGCTTCGAGGGCCGCCAGCTCTGCCTCCGGTTTCATGCCTTTCTGGCGGATCTGCACGATGTCGACGCCCCCGGCAAAAGCCGCACGCAAGAAGCTCTCGAGATCGCCTTGCTTTTCTCGGGCGTCCGTACACAAGTAGAGCCGGGCCAGGCGGAGGCGGGCCTCCAGACCCATGAGCGCAGTCACGAGCCAACGATAATGGCCCGCAGACGCACGACTTGGAGGCGAGTTGGGCCTCTGTCAGAAACAGTTCGACGCCTGCGCTGAGCCCAAGCGCTGTGTGGCTAGCCGCGCGCGGCGAACTCCCTGAACCGCTGCGCCGCCTCGCGGGATATCGCCCTACCGTGCCCGAATACGGCAAACTCAAAACTGAGGTTCCCGAGGCGTGCGATGCTCGCCAACTCGGCCACGCGATCCTCGGTGACCATCCGTGGCGAACGACGGATCAGTCCATTGCGCCTGTGTCCACCAGCACAACCCCGTCATCGACGACGACGGCGTACGCCTTCACGTATCCGATGGGGATTTCAATCACACCGTCGACGATTTCGCGCATGTCGTCATTGTGGCGTTCAGTCGGCGGGGTTGCGTTGTCGCAGGCGGTAGGCGTCTTCAGACCGGCGATCCAGCGCTCAGCTCCTGCCGGATGAGCGGAGCGACCTCAGTCCCGAATAGCTCAATCGAGCGCATGGTCTTCGCATGATCGACATGGGAGACATGCAGCTCGAAACGATCGATCTGCAGCAGCTCATGAAGTCGGATGATCTTTTCAGCCACGGTTTCCGGCCGACCGAAGAAGAGCGCACCTTCGGGCCCAATCAGGTCCTCGACTGCCGCATCAGACATTGCGGGCCAGCCGCGTTCCCGGCCGATCTTGGCGAACGTCTGCCGGTAGGCCGGTAGGAACTCCGCTCGTGCCGCGCGCTCATCGCTGAAGACATAGCCATGGCTGTGAACCGCGAGTGGCGTACCGGGATCATGATCCCCGTACTCGAGGGCCTTGCGATAGAGCTCGACGAAAGGCGTGAAGGCCGCCGGCCGACCACCAATGATCGCAAGTGCCATCGGCAGGCCGAGGGTGCCGGCCCGGATGACTGAGTTCGGCGTGCCGCCCACTGCGACCCAGATTGGCAGCGGGCGGCCTTCCTGACGGGGATAGACCTGGACGTTGTCCAGCGGAGCGCGAAACTTGCCGCGCCAGGTCACCGGCTGATCTTCGCGCAACCTGAGCAGCAGATCGAGCTTCTCTACGAAGAGCTCGTCGTAGTCGGCGAGGGAGTAGCCGAACAAGGGGAACGACTCGGTGAACGAGCCCCGACCGACCATGAGCTCCGCGCGCTCACCCGACACCAGGTCGAGCGTGACAAAGTTCTGGAATACCCGCACCGGATCGGCCGAGCTGAGCACGATGACGGCGCTGGACAGCTTGATCGTTTTCGTGCATCCGGCGATGGCGGCAAGAACGATCTCCGGAGCTGACGCTGCCATGTCCGGACGGTGGTGTTCGCCTACGCCGTAGACCTCGAGGCCCAGCTCGTCGGCGAGCCTGGCTTCTGCAACGACCTGTCGCAATCGCTCGCCTGGCGACACTTCTGGATCGGTGATCTCAGCAAATGTGGTGATTCCAAGTTCCATGGCTGCCTGATGCCCCAGTCGAAAGTGCCGTAGCCACACACTAGACGTGGACATCGCCACGGGTCGACGGTGATGATTCAGGCGCCTGCGAGTGGAGCGAGCAATCAAACCCCGGATCGCGCGCCGCCGTGCTGAGGAGGAGCGAGCGGAGGCGTTTTTCCTCTGCGAGCGACGACGAAGTAGGCGGACTGCAAAGCGCGATCCGCAGCGAGCGGAGCGAGCAATCAAAATTGCGCGAGCAGCTCCAAACTAGACTCTCCCAGTGATCTCCGCCCGGATCTCCTCGACCGCTGACGTCGTCGTGATCGGGGGTGGCCTGATCGGCACCTCGATCGGATGGCGACTCCGGCAGGCTGGCCTCGATGTCGCCGTGGTCGTCGGCGAACGAGCAGCGGCCGCGTCTCGGGTCGCTGCGGGCATGCTTGCACCGGTCACCGAGGCCACCTTCACCGAGCAGCGACTGTTGCAACTGAACCTCGCCTCACTCGCCCGCTACCCCGACTTCGTTGCCGAGCTGGAGCTTGCGAGCGGTCTGCCAAGTGGCCTACGCCGTACGCCGAGCCTCTCGGTGGCATTTGACGCCGACGATGCTGCGCGGCTGGCAGCCTTCGCCGACTTTCTGGTGCGGGCCGGTCACCCCGGGGAGCGCATGACCAGCCGAGAGTGCCGCGGCTACGAGCCGCTGCTGGCACCGACGATTCGTTCCGGGCTCCTGGTCGAGGGTGACTGGAGCTGCGACAACCGCCTGCTCTGGCAGGCCCTGACCGAAGCGGGCCGGCGGATCCGGCTACGGGAAGTGCTCGGCTTCGTCCATCGCGTCACCTCATCGAACAATCGGGTAACCGGGGTGGAACTCGGAGACGGGCAAGGCATCAGCGCCGGCTGCGTGGTTGTCGCGAACGGTGCCTGGGCAGGCCAGATCGGTGGACTTCCCGATCTTCCCGTGCGCCCGGTCAAGGGTCAGATCGTCCGGCTGGACCCGGGCCGGCTGCCTGCTCCGAGCCTCACCATCCGCGCGTATAGCCGCGGCTCGGAGATCTATCTCGTCCCTCGGGAAAGTGGTCGGGAGGTGGTCCTGGGCGCGACCGTTGAGGAGCTCGGCTTCGATCACCGAGTGACCGCCGGCGCAGTCTATGAGCTGTTGCGGGACGGACGCACGGTGCTGCCGATGACCGCTGAGTACGCGTTGGCCGAGCTGTCAGTCGGCTGGCGGCCCGGCACTCCAGACAATGCGCCGATCTTGGGTCACTGCGATCTGGCCGGCTTGGTGCTGGCCACCGGCCACTATCGCAATGGTGTGCTGCTGACTCCGATCACGGCCGACGTCATCTCGCAGCTGATCACCAGTGGTGAATTGGACAGCGTCGCAGCTCCATTTTCGCTCGACCGCTTCGTGCTGACCGGCGCGCGGGCCCGATGATCATTCACGTCAACGGCCAGGCCCGCGAAATCGCCCCGCCCGCTCGGCTGACCGATGTACTCGATCTGCCTGAGGGTGCCTCCACCCGGCGCGGCATTGCGGTCGCTGTGAATGGGAAGGTGATCCCCAGGAGCCAGCACGCCAGCACTGAGCTGGCCGATGGAGCCAGGGTGGAGATCGTCACGGCCGTGCAAGGTGGTTGACATGCGCGCATCGATCGGCGCAGCACCGAACACCGAAACCGATCCGCTGGTCATTGCCGGCAAAGAGTTCACCTCGCGGTTGATCATGGGGACCGGCGGTGCACCCAGTCTCGAGGTGATGGAGGCGGCGCTGCTGGCGTCCGGCACCGAACTGACAACGGTCGCCATGCGCCGTATCGAGGTGAGCGCACCTGGGTCGCTGCTCGACATTCTCGACCGGCACCACATTGCGGTGCTGCCGAACACCGCGGGTTCTTACACCAGCGCCGACGCGGTGCTGACGGCCCAGTTGGCCCGGGAAGCATTGGAAACCAACTGGATCAAGCTCGAGGTCATTGCCGACGAGTTCACCTTGCTGCCCGACCCGATCGAGCTGCTGGATGCCGCCGAACGGCTGGTCGCCGACGGATTCGTTGTCCTTCCCTATACCAACGACGATCCTGTCCTGTCGCGCAAGCTCGCCGATGCCGGCTGCGCTGCCGTCATGCCGCTGGGGGCACCAATCGGCTCAGGTCTCGGCATCCGCAATCCGCACAACATCGAGTTGATAGTCGAGCACGTCGCCGTCCCGGTGGTACTCGATGCAGGCATCGGGACCGCCTCCGAAGCGGCCCTTGCCATGGAGCTGGGCTGCGACGCTGTGCTCCTGGCTTCAGCGGTCACCCGGGCCGAGGATCCGGTTCGGATGGCGGAGGCGATGAAGTACGCCGTACGCGCTGGCCGGCTGGCTCGATTTGCGGGACGCATTCCGGTTCGCCGGTACGCTGAGGCATCCTCGACCCATGCCGGACGAATCGACTAGTTGCTGATGCCTGACGAATCGACTCTCTGCTAATGCCGGACGAATCGACCGGACGCGGCGCGCCTCGGCCCTGGCACAACGAGGTCACTTCTAGACTCGCCCCCGAGGCCAACACGGCCACCTTCCCCACCGTGTTCGGAGCAAACGTGACGATGACGACCGTCAGCGACCCGTTGGTAGGTCGCCTGCTGGACGGTCGTTATCAAATCACCCAGCGGCTCGCTCGTGGCGGGATGGCTACCGTCTATCGGGCCGTGGACATGCGCCTGACCCGCACGGTCGCAGTCAAGGTGATGCATGTGGGTCTCGGTGATGAGGCTGAGTTCGCGCGTAAGTTCGATCGTGAGGCGCGAGCGGCTGCCAAGCTGTCCCATCCGAATGTGGTGTCGGTCTTCGATCAGGGTCAAGACGTCGAGGGCTCCAACAGTCGTCCGTACATCGTGATGGAGTACGTGGAGGGACACACGCTGCGCGACGTGCTCAATCGCGAGGCACCGCTACCGCCGGCCAGGGCACTCGAGCTCATGGAGCCGGTACTCGCCGCCCTGGCCGCTGCCCACGACGCTGGACTGGTCCACCGGGACGTGAAGCCGGAGAACGTGTTGATCAGCGACCGCGGTCGTCTCAAGGTCGCCGACTTCGGGCTGGCCAAAGCCGTCTCCTCGCAGAGTTCCACGGCCACCCAGGGCCTACTGATCGGAACTGTTTCTTATCTTCCGCCGGAGCTGGTGATGGCCGGCCGCGCGGACGCACGATCGGACGTGTACAGCGCCGGCGTCGTTCTCTTCGAGCTCCTTACCGGCCGCAAGCCACACACGGGGGACACCCCGATTCAAATCGCGTACGCCCACGTCCACCGTGACGTGCCCCCGCCGTCGGTTGGCCCGACAAGGGCCCCGATTCCCCCGTACGTGGACGCTTTGGTCACCCGGGCGACCGCTCGGGATGCGAACTTCCGGCAACCAGACGCAAAGATCCTGCTGGCACAGGTCCGCCGCGCCCGCATCGCGCTCCAGCAAGGTCTGGCCGATGACCCTGAGCTCACCCGTGAGCTGCGTAGCGCACCGAGACAGGGAGGCAGCGAGGCGAGGCAGCGCGACCGCGCCGACTACGAAGCGACCCAGATGGTGCCAACACCCGTGCCGGTTGCTCAGGCCCGGCCGCGCCCGTCGAGTACGCCGCGTACCGTGATCGACGCTCCACCACCAGCCATTCCCAGGCCTTTGCACGCGCAGACAGCGGAGCGTCTGGCGGCGAGTGAGCGCGAGCGCCGGGCCCGTAAGCGTCGCAGGGGTTGGCTGGCTTTTCTGCTCGTTGTAATGATCTCGGCCTCCGCTGCTCTGGCTGGCTGGTACCTGATGGAGGGCCGGTTCACGACTGCGCCGGCTCTTGATTCGCTCAGCAGAGCTGAGGCCGAGCAGGTGGCGACGAAGGTGGGTCTCTCGATCAACTTTTCGGAGGCCTACAGCGAGACGGTGGCACGTGGCATGGTGATCTCCACCAAACCTGGACCTGGTACCAAGATCTTGAAGGGCGCCAGGATCGAAGCTGCAGTGTCGCAAGGCCCCGAGCGGTATTCGATGCCGGCGGTAGTCGGCCTCTCCCAGTCCGCGGCTGAGGCCGCGATCGAGGAAGCCAAGCTGACGGTAGGCAAGGTCGCCGACGGCTACAGCGACCAAGTTGCAGCCGGTACTGTGCTCAGTGCTTCGGAGCAGCCGGGCGCCCACCTCAAGAAGCGCACCGGCATCAACCTCGTGGTGTGCGCTGGCCCGGAACCAATCTCGATCACCGACTACCAGGGCACTCCGTACGATGCCGCATCGGCCGCCCTCACCAGCGCAGGCTTTCAGGTCGTCGAGCGGAGCGCTTATTCCCGCAAGGTTGCCAAGGACCTCGTGCTGGGTCAGGATCCGCATTCCGGCCGCGCGGCAAGAGGTGCCACAATCACTCTCACCAGGTCGCTGGGACCATTGCTCGTCACTGTGCCCAATGTGCAGCGGATGGCAGTGCCTGGGGCTCGGACGGTGATGCGGGAAGCCGGCTTCAAAACCAAGTTGCAGCCCATCGGCGTCAATCGCGCCGGACTCGGTTACGTGGTCTACACCAACCCTGGGGCAGGTGCCACGGCATCGAAAGGGTCGACGATCATTCTGTACGTGGTCTGAGCCAAGCCGACCCCCAGCAGCACAACCAGCCAGCACTCAGGCGCCGGAACTCCAGAACTAGCCTCGCGGGAGCGTGGCTTACGCTGGGTCGGTGCTGGTTGCCAGGTCGCACGCGCGCGTAGCCTTCCTGGCACTGCTGGCGATGGCCGCTGCCTGGGGATCAACGTTCCTTCTGATCAAAGATCTGGTGACCCGGATTCCGGTTGCCGATCTGCTTGCCGTCCGGTTTGCTATCGCCGCCGTGGCGCTGGGTCTCATCGTCGGGCCTCGAGTTCGGATTTCCCGGCCAGTGCTTAAACAGGGCGCTCTGCTTGGATTGTTGTACGGATCAGCTCAGGTCCTACAGACCGCCGGATTGGCCCACACTGCTGCCAGTGTGTCGGGGTTTGTCACCGGGCTGTACGTCGTTGCCACACCACTGCTGACCGCGGTGATCTTGCGTCGCAAGATCGCCAATATCACCTGGTTCGCGGTCTTCCTGGCCCTGCTAGGGCTCGGCGTGCTTGCACTGCGCGGGTTCACCCTTGGCTACGGTGAGCTGCTGACCGTAATTGCGGCATTGCTCTACGCCCGCCACATCGTGGCCCTGGGCCGGTTCAGTACGCCGCAGACTGCGATCAGCCTCAGCTTGGTGCAGCTGATCGTGATCGCGCTGATGTGTGCCGTGGCTGCGCTGTGGCAAACGCGAGGATCAGGTGCCGGCATTCAGCTGCCAGCGACTAGCCACGACTGGCTCGTCGTGCTTTACCTCGCGCTTGTCGCAGGCGCACTCACCATGGTGCTGCAAACCTGGGCTCAGGCGCACATCGAGCCGCCCCGCGCTGCGGTGATCATGGCGATGGAACCGGTCTGGGCAGCAGCCTTCGCGGTTGCCTTCGGCGGCGAGAGTGTCACCGTACGGATGGTCATCGGCGGGCTGGCCATCGTGTCCGCGATGTACCTCGTCGAGCAACCGGAGAGGCGCCTGCTCAGGGCAAAGCAGTTCGCCGGATGAGCATTTCAGCGCTTGGTCGGCTCCCCGAAGATGAACCTGCGGCCGAACCGAAGTTGTTGCCCTGTGCCCTTGCATCTGGGGCAGACGTGGTGTGCGTGGCCGGCCACCCACCCCTTGATCTTTGGTTTGTTCTTGCAGTTTGAGCATAAGACCCATGGATTGAGCTTCAGCGACAACACATAGCCGGCGATCAGGATCGCAAACACCACAAATACTTCGAACACCGTTCCACCCGTCCATCTGCCTTAATGGTGCCGCAGGATGCGGTAACACCGAAAGGGGAAAGGACAGTTCAGAGAGGAGATGGCATTCAAAGATGAGGTGGCATGCAGAGATGAGGTGGCCTATGACGCCGCCGAGCCTGCCCTGCGCACTCGGTCAGCGTTTCGCCGAACGCCGCGGACTTGCAGCATTGCCTACCTGAGATGACTCTGCGTCAACTCATCCAGAGCCCGAGCAATCGGCACGCCGGGGCGATAGGCCAGATGCAGGTAAGAGGGTGCGTCGAGCACCGTGAGATCTGCCCGGTTTCCGAGCACCAGACGACCGATATCGTTACGCCGCAGCGACTTTGCCGAGCCGGCTGTAGCGGCCAGCAGTGCCTGAGCTGGCGTGAGGCCCAGCTCGCGAACCGCCAGCGAGATCACCCACGGCATCGAACTCGAGTAGCAGGTACCCGGATTGCAATCAGTCGCCAGGGCTATCGACGCACCCGCGGCAAGCAGCCGGGCCGCGTCCGGATAGGGCGAGCGGGTGCAGAAATCGACCCCGGGAAGCAGGGTCGCCACCGTGCCCTCCGCTGCTGCGGCGAGGGCGTCCACATCGGCGCCATCGAGATAAGTGCAGTGATCGACGCTGGCGGCCCCTAGCTCTACCGCCAGCTGTACGCCAGGTCCCGTACCAAGCTGGTTGCCATGCACCCGCAGGCCGAGGCCGGCCTCGGCCCCAGCGGTGAGTATCTTGCGGGCCTCGTCGGCGTCGAAAGCGTATGGCGCGTACGGCTCGCAGAACACGTCGATCCAGCGCGCGTGCGGAGCCGCTGCTTGCAGCATCGGCCCTGTCACAAGATCGACGTAACCCGCCCGATCCTGGCGGTATCCGGCCGGTACCACATGGGCGCCGAGGAACGTGGTTTCGGTCGTGAATCGGGAGGCAATCTGAAGTATCCGGAGCTCGTCAGCAACACTGAGCCCGTAGCCACTCTTGATCTCTATGGTGGTGGTGCCGAGAGCGCGCAGCTCGTCGATCCGGACCGCGAGCAGCCGGGTCAGCTCCTCATCGGTGGCGGCGCGGGTAGCGGCAACTGTGACGCCGATGCCGCCCCCGTCGTACGGCTGGCCGGTCATCCGAGCCGCAAACTCCGTTGCTCGATCGCCAGCAAAGATGAGGTGGCTGTGCGAGTCGACGAAACCGGGCACGATTGCCCGCCCAGCAACATCGATCCGGCTGTCCGCGGCGGGAGTCTCGGCCGCTGAGCCGATCCAAGCGATCATCCCGTCCTCGACCACCAAGGCCGCGTTGGAGCGGATACCCAGCAGGTCATGACCGGTGCCGTCGCAGGTGACCAGTTCGCCGATCCCGGTGACCGCGGTGCTGCTCATGCTTCCCCTAGCTCATCAAGAGCCACCAAGAGCAGCCGTGCGGGTGAACCGAGCTGATGCTGTCCGTCACGGACGATCAGCTGCCCGGCGACGAAGACCTGGTCGACATCGGCCGCGGTCGCCGCGTACGCAATCTGATCGGGACGGGCTCCTGTGGTGCGCACCGTATCGGATCGAATGACGACGAAGTCGGCAAGCGCTCCGTCGGCGATCCGGCCGCCGCCGGGCCAGCCCAGGCTGCGGTAGCCCGCTTCGCTCGCAATCATGATCAGCTCTGCGGGCGTGAAGCGGCCGCGTTCGCCCGAAGCCAGCCGCTCGTGTAGCTCAAGTCCACGCATCTCCTCGAATGGGTCGATCACTGCCTGTTGATCCGAGCCGAGGATCAGCGGGCTTCCGGCGCTGGTCAGCCGCCGGGCCGGGCCGATGCCGTCAGCAAGATCGCGCTCGGTTGTCGGACAGATGCATGCCGACGTCTGCGTACCGCCCAAGGCCTTGATGTCGGTGTCGGTGAGGTGCGTTGCATGCACGGCAGTGGTACGACGGCCGAGCAGGCCGTGATCGTCGAGCAACTCGGTCGGGGTCCGCCCGTACCAGGCCTGGGTGGCGGCGTTCTCGGCTGGTTGCTCGCTGATGTGGACATGGAGGGGGCGCTCCCCTGCGGCCTCACCGATCTGGCTGAGGGCCTCGGCCGGTACAGCGCGCACCGAATGCACAGCGGCGCCGATACGTCTTTGGTCAGCTTCGGTGAGCTCACTCAGCCTGGCCTGCCAGTGATCGACATCTCCATCGCTGAAACGCCTCTGTACCGCGTCAAGCGGAAGATGGCCGGCCGCCGTCAGCCCGCCGGCCAAATAGCAAGTGTCCAGCAGTGTGAGCCGGACGCCAGCCTCCGTGGCGGCCTGCAGCAGCGCCTTGCCCATGGCATTGGGATCGGCGTAGCGGCGGCCGACTTGATCATGATGCAGATAGTGGAACTCCCCTACGAGTGTGTATCCGGCCTGCGCCATCTCGACGAACACCGCTCGGGCGAGCGCGAAGTAGGAATCGGGATCGAGACGGGCGGCGAGCACGTACATCTGCTGACGCCAGGTCCAGAAGCTGCCGCCCGCGGCGTGCGTTCGGCCACGCAGCGCGCGGTGGAAGGCATGACTGTGGCCGTTGGCGAGACCAGGGAGGGTCACGCCGCTCAGGATGTGCTGATCGGCTCGCGGCTCGACGCCGACCTGAACGTGCGCGAAGCGCCCGTCCGCAACTTCGAAGCCGACGCCTATCTGGAGGCCATTCGGCAGCCAGGCATGCGCCGCCCAGTATGAGTTCACTGCTCCGCCCCAGCCAGGTCCGCCAGCACCGTCGCCAGGGCAGCAGCGCCGGCATAACAGTCCTCCGGCTCGGCCCACTCGGCCGGCGAATGAGACACCCCGGTCGGATTGCGGACGAAGATCATCGCCGCCGGCACCCCAGCGTTCGCGAGAATCCCAGCATCATGTCCTGCTCCGGAGCTCATCACTGGTGCACCATCGAGCAGGCTGGCCAGCCGGGTCACCAGGGCATCATCGAACGTTGTCTGCGGCGTCCACGACTCTTCGGTCACGACAGCATCCGAAGCCGCGACGTGCTCCTCGATCTGGGCCACGGTCGCCCGCAGCGCTGGCTCGCCGGCGGCGCGGGCGTCGAGCCAGGCTGTCGCCGACCGAGCAATTGCGTTCACCCCACCTGGTTGGATGCTGATCTTCCCGATTGTCGCGAGGCTGCCGTGCGCTTCGGCCGCAGCACGCGCTGCCAGCACGGCACGGGCACAGCCGATCACCGCATCCCGGCGATCGCTCAACTTGGTGGTGCCGGCATGGTTGGCCTCACCGGGTATTTCGATGCGCCACCGGCCGTGCGCCCATAACCGGTTGCCAACGCCGACCGCACGGCCCAGGTCGACCAGAGCGCGCCCCTGCTCGATGTGCAGCTCAATGAACAACCGGATGCGACCAAGAGACTCAGGATCCGCATCCAGGTGTTCGGGCTGCCGCCCCGCCGAACGCATTGCCTCGGCCATGGTCACACCCTCAGCGTCACGCAGCCCCCGCGCCTTGTCAGGACTCAGCGCACCGGTGATGACTCGTGAACCCACACAGGAAACGCCGAACCGGGCACCCTCTTCGTCGACGAAGTTCACAACACCGATCGGGCGCCGCGGCGTGAACCCGTCGGATCTGAGCTGATCGATCGCTAGCAGTGCACTGACCACGCCGAGCGGTCCATCGAACGCGCCGCCGTCCGGCACGCTGTCCAAGTGAGAGCCGGTGACGACCCCCGCGGTCGCGGCCCTGTCAGGATCGCCCCACCAGGCCCACTGATTGCCCATCCGGTCTTCGATCAGGTCCAAGCCACGCCGGACACACTCGCTGCTGAACCATTCGCGCATCCTTAGATCCGCCTCCGTCCAGGCGAAGCGACGGTAGCCACCAGTGGTCGGGTCGCGCCCAATTTCCGCAATCGCCGACCACAGCTGCTGAAACGCCAATTCGCTGATGTCGCTCCTCCAAGACAGGTGCGATGCCGGGGCAGTGCCGGTGGGCTGAGAACCGCTGTAAAGAGCGAATCCCACATGCACACTACCGAGCAATCCGGAGGCCAGATCAACGGCCCGCGACACGATCAGCGGGGTGGCGGCCCCATTACCCGGATATTGGCCACGACCTTCGTACGGTTGGATCAAGGGCTCAGAGGAAGATCGGGTGAGGTTCGATTCTGCCGTGATTTCGCGCCCTGGCGGGGTATGCATGTAGTGCTCCTCGGCATTGGCACAGGGCCGATCTGCAACAAAGGGGCTCAGCATGGCTGGCGTGTTGCGTGTTCCGCGAAGCCGCGGCGCGCTCAGCGGTGTCGTGCTGGTGTTGCTCGGTGCGTGGGGCGCTCTTATCCCGTTCATCGGGCCCTATTTTCAGTTCGCCTACACGCCCGGCACAGTGTGGGTGTACACCCCCGCTCGGCTGTGGTTGGAGGTTGTCCCCGGGGTCGCGACTGCGGCTGGTGGCCTGATCTTGCTCAGCAGCGCCAACCGCGCCTTGGCCGCGTTTGGTGCCTGGCTAGCCGCGCTGGCGGGAGCGTGGTTCGTCCTCGGCCCGACGCTGAGCAGGCTGTGGGCATCGTCCGGCTTCCCACAGATCGGCTCTCCGGTCGGCGGCACGCTCCGGCGGACGGTCGTGGAAATCAGTTACTTCGCCGGGCTGGGTGTTGTCATTGTGTTCTTTGCCGCTCTCGCGCTGGGCCGGCTGGCTGTGGTTGCGACAAAAGACGCCGAGCTTGCGGCAGCCGCGACCAGGAAAGCGGATGCGGCAAATCCGGGAAAGGAGACCGGCATGTTGAGGGGTTTCAGGAACTTTCTGATGCAAGGCGACTTGATCGTCATCGCCGTCGGCCTGGTGATCGCTCTTGCCTTCGCCGGCTTGATCCAGGCCTTCGTCGGCAACATCATCACCCCGCTGGTCAACGCAGTCGGTGGCGGCGCGGCCGGGCAGGGTCTCGGCTGGACCATCAACGGGCAGCGGATCGACCTCGGCGCATTCATCGGGGCGATCATCTACTTCATTATCTTCGTGGCCGTCATCTACTTCCTGCTCGTGGTGCCCTACCGGGCCTACATGCGGCGGCGCGGCACGACCGTATTCGGCGAGCCGGAACCCACCAAGACCTGCCCGGAATGCAAGGCATCCGATCTGCCCGTCGCGGCCACCAGGTGCAAGTACTGCGCCACCCAGCTCACCGCCGTGACAGGATGAGCCATCGAAACGCTCGCTTCGCCGGTCACAGCTCAGAACTCGTGCACACACCCGGGCAGATATGAATCCGGCCGGAGCGGTTTTTCAGCTGGGTCATGATCACTTCTCAGATTCGTCCTTCATGGGGATGGGCACGCCACGCTCAGCCGCGACCTGTTCGGCGCGCTCGTAGCCCGCGTCGACATGCCTGATGACTCCCATGCCGGGATCGTTGGTCAGTACCCGGGCCAGCTTCTCCGCGGCCAACTCGGTGCCGTCGGCGAGCGATACCTGGCCGGCGTGGATGGAGCGGCCGATCCCGACTCCACCGCCATGGTGGATGGACACCCAGGAGGCTCCAGAAGCAGTGTTGATCATGGCATTCAGCAAGGGCCAATCCGCGATGGCATCTGAGCCGTCGAGCATCGCCTCAGTCTCGCGGTAGGGGCTGGCCACGGAGCCGCAGTCCAGATGATCACGTCCGATGACGATCGGCGCGCTGATCTTGCCCGAAGCGACGAGGTCGTTGAAGGCCAAGCCTGCCTTGTCTCGCTCCCCGTAGCCGAGCCAGCAGATGCGGGCCGGCAGCCCTTGGAAGCTGATCTTCTCGCGAGCCCCACGCAGCCACTTCTGCAGCCGGTCGTTGTCGCTGAACAGATCCATCACGGCCCGGTCGGTGACCTCGATGTCGTGCGGGTCGCCGGATAACGCCACCCAGCGGAACGGGCCTTTCCCCTCGCAGAACAATGGGCGGATATAGGCCGGGACGAAGCCGGGAAACTCGAAGGCGCGTTCGCAGCCACCCAGCCGCGCCTCGTCGCGAATCGAGTTGCCGTAGTCGAAGACCTCCGCACCGGCGTCCTGAAACTCCACCATTGCCTGCACGTGATGTGCCATGCTGACGCGTGCCCGGTCAGTGAACTCCTCTGGTTTTTGCTCGGCGTAGGTTGCCCAGTCCTCGACACTGATCCCTTCGGGCAGGTAGGAGAGCGGATCGTGAGCGCTGGTCTGGTCAGTGACGATGTCGATCGGTACGCCGCGCCGCAACAGCTCCGGGAAGACCTCCGCACAGTTGCCCACGACGCCAACAGAGGTCGCACGTCGCTGCGTCTTTGCGGCCACCGCGCGTGACACGGCCTCGTCAAGATCATCAGCAGTCTCGTCGAGATAGTGATGATCAACTCGGCGCTGCAGTCGGGATCGGTCGACGTCGACGATCAAGCAGACGCCCTCGTTCAACGTGACGGCCAGCGGCTGCGCGCCGCCCATTCCGCCGCAACCGCCGGTCAGGGTCAAGGTGCCGGCGAGGGTTCCGCCGAATCGTTTCTCCGCGACCGCCGCAAACGTCTCGTACGTGCCTTGCACAATGCCTTGGGTGCCGATATAGATCCACGAGCCCGCGGTCATCTGGCCGTACATGGTGAGCCCGAGCTTCTCCAGTCGGCGAAACTCCGGCCAGGTGGCCCAGTCCGGAACCAGGTTTGAGTTGGCCAAGATCACCCGCGGCGCCCACTCATGGGTCCGCA
This sequence comes from uncultured Actinomycetota bacterium, assembly GCA_963740515.1. Classification (GTDB taxonomy): domain Bacteria; phylum Actinomycetota; class Actinomycetes; order Propionibacteriales; family Propionibacteriaceae; genus Microlunatus. The sequence goes on from CAVUEO010000038.1 coordinate 161,260, forward strand.
TCACCCCGACCGGGCGACCGGACTGGACAAGCATGGTCTCGTCTGGTGCCAGCGTCGTCAGAGTGTGCACCATGGCGTCGAAGGACCGCCAGTCCCGGGCGGCACGGCCGGTGCCGCCGTACACGACAAGATCATCGGGCCGTTCGGCGTTCTCGGGATCCAGGTTGTTCATCAGCATCCGCAGCGGGGCCTCGGTGGTCCAGGAGCGGGCCGTCAGCGTGGTGCCACGCGGTGCGCGTACCGGTCGAGCGCCTTCCATGTTTGCCGTCTCCTTCTCATTTGGGAGCTGCTCGCGCAATGCCGACGCTTGCAGCTCGGACGGGTCGTTGATCAATTGATGGGTCCGGTTACAGATTCGACGGCCGTGACGGCGCCGCCAGCGGCAACCAGCTCGACAGCGACTTCGATTTCGGGCGCGAGCCAGCGATCCACGCCGGACGCCGGTGCGCCGGCGGTGCGCAGCGCGGCGATGACCGCGGCGCTGGCGGGGGCAGGTTCCAGTGGTAGGCGCAACTCGATGCCGCGAGCGGCCGTTAGCAACTCGATGGCCAGCACGCGGGTCAGCCCATCGATCCCGCGGCGCAACTTGCGCGCCGCCGACCACCCCATGGATACGTGGTCTTCCTGCATCGCCGAGCTGGGAATCGAGTCGACCGAAGCAGGTACCGCGAGCCGCTTGAGCTCCGAAACGATCGCAGCCTGGGTGTACTGGGCGATCATGTGACCAGAGTCGACGCCTGGGTCCGCCGCCAGGAAGGCATTGAGCCCACCGCTACGGGCTCTGTCCAGGAAGCGGTCAGTGCGCCGTTCGGAGATGCTCGCCAGGTCTGCCACCGCGATGGCGAGGAAATCCAGCACATAGCCGAGAGGTGCACCGTGGAAGTTGCCGTTGGATTCCACCCGGCCATCGAGGGTGATCACCGGATTGTCGATGGCTGACGCCAACTCGATCAGCGCCACTCGTTCGGCATGATCAACTGTGTCCCGCACAGCACCGGCCACTTGTGGCGCGCAACGCAGTGAGTAAGCGTCCTGAACCCGGGTGCAAGCCTCAGTACGGTGGCTTTCCCGAATCTGACTGCCGGCCATGATCCTGCGCAGGTTGCTGGCCGAAGCGGCTTGACCCGGGTGAGGCCGCAGCGCGTGCAGATCGTCTGCGAAAACATCGTCAGTGCCGAACAAACCTTCCACGCTCATGGCCGCCGTGATGTCCGCCACCTTGAGCAAGCGCCGCAGATCGATGATCGCGAGCACCAGCATGCCGAGCATGCCGTCAGTGCCGTTGATCAAGGCCAGGCCCTCCTTCTCGGCAAGCGTGAGGGGGTCGATGCCGGCGCCGGCAAACGCATCACGCGTCGGAACGAGAGCCCCAGACGCATTCCGGACGAACCCTTCGCCCATCAGCGCCAGGGCACAGTGCGCCAGCGGCGCCAGGTCGCCTGAGCAGCCGAGGCTGCCGTACTCATAGACAACCGGGGTGAGACCGGCGTTGAGCATGGCGACATAGCAACGCAGCGTCTCCTCACGGACACCGGTACGGCCTGTGGCGAGAGTGGAGATCCGCAGCAACATGAGGGCCCGTACTACCTCTCGTTCCACCTCGGCTCCCGACCCCGCGGCGTGTGAGCGGATCAGGCTGCGCTGCAATTGCGCGCGCAGCTCAACGGGGATGTGCCGGGTTGCCAGCGCACCGAAACCGGTCGATACCCCGTAGTGTGGCTCGGCATCATCGGCCAGGGCCTCGATGATCACGCGGGACTTACGGACCTCGGCCCAAGCGTCGTCGGCAATGACGATCGCGACATCATGCCGCGCCACCGCTTCTAAGTCTGCGAAAGAGACCGGGCCGATACTGACCGCTACGCCGTGCTGTTTCATGAGTCCATTGCATCAGCACGTCGACCCGTCAGGACCGCTGACTATGCACCTCAGAATTCGTGGGTGACACCTCCACGTAAGTTGACCATCCGGGTCGCGGTCATTTCGTCGAGCCGGCTGAACGCGAGGGTACGGCCTCGGTCGCTGAGCAGCTCATCGTGGATGGGGAACCCTTCTAATGCCCCCACTGCACGAACGAAGTCGATCGTTTCCTTCATTGCCGCCCAGGGCCCGTACGCCGGGACGGCAAGGATGTCGATGCCGTCCGGAATCGCGTCGTATGAATCACCGGGGTGAAACAGCGTCGGCTGATCAGGTGACCGCAACACGTAGCCCACGTTGCCGATCCGCGGTACGTCGCGATGGATGATTGCATGCTGTCCGCCGACTGCGGTAACCACTGCATCACCGACGGTCTCCTGATTGCCTGGCTGCAACGCGACGGCATTCTCACCCAGCGACGGCAACTCGCCGGAGCTGATCAGATCCAGGATCGAAGGCTCGACCAAGACGATCGCAGCGGGGTTTGCTGCGAGCAGTACAGGCAGATTTTGGGGATCAAGATGGTCTGGATGCTGGTGCGTCACCAGCACCGCGTCAAGATCAGTCAGAGAGTGCCACTCCTCAGAGAGGTTCCCCGGATCGATGAGAATTCGCACGCCGTCGGTTTCGGCCAGAACAGCCGCATGCCCAAGGTGGGTGATCCGCATTGCCCCACCGTAGGGCAGGCCGCGGAAGGCCGGTGCTCGGGTCTTTCGCCCGCTATCCGCTCAGCAGCTTTCCGACGAGTTGACCAGCCCGCTCGGAGTCCTCAACTGTCACATCGAGATGAGTGACCGCCCTGATCATGAACGGGCCAAGAGCGGATACCAGCACTCCGCGCTCTGCTGCGGCAGCGGCGATCGGCCCAGCGGGAGTGGCGCCGGTGTCGATCACCACGACATTCGTCTCGACGGTGTCCAGCTCTACAGCAGCCGGCACAGCCGCCGCTACGGCCTCGGCGAACGCGCGGGCTGCTGCATGATCGTCGGCAAGTCGCTGCACATGATGATCAAGGGCGTACAGGCAGGCGGCGGCGAGCACACCCGCCTGTCGCCAGCCACCGCCAAGGCGCTTCCGCAGCACTCTGGCGCGGGCGATGTTCTCCGCCGTGCCCACCAGCACAGAGCCGACGGGAGCCCCGAGGCCCTTGGAGAAACACACGCTGACCGTGTCGAAGAGCCGTCCGTACGCCTCGAGCGCCACTCCGGTAGCGATGTGCGCGTTCCACAGCCGGGCGCCGTCGAGGTGATAGCCGATGCCGTGCTCACGACATAGCTCGCCCACCGCGGTCAGCTCGGCGATCGGTTGGATCGTCCCACCGCCAAAGTTGTGCGTGTTTTCGACGGCCACCGCCGCGGTGGACACCAGGTACGGGCCAGCCGATGGGGCAATGACATTCGCCACCTCGGCCACCCGCAGCCGGCCTCGGCTAGAGGGAAAAGTCCGCATGGTAACTCCAGCGACGGCGCCGTGGGCACCCATCTCCGCGCGAGCGATGTGAGCCTGCACGTCGCAGACCACTTCCTGGCCCGGCTCGACCAGCAGCCGTACACCGAGCACGTTGCACATCGACCCGCTGACACAAAACAGCCCTGCCTCGTGCCCGAGCACCCGCGCCACTCGCTGCTCCAGCTCGATCACCGTCGGGTCTTCGGCGTACACGTCATCGCCAACCGGCGCCGCCCGAATGGCCTCCCGCATGGCTGGCGTCGGCCTGGTGACGGTGTCAGAGCGCAGATCGATCACGGACAAGAGTCTGACGGATCTGCTCCAACGGCATCTGCGTGCCTGTGAGCAAGCGAGGAAGACAGGAACTGAAGCGCGGCCTGCGCGAGCAGATCCTAAAAAGTAAGGGGCACATACGCCTGGACCGGGTTGGTTCTCTTAATGCCACCCCTGGTCAGCCGCTCCGCCACGAGGAAGGCGAGCTCCAGCGACTGGTTGCGGTTCAGTCGCGGATCGCAGAGTGTCTCATATCGGCTCACCAGGTCGGCCTCGACCAGGTCGTCACCACCACCGACGCACTCTGTCACGTCGTCTCCGGTCAACTCCACATGCACGCCGCCCGGCCACGTGCCGAGTTCCTCGTGAACGTCAAAGAAACCGTTGAGCTCGGCCATCACGTCGGAGAACGCCCGAGTCTTGTAACCGTTGCGGGCCTCGAAGGTGTTGCCGTGCATGGGATCACAGACCCACGCCACCTGCCGACCGCTGGCGGTGACCTTCGCAACGATGTCGGGCAGTATCTCTCGCACCTTGCCAGCGCCCATTCGGGTAATGAAGGTGATCCGCCCCGGTTCATGATCTGGATCGAGGCGGTCGGCCAGCTCCAGCGCATTGTCGGCGGTGGTTTCCGGGCCCAGCTTCACGCCAAGTGGGTTGCGGACATGCCGCAGTAGCTCGACGTGTGCACCATGCAACTGGCGAGTGCGCTCGCCGATCCACAGGAAGTGCCCCGAGGTGCCGTACGGCTGCCCAGTACGGGAGTCGATTCGGGTCAGCGCGTGCTCATACTCCAAGATCAGTGCCTCGTGGCTGGAGTAGAAGTCAACGGTTCGGAAGACGTCGTCGTCGATACCGCAGGCCACCATGAAGGCAAGGGCCCGATCGATCTCATTGGCGAGGTTCTGGTACTGCACGCCAGCTGCTGAGTTCTTGACGAAGTCGGCATTCCAGCTGTGCACACTCCGAAGGTGAGCGAATCCACCGGTGACGAAGGCCCGGGTCAGGTTCAGGGTGGCTGACGACGCGTGGTAAACCTCCAGCAGCCGCCTGGGGTCCGGCTCGCGAGCCTCGGGCGTGAAATCGAATCCATTCACCGCATCGCCCCGATATGCCGGCAACGTAACGCCCTCGCGCGTTTCAGTGGCTGAGCTCCGCGGCTTGGCGAACTGCCCTGCCATCCGGCCGACCTTCACGATCGGCACCTGCGCGGCGTATGTCAGCACGACCGCCATAGAGAGCAAGGTTCGGAGCTTGCCCTGGATATTCGCGGCGGTCACATCGGCGAAGGTCTCGGCGCAGTCGCCCCCCTGCAGCATGAAGGCCTCGCCGGCCGCCACGCTCGCCATCTTGATGCGCAGTTTGTCGCACTCGGCAGCAAAAACTAGCGGCGGTAGCGTACGAAGCTTGCCCACCACATCGGCAAGCTCGAGTGGTGAGAAGTACGCCGGCTGCTGGAGCGGGTTCATACTGTGCAGTGCCTTCAGCGAAGGGACCTGGCTCGTCAGAGACACGCTGACACTGTAGACGCTCGCCCTTTGGCGGGCAGCTGAGTTACCGGCGGCTGGACGTTCGCCGGAGAATGCACACATGCGGCAAAGAAGCTTCGTCTTGGTTCCCGGTGCGGGCGGCAACGCCGGATTTTGGCAACTTGTGGAGCCTCTCCTCCATAAGGCCGGCTTTCACAGCGTCGCTGTGTCTCTGCCGAATTGGCCAGGGGCAACCCTCGCGGACCAAGCCGACGCCATCGTCGCCACAGCCGAGGCGTCAGCGGAAATAACCGTCGTCGCTCAGTCGATGGGCGCATTCAGCGCTCCTCTGGCCGGTGATCGGCTTGCGGTCGCGGAACTGGTGCTGCTGAACGCCATGATCCCGGCGCCCGGCGAGACCGCGGGTGAGTGGTGGGCCAATACCGGTCAGGCCGACGCCATGCGGAGCAATGACCTGCGCGAGGGTCGTGATCCGGATGCAGGCTTCGATGCGCAGACATATTTCCTGCATGACCTGCCGCCAGACGTCCTTGCGTTACTCATGTATCGTCGGGCGAGGAGGAACCGGTGGGCTCACTGTTTGAGGCCCGCTTTCCGCTCACCCGCTGGCCGGATGTCCCGACCACGGTACTGGCAGGCCGTGATGACCGGTTTTTCCCTTACGACTTCCAACGTCGGATAGCGAGAGATCGCCTCGGCTTGGAGGTCGAGCCACTTCCAGGCGGTCACCTGCTTGCCCTCAGCCAGCCGGAGGCGCTGGTCGCACGGCTCGTGCAGGATCTCTAAGCGATTCCAGTGAGCGTGGAGACGTCCAGGTCGCGCTCAAGGTGCTATGCCTGAGGGGAGACTTCGTCGGCCTCTTGCGCCTTTGCTTCTCGGGCCGCGGCCTCCTTGGCTGCTGGCGCGTACATGTCCACGTACTCCTGGCCGGACAGCTCCATGATCGCGTACATGATCTCGTCTGTGATCGAACGCAGAATGAACCGGTCCTCGCTCATCCCGCTATAGCGGGAGAAATCCAAGGGCCTGCCGAACTTCACGGTCGGACTGACGATCTTGGTAAGAACCTTCCCCGGAGGGGCGATGATGTCGGTGCCAATGATCGCAGATGGAATCACCGGCGCCCCGGACAACAAAGCAAGTCGGGCGACCCCCGTCCGTCCCTTGTAAAGCCGCCCATCGTGGCTGCGGGTTCCCTCGGGATAGATACCGAACAATTCACCGCGCTGGAGCACCTTCAGACCGGCCCGGAGAGCGCCCTCGCTCGCCCGTCCGCCACTCCGATCAATCGGCACCTGACCCGTGCCGGCGAAGAACCGCTTCTGCGCCCAGCCCTTGATACCAGCCCGAGTGAAGTAGTCGGACTTGGCTACGAAGGTGATCCGGCGATCCAACGCGAGCGGCATGAACAACCAGTCAGCGAATGAGAGGTGGTTGCTAGCGACAATCGCAGCACCCTCCGCCGGCACGTTCTCAGTGCCCTCCTGAATCGGCCGGAAGATTCTGGTGATTGCCGGTCCGAAGACCACGTTCTTCAGCGCCCAATAGATCGCCCGCCCAGCACCGGAACCGGATTCGCTCGTGACGTGTCCGTGGCGATCAACCGAAACTAGGTCATCCCTCACCGCAGCTGGCTGGCCGGCGATGCGATGCCCAGACGTCGCCCCGCTGCCCTGTGAGATGGTTTCGCTCCCCGCTGGTGGCGAGCCATCCCCGCCGTCGCTCACGCGTTCACATCCGAAACCGGTGGTTCCTCGAGGTGCGCTGCACGCGTCGGGATGGGTGGCCTAGGACGACCCGCTCCCGGACGATGACCGGCGCTGGCCGGAAGGGGCCGACCCTCATCCAGGGCCGCTTTGGCTGATGTGCCATAGACGTCCACATATTCCTGGGCGGAGAGCTCCATAACCGCGTTCATGATCTCGTCGGTGATCCACCGCAGCACGTCCCTGTCGTTCCCAGCTGCGGCGTAAGCCCTGAAGTCCATCGGCTCGCCGATCCGGATCTTCGGCCGGCGCATCGTTGGGATCTTGAAGAAGCGAGACGGAACCAGCTGGGTGTCGATCATGCCGACCGGAATCACCGGTACACCGGCATTCCGCACGATCCGCGCGACACCTGTCTTGCCCTTGTACAGGCGACCGTCTGGGGACCGTGTTCCTTCCGGATAGATGCCGAGCAGCGCGCCCTTGCGCAGTACCCCGAGCACACCTTCCATGCTGGTGGCACTGGCCCGACCCCCGGAACGGTCCATTGGGACCTGACCGACGCTTGTGAGGAACCAGGTCAGAACCCGGCCGCGAAAGCCTCGACCATGGAACAGCTCGACCTTGGCCGGAAAGGTGAGCCGACGCTTGATCATGGCAGGTAGTAAGAAGGTGTCACCTGCTGAGATGTGGTTGCTGACCAGGATTGCCGGACCGGACGCCGGAATGTTGTCAGCCCCGCTGACCGAAGGCCTGAAGAGCAGCCGGCACAGAGGGGCAAACGCCACCCATTTGAAGACCCAATAGAGCAACCGAACCTCCGCTTATCGACCCCATCGTAGGGCGGAACACACCCTAGTGGCGGGTTGACCGGTTGGCTTCCGCGGTGCCGACAAACGTGCCACGATTCGCTGGTGACCGCAGCCGAACGCCGAACGCTGAGCTCGATCAGCGCGAGGCTCAGGCGTCCCAGGAGCTCCGCGCTCGTCGCGACGCCGGTACACCCTGACGCGCAGCCGTACGAGGGCGGTCAACGGGCCTGTCGGAGTGCTGTTGTGTCACGGCTTCACGGGCTCCACGAAGGCCATGATCGGGTGGGCGCGGCATCTCGAAGCCGCGGGCTTCCAGGTCTTGGTGCCGCGGCTGCCGGGCCACGGCACGACGCTGGCAAGAGCTCAACCAGACCGAGATGGACCGACTGGTACGCCTGCGTGGACGATGCCTTCGCGACGCTGCAGCGCCCGATGCCGAGCAGGTGTTCCTCGCCGGACTGTCGATGGGCGCTGCATTGTGCCTGCGGCTGGCCGAGCAGCACGGCGCTGACGTCTCCGGCCTGACCCTGGTCAATCCGGTGGTCAACATCAGCGATCCGCGGGTATATCGCGCGGCCCTGCCGGTCTTGAGGCATGATTCCCTCGCTCGGCGGGCTCGCCAATGACATCGCCAAGCCTGGTCAGGACGAGTGCGGGCTACGACCGGTGGCCGCTCCGCGCGATGCATTCACAGACCTTCCTCTGGGCCGACGTCCGGCGAAATCTCGACCGCGTCGACCAGCCGCTGCTCGTCTATCGGTCGATTCATGATCACGTGGCCGACCCTTCTTCGCTGCGGTTGATCAAGGCCGGCGTACGATCCAGCGATCAGACCTACATCGAGCTGCAGCGCAGTTACCATGTAGCCACCCTGGACTACGACGCGGAGGATATCTTCGACGGGAGCGTTGCGTTCTTCCGCCGACTCACGAAGGAGGCCGATGGTACTGCCGAGTGAGGACGACCGCGACGCGATCGACCGTGCTTTTGCCGAGCTGGTCGCGGGATACCATCTCACAGCTGACGTAGCCGGTTCGGAGACCACAGAGCCGCCCACCGAGCCGGTAAATCCACCTTCAATCTCAGAGGCCAATGGTGCAGCGAATTGGGCCACCGATCACCCGTTGTTCGGCGTGGTGGAAAAGCCGGCTGACGCGCAGACCTCCTTTGACGAGCCGTTCCAGGATCGCTATGTCCCGGAGCCGCTGCCGCCGCTGCGCCGACCCGCTGTGCCGGCCCTCGTTGGCTGGATCGGCATCGGATACGCGATCCTCATCGTGCTGGCGGCGACCTTCGGCTTGCGTTTCCCCGCCTGGGCCGGCTGGATCGCGGTCGGAAGTTTCGTAGGTGGATTCGGCATATTGATGACTCGACTGCCCCGCGAGCGACCACCGGACGCTGGTGACGGAGCGGTTCTCTGATCCGCGACGCAGAGCGTCGCCCGGCACTCAGCTCGAGGACTGGACTCGGGTCCGCAAGGACTGTCGGCGCAGCCGGGCTTTGCTGGCTCTGCGCTTGCGGCGACGCGGCCAGAAGCCGGGGTGCGCCGAGTCAGGTGGCTCGATCATGGCGTGTCGTGCCAGGTCCGCGGCACCGATCAGCCCAGCATCGTTGCGGAAGCGAGCGAGCACCAGCCGGGCCTCCTCCCGGTAGCCTCGCCCGGTCAACGTCCGGCTGAAGGCCCGCTGCGCGGGCTGCAGGAGCAGATCGCCAGCAGCGCTCACTCCCCCGCCGATGACAACCACTTCAGGATCCAAGGCGGCGGCGATGTTGGCGATTCCCCGACCGAGCCAGGTACCGACATCCGCCAACAGCTCGACCGAGGTGGGTTCACCCTGAATTGCGGCGGCAGTGACCTCAGGCCCGGTGATCTTGTCAGGATCACCGCCCACGATCTCCAGGAGCCGGTAGGCCGTCGGCGAATTGGTACGCGCTAGCGCCCGGGCGTCACGCACCAAGGCATTGCCCGAGGCGTACTGCTCCCAACAGCCCCGGTTTCCGCACTCGCACCAGTGACCGCCCGGCACTGAGATCATGTGCCCCCATTCCCCGGCCATCCCGTACGAACCGCGGAAGAGCCTGCCACCGATCACAAGGCCGCCGCCGATGCCGGTACCGAGTGTGATGCACACCATCACCGACGAGCCACGACCTGCGCCGTGGCGATACTCCGCCCAGGCGGCAGCGTTCGCGTCGTTGTCCACGATCAGTGGCATGTCGATCCGCCCGCTGAGCCGTGCCTTGAGCGGCTCGGACCGCCAGGCCAGGTGTGGGGAGAACCGAACCACGGCTTGATCGTTATCCACCCAACCCGCCGCACCGATTCCCACTGCTTCAACTCGGTGGCGCCGACCCAGCTGCTCGACTGCCCGGAGGATCGCGTCTTCGACAGCTTGCGGGCTATGTGATGGTGTCGGTTCCTGCCAACGATCGAGAATGCCGCCCTCCTCGTCGACGACCCCGGCAGCTACTTTCGTGCCGCCGATGTCGACGCCGATGCTCAGCAGCGGTGGCGGTGTGATCCTGGCCCTGCTACGACGCGGTGCCGTCTCGAGATTGGTCAGCTTTCGACCCTCTTCCCAGTGTCATCGGGCTGGGCCGGGATGGCAGTACTGAGGCTCGTCCGATCCGCCACGAGCCATAGCGTACGCGTGGGGGTGGCTCAAAGATCAAGCGCTTCGCGCAGCCTCGCCCGTGCCGACTCCATGCTGAAATGCGCGGAGACATATCGGCGGCCGCGAGATCCCATCTGCTGCGCCAAAGAGGGATCGTCCAGCAGCAGGCTGAGCCGCTCGGCTAAGAGCTGATGATCATCTGACGGCACGACGAATCCGGTGTCGCCCTCCCGGACAGTCTCGGGCGCGCCGCCCGAGTTACCGATTATGACCGGCAGTCCGCAGGCCGCCGCTTCGAGCGCTGCCAATCCAAGGCCTTCCGGGTTGAGCCCAGCCCACTGGGTGCGGACTGGCAGTGCAAAGACACTGGCCTGCTGCAGCTGGGCGATCACCTGCGCCCGCGGCACGGCTCCAATGATGCGTGCGCACTCCGACAGTTCCAGCTCATGGATGGTTCGTTCCAGCCGGGCGCGCTCCGGGCCGTCTCCCACGACGATCAACTCGCGCGCGGCGACGCTCCGGATGGTCCGGTCGATCACTAGCCGCCAAGCGCGGAGCAGCGTAGACACGCCCTTCTGGGGAATCAGGCGCCCGACCGCTATACAGCGGACGGCGCTACGTATGGCGGCTGCCTGGGGAGGTCGGAAGCTTTCGGTATCGACGGGCGGGGCCAGCCGAAGCAATCGCCGGCGAGCGGCTGGGCTCAGAGCGCTCGCGATGCGGCGCGCGGTATAGCCGGAGATGGCAGTGAGATGATCACAGCTGTCGCCGATCCGCCGGAGCAGTCGACGCGTAACAGGCAGCCGCGCCCACCAGACTTCATGACCGTGAGTGAGACCTACGATCTGGCGTGCGCCTGCCCGCCGCAACGACGGCGCCAGCAGCCCGAGGGGAGCAGCGGCACCAAAGATCACCCGCGTCGCGCCGGCAGCACGCAGCAGGGCCGACGCTCGGGCCGCGACCTTTGGCGTCGGCAACAGCAGCGGTCCGTCGCGGATGACCGGAAAAGGGCGCACGCGGTCGGAGACTGCGGCGTCCGGTGAGCCTGAGGTATACACGACGACCTCGTGGTCCAGCAGTTCGCAAACGTCGCTGACGAAGGACTCGATGCCGCCGACCCAAGGCGGAAAGTCATTGGTGATGATCAAGGTCGACGGCATAGTCAGTGGCGCGCGTTGCTTCGCCGGCGCTCGCGCATCGCGCTCGAATCCGCCGGCGTCGTCCCGTTTCGCAGACCCCGGTTCCAACTCCACGCCGACGGCACTTGCCAGTCGGGCCCGCTCATCGTTCCTCCATTCATCGCGGCGCGATAACCGACGCTCGTGCTGCTGATTGAGCGGCGCTCGCGCATCGCGCTTGAACCCGCTGATGTCGTCCCTCTTCGCAGACCCCTGCTCCAACCCCACGCGACGGCACTTGCAAGCGGGGCCTGCTCATCGATCCTCCATTCATCGCGGCGCGATAACCGACGCTCGCGCCGACCGAACAAGATACGCCCGCCATCTGGTGATCAGCTCAGCCTCACTGATCTTCAGTGCGGAGCGGCTCGCCTCATCCAGGGAGCGTCCATGATCGAGCGCGGCGTAGAGGCTGCCCAACTGCATCTCTGAATACCGGTCGGCGATGTAGCGACAGGCAAGCCAGGCCTCAGCGTAGGCAAGCTGGAGATCCTGCTCGCCGATGTGGAACTGCTGATCGGAGGGAAATGACCGCGGGGCACCTTGGGCGCGTACTCGAATCAGCACGTCGTCGGTCGCTTCGGCCAGCTGGCCGGGATGGGCTTGCGTGGAGACCCACTCAGCGAGACCCTCTTCGGCCCAGATCGGGGCAGGTGAATCGGGCGAGTGGGTCGCGACGTGCACCATCTCGTGTTCCAGCACTGCCTGCAACGCGCTCGATGGGAGTTGGGCCGCTTTGGGGTTGATAACGATGCGTGTTGCGCCGCCCTCGATTCCAACGCGACGAGTTACTGCCGCAATGGAGCCGTAGCTGCCGGTCGGCTCGCCGAGAACCAAGTCGAAGTCTCGGTCGCTTGCCGGCACTTCCACCACAACGTGGCCATTCCATGAGAGCCGTTGACCGTCCGGAAGATGGTGTTGCACGTTGTCGCGTGCGGTTGCGGCTAGCTTCGCCCAACGATCCAGCGCCGGAGCCGAGCCGACCACTGTGATCCCTCCGCGTTGCCGGGCGGCTACCGGACCCAGCCACCAGCTCGGCTTCTGCTCGTGGATGGCATCGGATGGCTCGTCCACTGTGCCGGCGAGCCTGACGTGTCCGCCGTCGGAGAGGAAGGTTAACCAGACCCGATGCTCAACATCAGCATCATCACCCGCCAGTCGCCAGCTGACGACGGCGCGCTGCGCCCACGCGCCGCTTCCCAGCAGCTGGGCACGTGCCCCTGCCAGCTCGAACTGGGGACGCTCCACACGCGCCTTGAGCCTCGTGAGAGGCAGGGCGCTCAGATTGCGGTACAGCAACCGGGCCCGGTCGGGGAACGCAGGGTCGCGATCACTGATCAGGCGTTCGAAGCTCACGTGGTCCCCGGCTCGGGCCGCGTTGAGCAGAGCATCAATGGTGGCTCTGGCCTGGCCCAGCTGCAGGCTCTCAGGTGTCACGACTCGCGCTGATGACCGTGCCGGAGATGGCGCGACGGCAGGAAACGAGCAGCCGACCAGGAGAAGGATTAATCCGGCAACCCACAACCGTCGCAGCGCGCGGTATTGGCGGCGAGTCGCTGACACACAGGCAGCGTATGCGGCGACCTCAGCCCGGCCGACGGGCTCCGGCGTATGGCATGTAGGACATCTTGATGTACTCGACCGACTTACCCGGACGGGGCGCGTGGATGACTTGCCCATTGCCGGCGTAGAGGCCAACATGGCTGATGCTGTCGTAGAAGAACACGAGATCGCCGAGTTGGAGATCAGACTTGTTCACGTAGCTGCCGCGGCTGTACTGCGACCCCGCTGAGTGCGGCAAGCTGACCCCGACCGATCCCCACGCGCGCATTGTCAAGCCGGAGCAGTCCCATGAGCTGGGTCCATCGCCATTGCGGACGTATGGCTCTCCGAGCTGGGCCTTCGCGTACGCCAGGGCTCTGTCCCCACGACCAGAACCGCTGCCAGTGCTGCGAGTCGACTCTCGCGACGTTGCAGCGGCAGCGTTGGCTCGCGCGGACTCCTTCTTCTCCGCCTTAGAGATCTGCTGCCGCTGAGATGCAGTGAGCTTTGCCAGCACCTTCTTCGCCTGTGCAATCTTGTTGTCCGAGGCCTCGGTGAGGGATTTGAGCTGCTTCTCCTTCTCGGCGAGGGTGACCAGATCGGTCTCCGCCGAATCCTCGAGCGCGACGAGGTTCGCTTGCGCCTGTTGGAAATCCTGGAGTGCCGAATTCTGATTCTCGTTGACCTTCTGCACCGTGGAGATCTGGCTGAGGAATCGATCGGCGTCGGGGGTGACGAAGAGCTGGGCGGCAGTGTCGAGGCTGCGGTTCTGGAACTGGGCGAGCGCGGCCTGGCCAACCTGAAGTCTCAACTGTGCGACCTTGTCGCTCTCGGTTTTGAGGTCAGCCTGCTTCAGCTTCAGTTGGGCACGGCCTTGCTTGATTTCCTCCTTGACGCCGGCGTACTGCTGGTCGAGAGCAGCAGCATCTGTCTCCAGCTGTTCGATCACCGCTCTCGCTTCTGCCGCGGTTAGCGGTGGGTCCGCCGCAGCCGGCAAGCTGGCTGGGAAGACGAATAATGCGGTCAATGCCACCGATATGAGCCCGAGCGTGATAGTGCGCACGCGCCGGAGGATCGATGTAGCGCGGCTTGCCTCTGATGCGCGTGACATCACGCGCGCAGTGAAATTCACAGTGTTCCCCGAGTTCCCCGACTCCTGCGCGCAGCTCTCTATGGGCTCGCTCAGCCCTCCCCAGACCTAAGCAAAGCCTGAGAGCTGTGATGGACGTTCTTCCTGAGCGGTGGATGACAGCGATGCCATATTTGGTCACCGGACAGTGATGACACCCTAGGTCACGAATAGATCACGTGCAATCAGGATCGCCGATATTTGGTCAAAGAGTCGTTACGCGTAGTCTCGCCAATCCTGCGGCGACTGCACGTCACGGACCTGTCGGGCACCGGGAATCAGTCTGAGCGGCGGCACCAATCCAGAGCCGGCCAGCGCCTGCAGCGCGGCCTGCTCGTCTGGGTCAAGATCCACCACACCCCCAGACGTACCGAGGAGCACCATGACGACACAGTCGCTACAAGCGGCTTCCCGGGCGACGCAGGTCTCGCAATCCACGTGCAGCACGTCCATACTCTTCCTTCCGCAGCAGACCCCGCTGGTGGAACGCTCTCGCAGAGCACTGACACTTCTTGAATGCCGCACCCCCCGCGCGAGGTTTGCTCACATGGACACCACGCATCAGTCCTTCGATCCCACCAGTGGCGGACTGCCGAGAACTCCGCGGCATATCTGCTATCCCGGCTGACCCCTGCCGACAGGCTGCTGGATGTCGGAATCGGTCCCGGAACCATCACAGTCGATTTCGCCGGGCTGCTGTATGAGGGCACGGTTGTACAGGTGGCGCGCGCCAACGGGGGCGAACCTGACGCCGGACGCCGGCTGCTGAGTTGGGCGCATGCGGCTGGTTTCAGCGGCGTCGACTCATCCGCCAGCACCTGGTGCTTTGCTACGCCCGAGAACCTTGAATGGTGGTCCGACACCTGGGCAGAGCGGCTGAGCCATTCCGACTTCGCGCATCAAGCCGTCGAACGAGGACTCTCCGAGCCGGCGGAACTAGCTCAACTGGCGAGGGGATGGCGGCGCTGGGCGGCGCACCCTGGCGCTTGGTTCGCGGTCCTTCATGGAGAGATCCTCTGCCGCTGCTGACTGTCTCGCCGGGCAGTTGGCAATTCGCTCGACCGCGCATCTTCGAGTAAGTTAGGGGGGACTGGGGAGTCTTTTGGGGGAAATGTGGTAGTAGCACGACGGGCGAAAGCCCGGCCAGCGCGCGTCATCATTCCGCTGGCGGTTGCTGCAGCACTCCTAGTGGTCCTAGTGGGCGGTGCGTTTGCAGCAGTGAAATTCTGGCCCGATCCGACGACGGCGGGGCCGCAGGCGGAATCCAGCACGACGACTATGGAGTCGCAAGCTCCTACCACAGCGGAGTCAAGTCCTTCCCCCGCTGTGCCTACCGACCCCGCCAGCGCCGCCGCGCTGAAAGCCTTCGAGGCGTGCCAGGCGAAGGTGCAGGCGGCGGATGAGGTCATCAAGCAGGGCAAGACCGGAGTCGATCACTGGGCGGGCCACATACAGGCCCAGAAGGACGGCAACGCCGGCAAGATCACAACTGAGGAGATGAAGGCGCGATTCAAGGCGACCAGGCTGAAGGGCCCCGGTGACCTCGAGCGCTATAACGACGCCCTCTCGGCATATAAGGACCTCGATGGCTCCTGCGGCGAGCAGGAGGGGGCCGACAGCGCAATGGCAGCCGAGCTAGCCGAATGCAACACGCGGAGCAAGGCCCAGAAGCCTTTGATGTCGGCCACCGACGCAGCCATGGACGACTGGAAAGGTCATTTGACGTTCATGCAGCGCAACGCGGTGCACCAGGCAGGCAGCCCATCGCAGGCACTGCAGACTTGGCTGGACCAGTACAACGCGGCACCCAAGCACATCAGTGCGTTCAACAAGGCAACTGACAACTTTGACGCCCCCAGCTGCTAGCCAGCATTGGCCTGCTAACTGATCAGAAGAGTTACGCCGGGAATAAGCGGCTTGAGCAACAGATCGTCGCCGCTCACTGTCGGAGGCAATCCCTAGTGTCGCCATCGTGGCGCTACAGGCCTCACTTGACGACCTTGGGACGCACCTGTCCGAGGTCACGTTCTGCGTTGTTGATCTAGAAACTACCGGCGGCGCTGAGACGGACATGATCACCGAGGTCGGCGCTGTCAAGGTACGGGGCGGTGAGGTGCTCGGTGAGTTTCAGACGCTCGTCAACCCGAAGGCGCACATCCCGCCCCTGATTGCGGTACTGACCGGCATCACCAACCAGATGGTGGCCACCGCACCTTCACTGCGCCAGGTGCTGCCATCGTTCCTCGCATTCGCGCAGGGCACCGTGATCGTTGCCCACAATGCTCCGTTCGACGTCAGCTTCCTGCGCCGCGCCTGCGATGCGTGTCAGTACCCGTTTCCGCGCTGGCCGGTGGTCGACACCGCCGCTTTGGCCCGCCAGATCCTGCTTCGCGACGAGGTATCCAACTGCAGGCTGGCCACATTGGCCCGACACTTTCATGCCGCCGTCACCCCGAACCATCGCGCGCTGACCGACGCCCAGGCCACAGTCGAGGTGCTTCACGGCTTGATCGAACGGGTGGGCAATCTCGGCGTGCAGACCATCGAGGATCTCAGCGAGTTCGCGCGCCGCGTCTCGCCACAAAGGCGTGCCAAGCGCACCTGGGCCGCCGGCCTGCCGGATGCGCCTGGCGTCTATTTGTTCGTCGCCGAGTACGAGGGCCAGCGCCACATTCTCTACGTCGGGAAGTCCAAGAACATCCGCGCTAGGGTCCGCAACTACTTCACAGCCGCCGAGAAGCGGCCCCGGATCGACGAGATGGTCCGGCTGGCTACCGGGGTAGAGGCCGTCCCGTGCGTCACCCAGCTGCAGGCTGACGTAACCGAGCTCCGGCTGATAAGTAGCCACGCCCCGCGCTACAACCGCCGCTCGAAGTTCCCCGAACGCACGCAGTGGATCAAGATCACCGAGGAGCCCTTTCCGCGATTGTCTGTCGTCCGAATGGTCCGTGATGACGGCGCCACGTACTTCGGACCATTCGCTCGCCGCCAGGCGGCAGAGGACGTTGCGCTCGCCGTCTACGACGGCTTCCCCATCCGTCAGTGCACCCCACGGCTCAGCACTACTACCCCGATCTCAGCCTGTGCTCTGGCCGGCATGGGCCGGTGCGCGTCGCCCTGTGACGGCAGCATCTCACGCCATGGCTACGGCGAGATTGTCGAAGCGGTACGCGCCGCCTTGTCGATTGACGCCCGGCCAGCGGTGCGAGGGGTGCAGACAAGATTGACCCGGTTGGTCAGCCAGCAGCGGTTCGAGGAAGCTGCCATCATCCGGCGGCGGCTGGAGACCTTGACGCGGACCGCGACGAGGTTCCATCGGATCCGCAGCCTTGCGGCTTGCGCTGAGATTGTGGCGGCGCGGAAAATCGACCTCGACTGGGAGATACATGTCATCCGCTACGGCCGGCTGGCTGGTGCTGCACTGGCGACACCTCGTGAAGTTCCGCAGGCCGTCGCCCGCGCGGTGCGAGCCACCGCCGAGACCGTACAAAAGCCGCCCGACCCGCTGCCAGCAGCCGGCATCGAGGAGGCCGAGCGAATCGCCGACTGGCTGGAACGCCCCGGCACCCGATTGATCGAGATCACGGGCGATTGGATGTGGCCGCTCCACGCCGTTTTGGACCACGAGGCGCTGGTGCAGTACGCGCTCGGTGATGTCGCTGCCGAGGACGGGCGGCACTAAGCCTCGAGCTGCGAGCGTCGCGTTCGCGCGTCGCCGTGGTGAGGAGGAAGGAGCGGACACGCTCCTCCGTCCGCGAGCGACGACGAACTAGGCGACTGCCACGCGCGAACGCAGCGAGCGGAGCGAGCCATCAGACACAAAATCGCGCGCCACGCGCGATGCGCGAGCAGCTCAAGATTAAAGTGACCGCCATGGTCACTGCGATCGTCTTCGTCAAAGCTGAGGTAGCCCGCATTCCCGAGGTCGCGGAGGGGATCGCCGCGCTCAGCGGCGTCAGCGAGGTGTATTCAGTGACAGGCACGATCGACTTGATCGTCATGATCCGAGTGGCCACCAATGATCAAGTGGCTGAGGTTGTCGCAGACCGGCTCAACAAGGTGCCCGGGGTTGTCAGCACGGAGACTCACATCGCCTTCCGCGCCTACTCGGCACATGATCTCGAGGCGGCGTTCGCCCTTGGCGGCTAGCGCTCACCACGACGCGCTAGATCATCAACTTGACCGCAACGGCAAGTAAGCAGACCATGATCACTCCCAGCAAGCCGATCACCTGAACCGTGCTGCGGTTGCGGCGCGGCGCGTACGCCAGCACCACCCCTACCAAAGCGCCGACCACGACGCCG
The DNA here is from genome assembly GCA_963740515.1 of uncultured Actinomycetota bacterium. GTDB lineage: Bacteria > Actinomycetota > Actinomycetes > Propionibacteriales > Propionibacteriaceae > Microlunatus. The sequence continues at coordinate 179,678 of CAVUEO010000038.1, forward strand.
CCGATCAACATCAGCCAGCCAAAGCTGCGGAAGCCGATCAAGATGCTGTACAGGATGAGCAAGAGGAACAGCCCGATATCGGCACGGACGTCTTCCCGCAACTTCTGCTTGAAGATCGCGTTGGCCGCCAACAGACCGAGCACCGCGGAGGCTGCACCGTAGCCGCCACTTTCGTACGGGCCGAAGACGAAAAGCATTGTGGTGCCGCCCAGGCCAGCCGCGCCGTACAGCGCAATGAAGCGCCAGGTGCCGACCTGGGATTCAATGGCCCGGCCGGCGATCCAGAGCACGAGCAGGTTCAACAGCACGCCGAAAATCGATCCTGAGGTCAGCGACGCTGTAATGAGTCGCCAGAACTGACCGAGATAGATGGCCTCATTGCTCATGACCAATAGGCGATCGAGCAGCCCGCGCGTGAGGAGGTTGAGCACCCACTCGACGGCGAGTATGGCCATAACGACTTTGGTCCCGTTACCGCCGCCTGGCTTCAAGATCGCACCGAAGGCGGTCCGTGGGGCTCGTACTGTTGTCCGCCCGGATGTGACACAGCTGGGACACTGAAAGCCGACCGACGCCGGGTTCATACATTCCCCGCAAATCGGCCGCTGGCACCGCTGGCAGGAAATGCCGGTCATCCGCTCCGGATGGCGATAACACGGAGCAAAACCCGGAGGCGAGAAGTCCGGGCCGGCGCCCGGGGTCTGAGTCACTCGGGGTTGTCGCCCGAGTCGATCGTGACCGAATCAATGACCACCGGGTTGGCCGGGCGATCACCTCGTCCGGTCCGTACCTGGGCGATCTGGTCGACCACGTCGCGGCTGGACTGGTCGGCAACCTCGCCGAAGATGGTGTGCTTCCGGTTGAGATGTGGCTGTGGCCCGAGAGTGATGAAGAACTGCGAGCCATTGGTGCCCGGACCAGCGTTCGCCATGGCCAATAGGTATGGCTTGTTGAAGACCAGGTCCGGATGGAATTCATCTCCAAACTTGTAGCCCGGACCACCTGTGCCCGTACCAAGTGGGCAGCCGCCCTGAATCATGAAACCGTCGATCACCCGATGGAAGGTGAGGCCATCGTAGAACTTCCCGGTCCTCCTCTCACCGGTCCCCGGGTCGCTGTACTCCTTGGTGCCTGAGGCGAGGCCCACGAAGTTGTCCACGGTCTGCGGAGCTTGATCACCGAAGAGCAGCAGGGTGATGTCGCCGTGGTTGGTGTGCATGGTTGCCGTCTGCTGTGCCACCTCGAGGCACCTTTCTGTCGTGATCATCGCGCAGGATGACCGTCTGGACTTGGTCCGGGAGCCATCCTGTCAGACCGATCAAGATGGCGATACGGTGGGAAATGCTCCACCGGGGAGCATGAGGTTTCTCACAACGGAGGAAACGTGTCAAAGAGTTCCCGCCGCGCGGAGGCCGCCCGAATGGAAGCTGTGCCAGCCGCCGATGATTTCGTTCACTCGGCCGCTGATCGTGTTGGACCGCTCGTCCACACCGCAGCTGATCGAGTAGGGCCGCTCGCGCAGTCTGCCGCCACCCGAGTCGGGCCGCTTGCTGAAGCCGCCGCGGATCGGATTGGCGGAGCCGCCGACAAGGTCTCACCGCTCGCCCATTCCGCGGCTGATCGTCTTGGACCATTGGCCCAATCGGCCGCAGAGCGGGTCGGCCCGATCACTCACGTCGCCGCGGATCGGCTAGATCCGCTGGCGCAGTCGGCCGCGGATCGGTTCGGTCCGCTGGCAACTGGGGCCGTCGACCGAGTTTCGCCGTACACGAAACAGGCCATGGGAGTGGTTTCCCCGTACGCGCAACAGGCTGCAGAGCGGATTGCGCCGATTGCAACCTCGGCCAAACAACGTAGCGCTCGGGTGGCTCACGAGGCAGTTGAGAGGATCGGACCGGTTCTCGACGACGCTCTTGAGCGGCTGAGCCCGGCCGTTGAAGCGGCGCGCGACAGGATGTCAGCTGAGGTGCTGCCTAGGCTCAGCGAGACATTGAGCGCTGCTGCAGGTGCGCCAGTTGTCGTGGAAGCAAAGAAGCGCGGCAAAGCTGCGGTCGCCGCGGCCAAAGGGGAGTTGGAATTGCCGAAGGAAAGGGAAAAGAAAAAAGGTCGATGGCTCATAGGCCTGGGCATCGTCGCCGCAATCGCGGGGGCGACGGTGGTATTGGTCCGCAAGTTCCTGGGCTCGAGAGACGCAGACTGGCAGGCTGCTCGGCCGACCACGTCGTATGCGCCACCGAAGCCGACCGGGACTGCTGGCGCTGGGGCCGGGGCTGGGGCAGGCGCTGGGGCTTCGGCTGCCGATGCGATGGACGACTCCGGTGAAGATCCGCAGGGCGGGATGTCGGCGCATCTGCTGAACGCAGAGGCCGATGGAGCTGCGGTGCCGGACCAGCCGGCTGAGGGCGGGGAGCACGATGCGCCGGCCGATTTGACTACTCTCGTCGACGATGCTTTCGCTGAGGCGACAGCCGAAATCAACGACGAAGCTCCAGCGGAGCCAACGAGCGTCGGCGAGGAGATGCCAGCCGGGACCACCACTGGCAGCGAGGAAGTTCAGGGCGAGACCGCTGCCGCTGGCGAGCCAGTCGCTGGGGACGATGAGATGGCCGCGGGTGGTGAGGCTGCGGCCGCTCCCGAAGCCGCAAAGTCGAAATATGAGGGCGAGGGGGTCTACATCGGAAGCGAGCCGCCTGAGGGCTTCACTATCAAAGGCAACGAGCGGTCGATGAAGTACCACGTGCCAGAGTCGGCGGGCTATGGCCGCACCATGGCCGAAGTCTGGTTCAACAGCGAGGAGGCGGCCCAGCAAGCCGGCTTCATCCGCGCCCAGCGCTAACTCGTCGGTGGCCACCGACTGAACGTCAACCAGCTCGTGCGATTTTTTGCGGTCGGTGGCCGCCCTTTCGGGAAAATGGAGCAACTTTCGGCCGCACGTTAACACCCGGCCCCTTCCAGAGGCCTTCTCCAGATAGAAGGCTTCGACGAAGGGAGACGTTGGAATGGCGGTGCTCGCCAAACGGGTTGAGATTAGCGATAACTGGGTGGACGCAGGACCATTTCGGGCCCAGCTGCGCTACCTGATGGCAAGCGGCTCGCTCACCCTCGAGGACGTAGCCGCACTGGCTGGCATTTCGGCCCGATTGGCCGACCGCCTGCTGCATGGACGAGACGGCCGCCAGCTGCGACGGATCAGCCCCGATACGGCGCGTCGGCTGATCCGGATTTCGAACCAACATGTGCAGGCGCTGCGGCGGATCATGGTGCCAGCCGCCCCAGCGAGGCTGCAGCTGCGTCGTCTCTACCGGGCGGGTTGGGACGATCTCGCGATCGCGAGGCGAGTACGCGGCGTCGTTCCCGAGCTGCTCGAATTGGCACGCGGTGCCGACACCTGTTCGCTCCTACTCACGGTTCGGCTGACTGCGGCCGCCCGTGCCGAGGACAGCTTGCGGTACCGAAGCCGGCTCGGCTCGCGCGGTGATAAAGACGCGGCATGACATGCGACCCGAATGAGATAACGACACTAGGATCGCCGGGGTGGTGATCGGGGATGGCTTGGCGGCAGTGTCTATCGCGGTGATCATCGGCGTGACGTCTGCACTGCTGGTACGACCGTTGCTATGGCGCCTTCCTGAGCCGATCCCAGGGGACGGCAAGCCAAGTTACCGCGGCGTCGGGAGCACCCGCTTCTTGCTCGTCTGCGGTGCGCTCGCCGGAATCGCGGCCGCAATCAGTTGGCTAAGCCTGCCGCACTATGCCCAGCCGATGTGGTGCGTGCTCGCCATTCTTGGAGTGCTACTGGCCGCGATTGACGCACGCACAAGCTGGCTGCCGCTGCAGCTGACCCGCATCGCCTGGCTCGCGATGGCTGTGGCTGCACTGCTGGCAGGCCCGTTGGGCGGAGGTGTCTGGATCACGATTAGAGCCGCAGCCGGGGCGGCGATCGCCGGTGGGCTCTATCTGTTCGTGTGGCTGATCTCGCGCGGTGGATTTGGATTCGGTGATGTGCGGTTTGCGCCATTGCTCGGAGCAGCCGCAGCTGCCGACTCGTGGACCTTGCTGTGGTGGACCCTGCTGCTCGGCACCGTGGTCGGCGGGCTCGTGGGTGTGCTTCGACTCGCACGGGGTCGGCGCGAGGCATTCCCGTACGCACCATCGATGCTGGTCGGTGCCTACGCCGCGTGCCTTGTCGCCAAGCTCAGCTGACGATGCTGGGTTGTTCCACTCCGAGAACATAGAGCGCGGCGCGTGCGTACGCGTCAGCCGCGTCGATCTCAGTTTCGGTGTGGTAGGCCCTGCCAGGCCCACTGACTGTGACCACAAAACCGCTAGTGGAGGAATCCAAAGACAAGAAATAGTCACCGAGCATCTCGCGCAGTTGATCTTCCCGAGGCAGCCACACCACGCCGTCGGACTGTACGGAATCGAGCGCCCACTCCACAGTTCCATTGAAATGGAAGCGTGACTCGCCGCCCGACACGACCAGTTCAACGACCATGTCGCTGACGATAAAGACAGATTCAGCGATCTCTGGCTGTGGGATGAAGAACATGTCGCCGTTCGCAGGTGTCCAGGACACGTACGGAGCGATCCGTGTCGCCAGTTCGCGGGAGATCACGGGTGCAGTATGTCGCGCAGAACAATGCCAGCGGTAATGCGCTGCGCGCAACGCCAGCAGTAATGCGCTTCGCGCAATGCCAGCCGTAGTGCGCTTGCGCGCAATGCCAGCAGCGTAGTGCGCTTCGCGCAATGCGGCCAGTCTCTAGACAACGTGGAGCCGGGATTCGCCAGTGCCGCATAGGCTCGAAGGCGTGACCGGCGCGCCGAGACCTGGATGGTACCCGGACCCGGCCGGCGCACCCGGGCTCTATCGCTGGTGGGATGGCGGCAACTGGGCGCAGGTGACCAGCGACTCAGCCCAGGCCCCGCCGCCGCTGCCGGTCCTGGCCGAGGCTCCCTTCGGACAGGGTGGGCCGTCGCGCCATACCTCACCGCTGCGTGTCACCGCTGTTCTGACGCTCGGGTTTGCCTTATTCGTCAGCGCGTCGATCGGTCTCGGTCTGGTGCTCTGGCGTGACCCGTCGAACACCTCGGCGCAGCGTGCCGTTGGAGGCCCGGCTGGCTTGTCCAGCCCTGGAGGGGTCGGCACCGCCCCGATTGGCTACCTTGACGAGCGCACCAGGACTGCGACGATCGGACCCGCGTCCCTGGCTATGCCGGGCGATCCATACGTGCTCTCCCCCGATCCCATGAAAATCCGGGGCGTACTTGATCTTCTCTTCTGGGCCAGCGCCCCTGTCCACATTCGCTACGACGGCAAACACGACTGGTCCTCTGGTGTGCTGCTCGGTCGGGTTACCGAACCGAGCAACCCAGGTGATCTGCGAACCGAAGGCACGGTTGCCCTGCACCGCTTGAGTCAGGCGATCTTCGACGAGCACCCCACCGAGCTGAAGGAAGTGACCTGGCAGCAGCGCAGGGTGAATGGGCAGCCAGGGATGCGGTTCACTGCTGAGGTGCATTACGCGGTCGACCGCTTACCCAGCCGCTACGACACCGTGACGGCCCTGCTGGTCAGGCTCGACGATGGGTCGTTGATCATGGCCGCTAGCTCGGTGCCGAATGACGCCGATTCAGCCATTGTGCGGCAGGCCAGCGACGCGCTCGGGACACTGACCATTCGCTAATGCGAGGCTTTTCAGCGAACAGCGTGACTAACCTCTATCCACTCCCGTAGCTTGGCTTGCGCGGCACCTGAATCGATTGCCTGCCTGGCGCGCACAAGCTCGTCGGCAAAGTCTGCCTCGAGCCGGCTGGCCGCTGGCTTGCCATACGCGACCAGCGCCGCAGCGGCGTTGAGCACTACGACATCGCGGATCGGACCTGGTCGACCGGCGACTACCTCACCTACCACCTCGGCGTTGGCCGCTGGATCTCCGCCGACCAGGTCCGCGAGGCTCGCCCTCGGCACGCCCAGCTCCATCGGGTCCAGCTCCATCCGCTCGACCTCTCCATCGGCATACACCCATACCGTTGAGGACGTCGTCGTGGTCAGCTCGTCGAGTCCGTCACCGCCATGAACCACAAGTCCGTAGTTGCCGCGGGATGCAAAAACGCCGGCCATGAGCTCAGCCATTCGCGGATCGGCTACCCCGACCGCCTGCGAGACGGGCTGCGCCGGATTGGCCAACGGTCCGAGGAAGTTGAACGTCGTCGGAATGCCGAGCTCGCGTCGCGTCGCCGCAGCATGCCGCAGCGCCGGGTGGTAATGCGCGGCGAAGAGAAAGCCGATGCCAACCTGGTCCACCACTTGCTGTTGAGCCTCGGGCGCAAGATCGAGCACCAGACCGAGCGCCTCGAGCACGTCGGCAGCACCGCACGCCGACGAAGCCGCTCGGTTGCCGTGCTTGACGACTCTGGCACCTGCGGCCGCCGCGACGATCGCGGCCATGGTTGAGATGTTGACTGTGTTCGACCGGTCGCCGCCGCTGCCGACAACATCGACCGCGGGCCCGCCAATCTCTATCGGGGTCGCGAACTCGATCATCATGTCGGCGAGGCCAGTGAGTTCCTCCACTGTCTCGCCTTTGCTCCGCAGACCGATGACGAAGGCTGCCAGCTGCGCAGGGGTCGCATCGCCGTTCAAGATCTTTCCCATTGCCCAGGCGGTGGCCTCGGCGGGTTGGTCCTCGCCTCGTACCAGGCCACTCAGCAGCTCCGGCCAGTTCATTGTCTCCGCCATAACATCAGGTCTTCGAGATGGTCCGCGCGACCGCGGTTTCTGTGGACGTCCGGGGACGCAGCAGTGCTGCCACCGCTGCAGGCAGTCGGATGGGATCGACCGGATGCGATACCGCGCCGTCGGCCCGTGACCACGTCGCCAGCCAGGCGTCGTCCGGCCGTCCGATCAGCACCAAGATCGGTGGACAGCGCAGAATCTCGTCCTTGAGCTGGCGACTCAGCCCCATCCCACCCGGAACCGCCTCCCCATCCAGAATCGCCAGGTCGATGCCGCCCGCGTCCATCGCGCTGATGACAGCGGCCTGGGTTGCCACCTCGAGAACGCGTACCGATGGCAGGTCCGGTGCTACCTTTCGGCCGAGGGCCAGCCGGATGTTCTGACGAGTCGTTCGGTCCGAGGCGTACAGCAAGATCGTCAGGATCTCGTCATCTCGAGAGTCCTCAGCGTGGTTCATTGATCATCTCCAGGTGAGCCTGCCGTGCCAGCGGGTTGCACTTCGACCGCAGCCGCATGACCGGTGCCGGGCTGATCGTAGCGGATCTCCTCCTTCTGATCCCCGGAGCCGACAGCCATAGCCGCTGCTCGCTGGGATCGCGCCTCTAGTCGATCAAGGCGACGGTCCTCCCGCCGCGCCTCCCGCTGGCTGGACGCGTACCACTGAACGAAGAGAGCAATCAGCATCAGCAACGCTACGGCATCTCCGGATGCCCAGAGAATCCCACCAGCGAGGTATTGATCATCAAGCGGACTGGGTGGCCAGCTCCGATTGAAGGCGAGGTACCAGCTCTCCGCGATCAGCGTGGTCGAGCTCATGATCGAGATGCCGAGGAATGCATGGAAGGGCAGCATCAGGAACAGCATCAGCAGCCGCAGCGGATAGCTGATCCTTCCGGGAACGGGATCGATTCCCATCAATGGCCACATCAGCAGGCAGCCAATGATCAGGAAGTGCAGATGAAGAAACGCATGCCAGAAGCCCGAGCGCAGCGAGATCTCATAGAACTGCGAGTAGTAGAGCGCGAACGGCGTTGCGATAAACAACGCCAGTGTGAGCGGCGGAAACGTCAGCACCCGGGCTAGCCGGGAGTGCAGCACCGCGAGCAGCATGGCGCGCGGTCGAGTGGGCAAAGTACGCAACGCGAGGGTGACCGGCGCCCCCAAGGCGAGGAACATTGGAGCCACCATCATCAAGATCATGTGCTGGACTATGTGGATGCTGAACAGCACCGTGTCGTAGGTACCCAGTGCCGACATGGTGGCAAGTCCAATCGACCCAAGTCCGCCGAGCAGGAACGAGATGCTGCGCGGCACCGGCCACCGATCACCTCTGCGGCGCAGCACCACCAGGCCAGCAACATAGAGCGCCGCTGCAATGGCGATGCCGAGCGCCATCGACCACACCCAGGTCCATTCGGTCAGCAGCCGGGTTGGAGTCAGCGGGGACGGCTGATCGGTAGGCGTAGCGTGCAGCGGTAGGAGCACCATCGCAAGCCTGCTGAACACACGCCCAGCCTAATTCGACTCAGCCTAATTCGACTGGGGGCTGCCAACGCCGGTGCCGTACAGCTAGCGGACAGATGCGTCTGTGCTTGTCGACAGCTTGTCGAGCAGTCGATCTATGCCGGTCACGACATGGGATAACAAAGTTGTGCCCTGGGGTGACCTCAGCACGGGTTACGGCAATAATGACCTCGTGGCCATGCACACGCACGCAGTTTCCGGCTCAATGACGATGCCGGAGGGGGCCCTGCACCCCATCCCCCAATCGCGCCTGCGTGGTCGTGATAATCGGCCCGAACCGGTGGCTGTCGGCACCATCATCTGGCTGGCTTCGGAGCTGATGTTCTTCGCAGCCCTTTTTGCGGCCTACTTCACCATTCGCAACGTGACCAACTCGCAAGCCGCCGCAACCGGTACCGAGTCGCTCTGGCAATCCCAGGGTGAACTGATCAACATCCCGTTCGCGATCTTCAACACCAGCATCCTGGTCGCGAGCTCATTCACCTGCCAGATGGGTGTGTTCGCCGCCGAGCGCGCCCAGGTCAGCCGAACTGGAGGGCTGTTCAATCTGCGGCGCTGGGGGCTCCGCGAGTGGTACACGCTGACCTTCCTCATGGGTGCGTTCTTCATCGGCGGCCAGGTTTATGAATATTCCGCATTGATCAGCGAGGGCCTGACCATCTCGTCCAATGTGTTCGGGTCGGTCTTCTACCTGGCCACGGGCTTCCACGGACTGCACGTGACCGGCGGCCTGATCGCCTTCCTGCTGCTGATGGGCCGCACATTCCTGGCCCGGACTTTTAGTCACGAGCAGGCCGTCAGCGCGGTTGTAGTGTCCTACTACTGGCACTTTGTCGACGTGGTGTGGATTGCGCTGTTCGGCGTCATCTACATCCTTCGATAAGCAGCGAAGATCACAGGCCGGCGCCCTTTTCCGGCTCAGGACAACTGAATATGTTTGGCCCACACCTGCATCAGGACACGAGAGGGATCCGCGTGCGACTCCTGTCTTCCCGGCGCCGACACCCGGCAGCCAAGGCATTGCTGCTGGTGTTCGGGCTCTTCATGATGGGAGCGCTTTATACCGCGATAGCGCCGCCCGCACGGGTGTCCGCTGAAACCGGAAACAGCCAGCAGATCGCCGAGGGTAAGGCGCTCTTCGCTGTTGGCTGCGCTTCCTGCCATGGGCTTGATGGAGAGGGCCAGACCAGCGGCACCATCCAAGGTCCGCCGCTTGTGGGTGTCGGCCCTGCGGCAGTGGACTTCCAGGTGAGCACAGGACGCATGCCGATGGCCAGGCCTGGCGAACAGGCCCCGGTCAAACCCAACCGCTACTCAGACGAGGAGATCGCTGCACTTGCGGCGTACGTAGGCTCCCTCGGCCCAGGCCCTGCAATCCCTGAGCCCGCCGAGTATGACACGGCGAATATCAGCGCGGAGGATCTGGCGCGGGGCGGCGAGCTGTTCCGCACCAACTGCTCCGCCTGCCACAACTTTGAGGGGGCTGGCGGCGCACTGCCCAACGGCAAGTACGCGCCTCCCCTCGTCGATCTCGAAAACAAGCGGCTCTACGAAGCGATGGTGATTGGCCCGCAGCAAATGCCGGTGTTCTCCGACGAGGTGCTGACACCGGAGGACAAGCGGGCCATCATCGGCTACCTCAACGCCCTGCACGCGCGACCCGCGGACGGCGGTCTGGCGCTCGGTGGCCTGGGACCAGTGAGTGAGGGTCTGTGGGCCTGGATCATCGGTCTCGGCGGTTTGGTTTGTTTTGCCATCTGGATTACAGCTAGGGGTGTGAAAGCCAAGTGAGCGAGGACACCTCCCACGGCCAGCCGGGCACCGGCGTCGCACCTGTCGACGAGGAGAGATACCCGGTGCCCGACCCAGGCGTGGAGGAGCACCTGCCACGCCTCACTGATGTCGATGAGAGGGCTGCCAATCGAGCAACCCGCCAGGTGGCCACCTTCTTTGGCTTGGTGCCGGTCTTGTCCATCGGGTTCGTTGTCGTCTATTTCGCTGTGCCGGGAGATCTATGGGTCGACTTCGGTCCGCTGCGAGCCAACACCAGGAACCTCCTCCTCGGCCTGACCTTCGGCTTTGCATTGCTTTTCCTCGGCATGGGCGCTGTGCAGTGGGGGCGCAAGATCATGGCCGACGAGGAAATGATCGATTACCGGCACAGCGCGGCGTCCAGCGCAGACGCAAAGAACTATATGCTGACCGAGCTGGACAACGTCGTTGATGAGTCCAGGCTGACCAGGCGCAAGGTCATCGGTCGCACCCTGCTGGCAGCCCTCGCCACGATCTTGCTGCCCATGATCGTCGGACTCGCTGATCTCGGCCCGTGGCCAACCAAGAAGAAGCGTGCCGAGACCATCGAGCGGACTATCTGGGCGCCGGGTGTTCGCGTCGTTCAGGACGTCACTTTCGAACCGTTCAAGCCCGAGGACATCGAGATCGGCCAGCTGATCAACGCCGAGCCCGGAAACCTTCAAGAGCTCCACGGTTCCGAATACCAGATTGAGAAGGCCAAGGCGGCGGTCATCGTGGTCCGGATGGATCCCAATACCATCACGATCCCACCGTCACGCCAGGACTGGCAGATCGGCGGCATTCTTTGTTATTCGAAGATCTGCACTCACGTCGGCTGCCCGATCAGCCTCTGGGAGCAACAGACCCACCACTTGCTGTGCCCTTGTCATCAGTCGACTTTCGACTTGGGCAACGCGGGAGTGGTGGTCTTCGGCCCCGCAAAGCGCGCGCTTCCGCAGCTGCCGATCACATTGGACGCTGAGGGTTACATCGTCGCCCAGCGTGACTTCCTCGTCCCGCCCGGACCGAGCTATTTTGAACGTGATTCACGTAATGACTACGAGGTAGGCGATAACTGATGGCCCAGCCAGCCGCCACCGTGCCTGACGAGAGCGCGGTTCAGGCCCAGACTCCGAAGAAAGAGCTCGGCCCCGTCTTCAAGGTCGCCGCGGGGCCGACCAAGTGGCTCGACGATCGGACCGGCCTGGCTGGATTGATCCGTCCGTACTTCCGCAAGGTCTTCCCTGATCACTGGTCGTTCCTGCTCGGCGAGATTGCGCTGTACTCATTCATCGTTCTGATTCTGAGCGGCATATTCCTGACCATCTGGTTCAAGCCGTCGATGGGTGAGATCGAGTACGAGGGCAGCTACGAGCTGCTGCGTGGGCTCCAGATGTCGGAGGCGTACGCCTCGACTCTGGCTCTCTCGTTTGACATTCGCGGCGGACTGCTGCTGCGACAGATGCATCACTGGGCGGCAGCGGTCTTCGTCGCCGCAATGCTGGTCCACAGCCTCCGCATTTTCTTCACCGGCGCATTCCGCAAGCCGCGTGAGATCAACTGGCTGATCGGCGTAGCAATACTCGCCCTCGGCATAATCAACGGCTTCACCGGCTACTCACTGCCGGACGACCTGCTGTCGGGCACTGGCCTACGGTTCGTGGACGGCTCGATCCGGTCGATTCCGGTGATTGGAACCTGGGCTGAGTTCTTCACCTTCGCCGGTGAGTTCCCAGGCGAGCTCATCATCCCTCGGCTCTACATGGTGCACATCTTGCTCGTGCCTGCCTTGCTCCTCGGGCTGATAGCGGCTCATCTGGCCCTGGTGTTTTACCACAAGCACACCCAGTTCCCCGGCCCGGGCAAGACCCAGGGCAACGTCATTGGTTACCCGGTCTTTCCCGTTTACGCCGCCAAGGCCGGCGGCTTCTTCCTGATCGTCTTCGGTGTGCTCACCTTGATGGGTGCCACGATGCAGATCAACCCAGTCTGGGTGTTCGGGCCTTACAACCCGGCGGAGATAACCGCTGGCTCGCAGCCCGACTGGTACATGGGATTCGTCGAAGGCGGCATTCGTATCATGCCGAACTGGGAATGGCACATTGGATCGACGACTTGGTCGTGGAACGTCTTCATACCTTTTGTCGGGCTGATGACCCTGTTCTTCGGCTTGATGGCTATCTACCCGTTCATCGAGGCCTGGGTCACTGGCGACAAGCGCGAGCATCACATCCTTGACCGCCCCCGCAATGCTCCGACCCGCACAGCCTTCGGCGTAGCAGCGATCACCGGCTATGCGCTGCTGATGATCGGCGGTGGCAACGACCTTGTCGCGACTCAGTGTTCGACGTATCACTGAACGCAGTGACCAACTTCCTGCGGGTGGCCGTATTCGTGGGACCGGTGATCGCATTCCTGGTGACCAAGCGGATTTGCATCGGATTGCAGCGCTCCGATCGTGACCGGATGCTGCACGGCGCCGAGTCTGGCATCATCGATCGCGCTCCTTCAGGTAAATACGCCGAGCGTCACCGGCCGATCAGCGAGGGCGAGGCGTTCAAGCTGACTCAGCATGAGGACCCTCCCGCACTGCTGCCCTTGACCGACGTGGACGGTATGTCGGTAAGGGAAATCAAGGGCGAGCAGCGCCGTCGTCAGGCAACCCGCTTCTTCTTCATCGACACCCTGCGCCGGCCTACCCGTGCCGAGATCGAAGAGGCTGCACATCACCACATGCACGCGATGGCTCTCGAAGACGGAGATGGCGAGCATCATGCCATCGAAGCCGGGGTGGAGGAGGAACACCACCTGGCCAAGTAAGCAGGCTGCTTACACTGCGCCCCACGTCTTCCTTAGGACGGGGGGCGCAGTTATTCTTGCGGATCCGGAGAAAGCGGACGGTGTGGGATTGCTCACTCTTCGTGAAACCTGATAACGATCCGGAGCAAGCAGGCGTTAACGCGTCTGGACGAGACCGCCCGCGGTCATGCCGCCCGAGTAGACGCAATGAGGACATGAGCACAAAGCACAAACTGACGAATCCGACCGAATCCGATACCAGCACTGAGTCAGGCAACAACCAGTCCAAGGCCAAGGGGCTCGACCTTTCCGCGACCCAAATCGTCGGCGGCGCACTCGCCGCCATGACGGCTGCGGCGCTGGGCTCCCAATTGAGTGTGGCAGGCACGATAGTCGGTGCGGCGTTGGCGAGCATTATTGCGGCAGTCGCAGGATCGCTCTATACGGCGTCCCTCCGTCGTACCAGTGACAAGGTGAAGACCGTGTTCTGGACCGGGCAGCCAAATGAAGTGGAAGAGCCCACCGTGATGGAGATTCTGGAGGACCGGGAAGGTCATGTTGCAGGCCAGCGCAGCCACCTTGTGGCACCGGAACCCATAGACCCATCGCCACGCCGCCGCAAGGTGAACTGGAAGCGGGTCTTGGTCGCGGCCTTGGCCGCTTTCGGAATCGCAGCAGTCTCGTTGACTGCCTTCGAGCTGGCTACGGGCAACGCCCTTTCTGGTGGAGAAGGAACCACGATTCAGCAGGTTCGCGAGAGTAACGTCAGTACGGAGTCGGACTCCAAGAACAAGAAAGAGTCGCCGTCGGAAGAACCGACGAAGGAGCCTACGACCGCTGCGAGTGAAGCGGCGCCGACCGAGGAGCCAAGCACTGCTCCCAGGTCCGAACCCACAGAAACGACGACCGCCCCCCCAACGCCCGAGGCCCAGGCCACCACTACGGAACCGGAAACGATTCCCAGCAGCAATAACTCAGCCCGCTGAGTGGCCTGCAGCTCGCGGACATACCCGTCACAGATGAGCCCGCTCCAGCGGATAGCTGAATCCGTGATTGCGCGAGCGGCGAATAGGCAAACCTCGCCGCGGCGGTGAGAATGTGCAGGTGCGATTTCTTCAGAAGCTGCCGCCGTACGACCTGACCTACTCCGATGTCTTCATGGTGCCCCGCCGCTCCGCGATCGCCTCGCGCCTGGACGTCGACCTGCGCAGCACCGATGGGATCGGAACCACGCTGCCTCTGGTCGTGGCCAATATGACCGCGATTTCCGGCCGGCGCATGGCAGAAACAGTGGCGCGCCGCGGGGGGATGGCCATCGTCCCCCAGGACATTCCGGCCGACGTCGTCGCCGAAGTGGTCGGCAAGGTCAAGCGATCGCATCCGGTCTACGACACCGCCGTCTCGGTGACACCACACACCACCGTGGGCGAGGCGCTGTCCCTGATCCCGAAGAGGGCGCATGGTCTCGCCGTCGTGGTCGAGAACGGCGAGCCGCTCGGCACGGTAAGTGAGGTCGAGGCCGCCGGAGTCGATCGATTCGCCCAGGTGCACCAGGTGATGTCCGGCGAACTGCTGACGATCACGCCCGAGTCATCGCCGACCGAGATCTTCGACGAGCTGACGCACCGGCACCTCGAAGTGGCGCTTGTCGTGGGGGGCGGGAAGCTGCTCGGCGTGATGACGCGGAAGCATGCGCTGCGCTCCACTTTGTACCGCCCTTCGCTGGATCCAGATGGTCGGCTGATGATCGGCGCCGCGGTTGGGATTAACGGGGACGTCGCAACGCGGGCTGAGGCCCTACTCGACGCGGGGATCGACGTTCTGGTGGTCGACACTGCACACGGTCACCAGGAGCGGATGCTGGACTCGCTGAAGGCGGTAGGCGAGGTGCGCGACCGGCTCGCGGACACACAGGGACGCCGCATTCCGTTGGTTGCGGGCAATGTGGTCTCAACTGATGGTGTCAACGATTTGGTCGGCGCCGGCGCGGACGTCATCAAGGTGGGAGTCGGTCCGGGCGCCATGTGCACCACCCGGATGATGACCGGTGTTGGCCGGCCGCAGTTCAGCGCTGTCCTGGAGTGCGCGGAGGCCGCCCGTGCGGCAGGGCGTTCGATCTGGGCTGATGGCGGCGTGCGCCACCCGCGTGATGTTGCGCTTGCGCTGGCGGCTGGGGCTGGCAGCGTGATGATCGGCTCATGGTTCGCGGGAACGTATGAGAGCACCGGCAATCTGATGACCGACGTGGAGGGACGCATGTACAAGGAGTCCTACGGGATGGCCTCGGCGCGGGCAGTGAAGATGCGGACCAAGAACTCTTCGGGCTTCGACCGAGCGCGTGCCGCATTGTTCGAGGAGGGCATCTCGACGGGCCGCATGTATCTGGATCCGGAGCGGCCGAGTGTTGAGGATCTCATTGATTCCATCGTGGCCGGATTGCGCAGCAGCTGTTCTTACGCCGGCGCCTCGAATCTCGAGGAGTTCCATGAGCTGGCGCTAGTCGGCGTGCAATCCAATTCCGGTTACGAGGAAGGACGCCCACTCCACCTCAACTGGTAGGGCCATGCGGCGTCGAGGGCTTAGCCGTCGACGCGGTGGGCGGTGCCACTGACACGTACGCCGGCTTCGCCGGCGATGACGCTCACGTTGAGTTCCTTGGCTGGCCCATGTCGACACACTGGCTGCAAAGGCTGCGCAGCGCCCTACCTCGGCAGTCACGTGGTAGCGAAGCGATTGGCCGATCGCGCCCGCGCCTTTGCCGCCTCCACCTCGCGGTTCTTAGGCGGCGCCGTCGAGACAAGGTCAGCCAATAGATGCTGCGTGGCATGAGCGATGTCATCAACCGCCCGGTTGAACGCCGCCTCATTGGCCTTCGACGGCTTCGATGTCCCCGCTATCTTCCGCACATACTGCAAAGCCGCGTCATGCACCTCAGCCCTGGTCGCATGCGGCTCAAAGTTGTGCAGCGGTCTAATGTTCCGACACATGGGGTCCATTGTCCACGGCACGGCGACCGCGCCCTTCGACAGGCTCAGGGCGCATCTCAGCCGCGCGTTACTCGAGGCGGCCCGCCCGAACAATAGAGTGGGACGGTTAGTCTGGCCGAGCGTCGGTATCGGCGCGCTGCTGATCGGAGGAGTGATGAGCGAACATGCTTTTCGTACGCGAAGAGCGACGACGTCAGTCGGCTCCCCGGCCAGCCGATGCCGAAGAGACCGAAGCGAGACAAATCAGTGCGCGTGATCTCCGCGGTAGAACTCATAAAGCAAACCGCTCAACGTGACATAGCCGACTGCAAAGCCAATGATCAGGAGCCACCATCCGTAGATGGGAGCCAGCACGACGGGCACGAATGTGAGTGACAGAAACAGCGGCCACTTGCTCTGGGGCGGAAAGAAGCCGAGCTCTCCTGCACCTTCCGCGATCTCCCCGGTCTTCTTGTCCTCGGGCCTCGGCACCATCCGGCCGGCGACCAAGAGGAGGTAGACCCAGATCATCAGCACCAGCAAGGTCGTCATGATCAACGCGACAGTACCGGTGATCTCGGGCACCCCGTTGGCGTCCGCAGTGATCAACCAATAGACCGGCGTGACGATGATCATGAAGATGGTCAAGGAGCCGAAGATCCAGGCTTCGACCTTCACCGCTGATCCTCCTCTGGCTCGGGTGACTTGCCGTGATGCCCGTATTCCCATTGCGCGGCCAGATCAGCTGTGTCGCCGGCCACCCGATGCTTGAGTTCTGCCCGGCGACCGGTGTCCTCACCGGCATCGACGGTCGACTCGTCGAACTCCTCATCGTCAGCGCCGTACTCCAGGAGCGCAACCTCTGGGTGGTGCAGGTCAAAGGCTGGCGACTCCGAGCGGATCCTGGGAAGCTGAGTGAAGTTGTGACGCGGCGGCGGACAGGTGGTCGCCCACTCCAGCGAGCGGCCCCAGCCCCACGGATCGTCCAGGTTGACCCTCGGGTTCTTCCGGCTCTTCCACACGTTCCAGAAGAAGACCAGTGTCGACCCACCAAGCAGGAATGCGCCTGCCGAGGAGATTTGATTGCCGAGAGTGAAACCGTCGCTGGGCAGATAGTCCGCATAGCGGCGTGGCATTCCCTCGGCACCGAGCCAGTGCTGGATCAGGAAGGTCACGTGGAATCCAATGAAGAGCAGCCAGAAGTGGATCTTGCCCAGTGTCTCGTCCAGCATCTTGCCGGTCAGCTTTGGCCACCAGAAGTAGAAGCCGGCAAACATCGCAAAGACCACCGTGCCGAACACCACGTAATGGAAGTGGGCTACCACGAAGTAGGAGTCGGAAACCGCGAAATCGAGCGGTGGGCTGGCTAGCACAATTCCGGTGAGGCCACCGAACAAGAAGGTTGTCAAGAAGCCGACGGCCCACAGCATGGGCGTTCGCATGACGATGTTTCCGCCCCACATGGTGCCTATCCAGTTGAAGAACTTCACACCTGTTGGCACGGCAATCAGGAAAGTCATGAAGGAGAAGAACGGCAAGTTGACTGCACCGGTGACGAACATGTGGTGTGCCCACACCGCGACGGACAGAGCCCCGATCAGCATCGTTGCCCCGACGAGGCCCACATAACCGAAGATCGGCTTCCGGCTGAACACCGGCAAAACCTCGGTGATGATGCCGAAGAACGGTAAGGCGATGATGTAAACCTCGGGATGGCCGAAGAACCAGAAAAGGTGCTGCCACAGCAGTGGTCCACCATTGGCCGCGTCGAAAACGTGTGATCCAAGGGCCCGATCGGCCTCCAGCACCAAAAGGGCCGCGGCGAGAATCGGGAAGACCACCAAGACCAGGAACGATGTCACCAGGATGTTCCAGGTGAAGATCGGCATCCGGAACATGGTCATGCCTGGTGCTCGCATGCACAAGATCGTGGTGGTGAAGTTGACCGCGCCGAGGATGGTGCCAAGGCCCGCCATGTACAGTCCCATGATCCAGAGGTCACCGCCAACACCCGGGGAGTTGACAGCGTCGTTCAACGGCGCATACGCGAACCAGCCAAAGCTCGCGGCGCCCGAGGGCGTCAGGAAGCCGGCGGAGGCGATCAGCCCGCCGAACAGGTAGAACCAGTAGGCGATCATGTTGAGTCGCGGGAACGCCACGTCGGGCGCGCCGATCTGCAGGGGCATGATCGCATTGGCGAAGCCGGCGAACAGCGGCGTTGCGAACAGCAGCAACATGATCGTGCCGTGCATGGTGAAGAACTGGTTGAAGGTCTCGTACGAGAGGTACTGCATACCTGGGAAGGCCAGCTCGGCCCGCATCGCCATGGCGAGAATGCCGCCGAACAGGAAGAAGATCATCGATGTGACGAAATAGAGATTGCCGATCACCTTGTGATCAGTGGTGACCATCCACTTCCATGCGATCGTTCCGAGCTGCCGTCTCGGAACCGCGATCTCGGCGGCGGTGGCCGTACGCGGTAGCGTCGTCATCGCGAACCCTCCTCAAAACCCGACTTCGCGGGAGCGTTGGCCTCGCTCGGACCCTTGGCTTCGCCGGTCTGGCCCTTCGCCTCGAGCGAATTCAGGTAGGCGTTGTAGTCGCTCTCGTTCACGACATGCAGATTGAACAGCATCGCCGAGTGATAGGTGCCGCACAATTCGGCACACCTCCCGGGGAACACACCCTCGGTCGTCGGCGTGATCTGGAGGCTGTTGTGGCGACCAGGGATGACATCCAACTTCTCGTAGAACGATGGAACCCAGAACGAGTGGATCACATCAGGCGAGCTGAGGTTGAACTGCACCAACTTGCCGACCGGGAGGTAGAGATCGGGGGTCTTGTTGATCGTGCCCGCCTCCCATACATCTGCCCCGACAGCTGGGTTATCAGCAGCCTTGTAGTTGAACGTCCATGACCATTTCTGGCCTACGACGTCGACGGTGACCTCAGGGTTCGGCTCCTTCGCCGTGACCGCGTTCTGGGCCAAGACCGTGTAGTAGAACAGCACGCCGATGATGATGAACGGCGCGATCGTGTAGAAGATCTCCAGCGGCAGGTTGTAGCGGTTCTGCCGTGGCATCGTGGCGTGCCTGGTCTTGTAGCGGTTCGCGGCCCACAGGATGAGCCCCCACACGATGAAACCGACCGCGAAGGCTGCAATCCAGGTGCCGATCCAGAGATCCAGGATGGTTTCAGACCGCTCACCACCGGCAGGCGGCGGGAAGCCCAGCCGCTTTATCTGATCAACTAGCTCTGTTGAGCAGCCGGTGAGGAACAGCAGACCGAACAAGGACAGCGCGAGCAAGCCGGGACGAACACGGCTGCCTGACCGGCTGCGGGCTGCGGGCACTGTCAAGTCATCCACAGCGGACCGTCGAGTCCTGCCACCCACGTTGCGCCTTTCGTCGGATCGGTACACACCGAGGAATCGTGCCCGCCCAGGGTCGCGGCGTTCACCCATTCTTTGCTGTTCACCCTAACGCAGGACGACACCGTCATCACCGGTGTATGGGTTGAGTTTTTGGCGGTTCGCTTTGCAGCGCGGCCGCCCGCGACGAGGCTCTCGCGCGCTAGTTTCGAGGCGTGGCGCATCCCGTTTCCCAGGTCTTCTTGGACTCCTCGTCGGGCGAGCCGATGCTCGCCGATGCGCGCCAGGCGTGGCTTGATGCACAGCAGGCAGGCTGGGGCGATCCGGCTCGCCTCCACCGGCCCGGCAGGCTTGCGGCACAAGCCATGGACCAGGCCCGAGAAGTGATTGCCGCTGCGGTAGGAGCGCGACCCGATGAGGTCATCTTCACCGCATCCGGGGTACACGCGAGTCAGGCAGCCGTCCTCGGACTCGGAGTGGGCCGGCGCAGGGTCGGTTCCCGCATCGTCACAACAGCAGTCGACCACTCCTCGGTGCTCGCAGCGGCAGCCGCCGCTGGGGTGCACGACGCGGTGGACGTCGATCATGAGGGCCATGTCGACCTAGATCGGTGGGGGGCCGCGGTGGATACTGCCGGAACCGCTGCGGCGTGCATTCAGGTGGCCAACCATGAGGTTGGCACGCTGCAGCCATACGCCGAGGCCGCCGAGATCTGCCATCGGACGGGGGTGCCGCTGGTGCTGGATGCAACGGCTGCGTTGGGCCGTGTCGACCTCAGCGGCCCAGCGGGGTGGTCGGTGCTGACGGGCTGGGCCGGCGCCTTTGGTGGCCCAACCTCGGTTGGCATCCTGGTGATCAAGAAGAATGCGCGTTGGCGAGCGCCCTACCCCACCGACGACTACCAAGGAGGCCGGTGGCCGGGTGTGCCCGACGTGCCGGCCATCTATGCAGCGGCGGTCGCCCTGGACTGCTGGCTCCGAGACGGCCGCACAGTCGTGCAAAGCCAGCACGATCTGGTCGATGAGCTGCGCGCGGGAATCGTGCAGCAAGTGCCCGATGTCGACGTTGCTGGTGATCCAGAGCGCCGGGTAGCGCACCTCTTGACGTTCTCGGCTCTGTATGTGGATGGCGAGACGCTGACGCTGGAACTGGACAAGGCCGGTTTTGCGGTCGCGAGCGGGTCCGCCTGTAGTGCCAGCAGCGAACATCCCTCGCACGTACTGGCTGCCATGGGAGCACTGACCCACGGCAACGTACGCCTCGGGCTGACCTGGACGACGACGGCAGCACAGATCAGTCAGTTTCTGGCCGTCCTACCGCCAATCGTGGCAAGGATCCGCGGGACCGTGGAGGCGCCGTGAACGCGTCATCGTTTGAAGGGCTGTCGCTGGACTGTCGCGGCATGAAGTGCCCGCGACCAATTATCGAGGTGGCGCGCCGAATCAGTGAGGTGAATGTGGGTTCGGTCCTGCAGCTGCTCGCGGATGATCCAGCCGCTGGTCCGGACCTGGCCGCTTGGTGCCGGATGCGTGGACAAACCCTCGTCGCCTCAGATCCTCCACGTTTCATCGTGCGGCGTGAGGCCTGACATAGACGAACTCCCTGCCCGTGGGCAGGGAGTTCGAAAGTTCAGATCAGTGAAAGCTGTCGCCGCAGGCGCACGAGCCGGTGGCGTTGGGATTGTCGATGGTGAAGCCCTGCTTCTCGATCGTGTCGAGGAAATCAATGGTCGCGCCCATCAGGTATGGCGCGCTCATCCGGTCGGTGACGACGCCCACTCCGCCAAAGACCTTGACGATATCGCCGTCGAAGCTGCGCTCGTCGAAGAACAGCTGGTAGCGCAGTCCAGAGCACCCACCTGGCTGCACGGCGACGCGCAGCGCAAGATCCTCGCGCCCCTCACCTTCCAGGAGGGCCTTGACCTTGGCTGCCGCCACGTCGGTCAAGATGATGCCGTCTGTTGCTGCGGCGGGCCTGTCGAAGGTCTGCTCTGTTGCCGTCATGGCTGCCATTCTAGAGGGGCTCGCTGACCCGTCAAAGCTGAAAGAACGTGTGCCGCGTCACCAACTCCAAGACCGGGCCACCCGTCGAGCCGTGGAAGCGAGCTCCGTTTCGCTGATCTCCCCCTGCGGGTGGTCGCTCGAGGACTCACGCACGGCGTACGCTGCCTCGACCCCCATGGTGCGCATTTCCCGGGACCCGATGAGCACCTCGCCGGCGATCACGACGCAGGGGCTGAGAGCGGCGGCCGCAGCCTCGGCCATCGCGGCGACAACCCCACCACCACGGCTCGCGAAGTCGAAGCTGGAGCATCCCGTTGTGACAAGGTCGACCTCGCGCAACGCCTGCTGACCTGCGGCCGAGGCAAGTGTCAGAGCCGGACCAGTGCTCAGCCGGCCGCCCAGCGCAAGCACCGCGAATCCCAGGCCGCCGCACGCACCTGCCCCTAGTGCATCGGCATGCGCCGGCGAGGCTAGCCCGGCGAAGGTTCCCAGGTTTGCGTCGGTTCGGAGCATCAGCTCGGGAACCGCGTCCGCTTCCCGACCGGCAAGGGAGGTGATGCCGCGCAAGCCCAGCAACGGTTGGCTGAGCTGTGATGCGGGTGCGACGCCGACCAACTCGGTCTCACTCAGCAGCCTCCGAGCCGGCGCAAGGTCCAGCTCGCTGAGTCCATCGAGGTCGGCGACCCCCCGATCGAGGGGTCGATCTGCTGTAGCACCGAGCGCCGCGAGCAGGCCGGCGCCGGCGTCATGGACCCACAGGCCGGCCAGATCAACAATGAGCCGGCGCAGCGATCCGCTGCGGAGGAGATCCGCGATGGCGTCGCCGATCGCCCAGGACGACCGCTCGTACGGAATCCCTGGACCAGCTTTCGGTCCCAGAACGTGGGCAACGCCAGTATCTGGTCCGCGCCCTGTCGTCACGATGTCGCCGTCGGCCACCCGAGACGAGGTCGTGAGGCCAGCCAGGTCGGCGTACGCGGCCGCGAATCCCGCTCCAGCCTCACCGATGGGGAGCACCGACACCTCGGCACCAGGTAACCAGCCCGATGCAATAACTTCACCGGCCCGCCGCGAGGAGAGCGCGCCGATGACGTCGCTCGCGATCACGATCCGCACGGTCGATTCTGTCCCTTCATGGCCTGCGCCCGGGGCCCGTGGTCAGAAAACTGGGTCAACCCACTTTCGGACGCCCCAGACAAGTGCAAAGTGTGTGAGGCGAGTGGAATCTCGGTTGATCCACTTTCCACCCGCCGATCGGGGGGGTCGTGAGCATTCAATACCGTCCGCGGGTGCGCGCCGTGGTGAGAAATCGGATGCGACGCGCGTGGTGAGTACATTTGGTGCGTGACGAGC
Organism: uncultured Actinomycetota bacterium; assembly: GCA_963740515.1. Lineage (GTDB taxonomy): Bacteria > Actinomycetota > Actinomycetes > Propionibacteriales > Propionibacteriaceae > Microlunatus. The sequence goes on from CAVUEO010000038.1 coordinate 202,223, forward strand.
TCCCCCACGTCCACGCCGCTCCAGTCTGGGACACCACTGTCGCTGTTCGTCCTCGGGCGCGAGTCCGACCCGCGATCGGAGCGTGGCGTCGAGTGCCCAGGCGATCTCCCGCCAGCCTCCGACCCTGCCCTGGTGGAGCGGGCCAGGCGAGCTAAGGCAGCCCTGGGCGACCGGTTGTTCGTGCTTGGTCACCACTACCAGCGCGACGAGGTCATCCAGTTCGCCGACGTCACTGGCGACTCCTTCAAGCTCGCCCGTGATGCCGCGGCGCGACCGAACGCCGAATTCATCGTCTTCTGTGGCGTGCATTTTATGGCCGAGTCGGCCGATATCTTGACAGCTCCAGAACAGAAAGTGATCTTGCCTGACCTGGCCGCCGGGTGCTCGATGGCTGACATGGCTCGGCTCGCCCAGGTTGAGGACGCCTGGGATGTATTGGCCGACGCGGGAGTTGCGCACCTCACCGTGCCGGTGACCTATATGAACTCCTCGGCCGACATCAAGGCCTTCTGCGGCAAGCATGACGGCGTGGTCTGCACCTCCTCCAACGCCAAGTCAGTGCTCGAGTGGGCGCTCCGCCGCGGCGAGAAGGTGCTCTTCCTGCCCGATCAGCACCTCGGCCGCAACACGGCAGTGCTGCAGATGGGCATGAGCTTGGACGACTGCGTGGTCTACGACCCGCATCAGTACAACGGCGGCCTGACTGTCGATGAGCTGCAAGCCGCCACGATGATCTTGTGGAAAGGTCACTGCTCGGTGCATGGGCGGTTTACCGAGCAAGCCGTTGACGACGTACGCGCACGTATCCCGGACGTCAATGTGTTGGTGCACCCGGAGTGTCAGCACGAGGTCGTGCTCAAGGCCGACTTCATCGGCTCCACCGAATTCATCATCAAGACCATCCAGCAGGCCAAGCCTGGGTCAAAGTGGACGATCGGCACCGAGCTGAACCTCGTCAAGCGCCTCGCTCGTGATCATCCCGATCTCGAGATCGTCTTCCTGGAGAAGCACGTCTGTTATTGCGCCACCATGAACCGGATCGACCTGCCGCACTTGGTCTGGGCCTTGGAGAACTTGGCCCAGGGCCATGTGGTGAACCAGATCACGGTCGACCCCGAGACTGAGCGCTACGCAAAGGCCGCGCTGCAGCGGATGCTTGACCTACCAGGTGAGACTGCGCGCGACTGATCTAGAGCGAAACTCCGACGAGTTCGACGCGCGCGGAAGGTCTACATCACATGACCCAGTTCACGACTCTGCTCGGTGGCCTAGTTATGGTCGAATCGCCACGTTGGCATGATGACCGGCTGTTCTTCTCTGATTGGGGCTCCGGCGAAGTGCTGGCGGTTGGCCTCGACGGAGCACGCGAAGTGATCACCCACATCGATGCGATTCCCTTCTGCCTGGATCGGCTGCCCGATGGCCGGCTGCTCGTTGTAGCCGGCGACGAGCTGTTGGTGCGCGGGGCTGACGGAACACTGAGGCCGCTCGCCGATTTGAGAGCACTCTCCACGAAACCTTGGAACGACATCGTGTCCGACGGTCGCGGCAACGCGTACGTGAACAACATCGGCTTCGACTTTCCGGACGGTGAATTCGCACCCGGACTCATCGCACTCGTCAGCCAAGACGGGACACCTCGCCAAGTTGCCGAGAACTTGTCGTTCCCGAATGGCATGGCAATCACACCGGACAACTCGACGTTGATCGTGGCTGAGTCCTATGCCGGAATGCTGACCGCCTATGACATCGCCCGTGATGGCGACCTTTCGAGGCGTCGAGTGTGGGCCAAGCTCGATGGCGCAGCTCCGGACGGAATCTGCATAGATGCCGAGGGCGCGGTCTGGTTCGCCGACGTGCCCGGTCGCCGTTGCGTTCGAGTACGTGAGGGCGGCGAGGTACTGCAAACGATCAGCTCCGACCTCGGCTGCTTCGCCTGCACGCTGGGCGGCCCGGACGGAACAACTCTCTTCGTGACCGCAGCTGCCTGGCCGGACGCGATGACGCCTGGCTCGCGTACGGGCCAGATTCTCACGGCTGAGGTTTCAGTCGCCCGCGCCGGCTGGCCAGCTTAGAGCCGCGAGCGAGGACGAAGTAGGCGGATTCGCGATGTTCGCGCCGCCGATCTGCAGGAGGAGATGGCGGGCCGACGCTTTTCCGGTCCGCCAGATCCGACGAAGACGGCGGCAACCCAGCGAACATCGCAGCGAGCGGAGCGAGCAATCAAACAGAGCGCCCTCAACCGGGAATGAGACCCTCTTCGGACTCGCTCAGGAGCTGCCGCACGTCCTCCAGTGTCGAATCGGCATCCGGCAAGATCAGATCGGAGTCCTCGAGCGAGTCATCCGCCAACCGGGTCCCCGTTGTCCGGATCCGGTCCAGCAGCGAGTGCAGGGCTTTCGTCAGCTGATCTTGATCTCCGGACGCGACGGCCTGCTCCACGGCGTCATCGGAAGAGTTGAGCCCGCGTACGGCATCGTCGGTCAGGTGCCACTGACCCTCATTCAAGATGCGAACGATCATCGCAAGTCACTCTGTGGCTGAGCGGGTGGCGCCTCCTGATCTTGCCTTGGCGGAGCCTGGTATTCCTGCGGAGTCTGCGCATCCAGGCTTGGTGGCTGCGCTGCCTTATTTGGTGGTGGCGGTGCCTGGCCGGGTGGCTGCTGAGTCCCCGGCGCATCCTGCTGGCCCTCAATCGCCTGCGGTGCCGCCGCAGGACCAGCGCCCAGCGCTGCCTTCATCCGCGCGAGCTCGTTCTCGACGTCGGAGGTGGAGGCGAGCTGCTCCAGCTCAAGAGTGATGTCGTCCTTGGCGGTCCCTGTGGGATCGTCCAGAGCACCACTGGCCAGCAGCTCATCGATGGCACCGGCACGAGCCTGCATCTGGGCCGTTTTGTCCTCGGCCCGCTGGATCGCAAGCCCGACATCTCCCATCTCCTCGCTTATGCCGGAGAAGGCTTCATTGATCCGGGTCTGTGCTTCAGCCGCGGAGTAGGTGGCCTTGATCGTCTCCTTCCTGGTACGGAAGGCGTCCACCTTGGCCTGCAGACGTTGACTGGCGCGGGTGAGCTTCTCCTCTTCAGCTTGCAGCTGAGCATGTTGCGTCTGGAGATCGCTCAGCTGCTGTTGAATACCGGAGCGCCGCGTCAGTGCTTCGCGAGCGAGGTCCTCCCGGCCGACCTCGAGCGCCCGTTGGGCTTGCATCGTCAGCTTGTCGGCCTGGCTGTTGAGCTGGTTGGCCTGGAGCTCGATCCGCTTACGACTGGTCGCCACATCGGCTACGCCGCGGCGGACTTTCTGCAACAGCTCGAGCTGGCGCTGGTATGAGTAGTCGAGGGTTTGGCGCGGATCTTCGAGTTTGTCCAAGGCCTTGTCGGTCTTGGCACGGAAGATCAACGAGATCCGCTGAAAAATGCCGCTCATGAGGTGTCAGCTGGTCCTTCCAGACTCCGGTTCCGCGGCCGGGGCCGCTCACAGGCTTCCACCGTATCTCTGCAGGGAAACCGAACACAGCTAGGGAGGAGGGTAGTTTCGTCTTTGGGGTGATCCCCTGAGAGAATCCAGGGCCAAATCAACCCAACCCCGCCGCGCATAGCGTCACCAATAAATGAGAGAGGAACTCGTGGCACTCTTTCGCCGCAACAACGAGACCGTCACGCCAGAGCCGGCAACGACGGTCGAGCCTGGGCCGGCCGGCAAGAAAGACCGTCCAACGCCGACTCGTAAAGAAGCAGAAGCGGCGCGACGTCAACGTATGACCACAACGCTCAGCAAGAAGGAAGCCCGGGCAGCCTCCAGCCGGCAGTCACGGGCCCAGCGCATGAAGGCGATCAGCGCACGAGAAGCCGCGCCCGAGAAGGCTTTGATGCGGGACTACATCGACGCCCGATTCAACCTTGGCGAGTTCCTGCTCCCGGCAGTTGTGGTGATCTTGGCCGTCACGCTGCTCGGCAGCTACTGGCCTAGTGTGACCATCATCAGCACCCTGGCGATGTACATGTTCATCGTTGGGGTGTTCGTTGACGGCTATCTGATGTGGCGCGGATTCAAGAAGGTACTGGCCGCCCGCTTGCCCAAAGCCTCGCCGAAAGGGTTGTTGCTCTACGGAATGACACGGAGCACGCAGATCCGGAGGTTCCGGTCACCCCCGCCGCGGATCAAGCGCGGCGAGGCGTACTAAGGCGTACGAAGACGTACTAAGACGAAGAGGGACGACTGAGTTTGCGATGACGCACAGGTGATGCGATGAGCTGGCGCTGGGTGCCCGACCGCGGACCTGTCTCCCGCCGCGCCAATCCCGACATGCCCGTAATTGGTCGTACCTTCCAAACCCAGGGTGAGGCGGAGACCTGGCTGGGCGAGTTCTATCCGAGTTTGCTCAGTGCCGGCGTCCGAGCGGTAAGTCTGTATGAGGCTGATCGGCTGGTGTACGGGCCGATGTCTTTGGAGCCCGACGTCTGATCGGGCTTTCTGAGTTCTCGAGCGAGTTTCTGCTTTTTTTATTATCGGCTCGCTCCGCTCGCAATGTCCGATCGCTCGCTCCGCTCGCAAGATCGCGCGATGGAGCCGCTGCGATTTCCCGACGCACGCAGCTGGGCGACCGCTAAGGTCGGCTGGTGCCGACGCCTGACTACATCGCCACCATTCGGCGCGTGTACGGACAGGGCAGGTTGCTGCTGCCAGGCGTATCCACCGTCGTGGTCCGCACTGATCTGGAGCCGCGCCGAATCCATCTACTCTTGACAAGGCGCAGCGACACAGGGCGCTGGAGTTTGCCGGCTGGGATCGTGGAACCCTTCGAGCAACCTGCGGCTGCTGCCCTCCGAGAGTTGCTGGAGGAGACTCGAATCACGGCCCAGGTCGAGCGGCTGGCACTACTCACCACCGATCCAGATGTGGTTTATCCGAACGGTGACATGTGTCAGTTCGTTTCGATGTGTTTCCGCTGCCGCTACGTCTCTGGTGAGGCGCAGGTCGGCGATGAAGAGTCCACCGAAGTCGCTTGGTTCTCAGCGGACGAGCTACCGGGGGAACTCGGCGACATCCAGCGACGCCGCATCCGCTGCGCCCTGGAAGATCGAGACGACTGCATCTTCGACCTTTAGTTTCATCCACTGCTGGTGCTCAAGACTCCCGTACGCCGGGCGTCACAAAAGGCGGTTTCGTGACCAGGAAAGGTTCCTGACGCCCCCTGATATCCACCGTCACAACGTCATTGTCGCTAACACGTGCCTCGAGCAGGGCAAGGGCGATGCCGGTCTTGAGGGTTGGTGAAAAGGTGCCCGAGGTCACACTCCCGACTTCGCTGCCGTCCGGAACGCGCACGACCATCTCCGGTCGTGGGATGCCTCGTCCGACAGCGCGCAATCCACGCAGCTGACGCATTGGACCCGCCTCCTTCTCGGCGCGCAGCGCATCGGCCCCAAAGAATGATTCCTTCTTCCACCCCACCGCCCAACCGAGCCGTGCCTGCACCGGCGTAATGGCCGGTGAGAGGTCCTGGCCATGCAGCGGGTAACCCATCTCGGTCCGCAGCGTGTCCCGTGCACCGAGCCCGGCAGGTTGCAACCCGTAAGGTTCGCCTGCCGCCAGCACCGCGTCCCAGACCGCGACCGCGGCGCCCGCCGGGACGACGAGCTCGTAACCGCGTTCCCCGGTGTAACCGGTGCGGCAGATCGTCAGTGGCGTTCCCTGATAATCAGCGCTCGCGAACGTCATGTAGTCGTGGCCCACGGGGAAGCCGGTCGCTGACAGCACCTCGTCGGACAACGTGCCCTGGACAGCCAGTACGGCGAAATCACGATGCTGGTTGGTCACCGTCACACTAGGAGGCGCAGCCTCTGCAAGGATCGCGACCACTTCCGCGCAGTTCGCCGCATTTGGGATCAAGAAGACTTCGTCCGGGGATCTGAGATAGGCGATCATGTCGTCGACCACGCCGCCGTCAGGGTTGCAGAGCAACGTGTACTGTGCCTGGCCTGGTCCAATCTTCCCCAGGTCAGCAGTCAGACAGCGGTTGACGAAGTCCGCTGCACCTGAGCCAGCCACTGTGGCTTTGCCGAGATGACTGACATCGAAGATCCCAACAGCATTGCGGACGGCCGCGTGCTCGGCGAGCACCCCAGCACCTGAATACTCCAGGGGCATGGACCAGCCGCTGAACGCTGCGAACTTAGCGCCTACGGCCGCATGTCGCTGATGCAGCGGCGAATTCAGCAGCGCGCCGGTATCGGCATTCTCAGCGTTCATTGCTCCTCCGATCACCAGTGGGCGCCCACCGACTCGACCGGGGCGACAACCGACTAACCTGTTGACGCCCCAATTTGATCACGTCGACCGACTGAAGGATGTCCCTATCGTGCCCATTCGCATGCTCCCCCCGCTGGCTGTCGCCAAGGGCATCCCCCGCAATGTTGACGTCCTCGTAGTAGGCATGAGCGAGGGAGGGGTTCGGGAAGTACCCGAAGCGATTGCCCGCGCTTTCTCGAAACGCTTCGGCCTCTCAGTCGAGGAGATGGCGGTTTCACTGGGTGTCAAGGCGCAGGCGGACAGCAAGCGGACTCTTCCAGCGCCAGGCGGCGGGCCGCGGATCGTTGTTGTTGGTCTCGGCTCCGAGCAGTCAGACGAAGACTTGCGGCGCGCGGCTGGGGCGGGCGTACGACACGCGGCCTCGCTGGCTGAGAATGGCGGCCTGTCCGTCGCCGTCTCGCTCGGTACCGCCGGCTCCCGCCAGCTTGCTGCGGTCGCAGAGGGTGCGCTGCTCGGCAGCTACAACTATGAGCCGATCAGCACTGACGCGGCCAAAGGGGGCGCGGTCGGCGCGATCACGGTGATTCAGCCAAGCGATGCCAAGGGTGCCGATGTCACTGCCGCTGCCGAGATCGTTGCGCAGGCGGTCGTGACGGTGCGTGAGTGGGTCAATACGCCTGCCAACCTGCTGTACCCCGAGTCGTTCGCCGAGCAGGTGCGCAACCTGGTCCTCAACAGCAACATCACCGTCGACGTGCTGGATGAGACGGCCCTGAGTGAGGGCGGTTACGGCGGCTTGATGGCAGTAGGCGGCGGATCCTACCGACCGCCACGGCTGGTCCGGCTGAGCTATAGCCCCCGAGGAGCCAAGTTCCACCTCGCCCTGATAGGCAAGGGCATCACTTTTGACAGCGGTGGTCTCAACCTCAAGCCTGCCGAGGGCATGTACACCATGAGATGTGACATGGCCGGCGCGGCAACCGTGCTAGCCGTTGCACACGCGATTGCCCAACTTGGCCTCAAGATCAGGGTCACGGCTTATGGTGCCCTCGCTGAGAACATGCCCTCTGGAAGTGCTTTTCGACCCTCAGATGTGCTGACGATCTATGGGGGCAAGACAGTTGAGAACGGCAATTCTGACGCCGAGGGCCGACTCGTCCTGGCCGACGCTCTGGCGCGTGCGAACGAGGATCATCCAGACTTGGTGGTCGACGTAGCGACCCTCACGGGCGCTTGCGTCGTCGCACTTGGGGATCGCACGGCTGGTCTGATGGCAACCGACGACGCGACCGCCGACTTGGTCCTGGATGCTGCCCAGACGGCCGGCGAGGACATCTGGCAGCTACCGATCCCCGAGGAGATTCGTAGCAAGCTCGACTCCAAGGTGGCCGACCTGCGTTCCACCGGGCCGGATCGCTGGGCAGGCGCTCTTGTCGCTGCTGCTTTTCTCCGTGAATTCGTAACAGCAGGCACCCCGTGGGCACACCTCGACATTGCCGGCCCGGCGTTCTTGGACGGCAAGCCGTACGGCTATGTCGGTCCAGGCGGGACAGGCGTCGGTGTACGCACCCTCATCGCTCTCGCAGGGTCGCTCGCGGCACAAGCCTGACGACATAAGGCCGCTGGCCCCAGAACCCGTAAATTGCGGCTAACGATTGAGCGCCAGTTGTCCGGCCAAGGCCGTGCCACGTGCCACGAGGTGGTTGCCATCTCAGCAGTGGTGGCGATTTACTGCGCATAACCCCTCGACGAGGAGCAGACATGGCGCAGTCGGACGACGCAGGAACCCCAGCCGCGACGGCCACAGCGGTAGCCGACGTTTTTCGCACCCACAACCTGGGCAAACCTGAGGTACGCGAGCGACAGCCTTCTTCGGCGGCTGAGCGCTTCTCCCCATGGACCTGGTAATTGGGCTGGACTCCGGTACCACGGCGACCAAAGCGGTGGCCCTGGCTGCCGACGCCACGGTGATCACGACGTCCAGCGTCGGGTACCCGTTGTTGGTGCCGGAGCCCGGCTACGCCGAGCTCGATCCGGTGCGGTTGCAGGCGGCGGCGGTGCAGGCGGTGGCCGAAGTGGCGACGCAGGTCCGACAACAGGGGCACCGGGTGGTCGCGCTCTGCCTCAGCGCTGCGATGCACGGTCTTGCGCCGCTAGATCGCGCGGGCTCACCGACTGGGCCGCTGATCACCTGGGCGGATAGCCGCGCCGGGGAGGAGTCGCGCAGCATTGCCCTTGGCTCGCGGGGGGAGTTGCACAAACGGACCGGTACGCCGGTCCATCCGATGTCCCCGCTGCCCAAGCTGCTGTGGTGGCGGCTGCATCACCCCGACGCTTTTGCCAGCACCCCCAAGTGGGGCGGAGTCAAAGAGGTGGTGCTGTCAGGATTGTGCCAGGATGCGTTCCTGATCGATTTGTCATGCGCCTCCACAACTGGGCTGTACGACATCACTGGCCGTCATTGGGATCCGGAGGCGTTGCAGCTTGCCGGTATCGACGCCGAGAAGCTGGCTGCCGTCGTGCCCACCACGCATGTGGTGACCGGCCTGCGCTCGGAGGTGGCCGAGCAAACTGGACTGCCGCGCGACCTTCCGGTGGTGGTCGGGGCCTCGGACGGCCCGCTGGCAAACCTAGGACTGGGTGCGGTTCGCGAGGGGATCGCCGCGGTGTCTCTGGGGACTAGTGGGGCGTTGCGCGCGGTGCGACCCGCCCCAGCTGTGGACCAAGCCGCCCGGTTGTTCTGCTATGCACTCACCGATGATCACTGGGTGCTCGGCGGCGCGATCAACAACGCCGGATCGGTGGTGCGCTGGGCGAGTGCGGCGCTCGGGATGGTGACCGAGGACGTCGAAGGCGAGGAGCGGGACGCGGCGGACGGGAGGTTGCTGCAGGAAGCTGCCAACGTGCCATTTGGCAGCGAAGGGTTGCTCTGCCTGCCGTACCTGCTGGGCGAGCGGGCACCGTGGTGGGAGCCCGGGCTACAGGGGGCCTGGATCGGGATACGTCGCCATCACCGCCGAGGACACCTCGTCCGTTCAGCCGTGGAGGGCGTTTGCATGCAGCTCGCCTTGGTGGCGCTGGCGCTGGAGGCGGCCGGCGTGCCCGTGCGGGAGGTGCGTGCCACTGGTGGAGCGATGGAGTCGCCGGTGTGGCGTGACGTGCTCTCGGCTGCCCTTGATCTGCCGGTTGGCCTGGCAGCCTCCCCAGAAGGCGCCGGCACCGGTGCTGGGCTGCTGGGCCATTACGCGCTGGGCTCGCTGCCGTACCTTGATCGCGCCGCTGACCTGATCGCGGTGGATCGGGGCGAGCCGCCACATCCTGACGACGTTGCGGCATTGCGCGGGCTGCTGCCCCTCCTGGAGCGTTGCACCGTCGAACTGAAGCCTGTTTTCGCCGAGCTCGCTGGTGAGAAACCAAGCGCCTCAGCTGATGAGCCAGCAGATCGAAGATGAAACTCAGCGACTGCCGCGCAGCTCATGCCTGATGCTTGCCCTCCCTGTAGCTCAGCCTTGATGAGCCAGGAATCCATCGAGCGGCGCTAACTCAGCCGCGGTTCTTGCCGCGCTTGGTTGCCAGCGGATTTGTGCCGGGAGCCCAGTTCAGCATGCTGGCCCGCTCGAGAAATTCGTCGGAGCTGATGTCACCTCGGGCGAAGCGTTCGGCGAGGATTCGCTTTGCCTCGTCCTCTGGTGATCGGACACCGCCGATCGTCGGCAGCGTGAGCTTGCCCTGACGCCAAAGATAGAAGCCGGCGAGAGCTAGGAGCAGGAGCAGCAACAGCAGGGAGCTCCCCACGATCGGTGCTATTGACGACGAACTTTCTGCCCAGCCGTGGGGACCGGGGCCTCCGTGGAACGGTTCGTGTGGGTTCATGCGGGGAATGTTGGCGATCTGGCCTGTGCTTGGCCGATGCTAAGCCTGTCGGGCAGCTGTGAAGCGTCGGAGATCGGGGTTACCACGCTGCCGGCGGCGGCCATGATGCGTCAGCGCAAGTCCGGATGTTTCTTGTTGCGGGTGTTGTAGTCACGCATGCGCTGCGGATAACCCACGACTGCCGCGTCATACCCAGGGATCTGCAAAGACTCGGCGAACGCGTGCGCCCATTCGGGCGACGGGACAACCCGTCTGGTCCACTCGCCATCGAAGGCGACCAGCAGCAAAGTGGTCTGAGTTACCGCAGTCTGAGGCTCGACAAAGGCCTCCACCCCACGTCGACTTCGTGCGAATTGTGTCAGGTGAGACGTCACAGCGTCGTCTACCGTCCTACTCTGCGAGGCGTAGCCGCGGCTCTTCTTCACCCGGCTCGCTGTTCGCCGGAACCAACTCATGCGCCAAGTATGGCCGGTACCTGCGGGAAATCGTGGTGTTCGCAGCGGCTGAGAGGATGGCGACATGGGTGCTTCGTTCGATCTCATCGTGCTCGGGGCCGGCAGCGGCGGCTACGCCTGCGCCTTCCGGGCAGCTCAGTTGGGCTTCACCGTCGCGCTAGTGGAGAAGGACAAGGTCGGTGGTACCTGCCTGCACCGCGGCTGCGTTCCGACTAAGGCGATGCTGCACGCCGCCGAAGTGGCGGACTCGGTGCGTAACGGGAGCCAGTTCGGCGTCCATGCGGCGATAGACAAGATCGATCTCGCAGGTGTGGTGAGCTACGCCGATGGCGTGGTCGGACGCATCCATAAAGGTCTGTCCGGACTGGTCAGCGCTCACGGCATCACCGTCATTCAAGGTGTGGGTCGGCTGACCCAAGATCACCGACGTCCGGCCGTCACTGTCGGGGACCAGACGTACCAGGCGACCCACCTCGTGCTGGCCACTGGGTCGTACCCACGTGCGCTGCCAGAGCTGCAGATCGATGGCATGAAAATCCTCACCAGCGAGCAGGCGCTTCGGCTTGACCGGCTTCCAAGCTCGGCGATTGTGCTTGGCGGCGGTGTGATTGGCGTTGAGTTCGCCTCGGCATGGCGGTCCTTCGGCGTGAACGTCACGATCGTTGAAGCGCTTCCTCGACTCGTCTCCGAAGAGGACTCGAGCATCTCAGCAGCCCTGGAGCGGGCGTTCCGGAAACGCCACATCAACGTGGTCGCCGGAACGGCGATGGCGAGGTGCCAGACAACTGAGTCCGGCGTACGGATGGAGCTGACTGATGGGCAATCGTTGGAGGCCGAGCTCATGCTGGTTGCCGTCGGCCGCGGTCCGCAGACCAGTGACCTCGGCTATCAAGAGGCTGGCGTCGAGCTGGATGACGGGTTCGTGAGGGTCAATGAGCGACTACTGACATCAGTCCCCGGCGTGTACGCGGTTGGCGACCTGGTGCGGGGCTTGCAGCTGGCGCATCGAGGCTTTGCACATGGGATCTTTGTCGCCGAGGAGATTGCCTACCAGGCCGGCGTCCTCGAGCAGGCTCCCATGCCGATTATCGATGCAGACGTGCCGCGGGTCACGTACTGCGACCCCGAAATCGCCTCCGTCGGTCTAAGTGAAGATGAGGCGCGGACACGCTTTGGCGACGCAGCGACGTTCACCTATGACCTGGCCGGGAATGGCAAGTCACAGATACTGAAAACTCGCGGATTTGTGAAACTGGTACGCCAACCGAGCGGGCCCATAGTCGGCGTCCACATGATCGGAGCCCGCGTCAGCGAACTTGTCGGCGAGGCTCAACTGATCACAAATTGGGATGCGTTTCCAACTGATGTCGCGGGTCTGATTCATGCACACCCGACGCAGAACGAGGCGCTCGGCGAAGCGCACCTTGCCCTTGCCGGCAAGCCTTTGCATTCCCACGCATAAGCCACCCGACTGGAACTCGACTCGAGCGGCAACGCGCTGCCTCAAAGCCAAGCTGCTGAGGCTAGGCTGTGGCCCACCGGCACCCCGAGAGGCCCGACCGAGTTCCGCCGAGCCAGCCACTAGTGACCCTAGGCCGTAACTGAGCACCAGCACGATGAAGGAGTCCTCACAGCCATGTCGACCTCTGTAACCCTCCCAGCCCTCGGCGAAAGCGTCACCGAAGGAACCGTCAGCCGGTGGCTCAAGCAGGTGGGTGACACCGTCGAAGCTGACGAGCCACTACTCGAGGTGTCGACAGACAAGGTCGACACCGAGATCCCCTCCCCCGCTTCTGGGGTGCTGTTGGAGATCAAGGCGCAAGAGGACGAGACAGTCGAAGTGGGTGCGGTGCTCGCTGTCATCGGCGAGCCGAGTGAGGCCGATGGACAGGCCACAGCACCAGAGGCTCCCGCCCAAGAAGCCGCGGAGGCCTCGGCCCAGCAGGAGGCTCCGGCCCAGGAGGAGGAAGCCCCGCAGGAAGAAGCCCAGCCAGCGGAGCCTCCGCAGGAGCCTGAGGCCGCTACGGAAGCTCCTGCTGAGTCTGCGCCGGCCGCTGGCTCTGACGGTCAGTCCGGAACCGAGGTGACCCTGCCCGAACTCGGCGAGAGTGTGACGGAGGGAACCGTCAGTCGCTGGCTCAAGCAAGTTGGCGATTCGGTCGCTGCCGATGAGCCGCTGCTGGAGGTCTCGACGGACAAGGTCGACACCGAAATCCCCTCACCGACCTCGGGAACATTGCTGGACATCCGTGTCCAGGAAGATGAAACCGTCGAAGTCGGCGCAGTCCTAGCCGTCATTGGCGAAGCGGGAGCCGCGGCGGCGCCCTCGCCTGAGCCTGAGCCATCGGCCGAGCCCACGCGCAGAGCGGAGCCGCAGGCCGAACCAGAACCGCAGCCAGAGCGCCGGCCAGAACAACAGGCCCCACCAGCACCTCAGCCCCAGCCGGAGCCCAGAGTCGCGGCGCCTACCGCAAAAGAAGACGCCCGACCTGAACACCACGGTCCGGCAGCCCCAACTACCGCTGCCCCGACACCAGTAGCCGGCGACTCGGACACCACCTACGTGACACCTCTGGTGCGCAAACTCGCTAAAGAGCACGGCGTCGAGCTGGCATCGCTCAACGGCACCGGAGTAGGCGGACGGATCCGAAAACAGGACGTACTCGCCGCCGCTGAGGCCGCGAAGCAGCAGGCAGAGGAGGCCAGGCAAGCGGCTGCTGCGCCAAAGGCCCCGGCCGAGCCGCCGGCTGCGGCAGCGCCGGCGCCAGCAGCGTCGGCCAGCACCTTGCGCGGCTCGACGGAGAAGATGTCGCGGCTGCGCCAGACGATTGCCAGGCGCATGGTCGAGTCCCTTCAGGTCGCGGCTCAGCTGACAGCAACCGTCGAGGTGGACCTGACAGCAATCTCGCAGATCCGCGCCAAGGTGAAGGAGGACTTCAAGAAACGCGAGGGTGCGACGCTGTCCTACCTGCCGTTCATCGCCAAGGCAGCCATCGAGGCCTTGAAGATCTACCCGAAGGTGAACGCGACGATCGACACCGAGGCGCGCACCATCACCTACCCGGACACCGAGCATCTCGGCATCGCCGTGGATACCGAGAAAGGCTTGTTGGTTCCGGTGATCAAGGATGCGGGTGATCTGAGCATTGGCGGGCTGGCCAAACGGATCGCCGACTTGGCGGCCCGTACCCGGCAGAACAAGGTCACGCCTGACGAACTGGTCGGCGGAACCTTCACAATCACCAACTACGGCTCCGCTGGCACATTGATGGACACCCCGATCATCAACCAGCCCCAGGTGGCAATTCTTGGAACTGGCGCGCTGGCCAAGCGACCGGTGGTGATCTCGGACCCGCGCCTCGGCCAGGTCATCGCAGTTCGCGACATGATGTATCTGTCGCTGTCCTACGACCACCGGCTGGTCGATGGCGCCGAGGCGGCACGGTTCCTGAGCACTCTCAAAGCGCGGCTCGAGGAGGGCGACTTCGGCGCTGAGTTTGGGCTCTGAGAGCAGATTGCGCCCCCAACCGGTCTCGGCGAGCGTCGGAGGCGGCGCGCTGGTAGTCGGAGGAGGAAGGTCATGAAGGTTGTCGTCGTCGGCGCGACGGGGAACGTCGGGACGAGTGTTATCGAAGCGCTCGCTGCAGACCCCGCAGTTACCGAGATCGTCGGAGTAGCCCGGCGGACCCCGTCCTCCTGGCAGCCGGCGAAGACCCGGTTCGAGGCGGCGGACGCCCGGTCACCCGAGATCGCGCAACATCTGCAGGGCGCTGACGCTGTCGTGCTGCTCGCCTGGGTTTTCCAGCCTACGCATCAGCCGCTGACAACGTGGGACATCAACGTGCTCGGCAGCCTCAACGTGCTCCAGGCGGCGGCCGAGGCGGGGGTTGCGACAGTGGTCTATGCCTCCTCGCTGGCCGCCTACTCGGCCGGGCCAGGCCAGCATGTCGACGAAACCTGGCCGACGCACAGCATGCCGACGGCCCCTTACGGCCGCGAGAAGGCTTACCTGGAGCGCTATCTCGACGCCTATGAGTTGCGCCACCCAGAGATTCGCCTCGTGCGGCTGCGTACCTGCTTTATCTTCAAGAGGTCGTCGGCCAGCGAACAGCGGCGGATTTTCGCCGGTCCGCTGGTTCCACGGGCATTGCTCCGTCCCGGCCGCCTGCCGGTCCTCCCCCTACCTGCTGGCCTTCGGTTCCAAGCCATGCACGGCGACGACGCCGGTCAGGCGTACCGGCTGGCGCTGCTGAGCGATGCCCGGGGCGCATACAACGTCGCGACCGATCCAGTCATTGACGCAGAAGCACTCGGAAAACTATTGGAAGCGCGGGCTCTACCGGTCCCGAAGCAGGCCTTCTCGGCGGCGATGGCCGGCGCCTGGCGCCTGCGACTCATCCCCTCGGACGAGTCGCTGCTCAAGATGTTTCTTTCGCTGCCGACGTTGGACAGTAGTCGTATACGCGCTGAACTGGGCTGGCAGCCCCGATACTCCGGTGCCGACGCGCTGCGTGAGGTCATGGAGGCGATGGCCGACGGAGCGGGTGGTCCAACTCCACCGTTGCAGGCCGCCAGCTCCCGTTCGCGAACCTCCTCGGAATGATCGCGTGATCTTAAGCTGCTCGCGCAATCGCGCGTGTGATCCACCTACTTCGTCGTCGCTCGCAGAGGGAAGAACGCCTCCGCTCACTCCTCTTCAGCACGGCGGCGCGCGATTTGCCGACGCTCGCAGCAAGCCACGAGCTGGGGCGAGGGTCAGCGACGCGCCATCTCGACGAAGGTGGCCAGCGATTCTGGGTTCTGCAGCGCATCCTGGCTCACCGCGTGGCCCGGGTCGACGCCCGCGAGGATCCGCTTCACCGGCACTTCGCACTTCTTGCCGTTGAGGGTGCGTGGTATCGCCTGAACTACCACGAACCGGTCGGGCACATGGCGTGGCGAGAGTTCCGCGCGCAACGCCTGTCGTAGCTGTAACTCCACGTCCGCCAACGATGCGCCGGGTGCTAGCACGAGGAAACACAACAGTTCACCGTCGGTCGCAGCGCCGAGCTCGCTGGTGTCGATGACGAGTGAATCGAGGACCTGCTCGTGGCCCTCGACTACCGCGTAGAAGTCTGCGGTCCCCATCCGCACACCGCCACGGTTGAGTGTCGAGTCACTCCGCCCAAAGATCACGTACGAACCACGGGGTGTCCGGCGCACCCAGTCACCGTGCCGCCAAACGCCTGGGTAGTGGCCGAAGTAGGCGGCCCGTAGCCGCGAGCCGTCCGGGTCGTTCCAGAACGAAACTGGCATCGATGGCATCGGCCTCGTCAGCACCAACTCGCCGACCTCGTCGACGAGCTCCACGCCTGCAGGGTCGTATGCGGCAATGGAGGCGCCCAACGCCGCACACGAGAGTTCCCCGATCCACACGGGCACGGTCGGCGCCGCCTCCAGGAACGCCGTGCACATGTCAGTTCCGCCCGAGACCGAGCAGACCTGGATGTGCTTGCCCACAGCATCGGCGACCCAGCGGAAACCATCGGGCGACAACGGCGCGCCGGTCGATCCCAGCGCCCGAACCGTCGACAGGTCGAACTGGTCGACCGGACGAAGGCCGGCCTTGAGACATGCGTGGACGTACGGCGCGGAGACCCCGAAATACCCGACGCCGTGTTTCTCCGCAACCCTCCACAACGCGCCGAGGTCGGGGTGGCCCGGGCTGCCGTCGTACAGGACGACCGTCGAACCGGTCAGCAGACCGGAGACGAGCAGGTTCCACATCATCCAACCGGTAGTTGTGAACCAGAAGAAACGCTCGCCTGGGCCTAGATCGTGATGCAGCCGGAGCGTCTTCAGATGCTCGACGACGATTCCGCCGTGCCCATGCACGATGCCTTTGGGCAGTCCCGTTGTGCCTGATGAATACAAGACCCAGAGCGGATGGTCGAACGGCACCGCCTCGTACGCAAGTGGACCTGGCTCCGCTGTCAGTTCTGCCCAGCTGAATGCGCCCTCCAGGTGGGCGGCAGCGTCCAGGTAGGACACCAGCACAGTTGCGGTCAGGCCGGGTAGCTGCTGACGCAGTGCCTGCACGCGGTCACGTACGTCGAACGCCAGCCCTCCGTAGTGGTAGCCGTCGACCGCGAGGAAGACCGACGGTTCCAGCTGCGCGAACCGATCCCGCACGGCACGTGTCCCGAAGTCCGGGGAGCAGGACGACCACGTCGCCCCTAGGCTCGCGGTGGCGAGAAAGGCCGCAACCGCCTCAACGCAGTTAGGCAAAAGGGCAACCACTCGGTCGCCGGGGCCCACGCCGAGCCGGAGCAGGCCGCCGCGTACCCTTCCGACCAGGTCTCGCAGCTCGCCGTACGTGAGGAGTCGTTCCAGCCCGTCCTCGCGGACGAATATCAGTGCAAGGTCGTCCTCACCCCGGCCCGAGCCATCAGCCAGCGCATGCTCGGCGTAGTTCAGCGTAGAGCCGGGAAACCACTGGGCTCCCGGCATCCTCTGCGAGGTCAACGTCTCGATCGGTCGAGCGTGGAACCGCACACCAAGAAACTCCGCCGCAGCGGACCAGAATGCCTCCAGATTGCGCACCGACCACGCATGCAGCGGCGGGTAGTCAAGCTCGTCGACGGAGACGCCGCACCGCTCGTGGACGAATCGCGCGAACCCTGCGAGCGAGCTGGCCTGGGCGGTCGTCGGCTCGGGCTTCCAGAGGACCTCTGGCACCACGCTTACCATGCGTCCATCCTTCCTCGCCGTCCAGGGGCCCGCGGCGGAGGCTGGATCCTGCGGGTGGTGAAGCAGCCCGTCCCGTCCCGCCCCGCGACGGTCCGACATTAGACTCAGCGGCATGGCACTGGCCTTCCTCGACCTGGAACTTGGTAGCGAGCAGGTTGACTACCAAAAAACGTGGGACTTGCAACGCGCCATCCACGCCCAGGTCTCCGCGGGCACCCGGCCGGACACCGTGCTGCTTCTCGAGCACGCCAGCGTCTACACCGCAGGCAAGCGGACCGAGCCGCAGGAACGTCCCCTCGATGGCACGCCGGTGATCGACGTTGATCGAGGAGGCAAGATCACCTGGCACGGGCCCGGCCAGCTCGTCGGGTATCCGATCATTCGGCTGCCCGAATCTGTACTTGTCGTCGATTACGTACGACGGCTTGAAGAGGCCTTGATCGCTGCGCTGGATGGGTACGGCCTGAACACCGGTCGGATCCGCGGCCGCTCTGGCGTCTGGCTGGCAGCAGACGACCAGCGCCTCGAGCGCAAGATCGCCGCTATCGGGGTCCGCGTCGCGGCTGGTACGACAATGCATGGCTTTGCGCTCAATGTCGCACCCGATCTCCGCTGGTTCGACCGGATCATCCCGTGCGGGTTGACTGGTGTCGGCGTTACGTCGATGGCCGCCGAACTAGGCCGGCACCTCACCGTCACCGAAGTCGCACTGGCGCTCCGTCCACACTTGCGGCACTACCTGGCATTTGAGGAGTACGTCCAGTCGCCGGATATCGGTTCGGCGTCGAGCACAACTCCCGACCACAGGGTTGCAGTTGCTGCGGTCTGACCCGCTCAGGTCGGCCGCCGGGGCCCGCCGGCGCGCCGTCGTGGCGCCGCCCACCGTCGACTATGCCGTCGAGGCGTACGGCCTGCGCAAGGTCTACCGAACCTGGAACGGCAAGCAGGCGGCTGTCGACGGCCTCGACCTGCTGGTCCCAGTGGGCGGGGTCCACGGATTCCTGGGGCCCAATGGCTCCGGAAAAACAACCACGATCCGGATGCTGCTCGGGCTTATCGCCGCGGACTCCGGCCACATCCGAATCTTCGATCACGAGGTCCCGCTGGCGATCGATGAAGTGATCGGCCGGGTGGGTGCCATCGTGGAGCAGCCCAGGTTCTTTCCGGCGTTCTCCGGGCAGAAGAACCTCAAATTGCTGGCGCAGGCGATCGGCGCACCACGCCGACGAGTTGCAGCGGTGCTCGACGAGGTCGGGTTGGCCGGCCGCGACAAGTACCGCAACTACTCACTTGGCATGAAACAGCGGCTGGCGATAGCCGCGACGTTACTCAAAGATCCTGACCTGTTGATCTTCGACGAGCCGACCAACGGCCTCGACCCGGCCGGCATTCACGAGATCCGCACGATGATGCGGAGTCTCGCCCGCAGGGGAAAGACAGTGCTCGTCTCCAGCCACATTCTCACTGAGGTACAGCAGATCGCGGATACGGTCACGATCATCGGACGGTGGCAGGCTGCTCGCCGAGGGCCATGTCAATCAGATCCTCGCCCCCGAAGGACATGTGGCGGCGCGGGTCAGGGTGTCGGACCATCTGCGTGCCGCCGATGTGCTCAGCACAGCCGGCTTCACCGTCGAGCAGCTACCCAATCGAATCCTCAAGGTCGGCCTGGTCAACCACAAGCTCGACCCTGCAGTCATTACCCGGCTGCTGGCTGATCAAGGACTGTACGTCGCTGAGCTGACGCCGATCCAGGCAGACCTCGAGTCGGTGTTCTTGCATTTGACCGCAGGCCAGCAGTTGGAGCGACGCCGACAACCGGCAGGCCGTCCGCGACAACAAGGGCAGCGTCTCTCAAAACAGCAACAGAGTCGGCCTGAAGGGCACCGTCAACCAGAGCTCCCCGATTGGAGTGGGCGGCCTTGAGCAGGCTGATCTGGGCCGAGGTCACCAGGCTGCTGAGCCGGCGGCTCACCGGCATCGCGATGATCGTGATACTGCTTGGGGTTGCCGGATATCAGCTGGTGGTCAACGACGCCCTTTCAGCACCGAGCGGCGACGAGCTGGCGGCCGCTGAGCGCTCGTATCAGCAAGCTCACCAGGACTGGGCCGCCGGACGCGAGCAGTATGAGAAGGAGTGCCGAGACACTGGCGCGCCGTCGGATGAGTGCGTCATTCCCGAGCCCACGCTGGCTGAGTTCACCGGGGACTCGACCCCGTTCAAGGAAGCCACCAGCGTGGCGCTCAGGTTATCGACCCTGTTCGTCGCGCTTGTAACCTTCGCGATCGCAGCCAGCTTCATCGGCGCCGAGTACACCTCCGGTTCGATCACCAACTGGCTGACGTTTGTTCCGCGGCGGAGCCATGTCTTCTGGTCGAAACTACTAGCCGTTGCCGGGTTTGCCGTCCTCCTTGGGACTCTTGCCGCCACGCTGGTGCTGGGCGGCAGCCTCATGTTGGCCCGCGTACACGGGTCCGATATCGACGCGATCCCCGAACTGGCCGGCGTTGGAGTGCGCGGCGTCCTGTCTATCGTGGTGCTCGCTGTCCTTGGCTTCTGCGTCGGTCTGCTGACGCGCCACACAGCCGGTGCCATTGGCATCTTGCTCGCAGCCCTTGTTGCCTGCTTCGTCAGAAACGGTGTTCTCGGCTCACAAGCGTGGGCCCAGCGCATTACGCCGTGGACTCCTGAAGGGAACATCGGGGCACTGATTGATAAGGGTTACAACTACGCCGTGCCGGTCGAAATGGTGACGCCCGACGGGGTGACGGTTGAGCTGGTCGAGGGGGCGGTGAGCCTCACCCACGGCCTGGTCTACTGGTCTATCATCCTCACGCTGGTCATCATGGGCTCATTGCTGATCTTCCGTCACCGCGACGTGATCTGACGCAGGTGAGCCTGCTCCCCTTCAAGCCCAGCTACCTCGATTCCGCCGCACGCCAAGCCCAGCGCCCCCTAGTAGGCTGACCAGGTGACGATCGCCCCTGAGGGCCGCAAGCCATTGCGCCTGGAGGTTCGCAACGCCAGCACGCCTATCGAAAAGAAGCCGCCGTGGATCAAGACGACGGCGCGGATGGGGCCGGATTATCGCGAGCTACACCAGCTGGTCAAGAGCCAGGGCTTGCACACGGTTTGCCAAGAGGCGGGCTGCCCGAACATCTTTGAGTGTTGGGAGGACCGCGAGGCCACCTTCCTGATTGGCGGCGAGGTATGTACCAGGCGCTGCGACTTCTGCCAGATCGACACCGGCAAGCCGGCCGAGTTCGACGCGGGCGAGCCGGTCCGGGTCGCAGAGTCGGTGCGGACAATGGGCCTGCGCTATGCGACCGTCACCGGCGTCTGCCGTGATGATCTTGCCGATGAAGGCGCCTGGCTTTATGCGGAGACCATCCGCAAGATCCACCAGCTGAACCCTGGCACCGGCGTGGAGATGTTGGCACCCGATTTCTCCGGCAATCCCGACTACTTGGGGCAGGTCTTCGAGGCCGAGCCAGAGGTTTTCGCTCACAATGTGGAAACCGTCCCCCGGATCTTCAAGCGGATCCGCCCCGGCTTCCGCTACGACCGATCTCTGGATGTGCTGCGAGCGTCTCAGGCCGCAGGACTCGTTACCAAATCAAATCTCATCCTGGGCATGGGTGAGACCCGACCGGAGGTCAGCGAGGCCCTCGCCGACTTGTACGGCGCCGGCGCGGAGATCATCACAATCACTCAGTATTTGCGGCCCTCGCCACGCCATCATCCTGTGGACCGCTGGGTCAGGCCGGAGGAGTTCATCGAACTGGCCGATGAGGCAAGGGCCATCGGTTTCGCCGGCGTGATGAGCGGCCCCCTCGTACGCTCCTCCTATCGTGCTGGCCGACTGTATCGCCAGGCGATCCAAACCCGCCAAGCCTTGTCGGTCCATGCTGCGGTGGTGTAGGACGGCTGGCAGAGTCGAGAGTTTGAAAGTGAGTCCCCATGGCTAACGCGGCGGCTAAGAGCGCTACGAGCAGCGCCAAGAACCCGAAGGTCGCGGCCAAGGATGCCAAGGCGAAGGCCAAGGCCGCAAAGAAGGCGGAGAAGGCGCGCAAGAAGGCAAGCAACGACCCGAAGGACATGGGCCGGATCCGCCAGATCGGTCGGGCTTACAAGGTCACCCATGAATACGACCGGGCGCTCCCCTACCTCCTGATCGGCGCCTTCCTCCTGCCAATCGCGATCAGCGTGGTCATCGGCTTGCTGTGGGGCCACGCATTCAACATGGTCTTCGCCGGCGTCATGACCGGCGTGCTCGCTGCGATGATCATGCTGGTCCGCCGGGCAAAGAGGGCCACCTATAAGCGTTACACGGGAAAGACCGGCTCGGCGGAGGTGGCCCTGCAGATGCTGCCCAAGAAGTGGGTCTCCGCGCCGGCAATTGCCGCCAATCGCCATCAGGATGTCATCCACCGCACACTTGGCCCGGGTGGGCTCATTCTCATCGGCGAGGGCGAGCCTGCCCGGGTGCGGCAACTCCTCGCGAGCGAGGTGAAGAAGCATGAGCGGGTCGCCTACGGAGTCACGGTGACTACGGTGATCATGGGCAACAAGGACGGCCAGGTGCCGCTGGACAAGCTCGCCGACCATATCCGCAAGCTGCCCAAAAGGCTGCAGCCGCAGCAGATCACCGACATCAGGCAGCGGCTGAGAGCCCTCGACGCGTTGCGCCCGCCGGTGCCGGTGCCCAAGGGGCCGATGCCGACCAGCTCACGGCAGGTGAAAGGTGTCCGCCAGGCGATGCGCGGGCGCTGATTGAGGTCAGCACCCATCGTCCTTCCTTCGCGCGCGATCGCGCTTAATGCCGACTCGTTCCCCGCCTGGCACTCATCAGCGCGCGATCCCCGACCCTCAGGAAGGTGCAGGCTCTGCAGTGCGGGTGTGCAGCGCTTGATCAATCGATGAGCAACCTGGTCAACGCCGAACGCGTCACCATCAGCTACGGCACCCGTACGCCGCTCAACGGCGTCAGCCTCGGTCTGAGTCGGGGCGAGGCGGTTGGCGTCGTGGGCCGCAACGGAGCGGGAAAAACCACACTGCTCCGGGTACTTGCACGGATGCTGTCGCCAGACGAAGGGAGGGTCACTCACAGCGGTCAGCTTTCGATCGGCTTCCTGCCTCAAGGTGACGACATCGCAGTGGACGCTTCGGTGCGCGATTTCATAGTCGGCGGCGCACCGGACCATGTGTGGGCCGCCAACGCTCGGACGCGAGCGACCGTCGAACATCTACTTGCTGAGGTCGACCTCGACGCACAAGTCGGGCATTTGAGCGGGGGTGAGCGTCGCAGAGTTGCGTTGCTGAGTCTCTTGCTGGCCGATCATGACTTGCTCATTCTTGATGAGCCAACCAATCATCTCGATGTGGAGGCTGTCGACTGGTTGGCCAGGCATCTCAATGATCGCCAGGCCGCCAAGGTCGCGATGGTGATCGTCAGCCATGATCGCTGGTTCCTGGACGCGATCTGCACCCGTATCTGGGAGGTGCATGACGGGAGGATCCAGGCATACGAGGGCGGCTATGCGGCATATGTGCTGGCACGGGCCGAGCGGGTACGCCAAACAGCTGCCGCCGCTGCCCGCCGCGACAATCTCCTCCGCAAGGAACTGGCCTGGCTGCGCCGCGGCGCCCCGGCCCGGACGTCAAAGCCGAAGTTTCGTCTGGCTGCGGCCGCGGATCTGATCGCTGACGAGCCAGCGCCGCGGGACCGCCTGCAGCTGCAACGGTTCGCTACGGCGCGATTGGGCAAGGACGTTTTTGATCTTGACGAGGTGAGTGTTGCACTGGGGGGCCAGATAATGCTTCGCGACCTCTCGTGGTCGGTTGGCCCAGGCATGCGGATCGGCGTGATCGGGGTGAACGGCTCGGGTAAGACAACGCTGTTGCGACTACTCACGGGTGATCTGACGCCGGACTCGGGAACTGTCAAACGCGGCAAGACGTTGCGGATCGGGTACCTGCGGCAGGACATGGAGGAGCTCCGGGGGAGCGACCGGGTGCTGCAGTCGATAGATCGGGTACGAAGGCAGGCTCGCCTTGCCACTGGTGCCGAAGCCAGCGCCAGCTCTCTGCTGGAGGACTTCGGTTTCACCGGGGACAGTCTGACAGCCCGACTCGACGACCTGTCTGGTGGCGAACGACGCCGGCTTCAGATTCTCCGGTTGTTGCTTGAGGAACCCAACGTCTTGTTGCTGGACGAACCCACCAACGACCTCGACATCGATACCTTGACTGTGATCGAGGACTACCTCGACAGCTGGCCGGGCACCCTTATGGTCGTCACGCATGATCGCTACTTTCTGGAGCGGGTCTGCGACGTCTGCTACGCCTTGCTGGGAGACGGCTCATGTGTTCTGCTCCCAGGCGGTGTCGATCAGTACCTGCAGTCCCGCCGCGACCGGCCCAGGGAAGGCCGGAGCACCAAGGCCGCGACTGACACTGCCCCAAGGGGCAGCGCGGCCAGCCGACAAGCTAGAAAGGACCTCGCCCGCCTGGAACAGCAAATTGCCCGTCTCGACGAGCGGCTCAGCACCCTGTACGAGCAGATGTCGCGCGCCGCCAGCGATTACGAGCGGCTCGCCGAGCTGCAGCGCGAGGTCGAGCTGATCAGCGCAAACAGGGGTGAGCTGGAGCTGGCTTGGCTTAAGTCAGCTGACATTGCTGGCTAATGCTCTGGCTCCGCGCGAGGAGGGCTAATGCGAGAGCGCTGGGAGCGCCACCCGGGCAGGGCTAATTTGGGCGGCATGGAGACTGCGCTGCGGCAGCTCGTCGCGACACTCGGCGACGCCGTTCGAACTGATCCCGTGACCACCGAGAAATACCGCTTCGACTGGTCACGCGACCCGACGGCCGGAGTCCCGATGGCGGTCGTCCGTCCGCTCAACGCGGCCGAAGTCCAGACAGCTGTCCGATGGGCAGCCCAACACCGCGTACCGGTGGTGCCGCGCGGCGCTGGCAGTGGTCTCTCCGGTGGATCCTCGGCGGTTGCCGGGGGAATCGTCTTGAGCCTGGAGCGCATGCGCTCGATCGAGATCGACATTGCCGCCCGAGTCGCCGTCGTCGAGCCCGGCGCCTTCAATGCCGAAGTCAAGGCCGCGGCAGCAGACCAAGGTCTCTGGTATCCGCCGGACCCATCGTCGTACGAGATCTGCTCGATCGGTGGCAACATCGCGACCAACGCGGGCGGGTTGTGTTGTGTCAAGTACGGCGTCACGACCGACTACGTGCTCGGCCTCGATGTAGTGCTGGCCGACGGGACACTGATTACCCTCGGCGGCAAGCGGATCAAGGACGTAGCAGGCCTATCGCTGCTGAAACTCTTCGTCGGCAGCGAAGGAACCCTCGGCATCATCACTCGCGCCATCCTTCGGCTGATTCCCGCCCAGGCGCGGCGCTCGACCCTGGTCGCATACTTTCCCACTGTGCAGGCCGCCGCCGATACCGTCGTGACGATCGGCAGAACCTTGCGGGCCTCCATGATGGAGTTGATGGATCAGGCCGCGATCAATGCGGTCGAGGACTACCGCTCGATGGGACTCGATCGCTCGG
Organism: uncultured Actinomycetota bacterium; assembly: GCA_963740515.1. GTDB lineage: Bacteria > Actinomycetota > Actinomycetes > Propionibacteriales > Propionibacteriaceae > Microlunatus. Next base: position 227,095 of record CAVUEO010000038.1, read on the forward strand.
CCGGCGCGATGCTCATCGCCCAGTCGGATGCACCGGGCGCCGCATGCACCGCAGAGATCGAGTTCATGGAGGTTGCCTGCAACACCGGTGGCGCCAAGGAGGTATTCGTCACCAACGACCCGGACGAAGGTGAACTGTTCGTTGCTGGCCGCCGCGCTGCGTTCCCCGCAATCGAGGCCCGCGGCGCCATCCTGCTGGAAGACGTAGGCGGCCCAGTCCCGCAATTGCCTCAGCTGCTATCAGGAATCGCTGCTGTGGCGGAGCGGTATGGAGTCGAGATCCCCGTGGTGGCGCATGCCGGCGATGGAAACACTCACCCGACCATCATCTTCGATCGCGGAGATCCACAGGCGCGGGATCGCGCCTATCTCGCCTTCGACGAGATCATGCAGCTGACCATCCAACTCGGCGGCACCATCACTGGTGAGCACGGAGTCGGCCGAGCCAAGAAATCCGCACTGCCTGCTCAGCTCGGCACTGACGTGATGGCTCTCACGCACAAGATCAAAAATGCACTCGATCCACTGGGGATCCTCAATCCCGGAGCCATTCTGTAGTCGTCTGCTCGGATGAGTCCACGAAAGTGTGGGCGAGTGGCAACGATCCAGTGCGGAGAACTTCAACCGTCCGCACTTTCTATCGGCGATAGTTCAAGATGATCAACGCCGGTTGATCACCACCGTGCCAACAGCAAGGTCCTGCAGGCCCCGGCGATCCGTTGAAATGACCAGCGCCGGCAGCGCGAGGGATACCAACAGCGCGCGGAGCAGCGCTCGCAGCAGACCGAGCGGCTGCGCGTCGAGCCGCACGACTGCGATGCGGCTCAGCAACTGGCCGAAACTGCCGCCGGCGAGCCAGGTCAGCAGCGCGGACTCTACGAAGAAGACTGCCAAGATCATCCACGCTCGCCAGCCACCGCCGGTAAGCACCGCAGACCCGAAGAAGCCAACAGCGATCGCCATACAGGCTGCCCAGTCAATGATCAGCGCGCCGATCCGCGCGCCCCAGCTTGCCAGCGACCCGCGTCCTGAAGGTGGTAAGCCCAGACGCTGCCCCGGATGGGCTTCGCTCGCCGAGGACGTGTCGGGTGCCTTGTCCGCCACGTGGCCGAGGTTACCTGGCGCAGTCGCGGCTCAGGTTGTCTCTTGCGGACACTCGCGGATTCCGCACGTGCCGTGTTACACGTGTGAAACATTTGCGCAACTGGACAGAAATCGCATCTCCACTAGGCTCTCAAGGCAACCGAGGGTGGAACAATTCCGCATTCGTCCAGCAATGCCTGCTCAGCGTTGAGTGCACTCAAGGTTGAGCCGGTTGTCCATTTGCGTGCCTTCAAGCGCGTAACCACACAGCGTGCCCAGGGCACGACTTACCTCACCGGAGGACAAATGTTCCAAGGAGCCGACGACCTGTTGGCCTATGTCAAGGATGAGGGCGTCGAGTTCATCGACATTCGCTTCTGCGATCTGCCCGGCATCATGCAGCACTTCACCGTCCCGGTGGGCACGTTCGGCCCCGATTACTTCGAGGATGGAGTCAACTTCGACGGTTCGTCGATCCGTGGCTTCCAGAAGATCCACGAGTCGGACATGGCCCTGTTTCCTGACCCAGCGACGGCCTACATAGATCCTTTCCGGGTAGCGAAGACACTGTGTATCAACTTCTTTGTTCACGACCCGCTGACCAAGGAGCCGTACAGCCGCGACCCACGCAACATCGCCCGCAAGGCCGAGAGCTACCTGGCCTCCACCGGAATTGGGGACACCGCGTACTTCGCCCCCGAAGCCGAGTTCTACATATTCGACGACGTGCGGTTCGAAACCAAGCAACAGACCGGCTACTACGCAATCGACTCCGTGGCCGGCGCTTGGAACACCGGCAGAATCGAGGACGGCGGCAACCGCGGCTACAAGGTTCGCTACAAGGGCGGCTACTTCCCGGTGCCTCCCGTCGACCACTTCGCCGACCTGCGCGACACCATCGTCAAGAACCTCGAGGCTTCTGGGCTCAGCGTGGAGCGGGCGCACCACGAGGTGGGGACCGCCGGACAAGCTGAGATCAACTACGTCTATGACACGATGCTGAAGGCTGGCGACAACCTTCAGAAGTACAAGTACATCGTCAAGAACACCGCGTGGGCAGCAGGAAAGACCGCCACCTTCATGCCAAAGCCGATCTTCGGGGACAACGGCTCAGGCATGCACGTTCACTCCTCTCTCTGGAACGAGGGTGAACCGCTGTTCTACGACGAGGCCGGTTATGGCGGTCTCGTCAGATGTCGCGCGCTGGTACATCGGCGGCATTCTCGAGCACGCCCCATCGCTGCTGGCGTTTACCAATCCGACGGTGAACTCCTACCATCGGCTGGTTCCTGGCTTCGAAGCGCCGGTCAATCTGGTTTACAGCTCTCGCAACCGCTCGGCCGCGATGCGGATCCCGATCACGGGCTCCAATCCCAAGGCCAAGCGCGTCGAGTTCCGCTGCCCTGACCCGTCCTCTAACCCGTACCTGGCCTTCGCGGCGATTCTGCTGGCAGGCGTGGACGGCATCCTGAACAAGACGGAACCAGCGGCACCGATCGACAAGGACCTGTACGAGCTGCCGCCCGAGGAGCACGCATCAGTGCAGACAGTTCCCGACAGCTTGGACGGCGTGTTGGCCAACCTGGAAGCAGATCACGACTACCTGCTGGCCGGCGACGTCTTCACACCCGACTTGATCGAGACCTGGATCGAGCTGAAGCGCGAGGACATCGATGCCGTGCGGCTCCGTCCGCATCCGCATGAGTTCGAGCTCTACTACGACGTCTGATCCCTGTCGTTCGCCGAAACCCCCGGATTCACGCGTGGATCCGGGGGTTTCGCTCTTCTCGGGAGGCTCGATCGGGCCGGATTCCGCAGGGATTCCGCAGGAGATCCGCTCCAGATGCCGCCTGATGCCGATCAGGGAGTCAGTTCAAACACGATCTGGGCGGTGACCCAGAGTTCGCTTGGGCCGATCTGGCTGACAGCATCGAGGACCACATAAATCGTCCGCGAGCGTGACCTCATGCGCCCTCCCGGTACGCGGGATCACCCAGTACGCACAGAAATCGATCTCCAATGCATGTTCACTCCTCTCTCTGGAACGAGGGTGAGCCGCTGTTCTACGACGAGGCCGGCTACGGCGGCCTTTCGGACGTCGCGCGCTGGTATATCGGCGGCATCCTCGAGCACGCGCCTTCGCTGCTGGCCTTCACCAATCCGACGGTGAACTCCTACCACCGGCTGGTTCCTGGCTTCGAGGCGCCGGTCAATCTGGTGTACAGCTCCCGCAACCGCTCTGCCGCGATGCGGATCCCCATCACGGGGTCCAACCCGAAGGCCAAGCGGGTCGAGTTCCGCTGCCCTGATCCGTCGTCGAATCCATACCTGGCATTCGCAGCGATCCTGCTCGCCGGCGTGGACGGCATCCTGAAAAGACCGAGCCAGCGGCACCGATCGACAAGGACCTGTACGAGTTGCCGCCGGAGGAACACGCTTCTGTGCCAACTGTTCCTGACAGCCTGCCAGGTGTGCTCGACAACCTGGAAGCTGACCACGACTACCTGCTGGCCGGCGACGTGTTCACACCCGACCTGATCGAGACCTGGATCGAGTTGAAGCGCGAGGATATCGATGCTGTGCGGCTCCGCCCGCACCCGCACGAGTTCGAGCTCTACTACGATGTCTGAGCTGATGTGCCTCTGACAAGGGGAGATGCTTAACGACAGCCCCCGATGGCCGCAAACTGGCCGCGAGATTCTCCGAACGGGTCGTCATCACTGAGCTGATGGCGGCCCGTGTCGTCTCATCAGAGTCGGGCCAGAGATGCCCGTAGGTGTCCAGCGTGGTTTTGGCCGAGGCATGCCGGAGCCGGGCCTGCACGACTTTCACGTCGAGGCCGGAGGCGATCAGCAGGGAGGCGTAGAAGTGCCGGAGGTCGTGGAAGCGGAAACCCTCCAAGGTGCGAGCCAAGGGCGGTCCGTCGATGCCGAAGCTCGCAGCCAAGATCGCCGAACACTGCGGCGGGCATCTGGACGTCGCCGTGGCGACCCATCGCCATCAGGACCACATCGGCGGCTTCGGTGACCGGAAAAGCCCAAGTCCATCTCGACCCGCTGCAGCCGGACGTCGTCGTACGCCCGTGGACCGACATGCCGGTCGGCCGGCGCGACGAGCTCCAGCCCGACGACAAGCGATTCCTCGAGCTGCTCGACACCGTGACCGGCCACAACGCTGCGGTCAAGGACCAGCTCGCCCTCGACGGACACGTCCTCGCGAAACGAGCCAGGGCGCTGGCCGAGCTCGGGGTCGGGAATGTGCAGGCGCTCGCCATGCTCGACGTCTGGGTCCCCGCCGAGCACACTCGCTGGGTCAAGGCCGACGACGTCGTGGAGGTATCGGAACTCCTGCCCGGCGTCCGCATCGACGTGCTCGGCCCACCCACGCTGCAACAGGTGCCTGAGTTGCGCAGCTATGCGTCGGGTTCGGCAGAGTACTGGCTCGGTCTTGCTGCCGACGGCAAGATCGAGCCCGAGCTGCAGGCGACCGTGCCCGATCCCGAATTCCAACAGGACAAGGAAATCGTCGCTGCGCCCGGCGGATTCGGCCGGGCTGCCTGGCTGCTGGACGAATTGCGCGACACCGGGTCGCGCCAGGTGCTCGACATCGTCCACCGCTGCCGCCCGTCGCGGCATGAGCCGTCTACCGGTAGCCGCGGCCACCCACTGTTCGAACAACTGGCCGGCCCGGTCGCGGAGAACCCACACCGCCTCGGCAAGCAGCTCGACGCGCCACTGGACTACCTGTGGAGCACAAGTTGCGGCGAATACCGAGCGATCTACGCCATCGATCAGCTCGGCCGCCGAATCAACATCATCGCCGTCGCTCATCGCCGCAACGCCTACCGAACCCGCTGATCCGATCCGACTACGGCGACAGCCCGAAGTGCTACACCGAGAATCGGACCAGCGAGTCCGAGCGGAGCACCGCGATTCGCACACGACACATTTGAGTGAACGATCACGCTGGTCACAGCCTTGACCTGAGAACCGGTACGGACGGGCGCGTGTCCCGCGAGCCGCTGTGGGAAACGCTGGCGACCGGTGACACCTTGAGCACGACGTCGACCTCCGCGCCGTCGACTGCCTCGGCCCGGACGACGCGCGCGCAACGCCCCGTCGGCCTCCAGGAACACGAAATGCACTGTCGCACTCCGCAAGGCAGGCGGCGCAGCGTGCCCGGACACCGTTCGGGACGGGAGCTGCTGCCCTTCCGGGCACCTCACTCGGGCGGCCCCGCGGGTCCGATCTCCGGATCAGCGAACGGCCCACCGTACGGATCCGACGGCGGCAGGTCGGCGACGGCCTCGGCCCGCGCCAGCACGGCGTAGCGGTGTGCCGCGGCGTCGATTGGAACCACGCCGTAGTCGACGTCGATGTCGGCGGGCGAGATCGCGAGGTGCCTGGCCGCTTCCTCGACAGTCGGTGCCTGCCCGGCGATCGTCACCTTCATCAACACGAATTCCATTGGACCCGATCTCCAAATCCCGTCAGATCACGCCCAGCGAACTGCCCGCCGCGACCGGGTCGAGCAGCCCGTGCCCGACGTCGTTGCTGAACCCGACGATGCCGGGAAGTGGCTTGGCCGTGGCCTTTAACTGCGCGAACAGGCTCGGGGGCGGGGTGATCGCGCGATCGACCTTCGTGCGGAGCGCGGCGACGCATCCCGCGGCCACCGGGCACGCGGTGGAGGTGCCACTGTCGGGCGTACCGAGTCCGAATGCCTCCGATCCCAGGAAGTGCGTATAAGCCGTAAGATCGGGTTTTTGGGCGGACATCCCGGGAATCGCCGGTCCTTGTGAGGAGTACCCGACCCGCGCGTCGGTCGTGTCGCAGCCTGCGAGGGTGAGCACATCGGGCAGGGCATTGGCTCCGCGGATCGTGTCGGTCACCGAATTCTGACACCGCCCGTCCGCGCAGCTGCTGCCGCAGTTGCCCGCGCAGAACAGGATGTCGGCGCCCGTGCGCGCCAAGGTCGACACGATCACGTTGAAGGGATGATTCGGATTGTCCGCGTACCGGCCGGGATGCCCGGTGGGAAAGTCCCACGACGGATGGAACATCGTCCAACTGTTATTGACGACCAGCGCCTTATAGCGCGACACGGAACCGGGCGCGAACGCGACAGCCCAGAACACGAGCAGTTGCGCGTAGCCGAGCAGGGCGGTGCTGAGCCTGCGCCCCATGACGCCGCCGCCGGGGGCGGTGCCCAGCAGCAACGGGTAGTCGAGCAGGGTCGCGTTCGGTGCCGCGATCAGGGCGTCGTACGCGCACATGGTGCCGTGACCCACCGGTTGCGCTCCCGGTGCGGTACCCACCCCGACCGGCGTCCACGAGTTGCCTGCGTCGAACCGCGGTGTCCTACCGAGCTTCGCGGAAAGGAATCCGAGGTTGATCCCGGTATCCATGATCGCGACCGCCACGTCTTTTCCGTCGAGCCCGTTCACGGCGAGCGTGGCCACGTCGAGTTTCGTCGCGACGAGCGCGGCGTCACCGACCGGCGGCGAGCTGCCGCACGTCAACGCGATGTCGATCTCGGGGTCGGCGTACACCTGCATGCCGGGCGAGGGAACCGCCGCGTCGACGTCGGCGGTGTCGATCGAGCCGCGGACCGCGAACGCCTGGGACGCGTCCGCGGTCATGCTCTCCAGCGACGCGTCGCTCGCGTCGCCGGTGCTCAACGGCACCGCCGGAAACGTCGGGTCGAGTTCGACCTGCGGCGGGCGGGAGACACGCTCGCTGTCGAGCGGCTCGCGCCGTCCCTCACTCGCGGCCGCAGCGGATTCGCGGAGCGGTTCCTGTGCGGGCAGTACGACGATTACGGGTACACGCATGACATACTTCCTCGATTCAGGTCAGAATCAGACCTTGCCGCAGCGCGTTTGCGACTGCGTGTGAACGGTATCGGAGCTGCAACCGACTCGTGACGTCGTTCAGTGCGATCTTGATCGTGCATTTGGGGGTAGCAGAACCATCCACCACCGACACGATCACCGTCGTCCTCAACCGCCGCGCCTACTCACCAGTCCTGCGTCAATCCGACCTCCCCGCGGACACCCGTCGTCCCATGGTGGCAGGGCCGCCGACTCCGCCTCCAGTTCGCCTGATGCCAGAGGCCGAATCCGCTGCATGGAAATCGGCGTTAGCCGCGTTGGCTCTGCCCACCGTGATCGGCGCGGTCCAGAATACAGGCATGTGGCCCGGTGTCGAGGACCTCGCCCTGGGCGAACTCACCCACGTCCAGTTGGCCGAGAAATACGGGCGGATCGCCCAGGCGGTCCACCAATTCAGCGCCCGGAATCATGCTGAGATCGCTACTCGCCGGCAGGCGTTATTGGGCGAGGTGAATGCGGAAGCCTCGCACTTGTGGATCTCTGATCAGGCCCGGGTGAAGGCTCGCATGCAGGATTCGTTGGACCTGTTGTGGAGTTTTGTGGAGGACGACGATCTGGATTCGAGGGTGCGCCTTCGCTATCACCGGCAGCATGATTCTTTGCTGCATCAGATCAATGAGCTGAGCGGTTGGCTGCCTCCTCGCACTTCCAAGGTGGAGATTTCCTCTTCGATGCCGTTGGGGAAGCGGTTGGTTATGTCTCCTGACGGCCAGTTCCATGAGGTGGCGGAGTGAGTGTTGCGCCGTCTCCGGTTGCTGTTTCTCGGGAGTATGTCTTGGTGTGGCGTACCGATGATTGTGCAGCGTATGAGTCGGTTTATGTCGACGAGAACGGTGTGACGTGCAGCGAGTTGCTGATCTGGGACGCTGATGGCAGCCGGTACCGCGAGGTGATCGGCGGTGTTGATTTGATCGGGCTGCGTCGTGGTTGGGAGGCCGCGAGTCCGTTCGACAAGATGCGGGTGCCGGATGATGCGGGGCGCAAAGTGTGGACTCATCTCGGGCCAGAACCGGAGGATGAGCTTGTGGAGCTAGTCCGTATGGGCCCATCGCTCACTCAAGACGTACCGGAGCCTGCCGTCGAGGATGTGCAAGATGCACCGGTGCAAGGCGAGGATGAGGCCGTAGAGCTTGAGATACCGCCCGTCGAGGACGCCGTGGCACGGGCTGCACGTGGGATCGCTATCCAGATCTGGAGTACCGGTGTCGAGGCTCGAGCCGGGCTCGTCCCGGGCGTGAATCAGCACACAGTCGACCAATACCTGGCGCATGCTGTGAACATGGGCTGGCTGGTTGTTGACGCCAAGGACCGGATCGTCAGAGGCGAGGTCGATCCTCGGCCAGTGGCGATAACTCGTATCCCGAACTGGTGACTGTTCCCCGTCGAGCCATAATCCGTGCACGACATTAACTGTTCGAATTCGCTCCAACTTCACCAATCGGGTGCACCTGTCCGGCAGCACCCGCTTCTACGCTCCGCTGTAGAACTCGACGGTGTTTGTTCGCTGGGCGGAGTTAATCGGATCACCTACGCTTACTCGTATCCCCAATCACTGCACACACAGCTGCTATCGGGCCTGGTCACGCGCTCATCACCTGTGTTGCAAAGGCAGCCGCCTACCTTGCCCGGAAGATCCATTACGAGGGAGGCGTCAGCCGGTACCAGGTAGAGCGGATGCTCACCGGTATGAGTCGGAGGCGTTTCGAATCCGATGATCCGCTCACGTACTGGCTCGATGAGGACAAGGTGAGCTATGACTCGGATTCCTTGATCACAGCTCTGCACCAACTGGAGCCGTCTTGAGGTGTCGGTGGTGTCACTGCTTCCGCTGGCAGCCGTTGATCCTTATCATGACCACCAAGGCCGGACGGGGCCGGCAGTACCTACTGCCAGTCGTTGGGAGCCCGGTTATGAGCTCAGCAGGTCATAGGTTCTTCATCAGCGCCGTATTCCTGCTTATGGGCGCCGCGTCGTTTTTGGGACCGACCACAGCCGCGCACGCGCAGGAACCGGTTTCCTGTGGTACCGCAGCAGCGACGTGGACGTCTCAGGAGGCGTGGGTTTGGCGCCAGCTATGCGTCGGTGAGATAGCTGATCTGGACTCGGTTACTCGCTTCGGCGACCGAAGCAAGCCGACTGACACTGCGGCGTGGTCCGGTGGCCGCGTTATTAGTTCTGGGTTTCTGGAGACGATTCTGGTTGAGGAGGAGTACTCACGCCTCCTGTCAGACCATCCGGTTCATATCGCTGGGGCGTGGTTCCGGGAAGACCTTGATTTATCGGAGGGCAGCTTCCCATTCTCGCTGTACTTCTCCAACTCAAGATTTGATAAGTCATTCGACCTTACGGGCGCGTATATCGGCGGAAACATCGCCTTCATTGCGTCGGCGGTTAACAGCACCCTGGATCTGAACGGCGCGAGGGTCGCTGGGTCGGTTAATCTTCGTGATGCAGGTTCGTTTCATCATGTTGATCTCATCAGTGCCGACATAGGAGTCACTGTTGATGCCGACAGATCCACGTTCCACAAGAAACTCAATCTAAACAGCGCCCACATTGGCGGCTCGGTTTCTCTTAGAAAGGCTTCCTTTCAGGATGTTGAGCTCATCAATGCTGACGTAGCGGCCAACATAGCTGCCGACGGATCCACGTTCCACAAGAAACTCGATCTAAACAGCGCCCGCATTGGCGGCTGGGTTTTTCTTAGAAAGGCTTCCTTTCAGGATGTTGAGCTCACTGGTGCCGACGTCAAGTCCACCGTCCTAACAGATGGATCCACGTTCCACAAGAAGCTCGATCTAAACAGCGCCCACATTGGCGGCTCGGTCTTTATTCGTGACAAAGCTAATTTTCAGGATGTAGATCTCACCGCCGCGGACATAGAGGGCAACGTCGAGGCATATGGATCCACGTTCCATAAGACACTCAGTCTCGATGTTACCAACGTTGGTGGCTCGGCCTTCCTTTACAATTCTTCGTTTCATGAAATTGTTCTCCTCGGCGTCAACATAGGAGGTAGTGTTGACCTAAGCGGCTCATACTTTGATGGCAACGTGTACTTCTCCAACGCTAAAGTCACGGGCATTCTTGCGCTGGCGTTTCAAGGTCGACCGGCACATTGGTCGGATGACTCTGTGCTGGACCTACGTGCAACTTCCGTCCTTGGCATCGATGATGACGAAAACGCCTGGCCAAACCATCTCTATCTCACGGGCTTCACCTACCAGCTGCCCTCTGGTTCTGGGACGCGGGCGGGACATAGCCTTGCCGATCGAGACATGAGTTGGTATGAGCACTGGCTAGAATGCGATGAGAGCTATTCCCGGCAACCGTACAAGCAAGTGGAAACCATTCTTCGATCGGTTGGGAGAGGCCGCCAGGCTGACGTCATTGCGATGAAAAGCGTGGATCGCCAATACGATGAGCGCAGGCTAATCTTCCAGGTTGCAGGTGGATTGCACAGGCGGACGGTCGGGTACGGATACCGCCCGGAATGGATAATTCCCTGGGCGCTGGCGTTTGTTCTCGTGGGAGGCGTCGTCGCGAACTGGCTTCCACAGTCTGTCACGATGAAAGTTTCGTCACGCTTCATGCTGAGTGCCCAGCACCTAATACCGCTTATCAACTTTGGAAAGACGTATGCGGACGCCGATGTTACTAGTCCGGAAGTAAGACCATGGGTGCGTCGATATTTCTACTTCCATTCCTTCATGGGATGGGTCTTGGCGGGCTTACTCGTCGCGGCTCTCACCCAGTTCACCGCAACCGCGAATGGCTAACGAAGTTGCTGCGGTGCGATCCCGGAGCTCGAGGGCTAGACGCGGGTCGGCTACCAGCGGGGAACGCTATACGGCACGGGGAGCGGTGAGGTCGTGACGACGAGGTTAACAGTGTTGCTTTCACCATCGCGGAAACTACTTCCTGAGTATCGTTGGCGCTCGCCCGCCGGTCACGCACGTCGCAACTCGACATACCCCAAGAGAAATATGAACGGCCGGCGAGGCACTCCTCACCTGCTCGAGTGGAGCGATGACCGCCCGCTAGTGGACCGCAACTGAAGTTGTTTTACGGTCGGCTTTCTTGAGGATCTGGTCGGCGGTCTTGGTCCACACGAAGGGTTGGCAGCGGTCGTTCCAGCCGTTGATGAAGGCCCGGATCTTGATCATCAGCTCGCGGACGGAGGCGAAGGTGCCGCGGTGGATGGCTTGGCGTTCGATGATCCCGAACCAGATCTCGACGAGGTTGAGCCACGATCCTGAGGTCGGGGTGAAGTGGATGTGGATCCGCGGGTTCGCCGCCAGCCAGGCTTTGACCTTCGGATGCTTGTGGGCGGCGTAGTTGTCCATGATCAGATGCAGCTGCTGGTCGGGGTAGCCGCGGGCGAGGTGGCGGAGAAAGACCAGGAACTCCTGGTGCCGGTGCCGCGGCTTGCACAAGCCGGTGACCTCGCCGGTAGCGATCTCGAGCGCGGCGAACAGCGTGGTGGTGCCGTGCCGCACATAGTCATGGGTGCGTTTCTCGGCCTGCCCGGGTTGCATCGGCAGCGTCTTTTGGGTCCGGTCCAAGGCTTGGATCTGGGATTTCTCGTCGATGCTGAGCACGATCGCGTTCTCCGGCGGGTTGAGGTACAACCCGACGACGTCGCTGACCTTGGCGATCAGTTCGGGGTCGGTGGAGAACTTGAACGTCTCAGCCCGCCAGGGCTGCACTCGGTGATGCCGCCAGGTCCGCAGCACCGTCGAGGCGTCGACATTCAGGTGATCGGCGAGCAGCCGGGACGACCAGTGCGTGATACCGAGCCTCGCCGGAGGCGGGGTGAGGGTAGCGGCGAGGATTCTGGCCCGATCCACCGTCCGCGGCCGACCCGACCGCTGCTCATCGCCCAAGCCCTTCAGCCCGGAGGAGGCGTAGCGGTCCCGCCAGGAGATCACCGTCGGCCGCGACACACCAACCCGGTCGGCGATCTCGGTGTTGGACACCCCATCGGCGGCCAACAACACGATCCGCGCACGCTGCGCCAAACCGGCCCGGATCGAGCTCGACCGGGTCCAAGACTCCAGCAGCTCACGATCACCCGATCGAAGGCCCAGCGGTTGCGCGCGCACTCCTCATTCTCACGCACACCACTGTCAAACTACTTTAGACGCGCCGCACTAGCGTTCCGGTCGTGAGTGAGGCCCCGCACGGCACGTCAGCGCGTTGGCACGCTGGGTGCCGCTGCACCCAATGCCGGTGTGCACAGAGCGACACTGAGCGAGCCCGGGGGAGAGCGAGAAACGACATCCCCGCTGAAGTCGCTGGGATCACCGCCGGAGCCTGGTACGCCAGCCCAGCCACCCACGTTGGCCACGAACTGATCGCAGCCGGGATGTTGATCCTTGCTGGCGGCGCCCACGGTG
>CAVUEO010000039.1:0-244602 GCA_963740515.1 uncultured Actinomycetota bacterium
TAGCGCACCATTAGGAGAGCTTGACTGCCGACGCTTCTCGGGGCGCCGGTGGAAGGAACGTCAGGACACTGACGTAGCGTGGTGGAATCGGGTCAATCATCAGAGGATCCGGTACATCTGTTGCGGATCGGCCGTGCGGCTATCTACCTTGGGGATGACCGCGCGGTTCTCACGCTTCATGCCCGCGCCGTCGACATCAGCCGCAGGACCGGCGCCATCAGTTTGTTGCCAGTGGCGTTGGAACGCTTCGCTTTCGCCAATCTGCTTGCCGGCAGGCTCGCCGACGCCGCGGTGGCCGGTACCGAGGGACTCAGGCTTGCCCATGACATGGGCCAAGACGAGCTCACAGCCCACCATCTGGTGAGCCCGGCTCTGGTGGCTGCGTGGCGCGGGGAGGTCGACGCTTGCCGCGGATATGCGAGACAGGCGAACGACTTGGCCGCGAGCCGCAGGTTGGGGTTGATCGCCTCGAGCACGACCTGGGCCCTCGGTCTGGTTGAACTCGGCTTGGGCAGGCCTACAGAGGCGCTGAAACATCTGACACCGGTGATCAACGGACACGGTCCGAGTCATCCCGCGGCGCGCCTGTGGGCAACTCCGGACTGGGTTGAGGCGGCCGCCCGAGCCGGCGAACTCGAACTGGCGATTCCGGCAATGCGGCAGTTCGAGAGCTGGGCCGACACGGTCGCGTTGCCGTGGGCACGCGCGGTTGCGGCGCGCTGCAGGGCGTTACTGATGCCACTAAATGACCCCTCAGATGGTTACCTCCCTGCCCTCGCGCTGGACCAGGACAGAAGCAGGCCGCATGAGCGGGCCCGCACCGAGTTGGTCTACGGCGAGTCACTGCGGCGTGCCCGCAGGCGGACGGCGTCGCGGATCCATCTACGCGCGGCACTGTCGGGTTTCGAGAGATGGGTGCCACGCCGCGGGTAGAACGTGCCCGTGCCGAGCTTCGCGCGACTGGGGAGACAACGCAGTCACGCGGGGTCGCGTGGGACAGGCTCACCGTGCAAGAGCTTCAGATCGCTCAGCTCGCTGCTCGTGGAGCCTCCAACCCGGAGATCGCTGGCCAACTATTCCTCAGTAGGCGCACCATCGAGTGCCACCTACCCAAGGTGTTCACCAAGCTCGGCCTGGCCTCCCGGGCGGAGTTAGCAAGCGCCAAGAACCTGGCCTAGTGCCCTCACGGATGCGGTGATTGCTCCCCGGGTTTGTACGGTGGTGTCGTGGGCCACTCCCACCAGACGCAGCTGATCATGCTTGCGCAGTTTCATCCCCTACTGGAGGGCGACGCCTCATGATGCCTGAGTCCGCACTATCCCGTTACGCCGGACCCATTGTGCTTATTGTGGGTGCCTATTTGGCCGTGATACATCTGGCGCTGGAATTCGTCTTTATACGTTTCAGCGATCTAGCCGTAATGCTGGCTGATCCGACATTCCGTGGTGTGAATCTGGCCTACGCAGCCGCATTCTCCGGTTTGGCGATCGCAGCGTGCGCCGCGTACGACAAACAGGCCCGCGCGGCGGGCACGTTCGGTCTTGTAGCCCTCTGCGCCGCGATCATCGGAACGGTCAATTTGGGCGCCAATATGTGGTTCGAGGGCTTCGCGGTCCCCTGGCTCGCCGGCGAGGTACCCCAAATTCTCACCGTAGAGAAGACACTGTTTTGGCAGGTCGGCTACTACTCCAGTTACCTACTCTTCGCCATCGGTTGGGTGCTCTTCGGCCTTGCCTCCCTGCGAGCCAGAGTTTTTCCACGTCTTATCAGCCTCGCGATCGTGGCCGGAGGAATCATTGGCTTCCTGGCGGCACGACCACCGTATGGCGTAGCACTGGGGTTGGCGCTATTGAGCCTCGGGATCTGGATGGTCAGGACTCGGAGGGCCGCCAACACGTCTGCGCAGCCGACCACGGTCTGATCGTGCTGTGGACGGGGAGTGTCGCGCCTACCTCGTCAGCGGGTAGGGCGGACGATGTCGCGCCGCGGCGGGGATCGACGGCTGTCGGCGACTCATTGCCCCCCGGACCAGGCTGGCCCCGCGACAGGGTCCTAGTCGCCGACGACGAGTACGTGGTCGTCCGAGCCGAACGCGAAAGCACCTGGTCAGCGGAATCGTTCCGGGGCTTCGCAACGCCGCAGGGTGTCACGACCGCAGTCGAGATGGTGCATATCTGGAGGTTGGTCGATAGCAAGATTGTCGAGCACTGGGCAGTGCGAGATGACCTTGCCCTGATGATGCAGTTGCGCGTGGTGGAGTCGGGCTAGGCCGCTAGACCACACGTCCGCAAATCGAAGTCGGGCAGCCCGTTGGAGGCACGATCGCATCTGCTGGGTACACCGCTAGCCGACCGGCTTGCCGGTCCCGTGATCGAGCAGCGACGTCTCGGACTGTCAACCTTGAGGAGCGTCGAGCGGGAGTCGCAGGAGCGTTCGAGGAGCACCTCGCTTGCTCGACGGCTCCTCTCGATCACGAGTCTCGATCAATGCGAGTGCATGAACTCCTCAAAGGCGGTGAGCAGGCGGTCGATCTCGGAGTCGTCGTTGTACGGGGCGAGACCGACCCGCAGACCGGCGTCGACTTCGAGGTTCAGCGCGCGGAACGGCTCGTAGGCATAGAACGTGCCTGCCGGCGCGAGAACGTCGCGGGCGGCCAGGAATCGGTAGGCATCAGCGGCGTCCTTGTCGCGGAAGGTGAGGAAGAGGGTCGGCGTGCGGTCCGCCGCCACCGAGTGGACGGTCAGCCGATCCTGGAATATCGCCAGGCCATCCTCGATCCGGCGCCGCAGCCGGAGTTCGTGCTCTTCGATGACCTGGTGCGCTGCCACAAGCCGGACCCGACGGGAGCCGCCGGAAGGTGCGAGACCGGCGATGAAGTCGACCGCCGCAGTGGCGCCGGCCATGATTTCGTACGGGAGCGTGCCGAACTCGAACCGCTCCGGGACGACGTTCGTCGAAGGCCGCAGCTTGTCCGGTTTCAGAGTTTCGAGCAGCGCCGGATCGGCGGCCAGGGCTGCGCAGTGCGGCCCGAAGAATTTGTAGGGGGAGCAGACGAAGAAGTCTGCGCCCAGTGCGGAGATGTCGACCGCTGCGTGGGCGGTGTAGTGCACCCCGTCCACGTATACGAGTGCTCCGACCTCGTGTGCCCGTCGTGCGATCTGGTTGACGGGCGGCTTGGTGCCCAGCAGGTTGGAGGCTGCGGTGACCGCGACCAGCCGGGTGCGCCCACCTACCACCTCGTCGAGTTCGTCGAGACGAAGTTCCGCAGTAGTCGGGTCGAGGCGGAGCCAACGAACGGTGACGCCCACAGCGGCGGCGGCCTGGATCCAGGGACGGACATTGGCGTCGTGGTCGAGCTGGGTGACGACGACCTCGTCGCCGGGCGCCCAAGTCTTGGCCAGGTGACGACAGAAGTCGTAGGCGATCTGCGTAGCGCTACGACCGTAGACGATCCCGGCGGGCGAGGCGCCGAGCAGGTCGGCCAGTGCGGTGCGGAAAGCGCAGATCGCGTCCTCGGCGTTCTGTTCGCTGGCGACTCCGATGCCGCGATTGGAAAGTGGCCCGGTGAGCGTTCGGGCGATCGCTGCCCCAACGACGGCCGGCGCCTGGGTGCCACCCGGGCCGTCGAAGTGGGCGATGCCGGAGGCCAGCGAAGGAAACTGCGCACGAGTAGCGGCGACGTCGAATGGCATGGTGCTCCTTCGATCAAGGTCATCCGTGTTCAACACCACTGGACTTCTGCTCATGACCCAGACCATGCCGCAAAGACCTCCGCCCGCACAACGCGGACCGGCTCCTGAGGGAAAAGTGCGCAATCCAGGCAGGAAAAGTGCGCCCCTTAGACCACTTTGATTGCATGATCATGGCCGAGTTACAGGTACGCGGCGACCTGCCTAACGTCGAGCTCGCCCGCCGTCTCGGCTTTCGCCCGCAGCCACCCTCCGACGGGTCCACGGAGGCGAGACTGAGGGCGGGCCGTCAACCGTCATGGCCCGATTCACGCTTGCTTGCGGCGGCATCGGTGGAGAACGTCCCAGGTCGATGCTGATACCCCATTCATCGGGTACTGAGCAATGTCCGCAGCCAATCATGATCACCGGACTTCAGTGCCGATCTTGGCCGCCGTGCCTAGGCCCGGCTCGGTAAGGTTGCGCTCCAAAACGCGTTCGTAAAAGCTGCGGCGTCTGGCGTCCCGGGGTGCAACGGGAGCTGGGCGGCCCCCTTGGTCGGCGGTGATCTTCCCAGACGCCGACGTTGCAGGCGCTGGTGGCCGCGGTGCGCAAGCTGGAGGTGGTGGTGCGGGCATGAGCAGCGCCGCGCGGCTTAGAGTCCGCCCGGCCGAAGCGCGCGACCTGGACCGGGTGTGTGCGATCGTCAACCACTTCATCGAAACAACGGCGTTCAACTTCCGGATCGAGTCCCAACAGGTCGAGGAGTGGCTGCACAACTGGGAACGCCTGCACCGGCTCTACCCGTGGTTAGTAGCGATCGAGGGCCAGCGGGTGATCGGATTCGCGTACGCGGCGCCGTGGAAGGCGCGCGACGCCTATCGGTGGACAGTGGAGTCCACCGTGTATGTCGATCATGAATGCCACCGCCGTGGTGTGGGCGACGCCTTGTACGCCGAGCTGCTGGCCCGGTTGGAACGCCAGGGTTTTCGGACCTCGATCGGGGTTATCGCGCTGCCCAACCCGGCCAGTGTCCGATTGCACGAGCGGCACGGGTTCGTCCAGGTCGGGCTGCTGGCGGACGCGGGCTACAAACTGAAGCGCTGGCATGATGTCGGGTTTTGGCAGCGCCGCCTCAACGGCGGCGAGCAGGCGCCGCCCACGCTCACGCCGGTCGACGACGACGGATCAGGAGTGTGATGGCCTCGGCCGAGTTGGTATCTGGCAGGGTTCTCGCAGCGCTAACGGGCCGGTCCGCATGCGGACCGTCCCACGGGAGGGCTTCGCGACCTGCTGTTCCCATCAGCCCGTTGCCATCAGCCACGAACTGACCCTCGCGCACGAAGGTGAGCGACAGCGGCGTGCCGCCGTTTTCCACAACCCAGAAGATCGCCCGATGATCATCGACCTCGGCATCGCGATGAGAGTGTTGGCCGCAAGCAACGATCGTCGCCGAGTATTTGGCGGTTGACTTCAAGTGAGGTTCAACTGACAGCCTTGGCCCATGGCTGAAGCGGACGCCACTACCACCGAACTTGAGGCGATTAGAGCGGTCGTCTCGACCATTGAGTGGACGCAGCGCGCCGAGCTGGTCGACGAGTTCATGGATCTGTTTGCGGCGAACGCGATCTGGACGACGAGCAGCGGCGTGCGCCTCATCGGCCGCGAGCAGATACGCGAGTTCACTGAACGCGTTCTGCCGGGGGCTATGTCTCAGCTGCAAGGGACGAGGTACGAGGTCAGCCATGTAGAGTTCCTGCGCGCTGACGTCGCCGCAGTCCAGGTGCGGCAGATGTACGCCGATAACGACGGCGTCCCGCTGACCACCGATGCGGAGGGGGCACCGTTGTATGTCATGACTAAAGACAACGGACGCTGGCGGCTGGCCGCTTGCCAGAACACAGCAGTCGCCTAGAGCTGTTCGCATGCGGACCGCCAACCGGGACCACGCCGGGGTCGCGATAAACGGGGGGCCGCCGAATCCCCGGCAGGGTCAAGTCGTGCGATAACGGGTCTTCCGGCGCTTGCGAGGCTCGCGCCGCGACCTCTCTTCCTCAAGCTGGCGGATCAGGTCTCTACGCACCTCCGCGAGGGCATGATCAAGGTCGCGCTCGTGGGAGGTTGCCACGAGGTGCGCCCGTCCCGCTAACCAGGCGCCTGGGTCGCCGTCGAACAGTGGCACGGATGGGGCAGCCTGCGCGGATAGCAGGCGTTTGGGCAGGAGTGCGGTTCGTCATGGCCTGACGACGTGCGCGCTCGGTTCTCGGCCACCCTCTGTCTCGATAGTGAGCGCTCAGGGAACGCTGAGCGGCACCTTCAGCGCTGTCCGTCTTGGGCAGGTGTGGCCTCAAGAATGCTGAACGGTGAGGCGGTCGGCGTGATCGCGAGGAGTGTCAGGCCTGCGCGATGGAGCAGTTCTCGATACTCCCGCTCGGTACGTTCCCGGCTGCCGGTGAAGACCAGCATTGTGGTGTCCAAGCGGGTCGCATCGGAACCAGCCGTGCCTTTGGGAATAACGACCTCGACGAGAAGGACTTTGCCAGCCGGAGGCATGACTGTTCGGCAGTTGGTCAGGATTCTGATCGCCGCCTCGTCGTCCCAGTCGTGGACGATCCACTTCAACAGGTAGGCGTCCCCGCCGGGTGGCACGGCTTCAGAGAAATCGCCTGCGAGCTTCTCGACACGGCCGGCGGCGATATGCCGGTCGATGGCCCCGTGGGCTGTCGCTACGACGTCGGGGAGGTCGAAGAGCACTCCCACCGGACCCGGGTAGCGGTTCAGGACCGCCGCCAGCAGCGCACCATGCCCGCCGCCGACATCAACGATCCTCCGATAGCCGGAGAAGTCGTGAGCTGCCGCGATTGAGGCGCCTTCGTCGCTGCTGTCACTAGTCATCACGTCGTTGAAGATCTTCGCAAACGCTGGCTGCTCGGCAAGGTAGTCAAAGAACGGTTTGCCATAGACATGATCGAAGGCAGGCTCACCAGTTCGCACGCTGTACACCAGGTCACCCCAGGTGCGCCGGTAGGCCTCACTGCCGCTCCACAGTGCCTGAGGACGAATGCTATGCGGGGCGTCCTGGCGCAGCGGCTCCGCCAGCGGCGTCAGTGAGAACCGCTGGTCGCCGTCGTCCCGAAACAGCCCGCGGCTGGCAAGCGACCTCAGGACACGGTAGAGCGACTGGGCATCGACACCAGTGGCCGCAGAGAGGTCGGCGATCGACCGTGCGCCAGATGCAAGAAGATCGGCAACGCCTAGTTGCGCTGCCACCACAACCAGATAGGAGAACTCCAAATCGTCGAACAGGCGCCGCAGGTATTCTGCCGGCTCCAACGCGGACTTGTCCGTCATCATGTTCTCCCGCCGCTGAGCAGTTGAGGCAAGGGTGCCGCGGCCTATGAGCCTGCCAGGAACTGCAGTGATAACACTAAGGGCCCTTCCTGCGCTCTTGATCGCGCGATTCCTGGAGAGCTCGTGAATTCAGAAGCCGACCCGCTTGCGGGACGTCGTGCTGGTGCCACCGTCGTCAGGTCACAACGTGCTGGCGTCTGCGTCAAACTGTTCCTGGCTCCAGTCGGGGCCAAGTCGTGGTTGAAGGGGCGGCGTTCGCATCACGGTGACGGCGATCCAGCTTGCAGCGATAAAAGCGAGGATGTGTGCGATGGCGCCGATGGCGCCGATGCCTGTGCCTTGGCCTGTCAGGTCGACCGCCAGGAAGGCCACAAGAAGTGCGGCTGCGATACGGGGAACGGCTCGGGACCGCCACAGTGCTGCTGCGGTGAGCGGGATGCCGAGTACAACGCCCACGAGAAACATGATGTTCACGACGACGGCAGGGAGAGATTCGAGGGTTCGGGTCGCGTGGTCTGCCTGCGTGGGATCGATGATGGCGTTCTGCACCATTGAGTAGGTCATGATCTCGGTGCCATGGTTTGTGGCGAGCCCGGTTAGCCCGACCACTAACAGCGTGCCGCCGATCCAGGCGAGTCCGGGTGATCGGATGCGACCAAGTAGTACATATACGGCGACGCCTGCAATCCAGAACGGGGTTGCGAGGGTATTGAGCGCCAAAGACACGTCTGGTCGGCTGGCGCCGGCAGCGACGAGCCTGTAGGTCGCCGCCAGGTCCAGCCCGGCGTACACAAGCCATGACGCGGCCTGCAAGCCGGCTCCGAGGACGAGGGTCGTCGCGGCAGCGACTCGGACAGCAGGACTGAGCCGGGCGGCAGGGTGAAACCGATCCACGCGAACCTCCGGGGCGAGTCCCCTTCCGGTGTTCACTGGTAAGTCCTCAACGTCAGTAGTCGGGACCCTGTGGTCTCGGTGAGGATCGGCGCGTGGTCGCTCATGACTGCTCCTTTGATGGATCGGGGGAATTGTCGTCAGCGTAGAAGCCGGCCACCTCGCCGGTCGTCACCCCAAAGTCAGAATCGACCTCTATCGGAAGGCGGATGTCGGACTCGATCGGGGGATGTAACGTGCGGCCATGAGGGGCCTCCCGAAAGGCCGGATTCTGCCGTACCGCTCAAGCGCCTTCGATGTCCTGCTTGCCGTCGCACTGGCCGTGGTCGGCATACTTGACGCTCTCCGTAGCGGTTCTTGGCCGCAGCCGTACGTCGCTTCCGCCGCTCTTGTCGCGTTCTCAGCGCTCTGCTTAGCGTGGCGCCGGCGCCGGCCGTTACTCGCTTATGCAGGAACGATGGGAGCGCTGACGGTCATTTCAGTTGGTCTCGGTCACTACGAGGCGGGCTCGTCGATCATCATCGGCTTTATTGCCACCTACACTGTGGCCGCCTACGGGGACAACTTGGCGTACGGCATCGCGGTTGGCTTGATCTTCGCTGTCTCAACCGGGGTGGGGCAGGCCCCAGAGGAGGCGGTGTGGGACGCCGCGTTCAGCGTCGTGGTGCTCGCTCTTCCATTTGTCGCCGGGCTTACTGTGCGTGCGCTCCGCCGGCGCACCGCAGCACTTGAGACGGAGCAGACGGTCGCTGCCGCCAACGCCACTGAGGAGGAGCGCCGCCGAATTGCGCGGGAGTTGCACGACATCATCAGCCACGGCCTCGGGCTTGTTGTGCTGCAGGCCGGCGTCGCCGATCAGGTGCTCGATCGGGACCCCGATAGAGCCCGGGAGGCCCTCGCGCAAATCCGGCAGACAGGCCAGGAGGCGATCGGTGAGCTCAGCACCCTTGTCGGGCTCATCCGTGAGGACGTGCCAACCTCGGCTGATCCCCAGCCAACCCTCGCCGACATCGAGCGGCTGGTCGAAAGCACACGGGCGGCCGGGCTTGAGGTGCACCTTCATACCCAGGGACCGGCACGGCCACTACCGGCAGCGGTCGAGCTCAACGCCTACCGCGTTGTACAAGAGGGACTGACCAATGCGTTGAAACACGCCGGGCGTGCAAAGGTCAACGTGCTGCTTCACTATCTCCCCAACAATCTCGAGATCGAGATCGTCGACGACGGCCACGCAGCACAACGTGGAAGCGGCGGCCGGCACGGACTCCCCGGGCTCCGGGAACGCGTGGCAGTCTTCGGCGGCCGCTTCGAGGCAGGCAGCCAGCCAGAAGGCGGCTGGCGCATCCGCGCGTCTTTCCCCACGACGCCATGACGCGGGTACTGCTCGCCGACGATCAGGCGGTGGTGCGCGCCGGCTTGCGAACAATTCTTGAGACCGACGAGGCGATCGAGGTGGTAGGCGAGGCAAACGACGGACAAGAGGCAGTGACCCTGACCCAGGCGCTAGACCCTGACGTGGTGATGATGGACATTCGCATGCCAGTGCTCGACGGCATAAAGGCGACCGAGCGGCTGATGTCAACCAGTACGCGGGCCAAAGTGCTCATGCTCACCACATACGGGCTCGACGAATATGTCTACGCCGCCCTGCGTGCCGGTGCAGCCGGATTCATGCTCAAGACCGAAACGCCGGCACGGCTGTGCGAGGCGGTACATGTGGTCGCCGCCGGTGATGCATTGCTCGGCTCAGAGACAACACGCCTGCTGATCGAGCGATACCTGTCCGAACCGCCAGCCGGTATGCGGTCGGCGTCGCAGTTGGACGGACTCACCTCCCGCGAGCAGGAAGTGCTCCTCGAGTTGGCGCACGGCCGCTCCAACGAAGAAATCGGAAGGGTGCTGTTCATCGAACGGGGCACGGTGAAGACCCACGTCACCCACATCCTGACCAAACTTGGCCTACGCGACCGGGTACAAGCTGTCGTATTCGCCTATGAGACCGGGCTGGTCCGCCGCGGCTCCTCTGACCGGTGATCGGTGCTGAAAGCGTCAAAAGGCTGACAACTCCTACCTGAGTGCACGGAAGACCGGATCACAAGACCACCGGCTTGCGGACAATTGGCGACCTGAGATGCGCACCTCCCCGCAGCAGGGCGGTGCGCGGATCCCGACAGCAGATGCACTCAATTGCCGATGTCCGCTCAATGCGGACGCGGCGGCGACGACAGTGCATCATGGGTCGCGTGACCAGTTCCAAGCCCGCGATGGTGGCTGCAGGGATCGCTGGCGTGGCGGGTCAGATTCTCTTCACACTGGGATGGTTCAGGCCGGTGTGTTCCAGGGCGACGCATACTCAGTGGTCCGGCATGACATCAGCGATATGGGTGCGCTGGGTGCGCCGTACCCATGGGTCCTCCTGATACCGCAAAGCATCGCCGGTGCCTGCACGATCGTCTTCGGTGTGGCGGGGTTCCGTCCGGCTCTGGTCGGTACGCGCGGTCGCACTTTGGCCACCACGCTGCTAGTCCTGCCCCTTGGTGTCGGGAACTTGGTTTCGCCTGCCTTCCGCTTGGACTGTCGCGTCGCCGATGGGTGCACCGTCGAAGAGACTGTGAGGTCATGGCACGCGACTGTCCACTCGATCCTTGGAGTTTTGCTGCTTGTTGCTGCCGTGGCGCCGTTCGTCGTCGCCAGATGCTTGCGGAGGTCACCACAATGGGCTCGACTCAGCCGTACGTCGACGTGGTTCGGCGTGGCCATCGCGGTGGCCATGGTGGCCGCCATCATCCTCGGGGAAAGCGCAATCGGCGGACTGGCGCAGCGGATCTTCGCACTCCTCGCGGCGGCCTGGGTGGCTGTCCTTGCCGGATGGCTTCTCCGCCTCCTGGCGGGCCGCAAGGGGACAGAACAGGGCCCTTGGGCCGGGGCAACGCCCCCAGATCTCGTCCCTCGGAGGGGTCCTGACATGCCGCGAGTCGTTTGATCGCTCGGCGATTCCGTAGGAGGAAGGCTCCACGGGCACCGTCCAGATCGACTCTCGAAGCGCGCTCAGTCCGCGATCGGCACGCCACCGAACCCGATCTCGTTGCCGTCGGGATCGCGGTAGCTCCCTGAGCCGCTGTCAATCGCTCAGCGTGGAGATCACCGGGTATCCGCGGCCCCGCTATTTGCCGGCTTGATCGCACCCTGTCATCGGTCAACCACTTTCGGGGCCGGCGCTCCGAGCCGTGTCGACCACGGCCAGGTTGTCGAGGGTGCCCACGACGTGACTCGCCAGCGAGGCGATCCTGCCCAGAGCTCTCGCCGGGTTCAACCTTGCCGAGGAGGCCCTGACGAGGGGTGTAGCGCTCCCCTGGTGAACACGTAAGGCAATGATCTCGCTGCATACAGCTCGAATAGCCGAGCGGCTTTGGCGCAGAGGTCTCGGTGGCCACCTAGCGGACCCGGGCGGTCAGCCACCGCCGAGTGCCTCGCGGAGTAGCTGCGCGAGATGGCGTTGCTGGATTGCAGACAGTCGCGCCAGCTGTGGCGGTGGGGAGAACAGCCCGTCCCGGGCGGCGCCGAGAGCGGCGATCCCCGCGTCTGTAAGGGCGACCACCTTGACCCGGCGGTCCTGGGCGGACGAACGACGCCTGGCGTAGCCGGCCTGTTCCAGATCGTCGATCATCGCTGTGACGTAGGACGGGTCGCAGTTCATGGCCGTGGCCAGGTCGCGTTGCGGACGAGGATTGCCGGGCTCGATGGCGAGCAGTGCGCGCAGGCCGGCCTGGGACAGCCCCAGGTTGGTCGCGACCTCGGACCAGCGCCAGCGCTGGTCAAGGACCAGGCCCATCAGCAGCTGCCAGGACTCGGCGAGCTCCGAGTCGGCACCGGCTGGGATGTCGCGGGCGTCGGGCACCGCCCCACCCTACCCCAATCGCCTGAAACTCTCATCGGTTGCCTGCGATATTGATTGACAAATTCAATGGTTAATATAACATAACTGGTGTGCGCGACCAGGTCGAGGATGCGACGCTCGCGGGGCTCGCGCGATCGGCCACTGTTCTGCTCACCACCTTCCGAACCAGTGGGCGGGCGGTGACGACGCCGGTCAGCGTAACGGTGCGCGGGAACCGCGCCTACATCGTCACCGCAACGGACAGCGGCAAGGCAGCCCGGCTCGGCCGCAGCGACCGGGTGGAGCTGACCCCCTCCAGCATCGCCGGCGCGCCGACCGGGACCACCGTAGCCGGCCGGGCACGGCCACTCGATCGATCCGCAACACGGGCCCTTGGGCTGCTACGCCCCACAAGAGCGGTGTTTTGGAGCTGGTTGCTGTACCGCGTTCGCGGCCACCGTATGACGTTCTTCGAGATCACCCCGCGGCCGCGGTGACGGCCGGCCACAACCCGGCCACCCGTTCGTAGATGGCTGTGCCGTGCTCGACAGCCAGCACTAGGACTCGCTGCGCGCTCACCGCGAGCGCATCTTTGGCGGGCACAACGGCGGTCCGATCGAGGTCACCGGGACCGCCACGCTCGAACCGGTCGCGGAAAGGACGAGGCTCACCGCAGAATTTGAGGCCCTCCTCGACGCCCTTGATCGACTGCCCCAAGTGCTCAGCCACAACGATGGATTCCATCGGAATGTCTTTCTGAAGTCGGAACGACTGTTCGCGGTCGACTGGGCGCTCCTCGGCCCGAGTCCAGTCGGTGCCGAGCTGGCACCCCTGGTGACTGCGAGCGTGGCGTTCCTCGGCGTGGCGCATGATCGCTGGCGCGATCTTGAGCGGACGGCGGTCGAGGCGTATCTGCGTGGTCTGCAGGACGCGGGCTGACGTGGCACGTCGGATCAGGCGCGTTTCGGCTTCGCAGCCTCCTCAGCGCTCCGCTACGGACCCGATGCGTTCGACTGGTTCTGCCGGCGCTGCTCGATGAGACCGCACAGCCCCACGTCGAACTCGTCCTCGGCATTCCCTTCGACCAAGTGCTGCAGCTCTGGGCTGCCCTCTGCCTCGAACAGGTCCGACTCGCCGACGACGCGTTCAGGCTCCTCGCCACGCTCGACCTCTGAAGGCGCCCCGGCCCCGGCAGGTTGGTCGGTGTGATGAATTCGGCGGTGCCGTAAACCGACCCCCAAGCGGGCATCGCGGCGTCCGTGAGAGGGACGCTCGGCGGGACGGAGCGGATGGGATTGTGCTGGCGTGCAATGGCACTAAGTCACCGGTGACCCTTGCGGATCTGTGTCGTCTTGATCAATTCCGGCGGGCTCGTCGGTGATCTTGTAGCGGAACACCGGGCGGTTCTCGTGGTCGGAGAGCGATCCAGCCCGATACTGATCTTGCCCGTGTCACCGATCTTGATCTCGTCACGCTTCTGGTTGTAAAGAGCTCGTCACAGCGGTTGGTCTCGTTTGGAATGCTTCCCTGTCATCCGGTTCGACAGATGTGTAAACCCCGACACTGACACCGCGTTACAGGTGTAGTGCCGCCTTCGCCGGCACGTGGGCGGACGGGTTGAGCCGGACGGCGGCGACGCCCGGCACGCTGCTCCGGATGAGGTCGTCGGCCTGGTGCTCGAGCTGGTGGAACCGGCCGACCGGCATCGCCGGATCGCTGGTCACGGTGGCTTCCACGCTGAGCCGGTGCCCGAGCCAGCGCATCCGGATGGTCTGGACGTCGTTGATACCGGGCACGGACCGGACGGCCTGTTCGGCGCGGTCGACCAGGGCCGGGTCCACGCCATCGAGCAGGCGGCGGCCGATGTCGCGGGCCGTGCCCCACAGCAGGATGAATATCGCGGTGCTGATCAGCAGCCCGACGACCGGATCGGCCAGCGGGAAACCGGCCCACACGCCGATCACACCCAACACCACGGCCAGCGAGGTGAATCCGTCGGTGCGGGCGTGCAGGCCGTCGGCGACCAGCGCCGCGGAGCGGATCCGGCGGCCCACCCGGATCCGGTAGACGGCGACCAGCTCGTTGCCGGCGAACCCGATCAGCCCGGCCGCTAGCACCCAGCCCAGATTCGTCAACGGTTCCGGCTCGAAGAATCGGCGGATCGACTCATACCCGGCCAGCATGGCCGACAACCCGATCATTGTCACGATGAACAGCCCGGCCAGGTCCTCGACGCGTCCGTAGCCGTAGGTGTAGCGCCGCGTCGCCGCGCGTCGGGACAGCACGAAGGCCACCCACAACGGGACCGCGGTCAACGCGTCGGAGAAGTTGTGGATCGTGTCGGCCAACAACGCGACCGACCCGCTAACGATCACCACGACGATCTGCAAGGTCGCGGTGATCGCCAACAAGATCAGGCTGATCTTCACCGCCCGGATACCCGCGGTGCTGGCCTCCAGGGCGTCGTCGATCGAGTCGGCTGCGTCATGACTGTGCGGCACGAACCAGCCATAAAAGAACCCCCTCACCCCCGTCGGGTGCTCATGACCGTGATCATGGTCATGAACGTGCCCGTGGCTGTGCTCGTGGTCGTGATTTTGATCGTGGTCGTGGCGATGCTGGACGTCGATCGAGTTGCCGTCCTCATCGTGGACATGTTGGGCGCTGTCGGCTGTCACCGATGCCGGATCGGCGTGTACGGGATCGTGCGGGCCGGTCGGATCGTCCGGGTGGTGGATGTGCCCGGCCGAGCCGGGTGCGTGATTTTGCCAGTGGCCACCGACGTGCGGGTTCGGACCGTTCACCGGTCCCCTTCAGGCTGTGGCCGGTTGTGGTGACGCGGTTGGTCGTCGAGGGAGTGCTCGGCCTGGAACATGGCGTCGGTGACCAGCTCCAGGGGGTGCTCGTTGGCTAGCCGGTAGAACACCCGGTTGCCCTCGTGCCGGGTGGTCACAATCCGGGCCAGCCGGAGCTTCGCCAGATGCTGCGAGACCGCGGCCGGCGATTTGCCCACGACGTCGGCCAGCGTGTTCACCGACAGCTCGCCGTCCTTCAACGCCAGGACGATCCGCACTCGGGTCGCGTCCGCCAGCATCGTGAAGATCTCCGCCGCCAGCTCCACCAGCTGATCGTCGACCTGGTCAGCCAGCGGCTGACCAACCCGTCTACCTTCGTGCATACGCAGATTATTGCACAGCGCTGCTGTGACGAACCGTTCGCGGGGACGTACGTTGCCCGGCGCCGGTATTGGCAGTTCAGAGGAATGTCGTAGGCCGGTGCCGGCGCGGTTTCGGCTCTGGAATGCGATTCGGTCGAGACGGGCTAGCTGGGGAGTCGTCGGTGGCGGAGGACGAGACGGGCGATCGGGTTCAGCCGAGTGGTTCCGATCAGCGGGCTTTCGAGGGCCACATCGGCATCGAGTCCGCTGCTGGTCGGTTGCGTCGCCGTGAGCGCGGTGCGGAAGTCATAGATCCAGGCCCGTCCGCCGGGACCGAGTACGCGGACGATCTCGTTGAGGCCGGCCGCCGGGTCGTCCCAGTGGTGGAGGCTGAGGGTGGAGACGACGAGGTCGACGGAGTTGTCGGCGAACGGCAGCGCAGCGACGTCGCCGACCTGGAAGCGCAGGTTCCTGGTGCTGGTTGTCTTGGCGGTCGAGGTGGCGCGCGCGATCATCTCCGGGGACAGGTCAACGCCTTCGACCTCAACCGTGGGACAGGCCGCTGCGATGAGCCTGGGCACGCGGCCCGGCCCGGTTCCGACGTCTAGAACCACCGACCCGGCCGGAAGCCCGACGTCGGTCACGTCGGCGACGACCCTGCGGTACAAGGGTCTGGCCAGAACGCCGGAAAGCAGGTCGTAGCCCCTAGCGTGCCGGGCGAAGCCGTACATGTTGGCGTGATTGCGGGTGCGATGGGCGGTGGCAGTCATGGCATCTCCTACAGTTGTATCAAGCAACCTTTCCGATTTCAGAATAGGCGAAACAGTTGCGCGATACAACTGTCAGTTCGGTGTTCCCCGACGACGAGCTGCGTCAGGGACTGCAACAACTGATCCGGCTCAGCCGGATCCTCGAGCCACACAGCGGCGCCGGCACACATGCCTCGATGTCGGAGGTCATGGCACTGGGGGAGCTCACCGAGGTTGAAGCCATGTCCCAACACGAACTGGCGCGGCTGCTCGGTCTAGAGAAGAGCACAGTCAGCCGCCTAGTGGCAGGACTCGTCAACCGCGGATGGGTATCACGACAGCGGAACCCAGACAACCGACGCCTCTACCGACTCCAACTCACCCACGACGGGCAAGCCGCTGCCAGACAGATCGGGGAACAACTACGCGCCCAGCACACCCAACTGCTCAGCGGACTCACCCCTGCCGAACGCCAAGGATTAGCGATCGGGCTCGCCGGGATCGCCCGAGTACTCAAGAACCACTATCGACAGCCCAGAAATGGTGACTGACACCACCAACAACCACAACGACGAATCAGGAAAGCAGACGCGCAAGAGGGCAACAACTTTTGGGCCCTCCCGCTAGCCGACGCTCTTGCGGGACTGAGGACTTACCGGCCACGCAGGGGCGCCTCGTCAGCCGAGTGCTCGGGGCGCACTTGGCTGCCGTACGACGTGTTGGGCCCAATCGCAGCAAAGGGCAGTCGCGAACCGTCGTGAACGGCGGTGGCTGGCGCGGCCTCGGCTCTAGCATCGGGTCATGGAGCTGGGCCTGCGGGGCAAGCGCGTCCTGGTCACCGCCGCCAGCCGAGGGCTCGGCCGGGCTGTTGCCGAGTCGCTGCTTGCCGAGGACTGTCGGGTCTGTGTCACGTCGAGCTCGGAGCCGAGCATCGAGGCGGCGGCACGCGAGATGGCGAAGGCCGGCGGTGAGGTGCACACGCTGGCTGCCGATCTCGGTCGGTACGACGAATGTGACCGGCTGTTCGCCTGGGCGACATCGACCCTCGGTGGGCTGGACATCCTGGTCAACAACACCGTCGGGCCACCCACGGGCGGGGTGCTTGAGGTGTCCGACGACCAGTGGCGGAAGTCGTTCGACTTGATCTTCATGAGCGCCCTGAGGCTGAGTCGGGCCGCGATCCCGGTCATGCGGGAGGGCGGCGGAGGATCGATCGTGAACCTGGCGTCCCTCACCGCGAAGCAACCGATTGATGGCATCGCGCTCTCCAATGCACTGCGACCTGCGCTCGTCGGCATGGCGAAGACCCTGTCGCGAGAGGCTGCCCCCGAAGTGCGGGTCAACAACATCGCCACCGAGCACATCCTCACTGACCGGATCCGAGACATCGCGGAGCGCATTTGGCGCCAGGGCGACGAGTCAGTGGACGACACCCTCTTGCGGATGGCGTTGACCGTGCCGCTGGGCCGGTACGGGACACCGCAGGAGCTCGCCAGCGCGGTCGTGTTCTTGGCGAGCGACGCGGCCAGCTACATCACCGGGGTGACGCTCGCGGTCGATGGTGGGCTCGATCGCGGACTCTTCTGACCGGGATACCGGAGGCCGTTGCGCGCTTCGACTCGGGCGTGACCATGTGCATTGGGCTCCTCTCCTTCGGCCACTGGATGCCGTTCCCGCACTCGGAGGCACGGTCGGGCCTCGACGTGCTGCAGGAGTAAGCCGCGCGGCGACCGAGCGATGCCTCGGTTAACGGCTGGCGCGCAGGACTGGTATCCCGCCGGCGGTGTGCGCCAGCTCGCGTATTCAGCCACTCGTCGCCCAGACATGATCGACGCCCGTTGAGCGACCGCGGGCTTGCGGGACTTGCGGAGCCCGCGGTCACTGTCGAGTACCCAGTGACGACCGAACGAGGCGACTGCTGAACACCCCGGGCAGTGGGACCAGCCGGCAAGGACTGAGCAGTCTTCGCGCAACGCGGACGGAGGCCGGCTGGTTCATCCAGCATCGAAAAAGCGGTACGACTAGTGCATGCCGAAGACTACGCTGCCCGACCGCATCCGGACGTTCCTCGCCCAGCCACAGCCCGCCATCATCGCCAGTGTGCGCCCCGACGGGCAGCCGGTCAGCGTGGCTACTTGGTACCTGCTGGACGGAGACGAGGTGCTGGTCAACATGGACGCCGGCCGCCGCCGACTGGCCTACCTGCGAGCCGATCCACGGGTCAGCCTGACCGTGCTAGACAGCGGCGACTGGTATACCCACGTGAGCCTGCAGGGCCGAATCGTGCGCTGGCGCGACGACGAAGGGCTGAGCGACATCGACCGATTATCCCGCCACTACCACGGTGTCGCGTACCCAACCCGGGACCGCGCTCGGGTCAGCGCCTGGGTCGCCGTCGAACGGTGGCACGGATGGGGCAGCCTGCGCGGATAGCAGGCGCTTGGGCAGGAGTGCGGGTCGTCATGGCCTATAACGACGTACGCGCTCGGTTCTCGGCCACCCTCTGTCTCGATAGTGAGCGCTCAGGGAACGGCTTGAGGACCCAGTCGGGGGGGCCAGTGCGTGACCGGCTCATCTTGCAGCGGCCTCACCGAGTCCAACACGAACGTTGCGAAGTACCGCTGCAGCGGCGCAGAGCAGCCAGAGCGCGCACAAAACCAGATACCCACGCTGGACCAAGCCGAACACCCCAACGGCGTTACCGACAAGCACCCCGACCGTCGCAATCGCCAATACCACCGCGATTCCGGGAGCGAGTCGGCTTCCCATCCGCCGCAACGCTCCGAACAGCAGGAGGGCCGCCAAGGGGAACAGGAAGAAAGTTACGTTGCCGAGCACGTTGTGCATCTGACCCGCACTCGTCGCAGGCCCCCCCAGCGCATCGACCGGAAACAGCGGCATAGCCAGCTTCATGAGGCCGAACACCAGTAGGAGCAGGGCTGCCGCCCGCTCCCGGCGCAGGGCCACCGCCAACGCAATAGCCCCAACACCCGCGGCAACCGTACCGATCGTGGCCAACCACCCGAAGTCTCCAAGGGCGTACTCGCTCACCGCACGGGTCACTGGGTCCACCTCGGGCGAGACCACGTGGAGCAGTCCCAGCACGAGCAGATTCACGGCGGCGGCGACGGCCGCGATGAGGGCGGCGATGCGCATGGAGTCATCCAAGCACGTCACCCTGACTCGCTGCCGTCGCCGTGATGTGTCACATGGGACCCCGTTACGGGCGCACGAGGGGAGAAGAACGAGAACCCCCCGGTCGACCAGGCGACGCGGCACCACAGAGTTGTCCCCGAGCACCTCGATCAGGACCTTCCCGGCGCGGAAAGGGTTGTGCACCAGCCAGGCGTGTTGTTTTCAAATGGTGAGCCGTCCCGAACCGTCGTAGGGTGCGACCGTGGACGCTGATGTACGCGCCGCGGTGTTGAAGTCGCACCTGCATGAGTTGCCACCCCATACATAGGGTTCTGAGCAATGTCTGCAGCCAATCATGATCACCGGACTTCAGTGCCGATCTTGGCCGCCTTGCCTAGGCCCGGCTCGGTAAGGTTGCGCTCCAAAACGCGTTCGTAAAAGCTGCGGCGTCTGGCGTCCCGGGGTGCGACGGGAGCTGGGCGGCGGCCCCTTGGTCGGCGGTGATCTTCCCAGACGCCGACGTTGCAGGCGCTGGTGGCCGCGGTGCGCAAGCTGGAGGTGGTGGTGCGGGCATGAGCAGCGCCGCGCGGCTTAGAGTTCGCCCGGCCGTAGCGCGCGACCTGGATCGGGTGTGTGCGATCGTCAACCACTTCATCGAAACAACGGCGTTCAACTTCCGGATCGAGTCCCAACAGGTCGAGGAGTGGCTGCACAACTGGGAACGCCTGCATCGGCTCTACCCGTGGTTAGTAGCGGTCGAGGGCCAGCGGGTGATCGGGGTCGCGTACGCGGCGCCGTGGAAGGCGCGCGACGCCTATCGGTGGACAGTGGAGTCCACCGTGTATGTCGATCATGAATGCCACCGCCGTGGTGTGGGCGACGCCTTGTACGCCGAGTTGCTGGCCCGGTTGGAACGCCAGGGTTTTCGGACCTCGATCGGGGTTATCGCGCTGCCCAACCCGGCCAGTGTCCGATTGCACGAGCGGCACGGGTTCGTCCAGGTCGGGCTGCTGGCGGACGCGGGCTACAAACTGAAGCGCTGGCATGATGTCGGGTTTTGGCAGCGCCGCCTCAGCGGCGGCGAGCAGGCGCCGCCCACGCTCACGCCGGTCGACGACGACGGATCAGGAGTGTGATGGCCTCGGCCGAGTTGGTATCTGGCAGGGTCCTCGCAGCGCTAACGGGCCGGCCCGCATGCGGACCCTCCATCGGGCAAGCTACGACAGCTCGCCACAAATCCACGGGCCGTATACCCATGCCCAGTCACCGGTGATCTTCGCTTACTTAAGACCCTGGGCAGCGAGGGACAAGCGAGCCCCACGGATGATGCCTTCCAGTACCGGTCCCAGCTTCTGCTGTGTGACTGAATGGGGCTGAGGACGGTGCCGCCGGCCCAGGAGCCGAGGTAGTTGACGAAATGGAAGGGTGGGGTCGCCGCGTTGAGGACCGCCGCGAAGCCGCGGCTGGCCCAATCCGGCACCGCCCAAAGAAGCGGACCAGCGCAGCAGGCGCCGCACGATGAGATATCCGAACATCATGTGGAACAGCAGCTGCTGATTCGTCCAGCGCGTACCCCTCAGACGGCCGGTGGAGGTCTGATAGGAGGCGGTGCGGGTCAGCTGGTGAAACGTCGCGTAGGCGTGATCCATCTCCTCGTGGATGTGCTGCGGATCGGTCACGGCAAAGTCCAATGTGTGGTTTTCGCGGCCGGCCACTACTCGGTCGGCATAGCGCGAAGTGTGTGGATTGCCAGCCCGGTGAGCCATGCGAAGCCGATCGCGACAGTGGTGCGCTGGAAGAGGCCTCCGAAGGACACGAGAACGGCCACCTGGTTGAATGCTGCGCTCGCCAGACCGAAGAAGACAAGCATCGCTACAGCTGAGCCAGTGGAGTAGGTCGCCCAGCGCCGGTTGCCGCTCTTTCGGAACCAGTGGCCGAAGACGAACCCGGCGGCAGGCAGTCCCAAGAACGTGGGGGCCGAGAACAGATCATGCAAAGCGCCGGAGGTGGTGTAATCGCTTGGTGCGCTGGGCGTTCCTGGTGGGTACCCGCTGACTGGGTCGGTGAGGAACGCTGCGGCCCCGAGCAGGCCGACGGCGGCGGCTCCGATCAGGATCGTGCCGATACGGGTTCCGACCACCGTCCTTGGCGCTTGCCACAGGCCGACGGCGTAGCCGAGGTACAGCGCGCCGGCCACCGAGAAGTTAGCGACTTGCACCCATCCAGGCGGGCCGAGCGCCAATGAACTGACGGGGTGGCGCAGCGGATCGTAGTCAGCCCGAGTGGCTCCTTCGGCCACGGCCGTGAGGAGGAACAGAGGGCCGGCGGCGACACCACACCAAAGGAGTCTCCTGGTGACCACGTCATGGCGGGTCGCCTCCTGGAGGACCATCACGTTGCTCGGAGACGATTGCCCACCTGAGTGCGATCCACTCCGATGGCGTGGAACAGCTCGGCTGCCGGGTCTGGCCGCTCATGCGAAAGCAACGCGAGAAGGACGTGCTTGACGCCGAGTCGTTCGCCTCCCGCCTTGCGGCGGAGCCCCGTGAAGACGCCCCGGCCGGCTGGTGTCAACCGAAACCGCTCCCCTTTGCGACCAGAGATAAAGGGAGGGTTGTTGATGACCTCGATCCCCACTGATGTGAGCGCCTCGCGGTCCAGTGTGTCAAGAGCTGCCCTGGCAGACTCCAGGCTGACACCGAGCGCTCGAGCGGTCTCCGAGTCGGGGTCGACAAGCATCGCCAGCGCGATGTGCTCTGTACTCACCCGGCGGTCTCCGCGACGCTTCGCCTCAGCGCTGGCGTGGCGATACACCTGGCCCATCCCGAACCTGGGCTGGGTGCTGATCATCGCTGGATCCCTATCTTCGGTACTTGGTGTGGATTGACTGCCGGGTCATGCCCAGCGCGTCGCCGATCTGCTGCCATGACCAGCCATGAGCTCGGGCTACCGCCACCTGGTGGGCTTCGAGCTGCTCCGCAAGCCGGCGCAGAGCCAGTACCGCGCGCAGTCCTTTCGCCGGGTCACCCGACGTGATAGCGCTCGACAACTCATCGTGGTTCAAGCTGTCAGTTTAAACTGACATTCGGTCCCATGTCAATTCAAACTGACACGAAGGGGGGCCCGGACACAATGCTCGGCCAATAGAGGGCGCGCCGAGCCCCGGCAACCCAACCGACCACGCACTGGTTCCCAGCAAGGCAGCCTGTAACGTCGTGCGAATGTCGACATGCCGGTGGCCCGGGCCAGCACAGCGGAGAGCCTGCGAGTCCACCTGCCGAGGCAAACGTCCGGCGCGTGCCGTCCGGGTCATGCGTGTCGACCTGGACGCTTGCCAGAGCGCTCGGCGCCGATTCGGCGCCAGGCTGACGGCTCCTACAAGCCTGGTGGGCACGGAAACGGGATCACAAGACGACCGTTGACCGGGCACTCAGGTGACGATCCTCTGACCAGAAGGAGAGCCCTATCGGCTCCTTCGTCGCTTGTGATCACTCGCCCAGACCGCCCGCCGCCAGACACCCGATCCACAAGCCCGGTCGAGCCGATCTGCGTACCGAGGATGGGCATGGCGACGCCGTTGTTGAAGGTGACTCTTCATGGTGAGGCCTTTGCTGGTCTCCGCGCTCGTCAGGGGCGGCGTGTCGGGCTTTCCCGTCTGGTGGCTGGCGGTTGCAGCCACAGCCGGGTGAGGATGGCAGGCCGCGCTGTGACCGATGCCGGTGCGCTTGTGCCGAACGCGCGCTACTTTGTCGGCGAGGCGAGGTGGACTCGCGTGGCGCAGCTGCTGGGACGGGATTCGGTGGTGGAGCGTATCGCCGCCGCGGTCGAGCGTGCTCGGGTGGCGGGCGGCGGGACGGTCGTCGTATGCGGCCCGGGCGGTGTGGGCACGAGCGCTGTGGTCGAGGAGGCATTGCGACCTTTCGGCACGAAGGTGTCGCGCGCGCGCGGCGCGGTTCCGCCGGACGCCGACGCGGCGGTTTGGTGGATCGACGACGCTCAGCGGATGCCGCCGGCCGATGCGGAGCGCCTGGGATCGGCCACGGTGGCTACTTTTCGGGTTGTGCTCTTGTCGGGACGTGCACCGCTGGGCACCTCTCTCGCTGCGGTGGTGCGCGACGCGGTGCGGGCCGACCCCAGCCGCGTGGTGGACGTCGCGCCGCTGGATCCGCAGGACGCGCTCGCCGTCGTCGCGGGCTTGTCGGGCCACGGGTGGCGCGACGGTGAAGAGGCGGCACTGCAGCTCGCCGCCGAGTCGGGCAGCCGTGTGCGCCTCCTCGCGGCGGTGCTCGACGCCGGCGAGGGCGTGGGCGGGACGGCGGTGCGGGTCGCCGTCGACGATCTGCTCAGTGACTTGACGCCCGCTGCTCGACGACTTCTCGACGTCGTCGCGGTCGGCCGCTCGGCGGCTCGCGCCGCGGCAGTCGAGCGCGTCTGGGCGAGGGATGCGGATGCCTCCAGTGCGGGCTTCGACGTCACGTTGGCCGAGCTGCTCGAGGCCGGGCTCGTGGTGGTGAGCAGCGACCGGTTGCGGTTGGGCGTGCCGATCGTCGGCGAGGCTGTGGCTGCTCAGCTGGGCACCGGCCGCGCGGCCGCGCTGCACGTCGGATTCGTCGAGACATTGGCAAGGCTCGAAGGTGTAGATCCTCGCGAGAGCGCAGACCACGTCCGCGTTGTGGCGGACCGCTTGCCCCGGGCGCTGTCGACCGGCGTGCTGATGGCGGCGGCCGAACGCCGAGTCGACGCATCCGATCCGCTCGGGGCAGCCACGGACCTCGAGGTGGCGGCGGCCTTGCTCGAGGTCGCCGCTGACGGCGGGTCGGTCGCCGACCGCACGGCGGCATTCGATGTGCTGCTGGCCCTCGGGAGGGCCTACTTCCAGGGTGGGCGGATCGAACAGGCCGATGCGACGTATCGTCGCGCCGAGCGGTTCCAGGATGCGGTGCCGGCAGCCAAGTTTGCCGAATTGGAGCGCAATAAGACGTATGTCCGGGCCGATCGAGGCCAGCCGGCAGCGTTCCCCGCCGAGTATGTCGATCCGCGCGAGGGAGATCTCGAACGCCCTGCCGACATCGCAGTGATACGGCTGTTCCTCGTCGACCGTGGCGACGACCCCGTGGCGCTCGACGCTACCTGTGCGCAGCTCGTGGCGCTTGACGGCGACGCGGCTACCCCGGCTGAGCGCGGCGCGGCCGCCCTCGGCTCGTCGATCCGCGCGTCGATGGCGGGTGACCTCGTGACCGCCCAAGCCGAGGCCGACCGCGCCCTCCGGATCGCCGGCGACAGCTCGGTAATCGTGTATGGCGGGATCCAGCGCGAGCTCATCCGCCTGTGCACTCTCGAAGGGGATCTGGTCGCCGCCCTCCGGCATGCCGACGGGGACTCGTTCGCCCTGGAAGGGGTACCGCGCCATGTGGAGGCGTCCGCGATCATCCACGGTGCCAGCGTCGCGCTCTTGCAGGGGAACGTCGTCGATGCCGCCGCGCGCGCAGAACGCGCGCTCACGGCGACGCGCCTGGCACCCGTGCCGCGGGTAATCGTGCGGTGCGCCGGGTGGGTCGCCGTGGTTAGTGCCATGCGCGGAGATCTCGCGCGGGCGCGATCGCTCATCGCCGAGGCGGGCCGCCTCATCCCGCTGGAGGGCAATCTCGGCCTCTCCGGCATCGTTCACCTCGCGCGGGTGCAACTCGCGCTGCGCGAGGCGGGTCCGGTGCCGCCGTCGGTCGATCTTCGTCTGGAGCGGGTCGAGGGTCCGGCACGTCTGCTGCTGCCGCTGCTGCTCGCGCGTCTCGCCGTCCTCAACGGTGACGCCGGTACCGTCGAGTCAGCCCTGGCCGAGCTCGACCGGCTCGATGGCAGTCCGGTCGCGGCCGTGCTGGCGCAGCGGGTGCGGGCACTCATGCTGGTGGCCACACGTCGGCGCCGCGAGGCGACCGATGTCCTCGACGACAGCGCCAATACGCTCGAGCGCCTCGGGTTTGCAGGTTTCGCGGCAGAGACCAGGCTCGAGTGGGCCGAGCTCGCGGCGGAGGGCGCCGATCCGGCGGCGCGTTCCGCTGTGGTCGGACTGGTGCGGTACTTTGATGCCCAGGGACTCGACGACTGGTCCGACCGCTCACGGCGGCTGGCGCGCACTCTCGGGTTGCGGATCGGTGGTCGCCGCGGCGGGGCCGGCGAGTTGACCCGACGCGAGGCGGAGGTCGTCGACCTGGTTGTGGCCGGGCTGTCGAACGCCGAGGTCGCGCGCCGGCTCTTCTTGAGCGAGCGGACGGTCGAGACCCACCTCCAGCACGTGTACCGACGGCTCGGCGTCGACTCTCGCCTCGGGTTGATCACGAAGCTGGGCGCCGCGTCGTCAGCAGGGGCCGAGGGTGCATGAACCCCGGAGAAGGTACGTACTAGAACGGATGCCGCAGCGGGCGGTGCGGCGGGACTATGGCGCCATGAGAACCATCGAAGCTGTCCCCCTGGCCTCCGCGGCTGCACACCACGGCGGCAAGGCGGCCGGTCTGTCCGCGCTGCTGACCGCTGGGCTGCCTGTTCCACCCGGCGTGGTGTTCGACGCCGCGCCGAGCGGGTCGGCGGCGGGTATCGCGGTGGTGGCCGTCGAGGTGGCGAACGAGTACCGCTGGCGCTCCGTCGCCGTCAGATCTTCGGCGCGCGACGAAGACGGTGCGACCTCCTCCGGGGCGGGTGCATATGCAACGGTCCTCAATGTCCCCGGCGACGACGTGGACGCCATGACGTCTGCACTCGACACCGTCCTTGCCTCGATCGGCGAGACCGGCGGAGTGATCGTGCAGCGGATGGTGGCCCCGGATGCGGCGGGCGTCGTCTTCACGATCGACCCGGTCACCGGAGCCGCCTTCCTCGTCGTCAACGCGGTGGCGGGCCTTGGTGAGGCGCTTGTGTCTGGGGCCGAGACGCCGTGGCAGGCGCGCATCCCACGAGAGGGCGACGGATCGGTCCGCAGTGCCGACATCGTCGCCGATGACGGACCGGTCGAGCTTGCCCCGCTCCGCGAGCTTGTGCGCCTCGCGATCGAAGCCGAACGCGCGCGCGGCGGCCCGCAAGACATCGAGTGGGCCGTCGCTGGCGGTGTGGTCTGGCTCCTGCAATCGCGGCCCGTCACCGCGCTCGCAGCTCAGGTGCCCGTCGAGGTTGTAGTGCCACCGGGGTATTGGGTGCGCGACCCCACACACGGCCGGCTGCCGCGGACGCGGATGACGGCGAGTGTCGTCGACGAGGACCGTGCGGTGCGCCCCATGGTCGAGGAGTTCGGGATGCTCGCGACGTTCTCGGGCGCCCGCATCGGCGGTTGGAACTACGTGACGATCGTCCCGGTTGGCGCTCCGCCGCCTGCGCCCGGGAAGACGCCACCGCGACTGCCCGGCTGGCTCGTGTCGCTGCTGATCCGCAGTTCGAGTGCCGGACGGCGCCAGCTGCGCGCAGCACGGCGAGCCATGAAGACCGATGCCGCGCAGCGGCTCCTCGACGAGTGGAATGATCGCCGCCGCGACGAACTGCGTGCCCGGATCCTCGCCTTCCAAGACGTCGATCTGGGCGGACTCGACGACGCTGGGCTCGCCGGTCAGCTGCGTCGCCGCGCCGATATGCTCATACGCGGCGCCGAACTCCATTTCCGACTCGACATGCCGTACTCGCTCGGGATCTTCGAACTTGTCGACTTCTGCCGCTCTCAGATCGGATGGACGCCGCAAGAGACGCTCGACCTCTTGTCCGGGCTCGCCGAGGTCGCCTCCGAGCCCGGTCGGGCCCTCGCTTCGCTGGCCGCAATGCCGCCGGAGAGCACGGAGCGCGCCGACGCTTTCGAGCGGTTCCAGCGCTACTTCGGCTGCCGCGCCCTCGACATCGAAGTCGCCGAACCCACGCTCGCGGAATCGCCGCACCTGCTGAACGTGCTCATCGACGCGGCTCGCCAGGCCGGGTCTATCGACACGAAGGAAGCGCAGGCGGAGGAACGTGCGCGGGTAGCAGACCGAGCCCGCGCGCAACTGCAGCCCTCTCGGGTGGCGCAGTTCGATCGCCTGCTGGCAACCGCGGAGCGCGTATACGGGCTGCGCGACGACCAGGTCTTCCTGACGCTCGACGCACCGCTCGCTCTGGTGCGGTACGCGGCGCTCGAGGCCGGGCGCCGGCTAGCGGCACGAGGCAACCTCCACATGCCCGAGGATGTGTTCCACCTGACACCCGAAGAAGCCGCCGCGGCGCTCGAATCGCGCCATGCGCTCACCGACGTGCGCGACTCGGCCCTCCGCCAGCGTGGCGAACGGGCGTGGGCGATCGCGCACCCGGGGCCGATCAGCTACGGCACCGATCC
This sequence comes from uncultured Actinomycetota bacterium, assembly GCA_963740515.1. Classification (GTDB taxonomy): domain Bacteria; phylum Actinomycetota; class Actinomycetes; order Propionibacteriales; family Propionibacteriaceae; genus Microlunatus. The sequence continues at coordinate 27,167 of CAVUEO010000039.1, forward strand.
CGGCGCAGCTCCGCGGTTCACCGGTCTCACTCGCGCTGAGCGCACGCCAACCGAGGCGGAGATGCTCATGGGTGAACTCATCATCCCGAGCGTGACGGCCGCCGCCGAGGGCGAGGACGGCGTGCTGCGCGGCATACCGGCCTCGGCGGGACGCGTCACCGGCACCGCGCGCATCATCCACTCGGAGGCGGACTTCCACGTCCTCGAACCTGGCGACATCGTCGTCTGCCCAGGGACGCGCCCGTCATGGTCGGTAATCTTCCCCATGATCGGAGGCCTCGTCGCCGACGCGGGCGGAGCCCTCTCCCATCCCGCGATCATCGCGCGGGAGTACGGCATCCCGGCGGTCGTCGCCGCGGTCGGGGCTACCGATGCCATCCAAGACGGCGAAGTGATCACCATCGACGGAGCCGAAGGGACGGTGCGGCGACACCGAACGCCCTCGCTGCCGGAGTGAACCCCCGCCGTCGCCCTACGCAGGCGCGAGGGGACTCATCCGGTTTCGCAACTCCGCGCTGGTTCGCGGCCGGCATCGATAGCCCGCGTGGCAGACGGCGATCACTCGAATCCCTCCACACTGCTGAAAGCTGCCCCGTGAGCCGACCGCTCACCGAAACGCATTTGCACTGCAATTTGATCGCAAGCGGAACAACTGGCGAAGCGCGCTTACTTGGCTCGACGCCGATGGCAGAACGACACCACCCTTCGCCTCATGCACGTGTTAGCTGCGAGTTCGCGCTCGAGTGACGGCCTTTGGGTCACCTTCCGGCTTCAGGAAGGTCGGTCGCCTAGGCGGGTCGCTGGCCAAGGGCGGCAGCGAGACCGGTGGCGAGGGTACGCGCGGTCGAACCGTCCGGCTCACCATGGTCTGGGTTGAACTCGGTGATGATCAGTCCGGCGAAGGCAGGATGCCCGACCAGTACTGTGAGGGCGGCCATCGCGGCGGCGAAGGTCAGCCCTGTGTTGTGCTGCGGCACGTCGGCGACCGGTAGATCAAAGAAGTCGATCACGTCGACGTCGAAGTGAACCAGGAACCGGTTGGTACTCGCGGCGACCTGGCTGGTAGCTTCCCGAGCGGCCGCGGTCGGATCGCGGGCTACGTCGGCTGCGCCGAACTTTCGGCTTGGCAAGGAACCGAGCGCGCGGTCTTCGACCGTAGCGCCCGCGGCGTCCGGCGACCTCGACGACTGACCGAAGAAGCAGACCTGATCGGGCGTGAGGAGTGGTTTTCGAGTGCCTAGGCCAGCAAGTTTTGGCTCGCTACCGGGCAGGTCCAGCAAATGCGCCACGCCCATGGAGTCGAGTACTCCGACCGGATTGTCGACCGGGGTGCGAAGATCGGGGCCGCCGTCGAAGTACACCAGCCCGACCTCATGACCTGCTTCGACTGCCGCGCTGACGACGGCGATGGTCAGCGTGCATTCTCCACCGACGACAAGCGGGATCTGACCGGCTCGGAAGATGGCCGCGACGTGGCTTCGGGCATCACGCAATACGTCAAGCGTCCGAGTCAGGTCATGCGGGCGACGCTGGTGGGGATGCGGCCGCCATCGCACAACCGGACGATCGCCATGATCGATCACCGTGTGGCCGGCCTCCGCCAGGAGCGCGGTGAGTCCAGCCGCCCGCAACGCCGCCGGCGCCTTCTCCTGACCGGGCCAATGGGCTGCCGAACTCGAAGGAACGCCGAGCAGACCTAGCGAAGCCATGGGCCGCCTCCCTGCAGTAAATGACCATCGGGCCGACGCTACCCAGCACGATCCATCCATCCTGCGACAGTCTGGAGAACGACAACCACGACGAAGAAACCCGGTAGGTCCAGAGCCTGCCATTTGGCTTGCCCTGCCCTCTCAATCTTGGAGCTCTTGCTGCGTATGACGTTGCGCCGTGACGTCCTGACCAGGACGGGGTCCCGAAACCGCGAGATGCAGGATGCCCGGGACCCGACATCAGCAGCTGGGCCCCTGATGGCACGCCAGCTCCAGCCTCCCAGCGACGACCTCGTCGCCGCGCTGTGACAAGACCTTGGCCAGGCGAAGGGGCGGGGCGTCCGGGATGGTTTCGCCCAGATGATGCAGTTGGGCGTGGTCAAGTGAGGCTAGGCCGTTAGACCGCGCCTCCGCAGATCGAGCCGGGCAGCCCTTTTAAGAGCACGACCGCACCACCTGGGTGTACAGCTAGACGACCGGTCATCGGAACGTATTTCCGCGGGAACGTCACCGCAAGCGGAACGATCAAAACGTTCAGTTCTGCTCTGTAACCAGTGCTTGAGTTTTAGGTGCCGAGATAGTCAGACTCCAGCACCACATCTTTGATCACTGACTGATATTCGGCATGCGCGCGGTGCTCGGTCGTGTGCCAAAGCGTGCCGTCATTGGCCCTCATGTGCGCGCGATAGGCCGGTGCGCCGGGCACCAAGATGTTGTCCGCCACCACGACGGAGCCTGGATGCAGCCACCGCTCAGCGAGGATCAATTCGAGGTCGGACAAGTAGGCCTTCTTGTCGTGGTCCAAGAAGACCAGGTCGAGCGAGCCTGGGGTGAAGTTGCACTCGCGCTTCAAAGCGCGGATCGTTTCGCCGCCGTCGCCAAGCGTCCCGACGAGGACGGTCACCCTGTCATCCACGCCAGCGTGGGCCAGGATGCGCCGCGCGATCACCGCATTCGCGGTGTTGAACTCAACAGAGTAGAGCTTCGCCTCGCGCGGCATGGCCCGGGCCATCCGCAGCGCGCTATAGCCGCAGTAAGTACCCAGCTCCAGCAGTCGACGGGGCTGAGTCCGCTCGACCGCGTTGTCCAGAATCTTGCCCTTTTCGTCACCTACATTGATGAGGTAACTGACGTGGCGGCAGAAGTGATCAATGACTCGAATAGCGTCGTCGACGTCACCGGGGCGGGCGCTGGCCACGACGTATTTCTCCAGCGCCATTTCCCGACCGTCCCCAACCTGCCACTCCCTCAGCAGATGCCTTCCTCGGAGCATCATCGTCAGGACGGACCACCGCAGAAACGGGACGGGCTTACCGACGAGCTCGTTCACAGTGATCGCCGCCCCGCTCGACGCGGCCAGCCACAGCAGCCAAGACGGGACACCCAGCCGCCGTCGCGCCCGAGGGGTGAGCAGTGCGGCCGCACCTGCGAGAAGGGTGAAACCGGCGATGGATCCGGACAGTTTTCGCAACCGATCGACCGCTGCACCCATTGGTGCCTCCTCAACCTCCGGCCCAGTTGTCAGAGGAGCCTACGGGCAGCTCGCGATCAGCCGCCACGAAGAGCCACGCATCTCGTTCCATTAGCCGACCCTGGACTGACGCTGAGGACCGGCGTGAGGATTAACGGACCGGTCTAGCCAAAGGAGTGACTCGATGCACACGTGCGGTCGCGCCATGAAGTCGCCGATTTGGTTTACTCATCGTCTAGCGGGTCGCGTGCAGCTCGGCTCAGGGCAGGCCTGCGCGATCGAACTCCTGCTGCAGGCGTGGCCGACGGCGGTGCGTCTGGCGGAGCTCGGCGACGAGCTCGTCAACTCCTGCCGCCTCGGCCGACCCGGCGGCTAGCTTGCGCATCTTCGCCAACCGACGAGCGGCGATCCGGTAATGCTGCGCGCCGGCCTCGGTCAGTTCGTTGTCGACAAGCCGGGCGAGTACCGGCAGCACGGCGAGCGGGTCGACCTTCTCATACGCTGTGGCCAGCCGCTCCCACACATCGTCGCTGTCGAGGCCGAGCGAGTACGCCAGGTTCCAGGCGAACTGGACCTCCTTGAGGGTGAGCAGCACGAAGAGCACAGCGTCACGCGGGCTCGCGGCCAGGGCGGCGACCACCTCGTCGCGGTAGCTCGGCCACGACGGCCCCGCGTCCTGGTAGAGGTGGGCGGCTGTGCTCGAGGACGGCCAACGCCGAAACACCCCCAGGCGGGCTGGGAGCAGCTCGGCGGGCCGGTGCTCGGCCAACAGCTTGCACCAGTATCCGGCGGCCTTGAGCGACTGGTGCCCGCGGTCGAAGTCGGTCGCCTGCTTCGCCCAGCCGATGGCCAAGTCGATCTCGCCGATCTCCTCGAAGGCCCGGGCGGTGTCCTCGAGCCACGCGGCGACCTTCCGGTCGCGGGCGTGGGTGCGGATGATGGCGTCGATGTCGCGGTCGAGAACGGCCAGTCGCCGAGCGTTCCACTCGATCACGAACCACTCATGCGAGTGTCGCGACGTCCAGAGGTCCTCCGCGGAGGGCCGTGGCCCAAGGCCGGCCTCAATATCGGAGAGTCGCGCTCGATAGGTCGCCATCCCGGACTTGCCCAGTGCCGGCGCATAGGCGACCGGGTCGATCTCGAAATAGTCGACGTCGCCGTCGAACTGGAACCTCACCATCCAGTCGACCAGATTGCCGGCCGGCACCTGTGCTGCCGCAGCGATTGTGGGATGCAGCTCGAGTAGACGACGGCAGGCACCACCGATGATCCCGCTCGAGTCGTCGGCCCTGGCGATGACCTTGATCGCGCTGGCGAGCGTCTTGTGCGTGACGGCGTACACCTCAGCCGGATCCGTCGTCGGGATCGCCGCCTCCAAGTTGTCGACGGCCTCATGCATCTGCCGACCGTGCGCGTTCGACGCGCTCCACCGGGAGAGGTCCGCTCGAGTCCGGATCAGCGGGAGGACGGCGTCGGCGAGCGTGGTCACGGTACAGATTCTCTGCCAGTTGCTAACTGACACGAGTCCTGCCCATGCCCGACCGGTCACACGCCGATTCGCTTGCGGGTGCCGTTCACCGCCTCCGCGACGTCGTTCCGAAAGGCGACCCGCATCTGACATGGGCTCGAGTCGGTCGATGATGGAGGCGACATGCCAGCACAGCACAGTGTTGTGAGGTCACGTGCTATGGGGTTAAGGACGGTTTGACGGTGACAGCTGACTTCGACTTCTCGGCGTTCCCGACGCTCACCGGCGAGCGCGTCGTGCTGCGCGAACTCGAACCCGCTGATGCCGCTGACCTGTTCGCCTTCCGAAGTGACCCGGAGGTCCAGCGGTACAACTCCGCGCCGATGCAGGACTTGGCGGAGGCCGCCGCGCTGATCGACGAACTGCGGGCAGAATATGCGGCGCGCCGAGCCGTTCACTGGGCTGTCACACTTCATGGCGACTCCCGTGTTCTCGGGCTGATGGGGTTGGTCGGATGGGAGAAGTACCACTCTCGAGCAGAGATCGGCTATGACCTCCGACGCGATCACTGGGGGCGAGGACTCGCCACCGACGCCGTTCGGGTCATCTTGAGGTTTGGCTTCGCCAGGCTGGATCTTCACCGCATCGAGGCCCAGACCATTGCCGACAACCATGGATCGGTCAGGCTGCTGCAGCGATTGGGTTTCAAGCTGGAGGGAGTCCGCCGGGCGTATTCGTGGGAGGTGGACGACACATTTCACGACGGCGCCATCTACGGTTTGCTCCGACACGAGTTCGGCTGACCGTGCTCACCGTCAACCTCGAGTCGTCGAAGGATTGTTCTGAGATGCAGTGTTGACGAACTGGGTCGCTGGGTTCATGCCGAGGGGATGAATGAACTCCTGGTGGGATACGCGCGCGTATCAACGGAACAGCAAGATCTGACCGCGCAACGAGACGCCCTTCGGGCGCTCGGTGTCGGTGACGACCGCATCTACGTCGATCACGGCCTGACGGCACCAACCGGGATCGGCCCGGACTGCGACTCGCCCTCGCCGCGTGCCGCTCCGGCGACACGTTGGTGGTCACCAAGCTGGACCGGCTGGCCCGGTCGCTGCCCAATGCCAGCGACATCTTGTCCGAGCTGACCGGGAAGAACGTCCGACTCAGCCTCGGCGGATCGATCCATGACCCAAATGATCCGATCGGCCGGCTGCTGTTCAACGTGCTCGCGATGGTCGCCGAGTTCGAATCTGATCTGATCAGAATGCGCACCCGCGAAGGCATGAACGAGCCCGTGCGAAAGGTCATCTGAAAGGGAAGCAGCCCAAGCTCACCGTCAAGCAAGCCCGACACCTCGTCGAGCTGGACAATCTGGGTACCTACAGCACCGCCGAACTGGCCGAGCTCTTCGGTGTCAGCCGCTCCACGATCTACCGGACGCTCCAACGCGTCCGACCCATGCCGGCCGACCCGCATCAGCCATTCGCCATGGATCCGATCTAGCCTAATGCGCGGCGCCGGGCGCCTCGCGAGGTCGTCGCCCGGGAACACCCGACCTCGCGAGCACCGCGATCCGTCAGCGCCGTTGAGGGACAGACTAGCGAATCGTCCGTCAGCGTCATGACCATCCCGGTGGGGAACGACTTACGGGAACTGCGGCTGACCGCCGTCGTCTTGATCAGTCGTGCTCAAGGACCGCGTTTGGGCCTGTGCTGTGTCACCAGGGTTCTCTGCCAGTCACTAAGGTCTCGGAGGATGGCCTGCGCGACTGGCAGCTCCCGTGCAGCCGCGCGAGCATGGTCGATGGCATCCTGTTCGTCGAGCTGCCGCACCCAGTGGCCGACAGACCAGGCGGGTTGGCGAGCGACGGCGAGCGGCACGGCGAGCCGTTCTTGCCGGCTGAGGGGTTCACCGGCTTGGTCATAAGCGTGAAGCATTTTGGCGACGATCTCGGCGTCTATGACGTTCGGTGGACCGTGGCCGGGCTCGAGAAGGTAGAACCAGATGGGCAGGGCGAGATCGTCGACTCGGACCCTTCTGGCCATGAATCCGAAATCCAGAACGGCGGCAACTCGGGAGCCCGTGAACAAGACGTTGTTGTCCCAGAAGTCGCCGTGGACAACCTGGCGGCGTTGCTCAAGGTGCTCTTCTGCGGTGCTCACTCGACCGATGTGCTCGACGACGGCATCTGCATACCTGGTCAGCGCTGGCTCGCCCCAGCTGCGGATGCGTTGTGCGCCCGCTGTGGTCGCCGCGAGGGCCTGTTGGGCCGTCACATGGTTGGCGTGGGTCACAGTGTGCGCGGCGGCTGGTAGCTCGCTGTCCCGAAGGCAGCGATGGATGGCGCCGAGCACGCCGAATCCTCTGATCAGCAAGTCTGGTGTCTTCATCTGGCCATCGGGGACGGCGAACCGCTCCGCTTCTATAAGGTGACCGGTACGAAGCTGACCTATCTCGTCACCGTTGAACACAGCAAGCGGCTGCACTGTCGGGATGCCGGCGCGCGCCAGCACACGTCGCGTTTCCTGCTCCGCGCGTAGCCGGGCGGCCGTGGTGGACAACCGATGGACCCGAAAGACTGTCCCGCATCCGCCGCTGGCACCGACCGCTAGCAGGTTGGTGGCCCAACTGCCGCCCAGGTCCCGCCACAGCATCGTTTGGGACATGTTGGCAACGCTGCTGATCTCATCGGTCAACGCGCCGCTGCAGCCCGGGCGGTGATCCCCGTCGGCGAGGCCCACAGATGGACCGTATCCAACAGCGGGCGCTGGCATGGCTGAGACCGGGCTGACGTATTTCCCCCGGCGGGGCCTACGCGCTTGTAAATGTCGCGCCGATCCGATCCCAGTACCGCAAAGCGACCCACCTGCGGGCATTCGTTCGGGCCCATGGACGGAGCCTCGACGGGCGCTGGAATCGGCGAGCCATGTGCGCTACGGACATGCCCGCGGAAAGATGACACTCGGTCATGCGCCCACTTCGATCCCTCTACGTCTAGCTCACCGAGGTGCTGGTGGATCTTGGTCGCTGCTGCGCGAGCGCGACCAATGTGGCAATGCGCTCGGCTACGGCGGGCCACAGCGGTCGGGGCAGGTCATGACCCATCCTGTCGATCACGACCAGCTCCGCTCCTACAATCGCTGCTGCGGTCGCCTTCCCACCGCTCACGGCAATGACCGGGTCCTCAGTGCCGTGAATGAGAAGGGTCGCCAGGTCGAGGCGGCGCAGGCCCTTCGGTTCGGTCTGGTGTAGTCATGGCCGCCGCCAGTTGCCGTGCGACGCCCTGAGGATTGAACGCGCGGTCGAAGGTACGCACCGCTAGGTATGTGATGGGCCGACCGGCTTGCGGGCACTTGGTTACGTCAAATGCGGAACGATGAGTGAGAAAGGTCAGCATGAAATGATCCGTGCACTCTAGGAAGGCGAACTGATGGCGTTCATTACCGTCGGCGACGTTCAGATGTTTTACGAGGACCTCGGCAAACCGGACGGCCTCCCGATCATCATGTTGCACGGATTCACTGGCACCGGTCGGGCGGACTGGATCCACCAGATCGACAGTTTCGGTTCCAGCTATCGCCTGATTCTCCCGGATCTGCGTGGTCATGGTCGGAGTAGCAATCCGGGGGGCCGTGCGGCGATGAATCACCGACAGCTCGCTTCCGACGTCGCCTTGCTCTGTGACGGGCTCGGGATCGAGCGTGCAGCGTTCCTCGGCGAAAGCACCGGCTCAATGCTGCAGCTCTCACTGGCCCTGAATCGCCCGGACTTAGTCGCGGCTGCCGTCCTCGCCGCGGGCAGCTACTTCTTGTCGGAGGAATATCGAGCTTCCTTGCGTGCCCGCTCCGTCGATGAACTGGCTGAACAATGGTTCCCGGAATCCGAATCATTGACCCAGTTCACCGCGATGCATACAGCCCTCGGATCCGATCATTGGCGAGTCGTCTTGGGAGACTTCATTGGGCTCTTCAGCCATGACCACGCCGAGGACTTCCCGGATGAAGCTGAGCTTGGGAATATCCGAGCGCCGGTGCTGCTCGTTTACGGCGACCGTGATCCTAACTTTGCCCCGGAAATTGCTTGTCAGCTGTACCGCAAGCTTCCCCACGCCGAACTCTGTGTTCTGCCGAACACAGGCCATTGGCCACCAAGGGAGCAACCCGAGTCTTCAACCTTCTCGCCGAGGACTTCCTAGCGCGCACTTACTCATCGCCGTAGCGCGAGCACCAGCGAGCATCGGAGCACCAAGGCAGCGCAACAGCTCCGTATGCCGACCGGCTACCGGTCGTCCGATGTCGGCGGCAACTGAATACTGATCACGGTGCGACGTTGACTAGAACCCGCCTTGCCGAAACCCGATCAGATTTCAGTTGCCGTTGACATCCGAAGCGGAACCTTCAGCGGTCCGCGGTGAACCTCTTTGGGACATGCGACAAGCCCTCGACAGCACCTACCCCAACGACCCACCGCATGGACCTGACCGCCGAGGAATCAACGAGCACCACACTCCTAGCGTCCTGACGCGGAGCACTAATGACCACGCCCCAACTCCTAAAGCGCAGTGGTGCCGGCCAGGACACAACGCATCGCATACGTCTTGGCCGCGCGGTCACCCTCGCCGAAGTAGCGTTCACCAGTGATCACGAACCCATGCCTTTCGAACACTGGCCGGGATGTCAGGCTGGCAAAAGTGGTCAGTGCCGGTAGGCCGCGCTGTCGGGCGAGGGCGACCACCGATGCGAGCAGCGCCGACGCGACCCCGTGCCGGCCGAAATCGGGATCCACGAACAACATGTCGATATAGCCGTGGTCATCCAGGTCGGTGAACCCGGCCACGTGGCCATCGATGATGGCCAGCTGGGTGTGCGCTGCTGCCCGGGCCGCGGCCCACGAGTCGAGGTCTCCATGGGTGGCCGCCCACGCCTCGACCTGCTTCGGCGAGTAGTGGGCCCTAGCCGTCTCGCGTACGGCTCGGAGGAAGATCACCGACGTGGCTTGGGCGTCGCCGGCCGTGTACGCCCGTAGTTCCACACGGCGATGCTAATGCCGTGGAGGGACCAGCCAGCGAACGGGTTGGACGCTTCTTAGGCGGAAGGACTGGCGGACATCGGCTGGGTCATTCGTTCGCGGCCCGGCGGTGATGAAGTACGTCACGGTGAGGCGAATTGGGGTTCTGGTCACGGTCTGATCGCATTGAGCTTCGAAGGCATCGGCCTGTTCAGTAGTCATCTTCGATGCCGGCCCGGTGCGAGCCCAACTGCGGGAACTCAGACGCTTTCTATGCTTCGCGAACCGCTGCGTGGGATTCCGCACGATCGATTAGTTGAACAGTGATCAACTGGCTGGTCTCACGCAAAAACCAGGTGGGCAATCCGTGCGGTTGTGTCGAAGTTCTCGGTCAGCAGGTTCTTGGTCACCGCTAGCGACGTGGCGGTGGCGGTATCTGCACCTGCCCAGCTGCCTCCTACACCGCCCATCCCGAACGTTGTCTCCGAACCCTCCTCAACCGAAGGCCCGCCCAGCGCATACCCGAGCGTCCAACGCACCTGATTGCCGAACACCTCGTCTTTGCCTTCGACCGCTAGGGTCGCTGCCTGCTCTAGCCCCTCGGGGCTGATGAGCCGAAGGCCGTTGACCTCAGCGAGCAGAGCCGCATACATCTTCGCAATGGCGCGCGCGGAGGTCTTGCCGCCGGCAGGAATATCGGCGCCGATGACTTCCGGGTCGTTGCCGAGGTCGGCGTTAGGGAACAACGACATCGGCGCGGCGCGGAACATCGGCAGATCCTCCGGCAGCTGCATGGTGGACCAGTCCACCTCACTTGGTGCATCGACCAGCCTCGCCAAGGATCCTCGCTTGTCCTCCGGCATCCCAAAGAACAGCTCGTCAGGGAATCCCAGCGGCGCTGCGATCCTTTCCCGGAGCACCTCAGCGAGCGGACGACCGGTGCTCCGGCGTACGATCTCGCCGGCCAGATACCCGAACGTGTAAGCGTGATAGCCGATTTTGGTGCCCGGCTCCCACCAGAGTTCCGCGTTCTCGAGCGCGCGAATCATCGTGTCCCAGGTGGAGATGTCTGACGTTGTGGAATCGAGGGGGATGCCGGGCAGTCCAGCGGTATGGGTCAAGACGTGGCGTACTGTGACGCTTTCCTTGCCGTGGGCACCAAACTCCGGCCACAACTCCACCACCGGCGTGTCGTAGCCAAAGGCGCCACGGTCGACCTCTTGGTGCACCAGGGCCGACATCGCTCCCTTGCCCACCGAAAAGTTGTAGAAGACGGTGCCCGCTGTGACCGGCGGCCCATCCGGAGCGGCCACGCCCGCCACCGCATCGACCACCTTGACGCCATCGCGATATGCCACCACCTGAACGCCCAGTTCTGCTCCACTCCCAACGAGCTCATCCAGCGTCTCCTGAACCTGCTCCTGGATAGTCATGGAATTCCTCCCTCAATCAGTGCCGACCTTATAGACCGCGGCAGGTCCATCAACTCATCGACCCGGCGGCAATCCCCAGCAGCAGTCCAGGCACACAAAAACCGCCGATGAGTACCAGGCATGGCCGCGACACGGCTGTCTTGTCACTATCGCGTCAGCACCACCGAAAGCAGCACTCATTGATCCGCGGCCCGACCCCGCCTCCTGCCAACGATCCGTTCCGCTCCCAGCATCGTCAGCAGCCGAGTGCGAGGAAGGCTTCAAGGATCTCCGCGGCCGGTGGTAGCCCGACCAAGCAGCCGCTGGAAGTGGTGCAGCCAGCCAACGGTGCGCTCGACAACACAGCGAGCGCCGAGGTCGGAGCCGTGTTCGGTCAGGCGACGGGCCATCTGCGGTGCAGTGTCGGAACGGCGACCGCGCAGACGCGAAACCGACGCCATCGCGCGTTCAACCATGCCCATCGGAGCTAGCGACTGCGACCGTCTCGGATCCTCCACAAGCAGCATGTCGCAAGCCGACGCTTGCTGGGACACGACCCTGGCTCATCGGTTCTGAGTACGACGCCTGGCCATTGGCGCGGCTTCGGAAAGCCGACCTAGCGCGCTAGCCGGGAGAGTCCCTGGCGGCCGGCTTGTCGGCCGATTTGTAGAACTGCCGATGGGTAGCGACCAGCGCAGCGACGGCAACTAGGGTCAGCGTTAAGAACAGACCGACTGCCCAGGTCGTGAATATCGACCAGGCAAAGAGGACGGGAAAGTACCAAAAGAGAACCCACGCCCATCGATCGCCCAACCGAAACCATCGGCCAGCGATCGTCATCGACATGATGGCGAATCCGAGCTGCATCGCGCCGGATGCCCGGAAGTCGTCGGTCAGGTAGGCGATCATTTCCGGGTCGCTGGTGAACGCTCGCCAATGGTCGGGGTCGGCGGAGGGCAACACCATTAGGTAGATGGCGTGCGCCCCGAGCAACGCCCCGAACAGGAAGAACAAATCCACAGCGGCGAACGATCGACTCGTGCGCCGTCCGGGTCCGTCGTCGTCTCGTTCATGTGAGCCGTACTACCACGCCTCGCGTACGCACACGGCCCGATGGAGGCTCGCCACCGTACGCCGCCTGGCCGTAAGCGGAACGTCCTGCGGACTTTTCGCGGACTAACCGCGGATCAAACCAAGATCACAACAACTACAGTGGCCTCCTGCCGATCATGCACCAGCGCGAAAGGGTGCTCGACCGTTTCTGAGCAGGCGATCACATGACTCCACCACTAGCCGAAGTTTGGGTTACACACCCCGTATGTGGGTGAAGCCGGGACCAAGGCTGAGGTCAGCGCCCCACCTCTCGGCCTAGCGGACGGAGTCGAGTACGTCGTAGGAAGAGCGGGGCTCGTTGATCTGTCGCCAGAATGCTGGGGACAGCCGGATCGTCGGCTCCTCTTCGTTGTCCGGGATGATCGTCAGCATCCCGCTGTCCTCGACCCTGAACGTGCCGTCGTAGACCGTCTCGGTCTCGTTTGCGGTGATCACGCTGAATCGCATCCGCGCAGCATACTGTGAAGGCCGGGCCGAATGGGGCGATTACCGCCCACCGCTCGTCTTAGCGCACCTTCCGCGCTCTGGACCGCGTCGGGTGGAAGCGTTCGCCCGCGAGTATTTTGACGGTGATCCGCGGGAAGGGCGCCCGAACGGCCATGGCAGCGGGACATCCTCGGCCGGCTGTTCGCGGGCTCGGGGGCCGCGACCGAGGCAGGGCTTGATTTCGATGCCGAGAGGCAACGGCAAGACCAGCCTTGCCGCCGTGCTCGGTGCGTACGGGCTATATGCGGACGGGGTCGAGGGCGCAGAAGTCGTGGTCGTCGTGACCGGCCAGCCTTATGGGGCCGAGGGCGGGCTCATGGGGACGGCCGCCTTCATTGCCGGCTTCCTGGCAACATTCGCGTGGGCGCGATCTCAGCACCGCGCAACCCTGCTGGTCACCCTTCAGCACCCCGGCAGCTGACTCCACCCGGCGCTGATCGCAGATGTGACATCTTTCCGTCGGTAATCTACGTCTCGTTAACCGGACCCCGCCGGCGCTCTTGGGTTGCCTGAGCTTCGCCGACATTGCGACTGTGAGTCGCTGGATCGACGGCGTCGAGTTTGGTGATTCGCCGAAACCACCTCGGCGAGCCGTACAGGCGAGAATGCAACCTTCCCCGTGGTAACCGGACAGCGTCCCGCAAGTCGACCGGCTCACGGGCAATCTTGGCCTTTCGAACGGATGCCCGATCTGGTCATCCTGCCGGTCCACGATTTGACGGCAGGGCAGCGGCCTGCCAAGAGCCGATACAGGAGGGATCATGGCAACCTTCCAGAACACAGTGACGATCCGGAGAGCAATCGACGACGTGTTCGCGTTCCTCGCCGACTTCGAGAACGTCCCGACCTGGAACTACGCAATTGTCGAGACGAAGAAGATTTCCCCAGGACCGGTGGGTGTGGGAACCACCTACCGACAGATCCGTTCCATCCCCCGACACGAGCGAGGAAGGCTTTGAGGTGACCGCCTTCGAGCCGACTAGCCGCCTGGAGGTCGAACGCCCAGCCAGCCCCGGCCAGCACATTGGGACGCCGCGCCCCAGATGCACCCTGCAAACCAGCACCATCAAGATCACCAAGGCGATGCCGAGCGGGATCTCCCACGTCCACGGATACGGGTCATGACGGCGTGACTGTTGCGACATCTGGTTCACTCCAACACCAAAGGGTCGAAAGAACCTGTCGGGCGGCCGCTGAGAAGCGACTTTTCGCCGATCCGGGCCAAACTCGCGCTCCAAGGCGGCGACCGAAAGCAGTCAAGGCGACGGTCCTTGCAGCCGCGCCGTATCTCTCAGAACAACTCACGGCTAACCGTGCCGGACGACCCGGACCCCAAACGAGCCGGCGACACCCGGTCCAAGCGCTCCTTCGCTAACTGGTTCCGCAGGCACTAGTCCTCGTCCGAAAAGGCGGTTGATTCGTATGTGTATTGCTGAAGTTTGGATGTCGGTAGAGCGAGTACTTCACGGCATGGATGGGGAGGTCCCACGTTCCGGCATGGTCCTTGACCTGGGTGCGATGCCCCATCGCCACGTCGGCTCGGGTGTGTGGGGGATCTGGGACGGCGGCGTGATGGGTTGGCGTTCCACCGATCTCGCTGAGGAGGACGCCAGGCAGCAGGCGGCAGAGCTCAACGTCACTTTCAACCAGTACGGGCAACGCGACCATGCCGATCGCAGAGAAGTCAGTCCGCCGATCGAGGTGGAGTCAGTCACCTGGTCTGCTGCAGGCGATCTCGACTACTCGGTGAAAGAGCGCCAGGAGTGGTCGGGCCGGGTACGGCTTCCAGACAGACATCACGTGTGGATCAGAGCTGTTGATCTATGTGAGGCCAAAGCACATATTGATCGGTCGTTCAAGCCACCATTAATGCGACCGTCCCTATGGTATTGGCCCTCGGGGTACATAGTTGTTGGCATCATCGTGGCGCTGCTCACCAACAACATCCACCTCTCCAGCCTCTCAGGTATTCTCTTATCGATACTGGCGGTCCTCCTGTGGCCGTTCATACTCGGCGCAGCCCTCTGCCGCCTCCTGGGCTTTCACATCCCGGGCATCGATATCACCTGACCCGACCCCCGAAGGCGTCAATCTCTTCGCGGCTCAGCCTTCTATTGAGGTCACACGCTCGACTAACGCAGGTAGTTTCACTAGATAATGCCTGCTCGACGGCCTGCCAGAACGCCCCCGCTCGAGTTCGTCGAAGCGGTTGCGGCCCATCAACGCCCTTGATCACCCAGACCGGCCCAGCTGCAGGGTGAGCCACTCCGCGTCCGACCATCCATACATAAGGGAACTACGCGCCGCTGAAGTGCTCAGGGGGCAACTAACTTCCGGAGAGAGACGACGCGCAACAGGTCCGCAAGCCGATCCCAAGCGGCTTCAGCTTCGCTGAACAGTCCGTTCAATCCAGCGAAAGGCACCCGGAAGGCTTCCTAAGCCTCGCGTCTCGATGCTAGTGAGCTCATCGAAGAACGAGGCCGCGATCTGAGGGACACGTCGATGCCCGTGTGCCAATGCTCGCGCCCGCATGGTGGCGTTGTTAACGGCACCACGCATTGGACGGACTAGGTCGTCCGCTTCCGCGCACTTCACTGCCGACTTTCCCCAGACTTAGTTGAGGGGACCTTTCCGCTTGGCGCTTCCAGGAACTCCACCCGAACGCTCTCCAAGTACTGACCCAGTTCGGCGAGAAAACGCTCGGTGTGTTCGCCTGCCTCATGCTGACCGTGCGCGTCCCGGCTCGCGTACAACTCATAGAAGACACGCGACAGCGGCGCATCCTCAACCCTATGCACTGCATAGATCAGTGTGTCCGGTTCCGATGCTTGGATTGCGCTAGCGGTCTCCTCCACCAAGGCGTCAAATCCGCGCGCCGCCGCCTCATCTTTAAGCTCGAAGCGAACCACTATCGCGACCATCCCAACAGGCTATCGGCCCCGACAGCGCGACTGGCTGGCGGCCGAGAATATGTCGGCCCTCGGTCTGTCCTAAGACGACCCTCTAGCGGTCGTCCGCACAAAGAACGCTCAGCGAAGACGGCAAGCATGACTTTCACAAGGCCGATGCGAGAGCCGTAACAGGCATACCAGGTTTGGGTGGCTACCCAGACTCGGGTATGCGTTCGTAGCCGAGGTTGCGGACACGCCAGCTGTCTTCTGAGAGCGCATGACTAAAGGGACAACCTCGGCAGGTTATCGGGCGGCCAGCAGTACGAGGCCCGTTCCCTGATGCACGTGTTGATCTCGCCGGATGATGACCGCCGCGCCGGTGGTGTGCGCCCTTGACGCCGGGCGGTGAGGAAGCCGGTAGCGGCGTCAACGGATTCCGGTGACGCAAGCAACGGTGAGCACTCGGGTGGAGAGATCCCCCACCAGCGGGACTTCAGGGCGTACCCGTCAGACCCGGGACAGGTTTCGCTTGCGGCGCATTGCCGTCCGGTAGGCGGTGGTCGACGGCGCTGGCGGTGGGCAACAATGAAGGATATCGGCGGGGTTGTGGCCGGCGGCAAGACCGGCGGTCACTGCGCTGACGTTCAAGCGCCTGATTCGGGGGAAGCAGCAGCACGAATCGGAGGAGAACCGATGCAACAGCGACGAACGGCTGCAGAGCCGGCACCACCGAGAACCTACCGTCCGCTACGTCAAATTGTGGTGTTCTTGTGCATCACCTACGGGCTGACGCTTGCCATTGCGATTGCACTGCCGCACGCCGGGATCACACCGCTGATCGCCATTGCCTTTCCGGTGATCGCAGTGGCACTCACCGTCGCCTTCACCGTCCCACGTGGTCAGCGACGCGCGGTTTGGGCCGGGGTGGGATTCAACCCACGGAGGGGACGGGGTCTACTGATTGCCGTTGTTGGGCCGGCGGTAATCGTTGCGGTGAGCTTCGGCGTCGCGGCCGCCTTTGGGGTAGTCCAATTTTCAGGCCTGCCTCCGGGCTTCGGCAGGGGCGTTCTCAGAGTCGCCCTATCCACGATCATTTTCGCGGTCGTCTTCCTTGGCGAAGAGATCGGCTGGCGCGGCTACTTGCTCTTTCGCGTGGCTGAGCTCACCTCGGGCGGCGTGCGGCGCTCGTCACCGGTTTCTTCCACGCGATCTACCATCTGCCGTTGCTGCTGATCGCCACCACCTACCAGAGCGCGGGAAACCGCTGGATCGTGGTGCCGATGGTGGTGGTCACGCTCACGCTGGCAGGTGTTTGGTACGGGTGGCTGCGATTGTGGTCGGGAAGCATCTGGCCGGTCAGTCTTTCTCACAGCGCCTTCAACAATCTGATGGAGACCGCCGCCGGCGTGGCGATCGCAACCTCGCCGGCGACCATGGCCTACGTGACGACCGAGACCGGCGTGGTGACCATGATCATCATGGTGCTGGTCGCGGGATACCTGCTGACCCGTCGGGCCGCAGACTTCGCCAAAGCCGAGCCGAAGTCCCCGCGGCCGACCACGGATCAGCGCGCCGCTGCACAACGGGCACGCCCGGACGACCCACGCTAAGCCCGCCGGTCGGGGCCTCGATTTGCACGCATCAGGCCGAAATCCACCTGAGCGGCGTCGACGCAAAAAGCGTCCGCCGCCTACCGGTTCGGCGAACTCGACCCGTAGCCGGCGAGATCGATTCCCGTCTCAGCGGGCGCTCGGCCGACCATGCGCTCGGTGACCTCATCTCAACGGCAGGCTGTGCCCGTATTCCGACCGCCAACCGGGACGCCTACCAGCGGTACCTTGTCACACTTGAAGCGGATGCTGCCAACACCGGTGATCCGGTAGGGGATCGGAAGCCGAGCGTGGGGTTAGGGGGATGCCCAGCCGGTTGTGACTTACGTCCCGTATGACCCGTCCCTTGAAATGCCCGATGAGGGGTGGCCCTAACGAACGCCTAACAGGGGACTCAATCCCTACGTGAGTCAAGCCCAGCCGAGTAGAGCTGGCCGTTTCTAAGCCGGCGCAGTCTGTCTTCTAGAGTCGCGGCTCGTTCGCACTCCGATCTGTGCCGCCAGTCACGGGCGCCCCGGCCTTTGGGTTGATACATCTCAATTAACGGGCTGCCCCACATTGGAAGCATCAGTCTCGAGTCCCCGACAATCCCCTCCAGTGCCGCCTGATGCCGATCAGGGAGTCAGCTCAACCACGATCTGCGCGGTGACCCAGAAGTTCGCCTGGACCGACCGGGCTGGACAGCATCGAGGACCACGCAATCGTCCGCGAGCGTCACGTCAGCTCTCCGCCTTCCTGGCGTCGATGGCCGGCGCCTGCTTCACGGTTGGCTCGTTCGGGTCGGTCGGCCGAAGCATTGGGGGCAGTCGGTGCTCCTCACGCAAGATGTTGAAGAGTTCGGAGCCCTTCAGAAACCACGAGAAGCCAAATGCGAGCACCGCGACCGTTTCGCCCACAAATACGGTGTGGTTGTTGTCAGACCCGCGTGCCGCGAGCGCGACACTTGCGACAACGGCGACCCAGATTACGACCGCGCAGCCACGATGCACAGTGCGCCACGTGGTACGCCAGCGCATCGAACGATCCTCGCGCTTTCCGTCACGGTTGCCGAAGCGGAAGCAGATTACGCCGAGGAGGACGAACAGCAGCGCGGCGAATGCCACGTGAAGTATGGAGATGGTTGTCGAGACGGTGTGTGGAGCGTTGGTCGGGAAGAGCGCGACGCCGACCGCCAGCAAGCCTGCCACGAAGCTGATCACACTATCCGCCAGGTTGCGGCGGGCGGCGAGGTAGACGAGCAGGCCGGATCCGATGGCCCAAAGGCTGCCGACGAACCAGTTGCGCATCTCGGAGTGGTAGTAGTCGCTCAGCGACGGCAGGATGCGGGATTGTCCGGTCACAACCCAGTTTCCAATAACTAAGACGAGTGGAAGAAGAACGCCGATGACGCCAACAACCACTCGAGTCTTGAGGAAAGACTTCCGGAAAAAGCGATCGTCCTGACTCTCATCTGGTGGCGCGTCTATCACCGAAAATCACCGCCCATTTCCTGCCCGTCGGAATTACTACATCTCAGCCCTCTGACTTATCTCAGCTGCCCGGCTGTCACCTTAACTAGATCTCAGCCGGTTCGGGTGAGGCCAGCCGCGACGTTGCGTGGCGTCGAACGCGTTGGGGGTACCCGACCACCGGTGAGTGTGGGGAGAACTGGCCACAGCCGGCCTCGTCGGTGTCGTTCACCTGGGTCCTGCGAGACGGCGCGCCCCGTTGCCGCAAGCTGACAATCAAACGGCGGGTCCTTAGGAGAACCCTGCTATGGGAGATGATTGCGGTCATGGCCGTCATCTGCATTACGGGTTCCTCCGACGGCATCGGCCTCGCAACGGCGCAGGTCCTGGTCGCTGACGGCCACCGGGTGCTGATCCATGCGCGTAATCAGGATCGAGGCCGTCCAGTTCTGGAGCAGCTCGGCGGCGAGACGACGCTGGTCACCGGGGACCTGGCCCAACTTGATCAGGTGCACCGGCTGGCCGATCAGATCCACGCGAACGGGCCGGTCGACGCGCTCGTCCACAACGCCGGCGTCTGGGTGCGCGGGAACACGCCGCGGACGACCGCCGACGGGCTCGAGACCACCTTCGCCGTGAACGTCTTGGCCCCTCACCTGCTGACCAGCCTGCTGGCGGCGGAGCTGCAGGGGCGGCTGCTGTGGCTCGGCTCGGGCAGCGCGAACTTCGGCCGACCCGACCCCGCCACCCTGGGCCGGCTGCAGCAGCCGAGCCAGGCGTATTCGGAAAGCAAGGCCTGTGACGTCGCCCTGGCGCTGGCCTGGGGCCGGCGGCTCCCGGAGGTAGCCTCGGCCGCGGTCGACCCGGGCTGGGTCAAGACCAAACTGGCCAGCGCCGGCGCTCCCGGTCATGTCACATCGTCCGCGGACACCCTCGCCTACTGCTGCACCGAGGCCGATCTGGCCTCCGCCCCGTACTGGAAAGACCGGGCACCAACACCAATTCCACGACACCTACAGAACGAGGCGCTGCAAGACGCCATCGCTTCAGCCTGCGATCGGTTGGCGAGGATCAACTGACCATTCCGACTGGTCCTCGTGCGGCGGGCCGCGACCAGGCGAGCAGCTGTACCGACCGGGCTGGCCCGGCATTGGTCAGTGCCTGCCGAGCCGGTACTCAATGCGGTCCGCTGCGGGAGGTAGCAGCTTCTGTCTCAGAGCGCGACACCCGACCGAGGCGGTGCCGCAGCGCGCGCGGGTCCGCGGTCAGTTCGTACGACTGCCTGCGAAGGCGGGCCGAGCGACGTCGAACAGCGCGATGTCGTGCGGAGTCGTCCCGGTCTGGACGAGATCGGCGACGATCTCCCCCACCACCGGCACGAACTTGAACCCGTGGCCGGAGAAGCCGCAGGCCAGCACCACCTGAGAGGTGCCGCCGAGCGGGCCGAGCACGAACGCGTCGTCGGGCGCCGAGGCGTACATGCATGTGGCGGCCTTCACCAGGCGTCCGCTGAGGCGGGGGAAGAGCTGACGGGCGCGGTGCACCATCTCCTCGACCTCATCGGCGTGGACCGTGCGGTCGATGGTCTGCGGCGTGGTGGTCACCCCGCGGTTCTGCCGGTAGTAGGCGAGCTTGAGCCCGCCGGCGGGCCCGTCGACCATCGGGAAGCCGTAGACCTCACCATTGCCGTCGGTCTCCTCCAGGTAGACGGGGTGGCCCTCGGCGTAGGCCTCGTAGGGGACCTCGGGGGTGAAGTCCGGCTCGAGCCAATAGAAGATCTGCCGCTCGACCGCGATCGGCACCGGCGGCGGCAGCAGAGTCGACACCCACGCGCCGGGGGCCAGCACGAGCCGGTCCGCGCCGTAGCGCCCGCGTGAGGTGACGACCTCCACGCCCCCGCCCGTGGTCGGCGCCCAGTGGGTGACCGGCTCGGAGAAGCGCAGGTCGGCTCCGTCCCGACGGGCCAGGTCGACGTTGGCCAGCACCGTCTCCTCCGGACGGACGTAGCCGGCGTTCGCCTCGTACAGCCCCAGCGCGTGCTCCGGCGGCCGCATCGTCGGGAAGCGCCCAGCGATCTCCGCGGCGTCGAGCACCTCGTGCTCCAAACCGTGCACGCGCGCGGACGCGAGGCTGCCGGTGAAGACAGGGCTCTCGGGGTCGCCGATGTAGATCCCACCGCACAGCCGCAGCAGGTCCCGGCCCGACTCCTGCGCGAGCTCGTGCCAGCCCTCGTACGCGCGGCGGAGCAGGGGCACGTACGCCGAGCCCTCGAAGTAAGACTGACGCACGATCCGGGTGCCGCCGTGCGCGGACCCCTGGTCGTGGGCGGCGCCGAAGGTCTCTAGCCCTAGGACCCGCAGGCCGCGGGCGGCGAGCGTCCGGGCGGCAGCCGCGCCCATCGACCCGAGCCCGACGACGAGAACGTCGTAGCTGCCGTCCAGCCTTGCCATGTCCGCAAGATAGCCGACGGCGGTCCAGCGGGTGCGGCTGACTGCGGCGCCGCGGACGGCGGCCTCTGACGCGTTTGGGATCAGGACGGTTCCTCGGCGGATACCGCCACACCGCCCTCGACCGCGACGATGCGATGGTCCTCGGCGTGGGTGAGTTCCGTGCGGAGGAACAGGTCGTCCGTCGGCAGGTGTAGGTCGAAGCGAGCGAAGGCGGCCACGTGGAGGTCGCCGGACTCGGCGGCGAGGTCGAGCACGTGTCCGCCGAAGCTGCGATCCTCGCTCAGGAAGTGCAGGTGAAGGCCCGCTACCGCGATGCCCTGGTAGATCGCCGGCGTCCAGAATCCGACCACCGTGCCGCGGATGTCGCGCGCCACCGTCTCGACCTGGTGACTCGTCACCTCGGCGAGCCGCGGGAACGGATGATGCTGACGAGGCGTGACCCGCACGCGGACCTCCGACAGTACGCCGTCCAAGCGCACGGCGTGGAACAGGTTCCGGCTCGTGAGCGCACCCTCGACGGATGCCGCGAAGCCCGCGAAGTCCTGCTCGCCCAAGCCGACTCGCGGGACGTCAGGAAATCGGCACAGGATCGCGAACGGGAGGATGTCGTCGTCTTCCATCGCCACCGGCGGACCGTCGAGCGTGCACTCGATCACCTCGTCGTCGACAATGACGACCTCGCCGCCGAGGTGGTCGACGCACCCGAGCCCGAAGTCCCCGATCGAGCGCGCTTCGGCGACGCGCAGGCCCGACTCGTAGGCGCCGGCGAGCAGCGCGTCGATCACGGCGAACTGCGTCACGGCTGCGCCGGGCACGGGCAACGGAGTCATCACGGTTGGAGCGTACCGGCGCTCGGCGGTCACGACGAGGGTCGGAACTCCAACGCGAGGAGCGCCGCGTGCGCCTGCTGCGGGTCCGAACCTTCGGCGACGGCCACGAGCGCCGCTCGCCAGGCAGCCGCGAGAACCCGGCCGAGAACCGGGGACGCGGGGGCCGTGCTCGCACTCAACAGGTCGGCGAGGCGGTCATGTTCGGTTCCCGCAGGTGGGTCGCCCAGGATGCGGAGGAAGCCCTCGCGCACGGCGAAGTCGAAACCGATCACCAGCGCGGCCATCACGGCCGCAGAGCGATCCATGGGGGCGGATGCCGCTATCGCGCCCTCCATCCGGTCGAGAAGGCGCCGCTCGACGTCGTTCCGCACGAAGTCGTACAGCCCGAGCTTGCTGCCGAAGTGGTGGTAGAGGGCGCCCGTCGTGACATCCGCCGCTGCCGCCAGCTCGCCGACCGTGACGTCGTCGAACGGACGTTCCCCGAACTGCTCGACAGCCGCGAGGGCAAGCCTGCCCTTCGGAGAGGTTGTTATCGGGATCCACTCGCGCACACCACCATAATGGCGTTATGCTCTGAAGTAATCCAGTTACGATGGGGAAGGACCCGCCATGAAGCTCGAGTTCCTGTTCGTTCCGACCTCCGACCTGGGCGCCTCGCTAGGCCTCTACCGCGACGGCCTCGGCTTCACCGAGGTGTGGCGCGAGGGCGATGCGACCGTGGCCCTCGCTCTGCCCGGCTCCGACGTGCAGCTCATGCTCGATTCCCACGACTCCGATGCCCCGATCGGGCCGCTGTTCGTCGTCGACAGCGTCGAGGCGTTCCACGCCGCCCGTCCCGAGACGCTCGGCGTAGTCGAAGCGCCCGGCGAGATCCCCGGCGGCTTCATGGCCACCTACCAGGACCCGGGCGGGGCAACCATCTACGTCATGGACCAGGCGACGGACTCCGCGACCGAGTAACGCGGGCCTGATCGACACTCAGCCAGCCCGATTTCTCCCCGTACGGAGCTTGTTGCCGACCTCGGCGACGCGAGCGGCGACCTGGACGTCGTGGCGCTCGAGGAATGCCACGACCGCGGCCGGATCCCACGGTGCGTGCGCGGAGGGTCCGGCTCCGGCCCTTCGGGTGCACAGCGCGATCGTGGCCTCGCTCAGCTCGCCGCTCCCGTGGTACCCGGCGGACCGTCGAGAACGGTGGGCACGTACTCCAACAGTTGGAGCCCTCCTTCGAATGTGCGGCTCTCGACCAGGTCGAGCCTGATGTCGGGATATCCGTCGTAGATCCGATCTTGGCCGGTCGCACCGGTGACGACCGGGAAGACGACAACCTGGAAGCGATCGACCAGGTTGGCCGTGATCAGCGATCGGCACAGACTCACACTGCCCAGCGTGCGCATCTCGATGCGGCTGTCTTCCTTCATCGCTCGCACGGCTTCCACCGCGTCTCCGGTGACTAGTTGCGTATTGGCCCACCCCAGCGGCTCGGTCAGGGTCGAGGAAAAGACCACCTTCGACAGCGGGGTCAGCATCTGGTCGACCCCTTCCTCGCCGCTTGCGGCGAATTCTGCCATCAGCCGGTAGGTCGTCGCTCCCATCAAAACGGTGTGCTCGGGCTGTTCGCCCAGCCAGCCGAGATACTCGGGGCTTTCCATGCCCCACCAACCCGGCCAGCCCTCAGCGGCCCCGTAGCCGTCGAGCGAGGTGATGAAGTCGACCATGAGTGTTCCCATCAGATTCCTTCCGTCCAAGCGCGGTCCGTTTCTCCACGCTAGAACGCGAAGGCCGGGCACTCCAAGGCCAAATCGCGGCAGTGCGACCAGACCAAAAGCAACTGAGCAGCCCTGTGGCCGTCACTGGGAGTCGTGAGCGCGTCGACAAAACGCCGCGTCGGAGAGGGACAGGCGATGTGAGCCGAGCGGCCGCGCAATGCAATGATCGAGGCGTGGTCGGCTGGAGTCGAGTGGCTGGCGGGGTCTTTGTGCGTCACTACCGGCCGATGGCCATCACTATCTGCGTCGTCCAGGGTCGCAACGGGCTGCTGCTCGTCGACACACGGGCCTCACCGGCCGAGGCTGCCGAGCTCCGGACCGACTTGCAGGAACTGGGCGCCCCGCTGCGGTGGGTCGTGAACACCCACGCCCACTTCGACCACACCTTCGGCAACCAACGCTTCGGCCCCGGCTCGGCCGCGAACCTGTCGCTCTACGGCCACCAGCGGCTGCCCGCCCACCTCGACGAGTACGAGCGGCCACGGCTGGCCGCCTGGCGCGCTGGCACCGGGCAGGAGCCGCACCGGGACTGGGACGACGTCGTCATCACTCCGCCCACACATCTGGTCGACCACCGCCGCTGGCTGGACCTCGGCGGGCGCGCCGTCGAGCTTGTGCCGCTGGCGCCGGGGCACACCGACAACGATTTGGTCCTCCACGTTCCCGGCATCGACGGCAGCGTCGAGGGTGGCGTCTGGATCGTCGGTGACGTCCTAGAGCAACCCAGCCCGCCGATGTACGGGTCTGGATGCTTTCCCATGAGCTGGCCAGACACCCTCGCGGGCCTCCTCGCCGAGGTCGAACCCGGCGAAGTCATCGTGCCCGGCCACGGTCAGCCCGTGTCGCGAGCATTTGGCCTCGCACAACTCAGCGAACTCGCTGCGGTCGCCGACCGCATCAAGTACCACCACGCCGCCAAAGAGAGCGTCGAAGAGGCACTCTCGACGCAGCTCGATTGGCCCTTCCCGGTCGAGACTTTGGCTCTGGCCGTTTCCCGCGGCTACGCCCAGCTCGACACAACCGCGAGCTGAGGCGCAGATGGCTGGGCCGACCAACTACGCAACGCCCCCAACCACCAGCAGAACTGGGGCCTGGTCCAAAGCATCGACCTGTCGTCAGACGAGCAACTGCGGGACAAGGTCACACCGACGCTGTGTCGAGAACGGCGCGAGCCGCGACGAGCTGCACGGTGTCGTGACCCTCCGTGAAGGAGTCGTAGACATCGCGCAGCTGTTGCAGTGAGGCCTGCTCGCGGGGGGTGCCGCGGTGCAGCGTCGCCAGCCGTGTCGCTGCTTGCAGCTCGGCTATGCGCAGGCCGCTCTCGTGGGCGTGGTCGAAGGCGTTCTGGTAGCTCGCTTCCGCCGTCACGACATCCGCCGGAGCCATCGCCATGTGCAGATCGCCGCGCATGATCGCGAGGTCTGGTACCTGCGAGTCGTTCGCGGCGATGAGAGACTCCGACTCGGCGACGAGCGCCAGCGCCTCGTCGATCCGCCCTGCGAGTATCCGACCGGCGCCCCGCACCTGGAGCAGCTGCGGCCAGAAGACCGGCGGCGTCATCTGGTCGTCGTAGAGGTCGAAGCCGCGGTCGACCTCGGCAAGCCCGTCCTCGACCTCACCGTCGGCGATCATCTTGGTTCCGCGCAGCACCACAGCGAGCGCGCGCCAGATGGGGTAGTCGTGGGCGGTGGCGAGGGCGTGGAGAGTCTCGGCTCGCGCAGCCATCGCCGAGAGGTCGAACCTCCAGAGGTCCAGCAGGGCCGCGTGCCAGATCGCGTAGGCGCGCGAGTACGGGTGCCCGAGCTTGTCGGCGACGGTCAGGCCGCGCTCCAGCCGAGCGACTGCGCGGTCTGGGAAGCCTGCCCCCCACAGCAGGAAGCCCGACACCACGTTAGCCACGACGCCGGGGCTCGGCCCGATGCGGAACTTCACGAGGCTCGGCGCTCCGGTGCCGAAGTGCTCGATGGCGGTGTCGATGTGCTGGAGGCCTTCGTCGACGTCGCCGATGAATGCGGTATTCATCCCGTAAACAAGGTGCGCGTCGGACAACAGCATAGGGTCGCGCTGCTGCTCGGCGATCGCAAGCAGCTCGCGGCCGATCTCGCGCGCGCTGTCGAAGTCCGACCGCATGAGGTGCAGGGTCGCGAGGCTGCGCAGCACTGGGAAGCGCTCGGGGGCGTCGTCCTGCTCGCCTGAACGCTCCACCGCTGCGCGGATGCTGCGCTCGACCTCCGCGTCGTAGCCGCGCACGGCGATGAGGGCCCGTGCCAAGCTCATCTCGAGCGCGATCTCGTCACGCACGCGTTGCGGCGTCTCGGGCTGGATGGCCAGCACCTTCAGCAGGTCGTCGCCCAGCTCCATCGCCGCGCCGTAGGCGCCGCGTGCGTCGTAATAACCCCACAGCGGTTCGAGCAGGTCGTTGAGCCGAACGACGTCGCCCTGCCGTACCAAGTGCGACCACGCCGCCCGCAGGTTGCCGAGCTCGACCTCGAGCGCGGCGAGCACCTGCTCGCGGTCCTTGTGGGCGAGCTGTTCACGGAGCGCGACAGCGAGCTCGGTGTAGTGCTCGGCGTGGGCGCGGCGGACAGCGTCGGCGAAGTCCGGCTCGGCGTCGAGCTGCCCGACCGCGTACGAGCGGATCGTCTCCAGCATCGCCAGGCGCGGATGTCCCTGCTCATCGGGGATGTTGCGGATGAGGCTGTCGTCCACGAGTGTGCCGATGCCCCCGAGCACGTCGATGTTGTCCGCGAGTCGCCGCAAGGTGCCCTCGACGTCGATCAGTCGCGCGCCGACGAATACCGAGAACATCTGAAACACCCGACGCTGGGCCTCGGCGAGGAGCTCGGTGCTCCACTCGATCGTGCTTCGCAGCGTGCGCTGCCGCGCCGGGAGGTCGCGCCCGCCGCCCTGCAGCACGTCGAGTCGTCCCTCGAGCCGCCACCGCAGCTCGTCGACCGCGAACAGCGTGATGCGCGCGGCGGCGAGCTCGATCGCGAGCGGAAGTCCGTCGAGCCGGCGGCAGATGGCGACGACGTCGGCCGCGTTGTCGTCGGTGAGCCGAAAGTCAGGGCGCAGCGAGATCGCGCGCTCGACGAACAGCTGGACCGACTCGGATGCGAGCGCGTCCTCCAGCGAGACTGCGCCATCCCCGGCGGGCAGCGTGAGCGGTGGCACCGGGAACAGCCGCTCGCCGCGCACGCGCAACGCCGCACGGCTGGTCACGAGCGCAGTGACACCTGGGCAGTACGCGAGCAGCTCGGCCAAACCGGTCGCGGCGTCGACCACTTGCTCGAAGTTGTCGAGCAAGAGCAGCAACTGCCGCTCGCGCAGGCCGCGCTTGAGCACCTCGAGCGGAGGGTCATCGCCGGAACCGGCAATCGCCGCGGCACGGACGATGGCGGCGTAAGCGGCGTCCGCCTCGCGCTCGGCGCTCAGGTCAACGAAGAACACGCCGTCCTCGAAGCGGTCGACCTGCTCCGCCGCCGCCTGCAGCGCGAGCCGCGTCTTGCCCGTCCCACCCGGACCAGTCAGTGTCACCAGCCGTGCGTACGCCGCGTCGAGCTGGGCGCGCAGCTCGCCGAGCAGCGCCTCGCGCCCCAGGAACGCCGATGTCTGTGTCGGCAGGTTGTTCGGCCGCACGTCGAGGGTCGCTAGCGGCGGGAATGTGTCCGGCAGGCCCGGCCGCACCAGCTGGTAGAGGTGCTCGGGGCCGGCGAGGTCCTTCAGGCGGTGCGTGCCGAGGTCGCGCAAGTGCACGTCGTCTGGGAGAGACCCTGCCACGAGCTCGGCGATCGGCGCCGACAGCAGGACCTGCCCACCGTGCGCCGCAGCCATCACGCGCGCGGCGCGGTTGACGGCGGTGCCGTAGTAGTCGCCCCCGCGGGTCTGCGCCTCGCCGACGTGCGTCCCCATGCGCACGCGCAGCGGTCCGGTCTCGCCCCACGGCTCGTCGCGCAGCCCCTCCTGCGCCGCAAGGCTCGCAGTGATCGCGTCCGGCGCGAAGCCGAACACGGCCATGAGCCCATCACCAGTGGTCTTCACCACCGTGCCGCCGCAACGCTCCACGGCAGCACGCAGGATGGCGTCGTGGCGGGCCAGCGCACCCTGCATCGCCTCCGGGTGGCGCTCCCAGAGCCGAGTGCTCCCCTCGACGTCGGAGAAGAGGTAGGTCAGGGTCGCGTCGGTGGACACATCGCCCATGCTACGGACGGCGCTTCCGCAGGTTGCGCCATCACCGCGGCGGGACTCCAGCCTGGCCCATGTGCTCAGCATTGACGCCATCCACCTCGCCACTGCGCTCAGAGTCGACTCCGACGTCTTTCTTGCGTATGACACGCGCCTTCTCGTCGCGGCCCGCTCTGTCGGCCTCTCAGTCCACTCGCCCTCCTGGCCTGTCGTGCGCGTACGTCACGCCGCTCAGGCGCCCTGTGCCGGCATAGGGTGCCTGGGTGCTGAATGTCGCGCTCGCAGTCCTATCTGGACTCATTTGGGGCGTCGGCGACTTCGCAGGTGGCAAGGCGACCCAAGGGGCCGCCGCGCTGCCGGTTGTCTGGGTATCGAAGCTGGTGAGCCTGCCTCTGCTCGCGATCTTTCTGGTCGCGATGTACGTCCCCGTGACGGCGATTGGCCTTGCCTGGGGTGCCCTGGCGGGAGTGGCAGGCCTCGTCGGATTGGTGCTGTTCTATCGCGCGCTTTCCGCAGGCGCTATGACGGTCGTTGCCCCGGTCACTGGCGTCACATCGGCTGCGATTCCGGTGGTAGCCGGCCTGATCTGGGGCGAGCGACCCTCGGGCGCGCGACTGCTAGGTGTTGGCTGCGCGCTGCTGGCGATCGCCCTGGTGAGCATCGCCCCGCATCCGCCCGGGCGTCGTCAGGTCGTCAATTGGAGGCTGATCGCCGTCGCGCTCGGCTCGGGTGTCGGGTTTGGCTTGTTCTTCGTCCTGCTAGCCGTCGCAGGGAACGCCGCCGGAGGATCAGCCGGAATGTGGCCGATTGCAGGTTCCCAGCTGAGCGCGCTGATCATCGGTGGCTTGCTAGTGCTCATGGCGCGGCCTGGGCCATGGCCCCGACGCGCTGCCTTGCGCTTCACCCTGCTGGCAGGGCCCTGCGACATGACGGCGAACGCGCTCTTTCTGCTGGCCACCCGGGGTGGCGATCTCAGCATCGTCGCCCCGCTGGCCGCGCTCTATCCCGTGACAACAGTGATCTTGGCTTTGCTGGTCGATCACGAACGGCTCCGCGGCATTCAGGTGGCTGGCCTGGCCTTCGCCGTCGCGGCACTGGTGCTCGTCAGCAGTTAGAAACTCAAGTTTCCGACCGCTGCTCTAGGTCACACCGGTAGCCTCTCAGCGGGAGGTAACGTGCACGCAGGCTGCGACTATCCGCATCGGGTGGCGATGATCAGCATGCACACCTCGCCCCTCGCGACACCGGGTCTCGGCGACGCCGGAGGTCTCAACGTGTACGTCGCCGAGCTGGCGCGGCGGCTCGGCGAGCGCGGCCTGAAGGTGGATGTCTTCACCCGACGGGACACTCCCGACGTGCCCGACATTGTCGAGGTCCACGAGCACACTCGGGTCATTCATCTCACGGCAGGACCGGCTGAGTACGTCGCGAAAGAGGCATTGCCTTCACTGACAGATGAGTTCTCCGCTCAGCTAGAGTCGCACCTTGATCAGCATGATCTGATTCATTCCCATTACTGGCTGTCCGGTCAGGTCGGCCTGCAGCTCAAGCGCAGTCACGGCATCCCGCTGGTCCACACCATGCACACGATGGCTCGCGTGAAGAACTCCAACCTCAGTCGCGACCAGCCTGTCGAGTCCGACATACGCGAGCGTGGGGAGGCCGCCATCGTCCGCTCCGCCGACGTGCTCACCGCAAGCACCCCTGACGAGGCGGCCGAACTCCGCAGTCATTACAAGGCGCAGCCCGAACAGATCATGATCGTTCCCCCGGGCGTCGATCTGCACACCTTCCATCCCTGCAATCAACCCAAGTCACGCGCCCAATTCGGGGTGGCCCAGGACATCCAGGTGATCCTCTTCGTCGGACGCATCCAGCCACTGAAGGCGCCTGATGTGCTGATCAAAGCCGTTGCCGAGCTGACCCGGCGCGATCCGAGGCGCCGTGATCGACTCCAGTTGATCATCATCGGTAGCCCCAGCGGGTCGAACGGTGAATGGTCGCGAACGCTCGGCCCACTAGCAATTGATCATGGCATCGAGGACATGGTCGACTTCCGGCCGCACTCGGTGCGCTCAGAGTTGTTCCGCTGGTACTGCGTCTCTGACGTCGTTGCTGTTCCCTCCTACAACGAGTCTTTTGGACTCGTTGCGCTCGAGGCACAGGCGTGTGGACGACCGGTGGTCGCAGCCGATGTCGGCGGCCTACGTCACGCCGTCCGTGATCACTACAGCGGTTTGCTCGTGAATGGGCACGACGAGCGCCAATGGGCCGATGCGCTCGCCACGATTCTCGATGATCACGAGGGGATGATCAGAATGGGCACCAACGCGGCCGGGCATGCTGCGACATTCAGCTGGGACAACACAGCAGCTGCCACGCTGCAGGCGTATCGAACGGCACTGCTGGCTGCTGCACGATGAACAAGACTGGTTGCTGATATCGCGGCGAGCTACCACTCCTCGCACCGGCCGCGCTCCGCTGGTTACCGGTGGTACGCAGCCCCAGGTGGTGGTCGAGGCCTCGGGCCTACGCTGACTCCGGAGTGGGTTACGAACCCCAGAAGACTCTCTCCACGACTGTCCTGGCCCTGCGCGTCACCCGACGGTAGTCGGCAAGTAAGTGAGAGGACTCCCCTGGCCCGTATCCCATCAGCTCTGCGAGGCTGGCCAGCTCTCGGTTGTCACTGGGCAACGAATCTGAACCGCGGCCGCGCATCAGCATGATCTGGTTGCGGATCCTGCTGGCCAGCGTCCATGCCGCCTCGAGGTATCCGGCGTCCATTGGGTCGAGGATTCCGGCATCGCGCGCTGCCCGCAACGCCACGATCGTTTGCGAGGAGCGTAGGGCGGGCAGTCGACGGGCATGCTGCAGCTGGAGTAGCTGAACCGTCCATTCCACATCGGCGATCCCGCCAGGTCCCAACTTGGTGTGTTTGGCTGGGTTAGCCCCCCGAGGCAGTCGCTCCGCCTCCACTCGGGCCTTCAGTTTGCGGATCTCGGTCAGCTGAGCCGCAGTCACTCCCCCTTCCGGCCAGCGGCGGGCATCGATCTCAGCCATCAAGGCTTCACCGAGCTCTTCGTCGCCGGCGAGCGAATCAGCGCGAACCAATGCCTGGAGCTCCCAGGTGGAAGACCAACGGGCGTAGTAGTTGCGGTACGCACTGAGCGAGCGGATCAGCGCGCCGCCCTTGCCCTCCGGCCGCAAGTCGGTATCGATGTCCAGAGGCGGATCGGCGGCAGGCCGGGTGAGCAGCTTCCGCATCTCGGTGATCACCGCGGTGGCAACCTTGGTGGGGTCGCGGTCCGGATCAGCAGTGTCCTCCATAACGAACATGGCATCGGCGTCCGAGGCGTACGACATCTCGCGGCCACCCCATCGGCCCATCGCGATGACTGCGATCCGGGGCACCGGCTCGCTGCCGGAAGCTTCGCGCGCCACAGCCAGAGTGGCGTCGACGGTCGCGGAGGCTAAGTCACTGAGACCCGCCCCTACGCTCAACACGTCGTTCTCACCGATGAGGTCACCGGCAGCCACCCGAAACAGCTCTTGTCGCCGGATAGCGCGGATCGCCTCCACCGCCGCGACGCTATCGCTCTGCCTGCTCGCGGCGGCGCCCATCTCCGCCTTCAGCTCGGCAAGCGGCCGGGGTCGCAGTTCTTGATCGTCTGCGAGCATCTGTACCGTTTGCGGCGCCCGCTTCAGCAGCTCGACCGCATACCGGCTGGAGGCCAGAATGCGGGCCAGCCGCTCAGCCATCGCGCCCTCGTCGCGGAGCGCCCGCAGGTACCAGGGGGTGGTGCCCAGCGCCTCCGACACCTGACGGAACGCGAGCAGACCATGATCAGGATTAGGCGCTTGCGCGAACCAGCCGAGCATCGCGGGCAGCAGCTGACGCTGAATCTCCGCCTGTCTGGTCACACCCTGGCTGAGTGCTGCAATGTGGCGCAGCGCCGCCGTCGGATCTGCATAGCCGAGCGCCCTCAACCGGTCGAGGGCGGCGTCGGTGGTCAGCCTGAGCTCCGTGGACGGGATCTTGGCCACTGCGTCGAGGAGCGGTGAGTAGAAGAGCCGCTCATGCAGCCGGCGTACCCGCTGACTCGTGTGTCGCCAGGTGCCGAGCAGCTCCTTCACCGGCTCCTTATAGCCGAGCGAACGGCCCAGCCGACGAAGATCATGATCATTGTTGGGCAGTAGGTGGGTACGTCGTAGATTGAAGAGCTGGATCCGATGCTCAAGTGTTCGCAGGAACCGATAGGCCAGCGCCAATCCCTTGCCATCCTCGCGGCCCACATAGCCGTTGTCGATCAAGCTCCTGAGGGCTGGCAGCGTGGCGCGTGACCTGAGACGCTCGTCGACCCGTCCGTGTACCAGCTGCAGCAGCTGTACCGAGAACTCGACGTCCCGCAAGCCGCCCTCACCGAGCTTGAGCTCGCGGCCCTGATCCCGCGTGGGAATGTGGGCCACAACACGCTTGCGCATTGCCTGGGCGTCCGCAACGAAGTTCTCTCGCTCTGCAGCGCGCCACACCATTGGTGAGACCAGGTCAACGAAGGCTTGTCCGAGCTGCAGATCACCGGCAGCAGGGCGCGCCTTGAGCATCGCCTGGAACTCCCAGGTCTTGGCCCACTTCTCGTAATAGATGCGGTGGCTGGACAGCGTACGCACTAGCTGACCGGCCTTGCCCTCCGGCCTGAGGGCGGCATCTACTTCCCAGATCGTCCCCGCCGAGGTGTGCGCCGAGCAGACTCGGCTCATCTCGGCCGCCATGCGGGTGGCGACCTGGACAGCCTGGTCGTTGCTGACCAGCGGCGTGCCCTCGGAGTCCGTCAAGGGCTCGGCGACGAAAAGGACATCGACATCGCTGACGTAATTGAGTTCCTGGGCACCGCATTTGCCGAGTCCGATCACGGCGAGCCGGGTCTGCAAAGCGTTCTCGCCGAGCTTGAGTCGAGCGATCGACAGGGCGGCCTCTAGAGTGGCGTCCGCCAGGTCAGACAGCTCGTCGGCAACGTCAACGAGCGCTTCGATTGGCTCTGGCGAGCAGAGGTCGCGCGCGGCGATACGAAGCAACGCGCCGCGGTAGGAGATTCGAAGATCGTTACCGGTGGGGTCAGTCGCGATAGGCGTCGGCGATTCGGGGTCCGCGCCTGTCGCCTCTAGCAGCTCCCGGCGCAGCGAGTCGGCAGGCACCTTCACCAGTGGGTCCTCGAGCAGCTCAAGGTGTTCCGGATGCGCGATCAGATGATGGCTCAGCTTGATGCTGCCGCCCAGCACCATGACCAGTTGGCGGGCCAAGACGGGCGCGGCTGTCAACCGGGCTAGCAGATCCGGGACCCGCTCGGAGAGCCGATCCAAGCTCATTAGTGCCAGATCGGGATCGGCAGACTTGGCGAGCAGATCAAGCAACGGCGCATGCTCGTCGGCCCAGTGATCAATGATCCGTTCTGCGGCCACCGCGTCAACGAAGCCTCGACGCGCCAGCGTGCCTTGCAGCGTCTCGATCCGGATCATGAGCTCGATGCTATTTCTTCTCTGCTCGCGCGGCGCCCCGGGAAGCAGGTGCAGGCACCACGGGTCACTGGTAGCGTCGCCGCGGAGGTCGTGATTGATGGCAATCCCCCGTTTGCGCCCGCAGGAGGCCTTGCTGGAGCAGTCGCGAACGGTCCTGAAGTGGTTGCAGAGCTTGGCGCTCGAAAGCTTCGAACGCCCGACTGTGCTGCCGAGCTGGAGTGTGCGACACCTGACCGGTCACCTTGTCCTTGTGCACACCGGCCTGGCGCAATCGTTGTCTCAACCGACAAGGGAGCCTGCTCTGCCGATCCATGAGTTCGTGAGACGGTATCGGCAAGACGTGGAGATGATCACGGCGGCAACGCTCGAAGCGTCTGCGGGTCTAACGGGTCCCGAAGTGGTGGTCCGCCTCGAGTCAGCGATTGATGATCTTGCAGTGCGGCTCGAGGCGGGCGTCCCGATGTCGCAGATGATCAGTACCCGACGTGGGCCGACCACGATCGAGGATTACTTGGCAACTCGCACTATCGAGCTAGTCGTCCATACCGACGACCTGAACCGCTCACTTCCCGAGGCGGCGCCAGCGCAGTTGCAGCGCAGCGCACTCGCGCGCTGCACCCGTACGCTCACCAGCATCCTCGCCGGGCAGCATCCCGGCCGTTCCGTTGAAGTGAGGGTTCCGCCGTACGCCGCAGTGCAGTGTGCGATAGGCGATCCCGGGCCGACCCATATCCGCGGCACCCCGCCAAACGTCGTAGAGACCGACCCGCTGACCTTCCTTCGGCTGGCGACCGGCCGCATTGGCTGGGCAGACGCTGCTGCCGCGGGCACAGTACGCGCATCCGGCCTTCGCGCCAACCTCGCCCCGGTACTCCCTCTACTCTCCTAACCACTGACTTGTCAGAACCCAGTTGACCTATCGCTCAACTGGGTTCTGACAAGTCAGTGGTTAGAGCACTGGGAGGAGTCGGGTGAGCTCCATTGGTGTCACCTGCCGGCGGTACTCCTCAAACTCCGCACGCTTGTTCCGAAGGAAGAAGTCAAAGACGTGCTCTCCCAGCGTCTCCGCGACGAGGTCAGACCGCTCCATAGTGCGGATGGCCTCATCAAGATTGCGCGGCAGAGGCGAGATTCCGAGTGCTTGCCGCTCACGTTCGGTAAGCGACCACACATCATCCTCGGCGCCTTCCGGCAGCTCGTACTCGCCCTGGATACCAGCCAAGCCCGTCGCCAGAATCAGCGCAAAGGTCAGATATGGATTGGCGGCCGAGTCAATTGAGCGCAGCTCGACGCGCGCCGACGAGCCCTTGTTCGGCTTGTACATCGGCACCCGGACCAGCGCCGAGCGGTTGTTGCGACCCCAGCAGATGTAGCTGGGCGCCTCGCCGCCGCCGGCGAGCCGCTTGTAGGAGTTGGTCCACTGGTTGGTAACGGCGGTGATCTCGGCGGCGTGGCGCAGCAGGCCGGCGATGAAGTACCGCCCCACCTTGGACAGGTGGTGTTCCGCGCTCGCGTCGTAAAAGGCATTGGTATCACCCTCGAAGAGCGACATGTGAGTATGCATGCCGGACCCGGGATGTTCGGTGAATGGCTTAGGCATGAAGGACGCGTAAATGCCCTGAGACAGCGCAACTTCCTTTACCACAACGCGGAAGGTCATCAAGTTGTCGGCGGTTGAGAGCGCGTCAGCGTAGCGGAGATCAATCTCCTGCTGACCTGGAGCACCCTCATGGTGGGAGTACTCCACCGAGATCCCCATCTGCTCCAGCATGGTGATCGCGCGACGCCGGAAGTCAGTCCCCAGGCTCTGCGGCGTGTGGTCGAAGTAGCCCGACTGGTCCACCGGCGTTGGCGGCTTGCCTGGCTCGATCGGCTCCTTGAACAGGAAGAACTCCACCTCCGGGTGTGTGTAGAAGGTAAACCCGAGATCGGCGGCCTTCTTGAGTGCCCGCTTGAGCACATAGCGGGGATCGGCGTACGAGGGCGACCCGTCTGGCATCGTGATGTCGCAGAACATGCGGGCGGTAGCCGGGCTGATGTCTCGCCACGGCAGAACCTGGAAGGTCGATGGGTCGGGATGCGCCAGCATGTCGGACTCATAGACCCGGGCGAAGCCCTCGATTGCCGAACCGTCGAAGCCCATACCTTCGGCGAATGCGCCCTCCAGTTCGGCAGGGGCTACAGCGACCGATTTCAGGAAGCCGAGAACATCGGTGAACCACATGCGGACGAACCGCACATCGCGCTCTTCAATCGCCCGCAAAACGAACTCGGTCTGCTTGTCCACGCGGCCCAGTCTGCCGCTCAGGATGTAACGGCAGCGTTACGGCTCGATACCCCTTTTTCAAGACTGCTCGCGCATCGTGCGTTTGATGGCCGCTCCGCTCGCAGTCAGTTTTCCGACCGCTCGTCGCGTCGTAGTCTCGTGCCGTGCCTCATCTGCGGATTGCCATGGCCCAGGTCAATGCCACAGTCGGGGATATATCGGCGAATGCAGACCTCGTTATGGACTGGTCGAAACAAGCAGCCGATGCAGGTGCGCACCTCGTGCTGTTCCCCGAGATGATGCTCACCGGTTATCCGGTTGAAGATCTCGCTTTGCGGCGCAGCTTTGTCGAGGCCTCCCGCACCTCGATCAATCGTCTAGCCGCGCGGCTGCTCGATGCAGGACTTGGTGATCTTGTCGCGGTCGTGGGATATCTCGACCGCATTGATGAACCCGGCCATCCCAAGGGCGGGCACCCACAAAACGTAGCCGCAGTGCTGCATCAAGGTCAGTTGATCTGCTCGTACGCAAAGCACCACCTCCCCAATTACGGCGTCTTCGACGAGTACCGCTATTTCAAGCCCGGTAATGAGCTGCATGTACTGCGCATCCGTGGCATCGACGTCGCGGTTGCCATCTGTGAAGACTTGTGGCAAGACGGCGGACCGGTCGCGGCGACCGCAGAGGCGAACGCCGGCTTGTTGGCGGTGATCAACGCCAGCCCGTACGAGCGCGACAAGGACGACGTCCGCGGCGACCTGGTCAGGCGTCGCGCCCGGGAAGCGGGCTGTCCACTGGCCTACGTCAACCTCGTCGGCGGCCAGGACGAGCTGGTTTTCGACGGCGACACCATGATCGCCGGTGGGGACGGCACCATTGTGGTGCGCGCCCAGCAGTTCATCGAGGAGCTGGTCGTTGCCGATCTTGAACTTGCCCCCGGCACTGAGCCGCTGCAAGCCGAGCTTGCCGAGGGCACTGTACCCGCCGAGTTCGGTCAGAGTGGCATGATCATCTTGCGACACCACATCTCCGATGCTGGAGATGCACCTACTGAGTTGATCACACCAGTGATCGCGAAACCGCTGGAGCCGATGGCCGAGGTCTATCTGGCGCTGGTCATGGGCCTGCGGGACTACTGCTCCAAGAACGGGATCGACCGGGTCTATCTCGGCCTGTCGGGCGGCATCGACTCGACGCTGGTAGCCACTTTGGCCTGCGATGCCCTCGGTGCGGAACGTGTCTATGGCATCTCCAATCCCGGTGCCTACTCTTCGGAGCATTCCAAGAGCGACGCCGCCGAGCTGGCCGTCCGGACCGGCCTGCACTTCGCGACGGTGCCCATCGCCCCAGCGGTAGCCGCGTTCGACCAGATGCTCGATATCGATGGCATCGCCGCCGAGAACCTGCAGGCGAGGATCCGCGCCGTTATCTGGATGGCCGAGTCCAACCAGCATTCCCCTTCGATCGTGCTGGCTTGCGGCAACAAAAGCGAGCTCGCCGTTGGATACAGCACCATCTACGGCGACGCCGTCGGCGGCTACGCACCGATCAAGGACGTACCGAAGACCTGGGTCTGGAGGCTCGCCCGGTGGCGGAACGAGCAGGCCGTAGAGCGCGGTGAGACTCCGCCGATCCCAGAGAACTCGATCATCAAGGAGCCCAGCGCGGAATTGCGGCCGGGTCAGAAGGACACTGACTCGCTGCCACCGTACGAGCTGCTCGACGACGTCCTCGACGACTATGTGGAAGGAGACGCGGGTCACGAAGAGATCGTGGCATTGGGTTTCGATCCGGAGCTCGCAGATCGAGTGATCAGGATGGTCGATCGCGCGGAGTACAAGCGACGGCAGTATCCGCCAGGCACCAAGATCAGCTTCAAGGCATTCGGCCGGGACCGCCGGCTACCGATCACCAATGGCTGGCGCGAGGGTCGCTGAGGTGAAGGCACTCATCCGCCGGAAGCCTGAGCGGTCAGATCCGATGCTCTGGTAGCCGCTGATGGCAGTTGCCGGCTGGTACCCCGACCCTGCGGGAGTGCCTGGGCGATACCGCTACTGGGACGGCTCCAGTTGGTCGACCGTCACCAGCGCCGACCCACGCCGGCCGGCACCGGCTGAGAGTCGTGCGAGTGGCTCGACCCCGAGTGAGCCTTCCAACCGCGAACCGACGGATCGGCCAGCACCCTGGCGTCGGCGTGCCCTGATGTTGGGCGTGCTTGCCGTTGCGGTGAGCACGGTTGTGGCGGTGGCCATCCTCATCGGCAACTTCCGCACGCTGGTCGACAACCCGCTACCCAGTGCCGCCGCGAGTCCCAGTGAGCTCGCGTCCCCCGCCCGCACGCCCACCGCGACACAGACCCCCTCGGCGACTCTTTCGCCGGTGCCACTCGTGCGCTGCCCAATAGGAAACCCTGGTCAGCGTGCTCCCCATCCCATCGACGGTCGGGTTTACGGCGGAAACTTGTCGTTCGAGGCGCAACCCACGTTCGAGCGCGCCGCGCCCGAGCCACGCTTCAGCTTCGCCTACGACGTGCTCCAGCAGACGCTCCCGGTCAGCCAGAATCCGGCTTGGATCGCGCAGCTCGCGGTGGGGCAGCTGCGCGCGAGCGACGGCTTTGTGCATGACGCCCGGAATACGGTCGAGAGCCTTGCGCAGTGCGTTGTCACCGGCCGCATGTATGGCCCGTACGTTCCGACGCGAGGCGACATTCGCAGCGAGAGCCTCAGCATCGACGGTCGTCGTGGATGGCTCATCGAGAGCGAGATCACTGTCGATCAGCGCGATCTCGCACTGCTAGGTGATCACGTGATCTTCATCGTGGTTCGCGATGGCAAGGACTGGGGGTTCTTCTTCGGTGCTGTACCGATCGGCAACGCCCAGCTGGATGCGGTGCTCGCCAGCACCGTACGCGAGCTGCGTGCCAGCTGATGGCCCCTGAGCTTGTCGAAGGGCGCACATGTCCTGAGCTTGTCGAAGGGCGCTGTCCTGAGCTTGTCGAAGGGCGCCGTCCTGAGCTTGTCGAAGGGCGCCTGTCCTGAGCTTGTCGAAGGGCTCAGCCCGCATACAGGCCGGCTAAGCCTCGACGGCCTCCTCCGAGATCACGGTCATCGATTCCAGCAGAGGCGCGCCAAAGGTGGTTGCCATCGCAACATCGCTGGCATCCCGACCGCGCCCGATGAGCACACGCCCTTTACGTCGCTCGTTGTTGCGCGGATCGAATGTCCACCAGCGATCACCCAGATAGACCTCCATCCAGGCCGCGAAGTCCATCGGGTGATCGAGCGGCGGGACGTCGATCTCGGGCAGGTAGCCGAATACGTAACGAGCGGGGATGTTGAGCGCGCGGCAGAACGAAACCGCGAGGTGTGTGAAGTCCCGGCAGACTCCATAACCGCTGGTATGGACATCGGCGGCTGTGGTAACCGCTGTGCTAGCGCCGTATTCAAAGCGGACGTGATCGTGCACGTAATCGCAGATCGCCTGCACCCGACGGTAGCCGGGCGGCGAACTGCCGAACCGGCTCCACGCTTCGGCGCCCAGCACATCCGGTAGGCAGAAGCGGCTGGGGAGTGTGTAGATCAACGCCTCGTCCGGCAGCTGGTCAGGGGTCAGCTCGGGGGCATCCTCATCAGCATCTTCAACCGCGTCAGGAAAGATCACAGTCGCCTGATAGCCGATCACAGAGCGTCCAGCAGGGACTATCAAGCGTCGACAGGGGTTCCCATACAGATCGGTGTAGGGATGGGTCGGTCCTTCTGGCTGCAGCGACCAGCGCTCATCGATAACATCGACCTTCTGATCGCTGAGCGGCTCGACCTGGAAGACCGCGGGAATTGCGATCTCCGACTGGTGAACGAACTCGCAGCCGACCCTCAGCCGGCGTGTTACCTCCACCAGGACGTCCCGTCGCGGACCAGCACTAGCGTCTCCCCTCGCTGAAGCATCTGGCGGGAGTTTACGAGGTAGGAAATCCTATCGCGCGATCAGGTTGGCCGGCCCAGGTGAAGCGCTCGATCTATCTCGACATGCGAACGACATTTCGTAGCACTCCGTTATCTCTATATTCTCTAGCGACCTAGTAGAGATAGAGGGATTCCCTCTCACACGAAGGCGAGACACCATGTCCATACGTAGACTCCTGCGCGTACGGTCCATCGCGGCACTCTCTGCAGTTGCTGCCACTCTCCTGCTGCTCACCGGTTGCGTCGGCGGAGCGGCGACAGCGCCGGATGCTGCCGGAACCACGACGCTGCACTTGGTGGGCTTTGCGGTACCGAAAGAAGCGAACAACGCGATCCAAAAGAAGTTCGCACAGACCCCGGAAGGCAAGGACGTCGTCTGGCAAGAGTCATATGGTGCCTCGGGTGACCAGAGCCGGGCTGTGGTCAATGGCCTCCAGGCCGACTATGTGAACTTCTCACTCGAAGGTGATGTCACCCGGCTGGTCGAGGCGGGCTTGGTCGATGGGAGTTGGAACTCTGGGCCCAGCAAGGGCATCGTTTCAGATTCGACCGTGGTCATTGTGGTGCAGAAGGGCAATCCACTCGGCATCAAAGATTGGTCGGACCTGGTCAAGCCGGGTGTCAAGATCGTCACACCCAACCCAGCGTCGTCCGGTTCGGCGCGCTGGAACATCCTGGCGGCCTATCAACAGGTGATCGCCAACGGCGGGACTGAGGCCGAAGCCAAGGAATACCTGACTAAATTCTTCAACAACGTGGCTGCGCTGCCGGGCAGCGGACGCGACGCCACCAACGCCTTCTTGGAGGGTGCAGCCAACGTGTTGATCTCCTACGAGAACGAGGCCATCCTCGCCCGACAGGCAGGGGAGGACTTCGACTACATCGTCCCGGACGCGACTATCAAGATCGAGAACCCGGGCGCGGTGCTGAAGAATGCCCATCCCAAGGCCAACGCCTACCTTGATTTCGTGCTGAGCAAGGCCGGCCAGGAGGAGTTTGTGAAGAAGGGCTTCCGACCTGTCGTCGCTGACACCCCGATCGGCGAAGTAGCCGGCGCCAACGATCCAGCCAAGCCCTTTCCTGTGCCGCCCAGGCTGTTCACCATCAGCGACCTTGGTGGCTGGGATGAGGTGAACGCGAAGTTCTTTGACGAAAACACCGGGCTGGTGCCGCAGATTCAGCAGGAAACAGGCAGGTCTCAGTGACCCAACCTGCTGTGATCGTCGAGCCCTCTCCGCTCGACCCCGTTAGTGCAGGCGCGGCCCCCGATGCTGGTGGCCGCCGCCTGCCGCGCGGGCGCAGTGCGACCTCGCTTACCACCGCGTCAGGACTGGGACTGGGAGTAGCACTGCTGTGGTTCAGCCTGCTGGTGCTGATTCCGCTAACGGCGGTGCTCGTCGAGGCCTCCGAGGGTGGCTGGTCGGGCTATTGGGATAGCCTGCGCAGCCCGCAGACGCTCGCTGCACTCAGGCTCACCGTGGGCCACGCGATTCTTGTCACCGTCGTCAACATCTTCATGGGAACCACGATCGCCTGGGTGTTGGTTCGCGATCACTTCCCTGGCAGGCGCGTGCTCGAGGTAGTCATCGACATCCCGCTGGCACTTCCCACAATCGTCGGCGGGCTGGTGCTCCTCAGCTTGTACGGGCCATCGAGCCCGCTTGGCGTCAATTGGGCCAATACGCCGATCGCGGTGTTCTTGGCCTTCTTGTTCGTGACGCTGCCGTTCATTGTGCGCACCGTGCAGCCGGTGCTGCTGGAGATCGAGCCCGAAGTAGAGGAGGCGGCCGCATCGCTGGGCGCAACTCAGTTCACGATCTTCAGGCGCGTGATCCTGCCCAGCCTGGCTCCTGCCATCGCCGCAGGCGCGGCGCTCTCGTTCTGTCGCGCGATCAGCGAGTACGGGTCATTGGTCCTGTTGTCAGGCAACCTGCCCTACTCCACTGAAGTGGCGTCGGTGCGCATCCTGTCCTACATCGAGGGCGACAAGCTCACCGAAGCGGCGGCAGTGGCCTCGATCTTGCTCATCGTCGCGCTCATCGTCATCGTCATCTTGGATGTCATCTCTCGAAGGGTGGCTCGCTATGCGTAAGGGGGCCGAGCCCCAGACCGCAACCCGGTGGGCGCTGCGGGTGCTTGTCGTTGGCTATCTGTTTCTGCTCGTTATCTGGCCAGTCCTGCTGGTCGCACGGGCAACGTTCGCCGAGGGACTGGCTCCGGTGATCAACGCACTGCGCCAGCCCGAGGTGATCTTCGCATTTCAGCTGACGCTGTCTGCAGCCTTCTGGGCCGTCGTGGTCAATACCATATTCGGCGTCGGCATCTCGCTACTGCTGGTGCGTTACACCTTCCCCGGCAGGCGGGCGCTGAATGCCCTCGTGGACCTGCCGCTGGCGGTCTCGCCCATCGTCGTCGGCCTGTCGCTGGTACTGGTCTACAACGGCCGCACGGGCTGGTTCGGCGGAAGCCTCGAGCAGGGAGGCCTGCAGGTGATCTACGCGCCACCCGGCATCATCTTGGCCACCGCGTTTGTCAGCTTGCCGCTGGTGATTCGCGAGGTCATTCCCGTCCTCCAAGAGATCGGAACTGAGCAGGAGCAAGCCGCTCGTAGCTTGGGCGCCTCAGCGCTGCAGACCTTCGCTCGCATCACCTTGCCGGCGATCCGCTGGGGGCTGCTTTACGGCGTAGTGCTCAGCTTGGCCCGATCCCTCGGTGAATTCGGCGCCGTCAAGATCGTCTCGGGCGGCGTAGCCATGCGCACCCAAACAGCGACACTCCTGGTTGAGGAGCGGTACCAGCAGTTTGGTGTCGAGAACTCGATCATCGCCTACACCGCGGCCTTCATCCTGGCGTTGATCGCAGTCATCGCGCTCGTTATCGTGACCGCCCTCCGACCTGACAAGGGGACTCGGCGATGAGCATCAAGATCGCAGGCGTCGGCAAGAAGTTCGGCGACTTCACCGCCCTGGAGGGCATCGACTTGGACATCGCTAGTGGCGAGCTGACAGCACTGCTCGGACCCAGTGGTGGTGGCAAGTCAACACTGCTGCGGATCATCGCTGGCCTTGAGGTGGCCGATCTGGGATCAGTGGAGATTGAGGGAGTCGATGCCACCAGCCTGCCGGCGCGGAAGCGCAACGTCGGCTTTGTCTTCCAGCACTATGCCGCGTTCCGGCATCTCAACGTGGCTGGCAATGTGGGCTTCGGGCTGAAGATCAGGAAGCGTCCCCGTCGGGAGATCAAAGCGCGCGTGGCTGAGCTGCTCGAACTGGTGCACCTCTCGCAGTTCGCGGACCGCCTTCCGGCCCAGCTTTCCGGGGGGCAGCGGCAGCGGATGGCGCTGGCCCGGGCGCTAGCAATCGAACCGACTGTCTTGTTGCTGGATGAACCGTTCGGCGCCTTGGACGCAAATGTCCGCAAAGAGCTGCGGGCTTGGCTGCGCAGGCTGCACGATGAGGTGCACGTCACCACTGTCTTCGTGACTCATGATCAGGAGGAGGCGTTGGAAGTGGCTGACCGGATCGTGGTGATCAACAACGGACGGATTGAGCAGATCGGTCCGCCTCACGAACTCTACGATCACCCGAGTTCGGAGTTTGTGATGAGCTTCCTCGGACCGGTGACCACGCTCGACGGTCACTTGGTACGTCCGCATGACCTGGAGATTGAGACACACCCATTCGGCGAGGCGTATCCGGGGAAAATTGAGCGCTTCAACCGCGTCGGCTTCGAGGTGCGACTCGATGTCCGGCTGACCGAGGACGATGCGGCGCCGCCGGTGCTTGTCACCCTGACCCGCGCGGATGCAACCGCCAAGGGACTGGAAACGGGTATGCCGGTGTGGCTGACACCGGTGGCTGGCGCCTCCCAGGTTCGGATCAGTGCCCCCGTTACCTATGGGCCCGACAGCCTCGACCTCTCACCCGCCGACGCGGTACCGCAACCTACTTTCACCTAGCAGAGGGCCAGGTTCTGTCAGCGTCCCCCGCTGCGTGAGATCTTGGAGCGATCAGACGTCGTCGTTCCAGCGCGGGTCGTTGTCATACGCCTCGTTGCGTTCTTCCACAAGCTCGAGTGCGCGCTCCGCCTCTTCACGCGTCTTGTAGGGGCCGAGCCGGTCGGTGATCTTCGTTTCGTTGTTGTCGGGTACCACCGTGTGGGTCGTGAGGTCAAACCACCAATCGCCCTCCGCCATCCTCACCCTCCTTCGAGCCGGGTCTCACGGACGTCAGGTCTTGCGCTGCTCACGCTTCGCGCGGCGGCCCGCGATTTCCGACGCCCGCAGCCTAGACGTTACTCCCTTGCATGCCTCCCGTTCAGAGTGGTCATCGACACATGAGTCGGTCGAATTGAGGTCGTTTTCGCCCACTTTTCGAATAAGTAAGATCGCGAGGTGACCATCCAACCCGCGACCGTCTCACCGCCACGCGAGGTGCCGGCCACCATTGACCGGCCGCGCTACGTGGGCCGGCCTGCCCCCGATCGTTACACCGGCGACGACATCCAACCGCCCGAAGTGATCGGGAGGATGCGGGTCGCAGGACGCATCGCCGCCCAAGCAATGCACGCCGCCGCCGCGGTCATCAGACCTGGGGTGACGACCGATGATCTTGATCGGGTAGTCCACGAATTCCTGATCGATCATGGCGCCTACCCATCGACACTTGGTTATCGCGGATTCCCAAAGTCCTGCTGCACTTCGGTGAACGAGGTCATCTGCCACGGCATCCCGGACGCCCGCCCACTCGAAGATGGTGACATCGTCAAGATCGATGTCACCGCCTACATCCATGGCGTACACGGAGACACGTGTGCAACGTTCTTCTGCGGCGAGGTCGACGAGCAGATCCGGATGCTCACCGAACGGACGCAGGAGGCGCTGGCCCGCGCAATCAAGGCCGTGAAGCCGGGCCGCCAGGTCAACGTCATCGGCCGGGTGATCGAGAGCTACGCCAGGCGCTTCGGCTACGGCGTGGTGCGCGACTACACCGGCCACGGCGTCCACACGACCTTTCATTCCGGCCTGGTAATCCCGCACTACGACGAGCCGGCCTATGACACGGTGATCAAGCCCGGCATGACGTTCACGATCGAGCCGATGATCACCCTCGGGTCCGGCGACTGGTACATGTGGGACGACGGCTGGACGGTACTCACAGCTGATGGGAGCCGGTGCGCCCAGTTCGAGCACACCCTCGTGGTCACTGAGCGGGGCGCGGAAGTCTTAACGCGGCCTTAGCGTTACTCGCTACGCTGGGGATTGGACGAGTCGGTCAGGCGATCGCGACGGTGCCCAGGCGCCGTTGAGGAAAGTCCGGACTCCACAGAGCAAGGTGGTGGGTAACGCCCACCCGGGGTGACCCGCGGGACAG
Organism: uncultured Actinomycetota bacterium; assembly: GCA_963740515.1. Classification (GTDB taxonomy): domain Bacteria; phylum Actinomycetota; class Actinomycetes; order Propionibacteriales; family Propionibacteriaceae; genus Microlunatus. Next base: position 72,133 of record CAVUEO010000039.1, read on the forward strand.
TGCCACAGAAAGTAGACCGCCTCTAAACAACCAATGAGTCGCCCAGCCGTCTCATTGACACGGAGGTAAGGGTGAAACGGCGGTGTAAGAGACCACCAGCGTCCCAGGTGACTGGGATGGCTCGGTAAACCCCACCTGGAGCAAGATCAAAAGGACGCGTCCGCGCGTCTGCGGAGGCGCTGGAGGGCTGCTCGCCCGAGCCTCCGGGTGGATCGCACCAGGCCGCTGGCAACAGCGGTCGCAGATGGATGATCGCCACGGTCGGCAACGATCGGACAGAATCCGGCTTACCGACCGACTCGTCCGCCAACCGGCATCTGGCTAGGAACTAAGCCGCGACACGCTACTTCGACCGCTACCGCGATCAAGTCCGGGGCTTGGGCCACCACAGCTCAGCCGATGCCACTCGGCGATCGTGTCGGGCGTCAGTGGGTTGGTCGACCGCCTCACCTACCGCGACCGCCAATGGACCGAATCGCCGACGACGCACGTTGATCACGCTGATCATCCTCGGTGATCCCGGCCATGCCATAAGCAAGGCGTCGGCAATGCGCCTTGGACCAGATCAGTTAGCAGATCTCGTTGTCGCTGAACTGTGATCCGTGGCCAATTCTTCACGCAGCGAGTCCTGGGCGATAGCGTGCATTCAGGCGTGTCCGTGCGCCACGACCACCGATTGACTGCAACCTGCGATGCGGGTCGCGCACCGAGGAAGGTTGACCATGACCCTGACCGCCACCGACTTCCCCGCCCTGGAAAGCGATCCGATCGACAAGCTCTCCATCGACACAATTCGTACGTTGTGTATGGACGCTGTGCAGGCCGCCAACTCCGGGCATCCCGGAACACCGATGGCGCTCGCGCCGGTCATGTACACCGTTTGGCAGAAGTTCCTGCGCTTTGACCCTGATCATCCGATCTGGAGCAACCGGGACCGCTTTGTGCTTTCCGCCGGCCATGCCTCGACCCTGCTCTACTCGATGCTGCACCTGGCAGGAGTCAAGTCGGTCAATCCCCAGTACGAGGTCCTCGGCGAGCTGGCCGTTCCCCTCGAGGACCTCCAGAAGTTCCGCCAGCTGGACTCCAAGTGCCCTGGCCATCCGGAGTACCGCTGGACTGCGGGGGTCGAGTGCACCACTGGTCCGCTGGGCACGGGCATCGCAACCAGCGTCGGGATGGCGATGGCGAGCCTGTGGCAAGCCGCCACGTTCAACCGGTCTGGCTACGAGCTCTTCAACTATGACGTGTATGCGATCGCTGGGGACGGCTGCTTGATGGAAGGCATCGCCGCCGAGGCAGCCTCGCTCGCCGGCCACCAGAAGCTGTCCAATCTCTGCTGGCTCTATGACAGCAACAAGATCACCATCGAAGGCAGTACCGATCTCGCCTTCACTGAGGATGTCGCAACGCGTTTCGAGGGCTACGGCTGGGCGGTCCAGCATGTCGACGACGCCAATGACCTGGACGCGCTGAGCAACGCGCTGGAGGCGTTCAAAGCCGAGCAGGATCGGCCGACCATGATCATCGTCAAGAGCGTCATCGCGTACGGCGCCCCCACTAAACAAGGTCATCATTCTGCACATGGCGAGCCGTTGGGCGTTGAGGAGATCCGCGGCGCCAAACGCTTCTACGGCTGGCCCGAGGAAGAAAGCTTCCTGGTGCCGGACAAGGTCCGGGAGCACTTTGCCGAGTCGGGCACGCGGGGCGCGGAGCTTCGGGCACAGTGGGATGAGCTGTTTGCCGCCTACGGCAAGGATTACCCCGAGCTCGCCGATCAGCTCGACAAGATGCAACGTCGTCAGCTGCCCGACGGCTGGGACGCCGATCTGCCCGAGTATCCGGCGGATCCCAAGGGTGCGGCCGGCCGGGACACCAACCAAAAGGTGCTGAATATCGTCGCCCAGCGCGTCCCATGGCTGATCGGCGGCTCATCCGACCTCGCGCCGTCCAACAAGTCACGTCTCACCTTCGATGGCGCCGGAGACTTCGAGGCGGACAACCGAGCGGGTCGGAACATGCACTTCGGGGTTCGTGAGCACGCCGCCGGCGCGGTGACGAACGGGTTGGCACTCAGCAAGATCAGGGCCTATCAGGCCGGGTTCTTGATCTTCTCTGACTTCCAGCGCGGAGCCCTGCGACTCTCGGCGCTGATGGAGCTGCCGGTGATCCATCTCTTCACGCACGACTCCATCGGCGTCGGCGAGGACGGCCCCACCCACCAGCCGGTCGAGCAGCTGGCGTCGCTGCGTGCAATGCCCGGCATGATCGACATGCGCCCGGGGGATGCCAATGAGGTGGTCGAAGCGTGGCGGGTGATCATGCCGCTGCGGCACGACCCGGTAGCGTTGATCTTGTCTCGGCAGGCACTGCCCACCTTGGATCGCGGCAAGTACGCACCAGCGAGTGGACTGGCCAACGGCGCGTACGTGCTGGCAGGCGATCCAAACGAGACGCCGGAGGTGATCTTGATCGCTACCGGCAGCGAGGTCGCGCTTGCGGTCTCCGCGTACGAGCAGCTGGTTGGCGAGGGAATCAAGGCCCGGGTAGTCAGCATGCCGTCGTGGGAGCTGTTCGACCGCCAGACCGATGAATATCGCGACAGCGTGCTGCCGCCCGACGTGACTGCCCGTGTCGTGATCGAGCAAGCCTCTTCCTTCGGTTGGCACCGATGGGCCGGCAGTACTGGCGAGGTCATCGCAATGAGCACGTTCGGCGCCTCAGCCCCTCTCAAGGCGTTGCAGTCGAAATTCGGGTTCACTCCGGAGGCGGTGGTGGCGGCGGCGAAGCGTCAGATCGAGCGCTGATCAACTCGCACGATCTCGAAGGCCACCGCACCCTTGGCGTAGTCGGCAGACGTCAGACGAACCAACACTTCCTGCCCGAGGCGCAGTCGATCACCGGTGACCCGACCCTCGACTGCTGGCCTCTCGATCATCACGGTGCCGTGTCCCTTGCCGCGATCAACTTCGATCACGGTGCCGGTGAACGTCTCGCCGACCCTGTCCGCCAGCAGGTGGACCTCAAGCAGATCGATCATCGCTCGCTCGTATTTCTTGGCCCGCCGTTCCGCCGCAGCCATCTGCTCCGGCAGGCCGTCGAGGGCACGCGTGACCCATCTCGGGACCGGCTGATCAGCACAAAGGGCGACACAGACTTCGCCGCAGTAGCGATCGACAAGGCGCCGTAACGGCGCCGTCGTATGAGCGTAATCGCTAGCGAGCGCGGCATGATCAGCGTCCTCCGGGATGCCGCCACTGAAGCTACGATAGCCAGCCCCCCGGAACAGAACCGTCGAGGAGTTGAGCATCGCCGCATGATCAGGTCGAGTCGGGTTGAGGGTGCGCACGAAGTCGGGATAGTCCACCTCGGGAGGCCAGACGATCTTGAGAGTCTTGGCTACCTGCCGCAGCCGACGCAACGAATCGGTATCCGCGGGCGGCATGGTCCGCAAGATGCCCACCTGTCCATAAAGCATGATGTCTGCGGCCGCCATGCCAGTGAGCAGTGAGATCTGCGCGTTCCACCCCTCCACAGGCTCGGGAGCCCGGAAAACGAGGGTCCAACCGTCTTCGTGCCGCTGGATCTCCTGCTCCGGGAGCTTCATGCTGGCTCCGCCGCGATCACGCTCCCGGAACTCGCGCCATTGGCCTACCAGCTTCAGCATGCCGAGAGTCTCGCGAGGCGTGCTGCTGTCAATCTCCTTCTGGGCCTCCCGGTAGCTGAGTTGGGCGGTGCTGCGCACTCTGGCGCGTGCCACTTCTGCCGCAACCGTCTGCCCCCGATGGTCCAGTGTGATCGTCCAGAGCAGCGCCGGCCGGACTTCGTTCGGCAGCAGGCTGGCCGCCCCTTCGCTGAGCACCGGCGGATGCAGCGGTGTGCGACAGTCGGGGGCATACAGCGTGGTCCCGCGGCGGTGTGCCTCAAGATCGATCGCATCGCCTGGCGAGACAAAAGCTGCTACATCAGCGATTGCGTAGGAGATCACGAACTCACCACTCATGCCCCGGGTGATGTGCAACGCCTGATCAAGATCACGAGAACCGTCAGGATCGATGGTGATCAATTCCAGATCCGTGCGGTCAAGATCAGGAAGGCGCGGCTCGACGGCAGCTTTCTCGGCGGCCGCGGTGACTTCGACCGGAAAGTCGGACGGCACTTCGGTGGCTGCCCGAACGGCTGCCCAGCCCTGCGCCAGTTCCTCCGGCACATCGCGCGGCAGTCCGAGTTTGCGGGCAGGCATGAGCGCAGCTTAACCTCACGGCACGGAACTGCCAGCCCTTCAGCCGGGCCGGTCGAGCAGGTAGTGCCGCGGCACCGGATCGCCGTCCAACGCGCGGTTGACCAACCTGTCAGCTACTTTGTTGAGCTCACGCGGGACCCACGTCCAGATCACTGTTGCCGGCCGCAACCGCGCCGCCGCGAGTGCCAGCGGCTTCATGTCGGCGTGCTTCACCTTCCACCGGCCTGCCATCTGCTCGATGACCAGCCTGGAGTCCATTCGCACCTCGAGGACGGCTGTCGAATCGAGCTCGCGGGCCATCTCGAGTCCGGCGATCAAGCCGCGATACTCCGCAACATTGTTCGTCGCCCGTCCGATTGTGAGGCCTTCGGCGGCCAGGACTTTCGATGTGAGGGCGTCGCGTACCACTGCTCCGTACGCGGCTGGTCCGGGGTTGCCACGCGATCCGCCGTCCGCCTCCACGATGAAGCGTGGGTCCAATCTGGGGACGGCAGGTTCTTCGGTCGCGTCAAAGAAACTTGGCCCCTCCTGCGGGCTGGGCGGTCGCCGAGCCATTACAAACCTGACTGGGCCGTACGGATCAGAATCCGACCGCACTCCTCGCAACGCAAGACCTCGTCATCGGGTGCGGCCGCGAACGCCCGCAGCTCGGCCGCATTGACCTCGAGCTGGCAGCCCGTGCAGCGACGGGCCCGCAACTCGGCCGCACCGACGCCTCGATGGCTGGCGCCGATCTTGTCGTAGAGGGTCAGCAAGTCCTCCGGTATCAACGGCACGATGTCACTCCGCTGCTCACGAAGCCCCGCCATCTCGGCATCGAGTGCCGCGAGCTGCCGATCACGCCCGGCCATCGCCTCACCAAGCTCGGAGTCGACCTGTGCCGCTCGAGCACGCAGCCTTTCCTGGATGGCCATTGCCGCCTCCAGCTGCTCCATCACCTCCAGCTCGGCATCCTCAAGATCGCTGATCCGCTTCTTGAGGTGGGTGACCTCCTCCAGCATCGAGGAGAGCGCCTTCGGGTCGGCGATGGCGCCGTTCGCGATTCGAGTCTGGTTCCGGCTGAGCCGCTCTCGGACCGGCTCGAGATCGGTCTCTGCCTTGGCCTGCTCCAGCTCAAGATCGGAGATTCGGGTTTCAGCCGCCACGAGGTCCGAGGCGACCGCCGCTCGCTCGGTCCGCAGTTTGGCAATCGCGGCATGCTGCGGCAGCGTCTGGCGGCGATGGTGGAGCTGGGCGAGCGTGGTATCTACCGTCTGCACATCCAGCAGGCGCAGCTGCGCACCCTTGTCGGCCCTGATCGCCCTCATCCTCCTCGTGCATCCCGGAGCGTTGGAACCCCCGGCGGCAACCACCCTACTGATGGCGCGGGTCATCTTCGAGCGCAAGCGTCGAGACGTCCCGCGCTCGCCACTACGGCCGGACGTTCCACCGTTCGAGGGCGGGTTCCCCTTTGTCCTCGCCCAGCACCGACACTGTGCCGGTATCGAGCGGGAATTGAACGCCAAGTCTGAGGTCGAACTCGAGCCACCGCATGGTCAGCGCCCGGAGGGCGTGGCCGTGACCGAAGCAGATTGCTTGATCGGCACCCGATCCGCGGACTCGAGCGACCACTCGGTCGAGCCGGGTCGCAACCTGCGCAGCCGTCTCCCCACCGGGAACCTCACCGTTCCAGATCGTCCAGCGCGGAGCAGTCAGCCAAATCTCTTCGCTGGTCTTGCCCTCATAGTCGCCGTAGAACCATTCGGCCAGGTCGTCGTCGATCTGCGGCTCGTACGCGCCGACGAACCCGGCCAGCTCCGCCGTCTCGCGCGCTCGTCTTCGTGGGCTGCTGAGGATCAGCTGGAAGTCTTGTGGCAAGAGGTGGCCCTTCAGGGCGCGAGCCAGCCGCTCGCCGGTCTGGGTGAGTGGCAAGTCGGTGATTGAGGTGTGGCGGCCCGACCGACTCCATTCGGTCTCACCGTGGCGGACGAGGTACAGGCGGGTCGGCATGCGGTTCACCGTATCGCTCCAGGCGCTTTTGATAGCTCACCAGGTTTGCCCGAGCGTCGAAGAAACTCCGAGTTCAGCGATCACCGAGTGCAAGAATGGCACGCATGAGCGATCGTCGGCCTGAGCTGCCGAACCGCCAGACACCCTTCACCGACGCCTTGAGGAAGTTCATCGTCGAGGGCTGGGCGCCCTACCCGACGCAGCTTCCAGATCAGCTTCCGGCTGCCACCTGGGCTCGGCGGCGCCGGGAGCGGGTCAGCGCTCAGTTTTCTGGCGAGCGGCTCGTCATACCAGCGGGTGGGCTCAAGGTCCGTTCGAACGACACCGACTACCGCTTTCGTCCCCACTCGGCATTCGCCCACCTGACCGGTCTTGGCACAGATCGTGAGCCGGACGCCGTGCTGGTGCTGGAACCGTCGGACTCCGGTCACGATGCCACCCTGTATTTCAGGCCCCGCGCCCCGCGGGACTCCGAGGAGTTCTATGCCGACAGCCGCTTCGGTGAACTGTGGGTAGGTCGACGCCCATCCTTGGAGGAGATGAGCGCGCTATGTGACATTACGTGCGCAGCGATCTCGGAGCTGCCAGATCACCTTCGCAAGAATGCCGACACGGTCTCACTGCGAGCCCTCTCGACGGATCTCGATCTTCAGATCCAACAAATGATCGCGGAGGTCCGCGGTGCCGGCGCCGCTGCAGAAGTTGATCAACGACGGTCCATGATCGACAAAGCCGATCTTGAATTCGCCGTAGCGCTCAGCGAGCTGCGGTTGATCAAGGACATGTTCGAGGTTGATCAGATGCGTGCAGCCTGCCGGGAGACGGTAGCGGCATTTGAGGCTGTCGTGGCGGGCATTCCCGAGGCGGTACGGCGGGGCCGGGGCGAACGCTGGATCGAGGGCATCTTCGGCCTGCACGCCCGGCATGTCGGGAACGCAGTCGGTTATGACACCATCGCTGCCGCAGGTGAGCATGCCTGCACGCTGCATTGGATCCGCAACGACGGTGGACTCCACGCAGGCGAGTTGCTGCTACTCGACGCCGGCATCGAGCTCGATTCTCTCTACACAGCAGATGTCACGCGTACGCTGCCGATCAGCGGAACCTTCAGCAACAGTCAGCGGATGGTCTACGACGCTGTCTACGAGGCGCAACAGGCTGGGATTGCCGCCGCCAAGCCAGGGGCCCGGTTCTCTGACGTGCACATGGCCGCGAGCGCGGTGATCGCTGAGCATCTGGACAATTGGGGGCTGCTGCCGGTCAGCGCGGCGGAGTCGCTGGCGGAACAGGGCGGCCAGCATAGGCGCTGGATGGTGCACGGCACCTCGCATCACCTTGGTATCGACGTACACGACTGCGCGCAGGCTCGAGTGCAGAAATACCGCGAAGCAGTCCTGGAACCGGGGATGGTCATCACGGTTGAGCCTGGGTTGTACCTCAAGCCTGACGACGAACTGGTTCCGACGCAGTTGCGTGGCATCGGGGTGAGGATTGAAGACGACATCTTGATTACTTCGACAGGCAATGAGAATCTGACGGCGATGCTCCCCCGCAGCAGCGTTGATGTCGAGGCCTGGATATCGAGTATCTGGGACAGAACCGGGCACAACATCAGCTGAGTATGAGGAGGTTGGCTATGACGACGGCATCACATCGTCGCAACCTACCGGCAATCAGATCGCTCAGCCGACCTCCGGGGGCGGAGGTCGTACCCCTGCCGTCTCCTCCGTCCGATTCGATCATCGCATGGGCCTGGTACGTCAACGGCGTACGCAAACCCGCGGACGACCTCGGTGTGGCAGCGAGGTTAGCCAACGCAGGGGAAGGCTTCGTCTGGCTGGGTCTGAAGGACCCGAAGGACGAGGACCTGACGGCCCTGGCATCCCAGTTCGATCTCCACCCCCTGGCGATCGAAGATGCGGCACATGGCCATACCCGTTCCAAGCTGGAGATGTTTGGCGACGATCTCTTCATGGTGATTTCGACTGTCTCCTACGTGGAACACGAGGAGCTGACCGATACCTCTGAGGTCGTCGCAACAGGTCAAGTCATGGTGTTCCTTGGCGAACATTTCGTGATCACTGTGCGCCGCGGCGAGCACGCGCAGCTGAGTTCGCTGCGCCGCACCATGGAAGCCGACCCAACCCGGATGGCACGTGGGCCCTCCGAGGTGCTGTACGCGATCGCTGACAAGATCATCGACGATTACCTTGAAGTTGTCGCTGAGTTCGAAAAGGACGTCGACGAGATTGAGACGCTAGTCTTCGCCCGCCACGGCCAGCGTGAAGTGGAGCGCGTCTATCAGCTGAAACGCGAGCTGATCGAGTTCAAGCGGTCCGTAATGCCGCTCGGCGCGCCGCTGGTGCGGCTTGCAACTCGCGAGCTCCCGGTGATACCGCCGGAGGCGAAGGCCTACTTTCGCGAGCTTGCCGATCATCACACCGAGGCGCGGGAAGCAGTCGCCGCGTTTGACGAGGTGCTGACTTCGATCCTGCAGGCCGGCCTGGCACGAGCCTCGGTTGCTGACAACGAGGACATGCGCAAGATCTCAGGTTGGGTGGCGATCGTCGTTGTGCCGACGCTGGTCGCTGGAATCTACGGCATGAACTTCGACAACATGCCCGAGCTCCATTGGCGCTACGGCTATTTCGTCGTCATCGGCGCCATGCTGTCGATCATGATCGCGCTCTACCTCGGCTTCAAACGCAATAAGTGGCTGTAGCCACGCAACGAGCGAGTCACGCTTTTCGTCTCGCGAAGAGCGACGAACGAGTTGGCCTTCAGCGGCCGTGCGCGAGCGACGCCCTATTCAAACTGCGCGGCGCGGGCCCCCGGCATCCCCTGGAGCATCTCGCGTGCTTGAGCCGCCACCTTGTGCTCGCAGAGCACCTCATACTTCGTGGCGATCGTCTGGCTTACCGATGTGAAGTCCCGGCGTCCACGGCTCATCGCATATGCCGCCGCGTTGAATCCGACGCCGAGTAGGACGCCGATCGCGAGGGAGACCAACAGCAGCAGGAGAATGCTTGACGGTCTGGTGAAGATCAACACAACCAGGCCGACGAGCAGGCCGGTGGAAATACCTGATTGCATGCCCTGGGTGACAACGGTGCCCCAGTTGCGCCGGCCGAGTACCCGTTCCACCGACTTCAGCTCAGTACCGACGATTGCCAGGTTCTGCACCTCGAACTTCGCGTCCGCGAGAAAGTCGACCGCTTTCTGCGCGTCGGCGTAGCTGTCATAGATCCCAACCGATTGGGGGAACTGCAGCTCAAAGACCGAGCCGAACTGCCGCGGCGACATGGCCATGGTGTCCTCCTGAGGTCGGCTCCCAATGTACTCGTTGGCCTGGTGATCTGGTCGACTCGCTGATTCTCAGATCTTGTCCCTGGTGAAGACGCAGAATTCGTTGCCCTCAGGATCGGCCAGCACGTCCCAGCCGATCTCATCGTCATGTTTACGGATCAGGCGGGCACCTGCCGCGAGGAGGTCATCGGTCTCGCCCCACACATCCCAGTGCATACGATTCTTTACGGTCTTAGGCTCAGGAACCCATTGGAAGACCATCGCCCAGGGCATGCCCGAAGCTTGATCGATCCAGGAGAAGGCTCGGTCCTGATCATGAGAGACAGTCGCGGCATAGCGCTCGGCCCACCAGGATGCGATCGAGACCGGGTCCGCAGCATCGACGACGACCTCGTACACGCGATAATTGGGCAGCGACTCGGGCTCGCGAACGAAGGCACACAGTTCGCCGCCCTCGGGATCGGCCAGCACCGTCCACGATTGTGTGTCGTCGATGATCACCGCGCCAAGATCGGTCAGTTCAGAAACAGCCGACACATCGACGTCGAGGTGGACGCGCTGCTTGACCGTCCTCGGCTCGGGCACTTTGTTGACCCAAAGCGTGTGCTCGGGGACATTGTCAACCAGCCTGAAGCCCATGCCACTCGGCTCGGCGCGAAGCCCGAGCGCTGACGCCCAAAAGGTCGCGAGCACTTCAGGATGGACGGCGTCGATGCAGAGATCCTTGAAGCTGATCCCATTCGCTGCAGCCATGACCCGACCTTAACTGACGTGATCATCGGAGTCGGATCTTGACACCTCCGGCGGAGAGCGGCCAACGACGGGCAACGCCCCGCCGTCGCGGGGCTCCTTTGGAGGGGCTCGCGGATGCCGACGCTCGCATCTCCGGTTTCATTGGGCGGTGCTCGCGCAATTCCGCCGCTCGCACCTCCGCCGCCATGAGGCTGTGATAATCGGAGGCGTGGCAGCGAGTTCGACCTCGGTCTTCATCTCACGGATCCGCGGCCTGCCAGTCCTCGACAGTGCAGGGGATCAGGTAGGAAAGGTCCGCGATGTTGTGGTGCAGCGCCGAGCGGCCGGCCGCGCCCCCCGAGTAAAGGGGCTTGTGGTCGAGCTGTTTGCCCGCCACCGGATTTTCATGCCCATGGAACGCGTGCGCAGCATCGACGGGTTTGCGGTGGTTATCTCCGGCGTGGTCAACACCCGTCGCTTCGAACGGCGCGAATCCGAGATGTTGGTGATCGACGATCTTTTCGACCGGACCGTGGAACGCACCGACCATCCGGGTCCTTCGGTGATCTTCGACGTGGCTATGCAACCCGTGCGCTCGCACGATTGGGAGCTGTCGCAGGTGGCACTCCGGGAAGCCGGAAGCCGGCGTCGGTTCGGTAGGCGAGGTCACGTCACCATCGTTGATTGGTCCCTGATCGCGCTTCTGGGGTCTGATCGAGTGCAGGGTACCGACCGGCTGCTGGCCCAGATGGAAGACATGAAAGCTGCCGATATCGCCCGGGAACTGCACGAGATGTCGCGCGAGAGACGAGCCGAGGTGGCCTCCGCGCTCGATGATCACAAGTTGGCCGACGCTCTGGAGGAATTACCCGAGGACGAGCAGGTTCAGTTGATCTCCGAGCTCGACACTGAACGAGCCGCGGACATCTTGGAGGAAATGGATCCAGACGATGCCGCTGATTTGATCGCCGAATTGGCGCCCGAGATGGCTGAGGTGCTGCTCGCGCGCATGGAACCCGAGGAGGCGAAGGATGTTCGGCGCCTGCTGAGCTATGCCGAGTCCACCGCAGGAGGGATGATGACACCCGAACCGGTGATCTTGCCACCGGATGCGACGGTGGCCGAAGCCCTCGCTCGGATTCGCGAAGCAGAGCTGACGCCTGCTTTGGCGTGCATGGTTTACGTCTGTCGGCCGCCGCTGGACACACCCACCGGTCGCTTCGTTGGTGCAGTGCATTTCCAGCGGCTGCTCCGGGAGCCCCCGTCAACACTCGTCTCGGCCCTCATCGACAGCGAACTGGTGACGCTCACCGACCAGGCGAACCTGCACGAAGTAAGCCGCTACTTCGCGACGTACAACCTGGTGAACGCCCCTGTCGTGGATGCGGATCATCGATTGATCGGTGCGATCACGGTAGACGACGTTCTTGATCACATGTTGCCGGAAGACTGGCGCGGCATCGAGCTCGACGCAGTGTCGGCGCACAAGCCGCCCGACGCAGGGGTGATGGCGCGTGGCTAGAGCAGTTCGGGAGGCCGAGCGGCTGGACATGCCGGGGCGGCGCAGGCGGTCGACGATTCCGACGATCAAGGTGGACCGGGACGCCTTCGGCAAGTTTGCCGAGGCCTTCGCACGGTTTATGGGCACCGCTCGCTTTCTGTTCGGGATGACGGTGGTGATCGTCCTTTGGCTGCTGTGGAACGTGGCGCTCGGTCCACCTCAGTTGCGATTCGACCCCTTCCCGTTCATTTTCTTGACGCTCGTCTTGTCCCTGCAGGCCTCGTACGCCGCTCCGCTGATCTTGCTCGCCCAGAACCGCCAGGAGGCGCGGGACCGGGTCGCCTTGGAACGCGACCGTGAGCAGGCGGCACAAAGCCGAGCCGACATGGACTTCCTGGCACGCGAGATTGCCGGGCTGCGGATGTCGGTTGGTGAGTTGGCCACGCGCGACTACCTTCGCTCAGAGCTGCGAGCCGAGCTACGCGCCATCCTCGCTGAGCTTGAGAATGAAGACGTCGCCTGAGCACACACGGTCGAGGCTGTACCTAGAGCCTCCACGCTGTACATGGCATGCACGCCAGGTACAGCGTGAACATCCCACGTAGCGTGGGATGTTCACCCGACAACTCGCCGGAGGAACCGATACGCGATCTCACCTACGCTGGGGGCATGCCCGACCCGCAATCCAAGGCCAGATTCCACTATGCCCGCCGTTGAGCATCCCCTGGTGCCTCAGATCCGCACGGCACTGCACCAAGTAAACGATCCTGAGATTCGCCGGCCCATCACCGATCTCGGCATGGTGGACGGCATCGAGGTGGACCCCGCAGGCCGGGTTGGCGTACGGATCCTGCTGACGGTCGCCGGCTGCCCGCTACGCGACACGCTCAACCGGGATGTCACCGCTGCGGTACTCGGCGTGCCTGGAGTGTCGGCCGTCAATGTTGAGCTGGGCGTGATGTCGGATGAGCAGCGCGTGGCACTGCGCGAGTTGCTCAAAGGTGGGCAGGCCGACCGCGAAATTCCGTTTGCCCAGCCCGATTCGCTCACCCAGGTGATCGCGGTCGCCTCCGGCAAGGGTGGGGTTGGAAAGTCGTCGGTCACTGTGAACCTCGCTAAGGCGTTGGCAGCTCATGGTCGTAGCGTCGGGGTTCTCGATGCTGATATCTACGGTCATTCGGTACCCGCGATGCTCGGCGTCGCCGACTCGCGACCTACCGCGGTCGAGGACATGATCATGCCGGTGCCGGCCGATGGGCTCCGGGTCATCTCGATCGGCATGCTCAAGCCGCGTCGGGATCAAGTGGTGGCCTGGCGTGGACCGATCCTGGACCGCGCCCTCACCCAGATGCTGGCCGACGTTTATTGGGGAGACCTTGACTTTTTGCTCATCGACCTTCCACCGGGCACGGGCGATGTAGCCATCTCACTAGGCCAGAAGCTGCCCAACGCTGAGGTCTTGGTAGTCACCACCCCTCAGGCAGCTGCCGCAGAGGTGGCTGAGCGTGCCGGCACCATGGCGTCGATGATGAACCAGCGAGTGATCGGCGTTGTCGAGAACATGTCGCACCTGGTGACCACATGTCCCCACTGCGGCGAAGTACAGACCCACTACGTCTTCGGTACCGGAGGCGGCGCAGAGGTAGCGGGGACGCTCAGCACCCGCCTGGGCTATCCCGTCGCTCTCCTCGCGCAGATACCGCTCGATCCGCAGCTTCGTGCGTCGGGCGACGCCGGCGTACCGCTGGTCGAGACCGGCCCCGACGAGCCCGCTGCACGCGCCCTCAACGCACTGGCCGACACATTCATCAAACGCGGCCGTGGACTGCTCGGCAAGCAGCTCGGTCTTATGCCCGCCGGTCGCTGAACCTCAACGATCAGGTCGCCTCGAGATCGAAAGGTGTTGCACCCCGGGTCGGGCTCACGCCAGCCGCGACGTCTTGTGGCCCTCCCGGGCTGCGAGGCTTGGCGATCGCATTGGAGAAGTCCGCCGACGAGCTATTGATGGTCTTGCCAACGTCGGTCACCTCGGACTTCACCTCCTCGATGATCGGCTCGACGTCGTCCAGAAGGTGTTTCTGTACGAAGGCCTTTGGATTCAGGTCGCGAAAATCAAGGTTCTCGAATTCCGGTCCTAACTCTTTGCTCAGCTGCTGCTGGGCGGATCCAGCCACGGTCCGCAGGTAACGCAGGAGCCGGGCAGCCTTGCGCGCGAGGTCTGGCAGCCGCTCGGGGCCAAACAGGATGACCGCGAGTACCAGCAACAGCATGAACTCCGGGCCATTGATGTCCAGCAGCAGGGGCACCATGCTCAGCCCTCCTTGCCGCCGAGAGTGACACGGACCTGGCCCCGTGACGATCCGCGCGTGTAGTCCAAGACCACAACATCGCCAGGTCGCCGTGTGCGGATGGTCACGATCAACTCCTCCATCCCGCCATCGACCGGCACCCCGTCGATCCCGGTGATCACATCGCGGGCCCGCAGTCCCGCCTTGGCGGCAGGACCTTGGGGGTCGATCTCAGTCAGCTCGACACCCGACGAGCCATCTTGCACATTGGCCCCGATCACGGGGTAGGTCGCCTTACCGGTCTTGATCAACAAATCTGCGACGGTGGCGGCCTGGTTGATCGGGATCGCGAAGCCGAGCCCGATATTGCGGCTCGCCGCGAACGTCAGAATCGCTGAATTGACCCCGATCACTCGAGCACCCGCATCCACCAGAGGGCCGCCGGAGTTGCCCGGATTGATCGAGGCGTCAGTCTGGATGGCGTTGATGTACGCGGTTGGGGAATCGGCCTCAGCGCCCTCGGAAACCATCACTGGACGGTTCCGAGCCGAAATGATGCCCTGCGTCACCGTCCCGGGCAGCCCGAGCGGCGAACCTACCGCAATCACCGGCTCTCCGATTTGGACCTGGTCGGAATCGCCGAGCTCGAGTGGATTCAGCGACCCCGCCCCGCTCACCTTGATCACTGCAAGATCGTAGGAAGGGCTGCGGCCAACCAGGACGGCGCTGTGTCGGCGGCCGTCTGAAAAGATGACACGGATCCGCGACCCGTTGGCTGCTTCGGCGACCACATGGTTGTTAGTGACGATGCGGCCCTCTTTGTCGATCACGAACCCGGATCCTGTTCCCCGACCGACCTGGATCATCACCGTTGCCGGCAGCACGCGTTGCGCAACCTCCACAGTGTTGGCACTTCCCGGCGGCGGTGGAACCGGGGTACGCGTCACCCCGGGAGTGGTCGGCGCTGACGGGGTAGTTGTGGTCGCGGATGACTCGTTCCGCCTTGCGAGAGTCGCGCCGCCATAGCCAGCAGCGCCGCCGATAACGAGTGCAGTCAGGGCGGCAACCGCAACGACGTAGGCCGAACGCCGACGACCGCGACCAGTGTGGCCAGCGGGCGGGATCGCCGTCGGCGCTGAAGAAGTGGCTGGACCCGTCGGGGCTTCGGCAACTGGTGGTTGGCCAATTGGCGGTGGCCACGTGGCGTCCTGCGGCGCGAATCCGGGACCCGGTTGGGCAAAACCGTGGTCCCCTGGCGGCTGCGGCGGCTCGCCGAAAGGACCGAAATACCACGAGTCAGACGGCTCGCCTGAGACGTGACCCGTCGGACGGTCCTCATCCACCACGCGCTAACCCTTCACGTCAGCCAGAATCCTCGCCCACCCAGCTTCGATGCGATCAAGCGTAGTCTGCGGCGTCGCTCGTACATGAGGCAGCGACTCGACGGCCTCCGCGAGCAAGACGGGACTGCCATTGGTGACGACGGTGAGGACCATCTCAGCTGACTGCCAGGTCGCAACACTCGAAGCGCCACGACGCACGTGGGCTCCCAGCCCAGCATCCCACTGAGACCCTTCCGGCGCAGCGCTGAGCTGACCCCGCTGCTGGAAGACGCTCACAGTGTTGAGCCCGTCGCTGTAGACCAGATGCACGATGTCCGGATCATTGGCCCGGTCGCTGCGGATCCGCACCAGCGACAGACCCGCGAGCTCCCGCACACAGGACCATCCCGAGGCATTCAGTTCGGCCGCGGACGAGAGCGTGAGAGAGGTGCTGGTCCGCGGGACGGCCAACTTCGGCGGCAGATGTTCCAGGATGCTCTCCCCGTGGCTGACCGAGACTGCGGTGAATCCGAAGGAGAGGTCGACTGATCCACTCCTGGCGTAGGTCTCCTGCCAGAGCACGATGCCAGTGGCGTCATCGATCCACCAGCGAGCCGCCGCGGAGGAACTACCCTCCGGCGTTGCCGTCACCACGGAGGCGCTACGGCCGGCAACATTTGCGCCACCTGAACCGCTGAGGTGGTAGTTGCGTACGAGGAGGGCCAGCAGCTCGTCGTCGACGACTCGGGATGAGATAAGCGCCGGCGTGAATCTTCTGAGCAGCTGCTGGCCCCTCAGGCTGTTGACCCGGACCTGAGTGCCCTGACGTACCCGCGCATCCACATCGACTTGCGCAAAGATGGCTTTGCCCGCTCGGTAGGCCAGAAATGATTGGCGGCCGGAGTAGCTGACCGAATCCGCGGCATTGGCAGCTTTCTGCATCATGGCTTGTGCCTGCGCCGGCGTCAGCGTCGCCCCCGCGGCGACGGAAGGACCCTCTGGCCAGGGTGAAGTGCTGGCGGAGAGCTTCCTTGAGTCGGCCATCATGACCGCAGTGAGCGCGTCGCTGGCTAGCGGGAATTGTCCAAGGCTTGACGTAAAGGCAGCCTGGGCCTCGCCGGTTGGATCATCAATTGCGGCTAACCGTGGCGCTGCGGCGTATCCGATCACCCCGATCGCGGTCACGGTGGCGCCGACGGCCATCGCGCCGGCGGCGATTCGGACCTTCACAATCCGGCGATGGCTCGGCAGACCACTGGTTCGGGAGGCATCTGGTGGTTGGATTCGGCGGAACGGCCGAGTCCACAAGGGAGCAACCGATTCCGGACCTGCGATGGACACCAGGCGTGAGGAGAGGTCGCTGGGTGCAGGGCCGGGTTCATTCCTGGATTGCTTGAGAAGCGTGCGTACGGCGCGCAGATCCTCGACATCTTGTCGGCAATGAGCGCAGTCAACAAGGTGGCTCAGCAAGCGTTCTCTGTCTGGGTTGTCCAGCGCCTCGTCAACGAACGCTGATCGCAATTCCGCCAGATCAGCGCAGGGCGCTTTCCTCACGCCGACCTCGCAGGCTCCAAACTTCGCAGTTTGGGACTGACACTGTCGGAGGTGTCGCCCGCCTCTACGTCGACGCCGAGGTATCGCAACCGCTCTCCGGTCGGTCGCCGGTGTGCAAGGGCGGTCCGCAGTTGCGCCCGGCCGCGATGAATGCGGCTTCGCACGGTTCCGATCTTGATGTCAAGGACCTCGCTGATCTCCTCGTAGCTGAGGCCCTCGATGTCACACAGCACAACTGCAGCGCGGAACTCCGGTGATAGGGCCGAGAGCGCCGCCGCCACGTCGTGATCAAGGTCGGCGTCAGCCAGCTGATCGGATGGATTCGGCCAGGCACTTGGCAGGCGCTCAGCGGAGCCCTCAGCCAGACCGTCGAAGCGAATCTTCTGACGGCGCCGCGCGCCATCGAGAAATAGGTTGGTTGTGATGCGGTGAAGCCAGCCCTCGAACGTGCCCGGCTGGAACCGGTGGAGCGAGCGGAAGACACGGACAAAGACGTCCTGGGTGAGGTCCTCGGCGTCATGCGGATTGCCAGTCAGCCGATAGGCCAGCCGGTAAACACGAGCGCCGTGGTCTCGTACCAGTTCTTCCCAGGTCGGCGGTGTCCAAGACTCCTCTGATTTTGCCGGCGGGCTCGCGGGTGCAGGCGGCTGCCAATCCTGAGGATCAGGAGCGGGCCACTGCGCCATCGGTTCCACCTTCCCACGGTGTCTGGCACGAGCAAGCAAGTTCAGCCTGAACGTCTTATTGTTGCCTGTCATCCTGGCAATGCCCTGAGTGGACCCTGGCATTTGGCTGTGCACGACCGTGTCCTCGCTCACACCTGACCAACGCGGCGAAGCAAGGACACGTTCCGATGGTTGATTGTCTCCGCGCTCGCGGACAATCCCAAAGCCGCTGTCAAAATCCCACGCAGCGTGGGACGTTCGCGCTGTGCATGGCATGCACGCCACGTACAGCGTCGACATCCCACGTAGCGTGGGATGTCGACAGCCCGGACATCAGTCGGTCGAGACTGACTCGCCGGTTGGTAGGCCTGCCGCAGCGAAAGCGGACCGCAAAGCCTCGACCTCTGCGGAGGTCGCCTCAATCAGTGGAGACCTCAGGCCTCCGGCGTCATGGCCGAGCAGCTTGAGGCCTGCCTTGACGAGAATGCAGCCTTGGGTTGCAAAGATTCCGGTGTAAATCGGCAACAGCTGTTGATGGAGACGAAGCGCCCTGGCCACGTCACCGGCCAGGTACGCCTCGATCAGCTGCTTGGTCCCGACACCGCTGAAGTGAGTCGAGGTTCCCACCACCCCGACGGCGCCGACTGACAATAACGGCAGCGTCATGGCGTCGTCCCCGGAGTAGTACGCGAGCTCGCTCTGCGCAATAACCCTCGCCGAGGCAGCAAGATCACCTTTTGCATCCTTGACAGCGACGATGCCCGGATGTTCGGCAAGTCGCAGCATGGTGTCAGTGGCAATGGCCACGCCGGCACGACCCGGAATGTCGTACAGCATCAGGGGCACGTCCGTTGAGTCTGCGACGCGCCGGAAGTGCTCGAAGATGCCGGCCTGCGGTGGCTTGGAGTAATACGGCGTGACCACGAGAAGGCCGCTTGCGCCGAGTTTGGCGGCCGTGGCCGCCAGCTCTTGGGTGTGCTCAGTGTCGAAGGTGCCGATACCGGCGAGGATCATCGCCCGGTCGCCGACCGCGTCGAGCACCACACGCAGCAATTCCGCCTTCTCCGCGTCGGAGGTCGTCGGCGACTCTCCGGTCGTACCGCTGATCACCAGTCCGTCGTTGCCGATCTCGTCGACCAGATAGCTCGCGAGCCGTTCCGCTGCGTCCAGGTCCAAAGAACCATCCACCGCGAACGGAGTCACCATCGCCGTCAGCAGTCGGCCGAAGGGTGGGGTCGACATGCCCGTCATCCTAGAGCACCTTGATCACGACCAAGGGATCGCCGTCGCTGACCACATCACCTGCGGACACCACGATCTCCGAGACCGAACCTGCCACATCAGCGAGCACCGGGATCTCCATCTTCATCGACTCCAAGATCACCACTGCGTCGTCAGCGGCCACCTGCTGGCCCACCTCGACCTCCACCTTCATGACGGCCGCGACGAGCTCGGCGACGACGGTATGGCTCATCCCGTCATCGTAGAGTTCGGTCGACAGGCGTTTCGATAGGGTGTGACCGTGAATCTCGCCGCTGTCAGGACCTCACCGAAAGCCGCGCCGAAGCCGGGATCGTGGGCGTTCGCTGAGGACTTCGTCGATGAGTCTGAGCAGTCGCTGGAGGCGCGCCAGAAGGCAAGGCAGCTCGGAGTTGCACCGATCAGTCGTGGCTCTGCGAGCGCACTGACCTTCCTGGCCAAGGTGGTGCAAGCCAAGGCCGTCGTCGAGGTCGGCACTGGGTCGGGCGTCTCTGGTTTGGCGCTGTTTGCCGGAATGCAGCCGGACGGAGTCTTGACCAGCGTCGACATAGAGCCTGAACATCAGCAGGCCGCGCGGGAGGCCTTCCTCGCGGTCGGAATTCCCACGCAGCGGTTCCGGCTTATCGCCGGGCCAGCACTCAGCGTGCTACCGAGGCTGAGTGACGGGGCCTACGACATGGTCTTCGTCGACGCTGACAAGCTCGAATACGCCGAGTATGTCGAGCAGGGTCTCCGGCTGCTGCGGCACGGCGGCGTACTTGCCGTTGACAACGCCCTCTGGCACGACCGTACGGCGGACGGAAGCCAGATCGATAAGGAGACCGAGGCGATCCGCAACGCTCTAACCGCAGTTAAGGACAACGAAGATCTCGTGTCGTCGCTGCTCCCGGTCGGCGACGGGCTGCTGGTGGCGGTAAAGCGATGATCATCCGGTAAGCAGGCTGCAGCAGCCTTCGGATAACTCGTAGATGCGGGGCTAGGCTCTCACGTTCGACCGACCCGGCCGGTTTGCGGTGACGGCGCTCGTGGGCATCCAGGGTCCACCCCACCAGCCGCGCACGCCCAAGTCCTGCAATGTCACCGACTCCATCCCGGCCTCAGTGAGCCAATCCGCATACTCATCGGTATGACTGATGTCAGCGATGATGATCTTGCCTCCGGGCTCGAGCACTCGAACAGCCTCGGTGATCGCCTGCCGCCGATCTTCGCGAGCTTTCAGGTTGTGGATCGCAAGGCTGGAAACCACAAGATCGAACTGCCCGTCGTAGTACGGAAGTGTCGTGATGTTGCCCGTGTTCAGCTCGACACGATCTTCAACCCCGCATACCCGGGCGTTGTGCTTGGTGGCCTCTATGTCGTTGCCGGACTGGTCCTGACTGCGCCACAGGTCAATGCCCGAGACCCGGCCAGTCGTCAACCGCCTGGCGAGGCTGATCAAGACCGCACCGCGACCACAGCCCAGATCAACGGCGTACTCATCGCCCTTCAGTCGCGCATCATCAAGCAAGTCGGCCCACCACACGAACTTGCCGTGCAGGGTTGTGTACAGATAGCTGAGCGCACACAGCCCCAAGAACATGGCGAAGATCAGCGTGACGAGTCCGGGGGCCAGCCTATTGGTGATCATCAGCACGCAACCGAGGATCACCAGCAGCAGCGCAACGACCCCGAGTACAGCAGGGACTTTGGGAGCATCGACCCCGAACGTCCCAGCTTCAGGTCTCTCTGCCTCGTGGCCCCCCGATCCTGAGGCAGGAACACTCATGTCGCGGAGACCGTAACACCTTTGCCGACGACCGTCACACCGCCTTCCGATACGGTGAAGCCGCGGGCCTCGTCTGCTTCGGAGTCAACGCCGACCTTTGCCCCGTCTGGGACAAATACGTTCTTGTCCAAGATCGCACGACGGACAACTGCATTACGCCCGAT
Organism: uncultured Actinomycetota bacterium; assembly: GCA_963740515.1. Lineage (GTDB taxonomy): Bacteria > Actinomycetota > Actinomycetes > Propionibacteriales > Propionibacteriaceae > Microlunatus. The sequence continues at coordinate 92,919 of CAVUEO010000039.1, forward strand.
GACAGCGTGGGACAAAATTACAGAGTCTTCGACGCTGGCATCCTCATGCACTTTGACGTTAGGGGAAAGCACCGAACTCTCGATCGACCCGCCCGACACGACGCAGCCCGGGCTAACGATGGACTCCCGCGCCACACCGTTCAGAGTGAACTTGGCGCCGGGCATCTGCACCGGGTATGTCCAGATCGGCCAATCCAAGTTGTAGAGGTTGAAGACCGGATCCACTGAGACCAGGTCCATGTGCGACTCGTGGTAGGCGTCGAGTGTCCCGACGTCTCGCCAGTAAGCCTTGTCGCGTTCGGTCGAGCCAGGAACCTCATTGGCGGTGAAGTCGTAGACCTGTCCGTCGCCGCGACTCACGAAACCCGGAATGATGTCGCCGCCCATATCGTGGCGAGAGTCTTCGTTGGCGGCATCGTCGGCCAGGGCATCGATCAGTGGCCCGGTTGTGAAGATGTAATTCCCCATCGAGGCAAACGAGGCCTCAGGGTCGTCCGATAGACCCGGCGGCTCGACCGGCTTCTCGAGAAAATCCTTGATCTTGTTGTCGGCCCCCGCGTCGATCACACCAAACGCGCTGGCCTGGCTCCGCGGCACCCGGATGCCTGCCACTGTGCATCCGCGGCCGCCGTCGATATGCGCCTCGAGCATCTGCGAGACGTCCATCCGATAGATGTTGTCCGCTCCGAAGACCACGACATAGTCGGGTTCCTCGTCGCGGATGAGATTCATTGACTGATAGATAGCGTCGGCGCTGCCCTGGTACCACCTCGGCCCGAGGCGCTGCTGTGCGGGCACGGGCGTGACGTAGTTGCCGAGCAGGGTCGACATTCGCCACGTGAGGGAGATGTGTTTGTCGAGCGAGTGCGACTTGTACTGCGTCAACACTGCGATCTGTCGCATCCCCGCGTTTGCCAGATTGGATAGCACGAAGTCAATGAGGCGATAGGTGCCCCCGAAAGGGACTGCCGGTTTTGCACGATCCATGGTCAACGGCATCAGCCGTTTGCCTTCGCCACCAGCCAGTACGATCGCCAGGACTCTGTGACGCGCGCGCATGAGTTGAACCTAGCGGATATAGGGCTTTGGAAGCAGGTTCTCGGCCATGTTGTGGTCAACATCGGCGGCGCTGTGGAACGATGCCAACTATGGCGCAGGCAGAGACTGATCAACTGTCCATCACGTTGCTGACCCGCGAATATCCGCCCTCGATCTACGGTGGTGCCGGGGTCCACGTCGCCCAGCTGGTGCCACAATTGCGCAAGCTCATCAAGGTCGACGTCCAGTGCATGGGCGAGCCGCGCGAAGGCGCTACCGCGCACGCCGAGAACTATCCGGAAGGAGCCAATGCGGCCCTCCGTGTGTTCGGCGCCGACCTCTCCATGGTGGCAGCCATTCCTCAGGTGGACCTGGTCCACTCGCACACCTGGTATGCCAACCTCGCCGGCCACCTGTCTGGCCTGTTCCATGACATTCCGCACGTGGTCACAGCGCACTCACTCGAGCCGCACCGGCCTTGGAAGGCCGAGCAGCTCGGGGGCGGCTACCGGCTCTCGTCATGGACTGAGCAGACTGCCTTCGAGGCCGCCGATGGGGTGATCGCCGTCAGTGCGGGCATGCGCAAAGACATCCTCGACTCCTATACCAATCTCGATCCTGCCAAAGTGCACGTAGTCAAGAACGGCATCGATACCGAGGAATTCAAGCCCGACCCAGGCGCAGACGTCGTCACCGGTCTTGGCATCGACCTTGACAAGCCGTCGGTGGTGTTCGTGGGAAGGATCACCCGCCAAAAGGGTCTCATTCATCTGGTACGTGCAGCCGAGAAGTTCGATCCCGAAACTCAGGTCGTCCTGCTTGCCGGGGCGCCTGATACGCCGGAGATCGCCCAGCAGATCGGTGATGCCTTCGCCCATCTCCAATCGACGCGGGGAAATGTCTTGTGGATTGAGGAGATGCTGCCACGGGCCCAGGTACGCCAGGTCCTGTCACATGCGACTGTGTTCGCCTGCCCCTCGGTGTACGAGCCGTTGGGCATCGTCAACCTCGAAGCTATGGCGTGCGAGACCGCGGTTGTCGCTTCAGCGGTTGGCGGTATCCCAGAGGTGGTGGTAGACGGCGTCACCGGCTACCTCGTGCCCTATGACCCCGCGACTGCCGACGATCCGGACAGAGTCGCCGCCTTTGAGGACGGGCTGGCAACCAAGATCAACTCGTTGACGGCCGATCCGGAGAAGGCCCGGGAGTTCGGACTGGCAGGACGGCAGCGCTGCATCGAGGAGTTCGACTGGTCCAAGATCGCCGCCGAGACCGTCGCGGTGTACCGCCGCGCGCTCGAGGTTCACCAAAGCTAGGCCATCCGTGATACGGCGCCGCAGGGCAGCGACCCGCTTCGCCAACCGCACAGTCGCCGGCCGCGCACTCGCGGATGCGCTGGTCACGAAGGCCGTACTGGAGCGGCCAGTAGTGCTGGCACTGCCCCGCGGTGGCGTACCGGTTGCCGCCGAGGTGGCTGCCCTACTGACCGCCCCGCTCGGTGTGATCTTGGTCCGCAAGATTGGCGTGCCAGGACGCAGCGAGTTGGCCATGGGCGCCTTAGCCGTGGTGGGTGGGGACATATCAGAATTCCGCAACGACGAGATCATCGACGGGCTACGCATCAGCAGTCAGGCCTTCTACGCGGCGCGGGACCGAGAGCGGCTTGAGCTGGAGCGTCGCTCCGGCATATTCCCCTTCGCCGACCTGGATATCGCTGACGCGAGCGTGATCCTGGTGGACGACGGCCTCGCGACCGGTTCCACCATGCTGGCCGCGGTCGCCGGCGTCCGGACCCACCGACCTGCGGTGGTCGTGGTGGCGGTCCCCGTGGGAGCGCGCCAGGCCGTGCAGATGTTGCGGTCAGTAGCCGACGTGGTTGTTTGCCTGTCCACGCCGGAGCCGTTCATGGCGGTCGGCGGCGCTTACGACGACTTCCGGCAGTTGAGCGATGAGGAGGTCCTCACCATCCTTGAGCAGAGCTCCTCATAAGGTTCAATCAGCCAGCCTCAACAGTTACGACCTGCGGCTCCGCTGCTCCCTTAGCCGACGTCGGCCTCCGCGCCGCCTGTCAAGCGGAGGAGTTCGTCGTATGTCAGTGGAAAGACGGCCTGCGGGATGCCGCCGGCAGCCCACAGCTCGTCGAAGTCGGCGAGCGCGCGGTCGACGATCGTAGGGATGGGCCTCGGGTGACCGACCGGAGCGACACCTCCGATCGGCTGGTGGGTGTGCTCCCGAACAAACGCAGGTGACACGCGACGAAGCTGATACCCAAGCTGTTCGCCGACCTTGTTCATGTCCACTCGATGCGCGCCGCTTGTCATGATCAACAGCGGCGCCGGCCCAGCGGTTTCCTTGAACTGCTCGCGCATGCCGACGCTCGCAGTTGTGGAAGTTTCGAAGATGAGCGAATTGGCGATGGCTCCAACTGGGCATCCCAGTTGCTCCGCGGCGGCCCGTGCAGTGGTGACGGCCTTATCGAGCAGCCGCACGCGACCGGTCACGCCCGCGGCTTGCAGGATCTCGTTCACGGCCACGCAATTTGGGTGCATTTGAGTTATCGTCCTTCGGGTTGAGCCAGCCGCTGGACCAAGCAAAGGGACCCGGTCATCGTGACCAGGTCCCGTGTGCTGTCAGCTGCTAACTTATCCAACGACTTGTTTCAGCGCGCCCGCGAGCTCGGCCGCTTCGTCAGCGTTGAGTTCCACGACGAGCCGACCGCCTCCCTCGAGCGGAACCCGCATGACGATCCCACGTCCCTCCTTGGTGACTTCCAAAGGGCCGTCACCCGTCCGCGGTTTCATTGCTGCCATCGCGCATCCTCATCCTGTAGTGATCTGGCAACTTGCCGGCTCAATTATTCCGTACTACCTAGTCCCAGCTGGAGTCGGGTTCTGGCTTGGTACGGGTTTCCGGGGCCGAATTGGCCTCAGGCCAGGCCGGCGGTGGCGCGAAGCAGCCCACCACATGATCGTCGACCAGGCCAATCGCTTGCATCGTCGCGTACGCCGTCGTCGGGCCGAGGAATCGGAAGCCCAGGCCCTTGAGCTCGTGCGCCATTGCGATGGACTCTGGTGAAGTGGCACGCAGCTCACCTCCCGCCGGTCGCGGACGGCCGATCACCCGATAGCCCAGAACGATCTCGGCAAACCTCGCGCCGAGATCGACAACCAGCCGTGCGTTCTCGATGGCCGCTGCAATCTTGGCCCGGTTGCGGACGATGCCCGGATCGCTGAGCAGTCGTTCGATGTCGGTGTCTGTAAAGGCGGCGACTCGCTCGGGCCAGAAACCGGCGAAGGCTCGCCGAAAGTTCTCACGCTTGCGCAGAATCGTGATCCATGACAGTCCTGACTGGAAGGCCTCGAGCGTCATCCGCTCATACAGCCCTTGCACGGTGCTGACTGGCCTGCCCCACTCGTCGTCGTGATAGGCAACGTACTCCGGGGCCGAGAGCGCCCATGGACAGCGCCACAGGCCGTCAGGGCCAAGCACGGCTCCGCTCATCATTTGGCTGCTCCTTGTGCTTCGACAACGGCGCTGAGCGCTCGCAGGCTCCTCGCAAGACCGACGCGTAGCGCGGGCACGGCAAGGCGCACAAGCCACTCAACCGGGCGACCGCCCAGAATGGAGAAGACCTCGGTGCAGGAGACAGTGGTCCTCCCGTTGTGCCCCAGCAGCCGGAAGGCACCTTCGCCGGTGAAGTATGGACCGAGATGCAAGATCTCCAGAACTGCAGTATCGGCGACCGGCGGCGACCAACCGGTAACGATGAAGCGATCTAACAGGCCGAGCGGGATCCGCCCCAGCCAGACACCAGATAGTGCTTCGGCTCGTACGCCGAGACCGACCTGGCGGTCCGTGATGACGCGGACTGTCGTCAAGGGAATCCAGCGAGACTGGCCAGTCCAGTCGATCAACACATCCCAGACGGCCGGCGGCATGTGCATCGATTTCGGTCGAGACCTCGAGGCGAATGCTCACCTCTTGTCACTAATCGGACTGGCGATCTTCAACTGGAGCCGGAGGAAGCTCTGGCGGTCTTGAGCTGTCCGCTGGCCCAATCGGATCAGGTGGTGCTGACTGCTCTGCCGCGCGGGCCGATGCGGTTGACTCCTGCAGTCGCTGCCGAACTGTCGCGCCCTCGGCCAGTTCCGCGATCAATGCGTCACGCTCGGCGATCTCGAGAGCGAGCCGGTCGAGCAGGTCGTCAACCTGCGCCATCGCGTAGCCACGAAGCGTGACCCCGAACCGGATGTTCTTGAGCTCCTCCGCGGTCAGGGCCCCGCCGTTGGGCAGGTCCTGCCGGTATGTGTCATAGACGGGTTCCTTGCTCATCTGTCCCATTCCTCCCGCAGCGGCCATCGCGGCGACGCCAAGTGCCGCGACGGCAACGACGGCGATGAACCACTCCATGGGTGAATGCTTTCACGCTTCGCAAGAGCCGGTGGACACGTCGCAGCCGCTTGATCGGCATCGTCAGCGACTCAAACGTCTCGAGGTCAGTGGCTGAGCTGCTGCCCGATCCAGCCCGACACGTTGCAGCCAGTCGACCAGCCCGCTCCGACGCTCGGAGACTTAGCTCAGCCAGCGAATCAGGGCATCACGGCAGGCCACGACATCTTCCACCGGGCAGAACTCGTCGTCAGCATGGGCCTTCCTCGGATCCCCTGGTCCAAAGTTGACCGCCGGAATGCCCATAGCGCTAAAGCGTGCGACATCGGTCCAACCGAGCTTGGCGCTCGCCGGCCCACCGACGGCGCGGAGAAACTCTGCGGCAGCCGGCTGGTCAAGGCCAGGTCGGGCACCGGCAGCCACATCGGTGATTCGAATGGGGTAGCCGTCGAAAACCTTGCGTACGTATGCCTCGGCCTCCGCTGGTGACTTATCGGGGGCGAATCGATAGTTGACGTCGATGACACAACGGTCCGGGATCACATTGCCGGCAATCCCGCCTTTGATCATGACGGCATTCAGGCCCTCTCGATAGATAAGCCCATCGACCTCGATTTGCTGCGGCTCGTGCGACGCCAACAGCTGTAGTACGCCCCCAGCATCGTGAATGGCGTTGTGCCCCATCCAGGAACGCGCGGAATGTGCGGCTACTCCTCGTAGCTCCAGCTGCAACTGCATGGTTCCTTGGCAGCCGCCCTCGATGCGCGCATTGGTTGGTTCGCAGAGCACGGCAAAGGCACACCGCAGGTACTCGGCATGCTCCCGGGTAATCCGGGCCAGGCCGTTGCGATGTTCCTCGACTTCCTCGTTGTCGTAGAAAACCCACGTGACGTCGCGCCGCGGCCTTACCAGCGCTGCAGCAACCGACAATTGGACCGCGACACCACCCTTCATGTCGCACGCCCCCCGACCCCAGATGATCTCGCGACCGGCGCTGTCACGCGTAGTCCACGACGGCACGTTTCCCGCGATCGGCACGGTGTCGAGATGGCCGGCGATCACTACCCGCTCTGACCGATCGAGTTCAGTCCGCGCGAGCACCACGTTGCCGTCTCGCGACACCTCCAGGTGGTCATATCGGCGCAGCGCCTGCTCCACTCCGTCGGCGATCTGGGTTTCATCTCCACTGACGGATTCGATGTCGATCAGCGCTCGCAACAGCTCGACGACATCGCCACCCAGATTCAGAGGCGCAGGCACGAGCGGCACCTTACAGCGTCGGTAGGCTCGGCCCATGACTGACGCTGCCGCTGCTCCGTCGCGGATGGCCTCGGGTTGGGGTCTCGCATCAATCCACAGCTCGGATCAGGTGCTCGACACCTACTTTCCGTCGCCTCGCATCGGCCGGGCTGATGGCAGCGCGGCGCCGTCCACGCTCATCTCAGCGGCGGTCGACGACGAGGCTCGTGACGTCCGCACCGAGGTTGTCCACTGCGAAATCGATCTGGATGCTCCGCCGCTGACCACGCCCGACGCTTACCTGCGGCTACACCTACTGAGTCATCGGCTCGTGAGGCCGCGAAGCATCAACCTGGATGGCATCTTCAGCTCGCTGCCGAACGTGGTATGGACCTCGTCCGGTCCATGCGCCATCGAAGGATTCGAGAGGGTACGCACCCGGCTACGGGCTCGTCACGGTCATCTCACCATCTACGGCGTGGACAAGTTTCCGCGCATGGTCGACTACGTGGTTCCGACCGGCATACGGATCGGTGACGCCGATCGAGTGCGGTTGGGCGCCCATCTCGCCGAGGGCACGACGGTGATGCATGAGGGCTTTGTCAACTTCAATGCCGGCACGCTCGGCACCTCGATGATTGAGGGCCGCATCTCTGCGGGTGTGGTGGTTGGGCGCGACTCCGACGTCGGTGGTGGAGCTTCGATCATGGGCACCTTGTCCGGCGGCGGCACCGAGGTCATCTCGATTGGCGAGCGTTGCCTGCTCGGCGCCAACGCAGGTATCGGGATCGCGTTAGGCGACGACTGTATTGTCGAGGCCGGCCTCTATGTCACGTCGGGCACCAGAGTCACTCTGCCCGGCGGCGAGGTGGTCAAGGCCCGTACGTTGTCCGGTGAAAATGGACTCCTGTTCATTCGCAACTCAGTAACCGGTGCTGTGGAGCTGCGCCGTCGGCAACGTAGCGGAGTTGAGTTGAACGCCGAACTACACGCGAACTGAGCGCATTTGCGATCCGAAACAACTCGAACCATTGGCTGCCTCGCCGTCGCGTTCGTCGTCTTGATCGCCGCCGGTGTCGGGATTTTCTGGTGGCTGCGTGGTCGCGGTCTCACCGAGCCGGTCCCAGGACAACAGCGATGCGTCGCAACTGCCAACAACCAATCCACTGTGGTTGACCTCGACCAGGCCCACTTCGCATCGATCATCGCAGGGGTGTCAGTACGCCGGGGGCTGCCGCCTCGTGCTGCCTCGGTCGCTCTTGCCACGGCCTACCAGGAAACGGGGATCCGCAACCTCGACTATGGCGATCGCGACTCGGTTGGCCTGTTCCAGCAACGTCCGTCCCAGGGTTGGGGAGCCAAGCGGCAATTGATGGATCCGTATTACGCGAGCGGGAAGTTCTACGACGCCCTGGTCAAGATCGAGAATTGGGAGACCGCCGACATCAACGATCTTGCTCAGCAGGTACAGAACAGCGGGCATCCGGAGGCGTACCGTGATCATGAGGCCGACGCCCGGGTGCTCGCCAGCGCACTGACCGGCCAGTCGTCTGCCGGACTCAGCTGTCTTGACCGGACCGGCGCGGCCGGAGATGCCAAAGAGTTTCGCAGGTCGCTTGAGCAGACGTTCGGCAAGCTAGACGATTCGGCCGAAGGGTCAGTGGTGACTGTCCGCGCACGCAGCGATAAGCGAGCCTGGGCGTACGCGCACTTCGCCGTGGCAAATGCCAAGTTCTACGGCGTGACCACGGTAAAGATCGGAAACAGGCTCTGGGCAACCCAAGACCTCAATCTCCCCGAATGGCAGGAGGCTTCACCAAAGCTCAAGGACAAGCGCGTCGAGGTCACGGTGCGGTGAGTTGTCAGGACCTGAGGCGATTAGGAGGTCAACGAGATTCTGACAAGTCGGCGTTCAGGCGGGCAGCCGCCGCAGCGACCCGTTCGTCGGTCGCGGTCAGAGCAACCCGGATGTGCCGGCTCGCGGCGGTGCCGTAGAAGGCTCCCGGCGCGACCAGAATGCCCTTGCGTGCCAGGAATTCGACCGAGGCATGGCAGTCCTCGTCACGGGTGGCCCACAGGTAGATGGACCCCTCGGAGTGCTCGATGCGAAAGCCTGCCGCTTCCAGCGCCGGCCGCAGCATGGCTCGCCGCCTGAGATACCGCGCCCGCTGCTTTTCGACATGATCATGATCAGCGAGCAGGTCGATCATCGCCTCTTGAACTGGACGGGGGACGAGCATCCCCGCGTGCTTGCGAATCAAGAGCAGATCCGCCACTGCCCCTTGATCACCCGCGATGAACCCTGCCCGGTATCCCGCCAGGTTGGAGCGCTTGGAGAGCGAGTGCACGGCCAGCAGCCCGTCGTGTCGACCACCGCTGATCGAGGGGTGCAACACCGAGATCGGCTCAGCCTCCCAACCGAACTCCCCGTAGCACTCGTCGGAGGCAACCAGCGATCCACGCTCCCGTGCCCAGGTCACCCGATGCTTGAGCGCCTCACCGTGAAGTATCTGACCGGTCGGGTTCGATGGCGAATTGATCCAGATCAGCGCCGGCCGGGCGTCTCCAAGCTGATCAAGGTTGTCGCAGGCGATGGCGCGACAGCCTGCGATCTTGGCGCCAACCAGGTAGGTCGGATACGCCATCGTTGGATAGACCACCAGATCATCGGGACCGAGCCCGAGCAAAGTCGGGAGCCAGGCCACGAGTTCTTTCGTGCCAATGACCGGCAGGGTGTCATCAGGAGCCAGTCCCACGGCCCCCCAGCGCCGTTTCAGATAGGACGCAATGGCTTGACGCAAGGCTGCTGTCCCAGCAGTCAACGGGTATCCCGGACTGTTGGCCGCCCGAGCCAGCGCCCGGGTCGCTCGCTCCGGCGTCGGGTCGACCGGTGTCCCGATCGAAAGATCGACGATGCCACCGGCATGCTCCTGGGCGGTCGCTCTGGCAGCCGCGATCGTGTCCCAGGGAAAGTCAGGGAGTTCCGCTGCCAGCGTGCTGCGGTGCGGCGGAACCTCCGTCAACACGGCCTACTCGTCGTGCTCTTGCGGGGGCAAGCCTGCAATCAGCGGATGATCTTTCTCAATCAGACCGAGCTTGGCGGCGCCGCCCGGCGACCCGAGGTCGGAGAAGAAGTCAACATTTGCGTTGTAGTACTCCTTCCACTCCTCTGGGGTGTCATCCTCGTAGAAGATCGCCTCTACGGGGCACACCGGCTCGCACGCACCGCAGTCGACGCATTCGTCAGGGTGGATATAGAGCATCCGCTTACCCTCGTAAATGCAGTCGACTGGGCATTCTTCGACGCAGGCAAGGTCCTTCAGGTCCACACATGGCTGCGCAATGACGTACGTCACGGATGTCGCTCCTTGATTTACCTGTGCGTCGTCGCCACGGCGAGCAACGCGATACTCATCGCCTAGTATCACGCGTCTCGGCGGCAATGCTTACTGAGGTCCATCTGAAAGGCGGGTCTGGTGGTTGGTCGGAGTGGCGACCCGCTGGCTGTGGCGCACCCGGGCGAGCGGTGGGTCGTGAGATTTCACTTGCCCGACGGTTCAGCAACAGACGTCGTCGGCTGGATCGAGGCCCTGAACCCGACCTCGGTACGACTAGTGACCACCGTTCCGGCGTCAAGGGTGATCGAGCGGTCCGTGATCGTTGCCGCCCGACGTGCTCCCCCAGCGGTCGGCGGACCCCACCCGCGGCGGATCTCAGCCCACGACGTGCAGCGGCATGCGCTGCACGGCTGGTTGGCGTGGCGCGAGCCGCTGGGTGAATGGACCCTCCGAAGAGCGGGCGGCTTCACTCGGCGCGCCAACTCATGCCACGCGGTCGGCGATCCTGGCATGTCGATCAAGCAGGCCGCCGAGCAGATCATCGGTTTCGCGGTCGTCCATGACATCGCTCCCCTGGCTCAAGTCATCGAAGGTTCACCTGAAGAGCGCGCACTGCAACGCTTGGGCTGGCTGAGCACCGACCAGCCGACAGCCGTCTTGACGAACCGTCTGGCCGACTTCTTGGAGGGCCGGCCGGCGGAGCCTGTCGCGAAGGTGACCGAGGCCCTCCAGCCCAACTGGGAGGAGGCCTATCAACGCAGCAGGCCCAACTCGGCCGATCGGGACATTGTCCGGATGATCTTGAACGGCAACCCTCCGCGAGCTTTCGCGGCCGTAGCCGGCCAGGGCCCCGAGCTCGTCGCGGTTGCGCGAGGGCACCGAAACGACGACTGGCTAGGAATGGCCTCGATTTGGACTCGTACTGATCATCGCCGGCGGGGACTGGCGACGGCCATGATGGCTGCACTCGGACACTGGGCGGCTCGTCAGGGCGCCCGCTACGCATATCTTCAGGTGTCGACCGTCAACGAGTCGGGCATTGCGGCTTATCGCCGTCTCGGCTTCGTCCCCCACCACAGCTACCGCTATCTCGCTCCCGCTCGGTGAGGCACCATGCCTTTGCCTGAGAAATCAACCACCTTTAGGTTTCTCACAGATGACCCGGGCGGTGGGTGCATAGCGCCAGCTGAAGTTCTCCCGATCTACCACCGAGCCGTTTTGATAGAACAGCCGCTGGAATCGGACATCAAAACCCTGCACTGGGCTCGTCGGCTCGCAATCCTTCGCGTCATCCTTGATGTCGGGCCCGGTCGTGAAATTCGACTTGATCGGACTGGTCGCCACAACCTTGTCGTAGGCCTTGGTCGACCACATCCTCACCGTGATCGATCCCCGGCGGCTTGGTGTTCCCTTGACGATGTAGGCCTGCACCAACACGCCGTACTTTGTGTCGTTCTGGAACTTGAGGTCGAGGCTGGGCCAAGCGACTGTGGCCTCCCGGCCGGCTGGGTAGCGGTCGATGAAGAGACCATGCGGTTTGTGCTCGACGTCCTTCAGTCCGGCGAAGAACATGGCATTGAATGTGGTTGTCGCGCTCTGCGATACGCCACCGCCGAGCTCCTTGCGGAACCTGCCGTCCTTGATGATGTAGCCCTCGGTGAAGCCGTTGGCTGCGGTTCGCTCACCCACGATCTGGTTCAAAGAGAAGGTCTCACCCGGCTTGAGCAGAGTGCCGTTGATCAGCGCCGCAGCCCGGCCGATATTGATATTGCGATACGGGAGATACGGAAAGTAGGTCGTGAATTGGCCGGTCACGTGCCTGATTCGAAGGTTTTTTGCATCCTCTGTGGAAAAGGATGCCTTGTCCCCCGTGAGCTGTACGCTGACCGTCCGCTCCGCCGCTGGCTTGATCAACACCAGTTCGACAGCCTTCTTCAGGTTATCGGCCTTGATGGTCGTGCCATTGACGGCAGGGATCACTTTTGGCTTGCCATTCACCAGTCGTACGGTGGCGTTCTTCGGCTCAATCAGCTCGACTCTCTTGAGGGCCGGACTGGCGTTGCGCCGTAGCCTCTTTTCGTCAAGTACGGGCACAAGAGTGCCGTCTCGAGGCAGGAACGAGATGGACTCAGCGAGCATTCTCGGGCTGATCTCAAATGATTCGGTGCTGCTGACCTTGACCTTGATGGGGGCTGAGACTGCGGGCTTGGCGAAGGTCGCAACCACCGCGTCGGCCTCGTCAGTAGTGATCGCAGGTTGGGTGATATCAGCTGGCAGCGCAATGGGCCCTGTCAGCTGCAAGAAGCTGCTGGTGATCGTCGCCGCCGCGGGATCCTGCTGCACGACCACTCCATCGTGGGCTTGCTTCAGCTTGATTTTCGTGCCCTTGTATTCGATCGCGGCATTAACTGGCTCACGGTTGAAGTCCTTGGCCAGCCCTCCTACCGCTGCCTGGAGTTTGGGCTGGTCGACCAGGACCACAGCATCGATCGCTGACCCCCCGGTGAGCGTCCTCAAGATGCGCAGTGGGTTCAGGCTCTTGCCGCCGCCCGCCGCATCGACGCTCTTCGCGTAGTCGACAGAAAGACCGGCATCAGCCGGTTTGAGCTCGGCCTCTCGTTCTCCGACCGTAAGGTTCAAGGGCTCCGCAGCCCTGGCACCAAGCTCCACCGACAGCTTCTCGATCGCCTGAGGCCTGCTGAGGCCTCCTACTGCTACGCCGGAGATCTGCGCTTTCTTGGGGACCTGGTCGCCGGTGACGACGTAGCCAGCCACGTAAAGAATCCCCGCGATGACGATAAGACCACCCACAACGGCAGCGATCAGCACCCAGATCAGACGCTTCCCGGCCGGCTGCTCATCCGCTGGTGATGCCGGTTCCCAGACGATGGCGTCATCGGGCCCAACGTCGTTCCTTGGCGCTTGCGTGGTCACGGACTGCTACCTCGGGTCAGACGGCACTTTGGATGGGTGGGCACTGGCGATGACGCTCAACCCCACGATGTCGTCGCCCCGGACGCGTTTCCACCACACGGCCCTAGGAGTACGCCCCCCGATAGTACGTCAATGGAGGCTTCGCGTTTGGATCATCGTCAGAAGGTAGACCACTCGCGCGGGCAATCTGGCCGATCACGATGGTGTGATCCCCCCCATCGTGCATGCCATAAGTCGTGCACTCGAGCCAGGCCAACGCATCATCGATGAGCGGCGTCCCGCTGAGAGGGCTTGGAGTATGCGGCACCTGGACGAACTGGCTGAGCAAGTCTCTCCCGCGGTTGGCAAAGTGCTTGGCCAGCACCGCTTGGTCGACGGTCAGCAGCGACAAGCACCAATGTGTGGCCTTGGTGATCGCGCCATGAAACCGGCTCGCCTTGCCGACGCAGACCAGGACGAGAGGTGGCTCCAGGGAGACAGAGCACACCGCGGTGGCCGTCATCGCGTGCTTGATCCCGTGATGCAGCGCAGTCGCAATCGTGACCCCAGAGGGGAAGTGGCCCATGACGTGGCGTAGTGCATCGGCCGAGCCGGGAACGCCGTAACCGAGATCTGGTGCCTTAACCCCGTCGGGTGACGCCTCCGGCAAGCTTGCGCTCGTCACGAGCGCTAACTCAGCCCGGCGAACAGGTCGTCAGCCCAACCATCTCCCTCAGGAAGGGGAGCACCCGTCGCAAGGCGGTAATACTCGCGAGCCCAGCGCGCGTCACCCAGCACCTCGGCGCCAGCAAAGAATGGTCCGTCGGGGGTGATCTGGGTCGCGTGGGCCCGCATAGCGGCTAGCTTCTGTGCCACCCAGGGCGTCCCCTCAATCTCGACCGCGATGTCGGCGTCGTCGGACATGAGGGAGGCCAGCGGGCCATCGGGATCGAAGCCCTGGAATGTCTCGTTGTCACCCGCATCGCGCAGCGCCTGGATGCCGGCCCGCATTCGGCCCTTGCTCATCGTGCACCAGAACACCCGGGCGACGGTCCATGGCTCGCCAAGGTCCCGACGGTAGGACGGCACCCCAGCCAGCTGCGTGGCGTACATAGCAACTCGATGAGCCTGAATGTGATCCGGATGACCATAGTTACCAATCTGGTCATAGGTGATCAGCACCTGAGGACGCCGGTCGCGGATCACTGGTACCAGCTCGTTCGCGGCTTCCAGCAGGTCCGCCGTCCAGAAGATTCCTTCCCGAAGCACGTCGCGAGCGGTGGCGCGACCGTCGGTGGCGTAAGCCATACCTGAATCCCGATATCGACCATCGCCACCAAGTCGGATGAAGTCGATCACGCCCAGGATCTCCATAGCCAGCTTGAGTTCGCCAAGCCGGTGCGATCCCAGATCGTCATTCTCTTCTGGAGCCAGATGCACCAGATCCTCGACCAGCACCTCGCCTTCCTCGCCGAGCGTGCAGGTCACCAAACAGACGGCCGCGCCCTCGGACACGTACTTGGCCATCGTCACCCCGTTGTTGATCGTCTCGTCATCGGGATGCGCATGTACCAACATGAGGCGTCGGGCGGGTTCAGATCTAGTCACAGACGTCACGGCCCCACCATATGCCGCGGCTGTCTTCGGGCATTTGGACTCTTGTGATCAGAGACGACCCGATCGAGTGCAGATCAGACGACTACTCGAGGCTCGGCGAAGTGACAGGCGGACTCATGTGATGACTCCCCGTCAGGACGCGCGATGAGCAGCGGTTCATCGACGCTGCAGATCTCCTGGGCCTTCCAGCAGCGGGTGTGGAATCTGCATGCCACCGGCGGGTTGGCCGGACTCGGCACGTCACCGGTCAGCACGATCTGCTCACGAGAGTTGCGCCTGGTCGGATCCGGCATTGGCACCGCGGAGAGCAGGGCTTGGGTGTACGGATGGGTGGGACGGGAGTAGATCTGATCCTCGTCGCCGATCTCGACCATCTTGCCGAGGTACATCACCCCGACCCGGTCGGAGATGTGCCGAACCACCGACAGGTCATGCGCAATAAAGATGTACGCCAGTCCGAGTCCCGCCTGCAGCTCTCCAAGCAGGTTCACGACCTGGGCCTGCACCGAGACGTCGAGCGCCGAGACCGGCTCGTCGCAGATGATCACCTTCGGGTTCAGCGCCAGCCCACGCGCAATCCCGATCCGTTGCCGCTGACCGCCGGAGAACTGGTGCGGGTACCGGTTGATGTGCTCAGGGTTGAGCCCCACCAGCTCCAGCAACTGCTGAACGCGCTGCCGGCGGTCGCCCTTGGGCAGGACATCGGTGTGGATTTCGAATGGCTCGCCGACGATGTCGCCGACTGTCTTGCGGGGGTTCAACGATGTGTACGGATCCTGGAAGACGATCTGGATATCTCTCCGCAGCCGACGCATCGCGCCGCCCTTCTGGGAATAGACATCGACTCCATCGAAGGTCAGCTTCCCGGCGGTCGGCTCCTCCAGCCGCATCAGCATGCGGGCAAGTGTCGACTTACCGCAGCCGGACTCCCCCACGATGCCCAGAGTCTCGCCCTTGTAGAGCTCGAAGGAGACTCCGTCCAACGCCTTGACCTGGCCGACGGTGCGGCGCAGCACGCCAGCCTTGATCGGATAGTGCTTGACAAGGTTCTCGGCCTGAAGCACGACCTCCCGAGTCATGCCAGTACTCCAGGTCCGGGCCCAGCGTCAGCGATGCGGTCCGGCTCCGAGGCCGACGTTGGCTCCGGTCCGTACTCCAGGGCCGCTTCACCTCGTCGGCGGTCTGGGTGACCTGCAAGCTCGGGGCTGTGCTCGAGCACGAGCTCGGAGAAGTGGCAGGCTGCCAGCCGGCCATAGACCACCTCACGCAGCGGCGGCGGCGGGTCGACGCGGCAGATGTCCTGGGCGTAGCTGCACCGTGGGTTGAAGGGACAGCCGGGCGGGATCCGCATCAGGTTCGGTGGCAGCCCGCCGATCGCGGCGAGTTGCAGGCCCTTCTGGTCCAGCCGGGGGACGGATTCCAGCAGGCCCTTGGTGTACGGATGCGCTGGGCTGGCATAGATCTCGTAGACGTCTGACTGCTCCACGATCCGGCCGGCGTACATGACCGCGATCCGGTCGGCCACGTCGGCAACGACGCCGAGGTCATGGGTGATGAGGATCAGGCCCATCTGCCGCTCCTCCTGCAGATCAGCCAGCAGTTTCATGATCTGCGCCTGCACCGTGACGTCCAGTGCGGTAGTGGGCTCGTCGGCGATCAGGACGGCGGGATCGAGTGCGATCGCCATCGCGATCATGATCCGCTGCCGCATGCCGCCGGAGAATTGGTGCGGATAGCGCCTTGACGCGCTGCGCGGCCCCTGGGATCTGCACCCTTTCCATGAGGCGTACGGCCTGGGCAAGCGAATCCGATTTGTTCATCCCACGGTGCTTGCGGAACATCTCGGCAATCTGCCAGCCCACGGGGAAAACGGGATTGAGTGCAGACAATGCATCCTGGAAAACCATCGAGATCTCCGGCCCGCGCACCCGCCGTCGGTCCTCCTCGCTCAGCTTGAGGATGTCTTGCCCGCAATAGCGCACTTCGCCACCGGTAATGAAAGCGGGCGGGGAGTCCAGGATGCCCATTATGGCTTGTGCGGTCACCGACTTACCTGATCCAGACTCACCGAGGATGGCCAATGTTTCGCCCTCGTGAAGGTCGAACGACACGCCGTTGATCGCCTTGGCGACACCGTCGCGGGTACGGAACTCCACCTGCAACTGATCGACCTCGAGCAACAGGCCGTCGACCGGCCGCCATAGGCCTTGGGTATCGAGGATCTCGACCTCAGCCTTTCCGCTGGTTCCGACTGATAGCGGCATCGCGCGCCTCCTTAACGCATTCTCGGATCAAGAGCGTCGCGAACGACATCGCCCAGCATGATGAAGGCGAGCACAGTGAGCGACAAGAACACGCTGGGGAACAGCAGCATGTGCGGGGCGGCTCTGATAAAGCCGATACCCGAGGCCTCGGAGATCTGGATGCCCCAGGAGATGGCGGGCGGTTGCAGTCCGACGCCCAGGAAGGACAATGTGGCCTCGATCGAGATGTAGGCGCCGAGATTGATGGTGGAGACCACGATGACGGAGGCCAGCGAGTTGGGCAGGATGTGGGAGCTGATGATCCGGGTCGGGGACGCACCGAGCGCCCGGGCGGCCTGGACGTAGTCATTCGGCTTGACCTGCAGCACGCTGGAGCGCATCAGCCGCATGATCAGCGGCCAGCCGAAGATGCCGAGCACCAAGGCCACTTTCGCTACCTGCACCAGGAACGGTGTCGTCAGCGGGTCGTTGGGGAAGATGTAGAGAAACAAGATCCCGCCCAGCAGCAACGGGATGCCGAGGAAGATCTCGCCGATGCGGCTGAGCAGCGAATCCATCCAGCCGGCTCGGTAACCGGCGATAATTCCGACGAACGAGCCCAGCACAGCCACGAACAACGTGGCGAACACGCCGACCAGGATGGAGGCTCGGGCACCGTAGACGGTGCGGGCGTAGACGTCATAGCCCTGGTTGTCCCGACCGAACCAGGCGTCGGGTGAGGGCGCCTCGCGGGCCTTGGACAGATCGGCGACAGTCGGGTCGGTGTTGGTGAACAGCTGAGGGAACGCCGCCATGACGCACGAAAAACACGATCAGCGCCGCCGAGATCCAAAACATCGGCCGTCGGCGTAGCTCCTCCCATGCGTCGGTGCCGAGCGAACGCGCCTTCTCGCCCTTTGCGGGGGCAGCTCAGCGGCGCCTCTGGCCCCCCGGTCGCGTCGATGGTGACCGGAACGACCGAGGCGGTGTCCAGGCCGGAGGTGTCAGTCATGGGAGATCCTCGGATCCAAGAAGCCGTAGAGAACGTCGACGATTAGATTGACCAACAGGTAGATCAGCACCAAGCAGAGTAATCGTGCCCACAACCGACGCGCCGTCCTTCTGGCCGATGCTGCGGTAGAGAAAGTTGCCGATGCCGTTGATGTTGAAGATCCGTTCGGTGACGATTGCCCCACCCATCAGCGCGCCGATGTCGATGCCGATGAAGGTGATGACCGGGATCAGGGAGTTGCGCAGCGTGTGTACGCCGATCGTGCGCCGGTTGCTCAGACCCTTTGCCTTGGCGGTTCGCACATAGTCGGCTCGCAGGTTCTCGCCCAGGTTGGCCCGCATCAGCCGGGCGATGTAGGCCACCGAGGCCGAGGCCAGGACGAAGGCGGGCAGGATCAGCTGATACGTGGTGCCCTGGGTGGCGGTGACCGGGAACCAGCCGAGGCGGACCCCGAAGATCAGCTGGGCGAAGCTGCCGATCACGAAGATGGGGATCGAGATCAAGAACAGCGTGCTCACGGTGACCAGGTTGTCGATGAACTTTCCCCGCCGGATGCCGGCGAGTACGCCGGCGGTGATGCCGATCACGGACTCGATGATCACCGCCATCGTGGCCGAGCTTGAAGCGTGACCGGCCAGCGAGCCGCCAGTTCGTCGACCACCTTGTTGCCGAAGAAGTTGGTCCCCAGGTCTCCCCGCACCAGGTTGCCCATATAGAGCAGGTACTGAACGATCAGCGGCTTGTCGAGGTTGTAGTCCGCCCGGAACTTGGCGATGTAGCTCTCCGGGCACGGCCGCTCGCCGCAGCGCCCGGCCGTCGGATCCCCAAGGGCGAAGACCGCGACATAGATGATGAACGTGACGCCGATGATGACCGGGATCATCTGCAGCAACCGGCGGATGATGTACTTGCCCACCCCAACCTCCTCTCCTCAAGGTCGTAAAGGCTCCTTGGAGGAACATAGCGTCGGCCCGCCGAAATTGCTCCGGCGGGCCGACACTCTCAGCGGTAGTTCACGCGCTTGCCGTTCACTTCACCTTGATTGCCGCAGTGTCGAGGACACCGAAGGCGTTGACCTTCACATCCGTGACCCTGTCCGACCACGCTGAAGTGGTCAGGTAGTACCAGAGCGGGGCGGTCGGAAAGTCCGTCGCGAGCAACCCCTCAGCCTGCTGGTACTTACCGTTGGCCTCGTCAAGACTCTTCGCCGCTGCCGCCTCGGCCAACAGCTTCTCGAACTCCGGGTTGTCGTACTTGGAGTAGTTGGAACCTTCCGGCGGGAAGGAAGTCTTGGCGTAGATCGGGGTCAGGTAGTTCTCGATCGAGGGATAGTCCGCCTGCCATGCGCTGCGGAAGATGCCCTTGATCTCGTCGGCATCGAGCTTCTTGTTGAAGGTCGCAAAATCGACCGTGGGCACCGCGACGCACTCGATTCCCAGGGTGTTCTTGATCGAGTTGCAGACCGCTTCCGACCATGCCTTATTCGGCGAGTCGGCGTTGTAGGTCATCGTCAGTGTGCCCTTGTACCCACCGGCCGCTTCGAATGCTGACTTTGCTGCCGCCGCGTCGAACGTGCAGGAGTCCCCACAGGCGCCCGCCTTGAAGCCGTCCACCGCAGGCGACACCCAGCCGGTGGCCGGGATGCGGGTGCCGCTGAAGATCTGCTTGACGATCAGATCTCGATCGATGGCCCGCGAGATGGCCTTCCGCAGATCGACATTGTCCTTCAGCTGCGGATCGTTCGGAGAGAACGTTATCCAGCCCATGACCAGCGATTCCTTCTGGGAGGTCCGATCTGGGAAGTCGTTCTTGTACGCGTCCCCCACGAGTTGGTCACTTGGGATGTTGCTGTCGTCGATGTAGTCGAGGCTGCCAGCCACGGCGTCGGCGTAGGCCGCCGAAGGATCCTGGTAGACGCGGTAGGTGAGCTTGTCCACGTTGGCCTTGGTCTCGCCACTGAAGTCGGCGAATTTGGAAAGTACGAACTCGGTGTTGCTGATCGAATCCATCTTGAACGGGCCGGCCCCGATCGGCTTCTTCTCGAAGGCCTTCGGATCGGCGAAGAAGGAGTCCGGCAGCGGGGCGAAGGAGGAGTAGCCGAGGCGCACCGGCAGGTTCGAGACCGGCTCGGCGGTCTGGATGGTGAAGGTCATGTCGTCGACGACTTTGAGGCCCGACATGGTCTCAGCCTTGGGCTTCTGCTTGCACTCGGCGTCGGGGCACTGCACATCGGCGTAGCCGGCAATCGGCAGGAAGAAGCCGGTGCCGGCCTGACCATTGGGGCCGTAGGCGGTGTAGTTCCAGGCATCGACGAAGTTCTTGGCCTTGACGTCGGTGCCGTCCTGGAACTTGTAGGGCTTCAGCTTGACGGTGAAGAGCTTGTTGTCGCTGGTCTCGATGGACTCCGCGATGTCGTTCTCCGGCGCGGCGTTCTCAGTGTTGTACCGAACCAGCTTGGAGGTCATGGCGTCGATGATGTCGCCGCCGCAAGTCTCGTTGGTATCGCCCGGAACGAGCGGGTTCTCCGGTGTACAGCCGGCAACGGTGACTTCGCCGCCAGCCTGGCCAGCGGGCTGACTCGCACCCGGCTCGGATGCCGTACCGCCCCCGCCACACGCCGTCGCAACAAGAGCGAGGGACGCAAGAGCCGCGGCGGCCATCCCGCCAGTTTTTCCACGCATTCGATGTCCTCCTCCTATATGCCCCTCCGTTGGGGCGTTCGATCTGACGTGGGCAGCGTTAAGGACGTCCCACGGGAACGAAGCAGTTCTAGGTCACCAAACTAATACCCACAAGAGTTGTTGCCTACCAGTGGGTAACACGCAACAAGATTGTGATCTTGCGTGGGAGATTAATAGGAGGGGATAACTCATCATCCGCTGATGTCTGACCTCCGGATCGTCCCGTCCGTGACGGTGACAGAGTTGCTGGTGCGGACGACGATTGGGGTACCGATGACAGACAGCATGATCACCGATGACAGCACGACGCCGACTGCTGCTCGGGGCAACGCTGCAGAGCACCTGTGGATGCACTTCACCCGGATGTCCAGCTTCGCCACTAATCCGGTACCGATCATCGAACGGGGCGACGGTGCGTACATCTGGGACACCAACGGCCGGAAGTATCTCGATGGTCTTTCAGGTCTGTTCGCCGTGCAGGCCGGGCACGGACGTGTGGAGCTGGTGGAGGCCGCGGCTGCGCAGGCGCGCAAGCTGGCCTTCTTTCCGATCTGGTCCTATGCGCATCCCACGGCGATTGAACTAGCTGATCGACTGGCAGCGGAGGCGCCTGGCGACCTGAACAAGGTGTTCTTCTCCTGCGGCGGCGGCGAGTCGGTGGAAACAGCCTGGAAGGTGGCAAAGCAGTACTTCAAACTGATTGGAAAGCCGTCCAAAACCAAGGTGATCTCACGCTCTGTCGCGTATCACGGCACGACACACGGTGCAGTGTCGATCACCGGGGTGCCGGGCTTCAGGCTTCCCTTCGAGCCGCTGGTCCCGGGCGGTGCTCGGGTGCCTAACACCAATTTCTACCGCGCGCCGGACGAGGTGGCGGGCGACGAGAAGCAGTTCGGGCTGTGGGCTGCAAATCGGGTTGAGGAGGCGATCCTCTACGAGGGGCCCGACAGCGTAGCGGCTGTGTTTGTCGAGCCGGTGCAGAACGCGGGCGGCTGCATTCCAGCCCCGCCTGGATATTTCGAGCGGCTGCGGGAGATCTGCGACGCATACGAGCTGTTGCTCGTCTCCGATGAAGTGATCTGCGCCTACGGGCGGTTGGGCACCATGTTCGGTGCGCAGAAATACGGCTACCAGCCTGACATCATCACCACTGCCAAAGGTCTGACGTCGGGCTATTCGCCACTCGGCGCGGCCATCATCTCCGATGCCATTTTCGAGCCGTTCGGCCGCGGAAACACCACCTTCCCGCACGGCTACACGTTCGGCGGCCATCCGGTGTCGTGCGCGGTTGCGCTGGCCAACCTTGATCTTTTCGAGCGGGAAGATCTGCTCGGCAACGTCCTACGCCAGGAGAACAGCTTCCGGAAAACGCTGGAGCGGCTCTACGACCTGCCGATCGTTGGCGATGTGCGCGGAGACGGCTACTTCTATGCCGTCGAGCTGGTGAAGGACAAGGCGAGCAAGCAGACCTTGGATGCAGCCGAGGTCGAGAGGGTGCTACGTGGTTACGTCTCAGGGGCGCTGTTCGAGAACGGCCTCTACTGCCGCACCGACGACCGCGGCGACCCCGTCGTACAGGTCGCTCCACCACTGATCTGTGGCCAGGCCGAGTTCGACGAAATGGAGCAAATTCTGCGCCACGTGCTCACGGAAGCGTGGACCAAGCTCTGAGCGCTTGTAACTGTGCCCTGAGCCTGTCGAAGGGCATGGAGCTGGGGAACACTCGCAGGCGACTTGTCCACAACTTCCGCACGGACTCTTGCCGACTTCGCAAGCCGATCAGCATGATCACGGGATGCCGTGGGTCTACATTCAGAAGCTCGCGTTGCTCAGTGGTCGCTACGGCGATCTGCCCCGGTTATCGCGCTTCGGGTCACACAAGAATCCGGCGTCCGGGCGGCCCTAGAGCCCTCTCGGTGCCCTTCGACAAACTCAGCACCCTTCGACAGGCTCAGGGCGCAGCTGCTGATGCCCTTCGACAGGCTCAGGGCGCAATTGCTGGCGAATCACACATTGAACCGGAACTCGACGACGTCCCCGTCTGCCATGACGTAATCCTTACCTTCGAGTCGGACTTTGCCTCTGGCGCGGGCATGCTGCATCGATCCGGCAGCGACAAGATCATCGAACGAGACGACTTCGGCTCTGATGAAACCTTTCTGAAAGTCGCTGTGGATGACGCCTGCCGCCTCTGGAGCTGTAGCACCCTTGCGAATCGTCCAGGCACGCGACTCCTTAGGACCTGCCGTCAGAAAGGTCTGCAGGCCCAGCGTGTCGAAGCCAACGCGAGCCAGGACGTCCAGACCCGGCTCCGCAATGCCCATCTCCGCAAGAAACTCCCGCGCCTCGCCGAGCTCCATCTCGACCAGCTCGGACTCGATCTTGGCGTCGAGAAAGATCGCCTCGGCCGGCGCGACGAGGTCGCCTAGCCGCTGCTTGAGCGGTTCGTTGGCCAGTTCGTCGGAATCGCAGTTGAAGACGTAGAGAAATGGCTTCGCAGTCAGCAGAAAAAGATCACGTAGTGGTCCACGGTCCAAGCCGGCAGCGAAAATCGTACGTCCGCTGTCGAGGACATCCTGTGCCTGCTTCACAGCCGCGAGCGCCCCGAGCTTGTCCTTGTTGATCCGGGCTTCCTTTTCGAGCCGTGGCAGCACCTTCTCCACCGTCTGTAGGTCCGCCAAGATCAGTTCCGTCTCGATGGTCTCAATGTCACTCGGCGGGTTGACTGCACCGTCGACATGAGTCACGTCCGGGTCCTCGAACACGCGTGTCACTTGGCATACGGCGTCCGCCTCACGAATGTGGGACAGGAAGGCATTCCCCATCCCCTCCCCCTTGCTCGCACCCCGAACGATGCCTGCGATATCGACGAAGCTCACGGTCGCAGGCACAATGCGGTCTGAATGGAGGAGCTTCGCCAAGTCGGCCAGCCGCGGGTCCGGCACACCGACAACTCCGACGTTGGGATCGATTGTTGCGAACGGGTAGCTGGCAGCCAGCACGTCGTTGCGAGTAAGCGCATTGAACAGCGTCGACTTGCCTGCATTCGGAAGCCCGACAATCCCGATCGTGAGTGCCACGGGCGACAAGCCTAGGGTGTCGTAGCGATCTTCAGATCTCGCCGGTGAGGAATGATTCCATCGCTCGCGTCAGGCTGAGTGGGTCATCGGTGCCGGCTAGCTCGCGGGCCGAATGCATGGAGAGCATGGGAATGCCTACGTCTACCGTGGCGATTCCTAGCCTGGTGGCTGTCAGTGGACCGATAGTCGAGCCGCACGGCATCGCATTGTTCGACACGAACTCTTGGGTAGCGATGCCGGCCTTGCGGCAGACGCGCCGCCACAAAGCCGCGCCCCGTCCGTCGGTGGCGTAGCGCTGGTTTGCGTTCAGCTTCAGAAGCGGGCCCGAGTTGAGCAGCGGCCGGTTCGCAGGATCATGCCGGTTGGGATAGTTGGGATGGATGGCGTGACCGGTGTCCGCTGAGAGGCAGAACGTCTCGGCAAGGGATCGATGCCGTTGATCAAGCGTGGCACCGAGACTGTCGGAGATACGCGCCAGTATGTCGGCCAGCAGCGGACCGGCCGCCCCGCTACGAGAAGCGCTGCCCAGCTCCTCATGATCAAAAACTGCGATCATCTGGATAACATCGCCGTCGTCTGCGTTGATCATGGCGACGATGCTCGCGTGCATGCTGCTCAGATTGTCGAGTCGGCTCGACGCGAGGAATTCCTGATGCGCTCCGAAGATCGCCGGCTTTGCGGTGTCGTAAACCCTCAGGTCGTAGCCATCGATGTCGACAGCCGAGCAGCCTGCGGCCTTGGCTACGTGATCAAGTACACCAATGCCCGGATGACCAACGCTCCAGACGGGTGCGGTGTGGAGTTGCTTGTCCAGCCTCAGGCCTTCGTCGTTCACACCGCGATCAAGATGGATAGCCAACTGCGGTATCCGCATGATCGCCTCGGTACGCACCAGCTGCATGGTGCCGTCGCTGAGCACCAGCCGACCTGCCAATCCGAGCTCGCGATCAAGCCAGGAGTTGAGCAACGGAGCGCCGTAGATCTCTACACCGAGTTGCTGCCAGCCGTAGCCGCTGAGGTCGGGCCGCGGCTTAAGTGTGAAACCTGTCGAATCCGTGTGCGAGCCGAGGATACGGAACGGCATAAAGGATCGGGACTTATCGGGGATCCGCCACGCGATCAATGCGCCGTCGCGTACCACGTAATGGCCGCCGGGCTCAGAGCTCCACTCCGCCGACTCCTCCTGTGCCGTAAAGCCTTCCACGGCCAACCGGCGAGCGCCCTCGGCGGCGGCATGGTGGGACGACGGTGACGCTTCCACAAAGGCGATCAGGTCGGCGACATGATCAAGCTCGGACGACATGGTTCCAACCTAGGTCACAACCGGCTAGGCGCCGATCGATACACGGATGCGGTGGTTCGCGGAGCTGCCTCCGAGGTTTTGTCGTCCAGCCCAGGCAAGATCTCCCCCATGGACGGTGTCACGGTCATTGCGCTGATCTGTGGCCTGGTGATGGGAACCTTGCTCGGGAGCATCGCCGGCTGGCTGATCGCGCGTGCCCGCCAGCAATCCGACACGGCACATGCGCAGATGCTGATCGCGCAGTCGCACAGTGACGCCGCTACTGCTCGCGCGGAAGCCGCCCAGGCACGAGCAGAAGCAGCCCACGCCCGCAGCAACGTGGCCGAGGCCCGCACCGAGGTAGCAGCAGCGCACGCGAAGGCGGCCGAGGTCTCCGCCGAAGTAGCCGGCGCAGTGGCCCAGCGTGACGCCGCCCTGCAGCGGACCAGAGAGATCGCCGCCGACCGAGAGTCCATGATCAACCAGTTCAGGGTGCTGTCTGTCGAGACTCTTGACAGGCAGGGCCACAGTGCCGATGCCCAGGCCGAAGTTCGACTCAAAGCGACCGAGCAACTGATGATCCCGGTCCGTGAAAGTCTCGACAAGTTCAACGCGCGGCTCACCGACGTGGAGAAGGAACGGGCGGCCATGTCGGCCGAGCTGCGTACTCAGGTCAGTCATGTCCAACAGACTGGGGAGACCCTACGCCGCGAGACCGCTGCTTTGGTGACCGCATTGCGCAAACCACAGATCCGCGGCTCTTGGGGAGAGACACAGCTCAAGAGGGTCGCCGAGCTAGCCGGGATGATTGAACGCTGCGACTTCGATCTGCAGTACACGACTAAAGCCGACGATCGAGTGATGCGGCCGGACATGCGTGTCAACCTGTCCGGGGATAAGCACATATTTGTCGACGCGAAGGCCCCGCTCAACGCTTTCCTCGAAGCCGCCGAGGCCGATGACCCAGACCTCAAGGCGGAGGCCCTGACGCGCTACGCACGGAACGTCCGGACCCATATCGATCAGCTGTCCTCCAAGCAATACTGGAAGGCTGGGGAGACACCGGAGTTCGTGGTTCTCTTCTTGCCGAACGAGATGTTCTTCGCCACCGCTCTTGATCAAATCCCGGATCTCTACGACTACGCTGCTGCGCGCGACGTCGTACTGGCGACGCCGACGACGCTGATCGGGATGTTACGCGCGGTGGCGTACGGCTGGAGGCAGGCTGCCTTGGCCGAGAGCGCGGCCGAAGTGTTCCGCCTCGGCCGCGAGCTGCACGAGAAGCTCGGCCTGATGGGGAACCGCTTCGACAAACTGGGTCGCGCGCTGCGGAGCTCGGTGAACGCCTACAACGAGACGATCGCAACAGTCGAGGGCACTGTGCTCGTCCGCGCCCGGAAGTTCCGCGACCTGAAGGTCAGTGAGAAAGAGCTGCCCGGACCTACCCAGATCAATGAGGCCGTACGCCAGATCCAGGCCGCCGAGCTGGTTGATGACGCGGTCCAGGTCGAGCCAATGGTCGGCCGCGGTCGCCGACGCCGATCAGCCGCCGTGCCAGAGGCTGCCGAACTCTACAGGCCTGACCCAGATCTGACCGAGTTGATCGAAGAGAGTTCGCCGGCCGTGCCAGATGAGACGGCGCAGTCTTCATGAATCATCTCGGCAGTCATGATGACAGCGTTCAGCTGCGAGCGACTGAGATCCCCGGAGCAGCTCAATCACTAGCTGCGCCCTTGCGCAGATCCTTCCGCAGCTCAGGCGGCAATGCGAAGACCAGCGACTCCTCGGTGAGCCGCTCCTCACGAGCAACGGGATAGCCCTGGTCGACGAGATAGCCCAATACGCCCTGTACGAGGTCGTCCGGCACCGAGGCTCCGCTGGTTACACCCACCGAGTCGACACCAGCCAGCCATTCGGGATCAATCTCTGTTGCGTTGTCAATCCGATGTGCTGCCTTGGCTCCTGCCTCTAGCGCCACCTCCACCAGGCGCACCGAGTTGGACGAGTTGGCCGAGCCGACCACGATGACGAGATCGCTGTGCGCAGCGATCTGCTTGACCGCGAGTTGTCGGTTCTGCGTGGCGTAACAGATGTCATCGCTCGGCGGATCCTGCAAAAGTGGAAACTTCTCGCGGAGCCGGTTGACCGTTTGCAAAGTCTCGTCGACGCTCAGCGTGGTCTGGCTGAGCCACGCAAGTCGTGACGGATCGCGAACATCGAGCTGTTCGACATCTGCCGGTGATTGCACGAGCATGATGTGCCCGGGCGCCTCACCTGTGGTCCCTTCAACTTCCTCATGTCCAGCGTGTCCGATCAGCAAGATCTGCAAGTCGTCCTTGGCGAACCGCTTGGCTTCATGGTGCACTTTGGTGACCAGCGGGCAGGTCGCATCAATCGCCTTGAGTCCTCGCGCTTTGGCCTCCAGCTGGACTGCCGGAGAAACACCATGTGCCGAGAACACCACCGTCGAGCCCTCCGGCACCTCCTCCAGCTCCTCGACGAAGACGGCTCCCCGCTCCTCCAGGTCTTCAACCACATGCCGGTTATGCACGATCTGCTTGCGGACATAAATCGGTGGCCCGTAGGTCTCCAGCGCTTTCTCGACGGTGATCACCGCACGGTCCACACCAGCGCAGTACCCCCGCGGAGCCGCCAGCACGACCTGCCTGCGGCGGGTCGGCGCAGCTACCTGGCCCGTCTCATCCACCCGGTCAGTGTAGGTGGTCAAGCCGGCGGTCGGATCGACCGGCAATTGGCAAGACGGCGGTACTACGCTCGCGGCGTGGCCCTGCAATCGTCACCGGAGCACCCGCAGCCCCTACGGGTGATCGCGCGCGCCGTGCGCGGCTGGGTCGAGCGACTCGGAGCAGTTTGGGTCGAGGCGCAGCTCATCGAGGTCAACCGGCGCTCAGGCACTCGGACGATCTTCCTCACCCTGCGCGACAAGCTCGCCGAGGTCTCGGTGTCGGTGACTACATCACCGACAACCCTGGACTCAGCTGGACCCTTGACCGAAGGCGCGACGGTGGTGGCCCGGATCAAACCGTCTTACTACGAGAGTTCAGGTCGCTTCATCTTTACCTGCGATGCGATCACTCCCGTTGGTGAGGGACGGCTGCTCGCCCGCCTGGAGCAGACCAAGCGACTGCTCCAGGCGGAGGGACTCTTCGATCGGTCGCTGAAGAAGTCGCTGCCCTATTTGCCGAGGAGCGGTCGGGCTCGTCACCGGCGAAGGCAGCGCAGCGGAGCGCGACGTCATGGAAAACGCGCGGCGGCGCTGGCCGGCGGTACGGATCGTCACCCGATACACCCTTGTGCAGGGATCCCAGGCCTGCGAGCAACTCATCGCTGCGGTGCAGCACCTGGACCGCCAGCCTCAGGTTGACGTCATCATCATCGCCCGCGGCGGCGGCTCCGTCGAAGACCTGCTGCCCTTCTCCGACGAAGGCCTCATTCGAGCGGTAGCCGCCTGCCGTACGCCGGTGGTGAGCGCAATCGGGCACGAGTCCGATAGCCCGATCCTCGACCTCGTCGCCGACTACCGCGCCTCAACCCCGACTGATGCCGCAAAACGCGTGGTACCCGATGTGGCCGACGAAAAGGCTCGAGTGGAGCAGGCTCGGCACCGCATGGTCCAAGCGGTATCGCGACTGATCAGCCGACAACAGGAGCTGCTCGACGGGCTGCGTTCCCGCCCGGTGCTCACTGATCCCACAGCAACATTTGGTCGGCGTTACGAGCAGCTGGCAGAGCTCAGGCACCGCGCTAACCGCGCCATTGGCTCGACCATCGACCGCGAATCAGCTCTGGTCGGGCATCACTTGGCACGGATACGGGCGATGTCGCCCCAGGCCACACTGGATCGTGGCTACTCGATTCTGCTGAGTTCAGACGGTGTCGCGGTCCGATCGGTGAACCAGGTCAATGTCGGCGCTGATCTCTCAGCACAGCTGACTGACGGACAGCTGTCGGTAAAAGTGATGCAGCTGAGACCGCGAGGAGGAGAATGACGGATCCAGCAGCCAGACCGGAAACACTCAGCTACGAGCAGGCGCGCGATGAATTGGCCATCATCGTCCAGCGGCTGGAGTCAGGCGGCGCCTCACTGGAAGAGTCACTTGCGCTGTGGGAGCGCGGTGAGCGGCTTGCTGCCATATGCCAGGCCTGGCTTGACGGGGCCAAAACGAAGGTGGACGCCGCTCAAGCCAAAGAGGCAGCACTCACTGAGGAGAGCTGAGCGGCTCGGCCCTGGTGCATCAGCCATCGCACTCGTGTCGATGCCGAAGAGATTGCGTGCGCTGCTGAGACCGGGGGTTCAGCCGGTGCTGGAGAGGGTCGAGGCGTATGCCTCCAACCCCTCATAGGGCAGATTGGCGGACACGATGGTCGTCGCGGCTGGGCCATGCAGTACCAGCGATCTGGTATGGCCGTCAGGGCTGACCAACCGTTGCCAGGTCTCGCCCGCGACAACACTGTTGCCGTCAGGGGTCCCCTCCCGCGACTGCTGATCAACCATCTCTTCAGCCCGTATGTCGCCCTGAGTGAGGTCGATGTAGACCTCCTCTGGGGTAAGGAATCCGATCTGCCACAAATTGCGTGGCGACGCCTCGCCGTTGAGGTGGGGCCGTCCCAGCGGCACCCAGTTCACTCGGGTGGCCCGCCAACCGTCTGGAAGGTTGGTCGGCGCGAGGACCTCATAAGGTGCCTGCTTCCGCGCCGTGGCAAGCACGGGCTTCCAGTCCACCTCCTCGACAGGATGGTCATCCGGCACGTTCGTGAAGATGATCGCGATCGCCACCAGCGGGATCACGATCAAAGCGAGCGAGCGGATCATGTCTCCCGCTGTCCCCTGTCGTGTCGTACGCGCCACATCCTCATCTTCACAGACCACGCCAACTCGGACCTGCCTCGGCGGGTGCGGGACACTATTCGCTGATGGAGACGATCCAGACGATCGCCCGCCACACGGGTCCGCGAGGTGAAGTCGTGTTGCGTCGGCGACTCGGCGCCGGAACCGCTGTTGAGGAGTTGATCATCAACGGCGCCTTTGCCATGGACAGCAGCGAGGACAGCTCCGAGCGCCTGTTGGGAGATCTCGCATTGCCGAGCGGTCGGGCGTGGCGGGTGCTGGTCGGCGGGCTGGGTTTGGGATATACCGTCTCCGCAATCTTGGCCAAACACGTCGCCGTGATCGACGTCGTGGAGATCGAGCAATGCTTGATCGACTGGGCCTATCAAGGATTCACAGCAACACTCGCCGAGGTGGCGTCGGATCCGCGGGTCCGCTTCCATGCCGCAGATGTTCGGCTTGTTCTGGCTGGGCTGAGCGATGAGCCTGCTGGGCCGTGGGACGCAATCGTGCTCGATGTGGACAACGGGCCGGACTTCTTGATCCATGAGGAGAATCGCGCGCTCTACACCGAAGCGGGACTGGGAGCTGCGTACGCTCGACTGACGCCGGCCGGCACGCTGGCGATCTGGTGCCAATCAGCGGCGCCTGGGCTGCGGACCATCCTGGAACGAACTGCACCTCCAGTGCGCGAGCACATTGCCGAAGTCACCCGTGGCGAGCGCCGCTTGCAGTACGCGATTTACACCGTCTCCAGGCCGACGGACTTCCCCGGATCGGCTAGGCAAGAATGTGGCGCATGACCCAGTCACCTGATACGGGCGAACATCGCATCGAGCACGACACGATGGGCGAGGTCCGGGTGCCCGCCGCAGCCTTGTGGAAGGCGCAGACTCAACGCGCTATTGAGAACTTCCCAATCTCTGGGATACCGATCAACTCCGAGCTGATCGCCGCCCTCGGCCTGATCAAAGAGGCGGCCGCGAAGACCAACGCTGCGCTCGGGGTCTTGAAGCAGGAGCACGCCGCCTCGATCGAGAAAGCTGCTGGCGCAGTCGCGGCGAACCAGCACGATGCCGAGTTTCCGATCGACGTCTTCCAGACGGGGTCGGGCACCTCGAGCAACATGAACGCCAACGAGGTGATCGCATCCCTCGCCACCGCCGAGCTGGGCGAATCCGTGCATCCCAATGATCACGTCAATGCGTCACAGTCGAGCAACGACGTCTTCCCCAGCGCCATCCACATTGCCGCGACGTACAACCTCGTTTACGCCCTGGTGCCGGCGTTACGTCATTTGGAGTCGGCGCTCAGCCAGAAGGCCACAGAGTTCGCTCAGGTAGTCAAGTCCGGTCGTACGCACTTGATGGACGCCACCCCGGTGACTCTTGGTCAGGAGTTCGGCGGCTACGCCGCCCAGATCGGTCGCGGCATCGCGCGGGTGGAGGCGGCCTTGCCCCGAATCGCTGAGCTACCGCTCGGCGGTACTGCGGTCGGCACCGGCATCAACACTCCGGCGGGCTTCGCCGACTCTGTGATCTCCTTGATCGCGGACAAGACTGGCCTGCCGCTGACCGAAGCACGTGATCATTTCGAGGCGCAGGGCGCCCGAGACGGCCTGGTCGAGGCCTCCGGCGTACTGCGGACCATCGCGGTGAGCCTGCACAAGATTGCCAACGATCTGCGCTGGATGGCCTCGGGTCCGCGGGCTGGGCTCGGCGAGATCACACTTCCGGACCTGCAGCCCGGATCCTCGATCATGCCGGGCAAAGTCAACCCCGTGATCTGTGAGGCGACGCTTATGGTCTGCGCGCAGGTGATCGGCAACGACGCGGCGGTCGCCTTTGCCGGTGCGAGTGGCAACTTCGAGCTCAACGTCATGCTTCCAGTAATGGCCCGCAACACCCTGGAGTCCATCCAGCTATTGGCCAACGTCAGCCGGCTGCTCGCCGACCGCTGCGTAACGGGGATCGAGGCGAATGTCGAGCACTGCAGGACGCTCGCTGAGTCCTCGCCGTCAATCGTGACGCCGCTGAACCGCTACATCGGTTACGAGAACGCTGCCGCCGTCGCCAAGCAGGCGCTCAAGGAGGGCAAGACCATCCGCGAGGTCGTCATCGAAACCGGCTACGTCGCCGACGGCAGTCTGACCGAGGAGGAACTGGACAAGGCTCTCGACCTGCTGGCGATGACCCGTCGGCCAGGCTGAGTCGGCATCCCAGGTCTCGGGGACAGCGAGCGCGACCGGCATCACCCCAGCAGACGAGACCGCTCAAGCGGTCTCGTGCGCGAGTTCGCGCTCCGGAACCTCGGGTCCCTCCTGCTCGACGGCACCTTTGTCATGCACGACCTCGACGCTGCGGTAGCGGCCCGCGAACATCAGCGCGACCCCGACGATCGCCCAGCCCGCGAGCACGAGCCACGGCATCGTTGCATCCGCCTCGGGGAAGTAGGAGAGGTCGCGCAAGAGCGTGATGGATGCGCCCGGCACGAACCACTGACCGATCGCGCCCCACGGTTCCGGCAAGAACTCGAGCGGCTGGGCGGCCGCGGAGATGGGATTGCCGATCAGCAGCGTGACGATCGCCCCGACCGCAATGCCCGGAGGACCGATCAGCGCGGTCATGCCGACGATGAAGGCGCCGGTCGCGAAAAGCGAGAGGGCGATCGCGGAGGCGTTCGCCAGGTAGTCCCCCTGCAGCACCCCGAACCAGGCCTGCATGATGGCGGCGAGCCCCGCGCCAGCGATGACCGCGTAGGCAGCGAGGGAGACAAGGCGGCGCCATACTCCGGCGACGAGCAGCGCCACAAGGATGCCACCGAGCATCCCGCCGAGGACCATCGGGAAGGCGGCCGCGGTCAGTCCAGTGCCGCGCTCGTCCGTTGATGCGAGCGGCACGACATCGGTGACCGTCACGACGATCGGGTGGGGCGCCGGAGCCCCAGCCTGCTGCGCCGCGGCGGTCTGTTGGGCGAAGATCGCATTGACCTGCTGCTGCAGCTGACCGGCGATCTGACTCATGATCTGACTGGTGACGGCGCCGTTGGCCGACGCCATCAGCACCTCGGGTGCCTGGGCCAAGATGACGGCCCCATAGACCTCGCGCTCCTCGATGCTCTGCACCGCAGCATCCCGATCGACGGCCTCAGTCACGTCGAATCGGCCGGCGGCGTTCTGGTCGAGGGCGCTGGTGAACGCTGTCACCTGCTCGCTTGGGCCGGCCACGGCGATCGGAAAGTCCTTGACAGTCGAGGTGATCGCCGGCCACATGAACGCAAGCACGACGACCCCGACGAGGAGTGCCGCGCCAACGGCGATGCCGATTGCGCGGCCCCAGCGCGTGTGAGGAGGAGTGGAGAGTGGAGTGGACATTTCAATGCTCCTCGCTAAAAGGAATGAACATTCTTTATTGTGAGTTCACGGCTGTTCCTTGTCAAGAACGAACGTTCCTTTTTATTGTGGACCCGTGCCCAAGATTTCGGAGGAGTACCGGACGGCCCGACGAAGCGAGATCGCACGGGCCGCGCTGCGCTGCTTCGCGCGCAAGGGATTCGATGCCACGTCTATGGCCGACATCATCGCCGAGTCCGGCTTGTCGGCAGGCGCCATCTACGGTCACTACAAGAGCAAGAACGAACTGATCCAGCTCACCGTCGCCGACCTCCTCGAACGCCGGTTCGACGACCTCAGCGGCGTCCTCTCCGCCGAACATCTCGTCCCGCCAGGAGAACTCATTGGTCTCTTCCTCCGCGGCGTCCGGTCGGAGATCGGCGATGTCAGCATCCTCGTGCAGCTCTGGGCGGCGGCCGTACGCGATGCGGAGCTCCGCCGGATGGCGTCGGGGATCGCCGCGAAGATCCAGGGCATGTTCACCCACTATCTGACCGCGTGGCACGAACAGGAGGGGATGCCACCGGCACAGGCGCACGAGCGCGCCAGCCGGGAATCGGCGATCTGCATCGGCATCGCCCAGGGATACATCGTGCAGACCGCGATCCTCGACGACTTCGACGGGGACGCCTACATCGCGTCGGTGCAGTCCGTCTTCCGCTGAGCGCCGACGAATCGGTGGACTACAACAAGATCACAAGCCCGACCATCGAGACGTAGGCACCCACTGTTCTGCACGATTCGTCTGGTTTCAGTACCAACCTTTGGCCGACTTGAAGCTCCATGCGGCACACGGACTGCCGTATCGATCCTCCATGTACTTGATGCCCCACGTGATCTGTGTCGCTGGGTTGGTCCGCCAGTCACTCCCTTCGCTTGCCATCTTCGAGCCGGGCAGAGCCTGAGGGATGCCGTACGCTCCAGAGCTCGGGTTGGTGGCGTTTATGTCCCACCTGCTCTCGCGCATGATGATGTTGTCGAAGCAATCGAACTGGCTAGAGCCGTACCCAAACTTGTTCTTCAAGATCTGCCGGGCAATCTCTCTGGGATCGGTGACGCCCGGCTGGTAGCCACGATTGGCAAGCGCTCGTGCGCGAGCAGCCTTCTCCTCGGCCGCTTTCTTCGCAGCAGCCGCCAGCGCGGCCTTGATCTTGGCTTGCTGCGCAACAATCGCCTTCGTCTGCTTGCCCAAGGATTTGGCCCGCTTCGCCGCCTGTTTGGCTGCAACGACCTTGACTCTCGTAGCCTCCCGATTCGCACGCGCTATGGCTGCCGCACGTTCAGCTGCGAGCTGGTCAGCGGCCGACGCGCGTTCTGTAGCGGCAATGACGGCAGCCGCCGGTACGGCGATGGCAGAGGTTTGTTGACCGGGGCTACTCAGTCCAGCGAAAGCTGTTGTTGCGACAAACGCTGAGAAGCCAACCCCGACTATGGCATGCTGAGCGAGCCGACGCACGGAGGAAACGATGCCACATGCCGTTATCCAAATGAAATCATCTTGAGATCATTTCGTTCTTTTTGGTTCAGCACGAATCCGTCAAACGGCGACGTCTTCCAACATCTCGGTCACCAGGGCTGCGATTGGTGAGCGCTCAGAGCGATGCAACGTGACATGAGCGAAGAGTGGGTGGCCTTTCAGTTTCTCAACGACCGCCACGACGCCGTCATGCCTGCCCACCCGCAGGTTGTCTCGCTGGGCGACGTCGTGGGTGAGGACCACTCGCGAGCCCTGCCCGATCCGGCTCAGTACGGTGAGCAGCACGTTTCGTTCCAGTGACTGCGCCTCGTCGACAACAACAAACGCGTCGTGCAGCGAACGGCCGCGGATATGCGTGAGGGGCAGCACCTCGAGCAGGCCGCGTGCCAACACCTCTTCAATGACCAGCTTCGTGGTGAGCGCACCCAGGGTGTCGAAGACTGCCTGGGCCCAGGGCGCCATCTTCTCGCCCTCGGTACCCGGCAGATAGCCGAGCTCTTGGCCGCCAACCGCGTACAGCGGACGGAAGACCACCACTTTGGAGTGCTGCTGGCGTTCTAAGACCGCCTCGAGCCCAGCGCACAGCGCGAGGGCTGACTTACCGGTGCCAGCCCGACCGCCGAGAGAGATGATCCCAATGGAAGGATCCAGTAGCAGATCGAGAGCCACCCGCTGCTCCGCCGAGCGGCCATGAATTCCGAACACGTCGCGTTCAGCCTTGATCAGCTTGATCTCCTTGCTCGGCGTGACCCGGCCGAGGGCCGATGCCTTGCCGCTGAGCAGGAC
This sequence comes from uncultured Actinomycetota bacterium, assembly GCA_963740515.1. Taxonomy (GTDB): domain Bacteria; phylum Actinomycetota; class Actinomycetes; order Propionibacteriales; family Propionibacteriaceae; genus Microlunatus. The sequence continues at coordinate 128,254 of CAVUEO010000039.1, forward strand.
GATGCCGGTATGACAGGGCAGGTCTCGAGCCTCGTCCAATTCAAGGAAGCCCTGCTCATAGAGGCGGTCGATATCGCCGCCGTCGACTTCGATCTCGCTCATCCCAGTCCACTCGGTTTCGACGGCGAGCTCAGCGCGGTACTCCTCCGCCTTGAGACCGACAGAGGATGCCTTGACTCTCATCGGGAGGTCCTTGGACACGAGCGTGACAGCGCACCCCTCAGCGGCGAGGTTCAGCGCCACAGCCAGAATGCGCGAGTCATTGTCGCCCAAGCGGAAACCGTCCGGCAGCGCAGCTGGATCGGTGTGATTCAGCTCGACGCGTATGGTGCCGCCCAGAGTATTGATCGGAACGGGAGCATCAAGGCGCCCGTGGATCGTCCGCAGCTCGTCAAGGTAGCGCAAGGCCGTACGGGCGAAGTAGCCCAGCTCGCTGTGGTGACGCTTGCCCTCGAGCTCGCTGATCACCACAACAGGGAGCACGACATCGTGCTCGTCGAATCGCCGCATCGCGTGCGGGTCGCTCAGTAAGACGGAAGTGTCAATGACGTAGGTGCGACGGCTTGATGAAGAAGACACAGGTCTGCCCTTCTTGGGGGCCGTACGCGATCCGCGCCCGGCCCCACCGTTACGTGGCTGGCCGGGATGGATGACCGGCATTGAGCTGCGCCGGTTCGCAGTACGTCGAGTGACGGTGCATGCATCGCCTCCCAGGCGGACCGCCTATTGCGGTCCGCATGTCGACGGTACGACGAGAGGTGGGTCGAAGGCGAGAGCCACGCCGGGGATTTCACTTGATGGCAACCTGGTGCCAATTACCGGGCAGTGAGGACAATGCGAATCTGCTGCCCGGGAACCGCCTGGGCAGCCTTATCGATGTCGTCATCGACAACTACCGCGACGACCGGGTATCCCCCGGTCACCGGATGATCGGCGAGAAAGACGACAGGCTCTCCGCCGGCCGGAACCTGGATCGAGCCGCGAACGACCCCCTCGCTTGGCAGCTCCTTCCCCATGCTCGAGGCGTGGTACTGCAGGGGCACACCTTCCATGCGCATGCCAACCCGGTCACTGCGGCTGGAGGCGGTCCACTCCGTCGCAGCAAGCGCGTCTGGGTCGGCGAGCCAGTCGTCTCGCGGGCCCCACAGGGCGCGCAGTACGAGCGTCCCGCCCGAAGCTGCGGCCGTCGGCGCCTGGTCAACATTGGGAAAATCGGCTGGCGTCGGTCCGACCGGAAGGATGTCGCCGGTCCGGACCGGCTCGGGTCCCAGACCGGACAGGGTGTCGGTCGCCCTGGATCCCAGAACCGGCGGCACGTCTACACCGCCGCGGACCGAGACGTAGGTGCGAAGCCCGACCTGCGGCGTCCCCAGCCTGAGCATCTGGCCATCGGCCAGAGCGAAGGGTCCGCAATAGCCGACACCGCGACCATCGACGTCAGCTGGGGCCGGAGCACCAGTCAGCGCCAGCATCACATCGCCTCGGGCGCGCAGTGACAGGCCGCCAAAGGTCACTTCTAACGCGGCTGCGGTGTAGGGCTGAGCCAGCAACCGCGCGCCGAGGCGGAAGGAATCCCTGTCGGCGGCCCCGGAGCGCCCGACGCCGACCGCCGCGAAACCAACTCTCCCGAGGTCTTGCACCAGAGTGAGCGGTCCCGCGGCCAGGACTTCCAGTGCGCGATCAGTGCCCATCGCCGGCTCCAGACTCCTCGACGAAGCGCACCACAGCGCCTGGCTGCAGGAGTGCAGGTGGATCTCGCTCGATATCGAAGACGACGACGTCCGTACGGCCGATCAGCTGCCAACCGCCCGGCGAGGACCGTGGGATAGATGGCACTGAACTCACCAGCCAAGGCCACAGCACCGGGTGGCACGGCAGTGCGCGGCTCCTTGCGCCGGGGCACGGCAAGCCGCGGGTCACCCCAGCTCAGGTATGCGAAGCCCGGCGCGAAGCCTCCGAACGCCACCCGCCAGTCAGTCCCGGTGTGCGCCGCGATGACCTCCTCGATGCTCAGCCCAGTGAGCTCGGCAACATCGGCGAGATCGGCCCCGTCGTAGCGCACCGGAATCTCGACCACCTGGTCGCTCCCCGCCACCTCCCCGGCTGCGGCGGCCGGCAGGGTGGCCAGAGCTTGACCCAGTGCAGCGACGCCGGCTTTGGCTGCTACGACGACCAGCACGGTGGTGGCGGCCGGAATGATGTCGACGACATCGGTGAATCCGGGTGTCCCTGCCGTGACGGCCTCCCGTACGGCGCGGTCCAACGAGACCACTTGGTCCAGTCCTCCGACCTCGACCAACACCGCGTGCTCCCCGCAGGTCAACAGGGTGCGGTGCTCGGTCACGGCGCGAAGGGTCGGAGTTCAACCCCGGCTTCAGCAAGGGCCTTCCGTACCGCCACCGCCATCGCCACCGCTCCCGGTGAGTCCCCATGCACACAAATCGAGCGGGCGGAAACAGCCAGGTCCGCACCGTCGACCGACCGCAGCCGACCAGTCATCAGCATCGACACCATGCGCCGGGCCACCTCCGCCGGGTCGTGCAGCAGCGCACCAGGTTGCGAGCGAGGAACCAGCGTCGCCTGGGCGGTGTACCCACGATCGGCGAAGGCCTCGGTAACCGCGCTCAAACCGGCTCGCTTGGCGTGCCGGAGCAGCGCCGACCCTGGCAGCCCCAGCACCGGAAGCGCTGGGTCGTAGGCGACCACGGCGGCGACCACGGCTGCGGCCTGGTATTCGTCGTGCACCGCCCGGTTGTACAGAGCTCCGTGCGGTTTGACATATCGCACCCGCGACCCGGCCACCCGGGCGAAGCCATCCAACGCCGCTATCTGGTAGATCACGTCATTGGTCAGGCTCGCCGCATCGACGTCCATGCTGCGCCGGCCGAAGCCGGCCAAATCCCGGTAGCTCACCTGGGCACCGATCGCAACGCCTCGGCTAACGGCTAACTCGCAGACTCGGCGCAGGATATTGGGGTCGCCAGCATGGAAGCCGCAGGCGACGTTGGCGCTGGTGACGATGTCCAGCAGGGCGTCGTCATCACCAAGGGTCCAGATCCCGAACCCCTCGCCGAGGTCGCTGTTGAGGTCGACGACGGGTGCCGCGGGCGGCTCGCTCACCGGGACCTCGTCGGCTGCTTCGCAGGGTCGGCATGCAGGTCGATCTTCGAAGTCTCGGCTGCCAGCAGCACGCAGATGATGGTCACGAGCAGCATGGCGACCGCGTACACGGACACGGCGATCGAGGTGTCGAAGCGGTCCAGCAGAGCCACGGAGATAATCGGCGCGAGCGCCCCGCCGATGATGCCGGCCAGCTGGTAGCCCATCGAGGCGCCGGTGTATCGAACCCTGGTCGGGAACATCTCTGAGATGAACGCCGCCTGCGGCCCGTACATCGCGGCATGGAAGACGAGCGCGACCACGACGGCCAGCACGATCAGCGCGAACTGGCCCGTGTCCTGCAACGCGAAAAAGACGAAGACCCACACCGCCGCGCCGATCGCCCCGGCCAAGTAGACCGGCCGGCGCCCCAAGCGGTCGGACAGGCTGCCAAAGAACGGGATCAGTGCGACCTGGACGGCGGCGGCAATGAGCACGGCGTTCAGGGCGTAGTTCCGGGGCAGCTTGAGATAGGTGGCGACGTAGGTGGTGACGAAGAGTACGAAGGTGTAGAACGCGACATCGACGCCGACGCGCGCGCCGACGGCGAGCAGCACTTGCTTGGGGTAGCTGCGCAGGACCTCCATGATCGGCGCCCCAACTTTGGTGTGGGACTCCTCAACCTCCCGGAACAGCGGGCTTTCCGCGATCGTCATCCGGATCCACAGGCCCACCAGCACCAACAAGCCGCTGAGCAGGAATGGCACTCGCCAGCCCCAGCTCAGGAACGCGGGCTCGTCGGTCAGCACGCCCATCAGCGCCAGGACCCCGTTGGCCAGCAGGAGTCCGAGGGGGACACCGACCTGTGGCCAGCTGGCGTTGAGACCGCGGCGGTCCGGGCCGCCGGACTCCAGGGTCATCAGCACCGCACCGCCCCACTCGCCGCCAAGGCCGAGACCCTGCAGGAAGCGGAGCGCGACCAGCAGGATCGGGGCCCAGACGCCGATGGTGGCATAGGTCGGCAGCAGGCCGATGGCAAAGGTGGCAATGCCCATCAGGAACAAGGTCACGACCAAGACGTTCTTGCGACCGATCCGGTCGCCGTAGTGGCCGAAGACCAACCCGCCCAACGGCCGGGCGATAAAGCCGACGGCGTAGGTGGTGAAGGCGAGCAGCGTGCCGACGAGCGGCTCGAAGGTCGGAAAGAAGAGCTGGTTGAAGACCAGGGCCGCCGCGGTGCCGTATATGAAGAAGTCGTACCACTCCAGCGAGGTGCCGATCAGGCTGGCAACGATCACCTTGCGCACCGATGACGGGGCGGTCGCGGCGGGGATCGGGCTGACGGTGGACATCTGGGCCTCCTCGACCGGGCGCGGGCCGGTCCACGCCCATTGGCCGGAACTTACCCACTCACCGGGAGAGGAATCATGCCAGCCGATCCGACACCGATAGCCGGCCTTGATCGCTGCCTGGCGCGGCGTTAGCGGCCGAAGCGACGCTCCCGCTGCCCGTACGAGCGCAGCGCCCGGATGAAATCCACCTTCCGGAAGTCAGGCCACAGCGCCTCACAAAAGTAGAACTCGCTGTGGGCCGACTGCCACATCAAGAATCCCGACAACCGCTGCTCCCCAGAGGTCCTGATGATCAGGTCCGGGTCGGGCTGGCCTTTGGTGTAAAGGTGGTCGGCAATGTGCTCGATGTCGAGGGTTTGTGCGAGCTCGTCAATCGCGGTCCCGTTTTTTGCATGCTCGGCAAGCAGGGACCGTACAGCGTCTCGCAACTCATGCCGCCCGCCGTAGGAGACGGCGATGTTCACCAGCATGCCCTTGATGTCAGCGGTGTCGTGATCGGCCATCTTGAGCCGCTTGGCAGACTCATCCGGCAGCAGATCCAGTGCCCCAACGGGATGGACTCGCCAACGCCTAGTCGCCGCGAGATCGCTCACCATCACCTCGATCACGTCGAGCAGCGGCTCGATCTCCTCACGTCTGCTGCGAGAGAAGTTCTCGGTCGAAAGCACCCACAGCGTGACGACCGGGATGCCGATCTCATCGCACCACTCGACGAACTCTTTGAGCTTGTCAGCACCGGCTTGGTAACCCGCGACGAGCGGCTGCCCAGGAGCGTTGGTACGCGCCCATCGGCGATTCCCGTCAGCGAGTACCGCGACGTGACGCGGCAGCCTGTTACGGTCGAGCTCGGCGACCAGCCGATGCTCATAGGTCGCGTACAACAGCCCTGATGGGTGCAGACGATCCACGAACTCGCGCAGCCGATCGAGACGTGCCACAACTGGCAGCGTATCCCGCGTCAATCGAGGAATTCGCCTGTGGCATAGATCCAGAGGATTGAGAACCCGGGCGTCGATGACCTTCGGCTCCAATCTTGGTCTTCGCCGCTGGGATCACCTAACCTGAACTACCAACAGGTAACTTCCCAGAGCTCAATTTGTGCCTCGGCCTCGGAAGGAGAAGCCCTGCCCGCCGTTCAGGTTGGGGAAGACCAACCATCCCAGTCCACGACTCAGCACGACACCGAGAATTCGCTGACCGAGGTGCTTGAGGCAGTCAAGCCTCGGCTGCGCGGTTGGTTGCATGCTGGGATGGCTCCGCTCGCACTTGCTGCGGGAATTGTGCTCATATCCCTCGCCGCAACACCTGCCGGCGTGATCGGAGGAGCGGTCTTCCTTACTGCGTCGGTGCTCCTTTTCGGCACTAGCGGTGTCTACCATCGCCGGACTTGGGGAATGCGCGGCCACGCAATTCTCCGCAGGATGGACCACGCCAACATCTATGTGTTCATCGCGGCGACCTATACGCCATTGGCGTTGATCTTGCTCGACGGGACTTCGCGGGTGATACTGCTCGCTCTTGTCTGGTCAGCCGCCCTTGGTGGGCTGTGCTTCCGCATGTTCTGGCTATCAGCGCCGCGCTGGCTCTACACCGTGCTCTACGTCGTCATGGGTTGGGCCGCCCTTGGCTGGCTCGCAGCGTTCTACCGCGCTGCCGGCGCGGCGGTGGTGATCTTGATTATCGCCGGCGGCGTTTGCTACACCCTCGGGGCAGTGGTCTACGGCCGAAAACGTCCCAACCCCTCCCCCACCTGGTTCGGTTTTCACGAGATCTTCCACGCCGCCACCATCGCAGGCTTCGTCTGTCACTACATCGCGATCTCCATGATCACGATCTAATTTGGAGCTGCTCGCGTACTCTCCGGTGCGTGAACATCCCACGCAGCGTGGGATACGCACGCTGTGCATGGCATGCACGCCATGTAGAGCGTCAACATCCCACGCTACGTGGGATGTTGACAGGCCCGAAGCCAGCTAGCTGGGCTGCTCAACCAGCAGTTGGTTGGCCAAGTCATCGACTGAGGTGACCGGAAGCCGGCACACAAAGTGGCGACACACGTATGCCGTGGGCTGGTCGTTGATCATGGGGCGGTCGGCCAGCAGTGCGAGGCCAGGCTGGTCGGAAACGCCAGCCATCACGACGGATCCGGCCGGAGCGAGCTGGTGAGCGGTGTGGACGAGCGCAGCTCGAGCCGCATCATCGGGGCCGACCACGGCGACCTGAACCGGTCTCTCGCCTGATGTCTGGCTGATCGCGTCCGCCAGCAGCCAGCCAGCAAATCGCGGCGCCCGGCGGACCAGCTCGCTGGCGCTCACGGCTGCCCGGTCGGCGCGGTCGGTGTAGCGATCCAGCCCAGTCAGTTCGGCCATTAGTCGCAGCGCATGAACAGCCGCGCTCAGCCCCGACGGGGTGGCGTTGTCGGTGGGATCCTGCGGTCGGGTGTACAGCTGCTCGGCATCAGCAGCGGTGTCAAAGAATCCTCCACCGGCGTCGGTGAATTGTTCCATGATGACCTCGAGCAGCTGCTCCGCACGGCTCAGCCAGACAGGCTCCGCGTGTACGGCTGCCAGCCGTACGGCCGCGAGAGCGAGTGCCGCGTAGTCCTCCAAGATGCCCAGTGCCTCCCCGGCTACGCCATCGCGAGAGGTTCGGCGTAGCCGGCCGCCACGCCAGTGCAACCGCCAGACGTGGTCGGCGGCCTCAGTCGCGATCTGTAGCCAATCGGGGCGAGCGAAGATCATCGCTGCCTGCACCAGTGAATCCACGAGCAATCCGTTCCAGGCCGCCACGACCTTGTCGTCGCGGCTGGGGCGAGCGCGCTGATCACGCACAACTCGGAGCCGCTCCCGAACGTCTGCCAGCCGGACTTGATCATGGTCGGCCAGCAGCTGCAGCGTTGAGGCACCGTGCTCGAACGTGCCGGTTGGTGTCACCGAGAAGACCTCGGCCGCCCAGGCTGCGTCCTCTTCTCCGAGCGCGGCCAGAAGTTGATCACGGTTCCAGACATAGTAGGCACCTTCGCGGAGCTCGCCGTGCTCATTCTCGGAGTCGGCATCCAGGCTCGCCGCGAACCCCGCCTGCTCTGTCCGCATCTCAGCTACCAGCCAGGCCACTGTTTCGGTCACAATGCGCTCGGCCAGCGGGTTCGGTGTTCGGCGCCACCAGTGGGCGTATGCGCCGAGCAGCAAGGCGTTGTCGTAGAGCATCTTCTCGAAATGCGGCACCACCCATCCCGCATCGACGCTGTAGCGCGAGAAGCCGCCACCGATCTGGTCGTAGATGCCACCTCGCGCCATTGCCTCCAGCGTCCGCCCGGCCATCAGCATCGCTGCTTCGCCGCCGTCGCGAAGTAAGGCCTCGAGCACCATGGACGGCGGGAACTTGGGCGCACGGGCAAAGCCGCCGTGCGTCGAGTCGAACTCTCGTTGCAGCAGCAAGAGCGACTCCGCGCAGTCGGCCGCAGTCAGTGTCTGTGCGCCGGTCGGTGTTTGCGGCGTCGACAATCGGCTTGCGATCTCGGACGCGCTCAGCAGAATCTCTGATTGCCGGTCCCGCCAAGCCTCGATGATTGCCTGCAACACCTGTTGGAAAGAGGGCAAACCGTGCCGTGGCGTGGGCGGGAAATAGGTTCCGGCGTAGAAGGGCTTGCGATCAGGCGTCAGAAAGACGCTCATCGGCCAGCCGCCCTGGCCGGTCAACGCCTGAGTGGCTTGCATGTAGACCGCGTCGACATCCGGCCGTTCTTCACGGTCAACCTTGATCGGGACGAAGTTTTCGTTGATCACGAAGGCGGTTTGGGTGTCCTCGAAGGACTCGTGAGCCATCACGTGACACCAGTGGCACGCCGCGTACCCAACGGAGAGGAAAACCGGAACCTGCCGCTCAGCCGCCGCAGCAAAAGCCTCGTCCGACCATGGCCACCACTGCACTGGGTTGTCGGCGTGTTGGAGCAGGTAGGGGCTGGTCGCCAGGGCGAGGCGGTTGCCGCCAGTCATCCTCCGACCCTATGCGCTGCAGATCTGGTGGTCGGCCTCAGCTTGGTGTTGTGGGCGGGCGCTCCGATGGGGAGCCCTCGGCGTTGTCATCAGATTCGCCGTCCTCCGGCGTCCGAATCTTTCGGAACTGTTTCCGCATGCTCCGGTACAAGAACACCATGGCGCCGGCCAAGAGCAGAATCGTGACCAAAAGCATCCAACCCGGCTTGACCCAGTTCGGTTCGACCTCGAGAAGGATCATGCTGAAACCTTCGCTGATTGTGTCCCACACTCCTTGTCAGGCAGCAGCCCGGCTGCTAATTGTACGCGCGTTCTGCCAGCAGACCCTGAGGTGATCTTGAGGCACGACCTAGATCTGAGCTATGCCGAAACCTTGTTCGCCGCAGGCTCGGCTACTCCGGCAAACAGATCGTCCTCGGGGATGCTCGTGTCAACCGAGCTACGCACCAGTTCCCATTCTTCGGTTGGCCAGGCGGATTTGTGCACCGCGAGCGGTACAGCAAACCACGGCCCGTCTGGATCGATCTGGGTCGCATGCGCGAGGAGCGCGCTATCACGCACGTGGAAATACTCGGCACAGTGCACCCGCGTTGTAATCCGCGCGGCGCGCTGTAAGTCCTCGGGCCAGTCACGAAGCCGTTCGGTGTACGGCGACTCGAGGCCACGCGCAACCATGGCCCTATCCAGCGCCACCGTCCGCTCGCGATGGAAGATGGAGGAGTAATAGAGCTTGAGCGGTTGCCAGGCCGGGCCTAAGTCGGAGTATGCATCCGGGTCGGCGGCCGCCTCGAAGGCCGCAACGCCGACTCTGTGACACATCACGTGGTCGGGATGTCCGTAACCTCCGTCGTTCTCGTTGTAGGTCGTCATCACATGAGGGCGGAACGACCGAACGATCTTGACCAACGGGGCAGCCGCTACGGCAATGTCCGTGCGGGCAAAGCAACCATCGGGGAGCGGATCATCGCCCTCCGGTAGACCGGAGTCCACGAAGCCGAGCCATATCTGCTTGATTCCCAAGATCTCCCGCGCGCGATCCATTTCCTGACGCCTGATGTGGGCGATGTTGGCCAGGATGTCGGGTCGGTCCATCGCCGGATTGAGGATCGAGCCGCGTTCACCGCCGGTACAGGTGGCGACGACAACATCCACTCCCTCGGCCACGTATTTGGCCGTTGTCGCCGCCCCTCGGCTCGACTCATCGTCTGGATGGGCGTGCACGTGTAGTAGCCGCAACCGCTCGCCCTGAGCGTCGACACGAAGCGCCGGACGAGACATGACCGTCATGCTGCCACCGTGCGCATTGCCATTGCCGCTGCCTCCCGTCTGCCGAGATGGTCACAAGGTCTGCTCACGAGCGCCAGCAACACCGAGCGGAGCGAGCAAGCACACACCGCGAGCGGAGCGAGCAAATACATAGAGCGAGCAGGGCGTCTTTCCAATGCGAGTGACGACTAAGCAGCAAAGCCAGACTAAGTTATCCGGGTGGCTGATGCTGCCGAGCGGCTCCGCCGCCGCTATCCCAAGCCTCGGATGAGCCGTCCCCTGCTGGTGAGTTTGATCAGCATCGGCGTACTGCTTGCCCTGACGTGGCTGGTTTGGACAGCGCTGCTGCACTCCCGACCGGTGGTCGCCGCCGAGGTAGTGACGTTACGGATTGATTCCGATAGGTCGGTCTCGGCCACCATTTCTGTTGAGCGTCGCGATCCATCTAAGCCAGTCACCTGTCGGGTGCTGGCGCAGGCTGCGGATTTCCAGCCTGTTGGGGAGCAGCTGGTGCCCGTGGCCGCCAGTTCCGACCATCTGGTCAACGCGAGTGTCGTCCTCACCACCCTGCGACGAGCCACCGGCGTAGTGGTCAGAGGATGCACTGTGAACTGACTTGGTTTGGCCTGCCCTTGATAACCTTTGGGGATGTCTGAAAACTCCGCCACCCAGACGATCTGGCTGACCCAGGAGGCCTTCGACAAGCTCAGGAAGGAACTTGATCACCTCTCTGGCCCGGGGCGTGCTGCGGTCACCGCAAAGATCGCCTCGGCGCGCGACGAAGGCGACCTGAGTGAGAACGGCGGCTATCACGCCGCGCGTGAGGAGCAGGCTCATCAGGAGGCCCGGATTCGTCAGCTCATCGACATGCTCAACCGAGCCCAGGTTGGTGAGGCTCCGGCGAACGCTGACGAGGTCGCACCTGGTACCCAGGTGACGATCGCCTTCGATGGAGACGAGTCCGATACCGACACATTCCTGCTTGGGTCACGGGAGTTGCTCGGACTCGACAACAGCGTCGACTCCACCAATGTCTACAGTCCGCAGTCACCGCTGGGCTCAGCCATCCTTGGCAAGAAGACCGGCGATGCGGTCTCTTACATCGCCCCGAACGGTCGCTCGATCAACGTCACCGTCGTCAAGGTCGAGGCATTTCGCGGCTGAGTCTGTTCAACGTCTCGCTACCTCGACCGGCTTCGCTACTGAAGCTGACTGATCAGCTCCTGAGCCTCGGCCGGCGTCAGAGCCCCGGAGGCTACCTCGGAAAGAATTTCATCCCTGGTCAAAGTGGTCTCAGGTTCCGCCGTCTCGCCGAGGCCGAGCTTCTCAAGCAACTCGGCGAATCGCAGCCGCGCGGTGGGATAGGAAACGCCAAGATGCTTCTCCACCTCTCGGAGATTGCCCCGAGACGAGAGAAACACGCGGAGCATCTCCGTCTCCTTCTCGTTGAGGGCACAGAACTCACAAGAGCGGAAGACGCCAGCCAGTTCCGTGCCGCACGAGGGGCAACCCAGGCGGATGACCGCAAGCTGATCACCGCACACCGGGCATTCGCTCGGCGTGCGGTGACCAAATGGTTCCTGCGATCTGCGTGACCGCTGCGTCACCCGACACCCGCTTCGCTGGTCATGTCGGAGCCGACACGAACCTGGGCATGGCCCATGACAACCTCGATGTCGAGCTTTGCACTACCACTGCCCATCACGACCTCATCACCGGCGCCGCTGTGACCGCCCGCCCAGCTGATCCGGCCGAGCTGGGCTTCGCCGGTGACGGTGACATTGGAGTCATCGGCTAAGTGGATCGTCAACGTCCCGGACTCGGCGCGGACCCGATTGCGGCCGGTCTTGATCGTGCCCTTGATCGTGGCCTGTCCGGCCTGTATCAGAGCATCGTTGATCTCGGCGATGTCCAGCAGCTTGGCAGCTCCGGCGGTAACCCGAACCTTGCCGAGGTGGGGCACCCGCTCGGTGTTCAAGCTGCCCGCAGTCACTTCGACATCGACGATGACATTCGGGTTGACACGCAGAAATAGTTCCTTGCCGAGCCCCAGCGCGCGGAAGTCATCAAGGCTACGTGGGGCACTTCGCAGAATGCTGAACCCATCGAGCGAGGCACCCAACTCGCCATCGCTCGAAACCTCGAGGACTGAGCCGTTACGCCGCAGCACATGCGGGCCGTCGGCGGACAGCGTAGCCACTGAAGTTTCACCTAGAATCCGAACTCGTCGCCCAACTGCCCGGACCGAGATCCGTTCGACCCCGCTGACGTTGACCGGCTTGGTTTCTACCGGCTCTTCGGCCGATGCCTCAGCCCGTGGAGGGGTGGAACCGTAGCTGGCCTCCGGACGGTCCGTGGCGGCTGCCCACGGATCCGAGTCAGCGCGTGATCCGGCCAGTTCCTCGTTGGTTGGTTCAGATGGTGTCGACTCCGATGTCGCCTGGGATGCCTTCAGTGCGTCGATCCGGCGGGCCGCCTCGGCGGCGTCGATGCGTCCTGCGGCAAGTTCCTCAAGGATCGCTTTCATGTCTGGAGTGGTCATGACGCGAATGTAAACCCAGGCTTTCCAAAAAAGAAGGTGCGTTTGCCATTTTCAGGGCAGTTTGGGGCCTTCCCCCGAACTCTGGGCATGCTGTCCAAGACGCAGGAAAAAATGCGTGTGCTATGCAAGTAGTTATATGCTTGTTGCATGCAAGTTTCTGCGGAGTCGCCCTCCTCCACACGACACGCGTCGGTGGACTCGCTCATGCACGTCTTATTGGGCATCGGGCGGCTCATGCGGCAACGAGGACAGGGTGAGACCCTGGACACCGGCTCATTTTGGCTGCTGAAAACCCTCTCAGCCTCCGGGCCACTACGGGTCACCGACCTGGCCGCCTGCGCCAACCTGGATGCGTCCACCGTTTCCAGGCATGTTGCCCAACTGCATAACGCAGGGCTCATCGAGCGGACACCTGATCCAGTCGACGGGCGGGCCCAGCGCGTCAAGTTGAGCGACGCGGGCGCCGACCGAATCGAGACAGCGCTGCGCGCCCGCCGCGCCCTCCTCGAGAAGTCCCTCGAATTATGGAATCCCAGTGAGCTCGATCAACTTGACCGATTACTGACACGCTTCGCCGCCGATGTCGAGGCTCTGACCCAGACCATGGAGAGAGCATGACCAGACACCAGCCGCGTCGCGCGCTGAGTGAGGACGAGTCCCCGACCGGATCGGCCAAAGGCACGGCAACAGCCGCTGCTGAACCCGCTTTGCCGCCAAGCACACCCGCCGCTGGCGCCGGCCCTAGCGGTGACTACCTGAGCCACCGCCAGATTCTCGTCGTGATGGGCGGGTTGATGGCCGGCATGTTCCTTGCCGCTCTTGATCAGAGCATTGTCGCTGTTGCCTTGCCCAAGATCACCTCCGAATTGGGCGGGCTCGACAAGCTCTCCTGGGTCGTCACCGCATACCTGCTGACTTCGACTGCTGCAACGCCGCTTTGGGGCAAGATCTCCGACATGCGCGGCCGTCGGCCAATCTTCCAAGCCGCGATCGTCGTTTTCTTGATCGGCTCGCTGATCTGCGGGTTCTCCCCCGAGATCGCCGACTTCCTGAGCGTCTCGGGAATCAATGTCATGATCGCGGGCCGGGCCGTTCAAGGCTTAGGCGCCGGTGGCCTGATTTCGCTTGCACTGGCCGTCATCGGCGACATCATCCCCCCTCGTGAGCGCGGCAAGTACCAGGGATTCTTCGCCGCAGTGTTCGGTGTCTCCTCGGTAGCAGGTCCGCTGCTGGGCGGCTGGTTCACCGACAACTGGGGCTGGGAGTGGATCTTCTTCATCAACATTCCGATCGGTGCTGCTGCCCTGATCGTCACCTCACTGGCTCTCAAACTGCATCACGTACGCCGCCAAGCATCAGTCGATTATCTTGGGGCGGCGACCATCGTCGGCTCGGTGACCAGCCTCGTGCTCTACCTCAGCTGGGCCGGTCCAGAGGAAGGCTGGACGTCAGCGGCCGGCATCTTGCTGCTCGTGAGCACTGTGGTACTCGCGGCGCTCTTCGTGCTAGCCGAATCCAGGGCCAAGGAGCCGATCATCCCTCTGGAGCTCTTCAAGCACTGGACTTTTACCTCCAACATCATCTTCGCGATGATCATGGGAATTGGCATGTTCGGCGGTCTGGTCTTCTTGCCGATCTACCTACAGGCTGTCAAGGGCCTGAGTGCGACTCAGTCCGGGCTCGCCATCTTGCCGCTCGTCGTCGGCATCTTCACCACCTCTATTGGCGGCGGACAGATCATGGCGCGCACGGGCCGGTACAAATGGATGCCGATTACCGGTGCGCTGGTAGTAGGGTCAGCGCTCTACGCGTTCTCGACGCTGCAGGTCGACACGCCCTATTACCGCGTGGCATTGATCATGTTCGCGTTCGGCCTCGGTCTTGGCCTTACCATGCAGGTTGTCGTCACCGCCGTACAGAACAGCGTCGATCGGCGACATATGGGTGTGGCCACCGCCTCCGTGACGTTCTTCCGTTCCATGGGCGCTGCCATCGGTACCGCGCTCCTCGGCGCGATCTTGAACATACAGCTCAAGCACCACCTGAGCGAGATTGTGGGGGCCGCGGGAGGCGGAGGGGGCGGACAAATCAACACCAACGATGTGACGGCGATCCAAGCTCTTCCGGAACCGATCAAGAGTTGGGTGCTCGAGGCTTTCACCCGCTCAATGGACGACGTGTTCCTGGTAGCGGTGCCATTCATGGCAGTGGCCTTCATCATCGCCCTCACCATGCGGGAGAAGCCACTGAAGGGGCGTGGCCAGCATTCCGATTCTGCAACTCCCAGCGCGTCGGGTGGTACCGACCTCGTCTCGGTGGCACATTAAGGCAATTAGGAAAACGTCACCCGCGGATGGCACATTGGATACGCAGTCCGTGCAGCGGCCTCGTCAAACGCCATTCAGACCTAAGGACGCTATGCCAGCCAGGAGAATGCGCAGGCTGTCCGGGGTCGCCGGAACAGTCCTGCTCGCAACCATCCTCACAGCCTGCGGCGCATCGAACTCCCCCGGCGGCACCGGCCAGCAGCAGCCAGCACCGGCGGGCCACACCTCCTCAACCCCCACCCCGCCCGATCCGGTCAGCCTCAAGGCCAACGTGAAGAACGGTGCGAGCAAGGTCAAGGTTGACACCCTCGTCACGGTGTCTGCCAGCCTGGGCACCCTGACGAAAGTCAACCTGAGCTATACCAACAAGGATCGCCAGGGGCGTACCCAACGTGGCACGGTCGCCGGCAAGATCAATAAGGATCACACACGATGGACGGCGAGCGACCGGCTGGAACCGGCAGCGACATACAAGCTCACCTCGGTGGGCACAAACATGGCCGACCAGCCCAGTACGGTCACCACGACTTTCAGTACCCAAAACCTGACATTGGCTGAGCAAACCTATCCCACGCTATATCCCCTCAAGGGCAGCCACGTCGGGGTCGGTATGCCTGTGATCGTGACCTTCGACGTACCGGTGAAGAATCGGCGTGAGTTCGAGAAGAACCTGCACGTCACCTCTTCGCCGGCCCAAGAGGGTAGCTGGCACTGGTACCACAGCAGGGAAGCGCGATTTCGGCCCAAGAACTACTGGAAGCCGGGCACCAAGGTGACCGTTGCAGCCAACATCAACGGCGTGAACGCCGGCGGCGGGGTCTATGGTCAGCTGTCGAGGAAGACCCACTTCACCGTCGGCAGATCGGTGATCACCAAGATCAATCTGTCCTCCGACGTGGCGACTGTCTATCGCAATGGCAAGTTGGTCCGCCGCATTTATGTGAGCGGTGGGAAGCCCGGCTGGCAAACCCGCAGCGGCGTCAAGCTGATCATGGACAAGGTCTACACCACACGGATGACCAACCAGATGATCGGCGCCCGCGAGGAATATGACCTGCGGGTGAAGTATGCGATGCGGATCACCTCCTCAGGTGAGTTTCTCCATGCTGCGCCGTGGAATGCCGGGTACTTCGGCCGGCGGAACGCCAGTCACGGCTGCGTCGGGATGAGCACCGGAGACGCCGCCTGGTTGTTCAGCCGTACCCTGATCGGTGACCCCGTGGTCACAACTGGTACGAGCCGCCGCGTGGAACACGGCAACGGATACAGCGACTGGAACATGTCCTACGCCCAGTACAGGAAAGGCTCGGCGCTTTAGTCCGCGATCTGTGTCGGCAGTCAGTGTCGGCGACGCAGCGGCAGAGCGGGTGGATGAACCCTACCCAAGGGTGGCTCCGCCGCGCCTACGAGATACAGCACGAACGACTTGGTGAAGGCCAACAGCGGCACAGCCATCAGCGCTCCGACGATCCCTCCAACGATGATGCCGATCGCTATCGTGAGCAGCACAGCCAGCGGATGCAACTTCACTGCCCGTCCCAGCAGGAAGGGCTGCAACACATGGCCCTCGATCTGCATCACCAAGATCACGCCACCAAGCATGATCAGCGCCTCGACCCAGCCGAGTGCAACCAAGGCGACGAGCACGGCAACGAAACCCGAGACCAGCGCCCCGACGATCGGGACGAAGGCGCCGATGAAGACAAGAGCCGCCAGCGCTGGAGCGACTGGGACGCCCAGGATCAGCGCGACAATGAGCACACCAATGCTGTCGAACAGCGCAACCAGAATCGTCGCCCGCACGTAGGACGACAGCGACCGCCAGCCTCTGATCGCAGCCTGATCTACCCGATCCCGCGAAGTCCGCGGGAAGAACTTCAGCAGAAAGGTGAAGATGCCACGCCCGTCGTAGATGAAGTAGAAAAGGGAGAAGAGAGCAAGTGCGAGGCCAGCAAGGAAATGCCCTACCTGCGCACCGAATTCGGCGGCATAGGTCGCGATTGAGCTACCGCTTTCCTTCAGGAAGTCGGTGATCCTCGTCACCCACGTTGAGGAGTCCAGCCAGGCGGCGTTCAGATGCAGCGGCCCGTTGCGCAGCCACTCCGTCAGTGGGCCGGTGCTCAGCCAATCACTCAGCTTGTTGAAGCCGTTCACCACGTTGTTTGACAGCTCCGCGCCCTGCCCAGCGATCTGACCGCCAATCAGGATCAGCGCGCCGACGATCAGGGCGACCGCGCCAATCACTGTAATTGCCGTCGCCGCTCCTCTCGGCAATCCCCATCTCCCTTTCCTGAGCGCTTCGGCGGCGGGCAACATGAGGGCAGTCAGCAGGATCGCAACCGCAATTGGGACGAAGACCTCGGAGAGATAGCGCACCAACCAGCCAATTCCCCACAGCAGGACCACCACGAGGATGACCCGCCACGACCAGGCCGCCGCAACCTGCAGGCCGCGAGGCACGGGAGCGTTCAGCTCAGCTGAGTTGGCCGTGGCCACCACAGTCTCGGCCTGCGGTGCCGGCTCCGCAGTCGGTGGAGCTTCATGATCATCGCCGGGCGGACCGGCAGGGAGCACGGGCAGCGTGCGGCGAGTGCGACGTGCAGACACCCGCGGCCCGTTGCGAGCCGATGTTCCCATTCGGCGCCTCCTGGGTTGATCTCGAGCACCCCACCCTAGTCTCCCCTGGCAGACTGTCCCGGTGGGCAGGCTGGGGGCCGTGCGGACGTGGATTGGGGCGCGGCGTTTGCTCCCTCGTGAGGTCTATGTGCTGGGCCTCGTCGCGTTCTGTGTCGCGGTGGGCTTTGGTGTCCTGGTACCAGTGCTGCCGGTTTTTGCCCGGAGCTTCGGCGTCGGAAATGCCGAAGTCGGCGCGGTTATTTCCGCGTTCGCCCTGATGCGCCTGATCTCCAGCCCTTTCTGCGGGTGGCTGATCAAGATCCTCAGCGAACGGATCATCATGGCCACCGGAATCTTCATCGTCGCGATCTCCAGCGGGTTGGCCGGTCTGTCGGGCAGCTACCTCCAACTGCTGATCCTCCGTGGCGTCGGCGGAATCGGCTCGGCAATGTTCACCGTCTCGGCGTTCACCTTGCTGCTTACCTCGGTCGAGTCCGGCCTGCGGGGTCGTGCTGCTGGGTTTTTCCAGGCCGGGTTCCTGATCGGTGGAATTACTGGCCCCGCCGTTGGCGGCGCGCTGGCGGCTATCTCGCTCACGGCGCCCTTTTTCTTCTATGCAGGCACCCTCGTAGTCGCTGGGACGGCGGGACTGGTGTTGCTGCGGCGGCGGAGTGCGAAGCCCGAGGAGGACGCCGCGTCGCCCGTCCCGTTTCGCGTCGTCGTACGTGACGTCCGTTATCAGGCGGCATGCTTCAGCAACCTCGCCCAGGGTTGGACCTCGTTCGGGGTGCGCTCCTCTCTGATTCCCGTACTGATCGTGGAGCTACTGCATCGGCCGGCCACGTGGACCGGCTTCGCATTTGCTATCGCCGCCGTGGCGCAAACTGTTGCAGTCGGCCCGGCCGGCCGCTTCACCGACACCGTCGGGCGACGCCCTGCCATGATCCTCGGGGGCACCCTTGCAGCGGTCTCGATCATGGCCGTCCCGTTCGCACCGAACATCTGGCTACTGATCGTCGTGCTTTGCCTTTACGGCGTTGCCTCAGCCTTCTTGGGCACTGCGCCCGCCGCAGCCGTCGGTGATGCAGCAGGAAGACACGGTGGAACGGCTGTGGCGCTCTTCTCGATGTGTTCTGATATCGGGGCAATCATTGGCCCGCTGGTTGCCGGTCTATTGGCCGACACCTTGTCGTATCCGGCTGCGTTCGGGGTCGGAGCTGCCCTGATGCTTGTGGCAGCCGCACTGTCGTGGAGGATGCCCCGAGGTCTGCCAGCGCCGTCGAAGGAAGGGCCAGCAAAGGGGGATATGCATGAGTCCGCGTCCGTTGAGTGAGTTGGTGAGTCCAGACTGGGCGGAGGCGCTGCAGCCAGTTGCAGCAACGATCACCGCAATGGGGGCGTTCCTACGCGCCGAGCTGGCGGCTGGCCGCAGCTACCTGCCGGCAGGTGAGCACGTGCTGCGTGCCTTCAGCCGCCCGCTGAGTCAGGTCAAAGTGCTGATCGTGGGACAAGATCCCTATCCCACCCCGGGCCATCCCGTCGGCCTGTCCTTCTCGGTGGCCTCGCACGTGCGCCCAATACCACGGTCACTTCAGAACATCTACGCCGAGCTCCACACCGATCTCGGCATCCGTCCGGCGACCAGCGGCGATCTCACCCCGTGGTTCCAGCAAGGTGTGTTGTTGCTGAATCGAGTGCTGACTGTGCAGCCTGGTCGTTCCGGATCCCACCGCGGCAAAGGATGGGAGCAGGTGACACAACGCGCCATCGAGGCCCTGGCCGCTCGGGGTGGCCCGCTGGTGGCGATCTTGTGGGGGCGTGACGCGCAGTCACTCATCCCCAAGCTCGGCTCAGTCCCCTATCTGGCGAGCGCTCACCCCTCACCGTTGTCCGCAGCAGCCGGATTCTTCGGGTCACGACCGTTCAGCCGGGCCAACGACCTGCTGATACGAGCGGGTGGAGAGCCGGTGGACTGGGAGCTTGAGAAACTCCCTGAGTTTGCATCACCAGTGTTGCGAACGGCCGGGAATACGCGTTCATACTGATGCCTGGGTGATGCAGATTCAGGCGAGCGCCCGGTCGAGGTCAGCAATCAGATCCTCAGCATCCTCGATGCCGACGCTGAGCCGGATCAGGTCGCCGGGCACCTCCAACTGAGTGCCGGCTACTGACAGGTGCGTCATCTTCCCAGGATGCTCGATCAAGGATTCCACGCCCCCGAGGGACTCCCCCAAGATGATCACTGAGGTGCCTTCGCAGACCTGAAGCGCCGCCTGTTCGCCACCGACCACACGGAAGCTGACCATGCCGCCGTACCGGCGCATCTGTCGCTTAGCCAAATCGTGCCCTGGGTGGTTATCCAGCCCCGGGAAGTACACCTGGGCGATCCGCGGATGATCGTCAAGGAAGGCCGCTACCAGTTCGGCGTTGTCACAGTGCTTTTCCATCCGCACCGCCAAGGTCCGTAGACCGCGCAGTATGAGCCAGCAGTCGAACGGGCTAGCCACCCCGCCGATGGCGTTCTGGTGGAACCTCAGTTGCTCGGCCAGGTCATCGTCGTTGAGTACCAGCGCGCCTCCGATGATGTCGGAGTGGCCGCCGCAGTACTTGGTGGTCGAGTGCACGACGATGTCCGCACCAAGCTCCAGCGGCTGCTGGAGGTAAGGCGTGGCGAATGTGTTGTCGACCACCACGAGGGCCCCGGCCGAGTGCGCCAAATCCACAATCGCAGCAATGTCGGCAATATTGAGCAACGGATTTGTAGGGCTCTCGATCCATACAGCCTTTGTCTCACCCGGTGTGATGGCCGCGGCGACGGAGTCGGGGTTGGTCAGATGCGCCGGATCGGCAGCCACACCCCAGCGCTGGTGCACACGCGCAAACAGCCGATAGGTGCCGCCGTAGGCGTCGTCCGGCACTACGAAATGGCTCCCCGGTGAGGCGATGGTCCGTAGCAATGTGTCCTCGGCAGCTAGGCCGCTGGCGAATACCAACCCGTGCCGACCTCCCTCGAGCGCCGCCAAACATTCTTCGAGGGCGGTACGCGTGGGGTTCGAAGAGCGCGAGTATTCGTAACCGCCGCGGGCCTCCCCTACCTTGTCCTGGATGAATGTCGACGTGGCGTAGATCGGCGGCACCACTGAGCCGACTGCGGGGTCCGGATCCTGACCCGCGTGAATCGCCCGAGTCGAGAAGCCTTGCGTAGCTGTCACAAGAGGCCAGCGTACGCTGCGTTATTGGCCGGCGCTCGCGCATCGCGCGTTGACCCGACGTTGTCGTCACGCTTCGCGAAACGCGACCCGGTGGACCGATGCGGCGACAACACCGCGTTTGGCTTATCGCTCCTCCAATCGTCGGGGCGCGCGATCCCGACGCTCGTCGCCGGCGATGGAACATGTTCACGACCAGTCAGCGTTGCGTAAGTGCAGGACCGTTCCGAACGGTCATGCAGGAAGGCAGACTGAATCACATGTTGTTCTCGCGCACGAAGTCAACCCTCGTTGAGCCTGAGAAGGCGCTCCCCGGCCGGAGCTCATCGGTTCTGGTAAACCCAACGTTCCATGACATCTTCGGCATCCCGGTGCAGAAGGTGCCGGAGAACTCTGAGGTGGCCTACTTCGCCCTCGGTTGCTTCTGGGGTGCTGAGAAGCTGTTCTGGAAGACGCCGGGAGTGACCAACACGGCCGTTGGTTATGCGGGTGGATTCACGCCCAACCCAACGTACGAGGAGGTCTGCAGCGCTCGTACCGGCCACACCGAGATCGTGAAGGTGTCTTACGATCCTGCCAAAACCAGCTTCGAAAAGCTGCTCAAGGTCTTCTTTGAGAACCATGACCCCACACAGGGCATGCGGCAGGGCAATGACGTCGGCACCCAGTACCGGTCGGCGATCTACACCACGTCGCCCGAGCAGCTGGCGACTGCTCAGCGAGTGCGGGATGAGTTCCAGACAGCATTCAACCGAGCTGGTTATGGACGGATCACTACCGATGTCGCGCCTGCGGGTGAGTTCTACTATGCGGAGGACTACCACCAGCAGTACCTGGACAAGAACCCGTTCGGCTACTGCCCGGTGCATGCCACTGGCGTGACCTGCAACTGACAAGCACTCAGGTCCGCTAATCGGCCTCTGGGGGAGGGCCCTCAGTTGAGGGCGTTACTAGCGAAAGTGTTGCACTTGTTCGGGTCGCCGGTGTCGAAGCCTCGGGCAAGCCACTCACGCCGCATCGCGGCCGACCCGTGGGTCCAGGTTTCCGGCGAGACCTGGCCCTGCATCTTCTCCTGGATTCGGTCGTCGCCGACCGCCTGCGCAGCGTCCACAGCTCGCCTCAGATCGTCCTGGGTGACTTCGCTGATCGGGCTCTCCGGATCCTCTGTCGCGTGCCTGAACCAGACGCCGGCGTAACAGTCAGCCTGCAGCTCGAGCCGAACCGCCGGCGAACTGGGCCCGCTCCCCTGCCCGCCCTGCACCCGGCGCATGGTACCGGTCAGGTTCTGGATGTGATGCCCGAACTCGTGGGCGAGTACGTACGCCTCGGCGGCGTCGCCGCCTTGCGCGCCGAGCTGACCAGTCAGCTGATCGAAGAATCCAAGATCGAGGTAGACCGTCGAGTCCGCTGGGCAGTAGAACGGTCCAACGGCCGAGGTCGCATGTCCACAGGCCGTATTGACGCTGCCTGTGAAAGTCATGACCTGGATCTCCTGATAGCCCTGGAGATTGTCGCTCCAGTACTCCTGAATCGAGTTCGTGTACGCGACAAACCGGCAGTCCCGGTCGGTGTTGATATCGGCGCCCCGCGTGCACTGGGCGAACTGGCTGGGGCTGTCGGACGGGTCCGGTCCGGCCTGCTGAGCGCCGCCGAGTATGTCACCTGGGTTGATGCCGAACAGCAGCGCGATGATCAAGACGATCAGTCCGGCGCCGCCGCCAATCGCGATCTTCCCGCCACTTCCTCCTCGGCCGCCGCCCATCTGCGACGGGTCGAGTTGGGCACCCTCGTTGTACTTCACATCTCTCCAACCGCGAGCAACTCCGACGCCCGCCTTGATCGCCCGGAATGTCGTAGGCCGCGTCGGGATACCCGCCAGACGCCACGTTGCCGATCGGTTTCGCGAATGCAGATCCTCACAAAGTCGTCATACCCATTTCTTCGACTGCAACCGCACCACCATCATCGAAGACAGCGTGGCTGTAGCGCGTCTGGCACAGTGGGCGGTATGAGCGTGACAGTCGTCGATGACTCAATGGAGAGCCGTTACGAGGCGCTGATCGACGGGGAACTGGTTGGCCTCTCCCAATATGACCTGACGGCCGACACCATCACCTTCCTGCACACTGTGGTGCGCCAGGAATATGAAGGTCAGGGCGTGGGCGGTGCAATTGCACGGTTCGCCCTCGACGATGCTCGAGCCCGCGGATTGCGAGTACGCCCGCTCTGCCCGTATATCAGAGGCTGGCTGGATCGGCATCCTGAATATGGGGACCTGATCAGCGCTGGTGGCTAGCTGTCGTCACCAACACCAGCCGGCGCGGGCCGAGGCACAGCAGCAGTTTATGGATTGCTTTCCTCGGCGGGACAACATGATGAGCGCGCGGCTGACACAAATCGAGGACATCCCTGGAACGCGAACGACATCGAGCTGCGGATCTTCGCGCCTGATGATCTTGGCTCTAGGGATTGACGGGCCGGGTATGCCACAACCACGCCAGCCCCAAGATCGGCAGAACCAGGGGTACGAAGCCGTAGCCGATTCCGTACGCGGACCACACCGTGGCCCGCGGAAACGCCTCTGGTTTGAGGAGGCTCAGCGTGCCAACCGACACCACGCCGACCAGCTCGATGACGATCGCTGTCGCAGCAAGTCGGCGAGATGCGCGGGTGCCACGTGCCAGGGTGATCGTCGCGACGATGTAGATCAGTCCCGCAAAGGCGGACAACAGGTACGCCAGCGGTGCCTGCTCGAATTTTGTGAGGAGTTGGACGCTGGCACGGGCGGTAGCGGCGAGTGCGAAGATGCCGTAAACGGCCACCAAAACCCGGCCCGCGCCGCTGTTGGTCTTGCGGACGGTGGAGCCCATCGGCTCAACGGGGACACCCGTCATGTGGCCGGCGTCCAGAGGACGAGCAAACGAAGGGTCATCGCAAGAACACCGAGTGCAGCGACAGCCAGCACGATCCCGGAGAAGCGGTTGCGCTCGACGTTGGCCCACAACCATGCAATCGGGATCAAGATCACGATGCCGATCAGGTAGCCGATCGTGGTTGCGAGTTCAACCGGGCGGAAGCCGGCAGCCAACTCGGCAACGGCGATGATCGACTGAACTACGGTGACAACCTCCACCCCAGCGGCGAACAGCAGCTGCGCCTTACCGGGCGGCTTGTTGGCCACTGCAGTCACCAGGCCCCAGATGGTGGCCACACCAGCGAGCGCAACGACGACGTACGCCAACGCCTCGATCATCGAGGCGCTCGTTGGATCTGCACGCCGCCCAACGCTACCCGAGCGAACTGGGGGGCCTGTCAGACTTGGAGTCCGCGGAGATGTTGTCCGAATGTCTGCGTCGAGGAGGACCGGTGGCCGCCCAGCGAGAGCCCAAGGTTGGCCGACGTCCGGGCAATCAGGACACCCGAGGGCAGATCATCACGGCAGCTCGACACGCATTTGCCACCAAGGGCTTTGGAGGTGCATCGATGCGCGCCATCGCCGCTGAAGCCGGTGTGGATGCTGCGCTGATCCACCACTACTTCGACAGCAAGCAGCAGCTCTTCCTCGCCACGGTAGCGCTGCCTCTCGGGCTGCCGGGAATGCTCGAGGACGTTGCCGCTGGCGGCCGGAGCGGCCTCGGTGAGCGATTGGTCAAGAGCGTGCTAGGGGTCTGGGACTCCGAGCTTCAGCCGTCCCTGGTGGCGGCGATCCGCACGACACTAACCGATCCGGCTCTCACTCGGTCGGCCGGCGAGTTCCTCACCCTCGAAGTCATCGGTCATGTGCTGCCGCGCGACGACCTCTCACCGGAGGAGGCGAACAGGCGGGCCGGTTTGGTTGCCTCACAAATTCTGGGGCTGGTGATCGGCCGTTACGTCCTGCGGCTGCCAGTCCTTGCGAATCGCGAGACCGAGGACCTGGTGGCCGAAGTGGGCCCGACCGTTCAGCACTACGTCGACGGCCGCGCCTGAAACAACAACATTTTGCGCGATGATGACCACGTGCTGGTCATCGGCGTCACCGAACAGGGTGGGCACGCGTTCGAGGCATTTCTCGATCACGGCGCCGATCCGGACGTGCTCGCATTCGATAGCGGCTACGTCGTCGTCCGTCCTGTCGATGCCACCCGTGATAGCTCAGGCGATCTAATCCTCCGAATGCTGGTGCGTCCCGTAGTCGACGAGCCACGTCCGCAGGTCCGCAGACAACGACGAGACGTTGGGCTGGTGCTCGGCGGCGAGGCGAGACCAACCGTTAGGCAGCGATTTGCGGCGTACGCAGTGGTTATCTCGAGCAGGGGTCTGCTCGCCACCCAGTACTCCAGCCGCACCGCTGTCACCGGTCGATGGGGGATGCCTGGCGGCGGCCTTGATGATCACGAGCCACCGGCCTCTGCTGTGCTCCGAGAGGTTGCCGAAGAGACGTCGCAAGAGATCATCCTGGGCGAGCTTTTCAAGGTGCAAACCTCGCACTGGGTCGGCCGTAGCCCGTACGGGACTATTGAAGATTTCCATGCCGTACGCCTGATCTATCGCGCAAGCTGCCCAGATCCAACCGAACCAGTCGTGCTCGACCAGGGCGGCACCACCGAAGCAGCCCAGTGGGTGCCACTCCAATCCTGGCGTTCAGTGTCGTGGACTCAGAACTGGCAATTGCTGCTCGCGGAGCTGCTCACGGACTCCTCGACCAACTAGCGTCGTATGGCTAGCCGATGTTGATGTCGCTAAGCAGATCTTGCCGGGTCAGAACGCCGACGGGCTTACCGTCGTCGAGGACCAGCAACGCATCACAGCTCCTCAGTAGCTCGACTGCATCGGCGACCGGCTCGGTCACTCCAAGGACTGGAAGAGACTCCTCCATCACGCGGGCCACCGCATCCGCCGGACGTACTCGTTGACTGAACAGCGAATCCAGAAGTCCGCGTTCGCTGACTGAACCGACGACCTCGGCAGCCATCACGGGAGGCTCGGCACGCACCACCGGCATCTGACTCACGCTGTACTCCCGCATGATCGCGACGGCTTCGGCAACTGTCTCATTCGGATGGGTGTGCACCAGAGACGGCAAGCTGCCCGACTTCTCGCGTAACACGTCGCCCACCACTCGTACGAATTGGTCGGGTCGCGGCGCGAAGCCGTATCGAGTAAGCCAAGCATCACTGAACACCTTGGTGAGGTAGCCACGGCCGGAATCGGGCAGCAGCACCACAATCACCGCTTCGGGATCGCCGATCTCGTGGGCCAGCCTGATGGCCGCCACCGCGGCCATGCCTGAGGATCCGCCGACCAGCAGCGCCTCCTCCCGTGCCAGACGGCGCGTCATTGCGAAGGAGTCCGCGTCCGACACTTCGATCACGCGGTCACAGATGGTCGGATCGTAATTGGCTGGCCAGAAGTCTTCGCCGACCCCCTCGACCAGGTACGGCCGCCCAGTCCCGCCGGAGTAGACCGAACCCGACGGGTCCGCGCCGATGATCTTGACACGGCCGTCGGAAATCTCCTTCAGGTAGCGACCTGCTCCGCTGATCGTGCCGCCGGTGCCGATCCCGGTGACGAAGTGGGTGATCTTGCCATCGGTCTGCTCCCAGATCTCAGGACCTGTGGTCTCGTAATGGCTGGCCGGGTTGTTCGGGTTGCTGTACTGGTCCGGTTTCCATGCTCCCTCGATCTCGTGGATCAGCCGATCTGAGACCGAATAGTAGGAGTCCGGATGTTCTGGTTCGACAGCTGTCGGGCAGACGACCACCCGTGCGCCGTACGCGGCCAGGACGTTGCGCTTGTCCTCGCTGACCTTGTCAGGGCACACGAACACGCATGCGTAACCCTTGGCCTGCGCAACCATCGCCAGGCCCACACCGGTATTGCCACTGGTTGGCTCTACGATCGTGCCACCCGACTTGATCTTGCCTTCCCGCTCTGCAGCCTCGACCATCTTGAGCGCGATCCGATCCTTGACCGAGCCGCCGGGATTGAGGTACTCAACCTTCGCCAGGACTAATGGCTTGGCGCCGTCCGTGGTCCGCGAGAGCCTGAGCAGCGGTGTGTGCCCGACAAGATCGATGAGCGAGTTCACGTACTCCACGCGCACGACTCTACGGCGCAATGCCCCCTCGACCAGCCCTGCCGCTGGTGGCCGCCGCGAGAACGCAATGAGGGCCGCAGCTTCCATCGGAAGCGCGGCCCTCAAGCTTGCGCGATCAGGCTGGGCGGATTGCCTAGATCCGCTGACCGGGACTACCTGCGAAGAGTAGGACAGCAGTCGCAGAATCTCGATGTACAGCCAGACCATGGTGACGGTCAGGCCGAAGGCGCCACGCCAGGACTCACTCGCTGGCGCACCCATTGCGACACCCTGCTCGATGTAGTCAAAGTCGAGCACCAGATTCAGCACGGCTAGTCCGGCGCCGATGAGCGAGAAGACGACAGCCAGCAGGCTGATCGCACCGGTACCGGAGTCACGCAGGCCCAGGTTCACGCCGAACAGTGCTAGCACGAAGTTGATCAGCAAAGCTACGGCGAAGGCAATCGTCGCAATGATCACGACCTTCCGGAACTTCGGCGTCACGCGGATGTTGAAGAACTTGTACGCCGCCAAGGTCACACCGGCCGCTGCGAAGGTGCCGATTACCGCCTGAACAACAATGCCGCTGTAGTAACTCTCGAAGATCTTGCTGATCATGCCGATGAAGATGCCCTCAATGCCCGCGTAGAGGAGCACCAGACCCGGCGAGACCTTTCGCCGGAACGCGACGATCATGACGACGATGAAGCCGATCAGCCCGGAAGCGATCAGCGCCGGAAAATAGAGAGCGTCCGGCACGAACATCCACGCCAGTGCCGCAGCAATCACAAGCACACCCATAGTGGCGGCGGTCTTCGTGACGACGTCGTCCAAGGTCATCCGACCTTCAGGCGCCTCGACAGGTGCCTGCTGTGGGTAGCCGGGATACTGCGGGTAGCCGGCCTGGGGTTGACCGTACGGGTTCTGGTTGTTTTGGGGTGCTGCGGGCGTGAACGCGTCCTGTTTGGAGAGGATCGGGTTCGAACTGCGCAACATAGACATGTCCTCCTGGTCTGGCGCCTCAGTTGGCGCACCAATCAGTCTACTGATGCGCCGAGCATCGGTCGTTTCTTCCGGCTTTGAAACAGCTGTGAGCTTTGTTGAGGACTACGCGACCGCGCCAGCGAGCAAATCCAACCTCGGATCGCGCGCCGTCGAACTGAAACAGTGCCCCCGATGGGATTCGAACCCATGCTGGAGCGGGTTTAAGCCGCCTGCCTCTGCCATTTGGGCTACGGGGGCCAGATATCCGTGGCGGGTGTGATCCTAGCTGTGCCCGAGTTAGCGAGACGCCCCCGCGCTGGGCGCGGTCGAGGCGCCGCTCAGCCTGATCCGGGTTTCCACCGGGAGCTTGGCCAGGTCACCGGTCGCAATGCGATCCTCGATCACAACCTTTGCATCCGGTCGGAAGTGAACCGGCTGCACTCCGGTAACCAAACCCGTGGCGTTGTCGCGGAAGTAGAAGTAGACGTCGGCGCTGATCAGCGGCGGGGAGAACGGCGTGCTGAAGGAGGTGAACATCGGCTCTCGGACCCCGCCTGCGGTGCCCTGCTGCATGCCGACCGTCCATGACCCGTCGTCGTGCATGATCACCGTCGGACCGGACTGAGCATGGTAGTGACCCCAGAGCACCAGCGGTGCCGGCGGATTCGGCGTGCTCATGATCACCCGCGCGGCGGCAGGCTGGTGGACCAGAATGACGTCGGTGCGCTTGTCGCGGGCGACATCGACCAGCCTTTGAGCTAGCTCTTCCTCGCTCTCCGGCCGCTCTTTGACGCGGTCCACGCTGAAGGGGATGTTGTGCTCTGGGTCATCGTCGCCGAGCACGCTGAGCTCGGCGGCCTCGACAACCTGCCCATCCAGCACCGTCATGCCGACGCTTCTCATCTGGGCCTCTGTCACCTCGGAGTCATGGTTTCCGGTCGCCACCAGAAACGGCACCCCGTCAGGAATCGCGGCCTCTCGGCGAATGCAGCCACGCTCTGCGGCAGTCCCATTAACGGTGTCGTCCCCTGAGCTCAGCACTATGGACGGTTGGGTCGCATGGGCCAACCGGCCGAGAAGTTCCGTCATTGCCTGGTTGCAATGCAGGTCACTGAAACCCAGAATCATCGTTTCCTCCCGGGCCGGTTCCGGTAGGTCTTCAAGCTGGATCGACAGGCTCGCGGCAGCCGAGTCGAGGTAGTTCTTCACCGCACGTTGCTGGCGCGCGCTGAGTAACCTGATGCCCTTGATGCCGCGGTCGAGTACATCGGCCAGCAGTGGGCTGTCCACCGTGAGCGAGGAGAAACGTTCACCGCCAGTGATGGACACGGGGTAGCGGGGATCGGTCTCTCTCGGCGGTATCAGAATGGATCCGACGATGAGCGCGACAACCGTCACATAAGCCGCCGCGACGCGGCGCCGGGTTACCTTCGTCGTGATCCATGGAGGCGCAAGCTGGCGACGCAATCGCCAGATGGCGATGCCCAGGAGCAAAACAGCCTCCGCTTTGAGCCCTTCCCGAACAGCGTCTTGCGTCAAGCGCTCAACGATGCCGGACAGAGCCTCCTCTGGGTCGGCGTAGAGGCTGGTGTAGGCGATCAGGGTCTTCTCCGAGAACAGCGAACTCGGATTGTCTGCCGCAATGCCGACACCGCCCACCGTGATGGCGAGGCCAACCGGGCGTACCGGACTCTCCAGGTAGGCGTTGCCGATGGGTCCCAGGTTGAGTTCGATCTCACCGCTGAAGTTGCTGGCGAACCTCACCCGATGCGGCCCAAGGTAGTCCTCCACCTGGGCGTGACTGATGCCCCAAACCACCGCAAGCGGTGCGGCAGCCAGGGCAGCAAGCAAGGTGAGCAGCAGGGCCTTCACAACACCCGTTAGCAGCGCGCGACGGGAGCGCACCCGTGCGGCGTGCCGCGCCAGCACGCTCCTCAGGGTTCGAGCAGATGCCGGACCGTTCATCGATGCCCGACCTTACCTGCGCTCGCCTATGTCGAAAGGTTTTGAATGTCGGCTGTCTGGGATCTATCTGTCGGGGACCTATGGCGTCATCAGCCGGCAGCGTTGGGAGGCCCGAGATAGACCTTCCTGGGGTAGACGGCGTGGGCACCAACCACTCGGTCAAGGAAGAGCAGGCCGTCGCAGTGGTCGATCTCATGTTGCAGCGCGCGCGCCTCGAAGGCATCGGTGGTGAGCAGCACTCGTTCGCCGCTCAGAGGAAGCAGGCCCGCCACGGTTACCCTCGTCGACCGCTTCACCTCACCGGTGAGGTCTGGTACCGACATGCAGCCCTCACGGCCCTTTTCGTTGCGGCTGGCCTCCACGATTTCAGCGTTCAACATGACGATCAGCCCGTGCGTCGTCCGGGTCTTCGGATGGGCCGAAACGTCGACGCAAAAGGCTTGTGCCGACACCCCGACCTGCGGCGCCGCGAGCCCCACACAACCCGGTGAAACGCGCATGGTCGCGACGAGATCCGCGCAAAGCTGGACCACGACGGGGTCGGCCGGGTCGACGGGCAACCCCGAAGCGGACAGCACACGGCTTGGAGCACGAATCACATCGAGCACCCGGCCGTCAGGCAGCGTCGGCAACGTCAGGTTCACAGCTGGTCGTTCTCGATCAATCGCATGCTGGTCTCCACGCCCAACTCGGCAGACACTTCGGCAAGCCGGGCGTGGAGCGCCTCTATATCGCTCGATCGGGGCAAATCGACTTCGGCCAGCAAGACGTAAAGCGTCCCCGAGAGGCGGGTGCTCAGATCGGTGATGTTGCCACCCGCCTCGGCAATCACGCTAGCCAGCCGCGCGACGATCCCGAGCCGGTCGGCGCCGTGGACGGTCACCAGGTAAGTGGATCCGAGCGGTGGGAACTGCGGTTCCTCTGGAACCTCGCGTACGGTGACGTCGAGCGAGCCATTGACGACCGGTTGTAGTGCCGCCTCGATCTGGGCGGCGTCCGCCTCACCAGCACAGATCAGGGTCATCGCAAAATGACCGCGCAGCAGCGTCATCGAGGAGTCCTCGAGGTTCATACCGCACTGCGACAACACCTCTGCAGCCTGCGCGATGATGCCAGGGCGGTCATGGCCGACAACCGTGATGGCAAGAGAGGTCATCGCGGCATTGTGTCACCGGTGGATGAGTTGCAGGGCAATCCCATCCAGAATGTCGGACTCGCTGATTATCAGCTCCGCTACATTCAGGCGCGCGGCCGTGCGGGCCTCAACCAGCGCACCTCCGGTGATCACATCAGCGCGCCCGGGGTGCATTGATGGCAATGCCTTGATCTCCTCAACCGTCATCCTGGCCAGCCGATGGAGCAGCGCCTGCACCGCCGGCAAAGGGATAACGGCACCGTGCACCTGCTCGCGGTCGTAGTGCTCAAGCTCCAGATACACTCCAGCCAGTGTTGTCGCTGTGCCACCGACCCCAATCCAGGTGCCGATCGAGGCGAACTCGACCCCGCTGCCCGCCAAAAGGTCGTCTACGTATTCGGTGGCCCGTGCAAGATCATCATCTGCGACCGGGTTCTGGCTCAAGAACCGTTCGGTGACGCGCACCGATCCGACGTCGAGTGAGATCGCGCGGTATATCTCGCCAGCGGCGCTGCCGGTGATCAATTCGGTGGAACCGCCGCCAATGTCCATCACCAACACCGGCTGGCCCTCCGGCGTGACCCGGCTGAGGGCTCCGAGGAAGGACAGGTGTGCCTCGGTCGGACCGCTGATCACGTCGGGCAGCACTCCCAGCCGTTGCTTGATGCCGGCGAAGAAGCTGTCGCGATTCCTGGCATCCCGTGCCGCCGAGGTCGCCACGAAGTGCACGTTCGGGACGGGCACCTCCGCCTTCTTGATCAATTCCGCGTACTGATCAACCACCGCGAACGTACGCTGCAGAGCGTCGGGATGGAATTCACCGCTGGCATCGACGCCCTGGCCGAGCCTCACGATTTCCAGGCGCCGGTCCAGCTCTCTCAGACCACCGGAGCCGTTGGGCTCCGCGATCAACAAACGGATCGAATTCGTCCCGCAGTCAATGGCGGCGACGGGCGTCATGACCCCTCCTCCAAGCATGGGCGAGTCCAGAACACGCCCATGGTCTGCACGGCCTCGTCACCCAGCGGGTTGACGCCGGTGCCGGCCGCTAGCGCGTGGGCCGCCAGCGCATGCAGACACTTCACCCGATCAGGCATCCCTCCCGCGCTGACACCGGCGATCTCTGGCACCGAATCCAACCGCTCCCGATCAGCGATGTACTGCACATGAGCTCGCCGATAGGCCAGCGCCAGATCATGATCACGCCTCAGTCGATCATTCATCTCGGCCATGAGACCTTCCGACTCCAGAGAGGAGCAGACTGTGACTGCTCGCGGGCAGGTGAGGTAATACATCGTCGGGAACGGCGTGCCGTCTGGCAGCCGGGGTCGGGTGACGACCACCGCGGGCTTGCCGCATGGACAGCGGTATGCGACCCCAATCACGCCGCGTGGCGGTCGTCGCAACTGTGCGGTAACGACCGACTCATCGGCGGCGGTCATGGGTTCATGCACAGTCGTAATCCTCCCAGTCGGTCAAGTCAGCGCGATCGCTCGTGCTGCGAGCGACGACGAAGTAGGCGGGTTCCACGCGCGATTGCGCGAGCAGCACACAAAATTGGGTCATGGAGGACCGGACGGGTGTGGCGGTGGTAGGCAGCATCAATGCGGACTTGGCGGCCTTCGGCTCGCCCCTGCCGCGCCCGGGCGAGACGGTAATGGGCACCGACTTCTCACTCGTGCTCGGCGGAAAAGGCGCGAATCAGGCGATTGCCTCGGTTCGCGCGGGTGCAGCAACCTACATGATCGGCGCTGTGGGCGATGACTTCTTCCGCCACCTCATGCTGGACGCGCTCGCCGACGAAGGCGTCGACGTCACCGCAGTTCGCGTCATGGACGGCTCAACTGGCATTGCACATATCCGCGTCGATGCACTCTCTGCCCAGAACGACATCATGATCATTCCAAATGCCAATCACCGGCTCAGCCCCGACGATGTCGAGGCCTCGCTCCGAGCGTTGCGCGATCATGTCTCCGTCGCCTTGGTACAGCTGGAGATTCCGCTCACCGTCGTGCAGCGGGTGGCCGAGGTATGCCAGGACTGCAAACTGCGACTTGTCCTGGACCCGGCGCCGGCACAACCAATACCCCCTCAAGTCTGGCCGGGTGTTTTTGTGGTCAAACCGAACGAGCTCGAGGCCGAGGTTCTGACAGGTATTCCTGTCACTGGTCGCCGATCGGCTGAGCAGGCGGCGCAATGGTTCCTTGATCGCGGTGTCAGCATCGCAATGATCACTCGCGGCGACCTTGGCGTCATCGTCGCCGGACCCGACGGCGTCGCGGAGTATCCCGCTTTCCCAGCAACACCCGTGGATACAACCGCTGCCGGCGATGCCTTCTCAGGCGCACTCGGTGGAAGCCTGGCTCGCGGCGCCTCACTTTCCGAAGCCCTGCGACGCGGCCTTGCCGCTGGCGCATTGGCCGTCACAGTCCGAGGAGCCAGCCCAAGTCTGCCCACGGCCGAGGCCGTCGACGCCTTCCTGGCGGCGCAACACTGACTTGTCAGGTGGGTGGTCGCTCAGACGATCACCCACGCTTACAACTCGGAATTAGCGGTTCGGCGGGGTCTTGACGGTGATCGTCTTTTCCTTGACTTCGGACTTGACCGGCGCGGGTCGATCCGCGGCCTGCACCGAGCCCCACAGCTTGGACCACCACGCGTCCTGCGGGGATTCATCCGGCGACGTTTCCGCGGTGATCTTCGCACCCCCGCCGAGCGGCCTGCCATCGGCACCCACGACCCTGTAGCCGATCTCCCCCGGCACAACCCAACCCAGCCGTTCCCGGGCTTGGGTCCTCACATACGTCTCATCTCCCCAGCTGGCCAACTCGCCCTGCAGGTCACGAATCCGCTGCTGACGCTCGGTGATCTCCGCGTTGGTCGAAGCGATCTCGTGGGCCTGGGCAAAATAGATGCGCAACGACGTGGCGTACGAAATCGTCAAGATCAGCAGCACGACAGCGAGAGAGATGGCGCGGGCAGTCAAACTGGATCGTCGGCGCAACAGCGGAGCGGCTGATTCGTCTCGTCGCGGTGCCTCTGCCTTCGGCATACGCGCTGACGAGGACGGCTTACGTACCTGGCTGCGCGCTCGCTGCTTTCCCCGTCCAGGGCCTTCGCCGCCCGGGCGAGAGGTTGGGCGCGGACCGGATGGCACCGCCTCAGGCCTTGAACCTCGGGAACGCCGAGGCTCCGGCGTAACGGGCTGCGTCGTCGAGATCCTCTTCGATCCGCAACAGCTGGTTGTACTTGGCTACCCGGTCGGTTCGCGCCGGAGCGCCAGACTTGATCTGGCCGCAGTTCGTCGCAACGGCAAGATCAGCGATCGTGGTGTCCTCGGTCTCCCCGGAACGATGGCTCATCATGCAACGGAAGCCGGCCCGGTGGGCCAGTTCGACAGCGTCCAGGGTCTCGGTCAGTGAGCCGATCTGGTTGACCTTGACCAGCAGGGCATTGGCCGCCTTCTCCGCGATGCCGCGCTGCAGCCTGGCAACGTTGGTGACAAATAGATCGTCGCCTACGACCTGAATTTTGTCGCCGATCTTGTCGACCAGCGCGCTCCAGCCTGACCAGTCGTCCTCAGCCAGAGGGTCCTCGATGGAGACGATCGGGAAGTCGGAAATCCACTGCTCGTAAATCGCCGTCATTTCATCCGCTGATCGCGGCGTGCCCTCGAAGGTGTAGGTGCCGGCGTTGAAAAACTCGGTGCTCGCGACGTCTAGTGCCATCGCGATGTCGCTACCGAGCGTGAGTCCGGCGGACTGCACTGCCGTTGAGATGAGCTCGAGCGCGGCCACATTGGCGGGCAAGTCGGGCGCGAAGCCACCCTCGTCGCCGAGGCCGGTCGCCAGTCCTTGCTTCCTCAGCACCGACTTGAGCGAGTGGTACACAATCGCCCCCATCTCCAGGGCGTCCCGGAACGTCGACGCGCCGATCGGGGCGATCATGAATTCCTGTACGTCCACCTCGGAGTGGGCATGTGCTCCACCGTTGATGATGTTCATCATCGGCACTGGGAGCAGGTGGGCGTTCGGGCCGCCGATGTAGCGGTAAAGCGGCAGATCCGCGGAGTGCGCGGCCGCATGGGCGACCGCCAGCGATACACCGAGGATGGCGTTGGCGCCGATCTTGGCCTTGTTGTCCGTACCATCCAGGTCCAGCATCGCCTGATCAACCAGCCGCTGTTCGCTCGCCTCGTACCCGACCAGCTCGGGCCCGAGCTGGTCGATAACGCCCAGTACGGCCTTACTGACGCCCTTCCCGCCGTGGCGAGCCTCACCGTCGCGAAGCTCTACCGCTTCGAAGGCGCCGGTCGAGGCACCTGAAGGAACAGCGGCCCTGCCCTCTGAGCCGTCGTCCAGGATGACTTCGACCTCGACGGTCGGGTTGCCGCGGGAATCCAGAATTTCTCGCGCCCCTATGAACTCGATGCTCGCCACGAGCGCCGCCTTTCCAATGCTGTGCCGAATCGCCGATATTCACGCATCCGGGCATAAGAAAACCTATGCTGGCCTCAGCCTATCGGCGGGTCCCGGATTAGGCGGTGGCGCCGCACGCGCCAATGCCAGATTCGTCCGGTGAGCCGCGTTTAGTCGTGCAGCTTGGCTACTTCCGCTTGCGGATGGACCGGGCGTGGATCCAGTTCACCCCAACAATGCCGGCCCATGAGATGGCCACCCCGACGAAGGCTGGGTCGACTTCGGATGCAGTGATGCCGGTGATCGGGATACCCATGACCAAAGAGACGATCGCCAGCGCCGTCTGCCGCTTGCGGCCGCTCTGCTCGGCGGCCTGCTCGCGGTTGGTGAGCTCGGCGTCCACGCGTTGCTCGGCGACTCGGGCGGCAACAAGATCCTCTACTCGTTCCGCCAGGCTCTCGGCGACGTACTCGTTGTATTCAGGTCCCAGTTCCATCCGCGCCGCCAGCGCGGCCTCGCTATCGCGGCGCAACTCATCGCTTGGCCGATGCGGCGCACGACGATAGGGCGGCTGCACCGGATACGGAGCTGCGGGATTCAACGGGTATGGCTGACCCTGCGGATTCTGCTGGGGATAGTTCTGTGGCGGGTAGGGGCTCTGAGGGGGATAGTTCTGGGGTGGGTAATTCTGGGGCGGATGCGCCTGAGGGGCCGGCCTTTGCTGCGGGGGCTCGGACATGTCCAACAGAATAGGCGACGGCTGCTAAGCCGGTGTTGCGTCGTCGCGCGACGACTCGGCATGCCGAACTTGCGCCTCAAGATCCCGTACGGCGTCACGAAGCGCCTGCTCGGGGTCAATTCCACATGCCTGAGCCCGGGCCGCCATCGTCAAGATCTGGGCACCCGCCTCCTCCGCTGTCGTCGGCTCGTCGGGCAGCACGACCTCCACGCGCCGGGATCGGACATTGCCGATGACCTTGTTGGCCCGCGCGAGGGCGGAGAGCTGCTCGGGAATTCCTTGCAGCGCGGAGGTGCGCCCCTTCTCAGCCGCCTTACGCTGCTCCCAGGTGTAGTGCAGGTCAATTGGAATTTCAGCCGTCGCAAAGACGTAGGGATGTCTGGATATGAGTTTGTCGGCGATACCCCGGGCAACGTCCTCCACAGTGAAGCCGCGCTCCTGTTCGCTGGCGATCTCGGCGTGAAAGATCACCTGGAGCAGCAGATCACCGAGCTCCTCTCGAAGATGATCTTGCTCTCCAACCTCAATCGCTTCGACCGTCTCAGCAGTCTCTTCGATCAGGTACTGCACGAGCGACCTATGGGTCTGCTGGGCGTCCCACGGGCACTCCTGGCGGAGCCGCGCCATCACTGAGACCAGCCGCTCCAGCTCCGGCAGCGGCACTATGGCGTCTGGGCGGGCGCTGGCTCGGCCAGGGACGCCGACTTGTCGGTGATGATCAACTTCTGCTTGGGATCCAGCACACCGAAGCGCGGGTTCAGAGTGACCTCAGCGTCGCTGACAGCGGCCAGATAAGCCTCGCTGCCGAGCTTGCCCGAAACAATCTGCTGGTCGGCCAGGTCGTAGGCAACGGGTCGACCTTTGGGCACCTGGAGCAGGCCGGCGAGGTTACTGTTCTTGATCAGCGCAGCGCGCTCACTGTCGGTGATCGTGATCTTGTTGTCGGTAGCGATCTGCTCTGCAATGAGTCCGTGGATCAGGGAGTTGACGACGGCCGCGCGCGAGACCTCCTGGCCCTCTTGCAGGATGCTGGAGACCCCTTCAACAGCGTCGTCCACCTGCTGCTGGGTGATCCTCGAGGTACCGACGTACGCCGCAACGCTGGGGTCTGCCTTGGCACAGCCGGCCGCGAACAACGTGATCACGACGACGCCAACGAGCGCGAGCGCGCGTCGGCCGCGCAGCCGTGGGCCAGCCAGAAACCTCATCAACCTTCCCTCAAACCGTAACCTCCTGCTTGCGCCTCGCGCTCCCAGGAAACGACTACCGCAGGTGATCCTACGACAGCTGTCCGAACACCCTAGCATCCCCGGACCGGCGGCGACACGAATGACTTCGGGTCCACGTCTTGACGCTGTGATGAGACACCTACACGTCAGGACATAGAAAAGATCTGGTTGATCAGCTCAGTTGCCCAACGCAGCAGATCGGTGTCTTGCAGCGGCTGGCCGACGTCGACAGAGCTCGTGGGCCGCGGCACGAGCACGGAGCCAACAGCGTCCTTGACCACGCTGCCCGGGTAGAGCCGCTGCAGCCGTAGCACCCGTGACTCAGGTAGATGGGCTGGAGCGAAGCGGATGAACCGACCCTGCCCGACGATCTCAGTCAGCCCAGCGGGCCGGGCGTGCAACCGGAACCTCGCCACTTCGATGAGATTGAGCACCTCCGTCGGCGGCGTCCCGTAGCGGTCGTGCAGTTCGGCGTCCACGGCCTTGACGTCTGCTTCGCTGCGCACCTCAGCGAGCCGCTTGTACATTTCCAGCCGCAGCCGCTCGGACTCGATGTAGTCGGTGGGCAGGTGAGCGTCGATCGGCAGCTCGATCCGGACTTCGGGTTCCGGCTGGGCCTGCTGACCTCGGAACTCCGCGACCGCCTCGCCTACCAGTTGGATGTAGAGGTCGAAACCGACATCGGCAATGTGGCCCGACTGCTCCCCACCGAGCATGTTGCCGGCGCCACGAAGCTCCAAGTCCTTCATCGCTATGGCCATGCTGGAACCAAGGTCGCTGTGCGTTGCGATGGTGCTGATCCTGTCGTACGCAGTTTCGGTCAGTGGCTTGTCGGGCGGGTAAAGGAAGTAGGCGTATCCGCGCTCCCGTCCCCGGCCGACCCTGCCGCGTAGCTGGTGTAGCTGTGACAGACCGAGCAGGTCGGAGCGTTCGATGAGCAGCGTGTTGGCGCTCGAGATGTCCAGCCCGGCCTCGACGATCGTGGTACAGACCAGCACGTCCGCGCGGCGCTCCCAGAAATCGATCATGACGTGTTCGAGCCGCTGCTCACTCATCTGCCCGTGAGCGGTCACCACTCGTGCCTCCGGTACCAGCTCAGCGATCCGCCGCGATGCCTTGTCGATGCTCTGCACTCGGTTGTGCACGTAGAACACCTGTCCCTCGCGCAGCAGCTCGCGTCGGATTGCTGCAACCACTTGCGCCTCGTCGTACGGCCCGGCGAAGGTCAGCACCGGATGGCGCTCCTCCGGCGGGGTCGCGATCGTGCTCATCTCGCGAATTCCGGTGATCGCCATTTCCAGGGTTCGCGGGATCGGCGTCGCTGACATCGCCAGCACGTCAACGTGGGTACGCATGCGCTTGAGCTGTTCTTTGTGCTCCACACCGAAGCGTTGCTCCTCATCAATCACCACAAGGCCCAAGTCCTTGAAAGTGACCTCTCCCGAAAGCAGGCGATGAGTGCCGACCACGACATCGACCCTGCCGTCCGCGAGACCTTCGATGGTTGATCTTGCTTCGGCCTCAGAGGCGAACCGGCTGAGCGGTGCAACGTTGACCGGAAAGCCTGCATAGCGATCAGCGAACGTCGCGTAATGCTGCTGCACCAGCAAAGTCGTCGGAACCAGAATGGCCACCTGTTTGCCGTCTTGCACTGCCTTGAACGCGGCGCGTACGGCGATCTCGGTCTTGCCGTAGCCGACATCCCCGCAGATCAGACGATCCATCGGCACGATCTGCTCCATGTCCCGTTTCACGTCGTCGATGGCTCCCAGCTGATCCGGGGTCTCCACGAAGGCGAACGCATCCTCCAACTCTCGCTGCCAGGTCGTGTCGGGGGAGAACGCATAGCCGCGGCTCGCTTGCCGGGCTGCATACAGCTTGATCAATTCGGCGGCGATCTCACGGACCGCCTTTCGCGCGCGGCCTTTGCGCTTGGCCCAGTCGGCACCGCCCAGCCTGTCCAGGCTCGGGTTTTCTCCCCCGACGTAGCGGGTTACCTGATCAAGGGCGTCCATCGGGACATAAAGCCGGTCCCCAGGCTGGCCGCGCCTGGATGGCGCATATTCGATGACCAGGTATTCGCGGGTCGCGCCGGCCACCGTGCGTTGCATCATCTCGACGTAGCGACCCACTCCGTGCTGGCCGTGTACGACGGGATCGCCCGCCGTAAGCTCAAGTGGGTCGATCTGATTCTTGCGGCGCGCCGGCAACTTCCGGCTGGCCCGGTCAGCGGCCCGCTGGCCGGAGAGATCCATTGCGGTCAAGACCGCGAGCCGGATCTCATCGGCCACGAAACCGTGACTGAGCTGGCCCGTGACGACCGTGGCAACCCCGATGGCAGGCTGTTCATCCAGCGCGGGGAGCTTGCGCAGCGGTACGGCATGCTCGCTCAGCACTTCGACGATGCGGTCCGCGGTGCCTCTGCCTTCCGCCATGACGACAACACGCCAGCCGTCACGGACGCGCTTAGTGATCTCGTTGACCGCCGCCTCTGTGTCGCCGCGGTAGGTCTCGCCGATCTGGCCGAGCACCCTCCGAGACTCGACCCCAGACCCGCCGATCATCGCCGAAAGATCGATGATCTCCCC
Organism: uncultured Actinomycetota bacterium; assembly: GCA_963740515.1. GTDB lineage: Bacteria > Actinomycetota > Actinomycetes > Propionibacteriales > Propionibacteriaceae > Microlunatus. The sequence goes on from CAVUEO010000039.1 coordinate 167,776, forward strand.
ATCCGCAGTCCGGATGGGGTCAGCCTGCCCGTTGACGGTCACGGTCTGATCGACCGGACCAGCACTGAACGGCGAGAGCGTCCACCACGCCATCCCTCGAGCCAGCGCAGCGGCACGAACCTCCGCGAGCGGCTGATAGGAGGACGCACCCAGGTCGATCGGCGCCTTACCTCCGCCCGCCGCGGCTGCCCATGACGCATGCAGGAATTCCTCGCTGGTCTTGACCAACTCGATCGCCCTCCCGCGCACCAGCTCGGGGTCGCAGATCAACACGTGGGTGTCAGTCGGCAATAGCTCGATCAGCAGCTCCATACCGTCCACCAGGACCGGCGACAATGCCTCCATGCCGTCGACCGGATGCCCTTGGGCGATCTTGTCGAGCATCTCAATCAGCTCGGGATGTCGATCGGCGAGCGCTGCGGCGCGAGCGCGCACGTCTTCGGTCAGCAGCAGCTCACGACACGGCGTTGCGGTGATCTCGCTCAGCGCGACGTCGCTGGACCGCTGGTCTGCGACGGAGAAGTAGTGAATTTCTTCGACGGTGTCACCAAAGAAGTCCACGCGTAACGGGTGCTCCTCGGTCGGCGGAAAGACGTCGACGATGCCACCGCGTACGGCGAACTCGCCGCGTCGCTCGACCAAGTCGACGCGGGTATACGCCGCAGCTACCAGGGCCGCCGCCAGGTCAGTGAGGTCGATGTCCTCCCCTACCACGAGCCGTATTGGTTTCAGGTCCCCCAGTCCCTTGACTTGCGGCTGCAGGACGCTGCGCACCGGCGCGACAACGATCCGCGGGGCAGGAAGATCGCTGTTGCCGGCCAGCCGTCGCAAAACCTCGAGTCGGCGGCCGACCGTATCGGAGCGAGGACTCAATCGCTCGTGCGGCAACGTCTCCCATGCCGGGTAGTACGCCACGGCTTCCTCTCCCACAAGGGATTGCAGCGCTGCTGTGAGCTCCTCGGCCTCCCGAAAGGTCGAGCTGACCACCAGCACTGGACGACCCGCACCGCCGCGCGTGGTGTCCTCGCCCAATGCGGCTGCGATCAGCGGTCGCATGGGAGCAGGCGCAGTGACATCCATCACCGGCAGTCGCCGTGCGCGTGCGTCGGCGATCGTCTCGGTGAGGGTGGGTTCGGTGCAGAAAAGCTCGACGAGTCCCGTGAGGGTCACCCAGAGAGGCTACCGGCTGACAATCCAGGTCACGGTAGCCGGGCAAACGCGCGCACCGGGAACGTTCCAAACTGACGAATCTTGGGTGGCACCGCAGTGAATCGGGCGCCGGTAGGCGGCACGGCAGCCATATTCGTCAGGTGCTCCACGACGTGGATGCCAGCCGCCAGGAGTTGGGAGTGTGCCGGACGTTCTCGGCTGGTCTCTGCATCGTCGATATTGATCGAGTCGATGCCCACGAGAACGGCACCCGCCTTGATCAGGTACGCCGCGCCCTCGGCGCTGAGGTACGGTGCGCCGGTAGCGTAATCAGGGGTGCCGAAGTGCCGATCCCAGCCAGTATGCAGAAGTACGGCGGTGCCCTCCAGCTCGCGGTCGTAGAACGCCGCTGCTGGAATCCCGCGCTCAGCCGCGTCGGCCAGCCGGAACAGTTGCAACGGCAAGTCCACCAGCGTCTCGAGTTGCAGATCAGAGAGATCGACGCCATCGCGATAACGGTGGTACGGGCTATCAAGGTAGGTTCCGGTGTTTCCGGCCAAGGTAATAACGTCGATGGCGAACTCGGTGCCCCGTGCGTAGTGGGACCGCGATTCCTCCCTTGTCAGGTGCGGGTGAACGGTTGGCACCGGGAGGCCCGGATAGGTAACCAGACCGGCGGAGATGGTGTGACTCAAGTCCACCAGCCGACCCCTCGACTCTGTTGTCGGCGACGACGTCACTCCACGAGAACCCTTATGCGGTTCTGCAACGATTTCCACTTTCTGCAGCTCCACACTGCGGACCAGTGCGAGACCGAGGTGCTGGATGAACAGCTCGCCGATCTCCTCATCCGAATGGTTGGGTCCGGGAAGATCAAGTCGGAATCCTTCGGCAGTGAGGCGGCCACCGTTCACGAACTCAACGTCGGCGTCGAAGTGGGCGCGGTAATCGGTCACAGGTGAGGAGTCTAGGAGTCGATCGTCGACCCAGGCTTCTCACCGGGACAGAGGCATGCCTCAGTTGTTGAAGGCGCTTTGGGTCTTGTCGAGCCCGGTCAGAACTAGCGATTCAACTGCATCCGCGGCCCGTCTGATCTCGACCTCGACGGCCTCGCGCGCACTGGCCGGGAAGTTGCTGAGCAAGTAATCGGCCGGGTCTTGCCGGCCGGGCGGACGGCCAACGCCGATGCGGACTCGGAAGAAGTCGCCATTCCCGAGGGATTTGCGGATGGATCTGAGCCCATTGTGGCCATTGTCACCTCCGGCGAACTTCACCCGCAGCTGAGCGGGCTCAATGTCGAGCTCATCATGGACCACGATCATCTGGGCCGGCTCGAGCTTGTAGTAGGAGAGCAACCGGGTGACGGCCCAGCCGGTCTCGTTCATGAAGGTACGTGATTTTGCCAGCACTAACCGGGGTGCCTCGCTCCCGGGCGGTGCGATTCTGCCTTCAGCGACCTCGGCCCGACATCCACGCAAGACTCTAAACCGCACGTTCATCCGGAGTGCCAGTTCGTCGGCGACGCGATAGCCGACGTTGTGCCGATGAGATGCAAAGGCCGGGCCGGGGTTGCCGAGCCCGACTACAAGCCATGAGCTCATGGCAGATGCAGCTGCCCGCTAGGCACTTTCGGATTCGGCCGGCTCCTCGTCCGTGGTCGGCTCGGCGGTTGCTGTCACCGTAGGCTCGATGCCCGCTTCAGCTTCGGCCTCAGCCAACTCAGCCTCGACTGCCTCGGCGGTCGGCGCATTGGTGATATTGACGATCAAGGTCTCCGGGTCAAGCTCGACCGATGAACCCGTGGGAAGCTGAAGGTCACGAGCGAGAATCTGGGTACCGGGCGGCAGGCCCTCGACGGAGACAACGATCTGCTGGGGGATGTGCGTGGCTTCGGCCTCGATCGGAATGCTGTTGTGGTCGACAACGACCAGCGTTTCCGGACCCGCCTCGCCCTCGAGGTGCACCGGCACGTCGACAGTGACCTTCTCGCCGTGCCGCACGATAACCAGATCGACGTGCTCGATGGTGTGCTTCAGCGGGTCGCGCTGGACCTGTTTGGGCAATGCGAGTTGGGAACTGCCGTTGACTTCGATTGACAGCAATGCATTTGCAGTGCGCAGCGCGAGCAGCGTCTCGTGGCCGGGCAGGGCAATATGGATCGGCGCGGTGCCGTGGCCGTATAACACGGCAGGCACCTTGTGCGCGCGCCGGATCCGGCGGGCAGCGCCCTTGCCGAACTCCGTACGCAATTCGGCTGTGAGCTTCACCTCGGGCACGAACGAACTCCTCGGGACTAACGTTCAGTTATCTTGATCAATACTCCGCGGGGGACGCAGCTCGTTCGACCTAGTCGATCACGGTTCTGCGACCCTCGCCGAGGCAACCGCTCAACCTTAGCCGACATGGCCCAATAGTGGCCAACTGGCACTAAAACCCATCACGAGCGCGTCTCAAACCCGATTGAGACGCGCTTTTGAAGGCGCGGGTGATGCGAAATCAGGGACCGCGCTCAGGGAACCGACCTCACCCATTCGCTACACCTGCCCATTGAAGAGGCTGGTCACCGAGCCCTCCTCAAAGACCTCTCGGATGGCCCGCGCGATCAACGGTGCGATCGACAGCACAGTGAGTGAGTCGAAGCGACGTTCCTCCGGGATGGGCAGGGTATTGGTGACGATCACCTCTTCGAACTCGGTGGCCTTCAGCCGGTCAATAGCAGGGCCGGACAGGACTGGATGCGTGGCCGCCGCGATCACCGCCTTCGCGCCACGGGCTTTCAATGCCTCTGCCGCCTGGCAGATGGTGCCTGCCGTGTCGATCATGTCGTCGACCACCAGGCAGACGCGCCCTGCCACCTCGCCGACGACTTCATGAATCGCGACGGTATTGACAACATTCGGGTCGCGTCGCTTGTGGATGATCGCGAGTGCACAGTTCAACCTGTCGGTCCACATATCAGCGACCCGCACCCGCCCGGCATCAGGTGAGACCACGGTCATTTCGGAGGTGTCGTACTTGGTCGCGAGGTAATCAGAGAGCACGGGCAGCGCCCATAGATGATCAACCGGCCCGTCGAAGAAACCCTGGATCTGCGCAGCGTGCAGATCAACCGACATGATCCGGTGGGCGCCGGCCGTGTGGAACAGATCCGCGATGAGGCGCGCGGAGATCGGCTCGCGGCCACGGTGCTTCTTGTCCTGTCGGGCATACGGATAGAACGGAGCGACAACGGTGATGCGCTTGGCGGATGCGCGCTTCAGCGCATCGACCATGATCAACTGCTCCATCGTCCACTCGTTGACCGGCGCAGCATGGCTCTGGATCACGAAGGCGTCGCAACCGCGCACCGACTCGTCAAATCGCACATAGATCTCTGAGTTGGCGTACGTGATCGCGCGAGTGGGTACGATCTCGACCTTCAACAGCGCAGCCACCTCGTTGGCCAGGCCCGGATGAGCCCGCCCGGTGAACAGCATCATGTGCTTGTCATTGGGGCGCTTCAGACCGGTCACGACGGGTCCTCCTGCTGCTGCGCCGTCTCGGCGGCCCGCGCCGTCTTGGTGCCTGCCCGCTTACGTGCCACCCAGCCGGGCACATTGCGTTGCTGACCTCGGCTCACCGCAAGATCACCAGGCCCGACGTCGCCGGTGATTGTGGAACCGGCTGCGATGTAGGCGCCGTCGGCCACCTCGACCGGTGCGGCAAGCACGGAATTGCTGCCGACGAAGGAGTACGCCCCTACTGTTGTTGTCGATTTCCGTACGCCGTCGTAGTTGGCGAAGATCACGCCCGCCCCGATGTTCGCGCCCTCGCCGATCACCGCGTCGCCCAGGTAGCTGAGGTGCGGAGCCTTGGCGCCTTTTGCGATGCGGGCGTTCTTGGTCTCGACGAAGGTACCGATCTTGCCGCCCGCGCCCAGTGTCGTACCGGGCCGCAGGTGAGCGTACGGGCCGACGTTTGCGCCGGGACCGATCACGCTGAGTGATGCGTGGGTACGCGTCACCACCGCGTTCTCCCCCACCTCCACGTCGATCAAGGTGGTTTCGGGACCGATCTGCGCTCCGGCCGCCACCGACGTGGCTCCCTCCAACGACGTGCCCGGTAGCAAGACCACGTCCGGTGCGATATCGACCGAGGCGTGGACCCACGTGGATGCTGGATCGACCACGGTCACTCCTTCGCGCATCCAACGCCGCAGGATTCGCCTGTTGAGCTCTGCGTTCATCTGCGAGAGCTGGACCCGATCGTTGACTCCCTCGGTCTGCCACAGGTCGTCGATCAAGTACGCACCCACCGGCTTGCCCGTCTCCCTTAGCACGGACAGCACATCGGTAAGGTACAGCTCCCCTTGATCATTTGCCGGCGCCAGCTCGGTTAGCGCTGAGCGCAGTGCCGCCGCCTCGAAAACATAGATACCGGAGTTGATCTCGGCGATATCCCGCTGCGCGTCGTCGGCGTCGCGGTGCTCGACAATGCCGGCGACCATGCCGTCCGCGTCGCGCAGAATCCGCCCGTATCCGGTCGGGTCGGGGACCTGTGCAGTCAACACAGTCGCGGCGGCCCGGCTGGTCCGATGCTCTCCAAGCAACGCGGTAAGAGTGTCGCCGCTGAGCATTGGCACATCGCCCATGGTGACGATCACGTCGCCAGTGAGATCGGCAAGCTGGTCGAGAGCGACTTGCACGGCATGGCCGGTCCCGAGCTGTTTTTCCTGGACAGCTGTCAGCGCATGGGGAGCGATCTCGGCGAGATGTGCCGCCACTTGATCGCGAAGATGGCCGATCACCACGATGATGTGCTGCGGCTGCAGTGTCGTCGCGGCCGTCACCGCGTAACTGAGCATGGAATGTCCGGCGACTTCGTGCAGCAGCTTCGAACGCGAGGACTTCATCCGCTTTCCCTCGCCTGCTGCCAGGATGACGACAGCCGCGACCGGGCTGGGACCTTGGTCGGAGTGAACGGACAACAGCTGGCTCCTTACTAGCTGAGTGACGCTCCGCTCCCCGGGTAGGAGTCGCACCTACGTCGCTAGTCCTGATTCAAAGACGAGCCCGACCCTTGTCCGGGGAGTGCTCTGAGAGTGTTTCATGCCTTGACGTGTCGTGTGGTGTCGGTTTGTGGCACGCCATCTGTGACACGCGCGGCGACATGCGCTGTGCTACGCGCTGGTGATCTTGGCCGTCGTGTTGGCTCTCACTTGACCGCGCCTCAGACGGCCTTGGCCGCATCACGGCGACCTCCGGTATTTGATGCGGGCCAGCTTGGTTGCGGCTGCGGCGAATAGCTTCACGACGCCGCTCGCAAAAGCTCAGGGAACGCCCACGGGTCAGACGCGGTCGGTGCTGGTGGCCAGCGGGCGTCGGTCAGGGTTCGGGGGGTTGTTTCGCCGCGAGCGGCTCACAGCCATGACTTGCTGGTCTCCTCTGATGCCGATGACAACCCGTGGGCTAGCGCTCCGTGGCGCCCGCATCGGGACGGTCATCGCCGAGCAGCAGGTGCACAGTCTCCTCGGTGACGCCGTCGAGTGAGTGCTCCCAGGTGCGCTCGTGCCAGTGGTAGATCGCGCTGCCCTCGCCGGGACGGTACTCGGCGGTGTAGAGCGTGCCGAAGCCTTCGTGGAATTTCGTCGCGTACATGGGCTCGCGCAGCATCGCGGCGACGACCGTGGCGGTGTCGGCCCCCCCGCCGAGTAGCGCCTCAAGGCGATCGGACCGCTCCACGCTGCGGATCGCGGCGACGTACGGCTTCCACTCGACCTCTCCCTGGTGGTTGGTGGTGACGGCCCGGTCAGTGACCCGGGCGGGCCGGTCCGGGGCGACATATACCGTGGCGTGGCGTCCCTCGGCGTCCAACACGGTGACGTTGTAGCTCATGTGCACGGGGATGCGCGTCAAGGCGTCCACCGCGGCGTCGATCGTGTCGCTGGCCTGCAGCACGTAGCGCAGCACGATCGGTATGCCGAACCCCGTTCCGACGTTCGGACGCCCGCCGAACGTGAGCGACACGGCGATGCCTGCGTCGTTGACGCCGTCGAGCAGGCCCCACAGGCAGTCGCCCATGCCGAGCACGCGCCGGCCCTCGTACGCCGTACGCATCACCACGCCGTCGTAGAGCCGGTAGTCCCAGTCGTAGTTGCGTACGAGTGCGGGGCTCCCGCCCGGGACGACGGCCTGCGAGCAGCCCGTGAGAAAGGCCGGCGGGTTCCACAGCGCCAGGACCGCGCCGGCATGCTCGTCGTCCACCATCTCCGTCAGCCGCCGCCACGTCGGTACCAACTCGGGCATGTGCTCGGCGAGCCGCTCGCCCGCCTCCCCGCTTGGGGTCCGGGCGTCGCCGCCCTCGCGGAGCCACCACTCGCGCAGCACCGGGTAAGACAGTTCGATCTGCTCGGCGTGCTTGTCGCCGGGCTCGTCCTCGGCCCAGGCGGCAAGCGTCAGTTCGATGGGCCCCGGGGCGGGCTGCTCCGGTCGCCTCGGCGCCCGCGGCGTGAGGGCGGCCCAGTCGATGCCGGAGAGTTCCTTCAGCCAAGAGCGCCAGTCGGACCAGTCGATGCGTTCGCCCAGCCGGCTCCAGTCGATGCTCTTACCGCTGCCGCCGTCGCTCGTCGCCACCGCACCTTTCTACCTCACGCCGGTCCGGCTGAGTACGACCACTAGATCCGGGGGCCGAGGCTTCTAGCTTGTCTGCGGTTCTCGCGTGGTCATCCAGAGGTCCACTCGTTACCGCTGTGCGGTGGACGTTAAGCGTGAGCCGCCTTGGTAAGCAGTCAGTCGTCAGCCAGTTCGTTGATCATCTGCGGTTGGACCCTGCGGCAGATCGGTGCCGAGCTGGGCGTTCCCTGGACCGCCGTGAGCCATCAACTTCGCCGCACCGGCGTCACTATGCGTCGTGGTGGTCCCCCGCACATCCTGCGTCCACACAGAAGATCCTTGAGCTCCGTGATTAGGGCTTGACCTGGCCAGAGATAGCAGAGCAGGTCGGTATGACGGTTTCCGGCGCGTGGTGCCGGTACCGGAGAGCCCGGCCGTCAAGGTCCCACGCTTGGGCCGTTGGCAGCAGGTTCTCGCCGATGCACTTGATCAGAACCTCGCAATTGGCGTCCGAGCGGCGGTTGCTGATCATCTCGGTCGAACCCCCACCCGAGCTGAGCTGAATGCTGCACGACGAGCCGCCCACAGTCTCACCAACATCGGTCTGGCCCGCGTGTTCTCTGTGCCGGGTGCGGATGCGGACGCTAATGCAGGTGATCGCAGCTATCTGGTGCTGACGAAGCCAAATGTGATCATGAACGACATCCGGCTCCGCGGGCTTGAGGTTGCGGAAGTGAAGCTGCCGGTCAAGAGTCCCACAACCACGCCCAGACCGCTCGAAACCTTAAACGCTCGCTTCGGAATGCGGCCGCTGGTGCCCGGCTAATCCAGGTTGAGGGTTTGGACAGCAAGTCGGCTGCCGATGTCGCAGCCTCGCTCGCAGATGCCCTGGAAGAGCTTCACAGGCTCCAGCGCAGCCTCGATCGACGTATCCGACGCAATCCAGGGACACCGAGAGACCCTGGCTCACTCAGCCGACCGCCACGAGATGATCGGCTAGGCCGGGATAGTTGGCATTCTCGGCCAAGACCTTCTGAAAATCCTTCCGGGCTATGGCTCGTTTACCCTCGGCAAGGTAGCACTGGCCTCGCTCGACGAGCGCCAGGTGACGAAGAGTAGCGGGTCGGGAGCGTGCTGCTAGCGCCTTCTTCAAGGATTCGCGAGCGGCATCGAACATTCTCAGCTCGCGGAAGGCGACACCTCGTTGAATCAACAGGTACGTCAGCAGCTCATCATCATTTTCTAGCGCGTTTGTCAGGTCGACGATGTCGCTCCACCGGTGCTGTGATGCGTACAACTCTGCGAGCGAGACTGCGGTCGGGGCTGGAGGGAGTCAAGGATTCGACACAATCTATGGCCTGCGCAACATCCCCGGTCGTTTGGCGAAGCTCGGCCAGCAGCAGCCCCAGCGCGTCACGGTCCGCCGGAAGCGCCGCGGTGATCTCCGCTGTCAGGCCGAGCACGATTGTGAGGTCAGGCATGTACCGGTTCAGGAATGGGTCGCGGGCCGGGTCGTAGCCCGGAGGACCACAACCACTCAACTCTCCGCCGCGCCGCAGAGAGATCCCCGCTGGGTAGGAGATGCATCACGGTCTCAAGAAAGGCCACAACGTGATGCGAGCGCGGATCAACCTTGGCGACATCACCGATATCGGGCGGACTCGGCCGTCGAATGGTTACGGTCCAGAGCTGCTTCTCCCACTTGGGCGCAAACAAGCCCGGCATCGGCGAGTCCGGCTCCGACGGTCGGCTCGAGCTACTCGGCACCGTCGAACCGCCAGGTGGGCGCGCGGAGCGCCTGAGCGTTTCCGTATGCGAGATGCCCGATCCGGGAAGGCTGAGTGTCTGTGTCACTCGCCCGCTGGAATGAAGTGAGAGCTTTGCTCCCCGGGGACCGGCGCTGACCCCGATGCCCCTCGGGGTCACCGTCATCCTGACCCCCGGAGCCAACTTGAAGCTCTTCCTGACCCTGAAACCCACCGTTACAGCTCCTCCCCTACGTTTGCCGCGGCCAATGACGGACCAAGATGTGCATCCTGATCACGACTCGCATCCGACTCCGTCACCGTCTCGGTCTAGGCCGTAGGGGTCGGAACCCGTGACCTGATGGGTCCGTCGACGTACTTGGGTCCGTTGCCTGAGCCACCAGCACAGTCATAGTCCGATGCGGGGGGAAGGCACGGAGAGTAGCCAGGGGTGCAATTGCTAGTCCCGCCTGTGTCGGAGCTAGGTTGCACGTTCGAGATCACGATGCGGACGACTGAATTCGGTTTTGCCGGTGTTTCCCCGGCGGGTGATTGACTGAGTACAACCCCATCCCGACCGCTGGTCCTGGTCTGGGTTGTCTTCTTGACCGTGAAGCCAGCATCCTTGAGCTCCTTGATTGCCGAAGCTTCCGACTTGCCAACTACCGAGGGCACCTGTGGGAGCGGTGCGGCGACAACGAGAGCCACGCTGGAACCGGGCTCTAACTTTGTGCCCTTATCGACACCTTGCTTTAGAACGGTGTCCTTCGTCTTGCTGGACGGTTGGCGATCGATGTCACCTACCTCAAGGCCGGCGGCGCTCAACTTTTGCTTCGCTTCGGTCAGACTAAGACCCACTACCGAGGGCACCTGTGGGAGCGGCGCTGCGACAACGAGAGCCACGCTGGAACCAGGCTCCAACTTTGTGCCCTTATCGACACCTTGCTTTAGAACGGTGTCCTTCGTCTTGCTGGACGGTTGGCGATCGATGTCACCTACCTCAAGGCCGGCGGCGCCCAACTTTTGCTTCGCTTCGGTCAGGCTAAGACCCTCAACAGCCGGGACCCGAGCCAGTTTCGGGGTCGGTGTCGGCGGCGCGGATGTTGGCTGCCCAGTTGGACTGCTGGTAGCAGTAGGCGAAGCGTCCGGGGGCGGCGGAGCGGTCGCATTCGGTGCCTGGTCGTTCGCTCCGCTGGCGACGGACCCGATCAGCAGCAGCGCCGCCAGCCCGCCGCCAACGCTGGTCAGCAGCTTGTGCCGCCCAAACCACGAGCCGTCCTTCTTGTCGGGTAGCCAGAACTGCCAGCCATTCGGTGGCGGTGGCCAGTTCGCGGGCGCTTTCCACCCTGCCGGCGGTGTCCATCCTGGCGGTGGTGTCGGCCAGTTGGGCGGTGGGTTGTACGTCGGCATTTCTTGCCCTTCTAGCTTTGCTGGCTCTGGAGTGGCCGGAGAGTTTTGGTGCAGTCCATCTGGTTGGTCATTGCTTCATTGCGTGGCGGTGTTTGATGCCCGCCATCAGATAGATCTGACCACTGCTGGGGACTCTATCAGAGCTCTATCGGGCTTCCAAATCGTCTCTGTGGGGCAAGACAGCACCATAGTGCTAGGCTTCTGTCTTATGGCGCGCCCCTATGGAGACCCAGTGGAGATTGTTACTGCACCCATCCCCGCGCAGTCCCCGTTCATCCCCGCTGACGCGAAGATCGTCGTGGGGGCGGTCGCTCCGGCGTCCCCAGACCCGATCCCGATCGTGCTGCTACCGGGCTTCGAGTACCGGATGCTGGAGTGGCGGCACCCGACCACCCACGAAATCCACTGGCGGCTCGAGCGGAGAAAGTCCGCCCAATACGGCAACGACGACGAATAACCTCACCGACGCCAATCCGGGGGACTTTGACCGGTGCACGCCGGGCCCGGCACCCGAGTGCTCCTGGATCATCTTTGGTCTGCTACGACTCATCAGCCGGCTCGTCGGGTGCAGCGCGGCACCCTGAAACTCGCGTACGCGCACGGGAGTACGAGTCTCTGTGCCGCCCCGTTCAGACCGTGCCCAGGGGCAGCAAATTCGCTGGTGGCAGCGCGGGATTCAGTGGCAGTGTCGGGCGCGGCCCGTGAACTGGCTTCTGCTGCGCCGTGGGCGCAGGCAGCGTTCCGAAGCGCCAAGCAGCACGGGTCCCAACCGGGTGCCCTTCGGGCTCAAGATGACACGGTTCCTGTTCGGGTACTGGCCAGCCGGTGAGCCGGACCCCTGGCACACGGCCGACTTCCTACCCGCACTCTTTGGGTACACGGAGCTTTACGAGGTCTCGACTGGTCGCATGCCCCCGCGCAGAGTGGACGAGCAACAGGCACCTTGACCGCCACCCACGCTTTCCAAGTCCACGACTGTCGGCGTTTCCTGCCCGGCGAGTCCGGAGGAACGGCACCGGGCCGCTCCGGCGCAACACAGCGGGGCTGGTCTCCCCTAGGTCAGTCGAACCTGTCGAACCACGATTCGCTCACCTGCGGCGACAGGCGGACACCTAGTTCCTGCTCAAGGGCGGACTCCGATAGCCGCTCCCCGTCGATCAGGTCAACCGTGGGAGTGGACGCGATCGCGCTGGGACTGCCGCTATCCGCCCACCCGTCACTGTGCTGGGATGGCACCGATCTGCTGAAGAATCGGCAGTTGATTCAGCTCGATCCACCACTCGGCGATCCTGTTGTCCAGCGACCCGAAGCATGAGCATCTCCGAGTACTCCACGTGCCGAGGACCGAGAAAGTCCCCGCGATGCGTTCGTGCGCATGCACTCGCGCGACAGCCTTCTCGCCTTCCACGACTATGTCGTCGATCGTGTACTGCAGATCCGGGTAAACGCTCCGAAGCCAGGTGAAGAAGCGCTCGGCGTCCTCGGGCCCTTGCGCAGCCTGATCCTGAGAGTCATCGGGGTCTACTCGAAAGGTGGGAGCGAACAGGTGATCCAAGATCGCGAAATTCCACTGATTGATCACCTCATCGAACAGCCGGTGGATAAGGTCCCTGCTGGCTCTCTGCTGACATCTCGGTTGGCTCCACTGGGAGACGGCGATACTCAATCTTGTGGTGAATCTGTCCCGGAATGCTCCCACGGCTGCACAGGTCCGCAGGGCTATCACAAACCGCACCACAACAACCGGGATGGGCGCTGCGCGGAGAGCGCAGCGCCCGACCGACCGCGAAGCGGTGCAAACTGTGACACGTTGTGACAAAAGCGAGAGCCCCGCCGATTCCTCAGCGGGGCTCTTTAGGCCTCTGACTTGGGGTTTCGCTGCGATCAGCTCCCCGGGTAGGAGTCGAACCTACGTCGCTAGTCCTGATTCAAAGTCAGGCGGGCCCTGCCGACAGACCAACCGGGGAATGTGAGGCCCGGCCAATCCTCGCATCCGGAGCCCGCTTACGGGCTGTCGGCTTCGAACGAGGACGCTTCACCCCACCTGACCAACCCTTGGATCGGCCAGAGCCAAGCGTACGCATCGCCCTGTAAGGCTGCATCCCGGCTCACGGCTACCTTGCCGCGGTCCGTTTTGCCATCTGCCGTCATCGTTGCGTACAGTAGTGACTTGCCTTCTAAATCGATACAGAAACGGCGAATGACCACATCTGCGCCCACCACCAGCCAACTCGCGACCCGGCTCGCTGCTATTGCAGTGACGTTGCTCTTTGTCGTCAATGGCGTCGTCATTGGCGGTTTCGGCGGCTCCCTCCCCTCACTCCGTGACAAGCTTGGCTTGGATTCCACTCAGATTGCGATCATGCTCTTCTGTGCCGGCGTGGCGGCGATCCTCTCGATGCAAGTCGGCGGCCGAGTGGCGGACGCGATCGGCGCTCGCGAGGTCAGCTTGGCGGCTCTGCCTTTCCTCACCGTCGGGATGATCACGATCGGACTGGCTCCGACCTACCCAATTGCGATCGTCGGCGCCATGGTGATTGGGCTTGGCAACGGGGCTATGGATGTTGCGATGAATGCGATCGGTGTCCAAGTCGAGGCAGCGCGACAACGGCCGATCATGAGCTTCTTCCACGCCTTCTGGTCAATCGGCACCTTCATCGGAGCAGGTGCAATCCTGCTGCTCGCCACCGGGCTTGGGTTGAAGGGTGGCGAAATCGTCACGCCGCTGGCCATCTCAATCGCGGCGATGTCGCTCCTCGTCCTCGGCATCCTCCTCAAGATCACGCCCGAAGCGGCGGTGGTGCATCACACCGTCGACGGGGTACGGACTCGAATTCCTGCGGTCGCCTGGATTTTGGGCGTCATGGCCCTGGCGTTCGGCCTCTCCGAGGGCACGGCCATGGACTGGTCGTCCCTCCATGTCACAGATGTCGCCGGCGTCGACCCGACCACCGGTGCACTCGGCCTGGTCGCCGTGAGCGCCTTCATGGTCATGATCCGGCTGCTCGGCGACGGATTGGTTGTCCGGTTTGGGAGGCGGGCGGTCGTACGCTTCGGTGGACTCTGCGCCGCGCTCGGCTATCTGACGGTCACGCTGGTGAGCAGCCTGCCGCTCCTGGTGGCCGGCTGGGCGCTGGTCGGCTTCGGCGTCGGCATGATCGCGCCGCAGGTCTATGCCGTCGCAGGCCACATCGGCGGTGGCCGGGTGCTCGCAGTTGTCGTGACATTTGGCTACGCCGCATTCTTGATAGGTCCGGCCGTGGTGGGTTTTCTGGTTACCCAGCTCGGTATCCACCACGCGATGGTCGTGCCGGCGGTGCTTTGCGCCGGCATCATCGGACTGGCATTCACTATGCCGCGCGACGACGTGGGGCTGGCCCAGCACTAGAGATCGCTGCGCCGCCCGATCAGCGCGCTCGGCTACGGTTGGACAGCATCGAGGAGGATTCTCGCTAGCTCGCTGGGCTGGGAGAACATCGGCCAGTGGCCGGTATCCATCGTCACCAGCCGCCAGTGCTCACTGCTCAGCAGCTTGGCCACGGTGGCGCTCGGCTCCGGCGAGTCCAGTAGGCACTTGATGTACGTCACCGGGAGTTCGTCAATCGAGCGTTCCATGACCGCGGGCTGAGTCAGTGTGTCGCCCGGATGGGGCGTCGAGCCGGCCACGATCCGTGCTATCTGTTCGTCGGTGAGGCCTTGGCCGTCGTAGTCGGCGGCATTCAGCGGCTGCCAGAAGCCCTCATTTTCGGCGATCGACGCCTCGAGTGCGGCCGGGCCCTCATACCAACCCGACGCAAAGGACTCACCCTCGATCGGAACGTCAGAGTCGACGAAGACAACGCGGGTCAGCCGGTCGTCGATCCGCTCGCCGGCTTGTCCGACCGGGATGCCTGAGTAGCTGTGCCCAACCAGAACGACGTCGTGGAGATCATGCCGTTCGATCTCGCTGACGATGTCGCGCACGTGGGTCTGCTGGCCGGCCGGTACGCCTTGCTTTTCGGCTAGGCCGGACAAGGTCAGCGGGTGGGCGCCATGGCCGGCCGAACGCAGGTCTGGCACAACCTCGTCCCATGCCCATGCCCCGAGCCATGCCCCCGGAACCAGCACGAATTCCGCCATGGCGGCAAGGTAGCGCAACCTCCATTCCAGGTTCACCGCAAGGTCGACTCAACCGCTCCGCTAGATCTCGACGTCAAGACTCTTCACAATCTTGTGAGCTGCTCGCGCATCGCGCTCTGAATCCGCCGCCGTCGTCGTCGCTCGCGGAGGGAAGTGCGCCTCCGCTCGCGCCTTCTCCGTGCGGCGGGCGCGCGATTTCCGACGCTCGCAGCCATCTAGACTCCGGATGTGACCGGCCAGCCAATCCGGGACGAGGTCGACACCATCGTCGAGGCTTGGCGTCGTGAACGTCCGGACTTGGACGTTGCTCCCATGGAGGTGCTTTCGCGGATCAGCCGGCTGGCGCACCACCTGGACCGCGTCCGAGGGAATGCCTTCAGCGCGCACGATCTAGAGCACTGGGAGTTCGACGTGTTAGCGGCGCTGCGACGCTCGGGCCCGCCGTACCGGCTTTCGCCCGGGCAGCTGTTGCGGGAAACCCTGGTCACCTCCGGAACGATGACCAACCGGATTGACCGGCTTGCCGCGCGCGGGTTGGTTGCGAGGCAGGATCACCCCGCAGACCGACGCGGTGTGCTGGTTCAGCTGACCGACGCCGGTCGGGACGCAGTGGACGCAGCACTAGCCGAGCTACTGGCCGCTGAGCACGGGATCCTCGCCGCGTTGGACGCCTCAGAGCATGATCAACTCACTCGTAGCCTGCGGCTTTTGCTCACCCGGTATCGGGTCGATCGCTGACTACCTCAGCCGCCCCATCAGTTGACGACCCGGGCCCCGGAGACGGGACCTGTTGCGCGCCGGACCGCGCGACACAACCCTTCTGCACTGAGCGATACGGAGAGGTCGACAGCAGCAGACTCGCTCTCCACCAAGAAGGCACAAGTGGGACCTGATCCGGACACCAGGGCGCCCAGAGCGCCGTACTCAAGGCCGGCCTGCAGCACGGTACGCAGCCTCGGCTGGAGGTCCAGCGCAGCCGGTTCGAGATCATTGCTGAGCGTCGCCGCAAGGAGGCTGGGATCCCCGCTGCGTAGGGCATTCATCAGATCGGCGGGCACCGTGGGTGGCGCTGCGCGCCGTCCAAGCTCGTCGAACCGCCGATAGACCGCCGCCGTCGACAGACCGTGGTAACCGAAGGCCAGCACCCAGTGGTAAGTGCCTTGGGCTAACGCCGGCGCGACATCCTCGCCCCGGCCGCTCCCCACGGCAGTGCCACCCAGCAGCGCGAAGGGCACGTCGCTGCCCAGCTCAGCCGCCAGCACCCTCAGTCCGTCCGGTGAGACGTCGAGGTCCCATAAGACCGCGCACGCCAGCAACGCGGCCGCACCATTGGCGGAGCCGCCGGCCAAGCCGCCGGCCACCGGAATTGACTTCTTGATCGACAAGCTTGCGCCGAGGGAATCGTGCGGTCCATGCCTTCGGGCAAGCAGTTTGGCGGCGCGTACGGCAAGGTTGGAGTCATCCAGCGGGACCTGATCGGCGCCTTCGCCGCTGACCACTACCTTGAACTCATCAGGATCTGCCCATGCCGCGTGCAGCTCGTCGTAGACCGAAACCGCGTGATACACCGTGGCCAGCGGATGGTATCCATCGGCGCGACGAGCGCCCACCTTGAGGGCAAGGTTGATCTTGGCCGGTACCCGCACGCGTACGCCAGCAGTAACCTGCGGCGGAGATGTGGCCATGACTGCGAGGTTAGCTACGCCTGGAAGATTTGCTCCGCGATCCGTGTGAAGTCAGTCACATCCAAGGTTTCACCACGGGCCTTCGGGTCCAGTCCTGCTGCGGCGACAGCCGCACCGGCCGTCACCGGCGATCCCGCCAGCCCGGCCAGGGCGGAGCGCAGCATCTTACGCCGCTGGGCGAACGCTGCATCGACGACTGCGAACACCTGGTCACGAGTCGCTGTGGTCACTGGCTGCGGGCGACGGCTGATGGCCACTAGGCCAGACTCGACGTTCGGTACCGGCCAGAAGACTGTCGGCGACACTGTCCCGGCCTTCGTCGCTGCGGCGTACCAGGCCACCTTGACCGACGGCACGCCATAGGTTTTCGATCCCGGTCTGGCGGCGAGCCGGTCAGCTACCTCGGCCTGCACCATGACCAGACCGCGGCTCCAACTGTGGAAAGTCGCGAGCAGATGCAACAACACTGGCACCGCGACGTTGTACGGAAGGTTGGCCACGACCGCTGTCGGCAGTTCCGGCATGGCATCGACCCGCAGGGCATCAGCGTTGATCACCGTCAGCGCAGCCGCCCGCTCTGGCATCCGTGTAACTACCGTATGAGGCAGCTGAGCCGCCAGCACGTTATCGATCTCGATCGCGATCACGCGACGTGCAGCCTGCAGCAAACCGAGTGTCAGCGAGCCCAGGCCTGGCCCCACCTCGAGGACCACATCGTTTTCGCCGACCCCTGCTGTGGTAACGATTCTTCGTACAGTGTTGGCATCGGTGACAAAGTTCTGCCCGCGCTGCTTGCTCGGCCGCAGCCCCAACTGGCCCGCAAGTTCACGTATCGCCGTGGGATCGAGCAGCCCGCTGGCCAACGTGCTAACGCAAACCCAGCTTCGATGAGCACGCCGGCCAGGAACCCCAGCCTGCGTCCGCCTGCAGCTTCTCGGCAATCGCGATCTGCTCTTCGCGGCTGGCCTCGTGCGGCATGCCAGAGCCGCCGTACGCGCGCCAGGTGCTGAGACTGAATTGCAGCCCGCCGTAGTAGCCATTGCCTGTGTTTATCGACCAGTTGCCGCCGGACTCACATTGCGCGAGCCTGTCCCAGACGCTGCCCGACGGGGTGCTCGAAGTGCCCGAGCTCGAGCCAGAGCTGCTCTTCTCGACGGTAGTTTTGGTGCCGACTAAGATGACCTCAGTCACCGGCTTCTTGATCAACTTCGATTTGATCTTGGTGCGGCTGACGAGCTTTCCGTTGTGCCGGACTAACCGATAGGTCACGGCACGGACGCCTTTGACCCCCGGAGTGTCAACCTCCGTATCACCCTTGTTCAGGTTGCTGGTCCTCTTGCGGGTTGTGTCGAAGTCCACCTTCACCTTCTTGGTCTTGGACTTGATCTCGACGCGGGTGAAGGTGAACTTCGAGCCGTCCAGCAGACGGGCGTTCGGGCTGGCACTCAACTTGTCGTCATGGTCCACAGTGATCTTGGCCGCAGCAAGTGCATCGGCAAGTGTTTGACCGGTGGTTGTGATCGTGCGCTTCTTGCCGGCATCGATGATGACGACCGTCTTCTCCGTGGCGATGACGATGGCCAAGCCCTGCCGACCGATTGTTGAGCTGCGGCTCGTTGATAGCTGCGCGCCGGCGAGGTCGAGAGCGAGAGCACTGAGCGCCTCATCGACTGTCATTGCGGTGGTCCAAATTGTCTGCCTTGCACCGTCGATGGTGAAGCTCACCTGCCGCCCGAACTTGACGGCCACGCGAGTGCCCTCTTCGACTTTCGCATCCACGTTCGGGGCCACCACGTCATGACTGGTGACCTCGATATCTTTGCTCTCCAGCAGGGCCCCGACAGTGTCGGCGCTGGTACTTACCTGACTGGTCTGCCCGTCAACCGACAATGTCACGGATTTGTTGAGGTTCGCGTAGCCGAAGGTTGTTCCAGCCAAGGCGAGTGTGGTCGCTCCAGCGGCAACCACAGGGATGATCTTCCGCACAGCATTCCCCCGAGATGGTCCGGTGTGATCTGGACCTGTGTTCTGCAGACTTGGTGTCAGCCCGTATGTGTCACGAAATTATAACGGAACAGCCCCTGTTACGTCGAAATCTGAGGGCCCGAAACGCCGCGGACTACCAAGTGCCGCGGTGAATGACCTCAGACTCGGCCTTCCGTGGACGGCGAGTTGGCGATCCGGTCGGTGGAGCTGGAGCCGCATAACCGACGCTGATCACGCCGACGCTCAGCTGATTAGCCGGGACGCCGAAAGCCTCACGTACGGGAGCGATCCGGTCGGCCGGGATGCCAAAAAAGCAGGCTCCGAGATCGTTGTCGACCGCAGACAGCAGCGCGGCCATGGACGCCATCCCGCCGTCGACAAACCAAAACGGTGCGGACCAGCGCGCCGGATCGCGGTCGGCCCAGCCTTTGTCAGGCTCGGCGTAGCGATCGAGATATGCCTCCTCGCTGGTCCAGACGACGACCAAGGCGGGTGCGGTGTGCATGCCGCGAAGCCAGCTACTGTCAGCTGCAGCGGCGGCCTGCCAGAAAGTCTCCCGCTCAGTGGCAGAGCTCAGCACCAGGAGCGAAACACCCTGCGTGAACCCCGCGGAGGGTGCGCGTAGCGCCGCATCGAGGATGGCATCAAGCGCCTCGGCCGGCACCGTCCGAGCTGCGTCGTAGGAGCGGATCATGCGTCGCCGGCGCAGGGCTTCTGCGAACTGCATCGGTTACCAGGGCCCGCCGAAGGCGGCGTCGGCATTGTCGTTGAGCGCCTGGCACAGTCGCTCTAGCTCGATCCCGAGTGTGGCGGCAAGGAAGCGGGCCGTGTGCGGAATCAGGTAAGACGCGTTCGGCTTTCCTCGAAGCGGCATCGGGGTGAGGTAGGGCGCGTCTGTCTCCACGAGCACTCGATCCAAAGGCGCCAACGCCAATGCCGCCCGCAGTCGAGCGTTGCCCTGGAACGTCACAGTGCCGGCAAAGGAAAGGTGGGCGCCGCGGTTCAGGCAGGCCCGGGCGAAGTGATCATCGCCGGAGAAGCAATGCATCACCACGCGCTCCGGCCAGCCTTCGGCATCAAGCACATCAAGAATGTCGTCATGAGCGTCGCGATCGTGGACAACGAGGGTTTTGTCGAAGGCATGGGCGAAGGCGATGTGGGCCGCGAATGCCTCCCGCTGCACAGCACGGCCGGCAGCATCAGGTGTCCTGAAATAGTCCAGCCCGGTCTCCCCAACTGCCCTGACGCGCCCGTGTTGGGCCAACGCCTCCACCAGCTCAAGGCCTGACACCAGGTCCGGGCCCATTCGGGCTGCATCGTTCGGGTGGATCGCGACCCCAGCAATGACTGATGGCCAGCGCTCGGCGGCCTGGACCGCCCACCGGCAGCCTTCGGGATCACATCCGATCTGCACGATTCTCGTCACGCCGACCTCAGCGGCCAGGCGGACGGCATCTTCGGGTTCCAACCCGGACTTGGCCTGCGTGGAGTCGAGATGGCAATGCGAGTCCACCACTGGTGCCGGTAGCGGGTCAGGAAGGTCAGGCAGCTCCACGCGCCAACTGTTGCATCCCCTGGTTTTGGATCATCAGTGGGCCATTTCGCCCTCAGGAGCGGCCGAGCCGGGCCGTGGATGTTGCATTTTCAGAGCGACCTCGTAGACAGCGTTCTTACCTACCCCATGTTGCCGGGCCACCTGTGCCACTGCTGCCCTCAGCTTCATGCCGCCGGCCGCCAGGCCTAGCGCCTGCTCAGCTGCCGTCTGGAGATCCGCAGTTGGCTGGGTTCCGCCTCCGACGACCAGTGTTATCTCTCCTCGCGCATCGGATGCTGCCCACTCCGCGAGCTCCTGCAGCGAGCCACGGCGGACTTCCTCATAGGTTTTGGTGAGCTCACGGCAGACCGCCCCCCGGCGATCGGCTCCAAAAGCGATCGCCATCGCTGACAGCGTTGCGGCGGCCCGGTGGGGAGCCTCGAAGAAGATCATTGTGCGTTGCTCTGTCGCCAACTGGCCAAGCCGCCGCGCACGCTCGGCCGCCTTGCGCGGCAGAAAACCTTCAAAACAAAAGCGATCAACGGGGAGGCCGGAGATAGCCAATGCAGTGAGCACCGCAGACGGACCAGGTACCGCGGTGACCCGGAACCCGCGCGCCACTGCAGCTGTGACAAGGCGATAACCCGGGTCAGACACCAGCGGCATCCCTGAGTCGCTGACGACGACGACTCGGGCTCCCTCCCCCAGTGTGCGTATCAGCTCGTCGGTACGCCTCGTCTCGTTCCCCTCGAAGTACGACATGATCCGCGCGCCGGTTTCGACTCCTAGCCTTTCGAGCAGCCGCCGTAAACGGCGGGTGTCCTCAGCAGCGATCACATCCGCGTTGGTCAGCTCAGCCACGAGACGTGGCGAAGCGTCCGCGACGTCACCAATCGGGGTCGCGGCGAGCACGACTACCCCGGCAACGCCCTGCTGCACCACTGCGTCAGCCTTGCAGACCGGATTGTCGAGAAGGAAAGCCGGTGACGCTGCCTGACGAATAGCTCCACCTACGATGGGCGGGTGACGCGCCAGGTCCTGGAGGCTGAAGCGGGGGTGGTCGGACCAGCCGCTGCAGCCACTCAAGGCTCGCCACCTCCGCGCGTCCTCGGGGAACGACCCGTCAACCCGCCTACCACCGTCGAGCGCCTGCGGGTCGCGATGCCGAACGACCGCGTGAACGGCTGGTTGGTGACCTTGATCATCAGCGCGATCGCCTTCGTGATCCGCTTCGCTAATCTCGGCTATCCCAACAAGCTCGTCTTCGACGAGACCTACTACGCCAAGGACGCCTATTCGCTGCTGAAGTTCGGCTACGAACGCAACTGGCCGAGCGACGTCAATTCCAAGATCATCGCTGGCGACGTGGATGTCATGCAGGAGACCGCCGCCTTCGTGGTACATCCGCAGCTCGGCAAGTGGCTGATCGCTGCCGGCGAGTACCTGTTCGGGATGAATTCGTTTGGCTGGCGGTTTGCCTCCTTGGTCTTCGGCACGCTGCTGATCATGGTCACCATCAGGCTGGTTCGCCGGGTCTCCAAGTCGACTCTGATCGGTGGCCTAGCCGGAGTCTTGCTCACCTTCGACGGCCTCGAATTCGTGATGTCGCGTACGGCGCTGCTCGACATCTTTCTCGCGTTCTTTGTGGTGGCCGGCGTCGCCTGCCTCGTCGCTGACCGGGAATGGTTCCGAAACCGCCTAGCGCGCCATCTGGAGCTTCGCGAGATCCCAGATCTCGGCGGTCAGTTCGGCCCTGTCCTGGCACTGCGTCCGTGGCGAATCGCGGCTGGGTTGTGCTTTGGTCTGGCCCTCGGCAGCAAGTGGAACGCGCTGTACCCACTCGCCGCGTTCGCACTGCTGTCACTGGCGTGGGACATCGGGGCGCGCAGCCTGGCGGGTGCCGGAGGACGGGCGAAGCAGGCGATCCTGCGAGATGGCCTTCCCGCTTTCTTTTCCTTGGTAGTGCTCAGCCTGGTTGTGTATGTCGGCACCTGGGCGAGCTGGTTGCTGACAAGCGGAGGCTACGACCGCGATTGGGGCGCCCAGAATCCGGAACACCCGACGGTGAGGTTGCTCGGCGAGCCGCTTGCTTCGTTGCTGCATTACCAATACGACATCTGGAACTTCCACACCGGCGACTTCATCAACCAGGCCCAGCACACCTACCGGGCCGACCCCGCCGGCTGGCTGATCGTGGCTCGACCAATCGGAATCGACGCCGTGAATGGCATCAAGCCGGGATCGGACGGTTGCCTAGGACCCGACAACTGCATTCGGGTGATCAGCGGTGTGGGGACGCCTGCGCTGTGGTGGGTTGCAGTGTTCGCGCTGGTCGCTGCGGCGATCTTGTGGGTGGGAGGCCGGGATTGGCGTTTCGGCATTCCGGTCGTCGGTGTGCTGAGCAGCTGGTTGCCATGGTTTGCCTTTCAATCGCGTCCTTTGTTCTTCTTCTATGCGATCTCGATCGTCCCGTTTTCAGTGAT
The DNA here is from genome assembly GCA_963740515.1 of uncultured Actinomycetota bacterium. Lineage (GTDB taxonomy): Bacteria > Actinomycetota > Actinomycetes > Propionibacteriales > Propionibacteriaceae > Microlunatus. The sequence goes on from CAVUEO010000039.1 coordinate 190,477, forward strand.
GGCGATAGCGCTGTGTGCTGGATGGATTCTCGGCGACGTACGCGCCGGCGACCGCCGCATGGTTGGCGCCATCATCATCGGGGCATTCGTGGCCCTGGTGGCCGCCAATTTTGCCTACATCTATCCGATCCTCACAGATGAACTACTGCCGTATCCGAAGTGGCTGTCCCGCATGTGGTTCCGGACCTGGATCTGAGCTGATCTATCCTTCGACCATGATCACTGTGGACTGCTGAGCAGATCTCCACCGTGATCGCCGGACCTCCGGCGGCCGGGAGCCCATTCCCCTAAAGTGTTGAGCTGGCTTCGCACCACGGGGTCGACTCGCCGCCGCGTCGCGGGGGTGATGGGTGAAGGAGAGTCGATGGAACAGCCGCGTGATCAGATGCGGTTCTCAGTCATCGTCCCGGCGTACAACGAAGCGGCCTACCTGGGCCGCGCGCTGGACTCGTTGCTGCACCAGGATTACAACGGCAGATACGAGGTCATCGTCGTCGACAACAACAGCACCGACGGCACAGCGGCTATCGCGGCCCAGTACGGCGTACCCGTAGTCAAAGAATCCCAGCAGGGAGTCTGTGCGGCTCGCCAGCGGGGGGTTGATTGCGCCAGGGGCGAGATCATCATCTCCACCGATGCCGATACCACCCCCCCATCGGACTGGCTGCGTACGATTGATGCTCGCTTCTCCGAGTCAGAGGGGGTCGTCGCGGTTGCCGGTCCTTGCCGCTATCAAGATCCCTCGTGGTGGGCCAAGGCGTATCCGATACTGCTCTTCGGGTTGGTAGCCAAGGTCTACGCGCTGACTGGATTCGTGTTCTATGTCAGCGCAACCAATATCGCTGTGCGGCGCACCGCATTCCCGGGCTACGACCTCAGACTCACTCAGGGCGGCGACGAGCTCGACCTGGTGCGGCGGCTACGGCGCCGGGGTCATGTGATCTGGGAGCGACACAACGTCGTGACCACCTCTGCGCGCCGATTGCAGCGCGGGCTGCTCTACAACATCTTCGTGACTTTCTTCGTGTACTACCTGCTGGCGTACTGGTTCAACCGGCTGTCACAGCGGCAGGCTTTCGGTATGGCCCCGGCATTCCGCCAAGAGCACCGGCGGCCCTTCCCGTTGACTTGGGTGAGTCGGTGGGTGGTGCTGGGGATCTTGGCCGTCGGACTCACCTCGCTCGGTTTCGCCACAGGCGCCGGAGATGCGGCGGTGGACAGTCTGGCCCTGCTCTGGAACGGTCCGTGAGCCGACTGGGAACAGCGGCGCGAGCTACGGCTCTTGGCGTTTCCGCGCTCGGCGCGGCGGTGTATTTGACTGCCTTCCGGCCCCGCTCGCAGGTCTTCGGTTCGTTTCCGTACGCGGCGCAAACCGCGGAGAAGGTCGTCGCCCTCAGCTTCGATGACGGACCCAACGAGCCCTACACGTCACGGCTGCTCGACACGCTGGATACATACAACGTCAAGGCGACATTCTTTCAGGTCGGGCCGCTGTGCGCAACGGTTTCCGTCCACCACCCGGCGCGTGGTGCAGAGCGGCCACGTCCTGGGTAACCACAGTTACAGTCACTCATTCACCAGCTATCTCAAGCAGCCACGCCAGGAGATCGAGATCAGTCTTTCCCAGGAGGTGTTCTATTCGATCACCGGCCTGACGCCGGCGCTTTATCGCCCGCCGTGGCTTTGCCACTGGCCGTGGGTGCTGAGCAGTCTGCGGCAGCACGAACTTCGGGTGGTGTCGGGTACCTTCGCCCATCCTTTGGAGATCATGCAGCCTCCAGCCGCCAAGCTGGCGGAGTCGGCTGCGAGGCTCACCAGGCCAGGCACGATCTTGATCTTCCATGATGGTCAGGAAGCACGCGGCGGGCCGCGAGAACAGTCCGTGGCTGCCATCGGCCCCCTGATCGATCGGCTAGCCGATCGTGGTTATCGCTTCACCACCGTCGATCAGTTGCTCGGCATCAGCGCTTACGCATCGTGAGTCCCAATGCTCGCTCCGCTCGCTCCTGATCGCGGAACCCAATCGGGGTTGCGGCCGAACGCGATGAGCAAGTCGGCTTGCGCGGTATCACCCGGTGCAGAGTCCGGCCTTGCTGCTACCGCGCCTACGGAGCGCATGATCCCCTCCCGGTTGCGAAACCATGTCGCCACCTCCGCGACCAGCTCCGAGTCGAGCTTGCGGCTCTGGCCGGTGGCGACGGCCAGATCCCACCCGTGTATGAGGTGGTCGGCGGCCAACTGGCTGATGTATTCACCGATGTCTTCTTCGCCGTAGGAAAGGTGCACTCGACCGCCGGCCGGCAACCTCTCCGCGACTGCCGTCAGAGCCTCATCGGCTGCCGCGATCGCTGAGGCCTTCGGGTCTTCTCCCAGCAGATCGCCGTCGAACGCATCTCCCACTTCTGCGATGGTCTTGCCATCCACTAGTGGCTTGGTCCAGCGATCTTCCCCGACGACATGATTGACGAGGGCACGGACGTTCCAATCGGTGCACGGCGTGGGCCCGGACCAGTGGTCAGACAGGTTCGAGACGGTGTCCTTCCAGAATTCAACGCTGCGGCGGTACGTATTCTCCAGCGCCATTGCCTACCCCCAATTCATTGCTCGATTTCAGCGTGCTCGTTCTCTGGCGATACGTCCAGGCCCAGCCATGGAGCAGGAATAGCGACAGTCGCCAGCTCTTGCTGATGTCGCAAAGTCCGTTGTCGGACCACAATGAGTTCATGGCGATGCGGCGCAGCCGGGAGCGGCGGCCCTCAGTGGTGGACATTAGTGGACGGGGTGCTCTTCGCCTTCGCCGGCCTGGCGACGATTTGGCTGGCCTACTTGGTGTTTCGTGCGAGCATCCATCCCGGCTGGCCAATGCTGTTGCTCATTGTGTTCTGGGTGCTGCTGACCTATCTGTTGCTGCCCAGGCTGCATCGCATTCTGACCCGGCTTTACGTCCCTGGCTACTTCATTGGCCGTGCCCGTACCAGCGACGGCCTGCTCGGGGATCCGGTCAATCTCGCACTGCGCGGTCTCGAGCCGCAGGTTCATGCCGCTCTGACCCGAGCGGGCTGGATTCGCGCTGACGATCTGAGTCTGACCAGCGGGCGGCGCATGTTGACGTCGACGCTGAGCCGGCGCAGCTATATCGAGGCGCCCGTGAGCCCGCTGCACCTATTCGATCGTCAGCAGGATTTCGCCTACCAGCAGGAGGTTGCGGGCAGCCCGTCCAAGCGGCACCACGTACGGTTCTGGCGTTGTCCTGAAGGCTGGATGCTTCCCGGCGGCTACCCGGTCGACTGGCTCGCGGCGGGCACCTACGACAAGAGCGTCGGGCTTTCCTTGTTCACCCTGCAGGTAACTCACAAGATCGAAGAGAACACCGATATCGAGCGCGACTTCATTGTAGAGACCGTGAGTGCGGCGTCGCCGGAAGTTGAGGTGGAGGTGATCGAGGACTTCTCCACCGGTTACCACAGCCGCAACGGCGGCGGTGATCTGATCATTACCGACGGCAATTTGCCAATCATCGACCTACGGCGGATCGAGGTGCCCGAGACGGCGGTCGGCGAACACACCGACAGCCGAGACAAGCGACCCGCGCAGATCGTGTTCGGAGCTGGGGTGGCATTCCTTCGCGGATTGGCCTTCCTGCCGATTGCACTGCTGCTGTTCCTGCTGCCCGCGCAGTACGTGACGGGCGTGGATATCGAGGGTGGTCGTCCGGCGCTGATCTTCGTGGGAAGCGTGGTCGCCTTAGTTGCATTGATCGATATCGGATTGGCGATTGCCGTTTTCGTCGGCCGCAACTGGGCCCGGATTGTGCTGATGTTGTCGTGTGTGCTGACCACCATGATCGCGTTCATCGGCAATGCCAACGGGTCGGAGGCCGTCACTCTGGCTACCAGCCTGCCAACCGTCGGCATCAGCATCATGGTCTTGCTCGCCTTATCCAGCCACCGGGCTCGCGTGTACGCCACCAGGGCCCGGCACCTTCCCAAGCGGGTTGCTGGGCGGCCGTACGCACCCGCCGCTATCTCATCGTGAGCCCACGCTTGGCGTGCAACCTGGCTCAGCCCAAGCAGTGACCGGGTGTGCGAGTCGATTCAGCCTCAACGCTGCAGACCATGACAGGCTGAATTGAGAAGTCACCTCTGGCTATCTCTGGAGAGGCGGGACACTTCTTGACGACGCGACATCCTGGCAACGGCTCTCCCCGGCTTTCCGGTGTTCGATCTTGCAGGCCTCATCGGACGCACAGGCTGGGGACTTTGGATTGCCGCCCTCGGCGTCACACTCCTGCTTCGCGCAAAGGTGAAAGAGGTCTGAATGGGCCGCGTTTCAAGCCATAGCCCTGCCAGCTTTCCAGCGTGCTCCGCACCGACCTGGCGACCGGCCTACTGGCCGACACGTCCGTCAATACGCTCGCGCAAGAGATCGGCATGGCCGTTGTGGCGGGCGTACTCCTCGATCATGTGAACCAGGAGCTCCCGCAGAGAGATTGGTTCGCCCGCGCCGTCCCGTCCAACGAAGCTGAGGTCGGTCTCGCGAGCGAACTGCTGGGCAAAGGCAACCTCGTCACGCCATGCGGCCCACGCCTCATCGACAACGGCCTGATCGGCCATGGCACCGTCGAAATCGCCATCGGGCTCGGCCTCGGACTGGTAGCGATTCGGTACGTCCTGTCCCGCGAACCGTTGCCGGAACCACTTACGTTCCACCTCGGCCAGATGTCGCACTAGGCCAAGCAGTGACATCGTTGAAGGCTCGACCGCACGCCGAGCGAGCTGATCGGCGTCCAGCCCGTCACACTTCAGCTGCAAGGTGAGGCGTTGACCGCGCAGGAACTCGATCAACGTCGCCCGCTCATCACCGAGCGACGTACCGCCCTCGCGCGGGTCAGAATCTGGATCGAGGAACATGTCGGCGCGATGCTGCGGCTTTGTCACGGCCCCATAGTTGCGGCGCGGCCGCACGACGGCAACCCAGTTGGACCACGCGAGCGAACAATGACTCCGCGCCGCGACTGGGAGGTCAGTCCAGATCGAGCTACCGCACGGTGGTCTGGATCTCCACGGGCCAATGCAACTGGACTCCCATCGAGAGCAGTGTGCGTTGAAAATCAGCGAGCAAGCCGGGGGTGCTGCGTACGGCCCGTGCGCCGACCCGATGGTTGAGGCAGTACGCGGCAAGGGCGCCCGCCGCCTCGCCGACGTTCCATTCCACCGGATGGAGCCGATAGCAGCCATTGCTGATATGGGTGACACCCAGGCATTTTCCGGCTGCCAGCAGGTTGTCCAGCCTTTGCGGGAGTAAGGCGCCCAGAGGGATCTGAAACGGATAGGTCGCGATGTCGAGATACCCGCGTCCCGCCGTGCTCGGATGGAGGTCGATTCGGTACGAGCCGACGCCGACGGTGTCCGGGAAGGCCTCCGCCCGATCAGCACCCGGCCGAGCCTCCACTCCTATGTGGGTTTCCAACACGGTGAACTCGGCCGCGATTCGACGACTCTCCCGGACGTACGCGCTTGCCGCCAGCCCGTCTTCGGTACCAAGGACCTCCGGGCACAGGCGCAGCCCGGGATACCCGGTGTCCCCGTCTGGGCGCGGCGCGTCGGTCTGCAGCCAATGCACAAAGCACAGCGACAGCTCCCGCGCATTCCTCAGTGAGGCCCGCCGCTCCGCCTCGGGGACTCCGATCAGCGGCGTGAGCCAGTAGTCGACCTGCGGCCAGTTGACGAGCGTTACATCTGAGACATCATCGGTGTAGTGGCCGCCGTAGCGGATTCGGCGGAATGTCCACAGGTCACGCTCACCTGAATCTGAGAACAACGGGCGGCTCAGGGGTCTGCCGGTCTCCGGCTTTTGGGTCGTCCAGCCCAGTTGAGCGCCGGGCCAGAAATCGGCGCGGTAACTTCGCCAGAACTCATAACTCTCGGGCTTGTCGATGGTGTGGTCCTCCCCTGGTCGCCACTCCAGTGCGGCGCACCATGTGATCGCTTGCTGATCCATCGGATCCGCCGGGCCGGGGAGGGCGTGTGGCTCACCGGTCTGCGCGACGGATTCCGCACCCACAACAAGTTCGCAGTCCGCGAGCGGCAGCAAGTCCCCTTCCTCTGTCGCGTCGAGAATGTAGCCGGCTGCAATCGTCAGCTCGCCGCCGGTCTGCAGGTCTTCGAAGCTGACTGCCGAGATGTGGTCGTCGGTCACATCCACGCGGACTGGCTGATGTCGCATGAGGGAATAGAGCAGACCTTTAGCTTGAAGCGGACGCAACATGTCCTCAAGCACGTCACGAAAGACTTCAGGTTCGGCGCTCAAATTGCTCACCCAGGCCGCGCCAGGATTGAACAGCGGATCTTGCCGGGCCTGCTCGGTCAGGCGTCTGGTCTGCTGGTACCGCGTCCTAACGGATTCCCGTAGCTGCCGGTATCTGGCCGTTATGCCTGTGGTTTCCACCCACGGATGCTCATCTGGTGGCACCGCTTGACCAGTGAGCTGACCACCGACCCGACTCCCGGCCTCGGTCAACACGACCAGACGGCCCATATCGCTCGCTGCCAATGCCGCCGCCACACCGCCGCAGCCGCCTCCGACAACCAACACGTCGCACGACAGTTCCATAGGCACTGGGGGTTACTCGGCCAACATGATCAGCTAGCCGCGCTGGCAGAGGTGCGATTGGCACGAGTGCGGGCGAGCAGTGCCGTTCGTACCGCAATCTCCGCGTCTGGCCCGGCGCCGAGCGCGTCCAACCCGAGAAGTGCAGCACCGAGCACCGGGGGGTCGTCCACGACGAGAAGGTTGGCGCGCGGAGCAAACGCAGCCAGGCGCCGCGACACACCTTCCATGAGCAGAACGTGTCGCGCCGCAAGGACGCTGCCGCCCAGCACGACATCTGTTGGCTGATCCCGCAGGCGGAGTCGGTCGAGAGCGACCCGGGCCAGCAGGAACACCTCTTCAGCCAGCCGCTCAACCACCGCGGTAGCAGGTCCGTCGCCTGCGGCGGCCACCCGCAGCAGCACCGGTACCAATTCATGGAGCCGATTGCGCGGCAGCTCACCGAAGTGAAGTGCCGCAGTCACCTCCACGACGGATGCCGTGCCGAAGTGTTCCATGATCGCTTCGCGCAGCGCGGTGGGTTGACCACGACCGTCCTCGGCCCGCGCTGCAAGGAAAAGCGCCTCGGTCCCAAGCGTCCCACCGCCGCCCCAGTCACCAGAGGTGACACCCACTGATGGAAAGCGAACTATCCCGCCGGCTGCAGAGACGCCCACACAGTTGATCCCCGCACCACAAACCACCGCGACCCGGTTGGCTGTACTCGTGCCAGCTCGCAGAAGCGCGAAGGTGTCATTGTCCAGGGTTACCTCTGCTGCCCAGCCGGCGCTCGAGGCGCGCTGGTGCAGCATTTCCACCTCCCTGGGGAAGTCGGCGCCGGCCAGGTAGACCGCGGCGTGCTCAGCTAGCGGAGAGCGAGCGTCGATTCCAGCCTCGGCGGCCGCTTCGCCGACCAGACCGGTAAGCACATTGAATGCGGCGTCGATCCCGATGTTCTCGTGGTTGGAGCCCGGCCCACGCGCATACCCGAGGAGTAACCCATCGGCAGAGACTAGGCAGACATCGGTCTTGCTGTTGCCGCCGTCGATGGCGAGGACCGCAGCGGTCACCCCGCCCACTGAAGGTGCTCCCGATTGGCGGAAATCAGCAGGTCGGTGAGCTTGTCGGCGAGGTCATGCTGACCGATGAGTGGGTGAGCAAGCAGTGCGCGGAAGACCCGTTCCCGCCCGCCGCGGAGAGCAGCGTCGAGGGCCAGCTCCTCGTACGCCGACACATGGGCAATGAGTCCGGCGAAGAGCGGATCAACCGGCGCCGAGTCCAACGGGACGGGACCCTGCCGGCCAACCCGCGCCGGCACCTCTACAACCGCCTGATCGGCCAGGAAGGGCAGTGTGCCGCCATTGCGAAGATTGACCACCTGCACATCACCCCGATCCGTCAGCAAGGACGCCATCAGATCCACGGCGGCCTCGGAGTAATACGCACCCCCCCGCTGCTGAAGCAGCGCAGGTTTCTCATCGACCGCAGGGTCGGCGTAGATCTCGAGCAACTGGCGCTCAATCTGGGCCACCTCTTCGGCCCGAGAAGGTTTCGCCCGCTGCTGCTCGACAACTTGATCATGTTCGTAGAAATAGCGCAGGTAGTACGACGGCCACACCGCCAACCGGCGGAGCAGCTCCGCCGGAATGCCGGAACGCTCGGCCAACTCCCCGGCCGATGTGGCAAGCAGCTCAGGTAGCCGATCCTGCCCATCGACCAGGATCTGTCGGGTCCAGGTCAGGTGGTTGAGCCCGACATGATCAAGCGTCACCCGGTCGGGCTCGATGCCAAGCAGGCCCGCAGCCGCCCGTTGATTGCCGATCGCGACATTGCAGAGCCCGACTGCCCTATGACCGTGATCGAGCAAGGCGCGGGTGACAATGCCCACCGGATTCGTGAAATCGATGATCCAGGCGTCTTTGGCGGCGAGCCGGGAGACTCGATCGGCGATTTGCAAGATCACCGGCACCGTACGGAGTGCCTTCGCCAGCCCGCCAGCACCCGTGGTTTCCTGGCCGACGCAGCCACATCTCAAAGGCAGGCTTTCGTCGACCGCGCGTGCCGCCTGGCCGCCAACCCTGAGCTGCAGCAGAACCACTGCGGCATCACTCACGGCCCGATCAAGATCAGTCGTGTACGTGATCTGGCCGGAATAGCCGAACTTGGCGAAAATGCGCTGTGAGATCCCGGCGACAAGTGCAAGTCGCTCCTCTGCCGGATCGACCAACACCAGATCGTCAACGCTGAACAGCTGCTTCAGCCGTGCGATCCCGTCGACCAATTCGGGTGTGTAGGTGGAGCCCCCGCCCACCACAGTGACTTTCATCGCCCCACTCCCCTGCCATGATCATCACACATGCCCGCACTCTGCCGGGTGTCGACGCGACCGCATCCGAAGGCATTGAACTCATAGAGGGTGTCCGCCATGATCAGTTCCTATCACCGCTGCTATCACCGCGTTCCGCGGGATCCGCTAGGGTCCTCATCCACCGACGCCGAGAGCTTCTGCTACGGCGCGGACTTCTGAGATGAACACCTCCGGTTGTTCCCAGGCGCCGAAGTGGCCACCTCGCACCGGCTCCCCCCAGTGGACAATCGCTGGAAACCGAGCTTCGGCCCATCGGCGGTACGGGCGTGGTACCTCCTGCGGGAAGACAGTGCATCCAGTCGGTACGGTGATGGGCTCGCCAGTGGGCCCGGTGAACCAGCTGGTGACTTCGGCGATGCTCTCCCAGTAAAGCCGAGCTGACGAGGCACCCGTACGGGTCAGCCAGTACAACGTGATGTTGTCCAGCACCTGATTCGGGCTGAAGACCTCCCACAAATCTCCCCCGTGGTCGGACCAGGTCCAGACCTTTTCCAGGATCCAGGCACACAGGCCGACCGGTGAGTCGACCAAGGAGTATCCCAGTGTCTGGGGCGCGGTCGCCTGGAGGTAGGAGTATGCCGAGCTTGTTCGATTACGCTCTTCGAGCCGCTTTATCGACCTCCGCTCAGGCTCGGTCAGTGTCTCTCCGCCGACTGGCGGAGGAACCAGCGGCGGGATCAAGTGCAGACCGACCAGGCGGTGGTGATGGTTCAGCGCCAGGCTGGTCGAGATGCTCGTGCCCCAATCGCTACCGAGCGCGATGAACCGGGAATAGCCCAGTCGGGCCATCAGCTCAGCCCACGCAGCAGCTATCCGGTGAATGTTCCACCCAGGTCTGGTCGGGGCCTCGCTGAAGCCGTAACCGGGTAGCGACGGCACCACGACATGGAATGCCGGTCGCAGCGCTTCGCCGAACGACGCTGGATCCGCCAGTCGCTCCAGCACCTGCTCGAACTCGAAGAACGAGCCGGGCCAGCCGTGAGTCATGATCAACGGAACGGCATGGGCGACCGGTGATCGCAGGTGAATGAAATGCACGGACAGTCCGTCGATGGCGGTTCGATAGTGAGGCAGTCGGTTGAGGCGCTGCTCGGTCGCCCGCCAGTCGTACGCCGTCTGCCAATGCTCACAGAGCTCTCGCAGCACGTCGAGCGGTAATCCTTGCGACCAGTCCGAGACGGTTTCCCGGCTGGGCCACCGCGCTGCCGAAAGCCGCCGGCGCAAGTCAACAAGGTCCGCATCAGGTACGTCGATCCGGAACTGCTCCAGCGGAGTCACCGCTCCATCTTCTGACAAAATCACCTCAAGAGCCGATGCCCGTCCCGTAGCGGGCCAAGCAGCCGGACGCCGCCAGGAGTTCGGTCGCAGTTCTGGTCGCGCGACAGCAGACACGCGCCTCGAGCCCGATAGCCTCCCTGACTCCGCGCGAGCTGGACGTCCTCCGCGAGATGGCCTAAGGCAAGACCAATGCAGGCATCGAGCAAGCCCTGTTCCTGTCCGAATCGACAGTGGAGAAGCACGTGAACGCGATCTTCACCAAACTGGGCATTTCGGCTGCGCCGGTCCACCGCCGGGTCGTCGCCGTACTCGCTTTCCTCGAGAACTCGGCCCACGATCCGCTCGACGGAGTGCGGACGCGTCAGTAGGTCAGCATTCGACCGGATGGCCCTCGGAGTCGATGGCCCGAAGTAGAGCCCCCTGCCTAGCTCCGCTCCCGCAGGGGAACCTCAGCGAGCCAGCATCCGACGTGCTCAAGAAGCGTCCGGGGATTGACGCTAGCGTCGGAACATGGCACAAGCACCCTTAACAGAAGCGATGTCGCGGGAAGGCAAGGGAACCGAGGCCGCAACCGAGGCCGGCCGTAGCCACCCGTTCCCCTGGTCTGAGGCCGAACGGAAGATAGCGGGCGGCGGCTGGTTCTGGCTTGCCACCGTACGTCCGAACGGAGCCCCGCATGTGATGCCTGTGTTTGCAGCCTGGGCGAATACGTCGTTCTTCATCGCCAGCAAGGACCGGGCTCGCAAGAGCCGCAACTTGGAGGCTGAGCCTCGCTGCGTGATCACCACCGATACGGGCGATCTGCACATCATCGTCGAAGGGATCGCGCGCCACGTCCGCGACGACGCGACGCTGCAGCAGGCAGTCGAGGCCTTCCAGGCCGTCTACGACTGGCCGACCCGGATCGAGGGGAACCATCTTGATGCCGACTACGGCGCACCCACCTCGGGCGGTCCTCCGTACGAGGTCTACCAGGTGACTCCGATAAAAGCCTTCGGATTGCCGACAGACGGTGAAAGTATTACCCCCACTCGCTGGACTTGGGCCGACCAGGGCTGAGAGCCGGTCTCTTCTCTTCCGAATCGGTGGTCGTACGCCCGGCTCGTTCGATGGCTGTACGTAGTTCTCCAAGGCCTCCACGTCAGAACCCCGGTAGGCGTTGGTATTGCTGGCCCACTGCTAGTCACAGCAGCCGCCACCTGTATGTTCGTGCCGACCCGTTGCATTGGCCTCATCGACCACCAAGCTCGGGCCGACCTGAGTGTGGGTCAAGCTCCATTGGATCGTGGGCCGGCCAGCGGATCGGAACTGCTCGCCGCGCGTGCCAAAGTGTTGCGGCCACCCCTCAGGTGAGTCTTCCCAGGTCTCCTGACGACCGTAAACGGTCCGATCGAGCAGCGCGTAGCTCCAAGCCACCGCCTCAGTGCCACGGCCCGTGCTCCAATAGGTCTCAAAGACGCGGTCGTCATAGCGGAGATAGCAGGCGAGGAATCCGAACCAGCGCCCGGCCACCAGCGCGTCGGCGTCGCGGGCGGAGTACCAAGGAAGCCGGTTCTCCACGAAGTCGGCGTACGGCCGGCTCTCGGGGTAGGTTCCCTGGCAGAACACCGCGAGAGTGACATCGCGGCTGTGGAGGTACGCGGGCCGTTGGGCCTGCGCGGTGAAGAAGGTGCACCCCTCGCACTGTTGGTCCCACGGCTTCCCGTCGTGCCACATGTGGAAGTAGCCGATCAGTTGGCTGCGGCCTTCGAAGGCATCAACGAACGGAATGCTGCCATCGACCCCGACCACAGTGACGTCGGAAGGGATCTCGGTCATCGGCAGCCTACGACGGGCGGCTGCTATGGCGTCGCCCTCACGAGTGTGTGCCTTCTCACGGGTGAGTAAGTCTTCGCAGGCGGCGAGCCAGGTCTCCCGATCGACGATCGATGGCGCGGCTTGGGCGGTCAATTGCTGGAACGGCAACCGGGGCACGGCGATGTCCTCTCACGAGAATTGCGGGTCTCCTGCATCAGACCAGCCTGCTGCCACAAACTCATCGGCCGCGGGTCATGGGAGGTAATCGCGAGCGACGGCGAGGAGGTTTCAGCGGCGATGGTCAGGATCGGGGCAGCGCGCGGAAAGTCAGGCTGCTGAACGCGGCGTCAAGTGCCGATGATGGCCTGTCAGCGGCGGGGCGGCCCGTAGCGTCGCCACTCAATTTTCGGACATGCGTCCATGACGACATCGAGGCCGGCATCCAGCGCGCGCCTGGCTGCCTGCTCATCGACGACGCCAAGCTGGAGCCAGACGCACCGCGCGCCAATCGCGATCGCCTCGTCGACGTGCTGGCCCGCCTGGTCCCGACGACGGAAGATGTCGACGACATCGATCGGAAAGTCGATATCGGACAAGTGAGCGTAGCCATTCTCCCCATGTACTGATTCGGCCAGCGGATTCACCGGCACAATCCGCATCCCATTGGCTTGCAGGAATGCCGCCACTGAGTGCGCGGCCCGATATTCGTGGCGGGTTAGTCCGACGACGGCCCACGTGGGGGATGACAAGGCTCGTCTGATGGCCGCTGGGTCACGGTAGGACATGGAGCCTCCTCAGGTCATCCAGGGAACGTCGGATGACTGTCCGCCTTCTAGGTACACCCTCACAGCGCTCCTGATGCGGCGTCGGCATCGGTCGCCACTAGGGGCAACGGTTCGACGACCGCACCCTCGTCCGGAAGGCCGAACTCCCTGATCTTGGGATGCTTAGCGCCGCGAGGCCATTCGCGGAATCGCCGAAACGCCATCGGAACGCCTCGGGCGATGGACAGGTCCCGGCTGTCCATGACTTGGACGTGCACGTGCGGCTGGGTCGAGTTGCCAGAGTTGCCGCAGTTCGCGACCGGCTGCCCCGTGGCCACCTTGTCGCCTATGACGACGCGAATAGAGCCGGCCCGAAGATGGACGAGCGCAACGAATACGCCGGTGTCACGGAGGGCGATGATCAAATAGTTGCCGGCGATCGCACCCACTCCTTGCCGGAGCCGCGCCGGCTGGCCCAGCGCATACGGCACAAGGGTCAGCTGCGACCGCCGTCCCACGTGATCGATCTCTCGATCGTGCGCGTCGACGACGGTGCCATCGGCAGGTGCCAGGATCGGCCGGCCATAGGCGAAGAACCGCTCTGCCGGTTCACTGGCGACGAAGGTCCGCCAGTCACGACGGTCCGCGGTCCGGCGACGGTGGTCCACACCGATGAAGTCGATGGCATACCGCTCCCCGAACAGGTCCGTCCCGTGACTCGGGATCCGCCGGGCCGGACTGTTCCTCGCCAACCACAGTCCCGCGAACGGCAGCGAGATCACGATCTCCCGGACCATCGGACTCCGCGAAGGCGACACCTTGTTCATCGATGCAGCATAGGTAACGCCTTGCGGCCTGTTTCGGCTGGGAGGCGCTTGGCTGGCGCTGGTCAGTGCTGCCGTTAGGGGCGACGATGTGGAGGCTTTGGTCCTCGAGCCGAGTTCCTCACGGTTCTCCCAGGCCGCAGCCGTGTAGAGGGCCTTCCTATTGCCGCGTCAGCCTTCGTGGGTGTCCATGAACGCGAGGATCTTACGGTCCAGCTGTGCGGTTTCTTCCATGGGTAGGGAGTGGGTGGCGTCGGGCCACAGTTCGATAGTCGGGTCGGGGATCTCGGCTCGTGCGACCTCTGCGGCGTGGGCACCGTCGTGCATAACGCTGCGACCGGCGAGCGCGGCGTACACGGGCATGTGCAGTCCTCGGAGTTGAGTGGCGGTGAAGCGTTTGGGCAGCGGAAGCTTCACCGCGTAGTGTTCGGTGGCCTCTGAGATCATTCGGGCCATGGAGTCGGCAGGGTCGACCGGGCCGCCGCCGATCGTGCTGAGCATGCGGGTGCGCCAGCTGCGAGGCAGGAATGGCAACGACGCTGGCAGCGAGATGAGGTAGACCTGCCAGCGCAGCCCCTGGAAGACGAACACCGGGTCAAGCAAGGTGAGGGTCTGCACCCGCTCGGGATGCCGGACGGCGTACGTCGCCGCCAGCCAGCCGCCAAAGGAGTGCCCGACGAGATGAACGCTGCGAACAGACAGTTCCGCCAGCACCTGATCCAACCAGTCAGCCTGATCGGCTGCGTCACGAATCGGCCTGACCTGCACGCTCAGGCCCGCGTCGCCCAGGGCATCGAGGGCGTAGGTGACGCGGGCAGCGGCGAGATCGGGCAGGTTGTACGCCCACATCGGCACACCCGAGGTCCGGCCGGGCAAGAGGACGACCGGAATGCCGGCGCGGTCGGCAGACGCGGCGCCGAACTCATAAACCCGGACACGCCCGAAGGTGGTCTCCAGGTCCAAGGTCGAGTCTGGCGTCGGCAGATGGGTCATCGCTTCCCGGTATGCAGCTAGATAGGCCTGCTCACCCGCCGCCGAGCGGAAATGGCCCACCGGGCTCCGGTCGCGGCTCACGAGGCTTCTACCCAGGGCGAACCGGCCCGTCGACCACAAACCGGACCTGTCGTCACCAACGCAATTTATAGCTGCCGGCACAGATTCGGGAACCAGGACGCTCGAGGAGCCGTTGACGCCCGCGGGGACTGACGGCGCGCCGATCGCTACCAGGCGTAATCCTCGGGTGCGGTCTTGCGGCCGGGGAAAATCTCGTCGAGGCGGCTCAGATGCTCCGGCGACAGGCTCAGCTGCAAGGCACGCAGGGCGCTATCCAACTGGTCACGGGTTCGTGGACCGATGATCGGTGCGGTGACTGCGGGCCGGGTGAGCAGCCAGGCGAGGCCCAATGCGCCGGGTTCCGCGCCGACCTCGGCTGCCAATTTCTCGTACGCCTGGATCTTGTCCCGATGCTCTGCAAGGCTCTGCGCCGCCCGGCCCTCGAGTCGCCGGACCCCGGTATTCTCCTTCTCAATCACCCCTCCGAGCAGGCCGCCCTGCAACGGTGACCAGGGGATGATCCCCACGCCGTAGTGTTCCGCGGCGGGGACGACCTCGAGCTCGATGTCGCGGACAAGCAGGTTGTACAGCGATTGCTCGCTGACGAGGCCCATCAGGTTGCGCCGAGCAGCGGCGGCCTGGGCGTCGGCGATGTGCCAGCCGGCGAAGTTGCTGCTTCCGGCGTAGAGGATCTTGCCCGCCTGCACCGCCACCTCGATCGCCTGCCAGATCTCATCCCAAGGGGTATCCCGATCAACGTGGTGGAACTGGTAGAGATCCACATAGTCGGTCTGCAGCCGGCGCAAGCTTGCGTCGAGCGCCCGACGGATGTTCAGTGCGGACAACTTGCCTTCGTTGGGCCAGCTCCCCATCTCGCCGTAGAGCTTTGTGGCGATGACGGTCCGCTCCCGCCGGCCGCCGCCGCTGGCGAACCAGTTGCCGATGATGGTTTCCGTCTCGCCCGACTCGCTGCCGTAGCGGTTGGCTGTGTCGAAGAAGTTGATCCCCACTTCGTGGGCGATGTCCATGATGGCGTGCGCGTCTTGCTCGGAGGTCCTGGGCCCGAAGTTCATCGTGCCGAGACAAAGTCGGGAGACGCGAAGGCCGGTACGGCCAAGATGAGTGAAGTCCATTCGGGCAGCCTTTCACCCTTCGCGCAGCGAGCGCCACCGAGGTAGCTCGAGGTGGCGTCGGGGTGCGCTGGTCCAGACTCCAGAGACGTGGGAGGTCTTGGTCTGTGAAGATGTTTGGAGATCGCTACCCGGGATGCTGGGTTTGTCGGGCCGGCGCTCACCGACGCCGCCTTGCTGGTGATACGGCTCGTCAAGACATTGCGCTCTCAGTTCGGCCGGACACACACCTTCCACACTGCTGAGTCGGCGGCGAGAGAGATTGGGACATGCGTATTCGCAGGAGCCGGGCGTGACCGCTTCGCGAGGCGAGAAATCGCCCGAGGACCGGGCAGCGGTGATCCTCACGTCTGACCAGCGGGTCCGGGTGTTTCGGTGTCGTATCGCCAGTTCGCCACGGCGAAGGAGCTGGAACGGCTGCTGGCTGACGACCTCGCTGTTTGGCTGAGTGAGAGCTTTGCGGGCGCGACGCTGCCGGGTCTCGGCTCAGCCAGCAGGAGGCGGTGGCCGCCATCAGGGACCGGCCCGGTAGCCGCACCCAGCGGGCCTGAGCCAGAGGGCGGCTTGTTGCTGTGGCGTGACGGCCAAATCGCCTCTGTCTACATCACTTGGCGAACTCGTCGACCATCTCGCGCGCTTCCTCGTCGCGGTACTGAATGGGCGGGCTCTTCATGAAGTATGCGGACGGGCCGAGCAAAGCGCCGCCGATGCCGCGGTCCTGGGCGACCTTGCAGCAGCGGAGGGCGTCGATGATCACGCCAGCCGAGTTCGGGGAGTCCCACACCTCGAGCTTGAGCTCGACGTTGAGGGGCGCGTCGCCGAAGTTGCGGCCCTCGACGCGGATGTAGGCCCACTTGCGGTCGTCGAGCCACGGTACATGGTCGCTCGGGCCGATGTGGACGTCGTCGTCGGAGATGCCCTGGTCGATCTGGCTGGTGACCGATTGCGTCTTCGAGATCTTCTTGGATTTCAGGCGCTTCCGTTCGAGCATGTTCTTGAAGTCCATGTTGCCGCCGAAGTTCAGCTGGTACGTGCGGTCGATCGCGACGCCGCGATCCTCGAACAGGCGGGAGAGCATGCGGTGCATGATGGTTGCGCCCACCTGGCTCTTGATGTCGTCGCCGACGATCGGCACACCGGCCTCCTCGAACTTCGCAGCCCACTCGGGCTCGCTCGCGATGAACACCGGGATGGCGTTGACGAACGCGGTCTTCGACTCGAGGCAGGCCTGCGCGTAGTAGCGCTGCGCCTCCTCGGAGCCGACCGGAAGGTATGACACGAGGACGTCGGTGCGGGTGTCGTGTAGGACCTGCGCGACGTCGACCGGCGCCGCCGGCGATTCCTCGCAAGTCTCGCGGTAGAACTCGCCGAAGCCGTCGAGCGTCGGGCCGCGCATGACGGTCACGCCGAGCTCGCCGACCTCCGCGAACTTCACCGTGTTGTTCTCGCTGGCCCAGATGGCTTTGCCGACGTCGAGGCCCACCTTCTCGGCGTCGACGTCGAACGCGGCCACGAGCTCGATGTCACGGATGTGGTAGCCGCCGAGCACCACGTGCATGAGGCCGGGCACCTCGTCAGACGGGTCGGCGTCCTTGTAGTACTCGAGTCCTTGGATGAGGGAGTTGGCGCAGTTGCCGACCCCGGCGATCGCCAAGCGGATCTTGGTCATGGATGCGTGCCTCCTGTGGCGGTGACGACCGGTTGGGCGACTGGGACGAGTTGCTCTTGGGTGATGCGCGTGAGTTCATCGAGCCAGCCGAGGTCGTCGATCAGGGTTCTGATGTCGCGCTCCTTGAGAGAGCGGATGTACGGGTCGGTGGTCGGAGTGTCCGAGGGCCGACGTCGCTTGGCCAGCTCGGTGGTCAGATGGGCCCGCCGCCGCTCGAAGAGGCCGAGCCGGGCGACGGGTTCGAGGAAGCGGCAGAACGCGACCTGCACGTGGAAGGCACGGTCGTCGGAGGGGTCAGCGTTGACGAGCAGCTCGCGCAGGCGGGTCTCGCCCTTGTCGGTGATGCCGTAGACCTTGCGGTTACGTTTCTTGTCGCGCCGGCCGGACTTCGGCTCGCTCGTCGCCGATTTGCGCTGGTGGCGCAGGGCCGCCAGCTCACTGCCGATGGCGCCGGTCATCGGGAGCACGAGCCGGGGCCGGGCGTGATCAATCATGCGGACGGCGCCGGCCAGCTCGAGCCGGTTGAGCGCGGGGTAGAGGGAGCCGAACGAGACGCCGCCGGACCCGCCGGCGAGCTCGGCCATCTGCTTCTTGAGTTCATAACCGTGCGCCTCGTGCTCCTTGAGGACTCCGAGGATCGCCATCTCGATCACGAGCGTAAGAGTATCGGTTCGATATATCGAGCCGCAACTATCAGAAAGCCTGGTCAGCGGTAGATTCGCGACGACATATCCACGGTTCCCGGCGTCGTCCTCACGTCTGAGATGTGGCGGGCCTGCCCGGACACCCGGGGTTGGATTCGGATGTCGTTCAGGTGTTGTCCACCTGGTGTTCACCTTGGGTATGTTTTTGGTGTTCCGCTCGCTTGCGGTGGTCCTGCATTCCTACTTTCCGGCTCCGTGGCCGCCGCCTGTCCGGAAGGAGGAGGTCGTGCGTGGGCTGGTGCTCGCCAGTGGGAAGGGATCTCGTCTGCGGACGCCGCGGGGGCGGGTCAAGCCGCTGGTGAGGGTGTGCGGTGTCGCCCTGTTGGAGCGTGCCGTGCGGAATCTGGTCGACGTGGGCGTCGATGAGGTGGTGGTGGTGGTGGGGTATCGAGCCGAGGAGATCGAGCGATTTTGCGCTGACTTGGCGGTGCGGCTCGGTGTCTCGATGCAATGCGTGGGCAACGATCGGTTCGACGAAGGCAACGGGCTGTCGGTGTTGGCTGCCGAGGAGGCACTGGGGGGCGAGCCGTTCTTGCTGGTTATGGCCGACCACCTGCTCGATCGGTCGATCCTGTGGTCGCTGGTGGGTTCGGAGTTGCCGTTGGATGGTGCGGTGCTTGCGGTCGACCACTCTGTTGGCGCGGCACGTGGTGTCGATCTCGACGACGTGACCCGAGTGCGTACCGGAGGTCGGCTGGTCCATGACATCGGCAAGGGGATCTCCTCGTTCGACGCATTCGACACGGGGGCGTTTTTGTGCACCCACGGGGTGTTCGATGCGTTACGGTGACGCGATCGCGGCGGGCGAGACGTCACTCTCGGCGGGGATGCACCGCCTCGCGGATCAGGGTCGGTTGGAGTGCTGTGACGTGACCGGCGCCCGTTGGGTGGACGTGGACACCCGCGGGGATCTGCGAATGGCGTCGCGGTGGCTGCTCGCAGGTGGCGGCAAGGAGCGGGACGGGGCCGTGGCCAAAGTCAACCGGGTCATGTCGGGCCGGGTGATCACACCGCTGCTGCTATCGGTCGCGCCAGGGTTGCGTCCGGACACGGTCACCGTGCTCGCCGCCGTTGTTGGGTTGGGCGCAGCGGCGGCGATCCTCGCGGGCTGGGTGTTGGTCGCTGCGCTGGCGGTGCAGCTGGCGAGCATCCTCGACGGCGCCGATGGTGAGATCGCCCGGGTCGCGCACCGCGGGAGCAGGTTCGGAGCGTTTCTCGACCCGATGCTCGATCGGGTCGTGGACGGTTTGGTGTTCTCTGCGGCGGGTCTGTACCTGGCGGCGCAGGTCGGTGGTGGGGTGGCCGCCGGGATGCTCGGCGTGCTTGCAACCGTCGGCCACCTGCTCGTCAGCTACTCGACGAGCCGTGCCGCGCTCGATCTGGGGCACCGCTATGAGGGGCGACTGGTGGCGTCGGGGCGCGGCCGTGACCTTCGGTTGCTCGTGCTCACTGCGGGCCTGGCCGGCGCCGCTGTGGCTGCTTGGCCGTTGCCGGTCGCACTCGGGGTGGTTGCGGCGTTGAGCTGGTGGATCATCGCTGTGCGGATGGTCCGCTCGTGGCGGGCGAGCCGTCTCGAGTGGGCCGATGTCGATGTGGTGATCGTGGACTTTGACGGCACGATCGCCGACTCGATGGGCCCACTGACTCAGCTTGCGGTGAAGGTGATCCATGAAGAGCTCGGGCTCGACGTCGACGACGCCCGGTCTCGGTATCTGGCGTCGACGGGAGCGGACTTCGCGACGCAGCTCCGGGAGATCGACCCGTCGGGCGGACCGGAGCGCACTCGTGCCGCACACCGGTTCGAAGTGTCCAAGCCGGATCTGATGGACGGCGTGGACCCGTTCCCGGACTTGCGGGCGTTCCTCGACGAACTCCACGGCGCCGGTGTCGAGGTGTGCATCTGCAGCTCGACCCGAGTAGAGCTGGTCCGCCAGTGGATCGACCGTCACCGCCTCGGCGAGCACTTCCGAGTTGTCGACGCGTGGTCACCAGGGCATGACAAAGCCGCGCAGATGCATTCCGTGCTCGACTGGTCGGGACGGCCGCCCGACCACTGCCTCGTCGTCGGTGACTCGCGCCGCGATGGTCGGCTGGCGGCCTCGATAGGGATGCGGTTCCGAGGCGTGCTGCGGCCAGGAACATCGAACCTCGAGGGCTCGGGGTTCGCGTACGCACCTGACCTGCGGTCGATCAGCACGGCGGTCGCCACCCGCCGCCGACTGGGTGTCGTCACACTTCCCCAAAGTCCTGGAGTACCGCACCTGGGCGCCCGCCAGCCCGCACACTGCCGCGCCCGCTAGCGCTGTGCTCGAGCTGCGCGACCACGATCAGGTGACCACCAGGATCGGGGATCACGCTGACGCAACGGTTCCTGCGGCTGCGCGCGAGTGAACCCGGAGTTGGGTGACAGGGCCGGTCAGCGCCACCGCATCGCTCCTCGGATGGGCCCCACTGATCAGTGACCTGCTGGCCGGGGCCCCGACGGGGAGCGCTTCTTCGTCGGATCTGTGTCGCGTCGGCCCGACACGGCTCATCGTTCACTGCCGAGCAAGTGGCTCGTGTCGTTGAGGGCAACCAGCCTCGGGCCAGAGGTGGAAGCGTGGATCGTGGTGATCGAGCAGTTCGCCACATCGATGTGCCGGTAGGTGGCCGGGCCGACGCGCAGCGTCCACGCGACCGCCGCTCGCACCACCGCGTCATGGGTGAACACGGCCACCGTCGCGATATCGGATGAACGCACGAGATCATCGAAGGCGTCGGCCACGCGGGCATAAAGCGCTGTCAGCGTCTCTCGTCCGTCAAGATCGAGCGTCTCAGGCGCCGTACGCCACACCGACCACTCGATCGGCCATCGCTGAGCCACTTCCGACTCTGCGAGCCCCTCCCAAGGACCCTGGTGCAACTCGCCGAGACGGGCATCGGTCTCCAAATCCACGGTTAGGGCGGCAGCGAGGGGCGCTGCGGTGTCACGGGCCCGGGCGAGCGGACTCGACACGACCCGCACTGGCGCAGGAGCGGCCGCCAGCCGCGCTGCTACTGCGTCGGCGGCATGGTGCTGGCCGGATTCGATCGACTCGTCTGCCCATCCCATCACCAGCCCCACACGGTTCGAGCGCGTGCGCCCGTGGCGCACGACGTGGATCACCCGGGGGTCATGCATGACCAGATGCTGCCACCTCTGACCTTCTCCTGGCGAAGGTTGAGAACTGGCCGAATGTCTGGCGTGGTGACCATGGCCGGCGTGACGTGCTACTGGCCAATTCGACCTTCTGAGGCGACCTTATCGGCCCGTGCGTCCGTCGATCTGTTCACGAATGATGTCCGCGTGGCCAGCGTGCCGGGCCGTTTCCTCCAGAACGCTGAGGATCGCCCAGCGAAGGTCGTGCGTCTTGCCGGCGCGAGTTACGGGCGCGTCGGCGTCTCCTACCGACGACATGATGGCGTTACTCGCTGTGCAGGCGGCTCGATACTGCGATCGAAGTGTGGCTAGGGAGACGGATTGGTCAACCTGCATGGAACGCTTGCCCCTCCCCGCGGGGCCGCCAGAGACGATTTCTTCGAACCAGAGCGACTCGACAAATGTCAGGTGCTGCACGAGACCGGCGATGTTGGTACCGGAGGGCACGGTGCTGCGCCGAGCATCGGCGTCGGATAGCCCGGTGAGTTTGCGGAGAACGCTTGCGCGCAATCTGTCCAGCGCCGTTCGAAGTTCCTCCAGTTCACTGGCCATGCCTACAGTCTGCCGACTGTCTGCCTCGGCAGATTCGCGGGACGACGAACCCCTCGAGCTCGTCCCGCGCGATGGCGGCGACGCGTACTTCGAGTACCTCGCCCGCTCGAAGCGGTGGCCTCTCGATCGTCTCGTGGCTGTGTCTCGGTCGGAGCGATGGATTTCAGCCTCGTCTCGGATCTCTGCTTCAAAACGGTGCGCAGCCGCCGGCTTCGAGGAGAGGCGCGCGACGGAAGGCACCGGAAGTCACCGAATGACTCAAAGGAGAGAAAGATGGCTAACCACAAGATCGGAACACGCGAGGAATGGCTCGCCGCTCGCGAGCGGCTCCTGGTACGCGAGAAGGAGCACACCCGGCTCGGCGACGAGCTCGCGCGGCAGCGACGCGAGCTGCCCTGGGTGCGGGTGGAGAAGGACTACCGCTTCGATACCAACGACGGCGAGAAGTCGCTCGCCGAACTGTTCGACGGACGATCCCAGCTGCTGGTCTACCACTTCATGTTCGGCCCCAGCTACGAGGCGGGCTGCCCGATCAACTCATCGATCGCCGACACCATCAACGGAGTGCTCCCACATCTGCATGCTCGCGACGTGACGTTCCTGCTCGTCTCCCAAGCACCGCTGGAGAAGCTGCAGCCCTACAAGCGCCGCATGGGCTGGAGCCTTCCCTGGGTCTCGACTGCACACACGGATTTCAACTTCGACCTCGGCTTCTCGCACACGTAGGAACAGGGCCGCGAGGCGGTGGCGCAGATGACGGGGAGCGGGCTACCGCCGATCGTCGAGCAGAACGCCAGGGCAACGGGCACCGACGTCGCCGGTTACCTCACCGAGAGCCCCGGCTTCAGCACGTTCGTACGAGACGACGGCGCCGTCTACCACACGTACTCGACGACGTGGCGCGGATTGGAGTTCGTCATGGGCTACTACCCGATCCTCGACCACGCACCGAAAGGCCGCGATGAGGGCGAGGCGTGGCAACTCTGGATCCGCCGGCACGACGAGTACGAAAGCGAGTGAGGAATGCGGTGAGTGCGATGGCTCTTGAAGCCTCGCCAGGGATCAACGTTGACATGAGCGCCAACCAGACACCTCCCCGGCCGGTCGTGCACCTGGAGCTTCACACCTCCGATCAGGTGCGGGCGACCGCCTTCTACGCACAACTGCTCCATTGGCGCGCGCAGGTCGTCCGAACCGCGGTCGGCTCGTACCTGGCCTTCAACCCGGGTGGGCATCTGGGCGGCGGAATCGTCGAGTGCTGCACGAGGCGGCCGCTCTGGCTGCCCTACGTCGAGGTCGACCGGATCGACCGTTCGACCGAGCGGGCACGGGAGCTCGGAGCAGTCGTGCTGCTCGAACCGCGGGAAGGACCGTCGGGCTGGCGTAGCGTCGTCTCGAGCCCGCAGGCCGGGGAGATCGCTCTTTGGGAGCCGAAGCGATGACCGACGATCACCAGCTGCTCGAAGCTGCACGCGCAGGCGACGAGAAGGCGTTCGCGCTCCTCCTCGGGCCTTACCAGGCGCAGCTTCGCACGCACTGCTACCGAATGCTCGGCTCGTTGCATGACGCCGAGGACGCGCTGCAAGAGACGATGCTTCGCGCATGGGCCGGGCTCGCCCGCTTCGAGAGTCGAAGCTCGCTTCGCTCCTGGCTCTATCGGATCGCCACCAACGCCAGCCTGCGGATGATCGAGAAACGGCCCAAGCGCGTGCTCCCGGTCGACTACGGTCCAGCGGCCGATCCACACGTAGGCTTCGGCGAGCCGCTTACCGAGCCGATCTGGCTAGAGCCCTACCCCGACGCCCAGCTCGGAGTCGAAGCCTCGATGCTCGGCCCGGACGCGCGCTACGAACAGCGTGAGAGCATCGAGCTCGCCTTCGCCGCCGCGTTCCAGCACCTGCCCGCTCGGCAACGGGCCGTCCTCATACTCCGAGACGTCCTCGGCTTCTCGGCCCGGGAGACCGCCCAGGCGCTCGAGATGACGCCGGTCTCCGTCGACAGCGCGCTACAGCGGGCCCACAAGGCGATCGAGGAGCGCGTACCCGCCCACACGCAGCAGGCGACGCTGCGAGCGCTCGGGGACAGCGAGCTGCGCCAGATCGTCAACCGCTTCGCCGATGCCTGGGAACGCAACGACGTCGACGCTGTCGTCGCGATGCTCGCCGACGACGCACGCATGGCGATGCCGCCGTGGCCAAGCTGGTACAGGGGCCGCGACGACATCGCGACTTTCCTCAGCAGCTGGCCGCTCTCGCGTCGAAAACGCTGGCAGCTCCGCCGTACTGGCGCCAACGGTCAACCTGCCGTCGCAGGTTACCTATGGAACGAGGAAACGACCGCCTTCAAAGCGGAGACCATCATCGTGCTCACCTTCCGGGGCGCGCGGATCGAAGAGATCACCGCCTTCCGCTCGCCCGAGCTTTTCCCGCTCTTCGGCATCCCCGACCAGCTAACAAACGACGTCGGTGCGACGACTGCCCTTGCGCCGACAGCGGCCAGTCAACACGTCAGCGTGGCGCCGCCGCGGTCGATCGAGGAGGACGCTCCCTGACGCCGCCCGGCCTGGGGTGGTAGTTGACAACGCCAACGAGAGGACAACGAAATGGGAACAATCGTCATCAGCGAGAACGTCTCGCTCGATGGAGTCATCCAGGACCCGGCCGGTGACGAGGGCTTCAGGGTGGGCGGTTGGGTCGGCCTGATCAAGGACAGCCCACAGCTCAACAAGATCGCGCTCGACGAGGCGCTGAGTGCCGAAGTCTTGCTGCTGGGCAGGCGGAGCTACGAGTGGTTCGCTGCGCGCTGGCCATCCCGGAGCGGCGAGTTGGCAGACCGGTTGAACAGCCTGCCCAAATACGTCGTGTCCTCGACCCTTGAGGCTCCCACCTGGAACAACTCGACGGTACTCAAGGGCGACCCCGTGGCCGAGGTCTCGAAGCTGAAGCAAGAGCTCAACGGAGAGCTCCTCGTGCCCGCCAGCTTCCAGCTCCTGCGCACGCTGATGGAGCACGACCTCGTCGACGAGCTGCGGCTAAAGATCTTCCCGGTCGTGCTCGGCGCCGGCGAGCGCCTCTTTGGCGAGACCAGCGACAAGAAAGCTATGCGCCTGATCGACAGCCAGACAGTCGGTGGCGGCGTCGCCATCCTCACCTACGAGGCCGTCCGGCACGCCTCTTGAAATCAAGGAATGACGGGTTCGGACCTTGAAGCCGGGAGGTGCGCGGGGAAACGTCGCGCAGGATGAGCACCGCACGAGGCGTTAGCCGGAGGCATTGCAGGGCGGTTATGAACGCCAACGCAACCGATTCCCGAGTTTCGACTGTCGCCGCTGGATCTGTCTCGCTGGTGCCTAGTTCGTCAAGCAACCGATCGGGGTAGGGCTGCACGTACCTCACGTCGATGAGGGAGATGGGCTGTCGTTCGCGACGAGTCCTCAGCTTCAAGCAGGTATTCGTCGCGATTCGATACAGCGGCGTACGCGCACGAATCAACATGAATATTCCCCTACCGGCGGCCACGGCCGGGCCACTGGCTACGCTTGCGACCAGCCCACCGCCCGAGGAGATCGACCCATGTCCGACCTTGGCTTCGCCTTCACCTGGTATGGCCACTCTTGTGTCGAGATCGAAACCCAGGCCGGGACGTTCCTGATCCTGGACCCGTGGTTCAGCAACCCCACATCCCCCCGGGCTGTGGACTCGGTCGATCGCTGTGACGTCCTGCTAGTCAGCCACGGCCACTTCGACCACCTGGGCGGAACGGTCGGCGCCATGGATCGGTCCGACGCGGTTACCATCGCCACGCGCACGTCCCCGGTCTGGCCCTGCATCCACGAGATGAGCCTGTGGCTGGGTGACCTCGACACGACGGCCGAGGTCGTCGGGATGAACAAGGGTGGCACCGTCACCGCCCGGGGCATCGGGGTCACTATGGTCCACGCCGACCATTCCGCCGGGGACTGGGCTCCGGACCAGAAGGTGGCGCTCGACCTGGGCGAGCCGGTCGGGTTCGTGCTCCAGTTGGAGAACGGACGGCGCGTCTACCTCGCAGGAGACACGGACGTGTTCGGGGACATGGCGCTCATCCGTGAGCTGCATCGCCCGGACGTCGCCTTCCTGCCAATCGGCGGCCACTTCACGATGGGCCCGCACGGAGCCGCCAAGGCTGCGGAACTGCTCGGCGTTTCGACCGTAGTACCGCTCCACTGGGGCACATTCCCGATCCTGGCGGGCACGCCCGACCAACTCCGGGCGGCCCTGTCCGATCGGGGCTTGGGCTCCGTAGAGGTGCTGTCGCCGGAGCGCGGCGAGCGCGTGGGGTGAGGTGAGGTCAGCCGGACGCTAGGTCACGCTCTCCGCCCAGTCAGTGTGAACCGGGGCGACCCCGTCGGATCCTCTCGACCCGGTGGGTCTTGCGGACGAGGTGAAGTTGGCGGCTTATTCGCAGGTCAGGAGTGGTGGCGGTCATCTCCGCCTTCGGACTGCAGGCTAGAGGTAGTCGCGACCCGAACCCACCCAGGTGTGCATGATCCGGAACGCGTTGGCGAAAATCGTCAGGACCGGGTTCACCCCGCCGTTGGTGACGTGCAGCGAGCCGTCGATCACCCGCAGGTTCGGATGATCCCAGACCCGGCCGTAGGGATCGGTGACCGAGGTGGCCGGGTCGGTACCCATCCGGCAGGTTCCGGCCTGGTGCTGGCCGCTGCTCGGCACCTCGTTCTCCGGACTGGGAAGGTAGGCGATCGCGGTGGTGGCGCCGGCAGCCCGCAGCCAGTCGGCGGCGCGCTCCCCCAGCAGTTGCTGCACCGCGAGGTCGTTGGGGTGCAGCCGGCCGCTGAGCCGGGCAACCGGGATGCCCAGGCTGTCAGTCACCGTGGGGTCGAGCCGGACCCGCGAGTCGGCCGACGTCACCTCCTGCACGGGACCAACCACGCGCTGCATCCTCGGCAGCAGCCGTCGCATGCCGTGCTTGGCCGCCAGCCCGTGCGGCCCGATCAGGCCGGCGTGCCGGAGATAGCCGAAGGTGCTGACCGGCGTAGGCACGAACTCGTTTGCGATCATGCCGCCGCCCACCAGACCGTCGTTGCCGTGCCGGAAGTCGTGGGTAGAGATCGACGGACCCGGCCCCTCTAGATCGTTGACCACCTCGTCGAAGATTCCGATCGCCCCGCCGTAGAGGTGCCCTTGCAGGTGGCGGCCGACCTGGTCGTGGGCATTGCCCAAGCCATTGGGCTCCCGGTCGCTCCCGCTGGCCAGCAGCAGCCGGGCCGACTCCACCGCACCAGCCGCCACAACCACATCGTCCGCGCCCACCGACCGCCGCCAGCGTGACCCGCCGACGTCACCGACCAGGTCAACGCCGGTGACCCGTCCAGCGGCGTCGGTGAGGATCCGCTCCGTGCGGGTCCCGAGCAGGACGCTGAGGTTCCCGGTCGCGGCCGCCCGGGCGAGCACGGTGTTATGCGAACCGTTCTTAGCCTCCACTGGGCAGGTGAAGCCGACGCACTGCCGGCAGCGGGCGCACGCCGCCCGGCCGTCGTACGGCGTGGAGTTGATGGCCAACGGCACCGGCGCCGTGGTCAGGCCGATCGCCTCGGCACCCGCCAGCAGCCGACGGGCGGGCGCCGTCAGCGGCATCGGCGCCATCGGGTAGGCCCGCGAACGTCGGGTCGAACCGGCATGGGGTTCGGCCGAGCCGCAGACCCCGATCTCGTACTCGGCCTGGGTATAGAACGGCTCCATCTCGTCGTAGCCGACCGGCCAGTCGGCCAGCGCGCTGCCATCCGGGATCCCGTACCTGCTCGCCATGGTGAAGTCCTCCGCCATGAACCGCCAGGCCTGCGCGCCGTACACCCGAGTGCCGCCGCCGAACGTATCGGCGTTGCTGCCGTAGCGCGGATCCCACGCCGGCAAAACGACCGGATCCATGCCGAGCAGCAAGGTGCGCGGATTCTCCGCCGACGAGCGCAGCGTCCGATGATCCAGCCCGCTGTCGGTGCGGGCATTGCGCAAATGATCGCGAGCCAGGTAGGCCGTGTCCGGGTAGTCGCCCCGCTCCACCAGCAGCACCGACCGGCCGGACTGCGCCAACGCCCAAGCCGCCACCCCGCCACCAGCACCCGAACCCACCACCACCGCGTCGTAGCGCGCGGCCACCTGGTCACGCCGGATGATCGGGCCGCGGTCCGGCACCCAGACGTCCTCCGCCGGCCAGCCACCGGCCGGCGCCGGACTCCAGCCCAACATCCGCCAGGAGACGGCATCGTCGTTGCCGCCGTTGCCGGGGTCGGCGTAGAACCCGGCGTTGACCAGTTGAGCGAACCAAACGAAGTCGGGGTCCTCGACCAGACCGTCCAGGACCGCTGAGCGGGCATCGACATCCAGGCCCGCGAACCGCCCGCCGGACCGTCGGTCCAGCAGGTCCAACACCGCAATCACCCGGCCAGCCCAATCCGGGCGCTCACTCCCGGTGATCAGGCTCCAGAACCGCAACCCACCAGCCTCGGAGGCCGAAGGGAAGTCGTCGGCCGGCACAACGGCGTCGATCGCGACCCGCAGCCGCTCGACCTCAGCCTCCAGCACGTCCATCAGAACGTCCTTTCAATTGCTCGCAGGATTCAGTTGAGGAAGCCGGGCGGTTGCGTGCTCGCGGACATGATCGACGCTGGTGTCGATGCTGATCTCGTCCGGTCTCGTTGCGAAGGTTTCGCCTGGTTCGCGACACGCTGAGCGCTAGGAGTGCCCTCCGGTGCACCTTATGCACTGTGATCATGGTCAAGTGGCGCGGGGGCACATATGGGGCACACGCGTCGGCGACTACATCCCTTGACCGGCGCAACAGGCTGAAAGATCGCCGAACTGGACCGGCGACGCCGAAGTGGGGCAATCCCGTGTCAATCCGATGGGACGCGTTCGTCCCCGGCAATGAAAGACAGTCGCTTCATCTTTATTCAGGCTCGCGCGCGGTCGGCGAGAATGCGATCAGCGGCGACTCAGTCGGTGGCGCAGCCAGTCCTCGGTCGCGTCGGCATACCAGGCCTGGTGGTCCCGGAGGTGGGGCGAGTGGGCGGGCACCGGATGCTCCATCGACGTGGTGAAGTAGAGCCACAACGTTGCGAGCCACGCGTCGATGCTTCGCGGCTCTACGTCGCGAGTCAGCGGATGGGTCGCGAGCACCGCATCGGCATCCAGTCCATCCCCGGCGGCCGCGAGCAGGAGGGTGACCAGGTCGAGCCAGGGTGCACCGAGCAACGCCCAATTCCAGTCGCAGATCCACACCCGGCCATCGCGGCCGATGAGGATGTTGTCGTCCCGCAGATCCAGATGTACGACGGCGGTGCCGGCACAGCGTGCCAACGACTCGCGAGCCAGCGCGGCGACCTCGTCCAGCCACTGGCTGGAACCCTCGCGTTCTATCACTTGGGCCACCCAGGCCTCGACCTCGGGGAATTCTTCGGAGAAGAGCGGAAGTTCCAGCCCGTCCGGTGCCTCCGCCACTAACGGCGCGAGCTGGGCCAACGCGTCGATGACCAGGCGCAGTTCGTCTGGCTGCCAGGGTCGACGCGGAGGCACGCCGTCGACGTACTCGAAACACAAGATCACCCACCGCAGACCTGCGATGTCGTCGTCTACAGTCCACAGCAGCGGAGGAGCGGGCAGGTCGGTGGGCAGGGCGCGCAGCTTGCGGATTTCTTCCCGGTATGCCTCCGACAACCCCCATCCGGATCTGGCATCGTCGGCGTCCGAGGCCGCCTTGACGAAAACGCGCCGCCCATCGGCTAGGTCGAGACGAGACGCGAATCCGGGCGTGAACCCGATGCCTGTCGAGGACGTGCTCATGACCTCTGAGCCCAATCGGAATGCGATCACCTCTCGGGCCGACGCAGACAGCTCAGCCCAGTGCGGGCGGCGTGCCGTCGCACGTAACGGCACCACCCGTCCGTCGCGGGTCACGACTCTATCGGCAATCCATTCATCCCGCGTCTGCATGGCGCCTTACTGTGGCACGCGCAGGTCGCATGCAGTCCTGCTCCCCTGCTAAGAGAACAAATGCCCTAGCCAAAGCGATATGGAGCTAAGGGGACTCGAGCCCTCTAGGCCGAAGTCAACAATCGTTCACCGGGCTGCTAGATGGACGCCTTGGAACCACACATTTCCTATAGTGAACGATGTGACAGCTCAGGCCTCCAGCGCCATCCCCGAGGGAGGGCAGTTGGCAGGACGCGTCGCTGTTGTCACCGGGGGCGGGCGGGGACTCGGACGCGAAGTCGCGCAACGCTTGGCCGCGGAGGGTGCCCGCGTTGCGGTCGCGGCACGAAGCGCTGATGAGCTCGAAGAGACAGTCCGCAGTATCGCCACGGCCGGAGGACACGCCGCCGCACACCCCATGGACGTGTCCGACGCTGGAGCCGTGCAGCAGATGATGGCCCTGGTTGAGCGCGACATGGGGCCGGTGGACCTCCTCGTCAACAATGCAGCCGTCATCCAGCCCCTCGGCCCCGTCTGGGAAGTGCCTCCAGAGGAATGGTGGCGACTGCTCGAGATCAATCTCTTCGGAACGTTCCTCTGCGCCCGAGCGGTCCTCGCAGGGATGACGGAGCGTCGACATGGGCGGATTGTGAACGTCGCCAGTGGCGCCGGAATCGAATCGCCGCCTTTCGTCTCGGCGTACGTCGCAAGCAAAGCTGCAGTGATCCGCCTGTCCGAGGAACTCGCCGCCGAAACCGCGGACCACGGCATTTCCGTCTTCGCGATCGACCCTGGCTGGATGTCGACGACGATGACGGCCTACCTCGCCGACTCGGATCAAGGCAGACGGTGGACGCCTTCCGCACCGTCAATATTCGGCACTGAGGCTCACGTACCCACGTCTCGCGGCGCCGACCTGGTGCTCGCCCTGGCAACGGGCAAAGCCGACAGTCTGAGTGGTCGGTTCCTCACGGTCTGGGATGACTTGGACGACCTTATGGGACGCGTGGACGAGATCACGCACAATGACCTGCTGCGGGTGCGGCTTCGCAAGTAACAATGATCAAGACAATCCCCGGCAGCGTGGCTGTCGCAGCAATGCTGTCAGGGGTTGTGCCGAAGCTTTGAGGACCTATCTTGCTCGGGGGACTCGCGCCTCTCACAGACAGATCGAGCGCTTCAGTTTCAGTGCACGCCAGTCCGGGAATTCGGCGTGTTCTAGGCCCTTAGGTCGTGTGCAGAGGTCGGCCCCATGGCGGCGTGCCTGTGGCTCACGCGTGGAGTCGATCTGAGCAGGGTGTCAGCCTGGTTGGGTCATGCCTCGATCAGCGGCACGAATCGCAACCTGCACTACCTCGGGTCTGCCGCCGATTCGGCCGGTTTGGAGCGGCTGAACAGGGTCGGGTGCACATGGGGTGCATATCAGACAAAGGGACTTCTACATCTGTGTGGAGCTTAGGGTGTCCTGGTTCAAGAAATCGTTCATAGGTGAGTGGAGATATCCTTCATGGCATCCGGGCTTTGACGATGAGCCGTGTCAAAGGAAGAGGTCATCGTCTTGGAAAAGCCCGAGCTAGGGCTGTCCAAGTGCCTTCCTCCCTGACTTAGGGCGTATAATACCCACATATGGGCGAACTAAAGACACTAGAGAACGATGGCAGCGCCACAGATTTCATTGACGCAGTGCCGGAAGAAACCAAGCGCAAGGACAGCTATGTGCTGTTGGACATGTACAAGCGCGTGACCGGGCTGGAGCCGCGGATGTGGGGCACGAGCATTATCGGTTTTGGGAAGTACCACTATAAGTCGGAGCGCAGCGACCAGGAAGGCGATTGGCCGCTGGCGAGCTTTTCCCCGCGCAAGCAGAATCTGACGCTATATTTCGTGCAAGGGTTCGATACGCTGTTCGCCGAGCCGCTGGACAGACTGGGCAAGCACAAGACGAGTAAGAGTTGTCTTTATATAAACAAGCTGGCCGATGTCGATGTGGCCGTGCTCGAAGAAGTTGTTCGCAAGGGCTTTATCGAAGCCAAGCAAGAACTCAGCTAACCCTTAGTACTATGCAAGCATGCAAGAAACTCTTCGCAGTGTAAATCTGGGCGGGTGGCTGGTGCTCGAAGCGGTGGATGACGCCGGCGCTATTTAAGTAACGCCGTTTGCGCCAGTGCAGAGTTATCTGGACTCGGCGATGCAGACGGCAAGAAAATACGACATGCAGCTCGTGCTGGATGTACACGGGCTGCCGGGTTCACAAAACGGGACACGACCACAGCGGACGCTCGGGCAAGGCCGAGTGGTTTATTGACCGGCGCAACCGGATTGAGAGCTTGTCTTGGGCCGAAAAATTACGCTGCCTACCGGGATTACCCGTTTCCTCTGCTCCGCACAGCATGAGCCTTCGCCGGAAGGGGCTCCTCTGCTAGAGCTGATTTGACGGATGAAGGTGTCCGACGGGGCGTCTAGTCCAAGCTCGTGGCAGGTCAAATCCATCTGGCCGGTCAGCGACCGCGCTCTCTCGCGTCAGTCGAGCGGGCCAGCAGGTGAGTGCTTGCCGTACTGCCGCCGCGGAGCAGATCAGCTCGCGCCCCTCGATGTCATCCGTTCCCGGGATGTCGCCGTGCACGGTCAACTGCGAATCTAGAGGCGTGATCCGCTGGAACGGGAGTTGATCGATGGCGCGAATGCAGGTCCGCGAACGCCGGTTGCCTATGGCCGTCCGGCAAGGTAGTCCCGGGTTGGCCCGGGTTATCGGATGCAGCCGGGTTCGCCGCACGTTCGCGGGCGCGCATCCAATTAGCTGCTCGAGGGAGTTCGGCTGGACGGTGGCGCGATGATTCATCTGCGGGTGGTAAGCCCAACCGATATCACCGACGCGCTGGTGCCGGTGCTTCGCGCGGAGCCAGCGGTGATGAACCTGATTGTGCTCCGGTCTGCGGTGAGCAGCCCTGACGGGGATGCGGTGCACTTCGATGTGCTGCGGGGCGCGACCGACGACGTCATCGGGCGACTGCGCCACCTCGGTGTGGAGCAGCGAGGTTCGATCGTGCTGGAGGACGTCGACGCTTCGCTCCCTCCGCCCGCAGGCAGAGTCTCAGCGCGCCGGACTCGGTTCGAGGAGTTCACGCCGGTCTGGACTGAGGTTGAAGCCAGAATCCGGCTGGGGGGAAGCTATCCGCCCAGCTGGTTCGGATTGCTGGTGATCGCCGGGCTCATCGGGGCCATCGGGATCCTCACGAACTCCGAGATCCTCATCGTCGGCGCGATGGTGGTTGGTCCGGAGTACGGCGCAATCCTCAGTCTCGGGTTCGGCGTGACCCGCCACGATTACAAACGCATGGCGCATGCCGCGGTGGCGATGGTCCTCGGGTTCACCCTTGCGGTCGCCAGCGCGCTCGTTCTGTCGCTGCTAATCCGATGGGCCAGCCTGGAGCCGCGGGCCTACGCGCTGGGGATCCGCCCTGTCTCCAGTCTCATCGACGCCCCCAACTGGTTCTCCTTCATCGTCGCGCTCCTGGCCGGAGTGGTGGGCGTGTTATCAATCACGGAGGCGCGATCGAGCACCTTGATCGGGGTGTTCATCTCGGTAACGACCATCCCCGCCGCAGCCGACATCGGCGTGTCGCTGGCATTCGGCAGCGGGAGCGAGGCCTGGGGCTCCACCCTCCAGCTCCTTCTCAATGTCACCGTTCTGACGGCCGTGACGATCGTCGGCCTCCCCGCGCAGCAGGCCCTTTGGCGACGGGCCGCCCGCCGGCGCGCGAAACCTGGAGGTCGTGACCTAACCAGCATCCGGGCACCGGCACCCGGCGGCCGGACAATCGCCGGGTCGGATGACCGAGGCGGAGTTTCGCTCGCTGCATCAGCCGCCTGCCGCGTCACCCCAGACGGGCTGGCCGCGACGTGCAAGAACCAGTGGGCCCCCGAATACCAGGAGACCACCCTTTCTTGCCTGCACGTGATCCTCGAGGAGGAGTGGGAGGAGCACCACCGCTACGCCGTACGGGACCTCGACGCGATCGAGGCGAAGTCCGCTGTATCTGCCGCACTTCGTGTTGTCACAACTGTATGTACCCAGATGTTCCTGATCACATGCCAGCGCCGCACGCCAGGGTCCGATTGTAACGAATTGATCACGATAGTGCCGTGGTGCGGGTGGGACAGATGGGGTTGATGAGGTCAGTGTGAATCATTCTCTCTGTCCGCACTGCCGCACCCCTGCGAGGTAGACCATGACCACCACAACAACCACCACACCCCTGTCAGCCATGCGCCGGCTGCTGTCAATCAGCGCCGCCACCACCATTGCCGCCGTCGGCCTGGTCGCGCTCTCGGCGCCGGCGCACGCCGCCGACGCCAACCAGCCAGTGTGGGTGTGCAAGTACGTCGGCAAGCCCGGCGTTGACGAGGTGCTCAAGGACGGCAAGAACCCGATCAGGGTCAGCGGCAACTCCGTCGACAAGGACAAGGACGGCCAGATCGAGGTCGGTGACCAGTTCGCGGACGCTCAGGGCCGGTCGGTCGTCGTGCAGATCGCAGGTGAGGACCCGGGTGTCGGCAGCTGCTCGGAGACTCCCCCGCCGACGCCCTCTTCGTCGACCTCTCCGACCGCCCGTCCGGCGGGAGGGACTACGCCGGGCGCCGTCGCACCGCGTACGGGTGGTGAGGGCGGCGACGTCCCCGTCGGCCTGGTCGGGGGCGGTGTGCTGCTCGTCGGGGCCGCCCTCGTGGCGGCCGAGGCGGAGCGGCGTCGCCGGGCTGCCATCCGTCGGTGACGTCGACGCGTGCGGGCGGCCCGCCCCAGGGCCGCCCCGCGCCGCAGGGCCCGACCTACCGTCGGGCCCTGCGCGCGTCACAAACGCCCCCAAGTTACGGCTCGCCCCGTCGACGGACCCGGATGATTCCACGCGCGGTCCGGCTCATGCGCACGATCTCCGCGGTGCTCGGCCTCGTTGGCGTCATCCTGGTCATGACCAACCTGCGCGCCCACACGGGCATGGACCTCGCTCTCAGCCAACGCCCGCTGGCCGCGCCCTGCCAGCCGGGGTCGCCCACCCGGATGTCCATCCCGGCTTTGGATGTGGACGCCCCGATCGAGGCGATCGGCCTGGACCACCGCGCGCAGCCAGACGATTCGGTCCAGGCTCCGCTCGGCGTGCCGGTGGACCAACGCAAGGCCGGTTGGTACGCCGCCGGCCCGAAGCCTGGGTCAGGCATGGGCACCGTGCTGACCAACGGGCATACCTACCGTGACGGCTCGGCGATCTTTCAGGAGGACTTCGCCGACCTAGTCGCCGTCGGCCAGCAGATCGATCTGGTGCTGGACAACGGCACCACGTGCAGCTACCGGATCTCCACGGTGTGGCGCAATGTCGGCGCCGTCCAGGACTACCCGCAGCTGGTCGCCAGCGAACGCCTGTACGACCAGCAGGGCCCAGAGCGGCTCTTCCTTGCGACGTGCGGCGGCCCTTGGGTCAAAAGTGCAA
Organism: uncultured Actinomycetota bacterium; assembly: GCA_963740515.1. Lineage (GTDB taxonomy): Bacteria > Actinomycetota > Actinomycetes > Propionibacteriales > Propionibacteriaceae > Microlunatus. Next base: position 225,832 of record CAVUEO010000039.1, read on the forward strand.
AGATGTACAAGGACATCAATATCGTCCTCGCCACCCCGCTGCCCAGCTGAGCCTAACGGCCCGACTCGGCTATGCCGCCACCATCCACGCTGCCCAACGCCGCCGCATCCCGGCCCTGTCGGGTGGCCTGAAGACCGAGCTGATCTATAGGAACACCTGGACCAGCCGGCACGACGGTGGGCGCCGGTACGGTGCAAAGGTGATGGCGCTACGGCGGTGGTGGGTCATCCTGCTGGTTGCGGCGACGGCGGCGGCTGGGTGCACGGGCGGCGGGTCCAGGGCACCGAACCCGGCGCCGACGAGCCCGCCCCCGCCGGCCAGCACGGTCACCTGGACCGACTGCCGGCTGCCGAGCGACCCCGGGGCGCTGGTCCGTGCGGTGGCCGCGGGGGGCGACGGCATGCCGTGGACCGCGGTCGGCCAGGAGGGCGGAACCGGGAGCTCCGACCCGGTCCGTCCCGCCGTCTGGACCTCGCCGGACGGCTGCGCGTGGCGCCGGGCCGCGGTCGCGCCGGTCACTCCGGACGGGCAGCGCACCGGCTTCTCCGCAGTGGCCCGGCGAGGTCGGCTGGTGGCCGCCCTGGGTCAGTCGTACAGCCAGGTACACGGCAACATCCGGCCCACGCTGTGGCGGTCGGACGCCGGCGCGCCGCTGCGGGAGGTCGAGCTGTTGCGCGAGCTCTTCGGCGGGGGGCGCGCCATCACAATGGACGGGCTGGTGGCGACGCCGCAGGCCTTCCTCGCCACGGGGGCGTACCTCGGGCCGGACGGCAACGTGGCCGTGCACGTCTGGCGTAGCACCAACGGCGCGGACTGGGTTCGGCTGCCACCCGGCCGCTCGCAGTCCGGCACCCCGGCCGAGCAGCTGCTGCCGCGGGACATCGCGGCCGGCGCCGCGGGCTCGGTGCTCGTGGGCACCTCGTTCCGGGTGACCGGCGACGCCGGCTTCGACGGCGCCGCCTGGTACGCCCCGGCCGCGGCCCGGCAGTGGCAGCGCGTCGACCTGTCTGGGACCGGGCTGGCCGACGGCGGCGACCAGCGGCTGGTCGCCGCCGCGCCGCTCGGGGACGGGTACGTCGCGATTGGGGCGGTCGGGTCCGGCGGCGGATTCCAACTCCGCTCGGCCGTCTCGCCGGACGGGGTCCGCTGGTCGGCCGGCGGCCCGCTGTCCGGCCAGCCGCTGCCGGCGAGGATGAGCCCGTCCGCAGACGTCGCCCGCCTGCCCGGCGGCGGTGTGGTCGCCGGCACCGCCGCCGGCGGCCGCGCGGAGCTGTGGGTGAGCCCGGACGGCCGGAGCTGGACGCCGGAGGTGGTGCCCGGCGGGGCCGACCGGGCCAGCGGCGTGGTCCTCGGCGCCAGCCCGGACCGGGTGGTGCTGGCGGTGCAGACGCCGGCCGGACCGCAGCTGCGCCTGGGCCGGCGGGCGCGCTGAGCCGGGTTGCCGCGGAACGAAGGAAGTGGAGCTAAGGGGACTCGAACTTCTCGTTGCGAAGGTTGCGCCTGCCTGCTCAGGCGCCGTCTGCGTACGTTCGGCCCACCGATACTGAGCGGTTCGCTGGGCGCATGAGGCACAGTAGACGCCATGGACATGTCCGACGCGCTGACGGTGGTGCTCGTGCTGCTCGGTGTCCTCGCGCTGCTCGGGGTGGCCGTTATCGGGTTCGTGATGTGGCGCTATCGCATCCCTCCGCGCGGGCTGATCGCGATGATCGGGGCTCTGGCCTACCTGGCGAGCCCGGTCGACGTGTTGCCTGAGGTGATGCTTGGACCGTTCGGCCTCCTCGACGATGCCGGCGCAGTCACCGCCGCTGCGGTCTTCGTCTACAAGCTCGTGACGGTCAAGAGGCGACTCGAGGATGCGGGCGTGAAGGGCCGGCGGACGCCAGATCCGCTGGAGTGACCACGGTGTTCCGGATTTCGCTCGGCCGCACTTCGGTGCGGCTGACAACCCTCGGCGGCGAGCAGCGCCGCTCGGTCGGCATCGTCTAGCCGCGATGCATCAGCCAGCGACCGGACCGCGTGCGTGGTACACCGACGCCCGTCCTTCTCGTTGCGAGGCTTGCGCCCATCCGCCGAATTGCCGTCCGTGAGCGTCCACCTCGGGCCTGAGCGGGTCAACCGATCATCGTTGATCAGAGGAAAGATCAAGCACTCGGCGATCTGAGTTGGCAGCTGTGTGCTTAGGTCCGAGATGGAGGAAGAACATAGGCCAGTTGTTCGGGTCCTGGTCGCTCGGTTAGCCCATGTGCCCCTGTCGGCGCGCCCGTTCCGGGCTGAAAATGGGGCTGTGACCGTCCGGTAACGCCGTAGTTCCTATGGTCCTGCGAGGCCGTCGGTTAGCCGGGCGGGAGTTGCGTGTTGGGCCCTTCATTGTTGCCTCCCCGGTGAGAGCACGAGGATTAGTTTCGCTGGTCTGCCCGGCAACTCCTCGGACGGTCACGTGTCCGGAATCGACCGGTGACCGTCACCGGTGACGGTGGAGCAAGAGGGGTGAGGTTCGATGTTCGCAGAGTCCAGGGACGACGAGCAGATCATCGAGCGGGTCGCGGCATTGGACATCGGCAAGGCTGAGATCGTGTGCTGCATCCGGCTCCCCGCCGCGGATGGCGAGCGGCGGGCGCAGGAGGTGTCCACGCACTCGACGATGGTCACGTCGTTGTGTGAGCTGGCGAACCGGCTGGTCGGACTCGGGATCGAGCGGGTGGTGATGGAAGCGACCAGTGACTACTGGCGGCCGCCGTTCTACCTGTTCGAGGCCCATGGTCTGGATCCGTGGCTGGTCAACGCCAAACACGTCAAGCATCTGCCTGGCCGGCCCAAGACCGACCGGCTGGACGCGGTGTGGCTGTGCAAGGTCGCCGAGCGGCAGATGCTGCGACCCAGCTTCGTCCCACCCGCCGACATCCGCCAGTTGCGGGACCTGACCCGGTACCGGATCGATCTGGTCGGGGTCCGCACCGCGGAGAAGAACCGGGTGGACAAGCTGCTCGAGGACGCCTGCCTCAAGCTGTCGGTTGTGGCCTCCGACATCTTCGGCGTGTCCGGCCGGGCGATGCTGGCCGCCCTGATCGCCGGGGAACGCGACCCAAAGGCCTTGGCCGATCTCGCCCGCTCCCGGATGCGGACCAAGATCGGTCAGCTGGAGGAAGCGTTCGCTGGGCTTCGGCTGGGCACCTTCGATGATCACCACCGGTTCCTGCTGGCCCGGATGCTGACCCGCGTTGACGCCGTCGACGCCGACATCGTCGCCGTCGACACCCAGATCGGGCAGCAGCTGGGCCCTTTTGGTGACGCGGTCGCCCGGCTCGATCAGATCCCCGGGATCGGACCGACCGCGGCCGCCATCATCATCGCCGAGATCGGTCTCGACATGAGCCGGTTCCCCACCCCCGCCCACCTGACGTCGTGGGCCAAGTTCGCACCCGAGATCAACTCCTCGGCCGGCAAGACCAAAGGCAACGGCTCGACCGGCCACGGGAACCGCTACCTCGCCCGCGTCCTGGGCGAGGCCGTGGCCGGCGCCAGCCGAACCGACACCTTCCTCGGCGCCCGCTACCGACGCATCGCTCGCCGACGAGGCAAGAACAAAGCGATCGTCGCGGTCGGCCGCTCCCTGCTGGTGATTATCTGGCACCTCCTCACCGATCCCGACGCCCGATTCCACGACCTCGGCGGCGACCACTACGACCGCCATGTCAACACCCACGCCAAGAGACGCAACCACATCCGACAACTCGAATCACTCGGCTACCGCGTCACCCTCGAACCCGCCGCCTAACAGTCACACAAGAAGCCCGGCAACCTGCCCGGTCAGGGTCCATTTTCGGATTAGTCACTCAGGTAGTGACGTCCGTGGAGCTGCCTGTGACGGTCCTCGCCGGACGTGGAGTGCCAGGGCGGCTAGCCAGCTGAAACCGACGACGAGGGTGAGGCGCTGCCATAGCCCACCGACCGGCATCAGCACAGGGTTTTGGTTGAACCCGAGGCTGGAGAGCACGAAGCAGCCGAAGAAGACCGGCGCGCTAAGCAGGGAGTACCAGGCCCATCCACGCTCGCCTGATCGGAAGAATCGTCGGGTCATGACCAGCATGGCGGCCGGCAGAGCGGTGAAGACCGGGGTCGAGAATAGTTGATGCGCGATGCCGTGGGCGGTGGGCGGGGCGGGCACCGGCGATCCGGGCGGGTAGCCGCTGATCGGGTCGGCCACGAAGATTCCGGCGCCGACCAGGCCCACCCCGACCAGACCAACTAGAACTGGGGTCCACCAACCGCACCGGGCGCGGCGGAGCCCGACCGCGTACCCGACGATAAGAAGCCCGGTTAGCCAGAACGTGGCCATCTGGACCCAGCCCTCAGGGCCGAGGCTGAGCGAACTCACTGGATGCCGCAGCGGGTCATAGCCCGAACGGAGGGCGCCTTGGACCAGGAAGGACGCGACGAAGATCACCGGGCCGATGACTCCGCAGAGCAGCAGGCGCGACCTCACGCCGCCATTACATCTGGCCGATCCGTCGACGAGCACAGCAGGTGGGCCGGTCCCCAGCCGAGGCATGACGACCGGTTGGCTCGGCGCTGGGCACTAGACGAAGCCGATCGCACAAACCTACGAAGGCGTCGGTCGTGAAAAGCACTGCCAAACAAAGCGGGCCCGATCCAGGAGTCGCCGCCTGCGAAGAACGCTCCAGCCATGTAAAGAAGAGCGGAGCCGACCGTCACAATCAAGGCGTCCGATGTGGATGAGTCGGCAACCGGGCACAGGAGCGCAGCAACTGCCGCACCCGGGATGCGTCGCGGGTGAGGGTGAGGTCGTCGCCTCAGGCACATTGGTGGCTGAGCGGGATGCCTCGGCGTACAGGGCGGCGGCCTGCTCTAGGTCGCCGGCGCGTTCGAGGAGGTAGGCGCGGACTGCGGTGTGGTGGGGCAGCTCTGGGTCCAGCGCGGCCACTCCGGCTCGGGGTCCGTCGGCCTCGCCGACCGCCACTGCGCGGTTCAGCCGCACTACCGGGCTGGCGGTGAGGAGTGGCAGTATATGGGGATTTCGCCGCGCGGGCTCCTCCGGCGTCCACCGGTCCATCGGCACATCGTTGATTGAGGGATCCTTTGACCCAAACACCGTACAAAAATTAGTGGCAGAGTCTAGATAGAGATTTTTACGCTGGTGGCGTATGTTTGCCTAAGCGAGCCAATTCAGAGTAGCGTACCGTGCCGTCCATAAGGTAAACGAGAACGCTTATCAAGAAATTAACAGCTGGGAGTTACATCTAGGCAGAAATGCCTATTTTTTTGCAGTTTGCCATAATATTTGGTGTATATGCCCGTCTTGAGACTTTATATAGTCATATGACTCTTGCACGATATGCTCAAGGATTGGCAGCTCCACATCGCTAAGCCGCCTGATATAGACACAGTACCCAGTAGCGGTATGTCTACCTAACTTAGCCAGCAATTCAGAGTAGCGTGCCGTGCCGTCCATCAGGTAAACGGTAATCTTACCTTTTCTTGGATAAAAGCCAATAACATGACCGTCACCTTCGCGCCCGCTGTCGTATTTGTAGTGGTAAGTATCAAACCCGATAGTACCCACATTCCACAGCTGTGGCTCACGCCCACTGATTCGCTGCATCATTTCGATGAGTATTTGGGAGTCTTTTACGGTTTGCTCATCATCAAGTGAAGCAATGTAGTCTTTGACTGAGCCCATAAACGAATTTTACCACCCTAACTGACCCTAGCGGGCAACAAAGTGCCGCCAGCACATACGTCTGAGGCACTTTTGGTACAGGTCTAACGCATCGCGCGTGGCGAGGGTTTGAGTAAGGCCGCACTGGTGGAGCTAAGGGGACTCGACCCCCTGACCTTCTCATTTTGAAGGTTACGCAGGGTAGGGTGTTGCGCCCGTTGCGGCCGACTCTCGGTGCATTGTGTGCATCCTGATCGTGGCCATGATGTTGCGCGGCACACATGGGGCACACGGCCACATCGACAAGCCGAGCCCCACGAGCCCCGCTGTGGCGATTCAGAGGATGTGCAACGGCTGGCGTCAGAGTTTGCGTCACGCGACCGCCCACAACGAGTCACATGCAGGTAACTCATCCGTCTTCGCCTGCTAGCGACAGCGCCGCGGGCGTCTGCCCGCGGGGGCGTCAGCGATACCTCATCCGATTTTGCTCTCGTCCTGACTGCTTGCCGCAGGGTCGTCCTATTCGAAGAGCCCCGTTTGATGGGCGAGCACGACCGCTTGTACGCGATCGCGGAGGTCGAGCTTCTGGAGGATGTGCGTGACGTGCGTCTTGACCGTGGTCTCGCTGATGTAGAGCTCGTTCCCGATCTCCGCGTTCGAGAGGCCGCGAGCCATCAGGCGAAAGACGTCTCGTTCGCGATCACTGAGCTCGTCGAGTTGCTTTGGAGGAGCCGGACGTGACATGCGGGCGAACTTCTGGATCACGCGTCTGGTGACTGTCGGGGAGAGTAGCGCGTCCCCGTTGGCGACCGTGTGGATCGCGGCAATCAGTTGTTCGGGAGAGTCGTCCTTGAGCACGAATCCGCTCGCGCCGGCGCGCAACGCCTCGAAGACGTATTCGTCGAGGTCGAATGTCGTGAGAATCAGAATCCGCGCCGCGTTGTCGGACGCGAGGATGCGTCGGGTCGCCTGAAGCCCGTCCAGCTCTGGCATGCGGATATCCATCAGAACGACCGTCGGACGGAGCCGGGCGGCTTTGTCCACGGCCTCGAGCCCGTTGGTCGCCTCGGCGACCACTTCGATGTCCTTCTCGCCGGCGAGCAGCATACGAAAGCCGGCGCGGACCATCGACTGGTCGTCGGCGACGAGCACCCGGATCGTCATGGTTCGTGGATCGGAAGGCGCGTGCTGAGGACGAACCCGCCCTCAGGGGCCGTACTTGCGGTCATCTCGCCGCCGTAAATCTTGACTCGTTCGCGGACCCCGACGAGACCGTGCCCGAGGCCGTCGCTCTTCGAGCTCCCCTCGCCGTTGTCCCGTACCTCGATCTCCAGTTCGTCCGGCCGATAACGAACGGTCACGTCCGCGTCGCTGGCATGTGCGTGCTTCAGTGCGTTCGTCAGGCCTTCTTGGACGATGCGATAGGCGGAGAGGTCAACACCCCGAGGGAGCGGGAAGGGCCTGCCGTCCACATGGAGTTCTACGGGGAGTCCGGCACGGCCGATCTCGCCCACCAATGAAGCGAGGCCGTCGAGGCCGGGTTGAGGCAGGAGCTCGGCTTCGTCCCCGTCGCTGCGCATGGCAGCGAGGAGACGGCGCATCTCTGCGAGCGCCGTCCGCCCGGCCCGCTCGACGCCCCTGAGCGCATCGCGGTCCTCAGCCAGTGCATCCGGAAGCCGGTGCCTGACAGCGCCGACCTGGAGCACCATCACGCTGACGGCATGGGCAACTATGTCGTGAAGCTCGCGGGCAATCCGTGCACGCTCCTCTGCCACCGCGACGCGTGCGGCTGCCTCGCGCTCCGCCTCGGCCCGGGCCGCACGCTCCTCAGCGGCTTCGGCCTGCTCGGCACGCTCACGCAAGGCGTAACCCGCAATCCAGGCGACCACGAACCGGAGGGGGATGAATACGAAGTCCCCGACTGTCTGTGGGCCAGGGACGTTGTAGACCACGACCACGATTCCGACGACAACGATGATCAGACCAAGGCCCGCCTTCAGGGGATCGCCGAGGTTCCCGAGCAGGAACGCGCTTGCCAACCCGACCAGGCCGAGGCTGCCGATGAACGCGAGCAACAGTCCGTCCCCGAACGAGATGGCCGCGGCCAGGATCCAATAGGCAGCGGGAGCGGCGAACGGAAAGCGTCGGCGCGCGAAGAGTGGCAGTACGAGGACGGCCACCGCAGGTACGGCGATCCACAGCGTCATAGGCGGTGCGCCCGGCGAGTCGCGTCCAACGACGAGCTCGAGCATCCCCGCGATCGCCAGGAACGCGATCAGCAGCTCGAACCAGTATCCGCGGGCGACGTCTCGGATCCGGATCACGTGCCGAACGTAGCGCAGGCGCTCGGGAGGCGCCTCCTACCCGAGTAGGAGTCGGAATCGTCGAATCGTCGGAGTTCGATTCCAGCCTTACGACGATGCGCTTAGCACAACCGCCTCCTAGCGTCGAGGAATGGAATCGACCAGCAAAGGAGAATGAAGATGAGCACCGTAATTCCACCGCTTCCAGCAACTGCCCGCGCTAACGCTGCTGTCTCGAGCGTCGAGATTCCGCAGTTGCGCATCCGCGGCATCCTCGCGGTCTGGGCGGCCGCGGCGCTCCCGATGGCAGCGCTCGCCTGGCTCGTCGCGCCGGTGCTCGCGGACCGGTTCGCCGGCACCGGCATTGTGCCGATGTTCAAGGCATTGATCATCTGTCTCACCGTCGGGCTCGTCTGGCAGTTCGTCCTCGTCGCGATCCTCGTCGGCCGCGAGCAGCGGACGCTACGCTGGTCGACCGTCCGCGAGGCGCTCTGGCTTCGTTTCCCACGAAGCCCGCGCAGCGGACGGGTCGGCGGCCGGGTCTGGCTGATCTTGATCCCGCTTATCCTGGCCGTCACCGCTGTGAACGAGCTGATCCCGACGTTCGCAGCTCCCGAGAACCGGGTCCTTGCCACGCTCGTCGGGTCGGACGCCGGCCAGGCGTTCCTGGACGGCGCCTGGGGCTGGTACGGCCTCCTCCTCGCAATGTTCCTGTTCAACACGGTCCTCGGTGAGGAGCTCCTGTTTCGCGGGTACCTCCTTCCGCGCATGAACGGCGCCTTCGGACGCGGCGATTGGGTTGTGAACGGGCTCCTCTTCACCGTCTACCACCTGCACGTGCCGTGGGTGATGCCGGGGACGCTGGTCGAGTCGTTCCTCCTCGCTTACCCGACGAAGCGCTACCGGAGCGCCTGGATCGGAATCGCTGTGCATAGCGCCCAGAGCGTCTTCTTCGCGCTCCTCATCCTCACACTCGTGGTCTGAGAAGCACCGCTCGCTCTAGACCAATCCAAGTCCTGTGTGTCCCGAGGACCCGCAGGACTTTGGCACTACGCACGGAGGCACCGCTCGGTGCCCTACCCAAGCAGGACTGTGAATCCTCGCGTGTTAGGTGCGCGAATCCGGCTTTGATGCCTTGGCGGGCGGCCCGGCGTGGCACTTCCCCTCTGGCCGGACCTAGTCATGACGAGTCGAGTGCCTAGTCGTGTTCAGACGGCTGGGACCAGCGATCGAGGTCCGCACTCGTCTGCTTGCCTTCTGCGCTTGACCACCCCGTTGGCTGCCGCATGCGTTGCTGCCCGCGCAATCGCTGGTCAGGCATCCGACGGATCGTCAATCGGGCCATCCCGGCCAGGGCCTCAGGCACCTGCGGGTATGCAGCGCTGGCTCAGCCGACCTCGCCGCCGGCGAGCTCGCACTCGTCGGTGGTTAGTCCCTTGGTCGCTGCGTCGAGACGGGCGTAGGCGTCGCTATGCCCAGTCAAGAATGCGCACCAGGCACCCTCGTCGGTGAAGCGGTCGACCGTCAGGTAGCGGCCGGGGTCGCTCAGCGAAACGAACAGCTCGGTTCCGCGGAAGCCATCGGAACTCGAGAACAGCTGCACCCAATCGCCGGCTGCCGCGTACTTCCGCTCGAACTCGGCGCGGGACGTTTCCGGTACGTCGTACTCCCAGACTCGGACCATCACCCCGTCATTGTGCGGGGTTCCCGCGGGGGTGAGGTAGCGGTGCCCGGAATTAGTGCCGACCTGGGCTTGCCCTGGCGCTGGCTTTGCTACGGGCTGCATAGCTTCACGAAGCCGGTTGAAATGCGCCCTGTTGGCCCAGCCTGGGGGCACACACGAGGAATACATGGGCAGTCCTACTCGCCTGCCAACAGAAGAAATGCCCTAGTCAAAGCGATATTAATCTGGTGGAGCTAAGGGGACTCGAACCCCTGACCTTCTCGTTGCGAAGGCATCGCGTCCATCAGGTTAGGCGTGAGCATCGCGTGATTGACGTGCATGTTGCAGCGGCAGAGGCGCCTTGGTGCAAGCTGGGGGCACACATGGGGCACACGGTGGATGCTTAGCATCCCCATGGCGACCGACACCCAACCCTTGTGTTGGTAGGCACCCGCGCACCAACCAGTCATTAATGTTCCCCCATGGGCGCCCCTCGTCGTTGCCCCACGCCGTAGGGCCATGAACGCAGCGCGAAAGCGATGACGTCGAAAAGCACCGATCGTAGCGTCAAGCTCGTGCAGTCGGCCGCGACAAACAGCCGTCGCTCCCGACTCTGCGCTCACGCGTCCCAGCGGCGCGGCATCGCCTTTGCACGCGACGCCGGCCATATGACCTCCTGGCGCGGCCCACCACTGGGCGGGTCGGCCGTTGCTCGCAGCGTAAGGTGGCCAACGGAGGAGATGCGTGGTGTGTGCGCTGACAAGTCAGCGGCGCGGCTATCGGTGATGGCTTTGCGTACCGCGGTCCATGTTTCATCCCCACAGGGTGATGACTTTGCCGACTTGTGTTGACAGCATCTCAGGAGATGCAATCAGCACCAGAACGCGGACGCATGACGACAGCAGTAAAGGCACACCACCTGGCGACCGGAAGGTCGGGCGGCGAGCGGCGTCCGCGCATGCCTTGATGATCCTTAACGACCCGCCTCGCCTGGACTTCGGTCTGTGGGGCGACCGCGAGGCCGAACCGGATCAGCTCAGCGCCGTCCGCGTTCAGATGATCCAGGAGCGTCTCGGGGACGTCGCTGCTGGCTACCAGCACAAACAAATTCTCACTGACAGCCATGTTGCGCCTTTGGCTGATTTGACTACAAGGAGGTCACCTCGTGCCCAAACCCGATCGCAGCCGTGCGCTTGATCATGTTGTGGTGGTCATGTTCGAGAACCGGTCGTTCGACAATCTGCTCGGCCATCTGTACGAGCCGGGTGAGGTCGCGAGCTTCGAGGGTGTGATCGGCAAGGACCTATCGAACCCGATCCCGAGCTACGCCCCGGGAGCCGAGCGTGGCGTGGTGCCGCTCCACGTCGCGACGTCCATGGACGCACCCAACCCCGACGCTGGCGAGGAGCACCCCCACACGAACACCCAGCTGTTCGGGACGGTGGCCCCCGAGGGCAACCGGTTTCTGCCCTACGAGACGATGCAGCCGGGGTTCAACGCCCCGGATGATCCGGCGCGTGCGCCAACGATGGACGGCTTCGTCCTTGATTACGTCAACACGTTCCGCAGCGAGATGGGCCGGCTGCCCGAGTATGACGAGTACGCGCAGATCATGTCGGTCTACACCCCCGAACAGGTGCCGGTCATCTCAACCATCGCCAAGGGGTTCGCGACCTTCGATCACTGGTTCTGCGAAGTGCCCTCGCAGACGTTCACGAACCGGTCCTTCTACCACGCAGCGAGTGCCTCCGGTCTCCTGGTGAACGCCCCCTACGAGAGCTTCCCGAAGAACAACGACGCTGAGACCATCTTCGAGCGACTCGATGCCGCAGGGCTCTCATGGCGTGTCTACGTGGACCCCGGCATGCCCATGTCGATCACGGGCATGATCCACACCCCCCGGCTCCACGAACGGTTCGCCACGCAGTTCTCAACCCATGAGGACTTCTTCGACGACGCCGAACAGGGGAGGTTGCCCACCTATTCGTTCATCGAGCCGAACCTGCTGCACGCTCACAACGACTACCACCCGGCCTACAACGCGATCATGCCCGGGTTCTCGGCTGACCCCCCGTCGTCAATCTTGGGCGGGGAGGAGCTGCTCGCTCGCGTCTATTCCGCCATCCGCGCCTCATCCACCGAGGACGGGTCCAACTTCGCCAACACGTTGTTCCTGGTCGCCTTCGACGAGCATGGCGGCACCTACGACCACGTCCCGCCACCGAGCGCTCCTCCGCCCGACCCGGCGGCTCCTCCCGGACAGATGGGCTTCCGTTTCGACCGCTCGGGCGTCCGCATCCCGACCCTGGCCATCTCCGCCTACATCGACTCCAAGACCGTCGTGACCCAGGAGTACCGCAACACATCCCTGATCCGGACGCTCAGAGAGCGGTTCGCCCTCGGGCCGCCCCTCACCGGGCGCGATGCGGTTGCCGCTGACATCGCCCCGATCCTCACCCGGGAAACCCCGCGTCCCCAAGAGGATTGGCCCGAAGTCACGGCTCGCCCGGTGCCCCCGCTGCTCGACCCGATAGTCCACATGGATAAACCGCTGCCTCCGCTCGGCCAGTACCTCCTCGGCGTTGCCATCGCGTTGGACACGATGAACACGGGTCACGTGCCCGCCATCGACCCGAAGACCGCAACCGGTCAGCAGGCCCATGACTACGTGCTCGACAGGCAGACCCGGATCTGGCCAGGATTGATTAGGAAATAGGGCGGCTCGACCGCCGCGCGCTGAGGTGGTGCGCGAGACCGGCAGCGATATCTTCCCGGGCGCGCCCCGGGGAAGACGGAGACCGTCAGCGACCGGGCTCCGATTCGTCCACCCACAAGCCGAGAGCACGCAGCTCATTCTCCGATTTGCCCTTGATCTTCGAGCCGAGGAGCGGGCGGTCTTCGTGCAGATAGACGCCCGCGGGCCGCTGTGCGAGTGGCTCCTCCCAGCCGCGGTACATCGCGAGCACACGTACCGCGTATCCGATCGCGAACGCGCCCCCGGCGCAAATCCACGTGTTCAGCCCTAGGGCGAATAGCACAATCCAGACGACGCTCGTCAAGACCGACACGCTCACAAACCACTCACCGCGGACAAACTGCTTTGGAGTGACGCCGCTGGAGAGATCGACATAGAAGCGTCCAGCCGTCGCGGTGACAGCGGCCAGAAGGACGCAGCCGAGAACCGGCAGATCCGAGTCCACGCCCTTATGCGCGCCGACGATCGCATACAGGATGAGCGAGAACGAGGTCACAAGCTCGAACAGCCCCTCGCGGAAGAGCTGCCCCCGCGCATAAGTAATCCGGTACCCAACCAAGCCCGCCGCCAGGCAGACAGTGATATAGGCGGGGTTCGTGAGCGCCACCGGCACGTCGGCGACGAGCACGTCACGTGTGATCCCGCCGCCGAGCCCGCCGAGCAACGCCATCAGCACGACGCCGACCACGGTGAAGCGCTTGAAGTGGTCGGGTCGACGACACAGAAGCGCACCGTTCAGCGCGCTCATGGCCGCAGCCAGCAGATCAAGCGAGGTGAAGCTGCCCGTCCAGTCGAACCCCCCGAAATGGACGGTCAATGCGACCAGCCCCATCATCAGCCCACTACCTTCCTCTCTCTCATTGATCGTGCCCATGCTGAGCCGCCCGCCGGACAGCCCGTCCGTATCGTCGACGGACATGCCAAGTTGCTCAGCGAATCGAAAGTATCTGCCGTGCCACCGAGGCCCTGAGCGCTTTCCATCCCCTACAGCCAGGAGCCGATCGAAAAGCCCACCTCCCGCAGAGCCAGGCCGCCGCACCAGTCGACCGCCTCCCGCAAGGTCAGGCCCTCCTCGCCCGTCACGGCCGGCAGCACCTCGCCAGCCCAACGTTCGCTTGCGCGACCGCCTGTCCTTTCGCCCAACGCAGTGTGCAACTCCACCGCCAAGTTGTCGAGACGACGCTCACGCCTCGCCCCCTCGCGAGTGCCGCCCTGAACATCCAAAGCTGCCCCACGGGCAAATTGCCTCATCGACTGTTGACCCACAGCGCACCTCCTCAGATCAGCCTTTCTGGGCACAAACCCGTCGGACTCCGACACGCGATCACTCAACGACCTATGGACACGGCGTACGCACCGCCAATTCCCGAGATTCGATCGATGAGGTGCTGGATCGTCGGTGTGTGCCCTGGCCGCGCCGCACGACGCCATCGAGGAACCGGACGTATTGCGCCGGCTGGACGGATCGTCGGTCTACACGGTGGCTGGCGCGGACCTGTACACGTCGACGAGAATCCTCAGTGCCGAGCAGCGGCTGATCACCGCTGCCGGACAACGCGACGGTTCGGTAGTCGATCAGACGGCTGTAGACCTAGCCCCGCTGGAGCTGGCGGCGAACGGCACTGCACTCGATGCTGGGCAGGCTTCACTGGTTCGCCAAATGTGCACCTCCGGGGCACGTTTGCAGCTCGCGATCGCGCCCGCCGGCGCCGGGAAAACAACCGCCATGCGCGCCCTCACCCTCGCCTGGACCCAAGACGGCGGCCAGGTGCTCGGCCTGGCCCCGTCCGCGGCCGCAGCCGCCGTCCTCGCCGAGCAAACCAGCATCCGCAGCGACACCCTCGCCAAGCTCACCTGGTCACTGGACCATGGCGAGCTGCCGGACTGGGCGGCGCGGATCGGGTCGTCGACACTGGTGATCATCGACGAAGCCGGCATGGCCGACACCCTCACCCTCGACACGGCCGTGCAGTTCGTGATCGGTCGTGGCGGGAGTGTCCGGCTAGTTGGGGATGATCAACAGCTCGCCGCGATCGGCGCCGGCGGTGTCCTCCGCGACATCGAACGCACCCATTCCGCCCTCCGCCTGACCGAGCTGAATGGGATGAGGAAGAACTCACCTTCGTCGGGGAGGTCGGCGACGACGGGTCGATCACTCGTCAGGTCGAAGTTGGCGGAGGCAGGCCTTCGCTTGCTGGCTGGTTTGTTGTTGCATGAGTGTCCGGTGGTGAAGCAGCGCGCCTCCACAGCAGGGCAAAGAGTAGAACGGTCACGATGCCGATGGTGTTGAGGATCGTGATCGACACCGTGACCAGCGGGTCGGCTGCAAAGGGGAAAATCATCATCAGGAGCATCGGAGCGATGTTGCGTACCGCCGTGGTCACCTCGGCCGCATGCCTGATTCCCACGTCTTTGACTCGAAGACTGGAAACGAGAAGGTAGCCACACCCGAGGCCGATGAATGGTCCGGCAAAAGCTGCGATGTAGCTCTCGGTGCCCCAGGTCTGCACGAACAGGCTCCAATACGCAACCAGCGTGAAGTTGAGATTAAAGAGCAGACACAGAATTGCAACTCGGACAACCCACCGTTCCAATGGCGGCGTCAGGTCAGGCCACCAGACCCTGAAACCACACCCGAGAACCAGCGGCAGGAGCAAAAAGAGCAGCAGCGGCCAAGCAACATCCCAGACAGAGGTCTTGAGTTGCGCGTCAACCGCATCGATGGCGAGGGGCAACCCTAGCGGGAGGGCGATAATGGTCGCGGCAGTCAAGACCACTAACAGCGTGGTGGCGATGCTGACATCCGCCTTGGCTAACCGGGCGAGGATGGGAGCGAAAGGCATACCTGCAGACAGGGCTGCGACACAGAACCCGACCTTGATCTCTCCAGGAATGGACGAGGCTATCGTCAGCAAATAGCCGATGAACAGGAGCGGGATGATGACGAAATTGATCACCAACGCCCACACGGCAATCTTCCAATGGGCAAAGGCCTCTGCCAGCATCTTGCCGACCGGAAGCCTGAGGCCCAACCCGAACGAGTTCAAGATCACGAAGAGCACCCCAAACCCGTTGATCAGGACGCTCTCAGTGGACTGAGTCATATCGCTCCCTTCTCACGAGCAGACGATCCACAAGGTAACGGTCCATTTGCCCTCAGCCGTGACCGCTACGGGGCTGGAGACCATCGTGGACCTCGAACCCTCCGTCGTTCGACCAGGTCGATCCGTGCCTCTGCCTTCACGGTCACATCCTGCCCACGGCGCACGCACCCGGATGATGGGGCCTCTTGGGTGAGCGCCGCTGGAGAGTGCCGATCGTCTTGCTCTCCGCCTGCGTCGGCCTTCCGCCGCTCTACGCGGTCACCCTCGCCGTCCCCGCGACCAAAATGTCGGTCATCCTCTTCGGCGGTGCCGTCCCCCTCGGGGCGGATGACATTGGCTGCTGGCGCTCGCATGATTCAGGACTGATCGCTTCCTAGCCCCCAGGTCCCCTGCCAGGACTCCCCTGGTTCCAGCTCGATGAGGTCGGCGCCAGTTCGGAATGCGTCCGGCGGGCAGGTCATTGGTTCGATGGCCACTGCGGCTCGATGTCGCTCGGGCCGTGCCACTTGGTCTGCGGTATAGACCATCAGGTAGCGGAAGGAGTCATCGACCCACAAGCGGAGGGACCGGCCGCTGTCCGGATCCTGCAGTCGGGCGACGGCACGCCCGTCGTCGCCGCGAACCAGGCTACCGAAGGCGGCGTCCAGTTGGGTCGATCCGATCCGGCGGGGGCGGGTGAAGTCCTGCAGCGTCCCCTCCACAGGGGCCAAGACCTGCGCACTGCCCGGACTGGCCGGCTTCAGACGGCTGGTGGCGGGCACGGTCAGCGTCAGCCCGTCGACGGAGGCCGTCCCAAGGGTGAGATAGGGATGGAACCCGACACCGAACGGGGCCGGTTCCCTGTCGGCGTTGACCGCCTGGCACGTCACGACCAGACCGGCCTCACTCAGGGCATAGGTGACCTGGAGGTCGAGTTGCCACTCGTACCCGGGCTGGGGTCGTACAACGCATGAGAGCGTGACCGACCTGGGGTCGTGTGCGACCAGGGACCAGTCCAGCCAGCGCACCAGCCCATGGATCGCGGTGTGCCGGCTGACCTCGTTGATTGGTGCTTGGCAGTCGCGATCTCCATAGCGATAACGACCGTCGGTGAGCCGATTGGGCCACGGGGCGAGCACCTGCCCCCGTCCGTCCGTCGCGCGCTCATCGACTCCGAAACCGTCGATCACATTCCGCCCGCCGACAGTGAAGTGACGCAACGTAGCGCCCACCTGGCTGATCTGCACCTGCGCGTGACCGTCCGCGATCGCAAACTGGTCACCCGATGGTGGTCTATTGCGCGGCGACTGTTCAACGTTCATGGGGCCTAGCCTCCCGAATCTGCTGGCTGTTCGTGGCCCGCAGGCCGTGGGTGCAACTCCCGCGGAGAAGTTTGACGTCCTGCGACCGCAAAGGACAGCAACGCCATGGCACCTGCAGCGACCGCAGTCCAGCCGTACAGCGATGACAGGCTGACTCCGCCGTCGACGAGGCGGCCGACACCGAATGCAGCGATTCCGTAGCCGACCTGATAGAACGCGATCACACCGCCGGCGACCGCTGCCGACATGGTGACGAGGCCGTGCTGGCCCAGGCTGATCGTCAACGGAAGGAGTGCCGAGCAGCCCAGACCGGCCAGGCCGAACACGGCGACACCAAGCCACGGGGTGTTGTCTGGGAGGGCCGCGGTCAGGGTGAAAGTGCCGACGAGCACGATCGGCAACACGTGGAAGACGATTCGCGCCGGCATCCAGCGCACGATGGCCGCGAACAGGATCCGGCCGACGGTGACCATGGCCCAGAAGGCGGTCAGGGCGAGCGACGCCTGAGCCCTCGAGGCGCCGAGGTCTGAGGTCATGTCCTGCTGCGACCAGTTGCCGTTCATCGTCTCGCAGAACCCGTACAGGACGGCAAACCCGGCGAATAGCCAGAATCTCGGCGGTATCCCCCTCCGCTCCCGACCGGTGTCAGCGGCGGCTGCGGTCTCCGCCTTCAGGGGTAGCCGAGCGCTGGCAAGCAGGAGCAGGACGAGCAGCACGATGGACAGTACGGGCAGGCCCCACCAGAAGCCTAGGCCGACGAAGACGGCGACGAAGACCGGCGCCAAGGCAGTGCCCAAGCCGAGAAGTGCATTGAGGACAAGGACAGCCTTGTCCGCGCGATCCGGCCGGAACGCCGCCACGTAGGTGTTCAACACCGGCACGGTCAGCCCGAAGCCGGCCCCAAGGAACGCAGTTGCGATCAACAGCAGCGGGTACGCCGCGGGGTCACTCTTGATAACGGAGGTGACGACCAGCAAGACCATGGCCGTGATGTTGGCCGCCAGGCCCGACAGCATCACCTGTTTGCTGCTGAACCGGTGTGCCAACCGGGCGCCCAGGAGTGAGGTGGTGATGGCGGTCGCCACCTGGGGCAGGAACATGGCCCCGTATTGCGTGTTGCTGAGGTCGTACTCAGTAGGGTCGGTGAAGATCGAACTGGCCGCGGGGAACGTCACCAAGGTGATGCCCTGGACCAGACCAGCCAGGTTGACGGCCCGGCTCTCGGCTCTCGACGCCATGTCTTGGTTCCGGCGTCCTCAAGCGGTTTCAGTGCTGGTGCTCGCGGCCTCCTGCGGCCGGTCCAGCACGATGTGCGGCTTGTCCTCGCCGTGGTCGGCCCAGGCAAGCCGTTCCGGCGTTGCTGCCGTTGCCTCAACGGTGGCCGCGTGGTCGCGGTCGAAGTAGTCCCAGGCCCAGGTGAGGAATGCGTCAGTCTTGCTGTGCACACCGCTGAGCAGCATTGCGTGGACGCCGAGCCAGGCTGCGAACGCGACCGGGCCTTCCACCTGATGGTGACGCTTGCCAACCTCGGCCACCGCCGCGTTGCGGCCGATCATCGCCATGATGCCCTTGTCCTTGTAGACAAAGGATTCGGTGGGCTTTCCGCGTAGCTCGCGGAGAATGTTCTGCCCGGCCCACTTCCCCGACTGCTGGGCTACCGAGCCCAGCTGAGGGAGCGCTGCCGCGTCGCCACCGGACGGAATGTTCGCGACATCTCCTACAGCGTAGGTACCTGGGAAGCCGGCCACCGTGAGGTCCGGGCGGACGTTTAGGCGACCACCGCGACCTGGAGTAGGTCCGGCGGCCTGTGCGACCGCAGACCCCGACTCTCCCCCGCCCCAAACCACGGTCCGAGCCGAAATGGTACTGCCGTCGTCGAACTGCACCCGATCGGGGTGGACCGCGGTGACCCCGACTCCCAGGCGCACCTGCGCGCCGGCATCGGTCAGCTTTTCCAACGCGTAC